>CAWEFC010000001.1:0-287338 GCA_963808085.1 uncultured Acidobacteriota bacterium
GTTGAAACAGGTCGTAGTAGTGCCTCGCGTAGGTCCCCAGCGCCTGTCCGTCGCGTTTGAGCAACTCCACCTTGCTGTGGATGGCGAACATCTTTTCGACGAAGGTTCGTCGAAAGTGGAGCAGGCGCATTGGAAACGATCCCTCGTCCTCTGCGCCCACTGACAGGCCATTGTCCTGCAGGGACTGACTGAGGTAGGACCGCAACTCGACGGTGGCGGTGGGTTCGCGACCGCTGGCGGTTCCCGCTTCAAGAAACACGCGGGGGGCGACTTCGCCTGGCCCACCGAAGCGCTGCGCGTAGGAGAATCGGTCGCTGCGCCCGAATCCACCTATGGTCTGACTCTCCCTGGCAACAAACGTCAGGGCAGGGTGGGCACCGACGCTGTCACGGAGTTTCTTGAGTTCGCGATCGATGGCTCTTTTCCCCAACCCTGGCTGAAAAGCGAGTGGGTCAAGGAAGATGTCGATGTCCTCCGAAAACCGCTGGATCAGGTTCCAGCCTTTCGCCAGGCTGGTGCCGCCTTTGAAGATCACCCTGTCACCAGTGCTGGCGGCGATAACCCGCAGGGCTTCCGTGACGTAGTAGTCCTTCTCGATGATGGCTGGGCGCAATCGTCGCTCGCGAAAATGCTCTGCCGCCCGCAGTATCGCCTGCTCGAAATCAGGATGCTCAAACAACTTCATGTGAGCGGCGCTCCTTCCCTTGCCAACTCCGGGCGTGCGGCAGCCCAGCGAGCAGTCCAAAGTCGAATCGGGAAAACGGATTCAAGGAAGCCCGTAAGCGCTGAAGGTCAGTTGAGGTCTTTCCAAGTTCCTCACCCAAGGCGCCAAGCATCGCGCGCACTCGCGGAGGCTCGGAGTCAGCAACCTTGAGGAGGCGATCAAAGCGGCATTTCTCGGACAGTAGCCTCAGGGTTTTTCGGATGGTTTCTTCTGGTGGCAACTCGCTCGTCTTGCCCCCTCGTCTCAGGAAATCGAGTAGGGCCGCATCGGCCTCGGAAAGATTCGCCCATGCCTCCGGCCTGCGTGTGTGGATGACTGTGTCGCTGCCAACGAGTTTGCGGGGGAGGCTTAAGGCGCTGGTGGCAACCTCGCTGTGTCTTGTGCTCTGCGTGGTGAATCCCAAGAGATTTGCTGCGGCAATGCCTGATGGAAAGACGGTTTTGCGGCGGGAGGCGAGCTTCTGGATTGCGGCGGGGTTTGGCCGACTCTTGCCAAAGGCAGTCTCACGGGTGCGGTAGTAGACCCCCTTGCTCAAACGTTCGAGTGTCCCTTGGCGGGTTAAGCGCGACAGGGCCTGCGCCACGGCGGCAAAGGGAAGGTCTCGGAAGTCTTCGAGCCGCCATAGTCGTTCGCCCCTGCGTGCGATACGCTGGCGGACCAAGCTGGTAATGGGGCGTGCGCTAGCTTGGGATGAGGTAAGGGTTGTCATGTTCTCAATATAAGTCTCTGGGGTAAATTCGTCAAGTTTTTCTGCAATAAAACTTGACATATCGAAGCAAACACACCGGGCTTTTAGGGATGATTCCAACCCACAATCCAACCCACAAAATTCGATGTCTTATACGACTTCCGCGTACTTTGGCAGTCCCCGCGGTCTTGTTGACACGGTAGAGGTCTGGGGTTCGAGTCCCCACGGGCCTACCATTGGTTTCAACAATTTAGCAATCTCGCTTGCCTTTCGCGTTGCTCCACATTGCTCCAATAAGAGCCTAAGTTCTTGTATCCACGAACCCACCTGGGCCACCACGACCACACGCGTCGGGGGATCGAATTCATCGCATCTCGACCTGTGAGTCGCACTGAATCACGGGGGCCAGCTTGTCAGCCTCCTCAGGGAGAATCATCTGGACCAAGCGCTGCTGCGCTTGCCGCTTCGCTTCGATACGCGCCTGCGAGTAGATCTCAAGTGTGCAACGACTGCTGGCGTGACGCATCAGTTCTTGAACGACCTTCACATTTTCGCCATTGGCAATGAGCAGCGTCGAAAAGGTGTGTCGAAACGTGTGCCATCCGACTCTCTTGGTTATTCCCGCCCGCAAGGCGGCGGGGCGGATGACCTTTTGAAGCACAGTATCGGGCCAGAACGGGTACTTCCCTTGCGTATGAGGACTTGCGAAAACCCAGTCGTCAGCTTGCTTATACGGACTCGTCTCTCTCCAAAGCCACAGATCAGCGGCCAGACGGCCGTCCAGGGGAACCGGTTTCTGCGACGCCTCCGTCTTACAATTGCCAACCTGCCCCAGATAAATTGAACGCAGGATGTCAAGCCGCAAGCCAGAGAAATCAACGTCGCGCCACTTCAGAGCAAACAGTCCGCTGCGACGAAGCCCTGTGGTCGCGTCCAGGATAACCATCACGCGGAAACACGAATTCAGTTCCCGCAAAAGGCTCTGGATCTCGTTGGGCGCCAGGACTTCAGGATTTCGCATGCGCTTTGCGCTCTGGCGGACAAGGGTAATGGGGTTCTTCCCCTGTTCAACCCATTCGTAACGGATCGCATGGTTGAACAAGACACTCATGAGGTTGCGGATTTTCGCCTTGGTAGCGTTGGCCATTGGGTCAGTATCGGCACGGCGTAGCCCTCTGAGCCAACGCTCAACGGCCACCGTCCGAACATCCCGAATATCGACTTGAGCCCATGCCGGCCGAATCCATCTTTTGAGAAATTGCAAGTAAACAACTCGCGTCGCGGGAGAGTACCAATCAGCATTGTCCGAAAGCTCGGTCCTTACATAGTGATCCACCAAATCCGCCACCTGAACCCTCTGTTCTCGTCGGCGACTACGATCCTGGTTAATGTGGATTCGCAACCCATTCACTTCTGCCCGGGCTGAGTCTTCGGTTGGAAACTGGGTGACCGTTCCGATCACCTTGTTTCGCCGGACGGGCTTTCCGGCTAGGTCGTCCTCGCGCCAGAGAAACTCCCAACAATCCGGACCTGACTTACGATGTGTACGCCTGAGATAACCACGCTGGTAACACTGACGCATATTTGAGCCCTCCCAATGCAGGATGTCAGAGGGATCATGTCGGGCGCCAGAACTCAATCGCTTTTTGGATGCTGGCGGAGTAGGGGCAACCATCGAAACCCTGTGAGACTCGGGCAAAGGGTGTTGTTAGTCGAATTTCTTATGAGTTTCGTTAGGGGGGCAGTGTATCTTGTGGTTAACAGCGAGTGATCTTTATTTAGGACGTCAACTTAATTTCTGGACTCGAAAGTACTGTCGCCGGGGATCCTGTGGTCCGCTACCGACGTCGATTAAGAGCCCACGACTTACCAAATGGGCCAAACGCGTCCGTGTAGCGCGTGGAGACAGAGAAATAGTCTCTGCAATCTCCGCTGTTGAGCGGCCAAGTCCATCTTCGAGGAGGTGTAAGATTAGCTGATCCACCTCATTAATGCGGATCGGCACAGTCTGCATTGCTGATAGTATTACGCGAAAATGGGTCCCAATTTCCTCAAGGACCGGAATGGGCAACCCCGCGTCCTCACATGCGGCCGTCATGCGCTGAATTCCACTTCCCCATTGTTCAATGAGGCCCAGTTCATGGAAGACGCGGCCGATCACCCGGTTTCGCAGCCTCGATACGCCCTTGCGGATGTCTTCAACGGTAAGACCGAAAGGCAGTATGCCGGGATTCTCCACTTCGATGCGGTCATCAAATACGGCCACGCGGATGGGAGCGCCTTTTTCTGCGTAGTTGGCGTGTACGATGGCATTGATGATTGCCTCGCGAAGGGCAACCATCGGAACCGTCCAGCGATCAACACGGTGCGCCCCCGTAATCACTGCTTCTCGGCTCAGATGCTTCTGCACGAACGCGATTGCCTGATCGGCCGCTTGTGGCAGGTGGCTCCGGATTTCGCTGGAGTCCAAGATCCTTACTCGGTCCTTCCCGGCAAAGCGACCCGCCTGCAACCACGCATCAGGGAAGCGGTCAAATCGATTCCTAGCGAAAAGGAGAAATCCGCCGACGGTCGGAACCTCGCGTCCGTGGTGTTCGGTAGTGACTCGCAGAGTGCGAAATGCAGTCGGCGCCAGTTTCCGGACAGGTGCAAACAGCTCGGAAGCAGCTCGGAAGTCGAGCGCTTCCGAGTTCAATCCCGGGATGGGCTGCTCGTCAAACGATTGGAATTGGCCAAACCGGCGCATTTCATCAATTTGCGTCATGTCGGCACGCCGATTTGTGGATCCCAACCGAACGAACACGCCCGCTTCCGGCCCAAGACGCTCAAGGTAGTGGGGTCGCGCCGCACTGGGGTAAACTTGCACTACCAGCACCTGAGTCTTCCGCCAAGGCACTATCTCGATATCGGGAACCAAGCGTGGCCGAATCGAATCCGCGATTATGCTAGCCAGCCGCTCCTCGGCGTCGAGTACATCGGGAACGCCGGTCACCCGCCTGGTCCTATCCTCGATACCTATTGCCAGGATACCCCCGGCCGTATTTGCAAACGCAACCAGGGTCTTCAACAAGCCGTCTGGCGAGGAGAGGTCTCGCTTATATTCGAGGGTTTTTCCTTCCGGTTTGCGGAGAACTTCGACGAGGTTCACAGCTCTGCATTATACTCTGAAGCCCGAATCTCCGCAGCACTTCTGGGTTCAAATGAGGTTAATTCCGGGAGCTTTCTGGGTAGATAGAGACATCCTCACAGCGGCATGCCAATTCCCGGATTGTTCATGAGCCTAGCTCTTAGGAGATCTTGGCGTCTTGATGAGATAAAGCCCGCAAGATCGCATCCAGAATTTGATCAAGATATTTGCCGACGTCCTCGGCAAGGAATCGGAGGACCATATAACCATTCTCCTGAAGCAATGCATCCTTACGACGATCTCGACGGTAGGCGTCAGCGTCGCCCAGATGCTGGCCGCCGTCGAGTTCAATGGCAATTCGCGAGGTCGCGCAAAGCAGATCAACTTCCATACGGCCCCAGCCATCGAATGGAATCGGCAACTCCACATTCAAACGAAACTTCCCGGTTGTTGCTGTCAAAGTTTCGAGCCGGCGATATAGAAATGCCTCGCTGGCGCTTCGCGCTCGATTGGTGCCCTCAGCATGCGGAGATGGCATTACGGCAACGTTAACAAACAGGTTTGCCAGGGGAGAATCTACGCCATCGCGCACTAAGCGACGCACGCTGGCGGCGTATTGGCTCTTCCACTCGGGATCGATGGGAAGTGGCACGTCCGCAGGCCAGCCGGGCACGGCGCTGCCTGGAAGCTGCATCTTGTAACCAATCGCTTCGTAACCGCGACAGCGACGATCAAACATCCGTGCCAGCATCGGGACATTGAGATCGGCATAGTCGTAGACGCGCACTTCGCGCTTGCCGTCGCACAGGCGATGCAGCCTACCCACGTATTGCGCGATGGTCCCGTGCCACGAAATGGGCAGCGTCAGAAATAGGGTATCGAGCCGGGCATCATCGAAACCTTCGCCCACATAACGGCCGGTGGCCAAGATTAGACGAGCCTCTCCCGCAGGAATCGCAGCCAAACGGCCCGGAAGTGCGTCAAGTTCCTTCTTGCGCATCCCGCCTCGGAGCACCACGAGGTGTAGCACCTCAGGCCCCAACTGCTTGGCCAAAGAATCCAAGTGTTCGTTTCGCTCGGTAAGCACCAGCGGCGAACGTCCCTCGCGAAGAGCTTGAATCACGTCCTGTTGGACGAGCTGATTGCGCTCTTCGTCGGCAATCAGTTCCGCATAGAGTTCTCGGAATAGTTGCCGTACATTGGGATTTGCCGGTCGGATCGGACGAAAGTCGGTCGGACGAACCATGACGGTATGATCAAAAGGGTGAGCTGCTGCCTGTTTTTTTGCGTTCCCCCGATAACGCACTGGGCCACACTGCATAAAGATGATCGGATGGTGTCCATCCTTCCGGGTGACGGTCGCCGACAAGCCCGTGACGAACTTCGCCTTGACCTGACGTGCGACCAATTCAAAACTTTGGGCAGAAAGATGATGGCATTCGTCCACAATGAGGTGCCCATAATTGCCGACCAGATCGTCAACGACGGCATTTCGGACCAAGCTCTGAATCACCGCCACGTCCAAGAGGCCGGTGGGCTTTTTGCGGCCCCCGCCAATCCGGCCAATAGCGCGGACCGGCATTCCCAAGAAGGTGGAAAGTCGCTCGATCCATTGCTGTTGCAATTGCCGTCGATGCACCAATACGAGCGTATTGACGCCACGTTGAGCGATCAGCCACGCGGCCACCACCGTCTTCCCGAACGCAGTCGTGGCGGCCAGTACTCCCATGTCTTGGGCAAGCATCGCCTGGGCAGCGACGGTTTGTTCGGGACGCAGTTCACCCTGGAACGTCGCCTTCAGCGGCTGGCCAGAGTTGCGCTGATCATGGACCACTGGCTTGATGTTCAAGGCCGACAGGGTTTGAAGCAGGTCATCCAAGCAGCCGCGTGGCAATCCAAAATGCTTAGGATAATCCTCGGCACAGGCAATAATGCGAGGCTTGTCGTAGGTTGAAAGTCTCATGGCCTGCGCTTTGTAGAATTCGGGATTCTGGAACGCCGCCAGCCGGATCAAGCGGTTGCGGAGAGCCGGAGGCATCGCCTCTTTCGCGATATAAATCTGATTGCCCATGATGACTTCCAAGGTTTCAGGCAGCGGCCCGGCGATCAGAGTGTCCTTCTTGCGCCGCGATGGCGGAGCCATCCACGGCGTCCCATCGACCTCATCGCTCTCGGGTGCTAGCCGGACGCCAATAACCTGTCCCTTGGCCTCAGCGAGACGGACCCTCTCTTCAACTTCACTGCGGTTGATTCTGCGGATTGAGGACAAGAACTCCCATTGGTCGGGGAACGGCGCAAATCGCTCATCCAGGAAAACGCTATTCCCCGATTCCCGCGGTCGCTTCTGTAATGGCAAGGCGATTAAGTTTCCGAAGCCGCCTTGCGGAAGAGTATCTTGATTGGGAAAGAAACGGTCGTACGAATCCAGACCGATGTCGGGACGGCGTTCCATGGTTTCCGTCAGAATGTGCGCCCCTAACTTGCGCGCCAAGGCAGCAGGAACGGCTTCGTTGAAGAAGAACCAAATGTGCCCGCCTTTCCCCGACCGCGAACGCTCCAAGGCTGCCGGCAAGTTCATCTGTCGGCAAGTTTCCAAGAACGCAGCGGCATCGTCTTGCCACGCCGCTTTGTCGAAATCGGCGGCCAGAAAGAAACAGGTTTCATCCAGGAGCATTGGATAAACGCCCATGACGAAATCACGGCCATGATCGTCACCCTTCAGATGCCACTGAATCGCATCGTCAGTTACGGGAAGAAAACGCTGGTGGGGGCATTCGGAACATTTGATTCTGGGTTTTTCGCAGATTCCCTGGACCCATTCATTACCGCACACTGGCGAATAACCGGCCCTGCCCGTCTTCCGGCTTTCGAAACGGCGCGGGTAAACGTCTCCGCGCCCACGAAACAGCGAACGGAAGAGGGCGATTTTGGCCTCGGCGGGGGAACGTTGATTCACGCCACCGTGCGCCAAGTCAGCAAGTCGGACAGGTGTGTCCACAAACCTATTCTACATTCGCATCACCCGTTGGGTCCAAGTACAATCGAAAACCGACGCAAAGGTTCAGTGACATTCCCGGTATCCGCAGGATGCACTGACCTTATGGCGAAGATTCCAACCCACAACTCAACCCACAAAATTCGATGTCTTATACGACTTCCGCGTACTTTGGCAGTCCCCGCGGTCTTGTAAGTTGTTGTAAAACCTAAGATCGCAGCGTTGACACGGTAGAGGTCTGGGGTTCGAGTCCCCACGGGCCTACCATGTTTTTCAATAACTTAGCCACCAGGACTCCGTTCAGCAAAACTCCAAATGGCTCGAGTTCCTCACTCAGGATTCGACCGTAAACTATGGGTACGCCGACACTCGTTCGGAGTCGCCGACTGCTATACCGTTTCCGCACGCCTCTTGCAATTATGGCAGGATCATCTCAACAACCCGATCAAGCGCCTCCCTCTTCGCTATCGCGGGTACCTTGATGAGATAACGCTCGCAGAATGCCATCGAGAACTTGATCGAGGCACTTGCCGACGTCCTCGGCAAGGAATCGGAGAACCAGATAACCGTTTTCCTGAAGCAATGCGTCCTTGCGACGGTCTCGCCGGTAGGCGTCAGCGTCGCCCAGATGCTGGCCGCCGTCGAGTTCAATGGCAAGTCGCGAGGGCGCGCAAAGCAGATCGACTTCCATGCGGCCCCAGCCATCGAACGGAATCGGCAACTCTACATTCAAACGAAACTTCCCGGCTGTGGCTGCCAAAGTTTCCAGTCGGCGATACAGAAATGCCTCGCTGGCGCTTCGCGCTCGATTTGCGCCCTCGACATTTGGAGACGCCAGTACGGCAACGTTAACAAACAGATTCGCCAAGGAAGAATCTACGCCATCGCGCACCAAGCGACGCACGCTGGCCGCGTATTGGCTCTTCCATTGGGGATCGATGGGAAGCGGCACCTCCGCAGGCCAGCCGGGCACGGCGCTGCCTGGAAGCTGCATCTTGTAACCAATCGCTTCGTAACCGCGACAGCGCCGATCAAACATCCGTGCCAGCATCGGGACATTGAGATCGGCATAGTCGTAGACGCGCACTTCGCGCTTGCCGTCGCACAGGCGATGCAGCCTACCCACGTATTGCGCGATGGTCCCGTGCCACGAAATGGGCAGCGTCAGAAATAGGGTATCGAGCCGGGCATCATCGAAACCTTCGCCCACATAACGGCCGGTGGCCAAGATTAGACGAGCCTCTCCCGCAGGAATCGCAGCCAAACGGCCCGGAAGTGCGTCAAGTTCCTTCTTGCGCATCCCACCTCGAAGCACCACGAGATGTCGCACCTCGGGACCCAACTGCTTGGCCAAAGAATCCAAGTGTTCGTTTCGCTCGGTAAGGACGAGCGGGGAACGTCCATCGCGAAGAGCTTGAATCACGTCCTGGTGGACGAGCCGATTGCGCTCTTCATCGGTAATCAGTTCCGCGTAGAGTTCTTGGAATTGTTGCCGCACATTGGGGTTGGCCGGCCGCACTGGGCGAAAGTCAGTCGGACGAACCATGACGGTATGATCAAAAGGGTGAGCTGCTGCCTGTTTTTTTGCGTTCCCCCGATAACGCACTGGGCCACACTGCATAAAGATGATCGGATGGTGGCCATCCTTCCGCGCAACCGTCGCGGTAAGACCGGTGACGGACTTGGCCTTGGCCTGACGTGCAACCAGCTCAAAGCTTTGGGCAGAGAGATGATGGCACTCGTCTACAATGATGTGCCCATAATTGGCAACCAGATCCTCGACGACGCCGTTTCGGACCAAACTTTGGATCACTGCCACATCCAACAGCCCAGTGGGCTTTTTGCGGCCACCGCCAATCTGGCCAATGGCGCGGACCGGCAATCCCAAGAAAGAGGAAAGTCGATCGACCCATTGCTGTTGCAATTGGCGTCGATGCACCAAGACGAGCGCATTGACGCCGCGTTGGGCGATCAGCCACGCGGCCACCACGGTCTTCCCGAACGCAGTCGTGGCGGCCAGTACTCCCATGTCTTGGGCAAGCATGGCCTGGGCAGCGCCGGATTGCTCGGGACGCAGTTCACCCTGAAATGTCACGTTCAGCGGCTCGCCGGGGTTGCGTTGGTCATGCATCACGGGCTTGATATTCAGGGCCGACAGGGTTTGAAGGAGGTCATCCAGGCAACCGCGCGGCAACCCAACGTGTTGTGGATAATCCTCGGCACAGGCAATAATGCGAGGCTTGTCGTAGGTCGAAAGTCTCATGGCCTGCGCTTTGTAGAATTCGGGATTCTGGAATGCCGCCAGCCGGATCAAGCGGTTGCGGAGGGCCGGAGGCATCGCCTCCTTCGCGATATAGATCTGATTACCCAACGTGAGATCCAGGGTTTTCGGAAGCGGGCCCGCAATTTGAGCTTCTTTCCCGCGCCGCGAAGGCGGAGCCATCCAGGGCGTTGTTTCGTCTTCTTCGTCCTGAGGCGCTAACCGGATGGCAATAACCTGTCCCTTCGCTTCAGCGATACGGACACGATCTTCAACCTCACTGCGCTTGATTCTGCGGATCGAGGACAGGAATTCCCACTGGTCAGGCAACGGCGTCAATCGCGCATCCAAGAAAACGCTATTCCCAAATTCCCGCCGCCGCTTCTGTAATGGCAAGGCAATTAGGTTTCCGAAGCCACCTTGCGGAAGAGTGTCTTGATTGGGGAAGAAACGGTCATACGAATCCAGCCCAATGTCTGGGCGGCGTTCCATTGTCTCCGTCAGAATGTACGCGCCCAACTTGCGCGCCAAGGTTGTAGGAATGGCTTCATCAAAGAAAAACCATACATGGCCACCTTTGCCCGACCGCGATCGCTCCAAAGCAACGGGCAAGCTCATTAGGCGGCAAGTTTCCAAGAACGCAGCGGCATCGTCTTGCCACGCCGCTTTGTCGAAATCGGCCGCCAGGAGGAAACAGGTTTCATCAACCAGCATTGGATAGACGCCCATTACGAAATTGCGCCCATGGTCGTCCTGACCCTTCAGATGCCACCGTATCGCATCATCAGTTACGGGAAGAAAACGTTGGTGGGGACATTCAGAACATTTGATTTTGGGCTTTTCGCAGATTCCCTGAACCCATTCATTACCACACACCGGCGAATAACCTGCCCTGCCCGTCTTGCGGCTTTCGAAGCGGCGGGGGTAAACATCTTCGCGCCCGCGGAACAGGGATCGGAAGAGGGCGATTTTGGCCTCGGCGGTGGAATATTGGTTAACTCCACCGGGAGCCAAGTTAGCGAGTCGGACCGCTGCGTCCACAAACCTATTCTACCTTTGCATCTCCCCGGAGCTCTAGTCACAACTAGAAAACCCGACGAGGCGAGGTTTCGACTGTATCTAGCCGAAAAGAGTGAGCGACTGCGAGGAGCGGAAGTTGCCGGTCGGTGCGTGGGGATTAGGCCGCCACTGATCCGCCAGCGGAAGCTGCATATTCTTCTCGCGCCGTGAGTCGTTTAGCTGCAAAGCGGCCAATTCGCCGAAGCTCAAACCTGCGTCGAACTCGCTCCCCAGGAAGAAGCCACCATCGAGCGACGCGCGATTACACAGGTGCAAGGAAATCTCACCGAAGAGCCAAGAACAAAGCTTCCCGAACTTTCTTTGAGGGAGGACGAATCTTGCCGCGCACTTGATATCGGCGGCACGCTTGCACCGAGTTTTTCAGGCTTTCCAGGTAGGCGATGCAGGGTTCGCAGCCCTTCAGGTGGCGCTCCAGCTCACGACAATTCTTCTCCGGAAGCTCAGCGTTCAGGTAGTCTGAGAGCATGGCGAAAATGTGTTTGCAACGCCGGTCAGGCATGGCTTTTGCTCCTCCTTTCACTAAGCTTCCGGCCATAACCAGTCAGGGCATTGCGAACAAAAACGCGCGCCCGGTGAAGTCGCATCTTAATCGTCTCTTCCGATATACCCATGACCTCTGCCACTTCCCGGGTATCAAGTTGTTCCATATCGCGAAGGACCAAAACCAGGCGGTAATGCTTCGGTAGAGCTAAGACGGCGTCTTCCAGCCTTCCGCGCAATTCCTGGTTTAGGACAATCTCTTCCGGCGTTATCTGCCATAATTTTGTCCCCGCAGGTGATAGGACTGAATCCTTAGGCATCAAGGCATCCAAGGAAAGCATTTGTGCAGGCGCGAACTTGCTTTTCCGGCGGCTCATTAAGCACTGGGTTTTGGCCACCTTATAGAGCCATACTGACAATGCCCGTGCATCAGGAAACTCTTTGAGCTGTCGCGCCAGGCGGATCAGTGTTTCCTGGGCAGTATCTTGAGCATCCTCGTGGCTTCCACATACCTTCATTCCAAATCCATAAACAACCCCTTGCAGAGTTTCGAGCGCACGCTCGGCATCCTGGCGATTCCCGGACTTCAGGATTTCAAGTGCCTGTTCAATTTGCGAATTCACGCGGGGCCTTCCCGTTACGAAACTACCTCAGAGTACCAATCACGTATATTATCCCACTTCCCAATGTCGATTGCGATTATGGGGGATTGTAGTGTTTCCACATCTCGACCCCGGCGGGGTTCCTGCCCGCTTCCGGCATTTTATTCTGTTACCTCTCCCGGCAAATTGCATTTATGAGGTGTATAGAGATGAGGCGTTACGTGCAGGCTCAGGCACTCAAGAAATTGACAGTATCGGCCCGGCCGGACGCATTGTCCTGCAACCATTAGATTTATGCGCACCTTGGAATCCCTGTCGAAAGTCATTTTCGAACTGAACCTTGAGGCGGCCCGATGATTCGTATTGCCTTCGTTGAAATACTTCTAGCAATCTCTTGCCTCGCGCCGGCTGTCGCCGGTCAAGGGCCGGAGGCCGCGCCGCAGAACGTGACTCTCGCGGATGCCGTGCGGAAAGCGCTTGAAAAGAACCCCACGGTAGAAGCCGCGGTTGCCTACGCTCAAGCCGTACATGAAGGCATTGCCGAGGCTCGGGCGGCGCGTTATCCACGGGTGGACTTTTCTGAGGGATTCACTCGCGGCAACAATCCCGTCTACGTTTTTGGCGGATTACTGACCGAGCGGCAATTCACCGCGGGCGATTTCGGCCTGGGCTTTCTCAATACCCCTCCCCCGCTCGATATTTTCCGCACGCAGTTTACCGCGGCACTGCCCTTGTACGACGCCGGCCAGACCGGCCGCCGAATCAAGGACGCAAAACTGAGCGCACAGGGGACCGGTGAAAATAGCCAGCGCACGCGGCAGGAGGTTATTTTCAATGTCGTGAAGGCTTACACCGATGAACTCCTGGCACGCGAGAACGCACTCGTGGCAGAAGCAGGGGCAAAGTCGGCGCAGTCGGATCTCCATCGCGCCGAGGCTCGACAAGATGAGGGACAGGCCGTGCCTTCCGACTTCCTGAGCGCGCAGGTGCAATTGGCCCAGGCCCAGGAGGACTTGCTGCAAGCCAATAATGCCGTCGAACTCGCGCATGCCGCGCTCAATGTGGCCATGGGATTATCCGAGGACGCGGCCACCACCATTGAGTCGGGGCTCAAGGAATCCAACTTCGAGACAGGCGCACTGACGGATCGTCAAGAACGCGCGTTGAAGAGCCGTCCCGACCTCCTCGAAGCCGGGCTAGGAGTCGAGCGCGCCGCCAACGGATCACAGATGGCCCACGCGGAATTTCTGCCCAAGGTGAATGTCTTCGGCTCGTGGGAAGAGGACAACGAGACGTTTCTCACCCGGGGTGGCAACAACTGGACGGCCGGCGTCAGCGTGAACTTCAACGTTTTCGATGGCGGGACGAACCGAGCTCGCCTGGCGGCCGCCCACTATCGCCAAAACCAGGCGAAGGCCCAGGCGGAGCAAATGGCGGCTGCCGTCAAGCTTCAGGTGCGCGAGGCTTATCTCAACCTGACCACCGCGCAGCAGCGCGTGGAGGTTTCGCGCCAAGCACAGTCGGAGGCCGAAGAGAGTTTGCGCATTATTCAGAATCGCTACGAAGCGGGATTGGCAACCATCACCGACCTGTTACAAGTTGAAACCGCGCACACCAACGCCCGGAAAAATTACTTGAACGCGTTGTTCGATTATCGCCTCAGCTATGCAGCGTTGGAATTGGCGACCGGCGAGCTTGCGCCTGACTCGCCGGCGGTCACGCGTTAGCGGAATCGTGCCGGGCGAACGAGGTTAGCTAGGAGTGCATTGTGGATAGCCCGCTAATGCCCAGCACACCGTGGAATTGCCTGAAGATATCCTGGCAGTCCCAAAGGACAAAATGCCCATGTATAGAAAGAGAATCACTTCACTTCTCCTCATCGCCGCTGTGGCGGACATATTTACCGCTTGCGGCTCCGCGGAAAAGCGGCCAGCGCAGCCCGGTCCGCTGATCACCGGGGTGCAAACGGAAACCGTGCGTCTGGAATCCGCTCCCCAGCTTTACGAGGCAGTGGGCGCCATCCGCTCCGCCTCGACGGCCATTCTGGCGGCGCAGGTGGGCGGCACCGTCACGGAGGTCCGCGTGCAGCCCGGCGACCGGGTGAAGCGCGGCCAGTTGCTCGCCGTGCTGGATGATCGCAGCGCCCAGGCGCAGGTGCAGGGGGCCGAAGCGGGCGTGAGTGAAGCTGTGCAGGGGGGGGCTGAAGTGGACCAGGCGCTCAAGGCCGCCACCGCCGACCGTCTGTTTGCCGAGGCAACGTTTAACCGCTACAAGGCGTTGTTGGCCAAGAACTCATTGAGCCGTCAGGAGTTCGACGGCGCCGAGGCGCGCTATCAGGCGGCGCTCGCAAACGAACGTGCCATGGAGGCCAAAAAGCAGCAGGTGGTGGCTCGCCAGCAGCAGGCGCGCTCGCAGCAGGATTCCGCGCGCACCTACCTCAGCTTCTCGCGTATTGTTTCCCCCGTCGACGGCATTGTGACGGCAAAATCCGTCGATGTGGGAACCGTCGTCATGCCCGGCACGCCCGTCCTGACCGTGGAAGACACAGCGCGCTATCGGCTGGAAGCGAGTCTGCCGGAAGAATATCTCGGTCATGCCCAAGCGGGCGCGAGGCTATCCGTCTCGACCGGGCAAGGCGAATTCGAAGGGCGGGTCGCTGAGGTCGTCCCCGCGGCTGACGTAACTAGCCACACGTTCCTGGTGAAGATCGATCTGCCTTCCGATTGCCGTTGCCGCTCCGGTGAGTATGGCCAGGCAAGTTTCCCTATCGGCGAAGCCAGAGGGCTGGCGGTGCCCGGCTCAGCGGTAGTAGAGCACGGTGAGTTGCAGGGAGTTTTCGTCGTGGCCGCGGATGGCATTGTGGAATACCGGCTGGTGAAAACGGGAAAGACCCTCGGGGATCGCGTTGAGATTCTCTCCGGCCTCGCCGCGGGCGAGAAGATCGCCGTCTCCCAAATCGACCGCCTGCGTGACGGCGCGCGCGTGGAGGGCCTATGAGCACGCGCCAGCTCGGCTTTGCCGGACGCATTGCCCACTACTTCATCAACTCCAAGCTCACGCCGCTGATTATGGTGTTTTCAATCCTGCTGGGCGCGTTTGCCGTACTCAAGACGCCCCGCGAGGAAGAGCCGCAAATCGTCGTGCCCATGATGGACGTTTTCGTCGAAATGCCCGGTTCGACGGCGCAGGAAGTGGAGCAGCGCGTCACCACCCCGATGGAGAAGCTCATTTGGGAAATTCCCGGCGTCGAGTACGTGTACTCCACGACGAAGCCGGGAATGAGCATGGCCATCGTGCGCTTCAAGGTCGGTGAAAAAGAGGAAGACTCCATCCTCAAGCTCTACAACAAACTCTACTCGCACTTCGATCTGATTCCCCCTGGCGCCTCGAAGCCGATCGTCAAGCCGCGCTCGATTGATGACGTTCCCATCCTGGCGCTGACATTCTGGAGCAATCGTTACGACAGCTACACGCTGCGCCGGGTGGCCAGTGAGGTCGACCGCGAGATCAAGAGCATTGATGATGTTTCCGAGACGCAGTTGATCGGCGGCGAGCGCCGGCAGATTCGCGTGATACTGGACCCCACCAAAATGGCCGGCTACGGGGTGGCGCCCGCCGCGCTCATGGGCACCATCGACCGGTCCAACCAGCGGTTGCAAGTCGGGGAGTTCGCCGCGGCCAATCACGAGTACAACGTTGAAACCGGCGATTTCCTGCGTGACGCGGACGACGTCGGGCGCGTGGTGGTGGGGGTTTCGGCCGGCCATCCAGTCTATCTGCGCGACGTAGCCGAAATTCGCGACGGTCCCGAGGAGCCCTCGAGCTACGTGCTTTTCGGCTACGGCGCAGGCGCCCCGGCGAACGTAGCGCCGGGCTTCAGCCCGGCATCGGGTTCAACGGGCTTCAGCCCGGCATCGGGTTCAACGGGCTCGAGCCCGGCACTGCCTTCGCCCGGCCTGAGCCCGGCAAGTGCCGCCCTCAAGGACGGCTCTACGCTAAGCCCTATGGGAGAATCCCCCGCGGTCACGCTCACCGTTTCCAAGCGTAAAGGCCAGAACGCCGTGGACGTTGCCGCACGAGTGATGCAAAAAGTGGAAAGCCTGAAAGGGACGTTGATTCCAGCCGGAGTGGAGGTCACGGTAACGCGAAATTACGGCGCAACGGCCCAGGAAAAATCCAACGAATTGTTGAAGCACCTGCTGCTGGCAACTCTTTCCGTGACGCTGCTCATCGCCCTGGCGCTCGGCTGGCGGTCGTCGATGGTGGTGCTCGCCGCCGTACCGGTCACCTTGGCGTTAACGTTGTTCATCTATTTCATCTATGGCTACACGCTCAACCGCGTCACCCTGTTCGCGCTGATCTTTTCCATCGGCATTCTGGTGGACGATGCCATTGTGGTGGTGGAAAACATCACCCGGCACTTTCACCTCCCCGAAAATAAGGGCCGTTCCTTGGCAGACGTCGCCGTGGAAGCGGTGGACGAAGTCGGCAACCCCACCACCCTCGCCACGTGGACCGTCATTGCCGCCATCCTGCCCATGGCGTTCGTCGGCGGACTGATGGGCCCTTACATGCGGCCCATTCCCATTGGCGCGTCACTTGCCATGGTGTTCTCGCTCTTCATTGCCTTCGTGATTTCTCCCTGGGCGGCGCTGCGGATGCTCGCCAACGCCAAAGCCGGTCACGGCGAGAGCGAAGGGGGGCAGGAAGGCTGGACCACCCGCGTTTACCGGCGGCTGATGATGCCCCTGCTCCTTGACGCGCGCAGGCGCACCCTGTTCCTGGTGGGCGTGGTGCTCCTGCTTCTCCTCGTTTTCACTCTCCCGCTGCTTAAGATCGTTCGCGTAAAAATGCTTCCCTTCGACAACAAGAGTGAGTTCCAGGTGATTATCGACATGCCGGAAGGGACGACGCTGGAGCAGACCACGCGAGTGGCGCGCGAGGTGGCGCGCCGCGTGGCCCAGGAACCTGAGGTGGTGAATTACCAGGTGTACGCGGGCACGGCCAGTCCTTATAACTTCAACGGCTTGGTGCGACACTACTTCCTGCGGCAGGGCGCGAACGAGGCCGACATTCAGGTGAATCTGCTTCCCAAAGACGATCGCTCCGCGCAAAGCCACGATATCTCCAAGCGCGTGCGCGACGCCATTGTGCCCATCGGGGAGAAATACGGCGCCAAGCTGAAAGTGGCGGAAATTCCTCCCGGCCCGCCGGTGTATCAAACCCTGGTGGCGGAAGTCTACGGGCCTGACTACAGCCAGCAGATTGATATCGCCCGCCAGATTCGCGACGAATTCAAGAAGACTCCGGGCGTGGTGGACGTCGATTGGACCGTCGAGGCCCCGGAACCGCAATATCGCCTGGTGGTGGATAAAGAAAAGGCGGCGCTGGCGGGGGTGTCCGCTGATCAGGTCGCGCAAACCCTGCGCTTGGCCTTGAGCGGCGCGGTGGTGGGCCTGGCGCATCAGCCGAACGAGAAGGAAGACGTCGATATCGTGCTGGAAGTTCCGCGGGCCGACCGCAGCAGCGTGGACCGGCTTGGCGCAATTCGTGTGGCGTCGGCATCAGGAACCCTCGTGCCGATCAGCGAATTGACCCGGGTTGAGACCGGGGCGATCGAGACCTCGATTTATCACAAGAACCTGAAGCGCGTCGTGTACGTCTCGGGCGATGTGGCGGGACGCGAGGAGAGTCCCGCGTATGCGATCATCAGCCTTTCGAAATCGCTGGAGAAGATTCACGGCCCGGGCGGCTATTCGATTGAGCGCTACGCCACGCACCTGCCATTCCTCACCGACAAGGTCAGCATGAAGTGGGATGGTGAGTGGCAAATTACCTACGAAGTCTTTCGCGATTTGGGCTTCGCATTCGCCGTCGTCCTGGTGTTGATTTACGTCATCGTGGTCGCGTGGTTCCAATCGTTCCGCATACCGCTGGTGATCATGGCGCCGATCCCGCTCACACTCATTGGGATCATTCCGGCGCACGCCATGATGGGCGCGTTTTTAACGGCGACAACCATCATCGGCTTCATTGCCGGGGCGGGAATTATCGTGCGCAATTCCATCATTCTGGTGGACTTCATCGAGCTACGGCGCAAGCAGGGGATGCCGCTGGCGGAAGCCGTGGTTGATGCCGGCGCCATCCGCTTCCGGCCCATGCTGCTGACGGCGGCGGCGGTGGTGGCTGGAGCATTCGTCATTCTCTTCGACCCCATCTTCCAGGGCCTGGCGATTTCGCTGATGGCGGGCGAAGTGGCATCGACATTCCTTTCGCGAATGGCGGTGCCGGTGCTGTATTACCTGAACGCGCGGAACGAAGAAAAGAACCAAGGCGTGGCTGCGGGACAGGAATGAAACGGGAACCTCGAAACTGGAATGTGGAAACTCGATATCGCGGGAAATTGTTCTCGTAGCGCGGGCGTCCCGCCCGCTGGGGCGTGGGCATCCTGCCCGCGCCCTGCGGGAGCGGGACGCTCCCGCCTTGAGTTTCTACATTTTCGAAGCAAGGGGACGAAAGCGTCGGGGCCGGGGGTAGTTCCGGTGATCATGGCCCGTTGTCGTGAATTCCTTTCCCTCGCCCCCTTGGGGGAGAGGGTGGCGAGCCACCGGCGTTGTCATCAGCCGGGGCGAGAAGGGGGCCCCACGTTCTGCTTGTCGTGGGGGTGAGGGGGTCGACAACCGTGGGCACGGCGGAAACGACGAATGACGTGCGTCCTTATCGCACCACGCGTTCTCTTGCTCGGACCAGTGCGCAAATCCAGAAAGCGCTCGAACTTCGCCACACGCCATCGGACACCGAACAAGCGGCGTGGTGCTTGCTGCGGAGCATTTAGTTCAAGGGCTTCAAATTCCGTCGTCAGCACCCGTTGGGTCCATACATTGTCGACTTCTACTGCGCTCAGCGACGCTTGATTGTGGAACTGGACGGCAGCGTGCATGGCCAAGCGAGTCAAGCTCGAAGGGACTCACGCCGCGACGCCCATCTGAAAAAGATGGGGTACGTCGTGCTGCGGTTCTCGAACGGCATCGCCCAGGAGGCGCCGGAATTGTTTGTGCAAAAAATCTTGGACGCCGTGTGGTCGCTACCGGAGGCGTTGGGATAAGACGCCCGGATAGGACCCCCTCACCCCCACGACAAGCAGAACGTGGGCCCCTCTCGCACCGGCTGATGAAGGCGCCGGATGCGATCCACCCTCTCCCCCAAGGGGGAGAGGGCAGAGGAATTCGGAGATAGTGCGCCCTACAAATGTAGAAACTCCAGGCGGGAGCGGGACGCTCCCGCGACAGCGGGCAAGATGCCCGCGCTACACCCGCAATCGAGTTTCGATTTTCTAGTTTCGAGCTTCCAGTTTCGATGAGGAGGAAACATCATGGACGTGAATCGCTGGTTACGGATGGTTGCAGGATCGTTTGTTCTGGCTTCCCTGGCTCTAGGTTACTGGGTGAGTCCGAAATGGTATCTCTTCACCGCCTTCGTGGGTCTTAATTTGCTCCAGTCGGCCTTTACGAACTGGTGCCCGATGATGACCTTCCTGCGGAAGCTTGGAGTGAAGCCGTAGTAGAACAGTGACGAGTGATGAGTGACGAGTGACAAGCAAGAGCGCATGCTCGTTACCTACTCTGATTACTCATCGCCGCTCTGCCGCTTGCTGGTTACTCGTCACTGCTCTTTCGCTTGCCCGTCACTCGTCACTCTTCACTCGTTACTCTTTTTACTGAGGACTCCGATGAACAACTATGCGCCGAAACTTATTCTGAGCCCCGTGGACTTCAGCGACCCGTCGGCCGAGGCGTTGCGGGTGGCCGGCGTGATTGCCAGGTCCTTCGGGTCAGAGGTGGTTGTGCTGCACGCGCAGCGTCTGGAAGCCCCCGTTTATTTCACCGTGGCTCAGACGCGGGCATTGCAAGGGCAGCTCCGGCGGAGTCTGCGGGCAGCCGAGAAGCATGCCCGCGAATTCGCCCACAAATACCTGCCGGAGTCCGTGGCGCATCGTGTGGTCGTGGTGGAAGGCGAACCCGTCTCCGCAATTCTCAAGACCCAAAACGAGATCGGCGCGGACCTGATCGCCATGGGGACGCATGGCCGGGGAGGCTTGGCGCGTGTCCGTCTGGGGTCGATTGCCGAGAGTGTGTTGCACCACGCGGAGGTTCCCATCCTCACCGTCGGTCCGCGCATGAAACCCACGCCCCCGCTGGACGCGATCCGCCGGGTGTTCTGCCCGGTGAATTTCACTTCTTCCTCGCAAACGACTCTGGCGCACGCGGCAGCCCTGGCAGCGAAGGTGGGGGCGCAGTTGACGGTTGCTCACATTGTCGAAGCCCCACCTGACAACGGTGGGCAGGATTTGCTGCGGCGGCTCTACGATTGGATTCCTGCCAGCGTTCGCGCTCAATGCGCTGTGAAAGAAGTGGTCAAGCAAGGCGCCGTCGCTGAGCAAATCGTCGCGGAGGCTGAAAGGTCGAGCGCCGATCTATTGGTGATCGGCGCCCAGCCGCGCAAACTTTTCGGAGCGGTCCTGCTGGGTTCGACCACCGACCTCGTGATTCGCAGCGCCGTGTGCCCCGTGTTGTCGGTGATGTACAATGAGATTAAAGCTAAGGTGTGAGAGAAGGTCCTATGCCCATCTTTGAATATGCATGTTCCCACTGCGGACATGTTTTCGAAAAACTGGTAATGTCCCGCAACCAGGGCCTGCCGGAGTGCCCCAAATGCGGATGGAAGCGGGTGGAACAGAAGTTCTCGGCATTTGCCACCGCGGGCGGCGCGAGCAAGTCTGCACGCGGCGCCTGCGCCCCATCCGGCAGCGGCTGACGGCTCTGACTGGGGAGCAGTCTGCTTCCTTGTGGAATGATTACGCGCGCGGACCCAATCCCAGTCTGTCCGCTGCCCGGACGAGCTCGTCGCCACGGGCACGCACCGTGGCACTATCAGTCAGGTTTACCCAGCGCACGGTGCCGGTGGGGTCGATCAGGAATTCGGCGGGCCGCGCAATGTCCACCCCTTTGGGGCCGCCCCGGATGTGCAGGAGATCGTAGGAGCGGATGACTTTCTCTTCGGGATCTGAAAGCAGCGGGAAGGTTAAACCCGCTTTCTCAGCCAGCGTGCGACTGACCTGGACGGAGTCAACGCTCACCGCCACGACGCGAATACCGCGCTTGATGAACTCGCTCAATTGGCTTTGGAAGCTCCGCAACTCGGAGACGCAGTAGGGTCACCAGTAACCACGATAGAAAATAAGCACCAGCCCGCCGCACTTCTTACCTCCGGCAGCCGGCTTCAACAGGTCGGCTAAAGTAACCTGCCCTCCATTCTGATCGGGCAGGTTGAAGCCGGGCGCCTTCTGCCCTTCGTAGGGAGCGCCCGTGGAGAGAGGCAATTGCGAATAAGCTGAGTTGAGGAAAGCGAAGAATATCAAAACCATTAGTTCCAGCGTGAGCTTCTTTAACACATGGCTGCTGATTTGGCCCTTTTCATTTGTAGGCGCCGCTATCCTCATTGATCAGGCTCCTTATTTATGCCTGCACAAAATCATCTTTCGCTCGCTTCGCTCTACGGAACTTGGGGGAACTTGGGGGTAGGCTCTGTCCCCTCCCCGCGCCGCTACACATGCCGCGCTGGAGCGCCCGCAGGGGTAACGCCGAGGCCGCACATGCTCCTGGAAAACCCGCAGGGCCGGAGAGCGGGCACTGCGCTACGTGGTTCCGCCGGGGTCCGGACTACCAGACACCATTTCCTCTGCCCGGCCCAGCCCTAATGCTGGCACTGGCAAAACCGCTCTGTTTGCGGAGTTAGCTTCCCCGCGAGATAAGCTACGACGGTGTCTTCTGCCGAAGTCGGAGGAGCCACCAAGATTTGCGTGCCGCAGGCCCGCAAGGCTTCCGCTGCTCGCTGACCCATTCCCGCACAAATCACCACTTCGCAGCCGTCGAGAGTGGCAAGAATTCCCGCATGGCTATGCGGCTTGCTTTCAGCGGAATGATGATCACAGGCCCCCTGAGCATGCGAATGTTCCATCCCGTTGTTCTTTAACTCCCGACTTTTGATCTGGCCATTTTCAATCTCAAAAATCAGAAAACTCGCGCTCCGGCCGAAGTGCTCAGAAATCGTAACGCCGTCGTTAGTAGGTAAGGCAATCTTCATTTAATTTGTCTCCTCATAAATACGTGCAAATCCATCTGCCGCGACTTCACTCACACCCCAGTCCGTCACCGTTGCGGCTTGACGACGACTAAGAATTTCGCCCAAGCATGAGCGCGCTCGCTGCCGTCTTCGGCAATGAGCAGGGCTTCGGTCTCCATGAGCCGCGTCGTACGCCTGACAACCCAGCCTCGGACCTGGAGCCGCTCCCCCGTTTCGGCATATTGGCGAAAACGCACTCGCAGCTCAGCGGTCATCGTTTTGCATCCAGTCGCGGCAACGGCCTTGGCCATGGCCTCATCGAGTAAGGTCGAAACGATTCCCCCATGCACGATCCCGCGTGGGCCTTCCCATTCGGGGCCAAGAACCAAACTTGCGGCGGCTGTCCCTTCCGGACCTACGTGGAATTTGAGCCGGAGGCCATGTGGATTGTCGGAGCCGCACGCGAAACATGTGGCCTGGAATTCGACACCGTCAATCGCTGATCTGGTGCTAGAGGCAGAAATCATCTAGGAGCCCTTTCGGCAGGTGTAATCCTTGCGACGGGTCCGGGGGAGGGTGTGGCTTCGCTTTTCAAATCAGCCGCCGCACTTTGAGAATGAGCCTCCCGTACAAATCTCGACATGGATTCGGACATATGGGCAAGGACAGTGATCCACTCCTGCAAATGCTCTTTCCCTCGCGGCGTCAGCTTGTACAACCTCCGGGCGGGGCCACTGCCCTCCACGTCCCACTCGGAGGTTACGCAATCGTTCTGCTCGAGCTGCCGGAGAGTTCGATAGAGCGCAGCGGCTTCAATTTCCGCGTCCGTGAACGAATGCTCAGGCATTTCCGTTGCCAGCTCGTAGCCGTGAGCCGTGCCCTTCTTCTGGAGTAGGAACAGCAGAACCGGCTCCACAAATCGATAAAGATTTCCCATGGCGCAGGTGCAGGGATGCTGGTTTCCGTGACGCGGGCAGGTGCGATAGGGCATTTCTTTTTTCCTCTTGCCCGAGCATAGCACCTATGTGATGATATATGCAAGTTACATCTATATGGTAACTACAACTACCCCTCAAAACATGAGTGGGAGCTGGACGCCATCCGGCGGAGCCGTGGATCTGCGGACGGCAGAGGGTAAAATCACGGATATTGTCAGGGAGACATCCTGATCGCCACGGAACTCCACCATGGCGACAAAACCGTGTCCTTACGCGACACCCATGGACGGCAGGCTTGGTAGCTGTGGTCAAAAACCAACCGAAGAGGGAAGGATGAAACTATTATTGCGATTTCCCTTGCCTGTTGCCTGACAACGGCAAAGACACAAACGACTGGCGGCGCTGAGAAGGAGATTCGCGAACTTGAAGCTCTACGGTTTCACCCGATGGAGAAGGCTGACGTTGAAATGCTCGATCGAATCCCCTTGAGCAAGGCCAGTAGCGCCTTACACCGGGCGTTACTATTCTGAGGCAGTGGACTCGGCACGCCGGATGCAGGCCAACTTCCCGGCCTGATGTACACGCCAGTCCGTCCGCATTTTATCCGGCCGTGCCAGAGGACCGATCAGATTGAGATCAAACCGTAACGAATAAGCGTGAGAGAAGCGATCGCCACAATCGCCCAAAGCAGGATTCCCTGAAGCAGAGGGCGCGGGCCGACCTGCTTCAATGTCGACTTTGAAATGCCTGTGCCGATTAAATAGAGAGTGACCGTCAACCCCGTCTTTCCCAGCGTGCTCAGTCGGGGATACAGCGGGCCGAACAAGGGCAAATACGTGCCGGCAACCGCGGCAAGGCAAAAAAGCAAAATAAACCAAGGCCACTTGATCCGCGCCTTACTTCGCTTAAAGATTGCCACCGCAATGGCTACCGGGACAATCCACAGCGCTCGAGCCAGCTTGATCGTCGTTCCGATCATTAACGCTACAGAACCGTATCGTGCGGTGGCGCCGACCACGGAACTGGTGTCGTGGATGGCGAGTGCGGACCACAATCCGAATTCACGCTGGGTAAGGTGAAGCGCGAACCCCACTGCCGGAAAAAGAAATAGCGCAATCGAATTCAGCACAAATACCGTTCCGAGCGATACGGCCATCTCCTCTTCTCCCGCGTTCAGGACGGGACCCACGGCGGCAATCGCGCTTCCGCCGCAGATGGCGGTGCCCGCGCAGATCAGCAGCGACGGGGTGGGTTGAACCTTGAACAAGCGGCCAATTCCCAGGCCCAGGAGCATCGCGAAGCTGATGCTGAGAGCGGTATACATAAATCCAGTCCGGCCGGCCCGCACCACCTCGTGCAGATTCATGCCAAAGCCCAGGCCAACAATGGATGCCTGAAGCAAAAATGCGGAGAGCTTTTTTGCGTCGAGGTGATAGGGGTGCGCGAACGACAATCCATAGATCAGCCCCGCCAGAAGCGCCCAGGGAGTTGAAATCAGCCCACTGGCAGCGACGATCAGACCGATGAAGAAGATGTTCTTGCTGTTCATCCCTCAAGTTTGGCGGCAATCACACCCGCGCGTCCAAGCAGTAATTCTTATTGGTCATGCGGCGGGCTTATCGCGGGGATGGCGCGCCCAGGGACGAATGCCAGGAGCGCTGCTGCGGGTAGGAGCATGGTACATGTCATCCCGAAGGCCGGCGCGAAGCGCCTTGGAGTGCAGTAGCTGCAGCTACCGCCTTACACCAGCGGTTCATACGGGAATGGTGCGAGAGTCTGAAAGAATGGCGGTAGCTGCTGCTACCGCACTCCAAGGCAGGCTTCGCCCGCGATGAGTTGGTTGTTAGGGCGAGGGATTAGGTCTTTGCCTGTGGCGGTCTTATCACGTCGTGGCGAGAGCGAAGGTAATTGAAGAATGCCAAGGCGATCCCCTGGGGTTCCTGGCCAAGGGGGTACGCCACACTGAGGGGCCGTTTGATCTGCAATCCGCGAATCGGCACCACTCGCAGTGATCCGACCTGCAACTCTTTGCCGATGGCCCAGAGCGAGGCAAATCCAATCCCCAGTCCCGCTTCCACTGCGGTGGTAATGCCTTCGGTGGAGTCGAATTCCATTCCCAAATGAAGATGCTTTACCTTGACGCCGCACTTTTGCAGCGCCATTTCCACGACGCGGCGCGTGCCCGAGCCGCGCTCCCGCATGAGTAGCCGCTCCTGCAGGAGTTCGTCGGGATCAATAAAACCCCGCTCGCTCCATTCGTGGGCGGGTGGCACCATCAATACAATTTCGTCTTCCAGAAAAACTTCGGTCCGCACATCCCGGCGCATGGCGGGGCCTTCGATGAATCCCACTGACACCTGGTGGGCCACCAACGCTTCCAGCACCTGCTCCGTATTGCAGGTGGTGACGATCGGCCGTACCTGAGGGTGTTGCTGCTGGAACGCTCCCAAAAGGTGAGGAAGGATGTATTGCGCAATGGTCAGAGATGCGCCAATTCGCAACTCGCCGCGCTGCCCTTCGGAAAATGGCGCCAGGGCCGCCTGCGTCGCCGCTTCCAACTTTTCCATCTTGCCGGCATATTTCAGTAATACCGCGCCGGCAGGGGTAAGCGTGATGTGAGCGCCACTGCGATCGAAGAGCTGTACAGCAAGGTCCTGCTCCAGAGCTTTGATCTGCAAAGTGACGGCAGGCTGCGTCAGGCAGAGTTCCTCCGCCGCCCTGCGGAAGTTCAAGTGTTTGGCCACAGCGCGAAACACCTTAAGCCGAAAATTCTCCATGCGGGTAATCTTACCCGGAGTGTGGGGCTGTGCCTACTGTGTTTCCGCAGCCATCGCCTTCTGAGTTGCGGGTTGCTCGCAATAGCCAGTAAACGAAACTGGGCGATCAGTCATCTAGTTGAATGGGCTTGGCCACCAGTGCCTTTCTCGAAGAGGAGAAGAAGTACGCCGGCGGCGATGAATGAGTGTGTCACCGTAGTTTGTCACGGGAGGGTTTTGCGTTTTGACCAAGGTGGCTCTGTGGGTTAGCGGCCTCTAGCGTGTTATGGATGGAGGAGGTTCAAGAAGATGAAAATCGGTGGATGTGGCGGAAGGGCCTCAATGCCCCGATGGGGGAAGCAGGTCTTGGTGGCTCAGGTTTCGTTCGTTCTGTTGTTCGCAATCTGGCCTCAGGACCTACAGGCACTCCAAGATGCGCCAGCGCCCCCGCAAGCCCCGCCGCAGGGGGCGCCAACGCCGCCTTACGCCCAACAGACTCCCGGACAGTTACAAGAATTGGTCGCACCCATCGCTCTGTATCCGGATTCGCTCGTGGCACAGATCCTCGCGGCGTCCACCTTTCCCGAGCAAGTCGTCGAGGCCGACCGATGGGTACAGGACCACCACGATTTACAGGGCCAAGCCTTAGCTCAAGCCGTGGACCAACAACCTTGGGATCCGAGCGTTAAGGCGCTCGCAGCATTTCCATCCGTACTCGGCAATATGGACAAAAACCTCTCGTGGACGTCATCTCTCGGCGACGCCTACTACAACCAGCAAGCGGATGTGATGGATGCAGTACAGACGATGCGCCAGCGGGCAGAGGCGGCTGGCAACCTTAAGACCACATCGCAGCAAACCGTAACAAACCAAGGCTCGACAATCGTTGTTCAGCCGGCCAATCCCGACATCGTTTATGTCCCCGCGTATGATCCGTGGATGGTTTACGGAGATCCCCTCATGGCGTGGCCGGGATGGTACCCGTACCCCGGGATTTGGTTTGGCGGCCCGTACCTTTCTTTTGGGATGGGTTTTGGAATCGGCTTCTTCGGAGGCTTTGGCTGGGGCTGGAATCACTGGGGATTCAATTGGGGAGGCCATTACGGAACTTTTGGCGGCGGCAGGTACTTTTCCCGGAGCAACACGTTCTACAACCGGAACGCCTTCTACCGAGGTGGAGGCTTCAATCGAGGCGGAGCCCTGCGTGGTGGGGCCTTTAACAGCGGCGGAGGTAGAGGCCTTAACCGGGGTGGAGGGATGCGGGGCGGCGGTTTGGGCGCGAGGCCCATGCCATTCAACGGAAACAATCGGGCCGCTCGAGGCTTCGCGTCACCTCGCGGACAGCGGGGTACCCGTTCAGGCGCCTTCAGCGGCTTCGGGCGTGGCGGGCAGGCAAAGAGTTTTTCATCCCGCGGAAGGTCGAGCTTCGGCGGCGGTGGATTTCATGGGGGTGGAGGATTCCACGGGGGTGGAGGTTTTCACGGTGGCGGGCATCGGTAATCAAAGTTTCGTTATGTTCCCAGTAGGTCGCGAATTTTGCAAATGGAGAGATGTCATATGCGGCGGACGAAGCTGACCTTTGGTAGGTTTCCTGCGACCGATTTTCTGGTAGGCGTGGTTGCGATTCTTTGGACGGCGTGCTTTTCCATACCTTCCATGTGCCAACAACCGGGCCAGAAGACATTTCCATCGGCGGAGGACGCAAGCAAAGCGCTATTCACGGCAGCTCAAAATAACGACGAGAAAGCCATGATCGAGATTCTCGGCCCCGACGGAAGGCAAATCGTCTCCTCTGGCGACGATACCGAGGAGGCGGAAAGCCGCGCAAATTTCGTCCAGAAATATCAGCAAATGCACCGCCTAGCGAAAGAACCGGACGGAACCACCACTTTGTATGTCGGCGCGGAGAATTGGCCCACGCCCATACCGCTCATGAACAAAGGTAATTCCTGGTATTTCGACACCGAGGCCGGCGAAGCGGAAATTGTGTACAGGCGAGTTGGCCGGAATGAACTCTCGGCCATTCGCGTTTGTGAGGAACTCGTGGCGGCGCAAAAGGAATACTTCGCCAAACAGAACAGCCAGTACGCCCAGAGAATCTTCAGTGATGAAGGACAACATGATGGCCTTTATTGGAAAGCTGCTGACGGCGAGCCCGAAAGCCCCATCGGACCGCTAGTGGCATCGGCGGTGGCTGAGGGCTTTGCCCCAAGTGGAGCCGGGGCACCGACGCCTTTCCGCGGTTACTACTACCACAGCCTTCGACGGCAGGGGAAGAATGCCCCAGGCGGCGCGAAAGGCTACATTGTGGACGGCAGGATGACCGGAGGTTTCGCGTTCGTCGCCTATCCGGCGGAGTACCGTTCGTCCGGCGTGATGACCTTCATCGTTGACGAAGATGGAGTCGTGTATCAGAAAGATCGCGGGAAGAAGACCGAAGCCCTCGGCAAGGCGATGAAAGAATACAACCCGAACTCCAGTTGGCAAAAAGCCGAAGAGGAGGAAACTGCTGCGGACCAGGAAACCAAGTAAAGGGAGCCTGTCGCTGCACTGGCGGAAAGTAGATCGCCCGGCCAGCTACTTAGTGGGTCGAGGGTCCGCCTCAAACGTATCAGCCTGAACACGCCCGCGAAAGTGATTGTCCACGCCGTCGAGTTCGCCGGCACGAGGGGTTGCTAGGAAACGCTGTTGGCTCTATCGGCAATTTGGCTCTACGCGCCCTCCGGAAGCACTGCACCACGCACCGAGCGTTCAAGTTGGAAACATCTAAAATTAAAATAAACAATAAATAAATCGGCCGGAAACGCGGTTTGAGTCATCGCTGCGCCGAACTGGATCTTTATCCACATGGCGGTGCCCGTTCGCTTGTGAATCAGGGTCGCGGTCGAGTCCCGGGAGGAGGCATGGCGCTGATTGCGGTGGCGCTCGCAACGACGGCGCGAAGATGAAGCCTGCCTTACTGTGCTCTTCCGCTTAGGCGTGGGCAAGTCCTACGTCCTCTATGGATTGGCGCATTAATGGGTTGCGCTGTCGCGACTTGCAACTCGGTTGCATCAAATAAAGTGTAAGAGGAGTGATAAACCATGATGGAAACGAGGAGACGAATCAGCCAGGCGGCATTGATGGTCCTCGTCACCGCAGTGGTTGCGGTGGCGGACACGTCGAGCACAACGAACAACATGCCGCCGCCCGGGACACTGAATTACGTCGAGGGCCAGGTCTCTGTGCAGGGCCAGAAACAATCACCCAAGTCAGTAGGAGCAACTTACCTCGAACCGAACCAGGTGTTGGACACAGGTAACGGCAATGCTGAAATGCTGCTGACGCCGGGTATATTCATGAGGATTGGTCACAACAGCGAAGTGAAGATGATCTCGCCGGGGCTGGCAGATACTCAGGTGGAATTGACTCACGGCTCCGCAATGGTGGAAGTGGATGAGCTGTTCAAAGAAAATGACGTAAGTGTGAAGGTGTCCGGCGCCACGACGCGGATTGAAAAGCAGGGATTATACGACTTCACAGCCAACCCTGCCTCGGTGAAAGTCCTGGAGGGCAAAGCTATAGCGTCTGAAGGAAATCAGCAGCTCAAGCTCACAAAAGGACGTGAGGTGTTGGCGGCGGAAGCACAACCCCTTGTGCGGCAAAAGTTTAACACCGACCAGGCGGAAGAAGACCCTCTCTATCGCTGGAGCAAGTTGAGAAGCGATTACGCCACGGAATCGAATATTGACGCCGGCAACGAACTAATGACGGACGGCGGATGGTGGGGGCCCGGTTGGTATTGGGACCCGTTCTACATGGACTTTGCCTTCATGCCGGGATTCGGGATGGGCTGGGGCGCCTTTGGCTACCCATTCTTCTCACCATGGATGGTGGGCTATGCGCCTTACTATGGTTTCGGCTACAGAGGTGGATACGGCGCCTACGGAGGCTATCGAGGGTACAGCCGCGCGAATTTGCCTCCGCTCGCACACCGCGCCACCCTAGGATCCGCCGGATTCCGCGCTCTACCGCGAGCCATGGCGGGCGGTCGCATGGGAATGGGTGGTGGATTCCGCGGACGGTCCATGGGCGGCTTTCATGGCGGCGGTATGGTGGGCGGATTTCACGGCGGCGGTATGGGGGGCGGATTTCACGGCGGAGGTTTTGGTGGCGGCCGACGGTGAACTACTGCTCGGAGCCCGACCGACTCAAGGTCGCGTAGACTTTGACGACTCCGGGGCTTGGGAGGATCGTCGGCTTTTGGGACTCTGCGTAACCGCGGGCAACTGAGAACAGTCTAAGTCGCTGTCGCTAGGGCGGATATGTTCCAGATCCACGCGAGCCCAATCTATCGCTTTTTAGTCATTTGCACCAGGCGGCGCTGATTCAGTTGAGAAGTCCCCCCGGGCTTTGCACTTTCAGTGGTAGGAGAATACGAACTCAACACTCTTAGTGAAGTTCTCATAAAAGAGCCGATATCCACCCAGGTTATACCCGTCTATCGCAAATAGCACCTCGGATTCGCCGTCCCCGTCGTAGTCACCGGCGCCCAGCAGCCGAATCCCTGACCCTAGCATCAGAATCTTCCCCGTTGGCGCAATGGCATAGGAATGAGCGATGAACGGGCCACCGGCCTCCTGCGGCCCGTCACAGGCCCACCCTGCTAGAAACAATTCAGCGATTGACCAATTCCTCCTTGATGAAAAGGTCTTGCCGGTCATAATGTCTTTATCCTGGTACGGCCAAGGGTTCGGAATGTTCTCATCGGGGTTTCGGCAATTCATGACTTTCGGGAATTCCCGTCGAAACTGCTGGCGCAGGGCGTTAACGAGTTCTGGTGAGAGCTGAGCCGGCTTCCAACCCGCCGGGTCCCTAAAGTACGGCTTTGAAACGGCGACCAGGGGGCGATAGGCGGGGCTAAAAAGGAACCCAGAGTTTCCTTTTAACCTTCGACCAACTGTCGGAACCGGTGCAGAACTCGTAATCTCCTCATCTCCGACGCTATCGTAGGTCCGAAACTCGGGCGTTGTACGAGCTGTTAGCTGACCCAGGTTTTTTCCATCGAAGGCGATCGTCCAAGTCACCTCCTTCGGGTACTCCCTTGGAAGTGTCTTTAGACACTGCACGTCGTGGCACGGATTAGGGAAGGCTTGCCATTCGCTTCCCTTCTTCTCAAATACCGCGCGGACTCTCCAGAAGTTAGGGTCGCCAGCATGTTCGCCGGGGTGGTCTTCTAAGACGCCCAGAATGACATCCGACTGGCGATCATTTGACGTGCCCACCCAATGCCCCTCTGCCGGGAAGACCCCAGCAAACAAGAGGCTCAGCAAGAGGGCTGCGATCGGACCGCGAAGGTTATGTCTCATTCGACCATCCCAGCCATTCCGGCGCCGGATTGTACCCCCCTTGACTATCGGTGTCCCACTCTCGGGGTACGGCGACGTACCGCCGGTCCATTTCCCCCTATGCAACGACCTGGAGGGTATGGTCGGTCGACGTAAACATCTCGACCCTGGTGTCATGGGACTGGATGATGCATCCCTCGCTGGCGTTTCCCGGTGGCGTCGTGTCGCCGTGGCACCAAAATCCGGAACGCCCGTACATCGTATTGCTCAGGTCGGGGTTGAGCGGAAAGCAATATGCTCCCAGTTTCGGGTGCTGGAGCACCAACTCGCCGAACGTGTAGATTCCCTCCGGAAGCGGGCCGATTTCCGGCAGGCTCTCATCGGCGACGTTGTTCCTTCCCTCAGGGTTCTTCCCGAGGTTGCCCCCTGCGTAGCCGGTGCCTGCCAGCTTGCCAGCGGGGTCATACATCTTGCCTGTCGATATTTCAAATTTCCACATCTTTTTGCTCTCGTTAAGTGGCTACATCGAGGATCCCAGAGTCTTGCGAGAAATCAATGTTGACCGCCCTGTCTCTCGCTACCGTCGGGTAGAACTCTGCCCACCAATTCCCCATGGGTACGCAGGAACATGCATAACTCGCATTCCCGGCTACGTATCGCCGAGGGTTCCCACAGCTTTTTTGGTTAAGTAGGCGCCGTGCCCGATGCCGAACGACGCCAGAATGGTCGTGTCTACATCGGGGAGATGCACGATGGTGCGGGCTTCGAGGGAGCCCAGGAAATGGAAAATCAGTACGAGAACTGTTCCGACGGCAAGAAAAGTCACGATGAGCATTTGGAAATCGCCGAGGTCAAAGTAGTTCGAGTCGTTCGATGTCAAGTCGGACCAGAAACGGGCGACAGTCGCGGCGGGTTTGGCGTTCGTGGCGCCAGCCGCCACGGCATTCTGGATCTTCGCTACCGTGATTCCTTTGGCGGCGGTGAAGGTGAGAGCACTCATTCCTGACAGAAGAAACAGGTTCTGAGGGATATCCACTCCTCCGAGCATGTCCCCACCGAGTTCCCGAGCGCGCAGCCAAATCGTTGCCAAGTACGCAACGATAAGAACGCTGAACCAAAGGACAGTTTGAAATTTCGAGTTGCTGAACCGCCCGTCCTCTCCCAGGATCAGCTTCTGGGGGTGAAAACCCGAGAGCAGAAAGCATACCAGCCAGAAGCCGAGGGCCGCACCGATCAACGCCAGGGCGCGGTCTTTGATTCCCACGGCAACTGCTTTTACGGACATCGTCTCGAGGGTCGCCTGGCCGTTGTCCGTCACCACCAGCACGGTGAGTCGATCGCCGATGTGGAGGGTGTCCAGTTTGTCCTGCAAGGCCGTGTCCCGCACCAGAAGATGCTCCGACGTCATCTTAGGCAACACGACAACATCCACCGAAAGCCGGTCGCGCGCAATACTCTCGACGCGAACATCGTCGAACGCGCTTGGCCCAGTTGATTGGTCCGCCCTCGCGACGGGCGCGATCACTAGAGTTATGCCCAGAAAGGCGGTCCCTAGAATGAGGTTCTTGATCACCATATGCGCCACTCTCCTTTCGCTCGGTAAAGGTTTTCGGTGCGATTCACGGACCCGCCTGGGCGGTTGTGATGACGGAAAGAATCTGCCGCAAGCTTTCGGGAAACTGCGCCCCGAGCAAAGCTGTCAGCGGGACGGCAGCGTAAAGCAATATCTTCAGGAGAAGCTCACGGCTGAAATGGATTTGGCCGGGGCTCGTATCGCTGAGCAGGCTCAAAGCAGTGTCCCGATCCATCTGTATAAAAATCCAAAATACTGTTCCGATAAAGGACAGGATCACGACCCAATTGAAGAAAAGAAATTCATTTCTGGGCTGAAACGGATAAGAAGTGACCGCCAGCAGCATGAGCATTAACCCGGCGAGAACAAACAAGGCAAGATTCTGAAGCGCAGGAAACACGACCGCCAGAAAATTGACCAGGCGGCTGACGATGAACTCCTCAACTTGATTGAAGAACTCTTTTGCCCGCGGCGCAGGGGCCGGCGGCGCGCTCTCGGCGGAGGTGGGAAACCAATACCCTTCCATTGATTTTCCCAGTGATTGCAAGAGGCGAAACAAGGCATGGTGGACGTGGCAACGGAACTTGAGCGATTGCCGCCAATTCCCCTGGGCGCGCGTCGCGCGTTTCCTGCGCTCTGCATCCACGATCACGGGCCCCACGGTTCGGGAATCCTCCGCCCATTGCAATCGAAATGCCTCGCTAAGCTGTACCGACGCATTTCGGACCAGGGCGTCCCATTCAGGAAGCGACTGGCGCAATCCTTCGCGCAGCGCGGTTTCCGTGTCTTCGGCCTGCGCCAGGTTTCTGGCCGTGCACAGCAGTCGGCCCGCTTGATCCACCGAGGATTCGAGCGCGGCAAAGACGGAAGGCGGGTGGGTAAGAGTCATTTTGGCAAGATAGGGCCGAGATTCGCGATAACGCTTGAAGGCGGCGAGCATCGGATGCCATGAAAGGCGTTGCAGAAGTTGGTGCAGAGTTCGCCACGCATACACCAGGCGGAGAAATTCCATCAGAAGGGCCCAATAAACCACGATGAACGCCGCCTCGAATAACCAGTAGAAAGGGGCGGGTTCGAGCGCCCGAATCAAACGCGTCGCAAAGAAATAGTGGCCCACCACCAGACCCAAAGCCATCAGCGAGGAGTATCGCCCCAAGGAAATGACCGAGGAGCTTTCGAGGATGCGCTTCACGCCGTCCTCGAGATCACGCACCCCACTAAAGGAGCGCACCTCGAGGCACAAGAAGTTCAGCCAGGAATGCTCCTTTCCGGTTCGTTCCGTCGCGCGCAGGATGTCAATCAATCGCAGGCGCCGGTAGGAACATGCTGCCCAAAGGCACGCCCCCATCGCCACACAAGATAACGGCAGCAGGGGTGACAGCCCCCCGCGGAGGTCAAAGGAGCGTAGATGGTTGAATAGCCCACTCGCGGGATAGTCCCGGACGTCCTCGAACCAGCGCGCTGCCAAGTGTCCTGCGAAAATCGAAATCAACACACAACTGAGAAGGGCGAAGATGACAACTTCAGGAGCCGACACAGGTTGGTAGGAACGGGCCTTGCGGAAGGCCAATAGCAGTGTAACGGTTGCGATGAGCAGCATTAGAAAAGTAAGTGCGCCGATGCCGATCGCGATTTTGGGAGTCGTCATGGTATCAAGGGTGCTGTCCAGCTTCCAGGCTGCCAGGAAAGGCAGACAGAAGTCCACCATGACCACGAGATAAAACGCCAGTAGACTGACGCAGCAACAGAGCATGAACAGCCGGCAATCGTACCAATACGCTCGCGAGGCGGTGTCTCCCACAACGGCGGAAACCCATCCCGCGCCCCGCTTCTCCGGCCGCCAGTACTGGCTGAACGTCAGAGTCGAAAAGGCGGAAACGAAAAGGCTGAAGACGATGACGGCAACAACAGAATTCTCCGCGTAGATGCCGCGGCCTACACTGAACCTTTCCTTATGATTGGTGCCACCTTTCGAAGCCGCCGGCGAATACGTGTAATCGCGGTCATCTTTCCATCGCAATAGCCTGACAGGAAGGGTCTCTTCGTTTCCGATCGCCGTCACCCACAGCGACGGTTTGTGCGGTTCGGCTAACGAAGCGTTTGCGGATACTGCCAAGGGCTTTCCATAATCGACTAGCTTTCCATCCTGACCCAGGAGCGCCAGAGTCGCGTTGTAGACGCCCTCCGCCGCCTGGTTGGAAAACTGGAGGCGCGATTTGCCCCCGCCGTAGGCATAGGTCCAAAGTTGCTCCAGATTGAAAAGCGGATACGGCGTAAAAGTAATCATGCCGCGGGTGGCGCTGTTGACATCCGGGTAGGCGTAGAGAAGGTCGGAGTTAAGCGTGAAGAGAACCGTGGAGGGGCAATGTTGCCGAACCTCCCGCGCGAGAAAGGTTACGTCGCGCACATCGGTGGCAACAATGCCGACGTAGTTGTACTGCTCGCGGGCGATCGTAGACAGGAGATTTGCCAGGGTCAATTCCGCCGACTGAACGCTCAAATCCGTAAAGGACGGGAAGACCTCGCGCGGTTCGGTGGTGCTGTCTTGCGCCAGGGGGCCGGAAGCCAGATTGCCACCACCCGTCCCGTTTCCTGTTTCACGCTGCTGGGCCGCCGCCCTGTTGGCGGCGGCGCGCAAGCGCGAGATGTGCATCGGAAAAGGCAAGCTCAAGATCTCGGGAGGCATTCGCCCACCCCCGCAGCCCTCATGGTTTGTGCCAGCCGCGACTTTCTCCGGAGCGGTTTGATGGGTAAAGTTCTGCCCGTACGCCGTGTTACCTTCGGTTAGAATCGCGATCTTATTGTTTCTGTTGCTGAGGCCGGCAATGTAGCACGCGACGGCTGGCAGCGTTTCACTGTCGGGTGGCACAGTGGCATGAAAAGTCTCTTGCCGCACGGCAGCCTGTGCAATCCAACTGGAGTCGATGCCCGTGGCCGTCCCGGAAATAATCTGAAAGCGTACCTGGGCAAAACTGCTTCGCGACTCCCGCCACTTTTCCAAGACCAACCGCAAGGACTCCGCCGAACCCGAGAAAGACGGGCCGAGGATGCGAAAGGCCTCGGGGAGTACGGCGCTGTCGACCTGCGGGAATCCGGGTGGCAGCTCACTATGTTTCGAATCCCAGGGATAAAACTGGGACATCTGCCCGAGCGCCGAAAACAAGGCCTCTTTGTGAATCCCGGCGGTGGGAGTTTCTCCCACCAAAAAAATAAGGAGGAGTCTTCGGTCTTGGGGATCACGGAAAAGAAGCAGGCCCGGCACGGAATCGTAGAGTTCGGGATGCCACAAGGGGGCAGCGTCCTCATTCCCATTTTTCTTCTCGAACCATGGCAGCGCAAATCGGTCAATCGTGTAACCAGACGCCTGCGCGGCGTTTTCGAAGGACTCGATAAAGCTATCGAAAAAGCGCGGTAGGCGGGAACTGACGGGGTCGGGCACTGTGGCGATGAGGAATTCGATGCGATAGGGCGCTTCCGCCGGTTGGCCCGATGAGGGGGGCTGATTCCCCTCGTTGCTGAATAGAAATTTGGCGACGACGTCCTTTGCCGAGGGGAATTCTGACTTGGCGGGAACGCCTTCCCGCAATTCAGACCCGGCGAGTGAAGTGTTCGTTTCCGATGTGGAATTATTCCCCGGAGTGCGGGTGGGCGTGGTTTTAGGATAGAAAATGGTGAGCGATACGTTGAGCACAGGGCCTACTCTGGCGCGGGGGAGGCGAGGGGGTCGGGAGCAGTGGAGGTTTGCTGATTGAGGGAGGCGAGGCGGGCGGCGTGGTGGAGCTTCCACTGGTCGGGGAGCCAGGCGTCGAGATCGTGCACGGGCCACGAGGGTAAGTTCATCAGCAGTTGGGTGAGGTAGAGTTGCGGATCGACCTGGTGCCGGCGGCAGGTGGAAGTGAGGCTGGCCAGAATCGCCGCGGTGCGGCCGCCGCGCGGGTTGCCCACGAACAGCGAGTTCTTGCGATTCAGCACCACGCGCTTCATCTCGCGTTCGCTCACGTTGTTATCGATGGGCACGGCGCCATCGGAGCAGAAGACGTTGAGCTCGATCCATTGGCCGAGCGTGTAGTTGACGGCCTCCGCCATGGGGTGCTTGGGCAGCAGTTGTTCTTTCCAGCGCAGCAGCTTCTGCCGCAGTTCGGCCAATAGCGGCACCGATTGCGCCTGGCGCAGGGCCAGCCGCTCCGGGACGGAAACTTCCTTGGCCTGCTTTTCCACCGCGAACAGCGCGCGCAATAAAGCCACTGCCTGGCGCGCGATCTCCGGCGCGGTTTTCTCCGCCTCGATGAATTTCCTGCGCGCATGCGACCAGCAACCCGCGCGCGTGATGTCGTTCCCCGCCACCACGCCGTTGTAGCCGCCGTAGGCATCGGCCAGCAGAACCTGCTTGTACTCTTGCAGAAACTGTTGCGGCCCGTCGCGGCCGCGGTTCAAGGTGAAGTCGAACACGTTGTAGGGATTTTCGGGATCGCCCACGTACACCCACATGCGCGCCGATTGGGTCTTGCCCACGCTCAGCATGGGCAGCACGGTGTCGTCGGTGGCCACCACGTGCGCGGCCCGCACCCGCGCGGCCATGCGCTGGTACAAGGGTTCCGCCAGATCCGCCACCGCTCCGCACCACACCGACTGCGTGGCCCGCGCAATCTCGAATCCCTGCCGCGCGAAAATCTCTTCCAGCCGGTACAACGGCAGGTAGTCGGAAAACTTGCTGGTCACGATGTACGCCAACAGCCCCGGCCCCGCCAACCCGCGCTCGATGGGCGACTCCGCCCGCGCCGCCACCTGAATCTGCGGCCCTGCGGCGGAAGCTTCGCACGGCCCGCAGGCGTACTTCTTGCGCACATGCTGGATGCGCTCGAAGTGTCCCGGCAGGTACTCGATCTGCCAGCTCTCCTCCGTCCCGATCTCCTGGCGCTCTCCTCCGCAGCACGGGCAGGCCCGCTCTTTCCCCTGCAACTCGTAGACCTGCGTCGTGACCGGGAGATTTTCGAAGTTGGCCAGCGCGCGCCTTCCCCGCCGCCGCTTCACCCGCCGCCCCTCGCTCGCGGGCGCCTTCCCCGCCGCCGCATCGTCAGGATGGACAGGTTTCTGCTCCAGTTCCTCACCGAAGTTCAGCAGCGCTTGCGCCAACTCGCCGCTCGATTGCAGCCGGTCCGCCCGCGGCCCGTAATACCACTTCTTGTAACGCTCCAACTCCAGTTGCAAACGCAGATTCTGCACGTAGAGATCGTCGGCGCGCTTCCCCTGCTGTGCCGCCAACGCCGACTTTTCCCGCGCCAGGGCTTCTTGCGCTTCCGCGCGCTGCTGCTCGCGGTCGCGCTCGGCCAGCGCCGCAAGCAGCAGCGCCTTCAGCGTCGCGGGGTCTTCCGGCAAGGGGACAAAAGATGGGTCAGAGGCAGGCACATAACATTAGACGCAGCAATACGAATATGGTTACACAAAGCGGGAGTTTTTTCTCGGGGAATTTTCTCTTCGCGGAGGGCTTCGGGGCCGCGGCACGTTTTATCATGCCCCACGCTGGTAGCGCGGCAGGCGCTTCAGCTTCGACACATCGATCCCGTCCAGAATCATCGCCAGCTCGCTGGCCCGCAGCTCCAGAGCCTGCTTCGCACCCTCGGCGCGCGGCAGCTTGAACACGCCCTCCTCCAGCCGCTTGTACCACAACACGAATCCGTCCCGGTCCCAATGCAGAATTTTCAACCGATCGCCGCGCCGCGAGCGAAAAATGAAGAGATGCCCGCTCAGCGGATCCTCCCCGATCACCGCGCGCACCCGCTCCGCCAGCCGGTCAAACCCGCAGCGCATGTCCGTCGCCTCGCTCGCCAGCCAGATGCGCGCCCGCTCCGTTCCCAGGCGGTATTCGTCCAGTGCGCGCAAACTCGGCAGCCCCATCATGTCGCCCTCTCCACCACCGCCATCAGCGCCCGCACCAGCTCGGCGTCAAATCCCGGCCCCACCCGCAGGCTCCGCCCATTCTTGAGCAGAATTTCCACCCGCAAGTCGCCCGCCGCTCGCGGCACGCTGGCCCCGCCCACCACCCCGGCCGCACCCGCATCCCGCCCCGCGCCCGCCAGACCCGGCCCGGCCGGCACCACTTTCACTTCCACGAACTTCGCCAGCGGAGCGCCTACCACACCTTGCCCGACACCCGCCTCGCGCAACCGTTTCTTCCATGCGCAAAAGTGCGGCGCACACAACCCTCGCTCCCGACAGAACGCCGCCACCGTCTGCCCGCTCCGCCCCTGCTCGCTCACCAGCTTCCGCCACTTCCCCCACACTTGCCGCCTTCTGTCTCGTTGCCTCATCCTGCAACATTGCTACACCCACCTACCACTTCACAAGATGCGCTTGGCGTACCGCTCACGAAAAATGCCAGAGCGGCGAACACCGTGAAGAGGAGCGGCGTCAAACGTCGGGAGTCCATGGGTCGCGCCAGATTCAACTCGTAGGGCCACCCCTCATAGGGATAGGCGTCAACCTAAGGGTGCGAGGGGCCGCAAGCCCGCGAAGCGGGCGTTGTCATGTTAGCCCACGGCGCCAGCCGTAGGACAGAACGAGAGCAGTTCGCAAGTAAGCCCCATCGGGGCGACATCCGGCACCGCTCGCCGCGACCCGAAAATGATCGGGGGTAGCCCATTGACGCATGAAACCGCCGATGTCACCCCTGCCGGGGCTCGAAGATTTTCGCGCCTCTTCGCACCCCACGGCTAGCTCGCCGTGGGCTAACATGACGACGCCCGCTTCGCGGGCTTTGCCATGCCTCACGACGGTTCCCACTCACTCAGCCAGCAATTCCTGGAAATAGCTATTCAGCAGCCGGTTCGCCGGATCGTAGGTTTTCCTAACGGCGACGAATTTCTTCAATCGATCCCCCAAGCTATTTTGCACTTGTGATCGGTTCAGTCGCGCAGTTTGGTTCAGCAGCGCTTTTCCACCTTTGGCGGCGCAGAATACGTTATACGCGTCCAGAAAGTCCTGCCAACCGGGATTCGCCGTGGAAACCGGGTCGATGGTCATCACGTTCCCGTCGTAGGAATACGAAAGCAAGGATTGCTGGTCCTTGGAAATGCGATACCCGACGTTCAGCATATTGGTGCGATAGCCTTTCTGCTGATAATAGTCCTTGCAGAATTGGATATACGCTGGCAGGACGGTCGCATATTGTTCTTCCGCAAAAGCCCAGAGGCTGAACGTGTACCGGCTGTCGTCTGATACCTTGGGGTAGCGAATAATCTGGTCGGCGGCAATCGTGTTGTCACTGGTCACGAGGTTTTCAAGCTTGAAGCGCCAAAGGGCGCAGAAATTGTCGATCACTCCATAGCGGATCGTCTTGTCTGCGATATCCGCATCAACCTGATAACAGAACTTCGGTCCCGCCGTCGCCCACATGTAGTTGCGGAGCGGCCAGATGATCCGATTGGGGCTTCCCGACGCGCCGGGATTGTATTTCCGGAACTCCACCGTGATCAGGTCATCGAAAGGGAAAAGGTAATACATCATGGACTCATTGCAAGCCCACAGGTCCGGCAGTTTTTGCAGGAACTCTGCGATGTGGTAGGTTGCGTGGTGAACCGCCATTGGCAGAATGGGACGGATGCGAAACGTGGCTGCGGTCACGATTCCGAATAATCCATAGCTGGAGCGAATCTGTTGCAGCAACTCCGGCTGGCTTTCGTCAACTTCCAGAATTTCGCCGGAAGGGAGAATCATCTCGACCTGTGTGAGGTACGAACCCACCTGTCCGTATTCCCCAAAGAATGAGCCGTCTTTGGTTCCGGCGCAGGCGGCACTCCCCATGGAAAGGCTGCCAATCTCGGTGTTGACGTAAAACTGCATTTGACGTTTTTCGAGCTCCTGCGCGACGTCGATCAAAATCGCTCCGGCCTGCGCCGTGACGGTTTGGTCCGTGATGCTCACGATGTTGTTCATGCCCGTCATTTTGATAAGGGTTCCGCCATCTGCAACTCCGCAGGGAGGAGTGGAATGGTTGGAGCCGACAGCCCGAACCGGGGGCGGGAATTTGACAGGATCTTTCAAAATCGCAATGATCTCTTCTTTCGAGCTGGCTTCGACCACCACCTGTGGATGCGAAACGACATCCCCGAACCAATTTGTAACTGTGATCTCTGGCATGGAAGTTCCTCCCTCCGTCTCTAGGAACCGCTTCGTTTAAGCGGCATGAAAGGCAGATTCACCACCGAGGCACGGAGATCACAGAGAAAAGTACTTCAGCCTGCAGAGAGAAGCACGGCCGTCAACCCTACGTTCTACTTGCTGCCCTTCTTTGCGCGTTTTCTCCGTGATCTCCGTGCCACTGTGGTGAATCTTTGGTTTCCCTGCCGCGCTACTCTTTCACGCGCGTCAGGATGTAATAGAACGTCAACTGGTTCGCCGCGGGCTCCACAAAGTTCCGCAATTGATCAGCCAGCGAGGAAAGGTCCGTCGCCACCCACTTACCGATCAGCGTATCGTTATCAATCATTCGAATCTCGCCCTGAAACGCGGTGAAATCAGTCAATCGAACAAATGGCTGAGTCATCTGCGCCTGGGCGCCCGTGCTGATCACGCCGAACTTGTAGCTGGCCTGCAACCGGGTTCCCTGCGCCGCAAACGCCAATTGGAACACGACGGGATTGAGCTGATTCAGGATGGTGCTATTGGGGTGCTCAACGAAAATCAGGTTGCCGTTCCACTGCCCCGTTAATTGGGTGGCGGTGGGCACGGTGGTATGCGGATCGGCAAAGAGCACTTGATGGTCCTCGACCGACATATTCTGGAAGGGGTAGTTATTCCTCGCCATAACGAACGTGGCGAACTCGATGCCATTGGGAAAGTCCCCGAGGTGCATCACTCCAATGGCATTTTGCGCGTCGATCGCCTTGATGGTGTCGTACACCTGCTTGTACGGATCGTTTAGGTAATGGAGCAGGAGCACGTTGTCGCCCTGCTTGAAATAGCGGCGATTGTTGTCGGGGTAGGCGACCTCGCGAACTTGGGGCAGGCCGGGGAGTTGATGGATTTCGTAGTTCACCACATATCCCGTGGCCACTCCATTCTGGACTTTGTCAAACCGTTTCCAGAAACTTCCACCGGCAAAGATCTGCGCCGCTTGCACGCCTCCGTCCCCCAGTCCACCGGTGCGAATGCGTTGCTCCCATCCCAAGAGCGAATCTTCGGCGAATGAACCTTTCCAGAAAGAGTCGCGGAAGATGCGCTTCTTGGCAAAATCAAACGTGACCTTGTCCGAATTCAGCAGCGATTCCAAGGGTTGGGTCGTTGTATTCCGCAAAATCTGCTGCAAGTCCGCTCCCGCTTGGGTGCTGAAATAATCGAGGGTATCGGCCCCGCGAAGAACTTGCAACTGAACGTCATCACCGAAGGTGCCAATGTCCGGCGCCAACGGATCGTAGGTCAGTTGGACGAACTGCGCGGTGAAGGCCAGAAAGCGCATGCGGGCTTGCATTTGAATCACCGGATCGTTCGTGCCGGACACCTGGAAAGAGGCCAGGAATCCCACCATGTTTCCCACGGCAGCCAGATCCTCGAAGGTGCGGAATTTCAGATATCCCAGACCCACCTGCGTATCAGGCTGGCCGGCCTTGACCTCATAGATGTGGCAGTAGAGCGTGGTGTAGTCCTCGAGCAATTCTTGCATGCCGCGGAAGCCGCCTCCGCTATCTTTCTGCATGTACTTTATTCCGTCGAGGTAGAAGCGCCTGCCGTCGGGCCAGGGGAACTCGATGTGGTACCGAATCTCGGCTTCGCCGGTTGCAGGATCGACCTCGAGATAATTGAACCGGCTGTTTTGCGCATCGACGACATAACTAACCTGCGATTGGCCGAGGAATTTGCCGAAGGAAATCGTCCCTTGCATTTGGGCCTCGTGTTCCGGGCCATCGATGAACTCGTTGACGTCGCGCGCCATCATTTTGAGATCGAACTTGCAATCGACCGCACCAGCGGGCGTGCCGGTCGCGGGAATGCGGCCGCCGATCGTGAGGTCCCCCGCCCGGCCGGGGGCGGGCGTTGTTGCTCCCTCAAAATACCAACCGACCATCTCTTCATCGAACGACAAGCTGAGACCGTCGGGGAGATAGACATCGAGGAACGGGCTGAGCAGGGCTTCCGTGGGGAGGGCTTTCATATCGGTGCGCGTTAGCATGTAGTAAAAACCGAATTCGCCGGAGGAGTCGGAATGAAAGAGTCCGACCGAGAGGTTGCTCAGTGCGGATGATACGGCGGGTGGAATTCCCGTGATGTACTTTCCCACCAGAAAGTCGCTCGAAATTTTGCGAATCTCGTCGTGGAACGGCGTGAAATCGTTCATCTGAAAATGATCCTGAAGGAAACTAGGCAGGACCAGACCCTCCATCAAACCCATCAGCAGGTAGCGGCAGGCGAGGCGGCCGTCGGGCTTGGCGTCAAAGGCAAGATACGCCACGCTGCCCGCGTGATTGGCATTCGAAATAACGTCCATTCTCCACACGCCTTGCAGGTCTTGGGGAGTGGGGACGGCGCCCGACCCGTAAAGCGCCTGGTGGTCATGCACCGTCATCTGGTCGAAGCTATGCTTCCGCGTCATCGGGAACGTGATCTGTCGAATCCCGTTCGGATACTCCCCCAGGTACACACGACCGATCAGCAGATCCTGGTTGATGACCTTGAAGATGTCGTAGAACCCCGTCCACGGCGCATCCAGATATTTCAGCAGAATGTACTTCCCTGCCTCGAGAGTCCCCGTGGCCTTGGTGAGATTGATTTCTTGCAGGCTATTCCGCGCGTGGATGCGATCGTCGGTATCGCTGGTGATTCCCGTATAGTTGTTGCCGACTTGGTGGAACTCCTTCTTGAACCCGGTGAAAAGCGCGGAGGACATGGCGTTCAAGATGCTTCCCTGGGGAAAGAAACCCTTCCAAAACTGGTCGTTACGGATTGTGCGGGAAGCCACATCGATCTGTGGGGGTCCGCCTTGATTGAGGAGAGTGTCGATTTCGAGCGACGTGCAGCGCCGGAAGAGGGGTTCCAACTGCGCCTCACTGAAGGTCGAGACCAAAAGCGGGTCGATGGCCGACACGCTCACGGACTTGTTGGGTTGGGGGTAAGCGTTCCCCTGAAGAGTTTGGATGTGCCGCTCGACGGCACGCTCTGTGAGCGCGGAGATGGTAAGCAAGGGATTCACATTCAGGGCGGATGGGACGAGGGAACCATCGCAAACAAATAGTCCGTCGTGAACGCTGCCATCGCCGGAAAATACCCTGCCGAACTCGTCGGCGGACCCATGGAGATAGTCCTCACCCAACGGGCAGCCGCCCAGAGGATGCGCTGTCACCAAATGCCAGGTCTTGAAAATGTCCCATAGAGGATTGGCGATAAAGTTAGCCTGCTGCGCGCGGGCGTGACGCCGCAATTCCGCGTTGATCCGCGTGAAAATGATCTCCCGTCCCGCGCCGTCCCACTGAATGTTCATTCGGCCGTCAGGTTCGTACCAGGGGGCATCAAAGACCATCGTTCCGCGGGCGTCGTCGTGCGCCATGCAAAGATAAAACATGGTGTGATTCAACGCGCCGTCAATCCGGTAGGGGTGCAGCAGATCGCTGTCGTTGAGCGTGCGTTGCTGCTGGGCGGCCTCGTTTCCCGCGTACGTCTCATCGCCGTGCAAAAGGGCAAAGGCCGCCTTCGCTCCCAAAATGTAAGCGCTGGGGAAGGAGAGGTCTTCCACGGTGAAGCGATCCTCGACCGGCACGTTGCCATCGTAGGAAATCGCGCTGACAATCGTGGGACCGGGCGGCAACGCTTCGCCGGCCACAGGAGCCTTCAACCCGTACCCGAGCACGTTGTCGACGTAAGTTCCGTTATAGGCCAGCCCGAAAAAGTCGCCGTTACCGCTGAAGCTCGTCCCGAGCACCGGCGAAACCTTCAACCCGTGCATTTCCGACCGCAACAGGATCTCCGGTGAGTTGATCGCTCCAGCGGCCAGCACCACATTTTTTGCATCGATTGTAAATGACTGGCTGGACAGGTCGTCAGCAACGTGCGACCCGTGAATACGCCATCCTCCCGCTGCGAGTTTCTCCACCCATTCGACCTTGGTTTGCGTGTAGATTTCCGTCCCGGCACTGCGGGCCAAGGGCAGGTAGTTCATGTAGAGAGTATTCTTCGCGCCCACATTGCAGCCCGAAATGCAGTCGCCACAATTGGTGCAAGGCTTTTGGTTAACCCCGTAAGGGTTCTGCCCATCGATGGTGAAATTTACGTTGATGTTCAGCGGGTAGGCGTGGTTTCCGAATTCCACCGCTCGGCGTTCCATGGCCTGTACTTTTGCCAGGGCCATGGCGTGGGGATGCGGGCCTGCGGCAAGCACCTGACGCGCCCGGAGGTAATACGGCATTAAAACGTCGCGCGTAATGGTTCGAGGCCAATTCGTTTCCTCGAACACTTCCGGGTCAGGGATGATGGCAACATTGGCGTTCACCAACGAGGTTCCGCCCAAACCGGAACCCTTGATGACGGAGATATCCTGATAATTCAGGAATTCGTAGAGACCCAAGGGATTGGTGTCGTCGCGCAGTGCGGCCACGACGGAGGCGGTTTGGTCGGGAAATGTCCCGACAGGCCATTCGCGGCCTCGCTCCAGAAGGCAGATGGAGGGCTTGGGATTGAGGTTTGCCGAGGCCAACCGGGCGGCGAAGATTGCCCCGCCATACCCCGACCCGACAATGATGTAGTCGTACGACTTCTTCCGATTCGCGAAATCGAGCGCCAGCATGATGAACCCCCTTGCCGACGGCCGGAATGAAGGATCAAAATGACAAACCGACCATCTGCGCACGCAATGCCGATGATTTAATCTCTACGAGCCGGATGATTCGTTGATCCCCGAATTTCACCACGCTTGGCCAAACATGGGCTACGGCCGTCTCTGTCACCGCCGGTAAGGACAGCTTCGACTCCGCAACAATGCCACTTTGAGCGGGCATGTGGTTTCCTTGGTTGAAAAGCCGGGAATTCCGTCGGAATCCCAAACTCAAAGGATCGTTTGACCGTTTGCCAGCTTTACCAAGGATGATAAGTGTTCACGAACCGCAAAAGACATCCACCGACCGACCTTCGCAGATGCTCGGATTCAACTCATGACTACCATTCTGAGGGGCTAATATTTGGTACATCGTGGCCTGATGAAAGTCAAGGAAAATATCGCCTTAAGACATATCTCGAACTCAAGCCCAGCTTGCTCGACAGCCTTTCTATCACTTTTACAGCGCCAGGGGATGAATGATGCAGGGCCACGTCAAAGTCCGCGAAGTTTCCTCAGGCCCACGGAAATGGAGGCGAAAGCAACGAGGGCGCCGGAGAAAAGTTGAAGCACCTCACTTTTTTGGTGATTATCGGGCAGTCTGTCGGCCTCGACACTAGATTTGGAGTCTAAATTGCTAGCCTAACAGTTGGTCGAGTCAAATCGCGCACCCGCGGCAGGGTGGGGAAAGTTGCTCCGGCGGGCGGGAAGTCGCGAGAGGAAGAGACGAATTGACCCCTTCGAAAGCGGTGCAAAGCGACATTTTATCGATGCCAATCGAGCCCACACACCAAAATAAAAAAGATGTTAAAAATGAAGGATGATCCCAATAAGTTGATGAAAACAAACGGACAAATTTCTGACAAAATGGCGGAAGCCACCAAGCGCTTGAAAACACTATAGTTATAGAAAATATCCGATTAGTTATAGAAAGCAAAGCTAGTTACATCGATTTTTGACCTCAAAATGCCACCGGTTTTCCGCCTTATCTCCGCTATCCCAATAACTTGAAGAAAATAATGGTCTTATGGCTTCAGTATTTCGCGTGGATTTCACGTATCCCAATAAGTGTATGAAAAATAAATCACTTGGAGGAGGGGCCATTACGCCGAGGTCCGAAACGGCTAGTGATCCTGTTCCCTTCTGGGAACTTTGCGGTCTTTGACGGGACCCGGACGAATGATGACTCGGACTTGACGCTTCGGGGAAGTGCTATTGACAGGTTGTCGTTTGCGGTCTAGAGTCCGAATTCGGGCATCACTTAAACCCAAGCAGTGGAGTTCACCGAGGCGCGTGAAGGTGGCGAACATTCCAATTAGCGACGGCTTTGGGCTCGACCTTCAGGCTACCCTCGACCCGAAGAGCGCCTTTGCGAAGTACTTCCAACACCCGCCGAGTTTCTCGGTGTTACAGCAAAACCTCGCCTCGGTTCAAGATGTTCCACTGACTGGGTTTCCTCTGAAATCTACCGAGATTGGCCTCGCTTTTACACAGCCCACATCGGTTGCAACTACCAGCCCTCAGTTCGCCGGCAGTGCGGCGGTTGCGGCAACCCTGTGCGTGGTTACGGGTGGAAAGCTCTTTGATCCCGACCCCTACGGCAGTCCCATTGAGGTGCCCTCTGGTAGCGCCTATTTGGGTCTCGGAGTGAAAGCCACCCTCGCGCCCGGAGTCGACATCACGTCCGGGAAACTGGCTTTTGGCTTCACGGCTGGGTCCACGGTGTGCTTGTCGCATTACCGATTAGTCGCGACCACGCCCACTACCCCCACCTTCAAGGCCGCGCTTCAGACCTCCTTGCAGGACTATGCTATCCCTTTGAGCCCCGACGATTTCGCAAGCTTGGGGATTGGCGACCTCGCTACCATCGAAGGCACAGGCTCACTACAGCTTACTGGAACATTCGATTTATTGACTTCCGTAAACCCCCTCGTAAGTGTCACTTCTGCCGCCCTGCCCGCCACAGTTCAGATTCAGGAAGGCGCGAAGATCGCCATCTCAGCTTGCCTGACGATCACCGGCGATTTGCAGATCAGGATTCAGAAGGTCGACGCCCAGACGGTTCGCATGGGTTTTTACCGAAAGCGCGGCGGGGACCTCACCGTTCAAGTCAACCCCTCGGTGGGCATAACCGCGGGAACCACGAGCGTCGATTTCATCTCTGCGGTGCTGGGAGTCGTCGGACCCAACCCGCTCCCTTCGAGTGACCAGCTTGAGAAAGCTGGCCTCGCCAAAGAGAAGCAGGACAGCATCGAACGCGCCCTCAAGGCTGGAATCCAAAGGAGCCTTCAGCTTTCCATTCAGGAAGAACTTCTCGCGAGCTCTTCGCAAGAGGTGGCGTTCCTGTATGAAATCAGTCTGAACGACCTTGGCCCGGACGGGCGCAATGCGATCCAGGACGCGTTGAGGCTGAATCTTTCCACCCTGTCGGAATCCCCGCAGTCGCTGCCACGAGGCATCCGCGAGATTCAGAATCTTGTCACGACGACCCGAACAATCGGGCAGTCCCTCAAGCTGAACCTTTTGGGAATCTACAATTTCACTTCGGTGAGCGAGTCTGGTCCTTAAGGGAGCGGTTTTGACAGACCCGGCAAGCGGTGAAATCCTCATCACCGATAACGCTACGGCGAACCAGGTTTCCGGCGCAATCAACTTCCTCGCTAATCCCGACAAACTCAGAAAGGTTCTGGCGCAGTCCTTCCTGATAACCGCCGCTTACCGTTGTAGCGGATTGATCGCGCATCCCCCGAGTTTGAAGGCCTCCTACTGGCATTTTGACGAACATGCCCAGACGGATCGCGCCACCATGACCGCCAACATCCATGTCCTCAGCACCATGGGCCTGATTTCCGCAGCTCAAGAGGGGCAGAGTCTGGCTCTGGGTACCGACTTTGGCCACTCCACCTTCTACGTGACCACCGACTACAATGATGCGTTGAGCCAGGGCCTCTTCCTAAGCAATGATGGCCAGCCGCGCGCACGAAGCGAGTATGAACAGATTGGCCGAAAGGCGATGCAACTGCTGATTCAACCCGGCGGTGACGACGACTTCCGCCTGCGCCCCTTGCAAGATGATGCAATCTGGCAACAAGTCCAAGCGACGGGTGGCACACTCGGCAATCTTGCCGAACTCTTTCCGGATCTTAGCCCTGATTCGCAGATCCCCATCATCGCCGGGGACTACGTACTGATCGCGTGGTGGGCCAGCACTATGGCGAATATGGGTCAATCTTTGAGTGCGGCGAAACGGTTCTTTTCTTCGGCCCCTCCGCCCTCAAGCGACAGTCCAGCTTTCGCTAAAGTTCAGAGCGATCTGTGGCATCAAATGGCGGACGTCGCGCGCAACACGCACGACCGGTTCTCGGACCCGTGGGGGCTGTTGGCGATGGACTTGGCTTCCGGGCAGAAATCCGTGGCAAGCGCCCGAATTGTCTCCGCCGGTCTGACCCTCAATGTGAAACGGACTCAACCGTCCTAGTTTACGGCAGCAATCGCGGGCGAAGTACAATTTGAATTCGAACTGCCATCAAGAGCAGTCATTGTGAACGACCCGGCTGGACAACGGCGCCGGCCGGAGCCCCTCCCTTGGACCCAGACTGACTCGCTATCAATACGAGGCAAACCCTCGCAATGGCATCACGCTATTGACTAAAGGTAATATTTAGGTAGAATCCACTTAACGCTGATGGCATCTGGTTGAAGTGCTACGGGCAAACAAATAGCAGATAACAAGGGGCTTTCAATGGGCGATAGGCCGCACATTCCCAATCTGAAAAGTTTCGTCATTGCGGCTTCCATCCTGCGGCAAATCGATGCGCAGGGCGACGGTCCCCCAAAACGCATTCCGGTCATTGTCTGCCTGAAGGAATCGGCGGAGCACCCGGAGTTAGGCGTGGAGTCTTCCCGGGAAGAGGTCGAGAAGTTTCTTCGCGATAAATGCGACCAGGTGACCGATAGTGATTTCTATGTCTTTGCTTCCCTGTTTCCGGACGACATTAGGAAACTGGCCGAGCTTACCCAGTGGGTCTACCAACTCTGGCTGGACGAAACGACTTACGGCCATCTGCTCAGTTCCACCGACACGGTCAAGGCGACGTCATGCTGGCGGACGTTTGACGCCTGTGGCAAGGGCATCACCTGGGCCGTAATGGACACGGGCATCAACGCCGACCACCCGCACTTCTCCACCTCGAACACCGTAAACAGGGCTCTCAGCCGGAACTTCTCCAGCTCCGCCGCGCTCGACGACCAAAACGGCCACGGCTCGCATGTTGCGGGGATCATCGCCGGAAGGTGCCCGCCCTGGGAAGAGGGAAAGCCCTTCCACGTCGCGACCTTCACCGAGGAGCAGGGGGAAAGCCCCCAAATCGAGGATCTGGCCGCGCCGCCTTCGGGGGTCGCGCCCCTGGCGAAACTCTTGAATATCAAGGTTTTGAATGACGACGGCACTGGTTCGGCTTCCGCCGCGATAAGAGGACTCGAATACCTGCGCAAGCTCAATGATGTAACCCGCGGCATCCAGGTGGATGGCGTGAACATGAGTCTCGGCTACCCCTTTGACGCGCAGAGCTACGGCTGCGGATATAGTCCGCTCTGCCAGGAAGTGACCCGTGCAGTCGAATCGGGATTGATCGTGGTCATCTCGTGCGGTAACTGGGGTTACGGGAAAATCACGATGGCGACCGGCGAGCAGGCGGCGGTGGCGGTGGTCTCCTCCATCACCGACCCAGCCAACACCGAGGGCGCCATTTGCGTGGGATCCGTTCATAAGCGTTCGCCGCATAAGTACGGTGTTTCTTACTTCTCGTCGAAAGGGCCCACCGCGGATGGTCGCATGAAGCCGGATCTGGTCGCGCCGGGGGAAAAGATCATTTCCTGCCACGCCCACGTTGAGCAGGGGTTTCACTATCGGGAGGCAAGTGGGACGAGCGCCGCTGCACCCCACGTTTCTGGGGCGGTCGCGGCCTTCTTGTCCGGGCACAAAGAGTTCCGAGGGGACCCGGAGAAAGTTAAGCAAATCTTTGTAAAAACCGCCACGGATCTCGGTCGCGACCGTGCGTATCAAGGCGCCGGGATGATCGATTTGCTGCGGGCCATGATGTCCGTGTGAAAACGAAAGGAGCCTCGCTTATGGCACGATTCAAGCAGTTTCACGATCCCGAATTGTCGATTTGGCAAGCCGCTGTGGGGGAGGTTGCGGCCAAGGCTGCCACAGGAGCCCAAGTGCAAGACGTAGGAGCACCCATTGTCGCCGCCAGCCGGCCCGATGACATGGATGAAATGTCCGCTGAAGCCGCTTCCTACTGCGCCCAGGTGGACACGGGCACCCCGATCAACCAAGCGACGGCGGTTCACCCTTCGACCGAGGGGCTGCTCCAAACCGCCGGTTTCTGCTCCCTAACGGCGCTCAAAATCGCCAAAGCCAAGATTCTGGGTAACGCTGCGGCGACGCAGCAATACAAGGATGAACTCGCCAAATTCGGCGATTGCGACCCTGGTTACGCCGAAGCAGCGGCCAAATATGCCGAGTACTTCGTCGCCCAGCAAAAGCAAATCCCCTACGTCGTTTACAAGAGCTTGAGCGATTTCGTGTTTCGACAACAAGCTGCCAGCTAAGGCAAAGGTGGCCATTGTGGGCGACTGGGGAACCGGTCAGGATGCCGCCAAGCTGATTCTCCGGCAGATTGCTGACAAGAAGCCGGACGTGGTGATCCATTTGGGCGATATCTACTATGCGGGGACGCAATTCGAGGTGGACAACTACTTCCTGCAACCTTGGAAACAGATTCTAAGCCTGGCCGCGAATCCCATCCCGACTTTCTCACTGGCCGGCAATCACGATATGTACTCCGGCGGCGGCCCCTACTATCAGATGATCCAGCAGCAACTCGGCCAGCCGGCTAGCTATTTCTGCTTGCGCAATGCCAATTGGCAGTTTATTGGCCTGGATACCGGCTATCACGACCACAATCCGGCAGGTGGCGGGCGCGGGCGCTACGTACTTGCAGGATACCGAGGTTACATGGCTCACGGACAAGGTAAACAATGCCGGCAGCCGCGGCACCATCCTGCTCTCGCATCACCAGCTTTTCACGGCGTACGACAATATTGACAACAATGAGATCAACTTGCGGCTTTATCCGCAAGTCGCCCCGATTCTGCCCAAAGTGGCGCTGTGGATTTGGGGCCACGAGCACGACTTTGTCCCCTACGACGCGTACAAGGGCTTGGCGCATAGCTGTTGCCTTGGCCACGGAGCGTTTCCGGTGGGCGTGGACGAAACACCCTCGAAGCCGAAGTATCCCGACGTGCCGGTAACCAAGGATGCCGACGGCAACAACATTCGCCTGGGATCAACCGGCGGATTGCTAAACCACGGTTACGCGATCATCGAAATCGACGGCCCGGCGGGCAAGGTCTCCTACTATCAGGATAGCGACGAGGACACGCCCATCCTCACTCAGACGCTAACGTAGCGCAGGGCCCGCACTACGGCCCTGCGGTCCTTACACCGTGCCCTGAATTCGGCGTTACGGCCAATGCAGAGTGTCTGCAAGGGGCCGAGGTGGGCGAGGAGATTCGAAGCACCTTAACTCGGCGCGGACAAATACCGCTTTGCTGGAACGACTGGAAAAGCCGCAGGGCCGTAGTGCGGGCCCTGCACTACCCCCCCTCGCGAGGTTAGCCTATGGCGCGCTTAGCATCACCCATTGAAACGCTCAAAGAACACTATGAGGTAATCGTCATCGGCTCTGGTTACGGCGCCGCGATCGCTGCGTCGCGACTGGCGCGGGCCGGTCGAGCGGTCTGCGTCTTGGAGCGCGGCCGCGAATTCCAGCCCGGTGAATACCCCAACCGTTCGACGGAAGCTGTCGCCGAGATGCAGGCGCATTCGCCGGAGATCCCCCAATTCGGCTCGCGAACTGGGCCTCTACGATATTCACGTTCACCCGGACATTAACGTTTTTGTCGGCTGCGGCCTCGGCGGGACATCCCTAGTGAATGCCAATGTGGCCCTGCGGGCTGAGCCTCGCGTATTCGACGACCCTCGTTGGCCGCGCGAGCTGCGCAATCCCCAGCCCGTGGACCAGACCATTGAAATCGATCACGCGACTCCGATCGAGGAATCCTACGCCCGAGCCGAGGAAATGCTGAAGCCCAGTCCTTATCCGCAGACCTACCCGGAACTCCCCAAGCTCCGCGCCCTCCAGGAGTCCGCCCAGCATTTGGGCCAGAAGTTCTACCGGCCGCCCATCAATGTCAACTTCACCGTGGAGGGCGCAAACCACGTCGGGGTGGCGCAGCACAAATGCAATGATTGCGGCGATTGCGTTACCGGCTGCAACGTCGCGGCAAAGAACACCTTGATCATGAACTATCTGCCGGACGCCGTGAATCATGGCGCGGAAATCTTTACCGAGGTTTCCGTTCGTTGGATCGAGCGCAGCGACGATCGTTGGGTTGTGCAGTGTGAGGTCCTCGGAGTCGGGCGTGAAAAGTTTAAGGCGCCGATGCTTGCCATCACTGCCGATTTGGTGGTTTTGGGAGCAGGAACTCTGGGCTCCACCGAGATTCTGCTGCGATCAGCGCAGCACGGATTATCGCTTTCGAACAAGCTCGGCGAGCGCTTCACCGGCAATGGTGATGTACTCGCCTTCGGGTACAACACCGGCCAGACAATTAACGGTGTGGGTTGGGGGCATCACCCTTCGGGAGAGATTCCCCCGGTTGGGCCATGCATCACGGGGATTATCGACATGCGCCACCAGCCGGTTCTTACGGAGGGAATGGTTGCGGAAGAAGGCTCGGCTCCGGGAGCGCTCGGCGTGTTTCTGCCGGGAGGATTTGCCGCCGCCGCGGACGTGGCTGGTACGCCGGAACCGGTTGCCACGACGGAGCGCATAAAGGAAAAAAAGCGCGAGTTGTGGGCGGATTTTGAGGGACCCTATCGCGGCGCCGTCAAGCACACGCAGACGTATCTCGTGATGACGCATGACAACGCCAGCGGCCGCATGACCCTCGACGCCGAAGGCAACCTCGCCTTAAACTGGCCGGGTGTCGGCGATCAGCCCATCTTTCAGCAAGTCAATGAGCGCTTGAAGCAAGCCACCGAGGCGCTGGGCGGTACCTTCATTCACAATCCCCTTTGGAGCAAGCTTCTCCATCGCAATTTGACCACCGTGCATCCGCTGGGCGGTTGCGTAATGGCGGACAGTGCTGAGGCAGGGGTGGTCAATCACAAGGGGCAAGTCTTCTCAGGAACCGCGGGAGCGGGCGTTTACGACAGCCTATACGTGTCAGACGGTTCGGTGATCCCCACTCCCCTCGGAGTCAACCCGCTCCTCACGATCTCCGCGATCACCGAGCGGTCGGTTGCCCTGATGGCGAAGGATCGCGGATGGCAAATCGATTATTCCCTTCCCTCCGCGCCAAAACTCTCCGCGCCCGTGAAGGCGGGAGTCGAATTCACCGAGACAATGAAGGGATATTTTTCTTCAGCGGTGAGAACCGCAACACCCCCGCTCCAGCTTGACCCCTGCTACCAGCAAGGGTACAGCCAGGGCGAAACGGACAACTCGCCACTGCAATTCACCCTCACCATTGTGAGTGAAGATCTGGACGATATGATCTCGAACCCCGCCCACGAAGCACGCATGGTGGGGACAGTCTTGGCGCCCACCCTTTCGCCGCAGCCGCTCACCATTACGGAGGGGATTTTCAACCTCTTCACGGTGGACGCGAATAACGTCGATACCCACAATATGCGCTACCGGATGAAGATGGTCGCGGACGATGGCCGCACCTATCTACTTCGACGGCTTTAAGCAGACGCACCCTGATAACGTTTTCCAATCGTGGCCGGCGACTTCGACCCTCTATATCACAGTTTACGATGGCGAGGGCGCGGCCGGCCCGATCCTGGGCAAAGGGATTCTCCACATCGCGCCGGAGGATTTCGCGCGCCAAATGACTACCATGAAGATCATCAATGCGGGCAGCCTGACCCAACGTATCGAGGCGGGAGCCAAATTCGGGAAGTTCTTTATGGGGCCATTGTTTGACACTTATGCCGACGTGTTCGTCCGCCCCAGCGTGTTCAACGTGGATGCCCCGCCGCGCCAAAAGCGGCCACTGCGCGTGGGCGCGCCCCAAGTGGCGTATTTCCGCGCGTCGGATGGCGTGGGCCTACGCCTCACTCGCTATCGGGGCGGCGCCAAAGGGCCGGTGATCCTTTCGCATGGGCTGGGCGTTTCCAGCTTGCTCTATTCCATCGACACTATCGAAACCAACCTGCTGGAATACCTCTACGCCCACGGCTATGACGTGTGGCTGCTCGATTACCGTTCGAGCATCGAACTGCCCGCCGCCACGCTTCAGGCGAGTGGCGACGACGTGGCCACCAAGGACTATCCCGCTGCCGTCGCCAAAGTGCTGGAACTGACAGGCGCGAAGAGTGTCCAGATGGTGGTGCATTGCTGGGGTTCCACTACATTCTTCATGGCGATGCTGGCCGGACTCAAAGGCGTGAGGTCCGCGGTCGCGTCGCAAATCGCGACAGAAATCCTCACTCCGCTTGCAACGCACCTTAAGACCGGCCTGCACCTTCCTTCGTTCCTGAAGGATGTGGGCATTGAAACCTTGACCGCCTACGTGGACAACCATGAAGCGTTGGTAGCCAAGATTTACGACGAGGGGCTGAAGCTCTACCCACTGGAGCTCACGAATCGCTGCACGAACGCGACTTGCCACCGCATCAGCTTCATGTACGCGCCGCTTTACGAACACGCTAACCTGAACGAGGCGACGCACAATAGCCTGCACGAAATGTTTGGCGTGGCCAATATGAAGGCGTTCATGCACCTCGCGCGACTCACCAACACCGGCCATCTGGTGGACTTTAACGGCGGCGACGTTTACTTGCCCCATCTGGACCGGTTGGCCATTCCTCTCACATTTATCCACGGAGAGCAGAATGAATGTTTTCTCCCTGCCAGCACGGAAATAACGATGAATGATTTGGCCAAGGCGAATGGTAGCAGTCTGTACAAGCGGCACGTGATTCCTGGCTACGGGCACATCGACTGCATTTTTGGCAAGAACGCGGCGAAGGATGTGTATCCGTTTGTGCTAGAACACCTGGAGGCGACGCAGTAGATAGAGGCCTCCATCGGGGGCGAATGTAGGGGCGGCGAAACGCCGCCCTGTGGCGAAGTAAACTCGCCGCTACAAAATCAAACCACGACCCATGGGCGGGGCGAAAGGCGCAACGATGACCGAAGCAGATCCCACTTTGCAGCGGCTGGAAGATCAAATTGATTGGTACGATCGGAAGAGTAACCATAGCCAAACGGTTTATAAGTGGCTCAAGATTATTGAGATTGTGGCGGCCGCACTCGTGCCCTTGTCGGCAGGTCTGCATCTGCCCGCGCCGGTCACCGGAAGCCTCGGAGTTTTGATCGCGGTGCTCGAGGGACTTCTGCAACTCAACCAATACCACCACAATTGGATTACTTACCGCTCAACCTGCGAGACTTTGAAACACGAGAAGTTTCTCTACCTTGCGAGCGCCGGTCCTTATACCGCGGCCCCTGCCGCGCATGTACTTCTGGCCGAACGGATCGAGTCCCTCGTTTCCCAGGAGCATGCGAAGTGGGCGGCAGGCCAGGAAGAAGCCGCCAAGCAAAAGAATGAATGAAAGGCACTGTCGTATCGAAGCCGGATATGGCCCAACAAGTCTTCATTAGTTATGCATCCGCGGACAAGACGACAGCGGACCGCATTTGCGCGGCCTTGGAGACCGCCGGGGTTTCCTGCTGGATCGCTCCGAGGAACATCGAGCCGGGCGCGGACTTCCCCGTCGCCATCGTGGAAGGCATCAATTCGGCTCGCGCGTTCGTGCTGATTCTCACCGATCACGCCGCGGCCTCGCCCCATGTTCTCAGCGAAGTTGGCCACGCCTTCAACGGCAAGAAGCGAATTATCCCTTTCCGGATTTCGCAGCAGGCCTGCCCGAGGATCTGGAATACTTCCTCGCCATGACCCAGTGGCTCGACGCCCCGGAGGGTTGCACCGACCAGAACGTGAAGCGGCTCCTCGACGCAACTTTGGCCGCGCTTGCGGGCGAACGAGCTCCGCGCCCGTTGCCGGAGATCAAGAGTCGAGCAACATGGATCGCCGGTTCCCTCCTGGCTTTGGTGGTGGCGGCCGGGATGATCGTCGTTTGGAAATTACGGAATCCGCAAAAACCTATTCCGCCCGTGCCGACGCCCATTGTTGTGAATCCTCCTGTGGCCGTCACCTCTCCTACCAGCTCACAACCGAAGACTTGGCGCAATCCTGCCGACGGATTGAATTATGTTTGGATCCCTCCCGGGACATTCATCATGGGTTGTTCGGCGCAGGATAGCGAATGCAAGGACGACGAGAAGCCAACCCACCAGGTGGCCATCGAGAAAGGCTTCTGGCTGGGCCAAACCGAAGTGACGGTTGCCGCCTATCTTAAGTACACCCCAAAAGCCGAACTGCACACTCCGGCGAGTGCTGGCACGCTTCCCATGAGTGGTGTGACTTGGGCCGAAGCCAAAGACTATTGCAAGGCAATGGGTGGACGCCTGCCAACCGAAGCGGAGTGGGAATACGCAGCACGAGGGGGAAATTCCCAGCCTTATTACGGCGTGATCTCTAAGATCGCCTGGTACGCAGACAACAGTGGCGATGCACCCCATGCCGTGGGTACGAAGCAGCCCAATGCCTATGGTCTTTACGACATGTTGGGGAACGTCTCCGAATGGGTTCTGGATCGCTACTTCGACAAGTATAGTGTTGATTCCGTGGCGACAGGTCCTGACGTCGAGCAGCCCCTTGCCTCGAATGCCCTGGCGGTAGCTCGCGGAGGATTTTGGCAGAGCGACGCCGCTTCCTTGCGCGTTTCCCGTCGTTTAGCTCAAGATACGGATGGGGGCGAAATCCCTGTCGGCTTCCGCTGTGCCAGGGACCATCCCTAAATCTTTACCCCGCATTAACAAAATGGGTCTCGTAGGGGCACAGATCAGCACCATCCTGGTGGAGCAGGCGCTGATTCACGCGCATATACCCTTCGATCTGATCTTCGACAAGGATCTTCCAAACCTGGCCAAATACTACACCCTGGTGCTCCCCCCTCGCGGAGATTGTAGCGAGTGTCAATCCCCAGCCTGTGGGTGATTTCATGAATTTCCGTGCGGCACGTGACAACGAAGCCTGAGGATGTACCGTGCGCTCGCCACCCTCCGCCCTCACGCGACCCTTGCGGACCGCGACGTTCGTCTCTTCACTTGAAGCAATCGACTCGAGATTTGCGAACGCGACCACCCCTGCTTGGGCGAGTAATGATTCGGCACGCCTTTACGTTCCAGCGATAACGCAGCTGCGGCCCTGCCATCCGATTTGGATCACTTTCCCGTCCTCGACAAGCAGTGGCACCGTGTACGGCGCCGATGCCAACGTTACCATGCGCTCGCGCGCGTGGCCATCGGCTTCCACATCGTATTCGGTAAAATCGCTCCCCTTCCATTCCAGCCATTCACGCAGCTCGCTGGTGTAGGGGCAGCCTGCCGTCCCGTAAAGCTCCAAGTTAGGCATGGCCGAGGTCCTCCATCACTTCGCGGATTAGGTGGTAAATCGACGCGTGGACTTCCTGAATGCGCGGGATATAGTCCGAACGCACGACCAGCGGAAAATCCGCCAAGCCGCGGCGCACGATTTCACCTCCGTCATACCCGAGTAGCGCCACCGTCAGCAGGTTTCGCTTTCGCGCTTCTTCCAGTGCCATAACGATGTTTTTGGAGCTGCCGCTGGTGGAGATGCCAATGGCGACGTCGTTGGGCCTCGCCTGGGCGATGAGCTGGCGCTGGAAAATCAAGTCGGTGCCAACGTCGTTCGCTATGGCGGAGAGGTTTGCTGGCTCCATGGAAAGAGATATCGCGGGAATGGCATGGTATCCCTCGGGCGGCATGAAACAATCGATGGCCCAGTCGTTGGCGTCCGTAGCCGAGCCGCCATTGCCAAACATAATCAATTTGCCGCCGCTGTCGATCCGTTCGCGCATGGCCGCGGCGGCTTTGGCGATCCGTTCGCTTTCTTCTCGGGCAGTTTGCTCGCGCAATCCAGCATCGTCTCGCACCTTCATCTGGATGGAAGCGGCAACTTCCTCGATAACGTTGAATGTCTCCTGTTTTTCATTGCCGAGGAAGGGATACAAAAACCCGGCTTGGCCCACGTCATGGCCCAGTTCGCGGTGCTCGAAGAAAACGTGCACCGTCTCCCACAGCGTGTGGTAGAGGATCTCAACCAATTCCTGGTGTAGGAAGGGGTCGTCGGTGGCGGCGGGAGCGAAGTAGGAGCCTTGAGTCCCAGGTAGGGCAAAGGTCATCGCTCGGAGCGCGTGGGCCTCGTCGAGCGCTGCCCAAACCAAAACGTCCCCCTCGGGCGGCCCAAAGCCCATAACGATGTCTTGGGTTTGGACAAGAGTTTCGAGCCACGGCTTAAAGGCCAGCGAAACGTCCAGTGCGGGGAGCGCGCGTTTTCCCACGATGACCGGATGAACAAACTCCACCGCGACGTGCTGCGCGTCCGTCGCATAGGGCCCGCGCCCAAATGCCAGCAGCCGGCCGCCGTGCAAAAATCGGTCCGACATTTCCTGGCAAGCTTCCGCCAACCGCCGGGCTTCTCTGGCGAAAAAGGATTCGAGCACCTGGTTGCGCGCGAGTAATCGCTGCTCGACGTGTGCACTCAGTTCAAGACTCGTTGCCATTGTGCCTCCTAGCAAATCCGAGGCAAAGGGTCACCCACCAGCATGTCCACAATGCGGCTGCCGCCGTAAAGGGTTGTCACCAAAACCGCGCCGGAAGGCTGCTCGCGAACTTCGCCGATGATCGCAGCTTCTTCGCCCCCTGGCGTCGCGCACACAGCTTTTAGCGCAGATTCCGCCTGCTCGGAGGAAACGACGGCCAAGAACTGCCCTTCGTTCGCAATGTGGAGAGGATCGAGCCCTAGAAGCTCACAGGCGCCGCGAACCGAATCGTGAACAGGGAGTGTCTCCTCGAACAAAACAATTCCGTGTCCGCAGTCCCGCGCCAATTCGTTGAGGGACGTGGCTACGCCGCCGCGCGTGGGGTCGCGCATCCACCGCACTCCGGCGCCCGCTTCCCGCACGAGCCCCTGAACGAGCGGAAGAACGGGCCGCGTGTCAGAACGCAGCTCGGCTTCCAAATCAAGATCGCCCCGCGCGAGCAAGATGGTGACGCCATGGTCTCCCATGGGACCCGAGAGGAGGACCTTATCGCCCGGCCGCACGGACGCCGGAGAAATCGCAACTCCCGCGAGGAGGCGTCCAATGCCCGTCGTCGTGATGTACATGCCATCGGCCCTGCCGTGCTCCACCACTTTGGTGTCGCCACCGGCGATCATGACCCCGGCGTTTTGCGCAGCCTGCGCCATGGCGCGGACTTCCGCTTCCAGGACGTCCGTCGGCAATCCGGCTTCGAGAACAAAGGTTACGGTGATCGCTTCCGCTCGCGCGCCGGATACAGCGAGGTCGTTCACGGTGCCATTAATGGCCAATTCTCCGATGGACCCGCCGGGGAAGCGCAGCGGCTTCACCACAAAGCTGTCCGTGGTCATGGCGATGCGAGTGCCGTTGATTTGAATATGGGCGGCATCACCCAGCGGCGTGTGGGAATCACCAAAGAGGATGGGGGCAAACAATCCTTCCACAAGTCTCCGGCTCGCCTTGCCGCCGGCACCGTGCGCCATTTCAATCTGCGGTTCGCGAAACTTGATCTTGGGCGGAGAGGTAGCTATGGAGATCATATGCGCTCAATTCGCCGCGGCAGCCTCAAGGGCAACGAGCTTGCGGTGCTCATAGTTGTAATAAGCCGCGCAAGACCCTTCCGATGAGACCATCAAAGCGCCGATCGGCCGTTCGGGAGTACACTCGCGCCCAAAAAGCTTGCACTGCGCAGGCTTGAGGACGCCTTTCAGGACTTCACCACACTGGGCCGCCTTGGGGTCGGTCACCCTCACGCCAGGGACAGAGAATCGTTGCTCGGTGTCCCACTCGGCGTAAGTCGGGCGGATTTTGAGGGCGGATTGCGAAATGAATCCCAGGCCGCGCCATTCAAAATAAGGCCGAAGCTCAAAAACTTCCCCCATCACGCGCAGCGCGGAGCGGTTGCCTTCCCAGGGAACAACGCGCTTATATTGATTCTCGACTTTTGCCTCGCCCCGCCGAAGCTGAGCGAGAAGCATCACGATGGATTGCAGAATATCCAGCGGCTCGAAGCCGGACACGACCACGGGCTTGCCTTCCTTCTTGGCGATCCAGTCGTACGGACGGCAGCCAATCACCGTGGAAACGTGACCGGGGCCGACGAACCCATCCAATCGCATGTCGGGTGAGTCCAGGATCGCGCGGATCGCCGGAATGATGGTGACGTGGTTGCAGAATACGGAGAAATTGTGCAGGCCCTCCGCCTTCGCGCGCATGAGCGTTAGGGCCGTCGAGGGCGCTGTTGTTTCAAAGCCTATGGCAAAAAAGATGACGTGCTTTCCCGGGTTGCCGCGCGCCAGCTTGAGCGCATCCGCAGGCGAGTAAACGATTCGCACGTCCATGCCCCGCGCCTTGTATTCGAGCGGGCTTCCGTGCGTACCCGGAACGCGCATCATGTCGCCAAAGGCGGCGAAAATGAAGTCCGGCTGCGCTGCCAAGGACAAGCCATCATCGATGCGCCCCATGGGCAGAACACAGACCGGGCATCCGGGGCCATGGATCAAGTCGACGTTCGAAGGAAGTAAATCCTTCAAGCCGAAGCGGTAAATTGCGTGGGTGTGCCCGCCGCACACTTCCATGATCCGGTAATGCCGATTGGGATCGGCAAGGCGGCGGATCTCTTCGCCGGCCTTGGTAATCAACTCCGGTTTCCGGAACTCATCCACAAATCTCATGTCTTCCGCCCCTCAGACAATGGCTGTTGCACTTCGTTGTCTAAGCCATACCCACGGACCTCTTGCATGGCGGCATCGGACTCGCCCAGCATGGTGAGGGTTCGCATTTGGTCCGCCGCATCGGCCTCACTGATCTTGCTCATGGCAAAGCCAACGTGGATCAGCACCCAGTCCCCGAGGACGGGCGGATCGTCCTGCAAGAGCCCCAAATCCACCTTGCGCCGCACGCCGACTACGTCAACGAGGGCTAGATTGGTATTTTGCGCATCCAGCTCGACGATCTTCCCCGGAATGGCCAGGCACACGAAGCAACTCCCTTCACCAAGATTGTGTTTCAGCTATCCGCTTGCACTCACTTCATCCTGTCTTCGAGCCACAAGTTCAAACTTGAATTTGAGCTCGTCCTTCAATCGCAAACTCCGCCAGCAACCGTGTAGCGGCTTGATCCCATAATCCGACTGTCGCAAGATGAAATCACCCGAAATGCGGAGCATACTCCCCATCTTTGTCACACGCGCGCCGAAGGAATGAGGATGCCTAACGCCGTGAAACGAGAGTTCGCCGAGGACGGTGACGTGAAAGAGGTCATCGCTTAGCTTCTGCGTCGTAATCTGTCTGCTCTCATAATCCGCCGTCGGGTAGCGGCTGACTTCGAGGATTTTTTCATACATCTCTCGTTCGAGTTTCTGGAGGTCGTCCTTCTTCATATCGTCAAGAACTTCCATGGCGGTCGTCCGCAGCGTCAACCGCATCGAGGCCTGTTCGAAGGTTTCGGAAGGAGATTGAATCACTCCGTCGTAGTCGCCGATCGCAATCGTCGGATTATGGCCAAAGGCGGAAAGGACACCGGTGGCGAAGGCTTGGACCGTAAAACTGCTCCCAGATCGATCGATCAAGTATCGCAACGTGGCAATTCCCCTTTGGGTTTCTGTTTGCATGACCAAATCCCTTGCTTCCCAGTCCTGATTCGCGGGGCGAGACGTGGAATTTTCGACCTGTCCATCGGAACCAGGCGTTCGGTGCCGTCAAGTCGCGCCCTCTTCCTCCACGCAGACGCAATCGTAAAGCTAAAGCAACTCAAATTTCAGTCCACTGTGGCGATTCCTGCGACTTCGAGTGCGCTACATCGCACGCAGACGAAAGTACCGCTCGATGTCGGGCAAAGCAGCCGAGGCCAAATCGCCCAAACCGATCTGCTTGAGATAACGGCGCACGGTGGAATTGGATAGCACCAGTCCCGCGCCTAGAACCACCAGCGCCACGCCTCCGAACATGTAGAGCGTTTCCTTATCGACCCCAGTTTCCTCTTCCATCCGATTCATGATTTGAGTTGCCATGCGAGTCTCCTTTGCGCAATGGGAATCCGGTTTATTTGTTTGCAGGCCAATCTCCCGCAAGAATTCGCGCCACGAGTGAATCGATGAGCTTAACGGCTTCATCCACGGCAGCCGCCACGGGCGCACTCAGCCCCATCTGACCTTCTTCCGGCCCGAGCGTCGCGGGCACGCAGCCCACCAGCAGCACGCGCTTGAGATGGCCCCCCATGCTGGTTGCCATCCGCAGCACGTTGAGGGGATTCATCGCATGGGGTTCCACAAAACCTTGCTGCAGTCTGCTATCATTCAGGTCCTTCAAGTCGGGCTCGACTACGAAAAGTGTGCCGGGCTCGCCCTCACCGGGAAAAGCATCGACAAGAATTGTGGTCTCATAGCCCTCCATCAGGGCATATGCGAGATCAAACCCTCGGATGCCGAAGTCGGTCACACGGACTCCGGAGGGAAAGGACCAGTTTGCGAGTCGGCTCGCTACCTCTACGCCGAATCCGTCGTCCGCCAAAAAAATGTTTCCGATCCCGGCGATGAGGATCCTTTTGGCTATTACCGCCGGCCGCTCCTCGTTTGCGGCAACCGGTTCGATCTCCTCCGGAGCGAAGAAGAAACGGTGCCCCGGCTGCCTCATCAAGCCGATGTCGCGCCCGGGATCGTCGTCAAGGATCACGCAAATGTGCGTCTTTCCTTCGTAGTCCTGCTCGATGGATTCGATGGCGGCGGTCTTGCCGGCGAGCGCGAGATCGAAAACATCGCCGCCCACGCGTGGACGCAGCCTGACCCGATCGCCGCGTCCTAACTGAACGCCCAGAATCTCGATCGACTCGACCGGCTTCTTGTCTTCCAGGAGTTGCCATTCCCACTCGTTCAAGGCATCTCCTCTCTGACGGCGCGTAGGCCGCGCACGGCGCCGTGAAGTTTCATCAATTGCTCCGGCGGCAAGGACTCTGTCCGCTCAAGAATCTGCCGGGCGCGCTCATCGGACTGCCGCATCTCCGCCTTTTCCTCCTCGGTCATCGTCATAATCCGCAGCGATAGGATTTCATCGATTTCCGCGCCGTCGAACAAATCACCCGGGCTTTCCGGGGAAATCTGCGGATAGTCGTACAGAATGATCGGCGACGAGAGCATCGTGTCGCGCTTGCCCTCTTCTCCGACAAGGACCGGCCACGTTCCGACGTTTTTGCACGCCTTGGCAAAGTCCTGGTGTGCCGGCGGGGGATCGACCAGCGAAACAAATTCGCCGCCGCGCAACTCCAGGATCGTATGGGCGGAAACGAGCGACTGCGCCAGGGCTTCTTCGCGGGTAACGGACATCGCGATTTTCATCGGCGTGTCGTTTTCAATCTGCACCGTAAGCTTGAACAGGCCGGGCTTTACCTGTTCTGCGGACAGATGAATTGTTCCAGAAATGCTTGCTTTGTGGCGTTGAAGAATACCCGCGATCAAGCCGTTCGTATCCCGGAGAGCTTCGCTTTCGTGCGTAGCCGATAACCGGATGGGCCATTGCATCGTTCGGACGGCAAGCGCGAAGAGATTGAACTCGGTGACTTCAATCACTTCCTCCACGGCCTCTTGCCATGCCTGGTAAATCGTGCCGTTGACTTCCAACCTTTCGACCTTTTCGATGCGCTTCTCTTGCCAACGCGGAAAGCTCACTCGTAGGGGCCGCGGGCTTTCCCACGGAACGCTCTACCATGCGCAGGAATCTGACGCGCACGGTGCAATGGGTTAGCCCATTTCCTTGGACCAGGCACTCCGTTTGCATCGACCATGCGTCGGTGCCGCCCTGCGCATGACTGTACGCACGCGGATAGACGACGCCAAAGTTGAATCGCTGACGGTTCTTGACCGCCGAAGGCCGATAGGGGTAAAGCATGTACCCCTCATAGAGCACGGCCTTCACGATCCCGTCGACCATCGCGGCATTCATGAGCGCACCGTTTCCGGGAGAGCGTCGAGCGCCCTCTCCAGCGCTTCTTCCCAAGTGGGGATTCCTTCGCTCACTTTGTACCGATAGAGCTTTTCGAATGTGTCTCGTCGCAATGCCAACCAGGCGGAATTCGGGTAGTACAAGTCCATCAGGCCTTTCCATACCTTGACCGGCAACCGGTACTTCGCTTCTTTGCTCCCAGGAAATAGGGGAGACCTGCAGCGTGCCATCCTCCCGCTGATAGAAGATCGTTCCGCTGAACTGAAAGCAGAGCGGCAGATCCCCGCTCGTTAAGCCGTGAAAATACTTTGTGGCGGCAACGTTGAAGTCAAATGTGCACGGAACGGGAATCTCCGTCAGCGTGCTACCCGAAAAGCGTGGCACCATCACGCTCGCGTGGGTCCACAGCATATTCCGCAGGGTTTGGCCCCAGCGATCCGGTTCGCCAAAAAGGTCGCGAAGCTTAGCTTGCTCGCTTGCGTCGTATTTCCGGCGTGTCACTTCGATCTGGATTTGCGCCCGCAACGCAATGGTGTGAATAATCTCTTCGCTCGGGAGATTGACGACCTGCACCTTAAACGCCAACGAGGGGATGGCCGCGTACTGGACCACCTCGGCACTTTCGACGTTGAGTCTCAAATCAGGCATTCAAGGCCTCGCCACCAAAACCCGGCTCGACTCTTGAGTGCGGCAAAAAAAGCGCCAATCTCGCGCCAAACCTCCGTGCCTCCGGAAAGTCCCCGCCAGTGGGTGCGGATCAGGCCGACCAGCTTGTAGCACTCATCGATCGGAACCAGGTAATACTCCGCTGGGGAAGAGCCCCGGGCGTGTCCTACGCGGTTCACTAGCAGCGCCACAACATCGTCCTTCATCTCATTCAGCACGGAATTCGCCTCCGACGATGTCAGTCCACGTATCGAGAGAAAGCAGCGATTCCATGGGTCCCGCGGGGCTGGGGTAGAGAGCGATCACTCGTCCATGTGGCGTGCTCTTGAAAAAGAACGCCATCTCGATCGGAACCATCAAGCCCGTCCCACTGGCCGTCGCTCATCTGAAAATCCCGCAGGTAGAGCACGCGGCGGGGGACGCGCTTGTACTTCGTGCCGCTCTGCCCCTCGAAGAGAATGGCGCACGCATCGCAAGCGCAGATCAACCTGCGGTTCGCTGGCTCCACCAGGTGTTCATGCCCGGGAGCGAGTTCACGGCTGCACATCTCGCAGCGCTCCGCGAGAGTCCGCTTGCGGGCGAACTGGCGCAGAGCCGCAAACGCGCTTTCCTGTTGAGATGGAAGCACCGGAGGCATGTCAACCACCGCCCCCTACCACTGACCCCGCGACCATAGGAGTTCCCGCCTTGCTGCCGATGAGTTGCGCCACCGATACGAATCCAGATCCCGTCGACGGCGCTCCTATCTCCTCGACGACTATGGATGTGGCGTCCGGCGCGGCATTTAGGACGGCTGCTTCAAGATTGGATTTCACCGACGCTGCAGTCGAGCCGCAGCCGTTGGGCTTCAGATGCAGCCGCAGCGTAACCACCGCATCCTCGCTGATGGAGACCAGTTCCGCTCTCGCGGCATGAGACTCAAGGTAGGGCCGCGACTTGCTCCAGGGCGCGCGATCACGCGCGAGTGCGTAAATCCTCCGGATGCAGTCCATAGAGGAGCAGCGCGCTGCTGACCAGTTCATCGCGCCCACACTTCCGAATGATTGTCTCCCCCGGTTCGCCGGACTCAGAAGCGATCTCCAAAACTCGTTCCAAGGCGGCGCCATGGAAGGCCATCAGGGATTCGAGAAGCTCCTTCGCCAAGGCGCGGGCGTTGGGGTCGGCATTGGCCTCGAGCTGCCCGACCATCTCCCCGATTCGCTGCATTTGATTTTGGAGTGCCGTGTCCTCCGCCATAGACTCCTTAAGAACCCTTGGTCGCGAGCGGCGGAGGCTTAGCAGGCGAACCGTGTTGGTCCGATCCACTCCTGCCTATCGTTCGCATCACCGCTCGCTTTGTCCCGACGCATGTTCAAATCAAGAGTGCACCCCGAACATTGGGGAGTGATGGGTCTGGAGTACCTTCCCATTGCCGAGGTACATGTGGACGCCGCAGGGCAGGCAAGGATCGAAACTCCGCACGGCGCGCATGATGTCGATGCCCTTGAATTTGTCCGGGCCGTTCTCCTCGAAAATCGGAGTGTTTTGTACCGCGTCCTCATAGGGGCCGGGCGTACCGTAAATATCGCGAGGATTGGCGTTCCACGGCGTTGGCGGATAGGGATGGTAATTCGCGATCTTGCCGCCGCGGATGACGACGTGATGCGACAGTACTCCGCGCACCGCTTCATGGAATCCGCAGCCGATGCCTTCCTCCGGCACAGTGAAATCGGACCAGGTTTTGGTCCTACCCTTGTGCAATTCCGTCAGCGCCTGCTCGACGAAGTAGAGGGCAGCCGACGCCGCGTAGACCTGGAAGTAAGTCCGCGCGCGGTCGCGCTCGATGGCGTTGCTCCATTTGGGAATCTTCCATTCGAATTCGACCTCGGGCAGGGAAGCGGTCTTGGGCAGGTACATCTTCACGCTCCGTCCCGTCGACTTGATATAGCCGATGTCCACAAGTCCCGCGAGCGCCGTCGCCCACAGCCGCGCAATCGGCCCTCCACCCGTATCCAGCGCCAGGTGGTCACCAGTCCTCTTGTCGAGCCAGCGCGGCGACATCACCCACGTGTACTTGCCGGCGAAGTCGCGCTTTTGCGGCCGCGGAATCGTCGTTTGGTTCCAGGGATGGTTCTGATCCACCGGATTACCCAATGGATCCTTGTCGACAAACTTTTCGGCGTGCTCCCATCCTTCATAGTACGAGCTTCCGAGAAGGATTCGAATATTCAGGTTGATGTCCACGAGGTCCGTTGTGACCAACTTATCGTCTACGACCACGCCGGGGGTCACATACATCCCGCGGCCCCATTCGGTCATTTTCTTGTACGTGTAATCGCACACGGCAGGGTTGTTGAACGAGCCCCAACAGCCCAGCAGAACGCGGCGCCGGCCCACCTCTTCGTAACCGGGAGGCGCTTCATAGAAGAAATCAAACAGATCGTCGTGCAAGGGCACGACCTTCTTCATGAACTCCACGTACTTCATCAAACGCACAAGGTAATCGGTGAAGAGCTGAACGGTCGGGACCGTTCCTACCCCGCCCGGGTAGAGTGTGGAGGGATGTACGTGCCGCCCTTCCATCAGGCAAAACATCTCGCGCGTCATCCGGCTCATTTGCAATGCCTCGCGATAGAACGAGCCGGTAAACGGATTCAGCGCGCGCATGATGTCAGCGATAGTCCGGAAGCCGTGAAGGTTTGAGTGCGGTGCGCTGGTTTTTTCCGCCTTGGCAAATACGGAAGGATTCGTTTCCTTCACCATCTGCTCGCAGAAATCCACACCTACGAGGTTGTCCTGAAAGATGTTGTGGTCGAACATGTACTCGGCGGCTTCACCGAGATTGACAATCCATTCAGCGAGCGCGGGCGGGCGCACGCCAAACGCCATGTTTTGGGCGTAGGTGGCGCACGTCGCGTGGTTGTCGCCGCAGATCCCGCAAATGCGGCTGGTAATGAAGTGCGCATCGCGCGGGTCCTTGCCCTTCATAAAAATGCTATAGCCCCGAAAGATCGACGAAGTGCTGTGGCACTCGGCGACCTGCCGGTTCTCGAAATCAATCTTGGTGAAAATCCCCAAGCTGCCGACGATTCGAGTAATCGGGTCCCAGTTCATCTCCACGAGTTTTCTCGAACCGGTGGGCGTTCCCTTTTCCGCCGAGGTCATTGTGGCCATGATTTCCGCTCCTTTGTCGTTTTCTTAGTACGCTCCGGGTCGATAGCCCGTGGTGAGTTCGGCGCGAGGATGCCGCCACTTCGGTTCTTTGTTGACGGTGTCGTTGGTGAACGTGCGCAGCGTTCGGATGGTCTTGCCGTAAATCCCAATGCTGGCGGCGGAGACTTTTGCCCCGGGCGGTTCATCCATGAACGGCATGAACTTGTCGGGGAAGCCCGGCATGGTGCAGCCAATGCAGATACCTCCAACGTTCGGGCATCCGCCGATGCCCGCCATCCAGCCGCGTTTGGGCACGTTGCAATTCACGACCGGGCCCCAGCAGCCCAGCTTCACAATGCACTTCGGCGAGCCGTAGACTTCGGCGAAATCGCCCTGCTCGTAGTAGCCGGCGCGGTCGCATCCGTCATGGACGGTCGATCCAAAAAGCCACTTTGGCCGCAACTGGTCATCGAGGGGAATCATTGGCGCCAAGCCCGACACCTGATAGAGGAGATAAAGGACTGTTTCCATGAAGTTGTCCGGCTGGACGGGGCAGCCCGGGACGTTCACAATGGGCAGTCCCGCTTTGGACTTCCAATTCCACCCCAGATAGTCGGCCAATCCCATCGCGCCCGTGGGGTTTCCCTGCATGGCATGGATTCCGCCGTAAGTCGCGCAAGTGCCACAGGCCACCACTGCCAGCGCCTTGGGCGCAAGCCGATCAATCCACTCATTGGTCGTGATCGGCTGGCCGGTAGTCGGATCGGTTCCGAGCGCCGCCCAGTAGCCTTCTTTCTTGATTTTTTCGTTGGGAATCGATCCTTCCACCACTAGAACAAACGGGTCCAGCTTGCCTTTCTCGGCGTCGTACCAGAACTTGAGAAAGTCGCCGCCGTTTTCGTAGGCAAGCACGGGGTTGTGCAGATGCACGTGAGGCAATCCCGGGATCGCATCCAGCAAGACGTCCTCAATGCTCGGCTGCGTTGCCGCCGTCACCGAGACGGAATCGCCGTCGCAGCCAAGGCCGGCGGTGATCCAGAGAATGTGCACATCGGAAACGGGTGAGGGCTTTTGAGTCTTTCGACCGTAGGGAACGGATTCGGATGCCATTGCCAGTCTCTCCTTTCGGGATCGGACCGATACCAGCGGAGTAAGACTTCGCACGCTAGAAGCCCCGAAGTCCCCCGCACTTCGGCGAAAGCACACCGAACCCCAATCTCTCGCAGGGAAGCCACTGCGCCCATTCGGGGCAACCATCTATCCAAATTTTCTATAGGGACAATAACAACCGCAGAAGGATGCTCACAATAGGGTACATCCTGAATCTGCTGTCGGGATTCACCGTATGCTCGCTATCGGGGATTCCCTGATAGAGGCAGGGGAATCAGCGGAACGGCGGAGGTAACACAGGGTCCGCCCTCCGGCCCTGCGGCTCTTTCCTCGGTGCGACTTTGGTCGGCACCGGCTTGATCCAGGGCCGATGCGAAGAACCGCAAGGCTGGAGAGCGAGCCTTGCGCTACCGCTACCTTCATTCGGGTCCGCGAATCGCCCCTTGTGCGACCACCGATCAGGCGTTACTTTCGCTGCTGCTCCGGCGCAATTTGTGACAATTAGACCTCCTCGCAAAGTTCCTCGTGTCGCGAGCAGGAGGAATCCCTGACTTTCTGTCTGTTTCTAAAAGATTTTATCATATGACAACTTTTCTCTTGACAATAACTAGCGACGTCTGCTATCGTTGAAGGCTACAGCCGACTGGCGGGCGGGCCCGTCCGCAGAACTCGGCCCGCGACCGGCGAATCCCGGGCGGAGTTGTCGCCGAGAAGGGGGGCGGTAAGTGCCAAGCGTCAGAGGTACAGGCTATCGCCCAAGAGATGTCAAAATGAAGGTTGGCGAGTCCGGGGCGCAGAGGCCGTCGCGACGGTGCCGACTGTTTGAGCAGAAAACGGACGTGGAAAGTTGCGAAAATGAAGGTTCATCCGGGGATGTTGATGAAAACAAAGAAAGGCAGGTTTGGGGGGCGAGGTGTCGGGTGTCAGGGGGACGCAACCACCGTTTCCAGTTTGATCGCAGGTTGAAGGACCCTCGTAAATACGCAAAATGAAGGTTCATCCGGGGATGTCTATGAAAATAAAGGAGGGCATGTTTTAGGTGTCAGTTCGAGGTCTCAGGGCTGTGCGCCGTGGATCTCGGGTAAAGCGTCGGGTCGAGGACGTCGCAATCTTCTGGAAATGAAGGTTCATCCGGGGATGTTGATGAAAACAAAGGCACGGACAATTCGTCGCGGTAGACTTCCTCCCTGCGGCCTCAGCACGGGTTCTCTGACCGGGGCACCTCTGCCTTCGGACAACCTACTGTAGGCGGGAGCTTGTGGGATCTACCGCCGACCCTTAACCGTCACAGCCCATTCGATCGCATGCTGCAAGAGCTCCCGGGCATTGCGCAAGGCCAGTTTCTCCTTGATATGCGCTTGGTAGGACTCGATGGTCTTCACGCTCAGGTGCAACTCATCGGCGATCTGGCGGGTGCCGTGTCCTTCCCCAATCAACCGGAAGACTTCCAGTTCACGGTCGGAGAGATTCACCAGGGGAGAAGCGGCTGCTGGCGAGGTCCCGCGGACATACTGCTGAAGCATCGTATTCGTCAATCGATCGCTGAGATAGACCTTGCCCTGAAGAATGGTTCGAATGGCGACCAGCACTCTCTCCGTCGCCTCCTGCTTCATGATGTAGCCATTCGCGCCGGCACGCATGGCACGCTCGGCGTAGATGAGCTCGTCGTGCATGGAAAGGATTAGCACCGGCAAGTTCGGCTGTTTCACCCTGATGGTCTTCAACAATTCCAACCCGTCCGGACCTTCCAGTGAGATGTCGAGGACCAGAACGTCTACCGTCGTATTCGCCATCCCAGTAAGGACGGAGGAGGCCCCATCCGCGGCGCCGCACACCATGAGGTCCGGCTCGCGATCGATCAGAAGGGAGAGCCCCTGCCGGACCACCGGATGGTCGTCCACCAGGAACACCCTGGACTTTCCCGCGCGCGAGTCCGAATGTGGCCCTCTCAGCATTGGCACCTCGAGATCAACCCTGGTGTGGAAGCGGAAAGACGCAGAATACGGTTGTTCCGCCAGCCGGGTTATTCGTCACTTCCACCGATCCGCCCACCATTTCAGCGCGATACTTCATGATGCTCAGCCCCATGCCGGGATGGTCCGCTGGAACCCCCAAAAAGCCGCATCCGTCATCCTGCACCACCAGCTTCCCTTCACTCCCGCTCGCGGTCAACACCATCACAACGTGCTGGGCCCTACCGTGTTTGATGGCGTTGAAAGAGGCCTCCTGGGCAATGTGGTACAGGTGAGTGGCCACATTCACGTCGTCGATAAGGACCGGTTGCCGGCAATCAAAATGACAACTGACCTGAAAGAGGTCCTCCAGCTCGCCCGAGCGTTGCTTCAATGCGGACATCAATCCATGAGCTTCGGAGACGACGGGCAAAAGTCCTCTGGCCAGCTCCTTGGTCCTTCGAATCGCGTCGTTGACCAGGCGCACGATCTTCGCCGCATCGGACGATTCCGGAATCGACTCTTCGGAAAGTTTCTGTTCCAGGACCTTGCTCAGCAAGGCGATGCCCGTCAGGTGCTGCCCCAATCCGTCGTGCAGATCCTGCCCGATCCGGCGTTGCTCCCGCTCGCTGATCTTGAGGATGATCTTCTCCAGGCGTTTGCGCTCGCTAATGTCGCGGATGGCGCTCGAAACCAGCACGCCCTCTTCCGTCTCGAGCGGACTCAGGCTGATCTCCACCGGGAACTCGCTGCCGTCCTTGTGCAACCCGTACAGTTCAAGGCCGGCGCCCATGGGGCGCACGCGGGGCTCGGCCAGGAAGTTCCTTCGATGGCCACCGTGCTTGCCGCGCAAACGCTCCGGCACAAGCTTCTCAATCTTCTCTCCCAGGAGCTCCTGCCGGCAGTAGCCGAACATCTTCTCAACCTGGGCATTCACAAGTACAATATTACCTCTCTGATTGATTACGACCATGGCGTCGGGCGCGGCCTCGAGCAGCCCTTGGAACTTTGCCTGCGCCCGCTTCCGCTCCGTGACATCGATGCCGGTGGCAATCACGTAGGTGGGTGTTTGTTTGGCGCCGGCCAGGACCGCGGCCGACCAGGCGATCGTTCTCGCGCTGCCTTCGCGCGTGACCCAGCAACTCTCATATTCGGTGCGCGACGTGCTGCTGCGAATCTGCTGGAACAACGATTTGAACTGGCCGGCTCCATCGGGAGCAAGGAACAAGTCCCACAAGAGCCGGCCTTGCACCTCGCCGAAAGCGTAGCCCGTCAATTGCTCGCAGGCGCGATTGAAGCGGATGATCCGCCCGTCTTCGTCGAGCACGACCACCAGCGCGCCGGCCGTATCCAAAATGGCGGAGAGAAGGTTGCGCTGCTGTTGCAACGCCCCTTCCGCCTGCTTGAGCTCGGTGACATCCACGCCGACGCCGTGAATGAACCAAGGGCGGCCATCGTCATGCCTGATCATTTTGGCTTCGCAATGAAACCAGAGCACGCGTCCATCGCGCGCGATGACCCGGTAAGCCGAGCGCAAAGGCTTGCCGGTAAGAAACATCTCCGCCGCTTCCACGCTCCATCGCGCCTTGTCATCGGGATGAACCTGCTGATACCAGCGAACCGGGTCTTCCAGCCATTCGCTTTGAGAAAAGCCCAGCGCCGCTTCAATCTGCGGGCTGACGTAGGCTTCGCCAATGCCCTTGTCGAGGTATGCCATGAACACGACCGCAGGGATTTGCTCGAGAAGAGCGCGGTATTTCGCCTCCACATTTGACGCCGGCGGTTCAACCGAGAGTTTTGGTTCAGGGCCAATGGCAAAACTGAGGCGCGTGCTGGAGTTCAGAGATTCCGGTTGTAGAAAGACTGCGGCGAGTTCCTGGAGTGTGCTTTCCGCTTCCCCGAGGTTGGCGAATGTGAAGGGCTCGCCGCTCGCTGGCGCGCCGTCGAGCCTCCCGTTGGCTTGCGTGCGAAAGTCCCGCCCCATTCCCCCCCCTACTACTACCGGAGCGTTTGCCGAAAGAGGAGTTCCCGCTGTCTCCGGCTCGCCGTGCCAAGTGCAGGACCGCTCAGCCCTTTACACGGCTCCTCCAGGATGGTTCTTTGTTGAGCGACGCTTGGGTGAACCGGCGCAGCGCGTGAATGGCGCTGCCATAGGTCATCACCGCATTCGAGGAAAGCAGCGAACCCGGCGGCTGGTTCATGAACGGCATGAACTTGTCCGGAAAGCCTGGCATCGTACATCCAATGCAGATGCCGCCGACGTTCGGGCATCCACCGATTCCGCCCATCCATCCACGCTTTCCGACATTGCATTGCACCACCGGCCCCCAGCAGCCCAGCTTCACAATGCACGTCGGCAATCCATATTGTTCGGCAAACTGCGCTTGCTCGTAGTATCCCCCGCGATCGCATCCTTCGTGCACCGTCGACCCGAACAGCCAGGTTGGGCGCAAGGCATCGTCCAACGGAATCATCGGAGCGCGATTCGCCGCCATGTTCAGCAGGTAGAGGAGCACTTCCGTAAAGTTGTCGGGTTGAACCGGGCATCCCGGAACGCAAACAATGGGAATGCCTGCGCCGGATTTCCAATTCCAGCCCAGGTAATCCGGCAGGCCCATGCACCCGGTGGGATTCCCTTCCATCGCATGAATGCCGCCGTACGTGGCGCAGGTTCCCGCCGCCACCACAGCCCATGCTTTGGGCGCCAACTGATCGATCCAGTCGCAGGTCTTGATCGGCTGCCCGGTTTTCGCATCAGTGCCGAATGTGGCCCAATACCCTTCGGCTTTGTTCTTCTCGTTGGGAATGGAGCCTTCGACAACCAGAATGAAGGGCGAGAGTCGGCCATCGGCTGCGTCTCGAAAATACCGGACGAACTCGTCTCCGTTCTCGTAGGCGAGAAACGGGTTATGGAGTTTTACTTTGGGTACCCAAGGAAAGGCGCCAAGAAGAAGGTCCTCGATGCTGGGCTGCGTCGCCGCGGTGACGGCAATCGTGTCGCCATCACAGCCGAGCCCAGCCGTTATCCAAAGGATGTCAATCTCTGCGATGGGGGCCAAATCGCATTGGTTGAGTCCGCCACTGGAAGTGACAGGTGCCATCTCTTCTTCTCCGCACATGCCGTAGCATTGCGTAGGCGAGGCCAAATTCTGAAGCCACAGAAGGTGACAAAGCCCAACAACCCCAAACCCAGAGCTGATATTAACCAATTTCCAGAATTTCTGCCATATGTTCCGCTGCACTCGAACGATGATCGGAATCTAGGCGGGAAAGAGGGTGGAGGCTGAACGATCCTTGCAGCCAGCGGCGGCCACGTGTATGTTAGGTTTCGACGTTAACCCTAAAATCGAAGAGGGGAATTCCGGCTCGTGAGGATCGCGGGCCGAATCAGGAGGATTGGATGAAGATAGCGGTGTCATTTCTGGTTGGGGCTTTAGCGCTATGCGGTTCGCTCAAGGCGCAGGATACGAGTTTGACGGACTTGCACGAGAAAACGGTTTTGCTTTTCACTCCGCATCCCGATGACGACGTTTTCGGCGCCGGCGGAACCATTGCCCTTTTGAACCGGAATCACAATCGCATCTACATTGTCATTTACACGAACGACGATAAGGGGTCGTACGATCCGGAAATGAGCTCGCAACGGCTGGCTCGCATCCGCAAGCAGGAGGAGGAAGTCTCCGAGGGCATGTTGGGCACGCCCAAGGAGAATATCTCGTGGATGGGTTACGACGACGGCATGCTCGAATATGCGCCGCAGCCGAAGCTGGTGGAAGAAGCCACGGCCATCATCCGCCGCGTGCGCCCCGACGTGCTGCTGAGTGTCGATCCCGGCCAGTGGTACGAACGCTGGCACAAAACCGACCATCGCATGGCGGCGTTCAATACCATCGACGCCGTCCGCGCCGCGGAGTTTTGGCTCTACTTCCCCAACCAGAAGCTGCAACTCGGACTCCAACCTTACCGCGTGCCTCTGATGTTCTTCTTCTATCCATCGCCGCAGGAAGCGAACAGCTTCGTGAACATCGATGGCGTCGTCGACCTTAAGGTGGATGCCGCGCTCAAGCAGGTGAGCCAGTTCGAGCCGGGTATAACCAAGTACCGTCCGGATTGGGAAGCTGCCGACCGCACCAATGCCGGTGAGGAGTTGAAGAACCAACAGACGCGTAAGGATGGCCACTACGTTGAGGCCTTCCGCCGCGCGACGGAATTCAACCAGTACTGAGAGATGATCTACCGGTGGATCGGGGGTTGCGGATTCCGAACGTAGGGGTACCCCTTGTGGGTACCCACCGGCCGCCGGTTCGGCCCCGCGAGTGGGCAGGCACGGGGCCTAACCCTACGAGAGGCCGTAAAATCCGCACTAATGCCGAAGGCCCTGGACCAGGTCCCCGCTCAACGCCGACGGGCACCAATTCTGTTCAATGTACTCGACCACCAATTCCGTTCCCTGGTCGTGCGCAACATAGGGGCGATCGTGGGGATTGTACATGGAATCGGTAAGATCGCGAATGAGCACGCAGTGAATTCCCCATCGGGTCATCTGCTTGATGGCGAAGGATCGATTGAGAATGCACATGTTGGCATGAACTCCCATGACCAGAAGATTTTTGATTCCGCGCTGCGCGAGGAAACTGTAAATCTCCCTGCCGTCCGCCGAAATGACGTCGTTCCCGGCAACGCTGAGGGCGGAGCTCTCACGCGACCACGCCTGGTAAAACTTGTCTGCCGTATCGCATCCACCATCTGCATCGTCGATCGGCAAAGGCGGGTCGGGCAAGTCCAAACCTTTGGGCGGGTCGACGGCAGGAATTCCGAGGATGAGAGTTCTCTGCGGGTATTAAGCATAGAAGCCCACTACGTCGGACGGGGCGTGAATGATCTGGACGCCGTTGGCTCGGGCCTGATCGATGACAGGCGCCATTTTGCGTGCGAGGATATCCACCCGGGCCGACGCTCCCGAGCACCAGTGCTTGTCCCACATGTCGCAGATCACGATGGCCGTGGAATCCACGGGGAAGTGCCCTTCGAAGTTAACCTCGCGCCAGTCGCCGCTGCCTTTGAAAGGCTCGACCCGGGTGCGCAGATGGAGCGTCAGGGCTCTTTGCGCGGCTTGGCCAAGGTTGGGCTTGCGCCCGCGCCGGTAAGAAGCAATACCACGATGATGAATCGCCAAGATGCCGGACGGTTAAGCAGCAAGTTCCCCCCCTACACGGCTGAAATGAACTGCACCTTCGAGCACCAGTTTAGGTTAAAGCCGAGGAAATGGAATGGAATCTGGGCGGTCAATTTCCCGGAGCGAGGCATGCAGCTAGGTTCAACATGGCGCCATCACTTTGGGCAAATCGTGCGGGTAAATGCCCACACCACAGCCGAATCTACACGCGAAATCCGTGCTGCGTGCGAAGACGGCGCTGATTGGAAATCGTGCCTCGCTGTGCTAGATTATTACCGTTTGGTTTCAAAGAGACTAAGGCTCTGTTGCGTGTGGGGGGAGCGCAACAGCGGACTTCGCGTGGGCGTCAGGTCTTCTGGCGGAAACAATCCCTCGTTTGTCGATTGGCAGTGAAGCGAGACCCCAAGGCTTAGAGGCGTGCAAATGGCGGACCCCTGCCCTCGGTGTGGAACAACCAAAACTGAATCTGTCCGGCACGGGTTTCTCTACACCAGACTTTGGAATATGGGCTACCACTTGCGCCGGTGCTCGTTTTGCAATCGCAAGCGCATCTTCAAACGGCACGACCGCAACAGGCCTCACCCCGATGATTTGACGGCGGAAGAACTGACGGAACACTTCAATCGCAAGATCGCGGAAGCAAAGGGGCAGACGTATGTGGCGGTGAAAAGGGAGAACGTGGCGAATTCCTCGGAAGAATCTCAACTGCTTGGGACCCAGCCCCAGAGAATGCCGGTGAGTGTGGCGGAAGCGACGGAGGAAATTGACGATTATCGCTTGTGCCCAAATTGTGGAAGCTCCAACTATCGCCGATCTCACCGCCGATGGTACGAAAAGTTGCTGAAGAGCCCCAGGATGGCTCGCTGCATCAAGTGCGACACCCGCTTCCCATACCCTCGTGGTGAGGACTAGGATCAAATAGAGGCTTACTGAAGTTTACCCGCTGCCAGACAGGCGAACCGTGTAACATCTTCCCGGATGACCTCCACCCACTTAACGCGGCGCATTGCCCAGGCTTCCGGCATCGTGATGGCGAGCGTGTTGGCCAGCCGCGTTCTGGGCTTCCTGCGCGATTGGACCGTCGCCCATCAAGTCGGGTCGAATGCCGTCACCGACGCGTATTACGCCGCCTTCACCCTGCCCGACTTCCTGAACTACCTGGTGGCGGGAGGCTCGCTCAGCATTACCTTTATTCCCGTCTTCACCAAGTTCATGGGAGAGAACCGCGAGGATGAAGGTTGGCACGTCTTCTCCACCGTGGTCACCTCCATGGGAATCTTGCTCGCAGCAGTCGTGGTGGTGGGAGAGATCTACGCGCCGCAACTCGTAAACCTGATCAATCCCGGCTTTGGCTCGACGGAGAAAGCCAGGGTCATTTTCCTGACGCGATTGATGATGCCGGCGCAGATCTGTTTCTATCAAGGCAGCATTCTGAGCGCCGTTCAATACGCGAAAGGCCAGTTCGTGGTGCCCTCGCTGGCCCCCGTGGTATACAACCTCGGGATTATTCTGGGCGGCGTGCTGCTTTCTCCGCAAATCGGGATTACCGGATTCGCCGTCGGCGTATTGGCCGGAGCGGTGGCGGGTAATTTGTTACTTCAGGTTTATGGCGCGAGCCGCGCCGGCGCACGTTTCTCACCCAACCTGGACCTTCGCCATCCGGGGTATTGGCTGTTCATCAAGCTCACCGTCCCCATCATGCTGGCGCTTTCGCTGGTATTCACCGACGACTGGATTATCCGCTGGTTTGGCTCCTACCTGGTCCCCGCCTCGATCACATGGCTGAGTTACGCGAAAACCTTGATGCGAGTGCCACTGGGAGTGGTGGGACAGGCGGTGGGCGTCGCATCGTTTCCTTTCATGGCCCAGCTTTACTCGGAAGGCAAGCTGGATGAACTGAATCGCACCCTGAATGCCACGCTGAAGGGATTGATCCTGCTGCTTATGCCGATTTCCGCTCTGACCATTGCCCAGTCGACGCCCCTGGTTTATCTCGTGTTCTCGCATACGCGCCTGCGCGCGAGCGATCTTCAAGCCACCGCGGCCACCTTGGCCGTCTTTTCCCTCGGCATGTTTGCGTGGGGCGCCCAGAATATCCTCGCGCGCGGATTCTATGCGGCACGCGACACCTTGACGCCGGCGATTGTCGGGACTGCGCTCACCTTCCTGAACCTGCCACTCTATTGGTGGATGGTTCATCACTATCAGCATTTGGGATTAGCCCTGGCGAGCTCCGCGGGCATCATCGCGTACACGGTGCTCCTATTCGGCCTGCTGAACCGCAGGACCAAGAATCCGGAATCAGCAGAGATGGTTTGGTTCTTCCTCAAGATCACCGCCGCGTCGTTGGTGGCCGCCGGACTGTGCTTCAAGCTGACTCAAGCGCTGCAGTCGCGGATCGGATGGCAAACCACTCTGCACGCTCTGGCGGTTCTGGTGATCGTGAGCTCGGTGGGATTCGTCACCACCGCGCTGCTTGCCAAACTCTTCCGCGTGCGCGAACTGAATTCCTACTTGGCGAAACTTCGCCGCTGAGATCGAACAGGAACGTTGTGGAAATGGCAATCGAGTTCTCTGCGGTTCGTTAAGACTCCGTAGCGCGAAGTGACCCACCGGGCCCTGCGTAAACCGGACAAGATGGCCGCGACGTCAAGAAATAGATCGCTCGGAGGGCTCGCCCAAACTGCGTTATGCTCAGAACCGAACTAGCATAAAGCATTCACTGATGGTGGGCTGGGACCGTCGAACCAATCTTTGATTCCTCGGAGTGACCGCATTGGTTGGAACTCCGTTGCATTTCTTACATACCACGGTAAGATTTACAGCGTCGAAAGCAGTGTTCCGTTCTACCGAAAACCAGAAAGGGAGAGGACCACGGGGCACTTTTTCTCGTCGGGTCGCCCCGCTGGGGGCGCTAGGCAGTTTGCTTCTGTATCGGCGCATTTCCTCACTCACAGCGAGCGAAAGGCTGTATTTTCATTCGCTTGACCCATAACCTCCCTCTCGCACGCCTTGCGATGATGCTAATCCCTATGCAGTTTCGGGTGGGAACGCCGAACTCAAGGCGAAGGGCTTGTTGGGCATCGGTGCAAGCTCATGTCGAATCAAATCTACCGAATGGCGCGGGATGTCGGCAATACAGCGTCATTGTGTGCAGGATAGGGGATAGGCGCAGCCATTTTGGTCGGCGAATTGCAAAATGAACAGACGGGATCACCTTGCTTGAAAGGCGATGCGGCTCTAACGCAAAGGAAACCTCTCAGCGGTTTTACCAGGGGGAAGGAGTTTTAGTCATGTTCAGCACTTTGGGTCCTTCTCAGGAGGGCCGCAAACGTAGAGGAGTTGCTTTCGTCTGCGGGCTGCTCGTCGAATCGCTGGTGATCGGTGCGCTTATATTTCTTGGGATCGTGTTCCCCGAGGAGCTACCGCTAACGAATAGGCATTTCCTGGTTACCTGGCTATCGAAACCTGAACCGCCAGCGGCACACGTCGTGAGACCGCCAGTGAAAGTGGCCCAGGTGTTTGTGCCAAAGGTCAAAGCACCGGCGCCAGCCAAACTACCTGATGCCCCCGTGCTGCACTTGGAAATTCCAAAGGATCGGCCCGCTATTACCGCTGCGGTTCCCAGCGCCCCGGAGCCTCCCCTGCTGCCCAAACCAGTTGCGGAGCCTACGCCTCCCCCGAAGGTCCAAGTGGCGGTAAACACCGGCCAGTTTGGTGGCGCCGCGGAAAAGGTGACGACAAAACGTCCCGCTAGTGAAGTGCAAACGGGCGGGTTTGGAAGCCCCGAAGGACTGCCTGGGCGAGCGCAGGGTGATAGCGCCGGAAACGTCCCCAAGTTGGGATCCTTTGGGCTCCCTGACGGTCCTGGCGTCGGAAACGGTACCGGCGGAGCTCACGGAATTCAGGGAGTAATCGCGAGCGCCGGTTTTGGTAGCGGAGTCGCTGGGCCGGGACCTGGTTCCGGCGGGACCGGCGGGCCCAAAGTGACAACGGGGGGTTTCGCAGCGCCTAGCCCTGCCACGCCATCTCCTGGGGAAAAACCTTCTGCACCCGTGCCTACTGTTTTCCAGCCCGTCGAGATATTCTCCAAGCCTAACCCGAGCTATACGGAGGAGGCACGACGCTTGGGAGTTCAAGGGGAAGTCGCCCTCTCCGTGGTCTTCGAAGCCTCCGGTTCGATAAGAGTCATTGGCGTGGTCAAGTCTCTGGGACACGGGCTCGACCAGGCGGCGGTTCAGGCGGCCTCGCAAATTCGCTTCAAGCCAGCTCTGCGCGACGGTAAGCCGGCGGATTTTCCCGCGACCTTGCGCATCGAGTTTCGACTGGCCGACCAATCCACTTAGTAGGAGGAAAGTTCATGTCTAGTATTCGCATCGGTCGTGCCGCATGGTTCGTCCCGGTTATCGTGCTCGCCACCTCGATGGTTTCGCCCCTGGCGGGGCGCGACAAGTCGAAGACCTCGAAGGCGGTTGATAAACCTGTACCGGCGGAAGTCACCAACATCATCTACCGCATCATTGCCAACGAGTGGCAAACCCGGACAAAGCTGACAGAATACTCTCCGCGTGTCGAGACATACCTCCAGTACTATCAGCCGGACTCGGAACTGGGCGATGTTTCCAAAGAAGATGATTATTTTTTGGGGCGGCTAAAGTTCAGTAAGAAGCTCGACAACAAGGCGATGGAAGAGTCGTTCATCCCCGATACTACGTTGGACTGGTTACGTCGTGGTCCCGAGATGCTTAGAGCTCACCTTCACCTTAATGAATTCGCCGTCGAACCTCTGGTGGTGGATGAAAATAACTTTGATCAAAAGCACTATGCCTTCGAACCTGTTCGTTGGGAATACCTGGGTGACATTCGCTGCTTGGCCATAGACGTCCATCCCGTGGACCGAAACCATGCAGGCCCAGGAGCGTTTGAAGGGCGAATCTGGGTCGATGACCAGAATTATGCGATCGTTCGCTTGAACGGCACGCGAATCCATCCTCGCTTCGGAGATTTTTACGTTCATTTCGATTGTTGGCGAGAGAATCTACAGCCCGGAGTATGGCTGCCCGTCTACGTTTACAGCCAGGAATCGGACATCGGTAAGCGGCTCCGCTATAAGGCGGAGACAAGGTTTTGGGGCTACGACCTGACCGCTCACCCGGAGCAACAGGAGTGGACCAATATTCTGGTGGATTCTCCCGCACCCGTCCGTGACGATAGCGAAGCCGCCTCGGACTTGTCTCCCGTCGAAAGCTCGCGGCAGGTGACCATGGATGCTGAGCACAATCTGCTCGACCGGCTGGAAAAGGCGAGACTCATTGCACCCCCGGGGCCCGTGGATAAGGTGCTGGAAACGGTGGTCAATAACCTGATCGCGACCAACCATCTCGAAAACCTCCCCCCGATCCATTGCCGCGTTATGCTGACTTCGACATTGGAATCATTCAGCCTCGCCTACACGATTGTGCTCAGCCGCGGCCTCATTGACGTCCTGCCCGATGAGCCGAGTTTGGCCATGATCCTTGCTCATGATCTCGCTCACATTGCCCTGGGACAAAAACTGGATACCAAATACGCATTCAACGACCGCCTTCAGATCTCCGACGTGCAGTTGCTCGCCGACTTGGACATGGCTCGGGATCGAACCGATGAAGAGGCGGCCGACGCTAAAGGGCTTGAGTTTCTCAAGAATTCTCCCTACAAAGACAAACTGGCGCAAGCCGGATTGTTTCTGCGGGCAGCCGCTGACGCCGCCCCTCACGATCCCCACCTCTTCGGGGCACATTTAGGCAATGGGTTGACCGACCACGATAGGGTGGTCCGCATGGTCGCGTTGCTCAATTCGGCGCCCCAATTGACTCCCGGAAAAGTGGACCAGATCGCTGCCCTGCCCTTGGGATCTCGAGTGCAGGTGAATGCCTGGGATGGATCCACTGCCTTCACCACCCGGAAGGCGGTCCCGCTCGTTGATGCCAGCGAAAAGTTGTCTTTCCGGGTTACACCGGTGATTCCGTATCTGCGGGCGTACACACAGACCCCCAAGGTAGAAGGATCAACCGCCAAGAATCAGGACCACCCCGGCAGCCCTCCGGGAACAAACTGATAAACGATTACATTACTTTCCTACGCAAAAGGTCTTGAAGATTATATCGAGGACGTCGTCAGCGTGGGTGGCGCCGGTGATGAGGTCAAGTGGACGTAGCGCGTCGTACAGGTCCAGGAGGAGCATTTCGTGCGGTGTTTCCCGCTGAGCGGCCTCGCGCGCTTTGCTTAGACCGTCGAGGGATTCCTTAATAAGCTGCTGGTGGCGCAAGTTGGTTATAAATTCACCTTCCGGTCCGATGTCGCGCGCCGGGGCGGCCAATGCGAGAATCTTTTCCTTGAGTTCATGAATTCCGTCGCCGTTCAGCGCCGACGTACTCACTGTCAAGTCTGGTGGCGTTCTCGCCTTCGCACCCCTTATCCCTGCCGCCTCCTCCAAGTATGAAGAGCCGTACCCTCGGGCGAGTGGTACCGGGCTGAAGCGCGGCTCAACTTCCGAAACTTGCGGCTGCAAATCCGACTTGTTTAAGGCAATAAGCAGCGAGCCCAATGGGCGCAACTTCTCGAGCAGCCGGGAGTCATCCTCCGTCCACGGTGTCGAGGAATCAACCACCATGAGCCGCAAATCAGAGTCCGCGATCGCGGATAATGTGCGCTCCACACCGATCTTCTCCACTTCGTCCAAAGCTTCGCGGATGCCAGCCGTGTCCACAAAGCGCAGCGGAATGCCGCCGATATTTGCCGTCTCGGCAATGAGATCGCGCGTCGTCCCGGGGATGGAGGTTACGATGGCGCGCTCTTCGTTCAAAAGACGATTGAACAGGCTTGACTTGCCAACGTTCGGCCGTCCCACGATGGCGAGCGTCAATCCTTCCCGCACGATGCGGCCATACTCGTAGCCCTGAACGACTCTCTCCAGGTCGTGACGAACGCAATCGAGCCGGCGAAGAATCTCCTGCCACTCAATCACCGCCACGTCGTCATCGGCGAAGTCGATTCCAGCTTCGAGGCGGGCAATGAGGTCGAGCAGGACCTGCTTGTGAGGTTTCAGGCGCGCGGAGACAGAGCCCTCAAGTTGTTGGGCGGCAACGCGGGCTTGATAGAGGGTCTGAGAGTCGATCAAGTCGCGCACCGCTTCTGCCTGGGTCAGGTCAATGCGTCCGTTCAGGAAGGCGCGAAGGGTAAACTCACCCGGTTCGGCGGCGCGGGCGCCCTGCGCAAGACAGCTCTCCTCGAAGCACCGCAAGATGACTGGGGCGCCGTGGCAGGAAATTTCCACGACGTCTTCCGCCGTGTAGGAATGCGGAGCGCGAAAGCAGGTCACCACCACTTGATCCAGCACCCTACCTGAGTCTGCTTCCAAAAATGTCCCGAGCGTTGCGTGTTGAGTTTCGAGCGGCAGGTTAGGCAGCTTGATCAAGCGAGTGGCTATCTCGATGGCGCGAGGGCCTGAAAGGCGTACAACCCCTAAACCGCCTCGGCCCGGCGGGGTGGAAATCGCAACAATGGTGTCTTCGGCGGATCGGGTCATTTGGCCCTCGGGCCATTGAGTCATTGAATCCTGTCCCATGTCCGTGGTCCATTAAAGGTGATAGGGGGAGATTGAAAGGCTGACGCCACCGACGACGGACCACTGACGGCTCTTTAATGACCCGATGATCAAATGATCGGATCACCCGATTACTTTTGGGGATAAATCACGACCTTGCGCTCAAGTCCCATTCCTTCGCTCTCCGTACGGACCCGAGGCTGGTCTTTTAAGGCCATGTGTACGATGCGCCGCTCGCGCGGATTCATTGGACTCAGCGCGAAGGGGTCGCCGGTATCAATCACCCGCTCCGCCGCCACTTGAGCCATCAGCCGCAACTCCTCCATCCGCGTTCGCCGCCAATCTTGGCAGTCGAACGCAATCCTGCGGAAATGATCCTCGTCCAACTTGATGGCTTTTAACACCACATATTCGAACGCATGCAGGAGTGTGGCGTTTTTCTCGAGTAGCAGATCGGCATCCGGCCCGGAAAGATCAACGATGTATTCAGGTGCCTCAGGGTCATCCGCGTGAACAGCAGCCTTCCGAATCGAAAAAGTAAACTGGAAGGGGCCGCACGCTACAAGTGTGTTGAGCACCGATTCGAGCGAGCTCAAGTATTTCTCCAGCGCGCGATCAGTTGAAGGATTGTCGAGATCCATGGTTCAGCTCTTGGCCTCAGCGGGCTTGCGCGGCACAGGGAGATTGGTTGGCGGTGGCATGCGTTGATTGATAAAAACCTGCTGGAGAATCTGCACCACACTGCTGGTCAACCAGTAGAGGACCATGCCGCTGGCAAAGCGATAAAACAAGAATCCCATAAAGATGGGCATGAACATCATCATGCGGGCTTGGGCGGGGTCGGCCGTCGCCATGGGCGTCATCTTCTGCAAGATGAACGAAGCGACCGTCATGAGAATCACTAAAACCGGAATCGAGAGGCCCAGAATATTGAGCCGGTCAGGGGCGGAAAGATCCTTGATCCACCAAATCCATGGTGCGTGGCGAAGCTCGATGGCAAGGTCGAGCACGCGGTAGAAACCGTAGAGGAAGGGCATCTGAACGACCATGGGCAAACAGCCGCCGAGAGGATTGATGCCATGCTCGCTGTAAACCTTCATGACCTCTTCGTTCATCTTCTGCTTCCGCGGATCGTTGAACTTATAACTCTTGTACTTGTCCTGGATGCCTTTGACAATTGGCGCAACCTTCTGCATTTCCTGCGCGGAACGCAGACTCTTGAGCTTCAGCGGAAACATCGCCATGGTAATGATGAGCGTCAGCAGGACGATGGCCCAACCCCAATTATGGATCCAGTGCTCTTCGATATATCGCAAGGCGATGAACAGTGGCTTGGCAACAACGCTGAACCAACCAAAATCCACCAGGGAATCCAGGGGAGGATTCACGGCCTTGAGCACATCCAGCGCCTTGGGACCGACGAACAGGCGGAATTCCAGGGCCTTCGGCAGTGCATCCGTCAGGGTGGCGGCAAGGGGTTTGGGTTTTTCTTTCTCGGTCCAATCGGGTGGTGACCATTCTTGGCGCGCCAGTTTAAGGGAGACCTGATCGGGCGCCTCGGGAAGGAAAACCAAGGCGAAGAACTTATCCTCGAGTCCTGCCAGTTGCAGTGGGCCGGGAATACTGCGGTCTTCTTTGACTTTGACTTTGCCTTGGGCGATCGTGGTGACGTTTCCAATCGAGCCGTAAACCCCGAAGCGGTAGCTCTCAATGGCCGAAGTAGAGAGCGAGTGGTCGCCGAAGCCTCCCGGCCAAGTGACGTCGACCGGCACGTCATTCTGGCCGTCAATCACGCCCACCCCGACCTTCGTAACATAATCTGACCCGAAGTAGAATTGCTTTCTCGCCTGCACTTTGCCGTCGCTGTATGTGAAGGTCAGACTGACGGGAGCGGAGAGAGCAGCCCCGGAGTGCACTGCCGATTCCTGCCCCGGAGAAGAGGCATGTCCAGAGGCGGCGGTAGCAACGTAGATCCCGTGGTTGACTTGTGTCTCGAGCGTAGAATTCGCGCAGATTGACGCTCAAGGGGTAGCCCAGGTTTTCACAAGCCGGAGCGTCAACGATGTCGAGCAGTTGGTCCTTCGCGTCGCGATAATTCTTCAACACCCAGCTCTTGACCACTGCCCCCTGGGTAGAAAAGGTCACGCGATAGAGCTTGCTTTCCACTACGATGTCTTCTGGCTGAGACCCCTGCAATACAGGCAGGACCGCGGGCGTGGAGGATTTGGCGGTGGTGGCCGCTGCGCCTGTGGCCGTCGCCTTGGGCGGTCGGGGCTGGCCAGCGGGAACCGTGGTCACGGCCGCCACGGGCTTCTTTGGCTCGGGGGGCTGCTCCTTAATGACGTAAACGCGATAAAGCACGAGCATCACGATGGAGAGCGCGAACGCGAGCATCAGCCGTTTTTCTTGGTCAAGGTTCATGAGCTTAGGTTACAGGTCATAGGTTACAGGGTATCGTCGTCGGCGAACTGGAGGCAATGAGAACTAGTCTATAGCTTGACCCCTATCCCCTGTGGCCTGCCTTTCCGGCACCGGGTCATAACCGTAACTGCCCCATGGCCGGCAACGGAGTAATCGCGCGAGCGCCAGGCGCCCGCCCCTCCAAAGTCCCCATTTCTCAATCGCCTCGATGGCATAGGCCGAGCAGGAAGGATGGAACCGGCAATTCGATGGCAGCGCGGGCGAAAGGCATGCTTGGTAAAAACGGATCAGCCCCAAAACAGGGAGCTTCAAGACACGGTCGAAGGCGACTGATGACAGATGACCGGAAGCAGCCCGCAGTCTCGTGTTTTCCCTGTTCCCTGTCCCCTGTTCCCTGTCCCCTATGCCGGGGCTTGCTGGGGAAACAGGCGCAACAATTCCCGCTGGAGCGTGGTGAATGTGACTTTCCCCGCCCCTTCCCGAGGGTTGACCAGGATGTCCCAGCCCCCTGGAAGGTTCACTCGATTCAGCCGGAACACTTCGCGCACCCGTCGCCGCAGGCGGTTGCGCCGGACGGCATTCCCCACGCGCACCGGCGTGGTAATTCCCAGGCGTGAGTGTGGCAACCCGTTGGGCCGGAAAAATACCGTGCATAGTGACGCGCTGCGGCGCTGCCCTTCGTCGTAAACCCGCCGAAACTCGCTTCGGCGTAGCAGCCGAAAAGTCTTGGGGAATGCTTGAGAGGTCAAACGAGCTCTTTAGGGAGTCAAGCGATGGCGGCTCTTCTGACGGCGGCGCCGCAACACATTGCGCCCCCCCGGAGTTCTCATACGAATACGAAAGCCGTGCGTTTTTGCCCGGCGCCGGCGGTTGGGTTGAAAGGTTCGTTTCAAGACGCAATGCTCCCCGCTTGGATTTCCTGCGTTACATTCGAATATCTAAGATACATTGTGGGAACGATTTAAGTCAAGCTGGGGAGAGATGCCATCAAAAGTACGGCTGCGATGCGACGAAGAATTAGGGCGCCGCAACGTCACCGAGGATGTAATCTATGGGCCGGTCGGGACTCGAAACGAGACATGCCTCTCAAGGGTCACCGCCGGGAAAGGAACTCCTCTGCTATGCGGACTAAAATCCTCATCACTCTTCTCACCATAGCTTTGCTCTGCAATTCATCCCTGGCGCAGCAAGGGGCACCGTCGGTAACACCGCCGCCAAAGGCGACTGCCGACCCGATGATCCCGCCGCAGCCCGCCACGATGCCGCTCTATCCAGGCGAAATTCCAAACTCCACAAACGCTCCCGACCAGGAAGAAACCCATCTTCAATGGGGACGCGAATTCACCCAGAAGGTTTCGCGCCCCACATTGGCGTGTTATCTGCCCGCTAAAGTCAAGGCTGCGGGATCGGCAATCATCATATTCCCTGGAGGTGGCTATATCGGTGAGGTTTTTCAGTACGAAGGCACCAGTATCGCCGAGGCGTTCCGGGATCACGGGGTAGCGGCCTTTATTGTCAAATATCGTTTGCCCAGCGATGTCACGATGAAGGACAAGTCGATTGGACCCCTCCAGGATGCGGAGCAGGCCATCAAGCAGGTGCGCGACCATGCGTCGGAGTGGCAGATCGATCCGGGCAAAGTAGGCATTATCGGCTTCTCTGCCGGTGGTCATGTTGCATCAACCCTCGGCACGCATTTCGAAAAGAACTATCTCGGCGATGGGTCAACCGGGAATCTCCGCCCTGATTTTATGGTCCTCGTTTATCCCGTCATCAGCATGACGGATAAACTCACCCACATGGGATCGCGCGATGCCCTGCTCGGCGAGCATCCGAGTGTGGCGCAAATTCAGGAATTCTCCAATGAGCTGCAGGTTTCGGACAGGACCCCGCCCACAATACTCTTGCACGCGACTGACGACACCCTGGTGAATGTCGACAACAGCGTGATGTTCTACGAGGCCTTGCGCCGCCACAACGTTCAAGCCCAGATGATCCTGTTTGCACAGGGTGGACATGGGTTCTTTCCCATGTCGCGCGACGAGTGGATCGATCGAGTGTACGACTGGATGAGGTTAAACGGCTGGATGAGGCGATAGGTCAGGGATTCTACCTTCGTCGACGCAGCAGATAAAAGCAGCGTCCCTCGGTTGATGGTTGGGGCGGGAAGAAATCCTCCGCACGATATCCCTTGGAAAGATAGTGTTGAAAGATGCGGCGCGATTCCATCCGCCAGCGGCGGGCCAGGGGGAGGGCTTGTGACCGCATCGCCTCAGTTTGACCAGGAGTCTCCACCAGAACGCGGCGGTCTTTGAGATCAAGCCGAATCGCCCGGTTCTGCGGAAAGCCCTGAGCATTCAGCCGAGTCTCATTCACGTGCGGCAACGAAGGATCAAAGTCCGGAGCCTCCCCCCGCAGGCGCTTTTCGACGCTGCCGGTCGAGATCCGCCAGTTCGCCACCCATCGATCACTGGGTAGGCCTTTCTCCAAAGGACTGGGGAAGCGCCCGTAACAATCCTGCAAGTATTCTTCTCCGCAGGCGCCCAAGCGCGAAATATTCAACCGCGCGTTCCGGCTTTGCAGCGGGTCGAAGGTCCAGCAGATGGACTTAATCCCGCGCTCGAGGGCGACCTTCCGGTGAACGAGTTTCATCTTGAAGCCAAATCCCTGGTCCCGGTACTTCGCTTCCACCGCCATCATGTGCGACCAATGGATCAAGCGCCCGTGGTACATGCCGAGGAAAGCAAAGATAAAACCCACCACTTTTCCATCAATGAGAGTTCCGATCAGCGCCCCCCGTACTTTTGCGCCGCCGTCAGAACCTCGCATGTGGCGCCGGACGTACCCCAAACGTGCGCCTGGATAGGTTCGCATTGGCGGTACTCCTCAACATCTTTCAGTAGTCTGACTTCGACTCGAGGCATCGATGTCTCCTGAAATTCTTGATTACTCCCTCATGCTCTCCCAGACTTTGCCGAACAGTTCGATCGATCCCGGCCCGAAGCCGGCATAGTGGTTGTTGAAATATCCCATAACCTGAATACCGCGCTTGAGAATCTGGCGGATAATCGGAATCCAGATGCGCATTTCATCTTCCCGGTCAACGATGATGCGATCCCAGTGCTGGGTCTTTTCCTCAATGCCTTTGCGGTCGCCAAGCCATCGGACGTATACGAAGTCCGCGGTGATCACATCGAGTTTGTTCACCAGTTGTGAGATGGGAGTCATCCACGGATGATCGATCAGGGCCAGGGCCACGCCCTTCTTGCGCAGGATATCGAGCAGCCGCGCGATTCAACCAGTACTTGTTGCGGATCTCCAGAGCGTATCGAAATCCTCCCGGCAACTCCTCCAAAAAGGGACTGAGGCGAGCGAGGAAATCTTCCGAGCGCGCGAATGCCTTGCTGGTTGAAGTAGGGGAATTGCAAGAGCAGCGGACCCAGGCGATCCTCCAGCAAGCTCATCGCGCGCAGGAAGTCTGACAAATCTTCGCGGCAGTCGCTGCAAGCATCTTTCTCGTGCGTGATCACTTGCGGGAACTTCGCGGCGAAGGTGAAACCCGGAGGCGTGCGATCTCGCCAGTTTCTCACCATCGACTCGGTGGGAATCCGGTAGTACGTGGAATCCACTTCGACAGTGTCAAAATGTTGGGAGTAAGCGCCGAGGAAATGGGCCGACGTTGTGCCGGGCGGGTAAAACGTGCCCACCCAGTCTTCACTGGACCAGCTCGAAGTTCCGAGGCGCAGATGGGGCACACGCGGATAGGTCAAGGGCTTCTCGGGTTTTGAATTTTAAATTTTAGATTCAGGATTGTTGTGCTCGCGCCCCGGTCTCAGAGAAACTGCGCTGGCGTTTGACAATCACAAATCCAAAATTTAAAATCGCGGCTCACTCCATCCCACACATTCCGCGTTGTGCAGCCCCACAGGAGCCACACGGCCCGGGCTCATAGGCGGCAGCCGAACGCGACGATGCGCCCACGGCAAATACGGACAACAGCTTATCCACCTTGCTGCTTGCGCATTTCTTGCAAGCCACCTTGGAGGTGGAGGTGGGCACGATCTTTTCGAAGGTCGTCCCGCATTCCCGGCACTTGAATTCAAAAAGTGGCATTTGAGCCTCCTACGGGGAATATATCCAAACCCTCGACCCGTTTGCAATCATCCACCCGCGAATTTGGCTGGTCGTCCGCATGAGGACTCCACCGCAGGTGCATTTTTTGTGGCTTTTTCGGGTGTGGCCCCATTAAAATGTCTTGACAGCTAGATGGTTATTGTCTAAATTGAGGCCCGGTAGTCGAGGCATGGCCTTATTTAAAAAAACAAAAAGTGCGGAGAGGAGCAGCAAATGGCGAAAGTTATGACAAAATCCCAAGTGGTAACCCACTTGGCAGAGAAAGCAGCGATTCCAAAGAAGACCGCGGCGGGGGTTCTCGAGGAACTCGTAGCACTCGCAACCAAAGAAGCCAAGGCTTCGGGTCAGTTTGTTATCCCGGGGTTAGGTAAAGCCGTGAAGGCAGCTCGGAAAGCACGGATGGGACGCAACCCACAAACCGGCGAGCCCATCAAGATTCCAGCAAAGACCGTCGTAAAGTTCCGTTTGGCCAAGGCGTTCAAAGACGCCGTCGTGCCTCCCAAAAAGAAGTAGTGCATTTCGCCGCGGGCCGCTCATGCGACCCGCGGAACTTCCCCGGCGGCACTTGTCACACGACAAGCCCGATGAGGGAGAGGACTCTCTGTTCGCCTCCTGGCGGCGAAGGGAGAGATTCCTCCCCCAAGGTGATGGGCGTCTCATTGGTGTGTAGTGTGTCCGGACTGGAAACATGGCGCTGAGCGTCAACTCGGCGTATCGTCGCAATCGTCAGCGTTAACCAGATGTAAAGCGTCCGGTACACTTCATCGCAGTGTGGGGGAGCTTAAGGTCAGATCGTCTTCAGGCGGATTCTCGAGCGGGCTGCCTCTGTGCGCGAGCCGTGGCTACTGCGGGTTCAGTCTACCGCGTGTACCGTGCCGGCTGCGGTCCTTCTTCCAGAGCTTGCCGGTCCCAAATCATGCCCTCGCGTGAATAGTTGGCGATTTCGAAGTCCTGCGTCAACTCGAGCGCGTCCACCGGACAGGCGTCTTCGCATAACCCGCAGAACATACAGCGCGAGAGGTCGTAAGTGAACGTTGTCAGCCGCTTCTTGCGATCTTCCGTGCGCGCCCAGCCCACGACAATCAGGTTCTCCGGGCAGGCGATCGAACACAGATTGCAGGCAATGCACAGCGTTTCGCCCGATTCGGGATGATTATTCAAGCGTGGCGCGCCGCGATAGCGCTCGGCCACCGGCGGCCGTTCCAGCGGATACTGCTCCGTGCAGATGGCGTCGGGACGCTGATAGGAAAACGTCAGCCGTAAACCCTTGAGCAGGTCGATCAGAAATATCCGCCGGAGAAAGTCTTTCCAATCCATATTTTCAACCCCAGTTGGCCGCCGGAGGGAGGCTCATAACTATTGAGCCGCGGCCGTTGAGCGCAATCCTGCCGGAAACCGCTCACTTTGAAAGGTACAATCCCGCTTTTGAGGGACCAAAGACTTAAGTCGGGGCGCCGCCATGAGTTGCGCGAGGCGTGGTTACCGCCAGTGTCCAAAAAGGTGGTGCTCGGGGCAAATTACGATTGGCCCGTTCGGTGCCCGCTCACTTCCCCAGAATAATCTTGGCAATGGTTTGGAGCTGCATGAATGACGTGCCCTCGTAGATTTTCCCGATCTTGGAATCGCGAAGAAACTTTTCCGCGGGGTAATCGCGTGTGAAGCCGTAGCCGCCGTATACTTCCACGCACTCCGAGGCCACACGCTCCGCCACCTGCGAGCAATAATACTTCGCCATGGCGGCCTCTTTCAGAAACGGAAGGCCGGCATCCTTCAACCGCGCGGCGTTATATGCCATTAACCGTGCTGCCTCCACGTCGGTCGCAAGGCGAGCCAGTTGAAATTGGATCGCCTGGAACTCGGCAACCGGTTTGCCGAACTGTTTGCGTTCCTGTGCATAGTGGATCGCATTTTCCAGAGCACCGCCAGCCACGCCCACCATCTGGGCGGCGATTCCGATGCGGCCTTCGTTAAGGGTCTCGATGGCCACCTTGTAACCCTTGCCCACTTCGCCCAGAACGTTCTCCTTCGGAACACGGCAATCTTCCAGAATAAGTTCGCACGTGGACGAGGCGCGGATTCCAAGCTTGTCCTCTTTCTTCCCTACGGTGAAACCAGGGGTACCGCGCTCAATTAGGAACGCCGTGATGCCTCGATAGCCCGCCTCCGGGTCCGCGTTGGCAAACACGATGAACACGCCCGCTTCCTTGGCGTTGGTAATCCAGAGTTTGCGGCCATTGAGGACGAAATGGCCGCCGTCCGCGCGAGCGCGCGTCGCGAGCGCAAAGGCATCGCTTCCTGAATTCGCTTCCGAGAGCGCGTAGGCGCCCAGTGTGTCATGTACCAGACGGGGGAGAAATTCCTGCCTCTGCTCAGTCGTTCCCCACTTCCTGAAGGCGTTGTTCACCAGCGTATTCTGCACGTCGATCACGACACCCGCGGAAGCGTCAACACGCGAGAATTCTTCGACGGCGAGAATGGCCAGGAAAAAAGAGCCTCCACTTCCTCCGAAGCTCTCGGGAACTTCAATTCCCATAAAACCCTGCGCGAAGATTCTTTCGAGTAAGTCGTGGTTAAACACGCCCTCTCGGTCCATCTGTTCGACATGAGGAAGAATCTCGCTCGCGGCGAAGTCGCGAGCCATCGCCTGGAACATGCGTTCCTCCTCCGTAAAAACTGTAAGGGGGCCGGTCGCAATATTGTCAGCAGATTCCGTCATCGTAACCTCACTCCGTCACTCCCAGCGCAGAAAGGAGAATGCTACAGGGTAACCGGCGCCGACACAACTCCCAGAAAAGAGTCTGGCGATAGCCGCGGTCGAGTTGGATCGTAAAACCCACTTTCCGGCCTTGCGACTCCGCCCAGCAGTGTGGGTAGTTGTCGTGCCGCGGAACCCACGAAAGTGTACAATAGGCCGAACTATTCGCGGGAGGTGCGCATGGCGGAGATGGTTATTCGGCCGACGATGAAATTCATATACCTCGGATACATCATCGTGATCGTGATCGTAGCGGCATCAGTCGTGGCGTTGATGCACATCCAAATGCCGGACCAGCTCCCGCCGGCTTTGCAACCTTGGATTCCGTGGCTGCCTGTGCTCCTTCTGCTGTGGCCGGTGAAACGTCATTTTCGCAATCGCCTGACCAAGATGACGATACTCGATGACAAACTGCGGTACGAAAGGGGCCTCACGACCCGCACCACGCGCACCATCCTGATCTCGCGAGTGCAGGATGTGACGGTTCACCAACGGATTGGCCAAAGGATTTTCAACGTTGGCGATCTTTCCATTGAGACCGCGGGCGAGTCGAGCCGGGAGACCATCTTCAACATCGACCGGCCACAGGAAATTGCCGACCACATCAACGAACACTCCCAGAAGTAACACCTGAAAGACCAAGTGACTTGATAGGCCGCACTAGGGCGGGGCGTTTCGGACTTTCCACTTTCGGCTGCTCTTCCGGGTTGGGACCCAGTGGGGTCTTCAACCTCGCGGCGGCCGTGCCCCTGCCGAAGCAGGAACACATAGTGGACTGCTGAGCCCAGGGTGAGAGCGGCGGCGATGTCATATAAGAACGCTCAGCACGTCAGTGGTCAGCAGAGGAACGGCCTGCCCTCACGGCACACTGCCGCGAACAGGGTCACAATCTGAGCTGCGGTGGAAGCTTTTCCCAGCAGCGACGGGTGAAAGGGCCGATACCCCGCCACCAGGGAAATTAAGGCTGCGGTCATAATGATGGCCGCATCCCGGCTCAGCACGATGATCGTCAGCCACCACGGCAGCGCGCCGCGCAACGCCAAGGTGATATATCCGGTAGTCATGAGGATCTTGTCGGCGATCGGATCGAGCGCCATACCGAGCGGGCTTTCCTGCTTCAACAGCCGGGCAACCGTGCCGTCCAGAACATCGGAGAGGGCCGCCGCCGTTAGCACTGCAAGCGCCGCGCGATAATGCCGGTCCATGACCAGGATCGCGAACACCGGCACAAACACCAGACGCAGAAGGGTGATTTGATTCGAGGGCGTTAGAATTCGAGTGGTCATCACTTACCAGATAATATAGTAGGTTCAGGTTGAGAACTGTCAATATGGTAGCGTCCTCATTTAAGGCGTAGCGCCGGCTGCCAGCCGGCACCGGAGCCGCCAAGATGGCGGCGCTGCGCCAGGGCTAAACCCCGCCTCGACGTTTTCCGGCCGCCTTCGACCATTTTCAGCCTCTGCTGTACCGCCGGGCTCTCAAGCTCGCGCCGCGCGTCGGAGGCAATCCAGCGTGCCGCGCGGGAATCCATGGCGTGAATCTCGCGGCATGCCGCGAGTGCCTCCCGGTTCAGCCGCGCGTTCCGTTTCCCGATTTGCCTCAGCGCCCAATTCACACCTTTCTTCACCATGCTTCGCTCGTCCATGGCCGCGCGTTTGATTAGGGGTAGGAACCGCAGAAAAGCATCGTCGCCGGCAGCCTTGTCTGCCACGGCCAGTCCCGCCATCAGTGCAAACGCCGCTCTCTTGACAAATTCTTCCGGGCGCGCACTCCACTCGACGCACTTCTGGTGAGCAAACGGAGTGTAGCGAAAAAGGTTGATGCACGCGCCATCGCAGATTGCCCAGTTGTCGAAGTCCCTCACCCATTGGTTCATTTCGAGAGCGGTCACCTTTTCGGGCTTTGCGATCAAAGTGGCTAAAACCCGCGCCTCGAAGACTTCCGAAGCCCATAATTCATGCGCCAGAGCGTGCTCGCGGCCGATCTCGCGCGCCAACTTCCGCAGGTCGGGGATCGACCACCCACCGTAGACCTTCTTCGCAACAATCCCGAATCGCGCCATTCCCTCCACCGCGTGCGGGTTGGGCCGAGAGGCAAGGCGTTCGAGAATTATTGTGCTGTTCATGGCAACGACTCTAACCCGATTGCCCGGCGACGGGGCGCATTTCATACGCCTTTAACTCAAATCCGTGGAACATCGATGCCGAGGTACTCCTGAATCGTTAGACCGACCTTGGCCTCGAATCGCTGGGAGAGTGATGGGATTGAGCCGCTGGGTTCATCGACAATGATGCGTTCCACCCGGTGCATGGGGAAAAAAACCGTATTCAAGCCGACCGCGGTTTCCTCCTGGTGATTGACCTGGCGAATGAAGTCATCAAAGCCGTCCAGGTCAATCCCCCGCACGGTGACACCCTTCGACTCCAGCAGACAGAGCTGTCCCCACATTTTCTCTTTCGGCGAGACAAGGCTGACGATAACGATGCTATTGACTTCCATGCACGGCCCCCAGAACGCTGCGGTGGTTGGCGCCCCCATTCTGCGCGAACCGTCTTAAGGGAGAAGTCAGACTACCGGCAGCATAGCGCCCGCCACCCACTAAAGCAATCTTCCCATGGGGCCACGCTATCTCCAGGGGAGAGATCTCTCAATGGCCATAGCGCATCTCTCCCGCTTCAATGCGGACCGGCAGATGGTTCTGCGCGGGGGCAAGCGGGCAGGTTGCATAAGGCGTAAAGGCGCAGGGCGGATTTACCGCCTGGTTGAAATCCAGAACCACTTCTCCATTTTGCGGAAGATGCGCGTACAGAAATCGTCCAGACGGATACGTTTCCTTGCCTGAAGTCTGGTCTTTGAAAATGAAGAACAGGACGTCGCCTTCGGTAACAGGATCGAGCCGGAGTTGCTGCCCCTTCAGCGTGAACTCCACGTAGCCCGGGCTGTCTTCCTGGTCCACATCGCCGAGAAGGTTGGGAACGGCAATTTTTTTCGGCGGTGTGTAAGGCACAAACTTCGCCGTCACGCGAAAGTCCTCGGCGATGGGAAACCAGTGGGTGCCCGAAAACTTTTGACGCGCTTCGCTGTCCTTGTCCTTCAGGCGGACCCCAAAGCGGCTCCCGCGTTGGATCACAAACACGGAGAGGTTGCCGATCCGCAAAAGGTCGGGCGGCCCCGCTGAATCCGCCGTGAGCGAGGCCGTGGCCATGGGCTTGCTATTGATGGTCACCGCGGCGCCGGGCGCAGCGTGAAAAACAGTCTTGCCGCCATGGAATTCAAACGTTCCCACCTTCTCCGATGCGGAACCCGGTGGGAGCACAAAGCTGTTTTCCCGGCCTGTGCCCAAGGTGCTCTCGCCGTCCTTCAGCCAGAAGAGTCCCGCCACGGTGAGCCAGCCGTCCTCCGCCTTCAGGTTCTCCTCATGTTGCTGTCGCCATTTTTCAATCTGCGCTCGGTAGCTCGCCTGGTCAACAGGCAACACGGCCAAGGCCAAGACGGCGATTAGCATTTTCGAAATCAGCACAGCTCTCACACTTTTCCTGCCGTCCTTACACTTCCATCATTCACGAGTAATAGAGTTGCGCCCTTACACCAGCTTGTAGAAAGTTCGCATGTTTCCCATTCGCGGGTAAAGGGCATAACGCTTGATTTCCAGTACCTGCTTCAAATGGCCGAGATCGTGAAAGGCCCACTCGGTAATCATTTCCTCCGCCGAAATCTCTCCGACTTGCTCATGCACCCCTACGCGTTTCAATTGTGCTGGGCGCAGTTTTCGTAGCCACTTGAGATTGGCCCGCCGCTGCCGTTCAAGGCGCGCGAGGCTCTTACGAGGGTCGGCTTTGTTGTATTCGTACTCGATCGCGCGGGCTTCCTGATCAAAGTAGGGCAGCGTTGGGTTTTCCTCCTCGACGATCGCCGCCACCCGCCCGCGCATCCCTACTTCTTCGACGTCCGCCAAATGCGCCAATACTTCCTGCACCGACCACTTATCAGGGGCAGGCCTGACCAGCATCTCCCGCCGCGAGAAGGTGGAGATCTCCCGTTTCAGCTTCGCTGGGGTGGTGGACAGGATCTCCAAAACGGATTTCAGCATGATTGACTCCTCTCGGGCCGATTCGGTTTATCTCGGGAGCTTAGCGCGAAGGCGGTGGGCGGCCAGAAATTCGCGTTCCAGCTCACGGTCAGCCGAGATGTACTTTTAGGGACTCCAGCTTCTGGATCAGCGCGTCAAGCGCCATCTGGATGTTTTCAGTATTCGTCAGGCAAATGTCTCGCCAGACGGAGTAGGGACTGTCGGCCAGTCGAGTCACATCGCGAAAACCCGAGGCAGCGACTTCCAGAGACAAGTCGCCGGCGGCGTTCTTCTCCTCAATCAGGCTGGCTAGCCCCGAGGAAAGCAACTGGGGGAGATGGGAAAGGTACGCGACGGCCCGGTCATGCGTCGCCGGATCGCTCGTGAGAGCGCGCGCGCCAATGGCCTCGACGAGTGCGCGAAACGCCTGCACGCGCGCGTCGTCGAGGTCGTCCGGCTTGATCGGAGTCAGAATGTAGCGCGCGTTTTCGAAAAGCCGCGCGTCAGCGTTCTCGAGGCCCGAGCGCTCCTTGCCTGCCATCGGGTGCCCCCCGAGAAACAGCGGCCGACCAGCGTAGAACTCCGCCGCCCGCGCGCAGATTCGTCGCTTCGTACTGCCGACGTCGGTGATGAGTGCCTGCGGCGACAAGTGTGGCTGCATCCGCGGAAGGCTGTCGAGGATCGCCGCAACCGGAGTCGCCAGAATCACGAGATCGGCGCCGTGCACGGCCTCGTTCACATTCGCAAATCCCTCATCAATCGCGCCCTCGCCGAGCGCCTGCTCGCGCGTCTCGGCCCGCCGGGCATAGCCAACAATCCGGCCCGCGAAGCCCGCTTTCTTAAGGGCCAGCCCCCACGAGCCGCCCAGCAGACCCAAGCCAACAATTGCTACACGCCGAAATTGAAGTTCTGAAATTACTTTGTCCAAGGAATAAACTCGGCAACCAACTAAAGTCGAAACTCGAAATCGGAAACTGGAAACTCGAAACTGGAAACTGGAAATCGGAAACTGGAAACTCGAAACTGGAAACTGGAAATCGGAAACTGGAAACTGGAAATTCGAAACTGGAAACCCAAGTCGCGAAACGGAAGTATGTATCTTACGCAATGAGAGAACCTTGCGCCATAGCATAGTGCGGCCTGCTAATAAACGCCCGCTGCATTGAGAATTAGATTCGAGTCCATCGGCTCACTGAGGATTGCAAAATAGAGTGACGAGTTCTTTTAGTAGCGCGGGCGTCTCGCCCGCTGGGGCGTGGGCATCCTGCCCGCGCGCCGACGGGAGCGGGACGCTCCAGCGACAGCGGGCAAGATGCCCGCGCTACGGACGGCATTGTCACTTTATTTTGCAACCTCAGTAGGGATTAGGGGGCAGGTGTAGGCCCGAACAGCATTCGGCCTCGTGGCGAGCATCGCGCGACGCTCAAAACAAATCCGAATGTGTGCCGGTGCGGACCAAGTACAGGTCGTCATCGTCGATCTTATAGATCAGCAGCCAATCAGGTTTCGGGCGCTCAAATTCCCAAGTCCGTGAACAGGGCGCCCGCAGACTTGGCGCTGGACACATCGACATTCTAGGTAACCGAGGGGTAAGGGAGGATTCACCACAGAGAGCACAGAGCCCACGGAGAAAAACTTGCTCGGTGTTCTGTCTCCGTGGTCTCTGTGGCCTCTGTGGTGATCCTGTTTGGTTGCGGCTCCGCCGCGCTGCGCTACGTTCCTTGTGCCACGGGCGTCCCGCCCGTGCCGGGGCATGGCCGGGACGGCCATGGCACGTCCTCTACGCCTTGAGGTCGCGCAAGAGGCGCTCGAATGACTTTTGATATTGGTCGTGATCCTTCCACGCCCGAAAGTCGCCGATGTGGCGGACGCGGCGGATGTCTGCCGCCCAGGCTTGATTCGTTTCCATTACGGCGTCATCCAACCGGATCGGAAATAGGACCAGCTTTTTCTCCCGCTGCTCGCGCTCGAAAGCCGTTTCAACCTCTTTCTCCACCCAGCCACTCGCGGATCGAATTCTCGGAGAGGACCACCATGACCTTGTCATAGATGCGAATGGATTCATCGATGCGCGTGCGGAACTTGTCGCCAATCTTCAAGTCTTCCGGCGCAAACCAGCAGCGCACGCCTTTCTGCTGAAGGTCGGCGTGCAGCCGCTGGGCGAAGTCGTCGTCTTGGCTCGAATAGCTGATGAAGCAGGAGTAGAACTCGATGGCCTTGCCGACGAGCGACCGCATGTAGACGATGAAGTCCTCCGGCACGCCCGCGCCGCGCAGGAAGACTTCAGGAATGTTGCCTTTGGATTTGTAAATTGTGTCAATGCCGATAGTTGAAGGGGCGCGGTGCTGCACCGCCGCGGGAAAGTACGTTCTACAATCTCAAAAGGTCCTTGAGCTTTGAAGCCACGGCACCCCAAGTGCGGTTGTCTACGACACCGAGATACCGCGCCAGGCTGGAGCAATGGATGGTCGCGAGCTTGTGCAGGCGAAGCGCCGACGAGGTCTTAAGGTTCGTCGAGCGAAATTCCGGAATGGCCGGATCGAGGAGTAGGTCGGAGGGCAAAAGGCGCGAGGGAATGACGGAGGAAATGTAAGCGACCAGTATCTCTGGAATGACCCCCACCGGGTCAGTCAACAATAAGACTGGACGAATCTTCATGCCAGGCGCATCCCCGAAAGGGAACTTGGCGAGATAGATTTCACCGGGGCGCATCGATCGGTTGTCCGTCGTTGAGGGTGTAGATGTCTTGCGCGGGGTCATTCAATTCTGCCGACCATTCGGATGACACCCCGGCTGCCCAGGCGGGGCCGCCTTCGTCTTCCTCCGGGATGAAAACGATGACGCGCACCGAACCCGCCGGCAAGCTTCTGCGGCACGTCGGCATGGAGCCGATGCTGGTCGTCAATCTCGCCCTGAAGTTCGACAGCCTTCATGATTGGCATGAGCAGAGTATACGGCACCACGCGCGTCGAAGCAACTTGCAACTGACGACGGACAATGGAGGTTTACAGTTGACAGTCGATAGTTAACAGTCAAGGCGTTCTTAATTCTGACTGTGAACTGTGAACTATGGGGAGCGAGGACGGTGTCAGATGGGCAGCGCACCCCAAGTAGCCCGGACATCCGTTGAAAACACCGCCGTCTTCGGCGAGACTCCCACTATGCCGAAGGAGATATTTTTCTCGTCCTACCGCTGCGACGGCGGCCACCGGATAGACTTCTCTGAAAATACAGTCAGCGAGGTCAAGCAGAAGAGCAAAAGGAAGCGTCAATGGCTGATCGAAACCTGCGATGACCCGAGCGCGCAACACGTCGGGGTCTTCGAGGGCGGGGAAATGGTTGATCTCCTCTGCTCCGATGCCGGTCGGCGGCAGAAGAAAACCAAGTTCACCCAGAAGCAGGGCCCCTATCTGGCGTTTATCCATCAATCCACGAAGGTGCATGGCGTTCCCCCGGCGGAACACGAAAGGCAGCGGCATTTTGACGTCCGTCCCCCCTCTGTCCATCGCATGGTAATCAACCTGGAAAAAAAGGGGCTCCTTGAGCGAACTCCGGGCATGGCCCGGTCCATCCGAGTGTTGGTCCCCGCCCGGAACCGACCGCCAGAAGACTGGAGAAACTGGGGCCAACTGCGGACATGAGGCACGGCTGAACACTGTTGCCCGCGCCGACAGCTTCGGAAATGTTGCCATTGGATTTGTAAATCGTGTCGATGCCGATCGTCGAAGGGCCATCGTGCCGAACTGACTTGGGCGAGTAGCGGGTAGCCACGGACAGTGCCTTTCTGTCCGTGGGTCCTTCCCTTGATGACGAACCTCCCTGTTGATTGTGGCCGCTGTGATTGCGTTCCCTGTGGGTTCTTGAAGGCATGGGGGGGTGGAGTGATAGTCTGCGGGCGTGTCAAACGTCCACCCCCTGCACCTCACCCACCGCATCTTCTTTGTCAGTATTGGGATCGCTTTGTGGCGCCACTAGAAGGAATTCAATGAGCGTCTGGCGTACCTGCACCTGAATCCCGTGAAGAAAGGGCGGGTAAAGCGGCGGGAGGATTGGCGGTGGTCGAGTTACAGCAGTTTTGCTTTGGACGAGGCAACGGTGGTGGCGTGTCCCATCCAGATTGATGACGTGCGATTCCTATTGGGCTATCGTGCCTGAGAAAAGCCCACGTTCAGAAAAACGCTGGCCGTGCTGCTACCCGCTGGCGCGAAGCGGTGCCCCGTGTCCCGTGTCCCGAGGCGGTTCTTCCCTCATCGGCAATGAAGAGCCGCGGGCCTGAACTCAGAGTTCGAAAAGGGTGGGGCCGGTATCACGGTATCGCCGTGACTTTGACGTCTTCGTGCTGGCCGGGCGTTTGGCCAGTGGCTTTGTGATGCTCGTAAGTTGCCCACCTGTTGATGATCTTTACGGCGATGTCCTCCTGGCTGGCGCCTATAGCGGCGGCTCTGGAGGGCAGACGAACGTTCTGCCGCAGTCTCACCTCGTAGACACGTTCACGGATCTTGAAACTAACAAGACCCGCTTGGCGCAGAAACTCGATGGCCTTTCTAATGTCGCTCGTAGTGAGAGGCACTTCGACATCCGGTAGAACCGGAACCCTTCCAATTTGATCTAACCTAATTTGCAGCGGGGTTTGTAACCGGCCGCCCACTGCCATCTCCGCCTGCTGTTCCTCAGACAAATAATGCTTCGCATAAATGGTCCACCAGAGTACAGCCGCGTAACTGTCTATAGCTTGATCGTTCGCCTTGTGAAATTTGGCCTTCATCTCGGTGAATCTGGCGGCGCTTACAGAAATGCCGCGAGCGGAATTGATCGCGCTGCCAAAGTGGGAACGAGCGCATAGACCATTTCGGGCATAGGGAATCCGGGAAAAGGATATGCGGTCGCCATCGGGGGCTCTTTGAAGATTGTATCGAAAGAGCACTAATGCGGGTGAGGGCTTCTGGTTCTCCCACGCCTCAAACAGAGACCCCAGATTGGAATCCCCAGGAACATTTTGGTAGCTGAGAAGAATGCAATTGTTCTCCGAGAATCGAGTGAAGGTTCCGTCATCTTGCAAGTACCCCTCGGCCTTTCCATAGTTTATTACCTGAGCGACATCGTGATTGTTCCAGGAAGTTTTTAGCTCCAGCAAGAAGCCTAGGGAAGGCCGCTGGAGAATCAGCCCGTCTGGAGTGTATGGATTCGATTCGGAGCCTATGGAGCAAATGCGAGGGCGAGAACTCCAGAAAACCGTTTCCTGATTTATCTCGGAGGTGACTCAAGAACGAAGCGCAATGGGGCAAAACCACTCAGCGTCTGGTCGTAGGCCTCGTACTCGTTAATGTCCCATCAAACCGCTCTTTTATTCGGTCGTCAGTGCTCTTGCTCACTGTCATTGACCTAGACCCGCCCCTCCAGGAGGTCTTTCAGCCGAAACCGGGGTGGGCTCGATCTTAACTGTGGGTTCGCAAAAACTTCTGCAAGGCTGTTGTAGAGGCGCAAGAAAGAAGCCGGCGAAGCACCTTCGCGCCCTTGAATGCGAACCGTGGACAGATCCGTTACGAAAACATCAAACTCTCCGCCATCCTCATAGTTGGTGAGAGTGGCATGGAAGTAAGGATTAGCGTGAAGCACCGCCAACGTCGCCCGCGGTAAGCGCGAGAGCGCATCTAATACACCCGAGTAACTGGAGCGTTCCGCGAACACAGGGTCGGGAAATCGCAGCGCCACGAAGCGGCTCCTGGCTTCTTCGAAGGGTTTAACCGATGCGCTCATTTCCTGGCTGAGCCGACCAAGGATCAACTTGAGGAGAGGGCGGACTGGCCCTTGTTATAGCTCACATAGCCAATTCGGCTGACGGTGAATTCGCAAAAGCCCTCATCCCCTATTCGGGCTCGCATTCTTGCCAGTTTCAAAACGCGGTGGTCTTCGTCCAGCCTTTCAAAAAACACTCCGGCGTCGCCGGGGTTCAGCTTAATCTCGGCCCCCCCTCGCTTCGTTGGCTTGGATAAGACACGCCTCTCAAAACACGCGTTTGGCTAAACTCGTATCTGTCATCCAGTTGAACGCAAGACCTCACTAAGCTGTGACCGATCGGGAAAAGATGACCTTGCCTCTGGCTCGGGCCAAGAGCCGGTACATAAAACGCAGAGCTCGCGAGGGACGCTCCAATAGAAAAGAAGATGAAGTCCACTGCCTTTCTGAAAGGGAAGATGCAAAACGTGGTTTTGTGTGTTCGGTCCCGTCGATTCTTGATGACGACGTCCGTTGCGAAATCAGCCATCGGAACCGTTTGCGGATAGACAGGACGTTGTCCTAACCTGTCGGCGAAATGGTCATCGGAAAGAGGGGAGAGCACAAACCAAAAAGTGCCGGAAGAGTGAGTTTTCCGTAGCCTTTCGCTCAATCCACGTTTCAAATTCTCGGAGAGATTCATTCATGGAGAAATACTCGCACTTGAGGGTACACCGCCCCCGTATCGTTATCAAGGGCTTCCTGCTTTCTTCTGACTTCCCTCTTGCTTGGCCAGGCTTTCGAGGGCTCAGGCCATCGGAGCGACTGTTTCTCTGGGCCGCTGGGCACGTCTCGACTACCTCGCGGTCCTTCTATCCGCAGGCTGGCGCAGACCCCGGTATGTTGGGGTCCGCGAATTTCCGAAGGGACTTGGGGGAAATAAAAAGGTCCGAAGTCCGAGGTCCGAAGTCACAGGAGCAGTGACGAGTGACAAGTGACGAGAAAGAGGACACAGGTGTCAGGGGCGGGACACGGAAATCAGGTCACGGGATACGGGATGCGGCCGCGGGATTGGAGATTCCAGATTCAAAAATGGCGGTACGCTGAAAACCGACCGCCACTTCCACCAGAGGCTAGGTTCGATCGGCCTTTGGTGGGCTGGTGCACTTCGAGCTGGCTGGCTGCCTTGATCAATACTCGCAGGGCTTGGTTGACGGACTCCGAGTCGCGGAACACCGCCGCCACATCGGAATCAAGCAGCACAATGTTCGTACCTTCCTGGTACCGCTGGTAGTATTTGCCGCGAACGCCCCCGCGGAGATCGTACTCCGGCCTCATCTCGTCGGCGTCGATTTGATCATTCTCCGGACTCATATTCTCTCCCCACCAGCCTATCATGCTGCGAGCAGCGGATTCGAGGGGGATTCATCAAACCTTGTTCTTGGAGGGTTCGCGATTTCCCGAAAGGGCTTGTGGGAGCTAGGAAAGGCAGGGGCGGCAAAAACGGCCTGAAGGGCAGTGACGGGAAAACAGTCCGAGGTCCGGAGTCCGGGGTCCGAGGTCGGGAAACCAGAGACCAGTGACAGGTGACGAGTGACGAGAAAGAAGGTCCGATGTCCGAAGTCCGGGGTCGGAAGCCCAGGATTGGGGCCACTCAACCGCGCGCGGCGCGGACGCGCTTGGGCTTCTTGGCGCGGCGCGGACCGCGGCCTGTCGGTTGTGCCGTCTTGTTGGCTTGAACGCTTCCTGGAACGTTTGTCCGGGCAAGTTGCAAGAGCAGGCGCAAGGCTTGATTAACCGCTGCTGAATCGCCGAATGCTTGGGCCACGTCGGAATCGAGAAACACCACATTCGTGCCCGCGCGGTAAGCCTCATAGTGCTTCCCGCGAACCCCGTGCGAAAAGTCGTACTCGGGTCGCATTTCGTCGTTATCGTTTCTTTTGACCGGGAGTTTTGATGCACCCATCTCATCCTTAGTGTACCCCAACTGGAAGATCGAGGCTCTATAAGAACACCGGCTAGTGACTAGGGAGCAGGTCCGAGGTCGGAAGAGCCGGGACTAGGGGTTGGGGGCCGGTACCCGCGCTCACTGCGCGGGATTGGAGATTCCAAATTCAAAATTCAAGAAGGGCGCTAAGGAAGGTCAGTTGGTTTAAAGACGGTAATGTCACGCACTCTCTCGAAATCTGAATCATTAGTCGCCAGGAAGAAGAGACCGTATTCACGCATCCCCGCAACAATCATCGAATCGTTGGTGAGGAGCCCCGCTTCCTGTCGCACGGCCTGCGCATTTCCGATTATCGCTTCATTCACGGGCATGAAAAGAAGATTCAAAGCCAACATTCGCTGGGTGTTAAGCCAGTACTCAGTCAGGGTGGGAATTTGTTGGAACTTGTTCCGGAGCGCCTTGGCTCCCCCGGCTGTGATGAGGCCCTTGGAGAGCGCCTCGGCAATCATAAAACGATGCGTTACCTCGTTGACGGTTTCGAACAGAGCAATGCCGGTCACCTCTTCTCGCAGGCACCGTTCGAAAAGTTGCCGGCATTGGGCAGACTGGGCAGTGAGCGCGTAAATGAATATGTTCGCGTCAATGAATACAAAACTTCGGTCGGGAAGATTCGGAAGGGATTCTACCGCCATGGTCAGGCTGGCTCTTCCAGGTCAGCGTCTTCGGCAACCCATTTCCACTGCTCCGGGGAAAGCTTGATGTGCTCTTCCTCGTTGAGCGCTGCCAGCGCCCGGGATACACGCTCGGTCTTGTCTTCAGGTGTGAATTGCTGGCGGAGGAATTCCTGAAGCGGGACTGGAGGCTTCTTCGTGCTGCTTCGATCGCTCATAATGAATCAATTGTAACTGAGCAGGGTCGGAGGACCAATTGAATTCTGCGGGCTCGGGAAAAGCAATGGTTAGTGATAGTGGCGCGGAAGAAAATCCGAAGTCCGAAGAGCCGGAGCTAGGGGTTGGGGGCTAGGGATTGGGGGCCGGCACTCGCGCACACCGCGCGGGATTGAAAATTCCAGATTCCAGATTCCAGATTCAAAATTGGCGGTCGCGGTACAGGGCGCGGCGGGCGGAATTGGAGATTGCAAATTCAAAATTCAAGGCGGGCTGGAGCACTTCCGCCTGCGGAAGCCTTCCCATTTTCTCCTTGAAGGCCATATACACAGGGCGCTTGGGTATTGAAGCCAAGGCCAAATTCGTGCAGACCCACAAAGAGGTGATTGAAAAAGAGTTGGCCCTCGCCGACTGACAGCCGGGGCCGGTTTTCAGTCCTCAGCTTTCAGTTGTCAGTATGAGCAGAGGTCGACAATCGAAATCGGAAACCAGAAACTAGGAATTGGAAATTTGAAATTCGGGCCGCTCAAACTCGATCGATTTTCGAGTTTCTAGTTTCGAGTTTCGATCTTCCAGTTTCGAGTTTCGATCTTCGAGCTTCGATCTTCGAGCTTCCAGTTTCGATTTTCGACCCTCGACCTACATCTTCCTGCCCACGGCCGGAGCAATCATCCGCAGCTCCTTCATCAATTGTTCGAACTGCTCGGGGAAGAGGGATTGCGCGCCGTCGCTCAACGCTTTTTCCGGGTTGTTGTGGACTTCAATCAGCAGCCCATCGGCTCCCGCGGCCACGGAAGCTCGCGCCATGGGCGCAACCTTATCGCGGCGGCCCGTCCCGTGCGAGGGGTCGACGACAATGGGTAGATGCGAGAGCTTCTTGATCACCGGAATGGCGGCGATATCGAGGGTGTTCCGCAAATAGCTATCGAAGGTTCGGATGCCACGCTCGCACAGCACAACGTTGTAGTTCCCTCCCGCCATAATGTATTCGGCGGAGAGTAGCAATTCCTCGATGGTGGCGGAAATCCCGCGCTTCAGCAAAATGGGCTTGGACACCTTGCCGAGATCCTTCAGCAGATTGTAATTCTGCATGTTGCGGGCGCCGACCTGGAGCATATCCACGTAATCGAGCATCATCGGAATCTGGCCCTGGTCCATAACCTCGGAAACCACGCAAAGATTGTGCTTGTCCGCAGCCTGGCGCATCAGCTCCAGCCCCTGCCGGCCGATCCCCTGGAAACTATAGGGCGAAGAGCGGGGCTTGAAAGCTCCGCCACGCAGGACACGCGCACCGTTCGCGGCCACGGATGCCGCGACGCTTTCTATCTGCTCGGCGCTCTCCACGCTGCACGGCCCGGCCATCACCACCACTTCCTCGCCCCCGATGATGACACCCCTGCCGATGTCCACCAGGGTCCCCTCGGGACGGAAATGCCTGCTGGCCAACTTATACGGGGCGGTAATCCTTACAACCTCTTCCACGCCCTCGAGCAACTCGATGTCGCGAGTGTCGAAATCCACCTTGGCGCCCACCGCTCCCAGCACCGTGTGGCGCGCCCCCGTCGAGCGGTGGATATCGAATCCCATATTCATCAGTTTATTGATTACACTTTGGATATCATCTTCTGTCGCGCCTTCCTGCATGACTACAACCATAAGGGATCACTCCTTGGGTAAGGGACTTCCGCCATCCATGGAATGCCGCTCGAGCGAGCGCGCCTCATCAATGATGCGTTCAAAGAGGCGGCGGATGGCGGCGTCGTCCAGAGGGCCTTCGTTTGCCTTCACGACGTTGCGCAGGATGTCGGCCTCGCGCTGTGGTTGCCACGCGGGAAGGCTTAGTTGTTTTTTCAGGTGGCCGATTTCCACCGCGCATTGCGAACGCTCGTTCAGAAGCTTCACCAGTTGCTGGTCAATCGCGTCGATGCGCTTGCGCCAGTCCGCCATGTCGCTCATGCGAGTTGATTCTCCGTCCCGGTGATGAGCCCGCGCACGAATTTCTCGATGGCCGCCGGCCCTTCGTGGGAATAGCGCTCTTCAATGGCATGTACCACGGCGCTTCCCACCACGGCAGCATCGGCGTGCAACTGGATTTCGCGGACCTGCGCCGGCGTGGAAATACCAAACCCGATGGCAAGCGGCAGAGCGGTGAACCGGCGCGCGCGCTCCGCCAACGGCTGCACACTGGAAGCGATATTGCTCTGCTCGCCCGTAACTCCGGTACGCGAGATCAGATATAAGAAGCCCGTCGAAAGCTGCGCCGCACGTTTCAGTCGCGCGTCCGTCGAAGTGGGCGAAGCCAGAAAAATGGTGTCCAGATTCTTCGCCCGCATCGCCTGGACATAACTGTCCGCCTCGTCTGCGCTCAAATCCACCACCAGCGCGCCATCGACCCCTACTTCCGCCGCGCGCGCTGCGAATTTCTCCAGGCCGTATTGCAAGAGGGGATTGAAATAACTAAACAGGATAATGGGAGCGCGGACGGTCTTGCGCCAGAGAGGGAGCCGCTCCAGGATATTGCGCAGCGTCGTGCCGGACCGCAACGCCCGCTCCGAAGCGCGCTGGATTACAGGGCCATCGGCCAAGGGATCGGAAAACGGCACGCCCAGTTCGATCACATCCACACCCGCCCGCTCGAGCGCCAGGAGTATCTCGCCCGTGGCGTCCAAATTGGGATCACCCGCGGTCAGGTAGACAATTAGTCCTTTGGCGTTTTTCGATCGCAGATCGCGGAAACGGTCGGTAATGCGAGTTGTACGTTGGTCACACATCTTCGGTCATTTTGACTGATAACTTTCCACGTGGGACATTCTGTCTGCAAAGCCGGCGGCGCATCCGCTGTCACCCAGTAGCGCCCAGTGGCGGGCATTTGCACTTTATCCACAATCAACCATCCAAGCTTACAGAATTCCGGCCGATTGAAAAATTCCCAAATCTTTATCTCCCCTTCCCGAAAGGTTCACCACGATTACGCTATCGCGCGACATCGACGGCGCGCGCTTGATGACCTCGGCGAGCGCATGGGCCGATTCGAGGGCGGGAATGATTCCTTCCACTCGCGCCAGAAGGGTAGCCGCTTCCAGCGCCTCCTGATCGCTCACGTGCGAATACTCCACGCGACCCCGGCGATGCAGCTCGGCATGCTCGGGTCCTATGGCAGGGTAATCGAGCCCGGCGGAAACCGAGTGCGTGTTTGAGATCAACCCATCTTCCGTTTGCAACACGTAGGTGTAAGCCCCGTGCAGCACTCCGGGTTTTCCCCCGTCGAAACGCGCCGCATGGTCGCCCAGATTCGGGCCCCTGCCGCCTGCCTCCACGCCCAACATTTTCACACTGGCGTCGGGAATGAAATCGAAAAAGAGACCGATGGAATTACTACCTCCGCCCACGCAGGCGCATAGCAAATCCGGCAGTCTCCCGATTTGCTCCAGGGCCTGCCTGCGCGCTTCCTGGCCGATGACCCGATGAAAGTCGCGAACCATCATCGGATAAGGGTGGGGTCCGAGTACCGATCCCATCAGGTAATGCGTATTTTGGACGTTCGTCACCCAGTCGCGCATACCTTCGTTAATCGCATCCTTCAGCGTTTTGGTGCCGGAGGAAACGGAAACTCACCTTGGTGCCGAGCAGCTTCATGCGGAAAACGTTGGGAGCTTGCCGCGCCATGTCTTCCGCGCCCATGTATACAACGCATTCCATTCCCAGCAGCGCCGCCACGCTGGCCGTCGCTACGCCGTGCTGCCCTGCTCCGGTTTCCGCCACCAACCGGGTCTTCCCCATCCGCTGCGCCAGCAATCCCTGCCCCAGGCAATTGTTGATTTTGTGTGCGCCGGTGTGCAGCAGGTCTTCGCGCTTCAGATAAACCTGCGCCCCACCCAGGCGGGCTGTGAGCCGCCGGGCGTGGAAGAGCGGAGTCGGCCGACCGGCAAAGTCTTTGAGCAATCGCGCCAGATCCGCATGAAACGACGGATCGTTGCGCGCCGCATTATAAGCTGCTTCCAGCTCCTCAACTGGACCCATCAGGGTTTCCGGCGCGAAGCGGCCGCCGAATTCACCGAACCAACCCTTGGCGTCGGGCAAGGTCATAAAATCTGTGGTGGTTGACATGTTTTTCTTAGTGCGTGGTCGGGAAGAGACTTCCCCTGCGGGCTCGCCGGCGCTCACCGATGCCCGCCATTGCCCCGAATCTGCCGATCCACGATATCCACGAGGGCATTCAGTTTGTAATCCATTTGTGACAAACTCTCGGAGATTCGGGCTAGGTTTTGCTCGGTTCTGCACACGTCGCTTCGCAAAGCCACACCGGATCGCGCGAGTTGAGTCACGATACGATTATTCTGCGCCACAAGCCGACTATTCTCGGCCAGCCCTCGCTCAAGACGATCCAGTCTCTTTTCTGCCTGAGCAAACCGATCGTCGGCCTTGGCGAACTTAGCGTCAAATCGCGCGTCCATGCGCGCCTGATTTTTGAGCAAGAACTCAATGGTCCGTTCGACGTCCATGCGAATCTCCCATTTTGCGCCAACTAAAAACTACCGGCACCAAGCTGTACCTTTAAGGACCGGATGGACCTACGCCAGAAGCCACCATTCAGTATACAGGTACCGGCGCTTCTGCGACCACCACGCTCGTGGCTAACCGTCCTTAAGCCTGTCGGCTTCTTGGACCGCCGCGAAGAACCGCCGCAGCTTCTTCTCGTCTTTTACTCCCGGAGACGTTTCCACGCCGCTGGCCACATCCACCGCGAACGGCCGAATCTCCCGGATCGCCTGGCCGACATTCTCCGGCGTCAGACCGCCCGCCAAGATGACGGTTCCGAACCGGCTTGCCTCGCGCGCCAAGGCCCACTTAAAGGGCTTACCAGTTCCACCCAGAAGTTCTGCGTCGAAGGCATCCAGCAGAAACGCGTCGCCCCCGAGTTCGCGCAGGGTCTCGGGCTGGAATCCCTCACGGACGGCGACGGCGCGAATCCAGGGGAATTCCGCCAAAGCCCCATCTTGTGGCGGAAACTGGGGACCATGCATCTGCAAAACAGTGACTCGGGACTCCTTCGCGACGCGCGTGACGAACTCGCCGTCAGACTCATTCGCGAAAATGCCGACCGGCGTAATGAACGGCGGTAGCTCTACCACGATGGCGCGAGTGGCGGCCGGATCAATATATCGCGGCGAACGGGAATAGAAATTAAAGCCCAGAGCCGTGGCTCCCAAGTGGACGGCAAGTTGCGCGTCTTCCCACCGCGTGATACCGCAAATCTTTATGCGTGTCGACATCTTTTTTCGGAGACTCGAAACTGGAAACTCGAAATCCGATGACCAGCGAGGATTTCACTATGATATGGAGGCTCTGCTTTTTGAGGGCATATCGAGTTAGGAATCTCGAATTTCTAGTTTCCAATTTCGAGTTTCCTGCTTCGAATTTCTAGTTTCGAGTTTCCAGTTTCCAATCTCCGGTTTTGACCGGGGCAAATTCTGCCAGTAGCTGGCGCAGGGCCTCACCCGGGTCCGGTTGCGTCATCAGGCGTTCCCCAATCAGCACCGCATGGAAGCCGGCTTCGCGGATGCGCCGCAGGTCCGCGGACGTTTTGATGCCGCTTTCGCTGACGGCAATGCAGCCACTGGGCATCTTCGCTCGCAGTTTGAATGACGTTTCGAAATTCACTCCCAGCGTCTTCAAATTGCGATTGTTCACACCGATGATTTGGGCGCCAGCCGCGATCGCGCGGGCCAATTCCGCTTCCGTGTGGACCTCTACCAACGCGGCGATGCGCAATTGCTTGCACAGATCAAGTAGAGTGCGCAAATCCTGGTCCGGCAAGGCGGCCACGATCAGCAGCAGGGCGTCGGCGCCCGCCGCCACGGATTCATAAATCTGGTAACTCTCCAGGATAAAATCCTTGCGCAGCACTGGAACCTCGACGGCTTCGCGCGCCAATGTCAGGTCCTGAAGGGAGCCTAGAAAGTATCGTTCCTCCGTCAGCACGGAAAGCGCGGCGGCGCCTGAGCGGGCATACCCCTGGGCGATATCGCGGCGCCGGTAGTTCTGGCGCAGTAGCCCTCGCGAAGGCGATGCCCGCTTGAGTTCCGCGATCACGCGCAACCCAGGCGCCGCGCCAGGACCGCCTTCGGAAGTGAGGGCCGCGGCAAAATCGCGGCGCTCCTCCCGCGCCTCCGCCATTTGCTGCACGCGCTCCAGCGGGACAGCTAGACGCGTTTCCTCCAGCGTGAGCCGTCGCGCCGCAACAATATTTCCCAAGATCGTACTCCCCGTCTCGTCCGGCATGGGGTTAAAACTCCCAATTTCAGTAAATACTCGCCTCAGAAAGCTAGTCTGCCAATGTATGCCGCAGTTGCGGGCAAAGTCAAGAATGCGAGCTGTGCGGGACTAATCGGGCTCACAGCAGGACGCCCATACCGGCGCGGTGTGAGTAGCCATCTCGACAGAAGCAAAAATGGTCCACAATTTCCTCTAAACAAACTATAGTAATCGGTTGTTTGGGGGGCCGAACCCGAACGTGGAGGATGTCATGCCGGAAGTCATAACCTTTGGTGAAGCGATGATCCGCCTGTCGCCGCCGCAATTTCAGCGCCTCGAGCAGACTTCGGTGCTGGATGTTCAACTGGGTGGCGGAGAGTTGAATGTTGCCGTGGGGGTCGCCCGCTTGGGGCTAACGAGCGCATGGGTTTCCCGCCTCCCGCAAAATGCTTTGGGCCGGCTTGCCGAGAATCGAGTCCGCCAGGCCGGGGTCGACACTTCGCACCTGCTCTGGACGTCCGAAGCCGAGAGCCGGATGGGCCTCTACTTTCTGGAATTCGGTGCGGCGCCCCGGGCCAGTTCCGTGCTCTATGACCGCCGGAATTCTGCCGTCAGCGCCATCCGTCCGGGCGAGGTGGATTGGAAGAAAGTTATGGAAGGGGCACGCTGGTTCCACGTGAGCGGAATCACGCCAGCCCTAAGTGATTCGGCGGCCGCCGTTACGCTGGAAGCCTTGCAGGCGGCCCAGCAGGCGGGGCTGACGGTCAGTTATGACCTGAATTATCGCGGGAAATTGTGGTCGCCAGGAAAAGCGCAGGCTGTGCAAGAACCCCTGATGGAATACGTCGATATCCTGATCACCACCGAAGAAGATACAAACGTGGTGTTCAAAATTAATGCGGAGGACAAGTCCGGCCAGAAAACATATGCACATGTTACCGCCGAACCGTACAGAGAGGTTGCGCAGAGGTTGCAGGAGAGATTCCGCTTCCAGGCCGTGGCGATCACGTTGCGTGAGAATCCCCTGGTGTGGCGCAATACCTGGACGGCCATTGCCTATTCCGACGGGAAATACTACGACGATGTGAAGTACGAACTGGAGATTGTGGATCGCTTGGGAGGCGGCGATTCGTTCAGCGCCGGCTTCATCTATGGCAGGCTGAAGAAAGATTCTTACGAAGCCGCCGTTCGCTACGGAAATGCCTTCAGCGCGCTGAAGCATTCCATGCCCGGCGACTTTAATTGGGCGAACTTGGCGGAGGTGGAAAGCCTGCTCAAGGGTTCCAGCCTGCGCGTCGCGCGGTGAGACGGAAGGTGCCAGGTTTCAGGTGTCAGGGACGGAAAAGGGTAAACGACGAACGCGTTTATAATTTACCCTTTACACTTTATCCTTTTCCCTTTGCGACCTGCCTATTTGTATCTGGTACATGGAACTTGATGCCCACCACCGGAAATCCAAGAGGGAGATACTCATGTCCTGGTCAAAGGAAAAATCGCTCGGACTGATTCGCGAGGTCGGCTTGGTCCCGATCGTGCGCGCGCCGTCGGCGGAGGACGCCTTGCTCGCGGCGGAAGCGATTATTGCGGGAAAGATCGGCATTCTTGAAATTACCATGACCGTTCCACACGCCCTTCAGGTGTTGGAAAAGGTTGCGGACAAGTTCGGCGACAAGGTCCTGCTCGGGGCTGGCACAATTCTGGACCCGGAAACCTGCCGTGCGGCGTTGCTGGCGGGAGCACAATTCATCGTCACCCCTGCCCTGAATCTCCAGGTGATTGAGCTAGCGTGCCGATACAGTAAGCCGTGCATGCCGGGGGCATTGACGCCCACTGAGATCGTGACGGCATGGCAAGCGGGAGTGGACCTGGTAAAAATCTTTCCGTGTGGACCCGTAGGTGGCGCCAAATACATCAAAGCGCTTAAGGGACCCTTCCCCCAGATTGAGTTTGTGCCCACAGGGGGAGTGAATCTGGAAACGACACCGGAGTTCATCAAGGCGGGTGCCACCGCCGTGGCGGTCGGAGGCGAACTGGTTGATCTGACGGCTCTGCGCGAAGGCAAGTTGGATGTAATTTCCGCCAATGCGCGCCTCTACGTGGATGCCGTCCGCGCAGCGCGGGCTTCGCTGGGAAAGTGATGGTCCATGGGCCAAACGCTGCTCAACATCGCCCTGGCGGTAGGTATTCTGGGGGCGAGCGCCGTCGCGACTCAGCTCTTCGCGCGCGCGATGTATCGGACGTGTTCCAAGTGCCACACGCTGAACGCGCGCAGGCGATCCCAGTGCCGGAAGTGCGGCGCGAACTTGCACGCGTAGTCCCGTTATTTGGCCAGCAGATCGGACGCGCGAAACCGCCGGTCGGGACGGCGCGAGGAAAGTTTTCAACCGCGGCTGGAACTGTGACCAGCGACCCAAATCATTCTGAGCGACTGAGGGAAGAGGACCTATGACCGAACCGGAAGAGAAGATGGGAAGACGGCAGTTTCTGGGCGCCGCGGGGGCTGCGGGGATCATAATCCTGAAACCGCAACTCGTGCGCGGAACGGCGGCGAATTCGGCCATTCGAATCGGATTACTCGGCTGCGGGCATCGCGGCACGCACGTCGCCGCATCGTTTACAAATAGCACCACCGCGCGCGTCGTTGCTCTGGCCGATCTCTTTCAAGACCAGTTGGACAAGGGCAAACAGCACTTTGACGCCCTCAACGCCAAGCATGGTTATGCCGGGATCGACCCCAAGCTGATGTTTCGCGGGCCGCGGGCGTATCAGGCCCTGGCGAACTGCCCGGACATCGACATGGTGCAAATCTCCACCCCGGACATTTTCCATCCGGAACATCTGGAGGCGGTCGTTGACGCCGGGAAGCACGTCTACTGCGAAAAACCCGTGGCCGTTGATGTGACCGGTTGCAAACGCGTGATGCGAATTGGCGAAAAGGTGCAGAATCGTTTCAGCCTCGACATCGGACTTCAATGCCGTCACGCGCCTCCTTATGTGGAACTGGCGCGCCGGGTCCAAGGGGGAGCGCTGGGTAAGATCGCTTGTGGGGCTGCCTATTACCAATCAACGGGGGCATTCTACCCACCTTTTCCGAATGTCTCGCCCCTGGAACGCCGCATACGGACCTTCTTCTGGGATCGCGTCATCTCCGGCGGCATCCTTGTGGACCAAAGCATTCATCTTGTGGACCTTTGCAACTGGATGTTAGGGGCGCACCCACTGAAAGCCATTGCCACGGGGGGGCGCAGAATCAGGGAGGATGCCGGCGATTGCTGGGACCACTACGACATCGCGTTTACCTATCCCAACGATGTGCATCTAAGCCTCAATTCCTTTCAGGGCGGTAAGGCGCTGAGCGACGTGAGCATTCGGCTGTTCGGCGCGCAAGGTGTCGCGGAGTTGCACTACATGGGCGTGGTGGGGATTTATGGCGAGCAGCCGTGGGAATGGGAAGGCAGCACGGGGCCGGTTACGTCTCGACCGGGGCATGCGAATATTTATTCGACCGCGGACGAACCGCCTGGGAAGAATGCCGCCGGCATTTCTCCCGATGCGCTAGCGCAAGCCGACCCGGAGAAAGAGAAGGCCTTCATCGAGAGCATTACGAGCGGCAAGTATCACAACCAGGCCGGCATGGGCGCCGAAACAACGCTGAGCACCATCCTTGCGCGCCAGGCAGCATACAATAAAAGGGAAATGACCTGGGACGAACTGCTGGCATCTAATCAAACATACGATTCGGAATTGGAGGGAATCGACCTGAGCGAGTTCGTGTAGCACATAAATCCGTGGCGGCGATTTAGCGCAACCACAAATCTTCGTGGAGGACATGCAGATGCGATACGGAATGGCGGTGGGCCTGTCTCTGGTCTTGTTGGGAACCGCAAGTGCTGCGCTGGGGGCCGACAAGGATGTGGAGCGCATGGAGAAGTCAGCGGAAGTCATCACCGACATTGTGGGAACTCCCGAAAAGGGCATTCCGCGCGATTTGATGAACAAGTCGGTGTGCGTCGCCGTGATCCCCGCCGAAAAGAAGCTCGCCGTAGGCATCGGCGCCAGCTATGGCCGCGGGGCGATGGTCTGCCGAACCGGCGGCAACGGGCCCTGGGGCGCACCTTCGATGATCACGGTGGGCGGGATCAACGGCGGGTTCGAGCTCGGCGGGCAATCGACAGATTTCGTTTTGCTCGTAATGAACGGACGGGGTGCGGAAAAATTGCTGCATGACTCCACCAAACTTGGCGCCGATGCTTCCGCCGCAGCAGGGCCGGTGGGACGTGACGCGGCAGGCAGCACGGACCTCCAACTCCACGCGGAGATTCTCACCTACTCGCGAGCGCGGGGCGCTTTTGCCGGTGTTTCACTCGACGGACAGTTGTTCAAGCAGGACAAGGATTCGAACGAAAAGCTTTACGGGCGCAAGGTTCCTGCGCAAGACATCCTCTTCAAAGGCGCTGTGCCCGTGCCCTCCGCAGCGCAGCCGCTGATTACAGCGCTGACCCAGTTCTCGCCCCACGGTGGAGAGGCGTTTCAACCGTAGCAGCCGGAGCGGATTCTCCCTTGCCCTCAGCGGCACCGGTTCAATCGCCCGTGGCAAGGCTTACGAGGTTTCGCTCTCCGGCAAGAACACTTGGAAGCTCGCGCCTTTTCCCGGCTCGCTCGTCACGCGGATCGATCCGCGATGGTCGTCAACAATCTTCGAGACGACGGACAGCCCCAGCCCCACTCCGGCTTCCTTGGTCGTGAAGAAGGGGTTGAAAATCTGCTCGCGTTGTTCAGCGGGGATGCCAGGGCCGGAGTCCTGGAAAGTGATCTCAACGCCGCGCTTGCCGTCGGAGCTCGGTGCCGCGGCCACTCTCAGCTTGCCCCCCTTTGCTCCCATCGCCTCATAGGCGTTGAGGGCCAAATTGGCAAACACTCGCTCGATCAGGTCGGGGTCAAGGTTGATTTGTGGCAGGTCAATCGCGAATTGCCGTTCGACTTCCACCTTCGCTTCGGGCCAGCGATCGCGCGCGGCCTTCAGGCCTCTTTCGATCAAAGGGGGAATCTGCTCCCGCTGACGCTCGAGTTTGTGCGGCCGGGCAAAGTCGAGAAAGCGCGTTACTAACGCGTTCATGCGGTTCACTTCACTGGAGATGTAGCCCGCCATCTCAGTGGTGATGGGGTCGGAACTCGCGAGTTTGCGCATCAAGGTTTCCGCCGAGCCTTTGATGACCGCCAGCGGATTCCTCAATTCATGGGCGAGGCCGCCGGACAATTGCCCGAGCGCGGCCAAGCGCTCTGACCGGCGCGCATCCTCCTGGGCTTGCTCGAGCCGCCGGTTCGTCTCAGCCAGGGTCTCGGCGAGTTCCCGGTAGCGCATTACCTGCTTTCGATTTTCCGTCACGAATCGGTTGACCACCACGGCCGCCAGGAAAAAGAACAAACTCCGGATGGCCAACTGCGTTATGGTGTCTGCCGTCACCTCCACCGCCGGCTGGCCGGTGAAAGGGTCGAGGTTTTCGAGGAGTTCCCAACCCACAAAGGTGCAGTAAATCATCGAGGTCAGCATCGTCCATGCCAGAGTCGCCCAGAGCTCGAAGTACATAGCCGCCGTAACGACTGGCACAAAATAGATCAGATAGTAAGGACTATTGATTCCACCCGTGTGGTCCACCAGCAGTGACCCCAGCAGGATTTTTACGATAACGGTGTAACTACGCCCGCGTTCGGGAACCCACTGGAGGATGCGGTACTCGAAGATTTGGAACACGCCAATGGCGAGCAGGATGAGCTGTTTGTGGATGATCACATCCGCGCGGGGCGGCAAGACGGCTAGCCCTGCCAGAAACGCCAGCCAGAGAAGATCCATCCATGCGAAGCTGCGCCGCTGATCCATGGCGGTCGATTCTCCCTCAATCAGGAATCGGGAACCGGGGCACGGGACACGGGCTTTGGGGCCAGGGGTCGCGTAACGCCCAGGCAGATCTTCACACTTGGGCGAAACCTGTTTCCCGTGCCCCGTGTCACTTCATTTTTCCCCCACGACCTCCCGCAGAGTCTGCGCGGCGTATGCTGCCTGCTCGTTGGTCATTTCGGGGTAAAGCGGCATGCTGATGACTCGCTGGCAAGCCCTCTCCGCATGCGGATAATCACCCTGCCGGTAGCCCAGAGCTTGATAAGATTTTTGCAGATGAAGGGGGAGCGGGTAATGGATACCGGTCTGAACACCGCGTGCTTCCAGGGTGGCACGAACAGCATCGCGATTGTTCACGTAAACCACAAAAATGTGATCGACGCGCTCGCAGGAGCCGCTGCCCTCTTGAAGTTCTACGCACGCGCCGCCCAGAGCGCGACGGTAGATTTCCGCCAGCTCTCTTCGCCGTGCGTTCCACCGCTCCAGGCGTGGCAGCTTGAGCCGCAGAATCGCGCCCTGAAACCCGTCCATGCGATAGTTGTACCCGATAGCGTCATGAAAGTAACGGCGCGATTCGCCATGCGAGCGCAGGGCTCGCGCCTGCGCCGCCAGTGCATCGTCATTCGTCGTGAGGGCGCCTCCTTCTCCGTAAGCGCCCAGGTTTTTCGCGGGATAAAAGCTGAACGCTGCCGCTTTGCCGATGCTTCCTACCCTCCTGCCGTGGTAGCGGGCGCCATGCGCCTGGCAAGCATCCTCGATGACAGCCAGGCGGTGATGCACCGCGACCTCCGAGATCGCGTCCATCTCCGCGGCCAAGCCGTAAAGGTGCACGGGAAGGATTACGCGTGTGCGCGAGGTTACGGCCGCCGCGATTTTCCCGGGATCAATGTTGGCGGTGCGCGGATCGATATCCACGAACACAGGTTTGGCGCCCGTATAGGAAATCGCTTCCGCGGTGGCGATGAAGGTGTTCGGCGTGGTAATGACCTCGTCACCGACGTGCACGCCCACTCCCAGGAGCGCCAGGTGCAAAGCGCTGGTCCCGGAGTTCACCGCCACGCAATGCTTCACGCCACAGTAGGCGGCAAACTCCCGTTCGAACTCTTGCACTTCCTCGCCAAGAACAAATGCCGCTTTGCTGCCCACGCGGTCAATCGCCGCCAAAACCTCTTCGCGCAGCGCGGCATATTGAGCTTTCAAATCAGCGTAGGGAACAATCATGGGCGTCCTTTATAGGCTCATTTCGCCGGTCCCTCAATGGTTTTGGATGTGGAGGACCACTCCCACGGCAAGCCGGAGGTTGTCCTGCGTGTTCGTGCCATTATTCGGCAGGTAGGTGCGAACATAGTCGGCCTCTATGGCTCGTATGGCGATATGTTTCGTGATGGATATGTCCAAGCCCCCGCCCGCTTGCCAGGAGAATGCGTTCGCCTTGTCGGTGAATCCTCTTGATGTCGGAAAGATAGGGCCGGTCGCGCGAACCTCGCCCGCAAGCGCTTCACCGAAAATCCTGTATTCATGCTTCGAGCCTCGGTGGTAAGTGTAGCGTGGCCCGGCCATGATATCTGTCTCGCCCAAATTCAAACCCGGGGAGAATTTCGAGGCATGATCGACCGTCAAGTTGGTGGCAAAACCGAAGCCGCGAAAGAACGTGACGGCGCCATCGAGGCTGCCACCCTGGAGCCAGAAATTATTTCCACCGGGTGAAACCTTAGCCCCTTCGGTGATGTAGGTCATCGCCAGGTCAGTGGACGACCATTGGGTTTTGGGCGCCGAAGGCTGTTGCCCTTGCGCCCAAGCCCTCGGGCCGCCAGAGGTCAAGATGCCCACCAACATTACGCCCGTTAAGAAGGTTGTTCGCATGATCGGTTCTCTCTCTTTACTCCAGGATGAAGGCAACGGTGGTGGAATGCGACAGAGGGCCGGATGTCGCGGTCAGTGTCACACTAAAATTGGTTGGCTGCTGGCCGAAGTACCCGGTTCGCGTGCCCCCGCAGCCGGCAAGGCTCACGGTGACGCAAATTGCCGTCAACGCAAGAATCAGAAGGCCTATGAATTTGCCGGCCTTCCGCCGCGAACGGCGCATTTTCCCGCCGAACGGCAAGAGGAACATTCCTCCCATCATCGCCAGCGCCACTCCCCGCCCTAGCGGGTTCGCTGAGTGGTTCCTTACAATTTGCTGGGCAAGCTTTATGGCCAGGCTGACGTTCGCGCTCGGCGACCCGGCAGCGACGGTCGACGGCGTAAAGGTCGCGGTAGCGCCAGCAGGCAAGCCGGTGGTGCTAAACGCTACACCGGATGGAAAATTCCTACCGTTGGATGGGCCCACATTAACGATATAGGTTAATGTGCCACCCGGCAGAACCGTCGGCGTTATCGCGTCACCCGCCGGCATCGACACAGTTAAGGTGAAGTCCACCACGGCTTGAGTAAGCGTGATGCTGGTTGCGCTGGCAAAGTTCGCATCACCGCTGTACGTGGCGACGATGGAGTGGACGCCAATAGCGAGGCTGGACGTGGTATAGGTTGCCACACCCTGCGTCAGCGAGACTGAACTCAACAGCGTCTGTCCATCCGTGAAGTTTATCGACCCTGTCGGAGTGCCCGCCGGAGAGGAGACAGTGGCAGTAAACGTAACCGGATTCCGCGAGAACACCGGATTCAGCGAAGACACAAGCGAAATCGTTGGACTGGCCTTGTTGACGGTGAACGTGACAGGTGTGGCGGTGGGAACAGCCAAGTAATTAGCGTCACCGCTATAAGTGACATTCACGGTGTAACTACCCGGAGCGAGGGTATTGGGTATGGGGAAGGTCGCAGTTGAGCTGGTGCTACCCACCGTGACAGAAATTATTCCTGACGCCAGACTTCCGCCAGAAGCATTCAGGATGCTGTAAGTAATCGTCCCCGAGGGGGCCGCGATGGTGGTGTACGGTCCGGTGACAGTCACCGCAACCGATCCAGTTTGGCCGAGCACCGTCCTGGAGGGCTGCACCAACAAGCTCACGGAAGCTTGGCCCACGCTGATCGGGGTTGTGCCGGTGCTGGTCAAGTACAAATTGGTCGCTCCGCCGTAGACTGCGGCGATGGTGTGAGTTCCTATTCCCCGGAGCAACACACCGGTCAGGGGCGCTTGTCCGGCAGAGTTCAAGTTCACTCCTATACCGTTGTTCAGCGAGGTGAGGGTCGACCCGAGGTTATCCGTGAAACTGACCTCGCCAGTGGGCAAATTTGAGGTATCGCCCGTCGTCGTATCCGTTACCGTGGCGGTAAGATTGACCGTCTGTCCGATGATCAGTGCGGTAGGGATGGCCGACACCGCGGTTGCCGTCGTGTCCGCTGGCTGTAAGGGCGTCCCACTGACGGAAACCTGCTGGGCGCTGGAGGAAATGTTGAGTGCATTATTGGTCAAGGTGATTGCGGCGCTTCGGCTGACCATGGATTTGGGCGTGAATTCCACCGAGACGTCGCAGGCCGTTCCGGAGGAAAGGGTGGTGGCCGACGTGCAAGGGCTCGCATCGCCGGAATGCTCAGAGAAGTCAGTGGTATAAGTTGGATGGGCCGCAAAAACCAGGGGCTCATCGCCGATGTTGGTCACAGTGGCGGTCTGGGCCGGGCTGGTCAATCCGATTCTCGTGCTGGGAAACTCCAGGGAAGCTTCCGAAGTGGGAACCTCGACAACCCGATGATTCTCCCGATCCGCAATGAAGAGATTGCCGGACGGATCTGCTGTCACTCCAAAAGGCAGTACAGGATTCGGCCCATGTGTACTCACTACCGAGGCAACACCCGCCGTGGTCACTTCTACCACGCGCCCATTGCCCGTGTCGGCGATGTAGATGTTCCCCATTCCATCGACGCTCACACCCTGGGGAGCGGATAAGACTGGAGTGATTCCGGAAGGAATTAACAATAAGGTTGCGGCACCTCCGGCCGTAACCTGGACGACGCGATTATTAGCCGGATCAGCCATGGAGACAGTGCCCGCTGCATCCACCGCCACGCCCGAAACGCCAGGGCCGAGGGCATAGCTGCCGGTGCCGATTATGGATCCCTCAGCTTCTGAGACGCCTTCGGCGATATCGATCGAGGAAGCTTTGATAATCCGACCGTATTTCGCATCGGCAATAAACAAATTGCCGGCTGGATCGACCGCCAAAGCTGTGGGCTCGAATGACGACCCCTCGCTTAGACCGGAAATGCTCAGCACTGACGCAGCGCCTGTCGGCGTCACCACCACGACTTGGCCAGCGCCCTGATCCGCAATGAAGAGATTGCCGGCGCCATCGAGCGCCACGCCCGCGACGCTGACCAAGGCGATGCCAGAGGTGCCCACGACCGAGGCGCTACCGCCATTTGGAGCCACTTTCAGCACACTAGCAGTTCCGTGGTTCCCGACGTACAAATTCCCCGCCCCATCCAAAGCGATCTGAAATGGACTCACGGTGGCGCCGCTGCCCAGGTGGACCAAAGTTGGAGTAGTGGGGGCTAAGGCTGCCAAGGGTGAGTCGGCGATGGCGTAGAGCGGAACCGTCAGCAACGGCTCGGGAGGACTTGCATTGTTATAAAGCACTACCGCTCCCGTGCGCAAACCGGGAGCACGAGGGAGAAAATGTATGTTTACGGTGCAAGCTGTGCCCGTAGTCCCCGGCGAGCAAGTCGTTCCGTCGACTACCGTAAAGTCAAGATCTTGAATACCCAGTGTAAGCGCCTGGATGTTCCCTAACGTTGTGCCCACTCCTACGGTAAAACTCAATGTTTGGGTGACACCCGAAACGGCACCCAGCAATACATGGCCAAATCCTACGGCAGATGGCGGATTTACGCGACCGCTGGGGTCAGATGAGGACGGACCAGCGGATGCATCGACGGCTGCACCTATCGGCAGGCTTGAGACAATGCTCGGAGTGCCTGGGGTCGAGACGACGCCATCAAATGTTACCGTTGAAGTGGCCCAGGCCGCCGGTGATGCAGCCAGCAGCAAGAGCCCTCCAACCACAGCCAAAGCAAATGCGTGGCGAGAGACGAAGCGCGGGCGAGCCGATTTGGCCAACCGTCCCATAACCCCTCGAGGCAACGCGCGAGAACGAGAATTGGCACTGACGCGCGTGGGCGTTTCCGTCTCGAGGCTGGGGTTAGCGAGGTTGCACATCGTAAAGGCTCCTTTGCCTTGGGCTGTAGGTCGTCTCGGCTGAAGTCATTGGATGCAAAATAATTCCAACCCGCGCTCGAAAAGCAGCGCGGAATCTCGATACGGCAGCGGACGCATCCGCAAGTTCCGGGAACCACTTGGAGCAGAGGATGGTTTGCTTTGCAGGAATCGGAGCGCAATTCGGGGCTTAACGGCCACCACCCATCGTAGCATTTGTCGGGCTCCCCGCGTAAGGCGAGTCCGCTCACGCGGAGTTTTCACATGTGCTTCGTTCCATAACTACGGCAGCAAGGTGGTCACCGGGACTGCGGATGCTGCACTAACATCATTTGCCGTGGCAAGAAAATCCAATATATTGGGCGCGGCGAGCAAAGTCAAACCGAAATCATGCGTTAAGCGATTTTTTTCAACCGTTTGGCCGGGACGCCGGCAGATGGGAGCAAAGGCCGCATGACTCGTGAAATCTCTGCTCGGGACCTCACCATTAATGGAGTTTCTTTCAGGTTGAGCGCTGGAGCATCAAGTGTATCGTTTATGCTTCCGGGATCTCTAAAAATTCAAGCCCCGCAAAGGTCCATCGGTTGGACCCATCCTCCCGCGTCCAAACCACGCGCGTCGGGATGGCATCCGGGAACTCCCCCTTGGCAACGATCCTGACCCTCTCTCCCGGAACGAGAGCAAGGGTGGTCAGAACGCCCACTCCGCGCAGCGAAAAGTCGACGATGGTCGCCGAGTTGTCCACCCTGAGATCCTCCGCCTTCAACACGAGATTGATGGGGATTGTTGCGGGTTGGCGCTCCCACCGGCGGAGATTTCCAGAGGCGTTCGCTTGCATCGACAGTGCTCCCCTTTTGGTCGGACTCTTGGGAATGGGTTTATACTGGCCCACCGAATGTGATTTTGTCAAATCTGATGGCACGCGACTCGAAACCGGTCCGGTGCGGCTGGATTCGGGCCCTCGTGCCGGGTCTCATTAGATTGCTTTCGTGCTGAATTATCGGTCGGCCGATGCGGCGCCCAATTGTGGAGATTCCGCAAGAGGGTGCCAGTCCCAGATAACCCTTGACATGACTATCTGATAGATATATCTTCTAGATATATGAAGCTCAATCGGACTGCCTACGTGATCCTCGGTTTGCTTTCGATCGAGTCAGACAAATCGGGTTATGACATTCGGAAGGCGGTCGAAGGCAGTGTTGGCTACTTTTGGGGCGAGAGCTACGGGCAAATCTACCCGACGCTCAAGCGCCTGGCGGCGGAAGGATTGATCGTTCCGAGCGCGCCCCCTTCTGCGGGAAAAAGGCGGCGCCAGAAGTACTCCCTGACCAACGCCGGGCGTGCGTGTCTTCGCGAGTGGCTTGCAGTTCCCTTCCAGAACGATCCGCCGCGCAACGAATTCCTGCTCAAGCTGTTCTTTGGATGGGAGGCGGCGCCAGGCGTCTCGGCCGGGCACATCCGCGAGCTTCAGGAAAAGAACCGGGGCATGCTTGCCACGCTTTCGAAACTCGATTCCTTCGTGCGCACCCAGAGCGCGGGACAGAACCCTCATCTGCCCTACTGGATGCTCACTCTGAGCTTAGGAATCGCCTTGACCCGCACGGCGCTCGAATGGGGCGAATCCGCGCTGGCCGTTCTTGCTTCGGCGGACGCAACAGCCGCCCCCAACCCCCAGCCGGTCGCGGGCAACCCGCCACCCGACCACCGCGTCGCCGGCTAAGCCCTCGCGTGGGCGCCGCAACGGGTGTACACCAAGACGTCGGGCCTATGGAAAGGAAGACCTCATGATGTCCACCAAGCTTATCAATCGCCGCGGCACGCAGGTCCTTGCGTGGTCCGTCGCCGGCCTTTTTATCCTCGGTTTCTTCTTTCCTCTGATCGGAGTTTGGACGGGCGTCATGCTGGGAGTCTGGTTCGTGGGCACGCAAAACCCCTGGCGCGGATTCGTCTGGATGTGCGCCTTCGCCTTCGTTCCCCATCTGTTCGGAAGTTGGCGTAGTTTCCCGCTGACCGGCCCCGGGCACGCGCTCGAATACCTGGGCTGGATGCTCCTCGCCGCCGCAATGGGCGTGCTGCCGTTTACTTTCCACCGTCTCACGAGTCCGCGTCTACCCGGATTCCTATCGACTTTTCCCTTCCCGCTGGCGGCGGTGGCGCTCCAGACGCTGGTTCTGGTGCGGCTCCCGGCCAACGTTTTCAGGCTCAGCGACCTTGCCGAAAGCCAGAGGGCGAACGCGCCATTGCTGCAAATCGGCGCAGTCTTTGGACTCGCAGGGATGGCTTTTCTGGTTGATTGGTTCGCGGCGGTAGTCCTGTGGATGTGGAATCACGAGTTCCGCGCCGCGAAGATCGCCCCCGGCGCACGCGTCTTTGCCGCAGTCTACGTGCTCGCGCTGGGGTACGGACTCTTCCGGCAGTTGAGGGGCTGGGCCATGCCGCAAACGGTTCCCTCCGGCGTAACCTTTGCCTGGATCTGCCTCGGCGGAACCCTCGCGCTGACCGTCTTCGCACTAGTCCATGTCGACAGGCATGGCGAAACCTGGGCCAGCAAGCCGGAATCCGTGGCTCGACTGCAAAGCCCCTATACCGGAGAACGTTTGCAAGTCGTCCGCGAACAGGGTGGGGAAGCGTTGCTGAGCCCCTCCGGCGAGCGCTTCCCGATTCGCCACGGAATTCCCGTTATTCTCAAGCCGGAAGATCTCACCGGCCTCAACGGCAAATACAACCGCTTGTATGAAACCATCGGCGGGTTTTACGACGACTCGCAGCGCGTGGTGTGCGCCCTCCAGGGCTGGGACCGGGAGGCCTACTTGCGGAGCTACCTCGGGCGGCTCGAAACCAAGCCGGGCGACACGGTGCTCGAGACCTCGGTGGGCACCGGCCTCAACTTCAAGTACCTGCCGCGCGACATCAAGCGGTGCGGCCTCGACCTCTCGCCCGAGATGCTGGCCAATTGCCAGGCCAACCTGCGCCGCGGGCAAATGGACGCCGACCTGTTTCTGGGGAATGCCGAAAGCCTGCCCTTCGCCGATGCCAGCTTCGACGTGGTCTTCCACGTCGGCGGAATCAACTTCTTCAACGACCGGGCCAAAGCCATTCGGGAGATGGTGCGCGTCGCCAAGCCGGGCAGCCGTCTGCTAATCGCGGACGAAACCGAGGAGCACGTGAAGGGCGCCTATGAGCAGTTCCCGATTACCGGCGGCTATTTTAAGAACCGCAAGCAGGCGGTGACTGCGCCTACCGACCTGGTGCCGCCGGAAATGCAAGACGTCCACCTCGAGTTGCTGGGGAACGGCCGGTTCTACGCGCTGACGTTCCGCAAACCCGCACTCGCCCATGCGTGGCAGCACCCTCAGGCGAGTTAGGCGTTTCGTAGCGGCGGGTTTACCCCGCCATTTTCTGGGCGGCGATCGCCGCCCGGTGGCGAGATAAACTCGCCGTTACGCAGGGCGCCACTTGACGTGAAGGCGGCTTTTCAGGCGCAATCTATTGCTGGATTCTTTTCGGCGACTGGCCGCAGGTGCGAATCCAGAATCCCGGCCACGTCTTTGATATGCCGCGAGACGTCCCAAGCCCAGGTGCCGAATCCGCCGTGAGCATTGACGCCTTTCACCCATTCATCCAGAAACTCGCGCTTTGTCCTGTCTTGCTGTGAATCCTGCCCTTTAACTTCCAACACAAGCATGGTTCCATTCTTTAGCCGAATAAGGTAGTCTGGCCGATATTTCTTCACGACTCCCTGAAACACATAGCCAATCTCAAAACCGAGATGATCGTTTTTCGCCCATGCCGAGACGGGCGATGATTCTCGGTCCAGCGCAAATGCTTCGCTCGCTTCCCAGGTGCTGTCGAAAACGCAAAGATTAATGTGTGAGTGTTTGGTAAGTTCATGGGGTTTGCGAGTTGCCCAGGGCCGCATATCGCCTGAAGAGAGGATGGGCCGCTCGCTATCAAAGACCGGGACCAAGGCAAGCGTATTCTCGAACCAGATAGCCTCCCATATGTGCTGGACAACCTTATTCATATTCAAGGTAATCATGATGCGACGTCGCAGGTCATCCTGGTTGAAGAGCGGCGGATCGATCACGATGCGATCACTAGCAATGAAGCGTTCAACCAGCCCAATCACTTGGGCGAGCAGGTATTCCTTGTTCCCTTTCCAGGTGGGTTTCATCTGGTCATATACGTCACGGGCCGTTTCGAACACAATCTTCTGCGTTCGGAATCGTTTGGCCAGTTCATCCAGGTTGATTTCGCTAAGGCGGCTGACGTCAGGTCTCCCTTCGACCAGAGGCGCCAGTTCTGCCAGCGTGACGGTCTTAAAAGCGTCAAGATGCAGCAGCTTCACTTTCTTCGGGTCGAGCGAGAGCTGCGGCCGGTATTCGTGGTCGACCCTGAGGATGTTGGGCCACGAGATTTCGTATTCCCGCTTTTCGGGGTCGGCGAAAACCGGGATCGGCGGGTCCATTGGTTCTGGCGCAGTCTCCACGCCGCCTTCGTGCGGCAGGAAAGTGAAAGGTACACCAAAGATGTTGACGTATTCCGGCTCGAATTTATCGCTGCCGGGTTTCAATTCATAGGATGTGCGGCGCAATCCCCGCCCCACGACCTGTTCGCACAGGAGTTGCGATGTGAAGGCGCGCAGCCCCATGATGTGCGTCACGGTCTTTGCATCCCAACCTTCGGAAAGCATTCCGACGGAGATTACCTTTTGGACTTGTTCGCCCGGTTTCCCGACCTGCCCGACGGTATCCACCTGCCTCCGGAGCAATTCTCCCAGATCTTTCTTGGAAAGCTTCTTTCTGGGCTTCTCGTTTTCATCATCGGTCTCTGCGCCGTTCTCCCCGCCGTTGGGAGCGCTAATTTCCATCTCCTCTTCGCGCGATTCAGCCTCGTCCAGGACCTTGGAGTCAATGTGCAGGATGCGGTCGGCGGCGGTGAGTTCTTCAATCCGAACCTTCCCGTGCGTCAAAGCGTAATGGACTCTCGCCGCTGTTTCGGTTCGATTGGCCACCGTAATCATGACCGGTGGGGTCCTAAAACCCGCCTTTTTCCACTTCTCCATGGTTTCGAGCCAGTCTTTGCCGAGCAGGTAATAGGCGTTCGTGACCAAATCGGGCAAGGGAGCGTACTCTTCCGCCTTCTGGCTCAAGTCATCGTGAACTTCACTATCCATGTAGATGTGATACAGACGCGACTTGTAGGCGGGGGTCAATTGGCCATCGTCTCGCACCACCACGCGGGGTGTCTTTACCAGCCCGGATTCAATGGCATCGTTTAAGCCGAAGTCGCTCACAATCCAGCCGAACAGGGTTTCCTCTCCGCTCTGTTTGCCCGTGGGCACAAAGGGTGTAGCCGTGAAATCAAGACAGGTCAGGATGCCGCGTGTCTTATGGATGCGGTCGAGCCCGCCCACCCACTGCGTCGCCTCCTCGATTTCATCCTTGCTGATGCCCTTCACCGCGGTCTTTGGCGGCATGCGCCAGGCGTGATGCGCCTCATCGTTTATGACCAGCAGGTTGCTGGCGCTCGCGAGTTCCTTCAGCACCTCGCGGGTAAACGCTTCGTCGCTCTGCGCGCCTTTTTTCATCACCCTCGGGCCGGCGTTCGGGTCCTGGGGCATCAGTGTGTGCCAGTTGCGAATCAACACCCTGCCCTGCCGGAGCTTGTCAGCGGAGCCTGCCGGAATCAGGTTAAACTCGTCGTAGAAATTCGCCGGCCCGGAAGGTTGGAGCACTTGCAGCCTGTTCTTGACGGTAAGTCCCGGTGCAACCACAAAGACGTTCTTGGAGAATCGCTTGTCCTGCGGGTACGTCACCTTATTGAGCACTTGCCAGGCAATCAACATGGCCATCGAGATTGTCTTGCCTGACCCTGTAGCCATCTTGGAACACAATCGCGTGAAGGTACCACCATCGCTGGGTATTTCAATGCCTTGCCGGTCGGCGGGTGGGGCTTCGGTCAGCCAGATCAGCGTCTCTACCGATTCAAGCTGACAGAAGAAAAGGCGGCGGTCTTCTCGTGCTGGCGGCTCGTACCAGTGCTCCAGCAGCCGCTTGGTAATGCCGGTCACTCCGGGATATCCGGCCTCGCGCCACCTTTTCACCCGCGGCCGAATCTTGTTCACCAGCGGCAATTCAACAAAGATGCCGGGATCGTCGAATGAGTGGGATTCGGGTCTTGCCCTCACATAACCGGCGGGGCGCCTGCCGGTCTCGCGGCTAAAGGTGCGGGTTTGCGGATCATACTTCCAGTGCTCGCTCGGTTCTTCATAGGGCGAATTAATGATCAGTTGGTCGATTGTGGCGGGCAATTTCTCAGTCCTGTCTGTTCATGAGAACCGTGAAACCCTCTTGCCTAAAATGGTGGTCATTGGTCAGTATTTCGGCGACGGATTCCGATCTCATGGCATTCATCGAGACGCAGTCGGTGAGGCTGTATTCTTTGTCCCCGCGGAGCTCGTAGAACTTCAATCCTTCGAGAAACGAATCCCGCGACTGCGGAATTACTTTCACCATGGGATTCAAGATAATTTGACGGACGATACTCGCGGCCTGTTGGCGCAGTTTCGGCCCGCCTGCCGAGAGTGCCGTCAGGAATTCGGCCAGCACTTCGTCCGTGGTGATGATCCGAACGTCGCCCAACTCCACCTTGGCCTGGCGGGCAGCAGTGGACCACGGGTCGCGAGGCCTCGCGATGGCGATCCAATACAGGGAATCCGCAAAAACCGTTCTCATCGTTTGGGTGTTCCGTAAAGATAATGGTCGAGGTTGTCCGTCAGGTCGCGTGGCAGCCTGTCCCATTCCGCTTGCGGAACCTCCGCCGCCAACTCTCGAATGATCTCCTCAATCGGTCGCGCGGCGGGATCAATGGGGACATCGCTAACCGGTTGTAAGCTCAACTCTTCAACCTGCGTTATTCTTAAAAGCTTACCATTCGGAGTGATCTCACCCCACCCTTTTACCCGGACGCGCACGGCCTTGTGGTCCTTGAGGGCGGTGGTAACGTCGGCTTCTTCGGATTCCCGGAAGCTCACTGAAACATGGCTGGACCCGTCAGTCCAGAGCTGGAATTGCCTCTCCTTGACGTCCGCTTCCAGGACTTCCCCTGTTATGTCCAGTAACTTGGTCCCATTTCCGCCCATCATTTCACCTCCACAACCTTGAGGCTTTCAATTCCCCTGTCATCCACTATCTTAACAGCAATGCGGTTGTACTTCCCCGGTTCAAAGGGCAGGGAGACGGTGCCACGATAGGCTTTGATGAGTTCCGGGTCAATCTCCGCTTTCAGGTTCTTGGCCAGCTTCGCCCAGCCTTCGCCTTCATCGGCCATCGGGAAGAAGACCTGCCGGGCGTAAAGGCTGCGGCCATCGTAATCCGTATCCAACAGCCACAGAGCGATGTTTTTGGTTTCGCCCGATTCAATCTTTCCCGTGCTGGTGTTGTAGTAATCAAAGCCGTGAATCTCAACCTGCCACAGCGTGCCGCCGGGTGTAGCGCCGGGCTTTAGCCCGGCACTTTTCGCTGCCCCAGCAGATGCCGCCCTGAAGGGCGGCGCTACGCGGCGAAGTTCAACGTCGGGCTGTCCCACCAGCCACACCGATGGAGATGTGCGAGCTTTCTTCTTGAGGTCTTTGGTCCAAACGTCGGCATCAATCTTCGCCGCGAGGAAAGTCATGCCGGTTTTAGCTGGGGTCAGTTCCGCGATGTCTTTTCCGGCCTCCGGGTCCACGTCACTGTAGACGAAAAGCAGAATCGAGGGGCGGGGTGACAGTTGTCGCGCCTCTTCCCATGCCAATTCCACCTGCTTTTGTTCCAGCGGTGCATACTCAGGACCGAAGGAAATGGCCACGCGCTCCGCGTTTCACGCCTTTCGTTTGGGCATCAGCATGGATCCAGCGCGTGCCGGCGAGCGGCTCCACGCGGGAGAACTCGATCGCCTGCCCGCCTTTTCCGCGCACGCCGCCGCGTAACAGTACATCGCGCCACTCGCTCTGCCTCAGAGTCTCACCCGACCGAACGATGGAGACATCAGCCGGAACGGGATGAGCACGGCGCAGCAAGCGCACCTGTTGCGGCGGTGCTTTCCCATCAAGACCCATCTGGACGGGTGCGGCTTCGTCGCCGGGCGGACGATGCGGTTACTTCTGAAATTGACTTCACCGTGGGCCCTGGGACAGCTTCCACCGTGAAGGGGCCAGTTACGCGGGCTTTTTTGTTGTCCACAGACGGTTGGTCGTACAGCGTCTCTTGATCGGGCGGTTCGTTATTGGCAATGGACTTGAGCATGATGTGAGGAACGGTTTTATATTTGAACCCACTTGCCACTCCTTCCTCTGGATGCGCAAGGTCGTAGTAATCATACAGCGACGCCATTAGCCGCTGTTTGGCAGTCGTGATAGCTACACGCGATGTGTCACAGGTGATCCATCGCCGTCCCCATTGCTCGCCGACGAAGGCTGTCGTGCCCGACCCGCAGGTCGGGTCGAGAACAACATCACCGGGGTCGGTAGTCATGAGAAGGCAACGTTCCACGACTTTGGTGTTGTCTGAACAACATACTGCTTCTGCTCTGAGCGACTGGAGAACCGAACATCGGACCAAAAGTTCGCGATTGGGCTGTAAGGGAAATCGTCGAAATAGCGGACGTACGAGAGCATCTTCCCGCGAGTCTCAATACGCCGCGCAGCAATCAGTTTCGCCATCCCCTCCGTGCCCGTTTTCCAATACCCGGTAATTGGGCGGTAGGTCCTTCCTTCGAACTCCACCGGGAAGTCACCCGGGGGCCGCTGAGAGACAATGTTGTCTTGACGGTATACCCTGCTGCCGCGAGGAAGAAGCGACCTATCCCTTGCCTCAATTTCTTCCATCGGCCTCCTCGTCCCATCGGAAAGCTCGATTCGGTTGTATTCTGCGGTCCCCGGATCGTCCGAACCCTTGGGACGCCAGATTTTGCGAAACTTTCACGTTCTCAATGCTTTTCGAATACCACAGAAGGTAATCACAGACGCTCGGTAGCAGGAGGGCCTCTTGTGCGCTCGTCTTTACGAAGGTAACGAGGCCACAGAAATTCTTCTCTCCGAATACTTCGTCCAAGATCTCCCTCACATGGTGCACGTTCTCATCGCTGATCTGCACAAAGCACGAGCCGCTTTCTTGAAGCAAATCCTTGGCGAGCCAAAGACGGTCATGGAAATAGCTCAGATAGGAGTGAATTCCCAGTTCCCAAGTGTCCCGAAACGCCCGAATCATCTCCGGCTCTTGCGTCAGGTCTTCGTCCTTGCCATCCTTCACCTCACGCTTGTTCACAAATGGCTGGAAGTTCGACCCGTACTTGATGCCGTATGGCGGATCGATATAGACCATCTGCACCTGCCCGGCCATTCCTTCCTTTTCGAGCAGCGAATTCATCACCAGCAGAGAATCTCCGGCAATCAGCCGGTTCGACCAATTGTGCGGGTGTTTGTAGAAATCAATGGCCTCGCGCAATGGCGGGTTTTCTGCCGGCATTGCAAACAATGACGCTTGTACGGGCACGCCATGGTGTGCCCCCACCCCATTGCCGTTCCGCTTGCGCACCGCTTCGATGATGGTGCGAGGGTCAAGACGCTCATGGACGTGCAGCGATACGGTAGGCACATCGAACGAAGTGCGCTCCGCCTTCCCGGCCCACACAAGCTGCGGGTCAAGGTGCGGGTCAAAGGCGTACTTCTTCGCGGGCATGTCAGGGTCGGTTTCGGGCTTCACGAGTCCCACCGGCGGGTTGTTCGTCCGCTTCTTGTCCTTGTGGTCATACTGTTCAATCGGCTTTTTTGCCTGCGGAGATGAGATTTCTTTAACTTTGCGCGCCATATCGGCCTTTGATGGATGAGTGGATATTGACGAGTATTCAACTGCCTATTCTGCGTCCGGATTGCTGCGCGTGCAAGGAGTTTCGGGGCGGCCCGCGAAAACCCCATTTGCTGGCCGGCGGGTCTCCCCAGTGGGAGCGAACAGCACCACCCCTTAAATCCCCTCCTTAACGACGCAGGGAAGTTCTCAAGACAGGGCAGAGGTACGCAAGAGGAACGCTTCTTGGCCGGATTCGGCGCGATAAACTCGCCGCTACGTTGGTCCGACCCGTCATCAGGTACGTTGGCGCGACTCGTCATCAGGCGAGATGAGTCGGCTTGCACCCGCGCCCCAAAACGGTCATTTCCCACGAGCATTGCCCCCTGCTCGAGATTATTCCCTCAAGATTATTCATCTTGACTTAGAGATTCTGAGGAGTAAGCTGAATGTATCTGGAGGTCGTCAATGCGTCACGAATTCGCTCTTGTGCCATTGTTGGCCTTCGTAGATTCGGGGAAGGGCGACCTTCCCAGCTTCCGCGAAATTAACTCCCCTCAACCGACCACAACCTCAAGCCAAGTCTCACTATTTCCGCTTGTGCCAGCGCATTGCCATGTTCCCGATCGAGCAGCCCCCGCCCCTACTCTGGGCGATATTTCCTGTGTCCAAGCAATTTTGCGAGGGAATAGGCATCCCTCGTTTGGATTTACCCATTGATCGACGTGTGTGAATGAAGATTGTGTCATTGGCAGCAGGGCGAAAGGCCCAGCACCCGGCCCGCAAGGTGAGATTCTTCATCGAAGGAACTTCGCCTTTCGCGACCCTTAGGAGGTGACCTTTGAGGCTTAGGGAAGCATCGCAAAACGCAACAAGAATCCCTCTCTCTTTTCATAAAGGAACCGCACTTTTAGTGGGTGAGGACCCCGGCGCCCTTCGCCATTACCGCGCCATTCTCGAGCGGCACGGGTACCGCGTGCGGATGTGCAATTCTTATCAGGAAGGCCTCGACTTGCTGGCGGATGGAGTCTTCCAATTCGTTGTGGTGAGTCAGGGGTCTCCCCGATTCGAAGGGAACTGCGTGCTGAAATGCGCGGCGGAGATCAACCGCAACTTGCCCGTCCTGGTCGTGGCGCGTTTTCTCGACATGGGCTGCTACTTGGAAGCAATGCAGTTGGGAGCGGTGGATTACTTGGTCGAGCCCTTGTCGGTGTCGGAGCTAGGCAGAGTCTTGGAAAACCATCCGCCCGTGCAGAGGATGGAGCCTGTCTGACCCGAGCTAACCGCTGCCACGCCGCCGCTTCCACAGACGCGGGTAAGACGTCCAGGTAACCCCAACTTGGCGCCAAAGCGACCCCTCTCCCGCCGAAGCCTGCATGTTCCGCAGTAGAACCAAGCCTTGCGCCGTGGTGTACCCTTTCAGGATGAATTTCTCATTCCACGGGGAGGCCGAGGACCATGAGGGAGCTCACGCGACGTGAACTGCTGAATCGAGGGACAGGCTTGGCGTGCGCAGCCGCGGTGGCATTGCCGCTGGCAGGAGCCGCAGAGACTGGCCAAGGGGGCGGCGTCACGCCGGTTCGCAAGCCCAAGGTAGTGGTGGCGGGTGCGCATCCTGATGATCCCGAGTCCGGCTGCGGCGGGACAATCGCGCGCTACAGCGATCTGGGACACGAGGTGGTAGTGCTCTATCTCACCCGGGGCGAGCGCGGAATCAAGGGCAAGTCCTATGACGAAGCCGGGAGGATTCGCACAGCGGAGGCCCAGAAGGCCTGCGAAATCCTGAAGGCGCACCCCGTGTTTGCCGGTCAGGTGAACGGTATGGTGGAGGTGAACTACGCCCGCTACGACGAGTTCCGTAAGGTTTTGGAGGCGGAGAAACCTGACTTGGTTTACACCCAATGGCCCATTGACACGCACGAAGACCATCGAGCCACATCCCTGCTGACCTATGACGCATGGCTGCGCGGGGGAAAGAAATTCGCGCTCTATTACTACGAGGTTATGACGGGCGAGCAAACTTCGCATTTCTGGCCGACCCACTACGTAGATATCACGGCCACGGAAGCACGCAAAAGGCAGGCGTGCTATACCCACTCTAGCCAGGATCCGGACGGATTCTACCCCATACACGACGAAATGAACCGCTTTCGGGGTCACGAATGCGGTTGCCATTTTGCCGAAGCCTTTATCCGGCACGTGCAGTCGCCGGACGATTCCCTCCCCGAGGCCGGATAGTGTGGCCACCCCGCTGGCGCCTGTCGTTTATGCTTTGTTCAGCGTAAGGTCGTGCACCTCATTGTAGCCGCGGTAGCGCAGGCGGTACTGATAGCTGCCGGAAGAATATTTCGCTGTGTTCCATGCCGCCATGTGATACCCGGCTTCACAGATGGCGTTGGAAATCACTTCCAGGTTGTTACCGCTCTGGTCGAGGATCTCGACGAGCGCCCATCCCCTTTCCGGGACGCTGAACTCGATGGCCAGTTGCGGATTGTTCGTGTTGGGATAGTGCCGGTTGAGCACACGCGTGGTCGGCTTGGCGGGAATGCTGAGTTTATTCTCGCCCAGCTTGGCGTAGTCAAACGGCTCGTTGCAGAGATGCCACAGCGGCTCTTTCCCGCGCTGCTGAAGGTAGAACGTCCTTAACGGCGTGCGGGTGAAGCTCGTGAGCGGACGGCGCACAGCGACACCGTCCTGCCACTCATAAACAGGAATGTGCATGGGATTCATCACGTCGAGCTTGCCCCGCTCCATGGCAATGTGGAACAAACCGAAGTTTCCGGGCTCATGACCGCCGAGCCAATGGCCCACGATATCGACGAGGTAAGGATTCTTGCCGAAGATGACGACGTTCGTCATGTAGTCCCAGGCTCTCCCGTCGTAGTTGTTCTCGTTGCCGAAGGGATTCGGCCCCCAGTTGAAATCGCCATCACGCCCGTAGATGCCCTCGATAATATGCAGCCCCATGGGCGACGCGGCATGATTGTCGATGGTCCGGTGCGCCCACAATTCCATACACAGGGCAGTGTAATAATACTGCTCATTATCGCTGGACTCGTTCCGCGGAAAATCCGGTGTATCCCATCTGGGAATCGTGCCGGTGTGCCGCTTGAAGTTCGCTCCCACAACTTCATGAACTTTGGGGTGGATGCATTCCTTATCAATCTGCTTCTCCAGCTTTTGTATCGCACCGATATCGGGCCAACTGCCGCAGTATTGCTGAAAGGGAGCGGCATGGCTCCCCTGCCAGTTCTTTCGATGCGAGGGTCAAGCCCATTTCGTGGGCCTTGAATTTCGCGATGTTCAGGTTCCATGCATTCGGCGCGTTGAAGGGCCACAGGTAAGGGAGCTGTTGACTCACCACGCCGCCGGGAACCTCCTTCCAAACAAAGGCCCCGGCGTCATTCGCATCTTCCCGCGCGGCAATGGTGTTCTTAACCGGGGCCACCGTCGCGCCGACTCGCTGGCCCATCGCGACGTATCCGCGGGGTTCAATCACGCTCGCGCCATTGGCATCGCGGGTGTGAATCCTGTTGCCCGCGACTCCCAACTCCTTCAAGGATTCGAACAGACCCTCGACGAAGAACACGTCGGTGGCAATGCCCATCGTGTCCTCAAGGGTGAATCCTCTCTTTTTGTCGACTGCCTCGTGAGCGGTGAGATTCGGCTTGGCCGCGATGACGTAGTTCGTTGGAACGCCGGTGTTATCCATGGGAACGAATAACGACCGTCCCAAATCGCGTCCGACCCGCTTGCACGCGGGAGAATTCGTCTTGTAATCCACATGCGTCCGGAGGATGAAGACCGCTTCCGGGTGCTGCTCGACAAACGGATGGACACCAAAGTATCCGGACGGTTTCGTTTCGGCGGTAAAAATGGAGGCAGGCCGGCCGAGCAAACCCAGGCTGCCACACACCAATGATGAAGACTTAAGAAAATCCCTCCGATTGAACATATCGCCCCCTTGCCAATGCCACGGCACTCTTCTTGGCGCCAACCGATGACGTGCCAGAGTCGTAAGCCAAGGTTTCCATTTTGGAAACGGACGATTGTCCTCGATACTCCCTGCGGGGTCAACTCAATAGAAGGGAGGTGCGGGCGGGGTTTTGTAGCGGCGGGTTTACCCCGCCATGTGGGGGCGGCGATTCGCCGCCCCAGTGCCGAGATAAACTCGCCGCTGCGTCGCCGCCGCATCGGCGCGTGACCCGCGGTGGATGAGTCGCGAGCGGGTTTGTCGCGGCAGCTCTACATGGTCAGCACGGCGCGGAAGCGGGCCTTTCCTTCGGCCACGCGCTGATAGGCCTTTGCTGCCTCGGCCAGGGGATAGGTTTCGGCGATGGTCTTCACTTTTCCCTGGGCAACGAAATCGAGCGCTTCGTAAAGATACTCCGGCCCATTCTGCTGGCTTCCGATCACCTGAATTCGCTTCATCAGAAGATCGAAAATCGAAAGAGAAATGGGCTCGCTGTCCGCGCCCATGGTGACGATGCGTCCATCGGGGCGCAGCCCTTGAATGCTGTCGATCATTGCCGGGGTTGAGTTTGTGGTGCTGAGAACGATATCCGCGCCGCCGGCGGCCGCGAGACCCTTGCCGTCGCGAACGATTTCGTCGGCGCCGAGTTCGCGGATCATCTTGTCCTTATCGGGCGAGCGCGAAACCGCGATGGTGATGAAGCCCGCCGCCTTGGCGTATTGCACGGCGAGATGCCCGAGCCCACCAATCCCCAGCACGGCAACCCGCTCGTGGGGTTGAGGGCGCGCCCAGCGCAGGCCGCTCCACACGGTGTAACCCGCGCAGAAAATTGGCGCTGCCTGGTCGTAGGAAACACCCTCGGGGATCAGGAACGTCGCGTCCGCGTACATCGGCATGAACTCAGCGTGACCGCCCTGAAGATTTATGCCGGTACTCTTCGATTGGGCGCAGAAATTCTTGCGTCCGCGCGCGCACCATTCGCAGCGCCCACACGTGGCTTGAATCCACGGCACACCCACGCGGTCGCCAATTTTTCTGCTGGTTACGTCCGGCGCGACCGCGACGATCTCCCCTACCGGCTCGTGCCCCAAAATGCGCGGAAAAGCGCCGGGAATGTGTCCCAAAGTTTGGTGGACGTCGGTATAGCAGATACCACTGGCGTGCATCTTAACCAAGACCTGGTTCGTGCCAAGTTCAGGCTGAGGAACTTCTTTAATCTCCCAAGGCCCATTGACAGCAGTCACTAGCGCAGCTCGCATAGGATCTCCTCCGAATGATTCAATGTGGATTGCCCCAAATTGTTTGATGTGGAGGAGAGGAAGGACGTTTCAACCAGATGCCGTAACGGCGGGTTTACCCCGCTATTGTGGGGCGGCGATTCGCCGTCCGGTGGCGAGGTAAACTCGCCGCTACGCTTCCGATTGACTACCGGGCAAGCCGGGCCTAGACTTCCAGCGAAGTCTCGCATCGATAAAATGCGCCGACCTTTAGGTCAGTTCACTTATTTCGTTGCTTCTATCAGGATGCGCGGAGGATTCTTTCATGCTCAAGGCAAAAATATTGCCGCTGGTATCAGTGGCCATGGGTTTATTCGTTTGTGCCGCTCTCGTCAGTCTTAGGGCGCAGGGTGTAGGCGCGCCGGAAGGGCTGTTCGACGACCACGGCGACATCGGCGCGGTTCTCCATGCCGGCTCCGTGGAATACAACGCTTCCCAGAAAACCTACACGGTCGCCGGCAGCGGCGAGAATATGTGGTTTAGCAATGACGCTTTCCAATTCGCTTGGAAGAAAGTGTCGGGCGACGTCACCCTCACGGCAGACATCGCTTTCCTGGGCACGGGAGGGAACGCGCATCGCAAGGCAGTGCTGATGATCCGGCAGAGCCTCGATGCGGATTCAGTCTACGCCGATGTGGCGCTGCACGGAAGCGGGTTGACCTCACTCCAGTTTCGCGATGAGAAAGGCGCCACTACGCACGAGGTCCAGGCCAACGCAAACGCGCCTCACCGTCTGCGCGTGGAAAAACGCGGAGACTATTTCCACATCTTCCTTCTTGGCGATGGAAAGGATCTCCAATTGGCTGCCGGATCGCCGCGAATTCCCATCCAGGGTGAATTCTACGTGGGCATCGGTGTTTGTTCCCACGACAAGGATGTGGTGGAGCGGGCCGTGTTCTCGAATGTCGACTTGGAAACCTCGAGCGCTGCCGCTCCTGAGAAGCCGGCGCTCTATAGTTCGCTTGAGGTCGTGCCGATTGGCTCGGGAGACCGCCGGGCCCTGTGTGTCACGCCCGGGCGCATCGAAGCGCCTAACTGGACCAGGGATGGCAAGTGGTTTATTTTCAATCGTGAAGGTCGGATCGAACGGCTGCCCGCGGACGGCGGCCAGCCACAAATGATCGACACCGGCTACGCCACGCGGTGCAACAACGATCACGGCCTCTCGCCCGACGGAACTTTACTGGCCATCAGCGATGGGTCGCAAGGGGACCATAAGTCCACTATTTACATTGTGCCGCTTGCCGGCGGCACACCTCGCCGCATCACCCAGAATTCTCCCTCCTATTGGCACGGATGGTCGCCCGACGGGAAGACGCTTGCCTTCTGCGGCGAACGGAACGGGGAGTTTGATGTTTACACCATCCCCGCAGCCGGCGGCGAAGAAACGCGCCTGACCACGGCCGTGGGCCTCGATGACGGGCCAGAGTATTCACCCGATGGGGGTTACATCTACTTTAACTCCGTGCGAACGGGACTTATGCAAATTTGGCGAATGCGGCCTGACGGTAGCGGTCAGGAACAAGTGACTTCCGACGATTTTAATAATTGGTTCGCGCACATCTCGCCGGATGGAAAGTGGATGGTCTTCTTGACTTACGCACACGATGTCACCGGCCATCCAGGAGGCAAGGATGTGATGCTGCGCCTGATGTCGCTCGACGGCGAGAAGAAGATTACCGTCCTGGCGAAACTCTATGGCGGACAAGGTACCATCAATGTCCCATCATGGTCGCCCGACAGCAAGCGCCTAGCCTTCGTTAGTTACCACCTGTTGTGGTAGGGGCCCTTCAGGACGCCGTGCCGGCCAGCGTTTGGCGGAGTCCGAGCCAATTCGCCCGATGACCTCGGAACCGTACTTGGTCGAATTTCGTAAAGCGTTATAGAGTTGGTGCTACAACGCCGAAGCCAAGGAGCAAGGCGATGAACAAACATTGGAAGGACTTTTGTCGAGGATTGCTGTTACCCGTGCTGGTGGCGATCTGCGGGTGCAACATCGGGGGTGATCGCGTATCTCCGGGCGAAACACGCCGGGAGTCGAAGACCGTCGAGCTCGGCTCCGCGCATTCGGTGCAGGTGACCCTCAAGATGAAAGCCGGCGAAATGCACGTCGAAGGCGGAGCCATCCAACTGATGAATGCGGATTTCACCTACAACGTGCCGGAATGGAAGCCGGAAGTGAATTACGCGGTGAACGGTGGCGTGGGGAACCTGGTGGTTGAACAGCCGGGGCCAGGCTCTTCCACGGGCAATACCAAGAACGAGTGGGACGTGCACCTGACCGATAAGACGCCGATGGAAATGACCGTGGAAATGGGCGCCGGCCGCGCAATGTTGACACTCGCCGGGCTGTCGTTGGGAAGGCTGGAACTCAACATGGGCGCCGGAGAAACCACGGTGGACTTAACCGGCAACTGGAAGAGCGATCTCTCCGCTCAAATTCACGGCGGGGTTGGCAAGGCGACGATTCGGCTGCCCAGAGACGTGGGTGTCCATGTGGTCGCGCACGGCGGATTGGGATCGATCAACGCGAGCGGCTTCCTGAAGCAAGGCGACGCATACGTCAACGACCAATACGACAAGTCGCCTGTCACGCTTCGGATCGAGGTCGAGGGTGGCGTGGGCGAGATTGATCTTGAGCAAGCCGGAGAGCCGCCCGCGGCGTAGGCGCCAATCGCGGTCCATCAAGCAGCGTTGGGGAGCGACGCAGGAGTTTCCTCCGGGAGAATTTCAAACGTTGTCTCGATCTTGGCGGTCTTGGAAATCATGGCGCCTACCGAGCAGTATTTTGTCTCCGAGAGATGGATGGCAGCCTTTACCGCTTCGGGGTCGATCTGGCCGCGTAGCCGGTGTTTGATTTCCACACGCGTAAAGTACGCGGGCGGCTCGGAGTTTTGGTCAGCGCGCAACTCGATGTTGTAAGCAGTTACCTTTTGACGTTTTTTCCGCAAGATACTGATGACATCGAAAGCCGTGCAGCCGCCCAGCGCCAGCAGGGCTGCTTCAATCGGCTTTGGCCCGCTGTGGCCGTCGGCATCGTCCATCACGAACGCGTGGCCCGTTCCTGACTGGGCTACGAATTGACGGCCCGCCCCTTCCACAGTGGTCAGACACAGTTTACCTTCAATCATGGATCACCTCGTTTTTCCCAGGCGCGGGATGCACCGGACTTCTTCCCCGTGGCCAGATAGCCTGAGGGCTATTGCCTCCGTAATGCCTTGCCAGGCGCCACTCGACTCCCGCAGGCATTTCCCTCACCTCATACAAATGAATGCAATTTGTGCCGCGAAGTAACAGAAAAGTTTGGCGCCGTCACCGATTGCGACTTAATGACCGAAAGTCGGCTGGTTAAAGCCGAAAGTTGTCCGCCAAACTCATCTCACGCACGTGCTTAGGCTCCAGTAGGGTGCCTAATGTTAAATCCTTCGTAGGTTGCGCTTCGTCCACACTGAGCAAAGTTGCCCATGCAGATTTGGGTTATACTGGCGATGGTGTTGTCCAGCAGCATCGGACCGCTTGCCTTTCTGGCGTTCGGAGGGAGGGTGATTCCACGCCTCCCGGAAGCGCAGTGTAAGAGAGGACCCCTGCTTGGAATTGGAAATCATTGATATACGCAGGTTTGAGGCCAAGGAATTCTCAAGCCTTCTGGAAGCCGAAGCGCGCGCGTGGAATGATAAGTTACGGTGGGATTTCGCCTCCTCGGCCCGAATCATCAACAATTGCCTGCGCGACCAGCGCCTTTCCGGCTATGCCCTCTTGGATATGGGAAGGATTCGCGGCTACTGTTTCTTCTTCTACGATGGGGAAAAAGGGATTATCGGCGACCTCTTCGTGCACCCGGACCTCGCGCGGGAGGGCCACGAGCGCAACCTGCTGGAGCACGCGCTGGAGACGCTCCTGGGCACGCCCGGTTTGCGCCGCATTGAAGCTCAGCTTCCCCACTATGAGTTGGAGGAACTGGCCGCTTGCTTCCAGCCCCGCCAGTTTAAGAGCTTTCTGCGGCGCTTCATGAGTTTTTCCTTTCGGGCGCACCCGCAGTCACCAGCGACAGCAGGAGCGGGTTTTGACGCGGTGTCGGAGAAACCCTGGGCGCGGGAGGGCATCGAACTGATTCCTTGGGACAAACGCCTTCATGACCCTGCCGCGGATCTGCTCTACCAATCCTACCAAAGGCACGTGGACGCCATGATCAACGACCAATACGCGACGGCAATGGGGGCAACGCGGCTGCTTGAAAACATTTTCCACAATCAGGGGTGCGGGGATTTCCTCACTCACGTGTCTCGCATGGCGGTACATCGCCCCACACAGCAGGTGGCAGGAATCCTCACCGTGACCGAGGTGCGCCCCCGCACTGCACATATCCCCCAGGTGGGCGTGGGTCCTTCATTTCAGGGGTTGGGGGTGGGAACCGCGCTGATGGAGGCGGCGTTTCGAGATCTCGCGGAGGAAGGATTTGAGCAGGTCACTCTGACCGTAACCGATTCCAACGCCGGCGCCGTGCGGCTCTACCGGCGGCTAGGGTTCGAAACCTTCAAGACCTTCGGCGCTTTCATCTACGACAGAGACTCAGGGCAAAACGGAATTCCGAATTCTGAATTCTGAATTAACTTACTTCCCCTTCGCCTTGAGCAAGTCCTTCAACTCCTCCATGAACTCGCGGACGTCCTTAAAATCCATGTAGACCGAGGCGAAGCGCACGTAAGCAACTTTGTCGAGCTTCTTGAGGCGAGTCATCATCATTTCGCCCAGCTCGGTGGCCGGGCGTTCACGGTCGGGCGATTCCGCCACGTGCGCTTCGATCTCATTGACCAACCCCTCCAGCTTGCCCATCGGCACGGGGCGCTTCTCGCAAGCCTTCAACAAACCCGCCAGCAACTTTTGGCGGTCGAACTTCTCGCGGCGGCCGTCTTTCTTAACGACCATGTAAGGGATTTCGTCGATGCGCTCATACGTAGTGAAGCGGCGGTGGCATTTCTCGCATTGACGCCGGCGTCGAATCGTGTCGCCGATCTTCGCCTCGCGCGAATCCACAACTTTGTCTTCGACAAACCCGCAAAAAGGACATCTCACGTTGGTTGTTAACCTCAAGAATCAAGGGATCTGGAGATCGAGTGATCCGGCGATCAGGTGAGCGAAGAACAATCTACAGAGATCTGGTTGCTGTTCACCCTATCTCCCGATCCTCGGATCTCCCGATCAAAAACTCGTGCTAGCTTTTTTCCAAAGTCACAGCCTTCTCTTCCTCTTCGGTAATGGCTTCCAGCTTACGGATTGACAAGCCCTCTTGCACCAGCAGAATCAACCCCAGAGCCAAGGTCGGGACCAACTGAATGATCCATACTAGAATGCTGGCTCCCGTGGCAGGCTCCACCTTGACATTAAAGATCTCGGTCAAGGAGAGAATGATGCCGACCTGGTAGCCCCCGCCGACCCCCGGGAGTTGCACCATAAGGCCCAAGGCGGCGCAGAAGAGCGTCAAGCCGGCGGCCAGCCATGGCAGGTGGCCCATGTGGTGCCGCACGCTCTTGAAGGTCAGCCAGAACATGCTGACATTAATCACCCACAGGATCGCGGTCGTCACCAGGCTGCCGGCCAGCCCTTTCCAATCGCGGATCACGCTTAAGCCCTCGCTGAAGGAGCGCAGGAAGCGGGCAAAGGAGGCCAGCGGCCGCTCCGGCAGGAAAGCAAACACCTTCAGCACCACTGCGGTCATCTGCGCCGACTTCAGGCGGAAAATCACCAGGCCCAAAACCAGCAAGCCGGTAAATCCAAACAGCACGTGCCCCCACGCATGCATCGCGTGGAGCACCGACACCCCTTTGGCCGTATCCGGATTCACCGGTTCAAAGTAAATTGCGGCGGCGAACAGCACGACCATGGCGATAATGTCAAACACCCGCTCGAGCAGCCAGATCGCGATCATGGCGCTCATCGGGACGTTCTCTTTTTTGGCGATATACGCGGGCCGAACAAGTTCACCCGGGCGGCCCACCAGGAAGATGGAGCTGAAACCCAGGATTTGCCCTACAAACAAAACCCACACCGATGCAGCCTTGATGGGCCGCATGAAGAACTCCCAGCGAACCGCCCGCATGAAAAACGAAAGGTAAACGAGGACGATCGCCAGCAGCAGGTAGCCCGGGCTCGCGTCGATGATCGAGCGCCAAAGGCGGTCCCAGCGGAAATTGCTCCACTCGGGATTCCTGCTCAGATTGTAAAAGATCAAGACGATGACCACAGCCCCAACGCCCAGCCAGATCCATCGCCCCGATATTTTTTTCATACGACAAACCCGCGATTCTTCCGAGCAAAACTATCCGAACGATACCAGGATGTCAAGGAGAGGAGGCGCGTTACTGGGTCAACTCTGCAACGTAGAGGCGAGTTTACCTCGCCACGGAGCAGCGCAAAGTCGTCGATATGAGAAATTGCCCCCCACTTAGGCACGCCTACAAGCCTTCCGACAGTACTCGTTCGTAGCAGTCGCGCGTGCGGCGATCGAAGCATACGAAGAGAACCTTCTCGATGCCGGGGCTTGTTTCCAGAAATGCCCGTACTTCCCGAACGGCAATTTGCGTGGCTCGCTCCAAGGGGAACCCGTAGATTCCGGTGCTGATGGCGGGAAAGGCCAGGCTGCGAACAGCGTTTTGGAGGGCGACCTCGAGCGAGCGCCGATAGCAATTGGCCAGCAACTCATCCTCGAAATCGTGACCGCCGCGCCAAACCGGCCCCGCCGTGTGAATCACCCACCGCGCCGGGAGGCGATACCCGCGGGTAATCTTGGCGTTGCCGGTAGGGCAGCCGTGCAAAGTGCGGCACTCCTCCAGCAGTTCCGGCCCTGCCGCGCGATGGATCGCCCCGTCCACCCCTCCGCCGCCGAGCAACGAGGTGTTCGCCGCGTTCACAATGGCGTCAACTGCTTGCTCCGTGATGTCCCCCTCGACTACCACAATCGGTTCGTGATTCATCTCGCCACCTGCTAAGAGATTCAAGCATACAGCACCAATATGGAGAATTCATCTTCCATCGACATATTGAGGTTGAAAGTGACCGCACGCTCAGTCCAACGGTGGTACGGATCAAGATCAGCTCTTTGGGGGAGAGGCTTTCTTAAATTGACAGGTGCAGGGACTGAAGATCATCGGCGAATCTCCGCATCAGCCGCGCCAGGTCCTGAAGGTCGCGTTTGGTCCAATTCGCAAACAGAACGGCCGCTACTCGTTCGCGGGCGGCATCAATGGCGCTGGTCATCTCTTTGCCGTTGGCAGTGATCTCGGCTTCGCTCACCCGGTTATCCGTTTTGGCACGATGCCGATTGATAAGGCCGAGGCTGTCGAGTTTGGCGATTTGCCGGCTTACGGTCGTGTAATCCCTGCCCACTAACTCGCTCAATTCCACGACACCAATCGGCCCTTTGCGCTCAATTGCAATCAGCAACGGGAATAGGGCCCGGTCGAGTGAAACCCCCGCCTCGTGAAGCAGCGCACTGTCACGCTGCGGCCGGTTCATGAGCCCCACCAGATCAACCAGCGTGCGGTGAAGCTGGCGGACTTCCTTCTTCATGACGAATCCTCCACTGACATCATAGCATTTTATGTGTGTATAATACACTCTGTGTAGAATACACATATCACCGAACGGGAGGGAACATATGAAAGCCGCAATCGTGGTGGAAGCGGGCAAGGCGCCCATCTATGGGGATTTCCCAGAGCCGGTTCCGGCCCAGGGAGAAGTTCAGGTCACCGTCAGCGCCGCTGCGCTCAGTAATGTGGTCAAGAGCCGCGCGTCGGGCACGCACTATACCTCGCCGGATCAACTGCCTTTCGTGGTGGGAATTGACGGCGTGGGCCGCCTCGATGACGGCCGCCGCGTGTATTTTGTGCTTCCGCACGCGCCTTATGGAAGCATGGCGGAGAAAACGGTCGTTCGGCCCTCACAATGCATTTCGTTGCCGGACAATCTTGACGATGTGACTGCCGCCGCCATCGCCAATCCCGGCATGTCGTCCTGGGCGGCACTCAAAGAACGCGGCAAGCTCGCGGCCGGAGAAAGCGTCCTGATCAATGGAGCAACCGGCACGGCGGGCCGTCTGGCCGTTCAGATCGCCAAATACATGGGCGCACGAAAGGTGGTGGCGACAGGCAGAAATGCGGAAGCCCTGGAAGGGCTGTCGCGCTTGGGGGCTGATGTGACCATCCCACCCGGTGACGTTGGCGAGGCGTTTGAGGATGCCTTAAAGGAGCAATTCGGCGGCGATGGAATCGATGTCGTTTTGGATTATCTCTGGGGGCAAAGCGCCGAACGCATTATCATTGCCGGAGCCAAGGCGGGAAAAGACGCCGTTCCGATCCGGTTTGTCCACATCGGCTCGGTGAGCGCGCCGAATATTAGCCTTCCCAGCGCGGCCCTCCGTTCTTCGGCGATCGCGCTCATGGGCAGCGGCATCGGCAGCATCCCCATGGACCGCCTGTTGAAATCAATCGGCGAAGTGCTGCGGGCAACGGTACCCGGCGGCTTCGAAATCGCCACCCAGATCTTTCCACTCTCCGAGGTTGAACGCGTTTGGGCGGAGGCTGGCAACATCCCACGCGTCGTGTTTCAGATGCCCTAAACCCGGCTCGCCGGCGGGCATGAATGACCGTTTGTTAGACTCAGCGTGGGTCACGGCATCACGACTGCGAGTTCAGGAAACACTCCAATACGTTTGCATCAAGTACCCCCGGCTCAACGGACATCGTCGTAAATGTCCCGCCGGTGGAAAGGGCCCATCGCTCCGAGGTGTAGGACCGGCAATTCGGGGGCTATTTTTCCGGTTGGACTCAACTTCCGAGCATGCTCGATAGCTTCCGCCTGAGTAGCAAAAACGGCACTCGCTCCTCGCCGGTGTTCCGCTATAAGCCGTTCCAGCAATGCATCCGCGGAAATACCTTACCTCTGGGCCTCGTCGGTGAGGCGTGCTTCGGTCTCACGCGAGATATTAATGCTCATGGACGTTCTACTCCTTCAAGCAGGCGAAAAGTGCGGTCATTCCTCTTTCTTGGGCCACCCGTAGATGTAGTGATCGTGCTGGCTGGCGCCGTCCTTGGCCATGCGAGCCATAATTTCAGGCGGCACATCCCGCATATTCTCAACGATCACGTCAGCAATGTGCCGGTGGGGATTGCCGGCGGGACGATCCTGTTGGGCAACCTTCTGGAGCGAAGCCTCAAGCGAGAGACCCTCCGCCGCGGCTTTCGCCTTCAGCGCTGCTGCCTGTTCGTCGGGAAGCTCGATCACCGTCATAAGAAGTCACCACACCCCCTGTTACTTTTGTGATTCTTCGCCATCAGGTGAGGGTTATCACGCGCGAGGGAAGCGCAGTCGTGGCACTAAAGGGACCCCTTGTGGGACACCGTTCGACGCCACTACACGTCGACGCTGGGGTACTCTTCAACGTATTCTTCGCCGAGACAGCCGTAATATGCGACTATTCGTGCCGCGAAATCCACATCGTAACGGACAACCCCTGCGCGCCAGCAGGCGGCGAGAAACTCGGGAAAAGTGCTCTTCCCGGCTTGGTCTATTCGTAGCGCCGCGATCAGCCCATCGCGGCTGAAAGGCGGTACGTCGACGGTGCCGGATACGAGCGGAGTACCTTGGGTCACAACGGGCCCTTCGTCGGTCAGATAAAGGCTCTGGCAGGCAGGTAGGGACCACACATTGCGCGTCACCCCTGCTCGCCGGAGGGTCTCGGCCAGATAGGGGAATCCGCCAACCTTGGGTCGGCCCGCCATCGCTTGCTTTTGCGCGGCCTGTAGTTTTTCAATCGGTTTGCTCATGGGAATTCTTCCTCTCTTAGTCTGTTGGAAGCTCGCGCAGACTGGGGCTCAGTGGCCGAAAAAGGCCTCGAGGTCGCGGCGGCCATGGACGACGCGAAGGATAGGTACGTCCTCGTTCTCGACACAGTAGACGATGACGTATTCCCCCACAATCACGCTGCGGCATCCGGGGCCGAAATCGTCATCGCGCGCGCGTCCGACATAGGGGAAGCCCGCAAGCGTGAAAAAACGATCTGTGATGGCGTCGATTAAGCGGTTGGCAATCTCGATGCTACCGCTTTCCTTCGCGACGTAATACCAAATGTCGTCCAGATCGGTTTCGGCGCGAGGCGCTACACGATGTGCCATCAGCGGGAGGTGGTGAGTTCAGCGAGAAGGCGCGCGCGTCCGCGTTCCTTCACGTCCTGGGCAAGCTGCCGTATGGATTCTTGCGTGATAACGCGGCCTTCGCCACGGGCAAGCGAGGCCTTGGCTTCGTCGAGAGTCAGAAGAAACTCCGTCCGCTGCCGTTCGCGTTCTTCCCACAAAGCAAGGGCTTCCTGCACGGCGTCCTGTTCCGACCGCAGTCGCCCGGTATCAATCGCGCGGCGGGCGAAAGCCTGTTGATCCGGGGTGAGTTCTACGTCCATCGCCTTCAGATTAGGGGAAAATCGGCCAACACGCAACGTGAAAGCCGTTGACTCGATCCCTGTGCCGAAAAGTTGAATTTGTAAACGCGTCTCGACCCGTTGGAACCCGCCAATGAATCGTGTGCCGCCTAATTCCTTTCGGCCACGAAGCGCTTGGCGTGTTCCTTCAGGATGCACCGGTCCATCACGACTTTGAGGCCGGCGGCGCGGGCGCGCTCGGCAGCCTGGTCGTGGATCACGCCTTCTTGCATCCACACCACCTTGGCGCCCTTGCGAATTGCGGCTTCCACGACTTCCGGCACAAATTCCGAGCGGCGGAACACGACCACCACATCGATCGCATCGGGCACGGCGTCGAGCGAAGCGTAACCCTTCTCACCCAATACCGATTCTTCGTGTGGATTTACGGGAATGATTCGATAACCATGCCGCTGCATGTATTCGGCCACGCCGTGGCTCGGGCGCATGGCTCTCGAGGATAACCCCACCACCGCCAGCGTTTTGCCTTGATCGAGAATTTCGCGGATTGCATCAGTCATAGATCTTACCGGCGCAAAAGCGTAGCACAGGGCTCGCTCTCCAGCCCTGCAGCTTTTCCACGGCCACTCGGATCGGCCGGCGCGGCCATGAACGGGCCGATTCAACTTTCAACCCCGAAAACCTTCTATTACTCCAGCGTCGCGAAGGCGGCGCAACGATTCGGGATAACTTAAAAGCCGCAAGACCGGAGTGCGGGCACTGCACTGCAAGCTCGTGATTTCTTGTTTTTTTAGCAAGTTTTTCAGGCAGCCAGCAGAGCGCAGACCCGGTAGCGCTATGGCTCGATGTTCGCCCGCTGCCCGCCGCCTTGTGCGCACTGCGTACTTTTCTACGCGGGCGTGATTCGCTCCAGGCCGTCGAGGTACGGGCGCAACGCAGTGGGGACGATTACGGAGCCGTCGGCTTGCTGGTAGTTTTCGATGATCGCGACCCACGTCCGGCCAACGGCCAGGCCGCTGCCATTAAGCGTATGCAGAAACTCCGATTTGCCGGACTTGCCGCGACGGAAACGCAGATTGGCGCGGCGCGCCTGGAAAGCCTCGAAATTCGAGCAAGAGGAGATCTCTTTGTACTCGGCCGCGGCAGGCAGCCAGACTTCGATGTCGTAGGTCTTGGCCGAGCTAAAACCCATGTCGCCCGTGCAGAGGGTGATGACGCGGTAGGGCAGTTCCAAACGCTGGAGGATTTCTTCCGCATCATGCGTCAACCGTTCCAGCTCATCGTAGGAGTTTTCGGGGAGCGTAAACTTGACCAATTCAACTTTTTGGAATTGGTGCTGGCGGATGATGCCGCGCGTATCCTTGCCGGCTGCGCCCGCCTCGCTGCGAAAGCAGGCAGTCCAGGCGCAGTGCTTCACGGGAAGTCTCTCCGCTTCCAGCACCTCGCCGCGATAGAGGTTGGTCACCGGGACTTCGGCCGTGGGAATCAGCCAATAGTCCGTGCCCTCGAGTTTGAAGAGATCATCCTTGAACTTGGGCAACTGGCCGGTGCCGAAAAGGCTGGCGGAATTCACCACGAACGGGGGCAGAACCTCCGTGTAACCGTGGTCGCGGGTGTGCACATCGAGCATGAAGTTGGCGAGTGCGCGTTCGAGCTTCGCGCCGACTCCGGAGTAGACGGCAAAACGGGCTCCGGTAATTTTGGTGGCGCGCTCGAAGTCGAGAATCCCCAGCGCCGGGCCCAAATCCCAGTGCGCCTGCGGCGGGAAATCGAACTGGCGCGGCTGGCCCCAGCGGCGGACTTCCTGGTTGTCGGCGGCGCTGTGGCCTACCGGAACGCTCGCGTGGGGAACGTTGGGGACCAGACGCAGCACCTCGCGAAGGCGCTCATCGCAGGCTTTCGCCTGCTCATCGAGTTCCGCAATCTCAACGCCGAGGGCCTTCATATCCGCAATCAGCGCGGCGGCATCCTGCTTCTGCTTTTTGAGCGCGGCAATTTCATCGGAGGCTTTGTTGCGCCGCGCCTTGCGCCCTTCCACTTCCACCAGCACCCGGCGGCGCTCGCGATCGAGCGATTCAAAATCAGCCAGGACATCGGTAAGCCCGCGCTCGCGCATTTTCGCTTTCACCAATTCCAGATTGTCGCGGACAAAATTCAGATCGAGCATTTCGGGATGACACTCCTTGGATCGCGGGAAGCCGCGAAATTCGTGACCAGAATCAAGAACTGCAAATCTAAACCACCCGTCCCAGTCTGTCAAACCGGGGGGAAGACCCGCCGCGGGAGCCTGCGGGAATGCCGCACGGGTAAGCAAACTATTAACTATTGCCGGAGGCTAGAGGCGGGAGAGGCTGAATTGACGCGCGAAGGGGGGGAGGCGAGGGCTACGCAAAAATGCCGGGCAAAATGCTTCATCCTTGTGCAAAAACCTATTCATGATTTGCGGCGAGTGTCAAAGAGAATTTCCAGAAAAATTGCATCCGACGGGAAGCCCGATATGCCCTCAACTAGCTGTAAACAATGGACTAATTGTTCTTGTTATCGCCGTACCCGCATAAATTGCGGCTGGGGTAGGATTTCACCACGTGGGAATTGGCCCGTCCTTTTCCACAAAGATTTCCACAGCCAGCTTTCCCCTCGAATTAGCAACAACTTACCGCTCTCGCGAGGCTTCTACGGTCGAGAGTTTGAGTTTTTCACGGACGGATTCGGGCACTCTGGCCCTTACCAACACGCGGTCGGCCTCGTAGTGTGTGGAGACGACCGTGCCGGCCTGGTGCAGCAACGCCAGTTGCTTCCCATCACCCGAGGAAAGATCAAAGTCCGCCTCCACCACAGGGTCGGCTGCAAGCGTGTCCGCAATCCGCTGTCGCAAACTTTCCAAGCCATCGCCGGTGTGGGCGGAAATGGTAACGCTGTGGTTGTCTGTTTCGAATTTGCGCCGTTCCACGGGTGCAAGCAGATCGACCTTGTTCCAAACGTGCAAGCGTGGTGTGGAGGCCACGCCCAAATCCTCGAGCAGGGCCTCGACCGCGGCGTCTTGCGCGTCGCGTTGTGGGTCGGAGGCGTCGGTCACGTGTACCAGCAAGCGGGCTTCTTCCAACTCCTCGAGGGTAGCGCGGAATGCGGCCACCAGATGGGGAGGCAGCTTGCGGATGAAACCGACGGTATCGGAAAGCAAAGCCATGCGGTGGGAGTCCAGCGGCAGCGCGCGGACAGTAGGGTCGAGGGTGGCAAACATGCGCGCGGATGTCACTACTCCAGCAGAAGTCAGGGCATTAAAAAGGGTGGATTTGCCGGCGTTGGTGTAGCCGACCAACGCCACCATGTGAAGATTCTGGTCGCGCCGATGGGCGCGATGGAGGGCGCGCTGCGAACGGACGCGCTCGATTCCTTCGGTCAAAATCCGGATGCGCCCGCGGATGCGGCGGCGATCCATTTCCAATTTCTGTTCACCCGGGCCGCGCGTACCGATGCCGCCGCCTAGTCGCGAAAGGGCCGTTCCGTGCCCGGAAAGCCGGGGCAGCAGATAGTTCAGTTGTGCCAGTTCCACTTGGAGTTGCCCTTCACGGCTGCGGGCCCGGCGGGCAAAAATATCGAGAATGATTTGGGTGCGATCAATGACCTTGAGGTCGAGCATTCTTTCGAGATTGCGGAGTTGCGTGGGGGTGAGGTCGTGGTCGAAGATCACCATGTCCGCGTCGGCGGCGTGTGCCTCAGCGCGGATCTCATGTACCTTGCCACGTCCCAGCAGGGTGGCGGGGTCGGGGTCGGAAGAGCGTTGCATCGCCGTTCCCACCACGCGGGCTCCGGCGCTGGCCGTGAGTTCCTTGAGTTCCAGCACGGGGTCCTCCGCGTCCGCGAAGCCCACCGTCATGCCATCGCGGCGAGTGGATTCCCAGCCCGCCAGAAATGCTTTCTCCATTACTTGCAAGGTTCGAATGCGTCTATCCTTCCGGGGTTCCCGAGACCGCCGGCAGAGAGGCCGGACGGGGCAGAACCACTGTGGCGACAGCGTGCTTGAATACCATCTGCTCCTGGTGGTTGCTCTCCAGAATCAGGGAGTACTTGTCAAAACTGCGAATGCGGCCTGTCAATTTAACGCCGCTCAGCAAGTAGACTGTCACCAGGGTTTTTTCCTTGCGGGCGGAATTCAAAAAACCGTCCTGAATGTTCTGGGGTTGTTTATCCATGTTTTTCTCTCTCTTTTTGTGCTTCGAGTTTCCAAGGTCGCCCTGATTTCCAAGTCACGAAACCGAGGGAGCCGCCAGGGAAGCAACTGTGGCTTCCCCAGCCGTGGCCGCCGTCCGGTCCAGGGTCTCCATAATGCGACTTTGAACGTGCGGGTTGTCGCCGAACCCTTCGAACCAAGTCACGTCCGTCTCGCGCCGGAACCAAGTCAACTGGCGCTTGGCATACTGTCGTGTGGCCGCTTGCGTCAAGATCACGGCTTCTTCCCGGCTCGATTTCCCTTCCAGCACCGCACAGGCTTGCCGGTAGCCCAGCGCTCCCACTGGTTTGATGCGGGCCGCGTCCGGATGGGAACGCAGCGCCTGCGCCTCTTCCATCAAACCCGCCGCGAACATGCTCTGCACCCGCCGGTTGATACTGGCGTAAAGCTCGGAGCGCGGTGGGTTCAGCCCAAGATTGGTAACGCGATAGTCCTTGAGACCAACTCGTCCTCGCGCGTGCAATGCCGACAACGGCTGCCGGGCCAGGACGCAAACCTCCACCGCACGGATCAATTTCTGTGTATCGCGAGGATCGATGCGGGCCGCTGCAGGACCGTCGAGTCGAGCCAACAGGCGGTGGAGAAACTCCCGGCCACGGCTTTCCACCATGGCCCTCAACCGTTCGCGCAAAGCCTCGGAACGGACCGGGCCCTCGAAAAGGCCTGTCAACAGGGCCCGCAAGTAAAGCCCTGTCCCGCCCGCGAAAATCGGAAGCTTGTCGCGAATGCGCAAGTCAGCCAGGACTTTCAAAGCTTCGCGGCGATAGTCTCCCGCGGTGAAAACGTCAGTGGGTTCGAGGCAATCGAGCAGATGATGGGCAACGCCCCGCCGCGCGGTCGGCGGCAATTTCCCCGAACCTACGTTGAAGCCGCGATACAACTGCACGGAATCGTAGTTCACCACCTCGCCGTTCAGTCGCTCCGCCAGCACCAGGGCCAGTTCCGACTTGCCGCTGGCGGTGGGGCCTACGATCGCGATCAGACGATGGCTTCCCACACTTCTACCCTCATGAATGGGGCCCACGCCCACTTCACCCGCGGGATTAGATGCCACGCCGGAATTTTAGCACATCCGGATAACGTTTTTGGGAATCTGGTCGCGGCGCCGGGAGTCGAACCCGTCGTTGCATTGATCCGGAGCTTCACGGTCTAAACGCGTACTTGCGCGCTGTGCGCCATATCGGGCTCGTCAGGCTGGCAGAGCGAGTCGAGGTTAATGAGGGCCAGGAATGATCGACATGCAGCTTAATACGTCTGCTGGACAAGGAGTCGAAGCCCCGTCGACAAAGGCTTTAGTACAAAGTTGCTCGACTGGGAGAGCATTTCCGAGCACAGGAGGAGAGACAACGGTTTATAAACTTAATTGGCACGTCACGAATCCCTCTATTGAGCTTAATGGGGGAAGGAGACAATCACATCTGAATAGTGGTCGAGCAAAGGGTGGGCACAGCGGTCCTGCTGACTGCTGATGCCGGACGTGGCGCGGCGTGGGTGGCGTCGCGCTTCCGTCCGGACGATAGGAGGGACCGGCTATGTTTGATGGAAAAAAAGAAAGCGTCAAGGCTTTGCTCGTTCAGGCTCGGCACGACCCGCTTGACGCCCTGCGCATGGCGCTGGAAGAACATTCCATCCACATCTCCACCGCCAAGAGTTGCGGGGAAGCGGCTCTGGCGCTTTGGTCCGATTGCCCGCCGCATTTGGTCTTTACCGAAGTCCAACTTGCGGATGGGAACTGGGCTGACGTTTTAACCCTGGCTGCGAAAGCGTCTGCGCCCGTGAATGTCATCGTTGTGGCGCCCTTTGCGGACGTGAGTTTCTATGTGCACGCGATTGAGCGCGGCGCATTCGACTTTATCGTTCCTCCCCTCTCCGACCCTGAGTTGCTGCACGTGGTGAGCATCGCCGCAGATAATGCTCTCCGGCGACGCCCGAAGCTTGACCCGGCGTTGACGCCCAGTCCCCTGATCGCTGTGCATTAAGCGCGTGGGATACAACTTGCGTCGTCGGCTTTCGAGTTGCTTCGACCCTTCCTCTAAATCTTTCGTCGCTTGATCCGATCCCTGGTTTGCTTTAACCTCGGAATTGAGGTCGGATTGGAGTGCCGAAAGCGACCAAGGGGTGTTTGGGTGAGAGGACGTTGGCTAAGAGTCGGATGGACATCACTGGGGGTATTCCTCCTCGCACCTTTTGTCGCCTTTCTTGTTTACCACGTGTTCGTGACAATGGTCGGCGCGACCGATCACACGATCACCGAGATTGAGATCGCGGGCCGGCGAGTGTCAATCTGGAAGCCTTCCGGCGTGCCGCCACCGGACGGCTTTCCTGTCATCCTGTTTTCGCATGGGTTTACGGGTTGCGGTACCCAATCGGTCTTCTTGACCGAAGCGTTGGCGGAAGCGGGGTATTTTGTCTTGGCCCCCAACCATTCCGATGCGTTTTGCGGCACCGGCATTGGTCATCAAGGAGAACTGTTCGCCAAGCTCGCCACCACGCGGTCTGAGCAGCCGTTCCGCAGTCCCGATGCTTGGAGCGACACGACTTATCGCAATCGTGACGAGGACATGGAAGCCGTACTGGACGCGATCCTCAAGGAAAAGTCGTTCCAAGGAGTTCCGATTGACGCCAACCGAATCGGTCTTGCTGGCCATTCGCTCGGCGGGTACACGGTTCTGGCGATGGCGGGCGCGTGGCCTTCGTGGAAAGATCAGCGCGTCAAAGCCGTTCTGGCTTTGTCCCCCTATTGCTCGCCTTTCCTTAAGAAGGGCAACCTGGGGCATCTCAACGTTCCGGTCATGTACCAAGGGGGGACGCTCGATATTGGCGTGACTCCTTACGTGCGGCGGCTGGGAGGCGGTTACGATCAGACCTCTGCCCCCAAGTATTACATCGAGTTCTCCGGTGCCGGACATTTTGCCTGGACAAACCTGAATAAGACCTACCAATCGGCCATCAATGATTACGCTGTGGCCTTCTTCGACCGCTACCTGAGGGGGACGCCCGACTCTTTGACCCGCCTTGTCAACCGACCGTGGCCCAAAGACGTCAGCAACCTTAAATATGCCTTGAAATGAATAGGTTGCGTGGAGAGATTCGAAGGGTTAGGGGCTAGCGATTTGGGGTTATGGCGCGGGATTAGCGCCAATCCGTTCGCTGTGAGCTGCCCGCTTCCACGCAATGCGCCGTTGCGCACCATGAGCTGCAGTCCATGAAAGCGCATCGCGCATTTCGTTCGTGGTGGGAGCCGCGGGCGCATGGCAATCTGACGTGAGGTCCGTCATCCCCGAACATCGCCGCTCCCTGAAAACATGATATCGTAGTCGGTCCAGGCAACAGTGCACCTTCTCGCCACACTCGCGCAAATCGCTCGGCCGGCCGCACGATATCCGCACGGGATCGAGGCGGTCTTGCGGCATTTAGGTGGAATTGGGCTGTTTATCCTCGCGATCGTCGATGGCTCTCCCGTTCCCACGTTTTCCGGCCCCGACATTCTCGCTGCCATCCTCTCGGCCCGGCGGCGTGAACCGTGGTACTACTACGCCGGAATCGCCACCGCAGGCTCGGTTCTCGGTTCCTACCTGACGTTTCGAATTGCCCGCGGCGCTGGGTTGGATTATCTCAATCGCAAGTTTGGACAACGCCGGGTGGCCCGCCTCCTGGAGTTCTTCCAACACTGGGGCACGGGCGCTCTGGCGGTCTCCGCACTGTTGCCTTTTCCCTTCCCGACCAGCGCGTTTTTTGCCATCGCCGGCGTGTTGGACTACCCACTCAAGGCATTTATCACGATCGTGACCTTGGCCCGGGCCCTACGCTACGGAGTCATCGCCATGATTGCCTCGCGGTATGGCCGCCGGTTCATTGTCGGGCTGCGCCATCCCGGACGACACCCCGCGTGGTTGGTAGCCATGGCCATGACAGCAGCCATCGTCACGGTAGCCGCAATATGGATAGCGAGGCGACTTCAATCGAACGGCCCCGAGGTCAGACACAAGGTGACGGAAACGCGACACGCCGTACGGGATAGGGGGCTCGGAAATTGAGATTCAAGCTTAACTATTAGCTGTCGGCTGTTAGCTGCCAGCTCTCGATGATCAGCCCGCTCGAGCGGCAAGTCCAACAAAGGAGGCACGAGATGAAGGCATTCGTGGCAGGCATTATGGTAACTCTTGTTTGCATCCTCGGGGGAATGTACGCCTACTTCTCAGGAGGCTACGCGCCAGTAGCGACCGCGGCAAGCCCTATGCCATTCGAAAAGAAGCTGGCGCACATGGCATTGCACGCAAAATTGGAGAAGGAGATGCCGGGAAATCCCCCGATCGAGGCCAATGAAGCCAATTATCTTGCTGGCGCGCACGCGTATTTAATGAATTGCGCAGTGTGCCACGGGGTTCCGGGGAAGGCGAAAACGGCAATCGCGCGCGGAGAGTATCCCGTGCCGCCGGAGTTGTTCCAGGGAACGGGCGTCACCGACGATCCGCCCGGTGAGACCTATTGGAAGGTGGCGAATGGAATTCGTCTGACGGGAATGCCGGGCTTCAGCCAGAGCCTGTCGCCGACCGAAATGTGGCAAATCTCGCTGCTGCTGGCAAATGCAGACAAGCTTCCCCCTTCAGTCACCGCGGCGTTAGCAGCGGGACAGCCCGAGACGCCAGCCCCCGCGCCCGCGGCCGGCACCGCCCACACAACTCCAACAAAGTAGTTCGGGACGGGGGGCTCGTAGCCACGGCCTTCCTGACCGTGGGTTTTTCTCCCGCGCGATAGCCCGGTGGTAGGTGTACGTAATCAGTTTGATTGGGGCAGGCGGCCACCGCGGTCTCATCTAGGGAAGAGTTGTTGTAACTCGACCAGCGCCAACCCTACGGCTGCTTCACCAGTCCTTTTCGCACGGGGCTCAGGTGCTCGTACTTTCAATGAGGAAGTGCCCACGGAAAAACGCTGACCGTGGCTACGAGCTCCTCGTATCCTCAATGAGAAAGTACCCACGGAAAAACGCTGACCGTGGCTACGAGCCCGACGAGCCCCCACTACGAGCTCCAGGAAATACGACAAGCTCCGAGCGCTTCTAATCCTCCGTATCCGGTTGAGTTTTTCGTTGCATTCTTCGTGCGCCCGTTGTAAACTAACTTGAGTAGTGGGCGTAGCCAAGCGGGTTCAAGGCGCCTGCCCTGTAAGTACGAGGTCGCTGGCTAGAATCCAGGCGTCGGCCCCAGAGTTGAGAATGTTGAGATTCCCCAAACCCGAAACGATGTGCGAGCGGCAAGGTAGGCCGTCCCGCACATTTGTGTGCGCCCATGGGCACGTCGTCGATAACACTATCATGGCGACCAATCCAGGACGCGGCGGGGGTGGGTAGAATCCAGAGCACAACCGGATTCCAAACCAGCCCGCCCTAAGAAGCGGGCTTTTTTATTGCTCTTTGACGATCGGAATTCTGCTGACGTAGCCAAGCGTTCAAGGCGCCTGCCCTGTAAGCAGGAGATCACTGGTTAGAATCCAGTCGTCAGCTCCAGAGTTGAGAATGTTGAGATCTTCCAAGCCCGAAAGGATGAGCGAACGGCACGGTAGGCCGCGTCGCATATTTGTGTGCGCCCATGGGCACGTCGTCGATAACACCATCATGGCGACCAATCCAGGGCGCGGCGGGGGTGGGTAGAATCCAGAGCACAATCGGATTCCAAACCAGCCCGCCCTAAAAAGCGGGCTTTTTTATTGCTCTTTGACAACTGAAAGACTGTTCGTGTCTCAGTTTGGATTCGTAGCGGCGAGTTTACCTCGCCAAGTGGCGGCGTAAAGCCGCCTCTACGCCAAACTGAGACGAATGACCAAGCAAGTGTAGGAGCGCGGCGTAGGGCCGAGTGGCGCTCGGCCCAGACCAGGCCGAACGCTGTTCAGCCCTACGGCTCCTTCCAAGGCGCGTTACCCAAGTGGAAAGGCGGCTGTCTGCAAAGCAGCCCATCGTCGGTTCGATTCCGACCCGCGCCTCCACGGTGGTCAGCACTGGTGTGCGGGCGGGCCTTATAAGCCTGTAATTGCCCCGGACGAGGGTGCACGGCAGAGTTCGATTCTCTGGACCACTACCAACTTTACGCCTCCGTCGTTCAAGGGATTAGGACACCACGCTACGAACGTGGAGACAGGGGTTCAAATCCTCTCGGGGGTACCAAGCTTGAGGGCGCGTGCGGCCAATGGGATCGGCCACCAGCCTCCTAAGCTGGCGATATGTGAGTTCGAATCTCACCGCGCCTTCCATGCCGGGCTCATCTAACGGCAAGATGTGCGCCCGATTAGCGCATCATCGAGGTTCAAGTCCTCGGCCCGGTACCACTCCTGGTTGGTCCAACGGTAGAACGCGCGGCTGTTAACCGCGAGATGGGGGTTCGACTCCCTCCCCAGGAGCCAGATCGCGGGGCCAAGATGTTACCGGAGGCATACCCGCCTTTTAAGCGGAGAAGTCCGGGTTCGAATCCCGGTGGCCCCACCACGCTGCGATAGCTCAGTGGCAGAGCCGCTGGCTCGTATCCAGCAGACCGGAGTTCGATTCTCCGTCGCAGCTCCACGGTGACTGAACCCAAACGGTGCGGGGCCTGTCTGTGGAACAGGTTTTAGCGGGTTCGACTCCCGCCAGTCACCCCAGGTTTGAAAGGTGAGATTTCGGCCCTGTAGCGCGGCGGAGCCGCGACTAAAGGCGTGGCGTGGCCATCCTGGCCATGTCCATCACGGGCAGGATGCCCGTGCCACGTGGCTGGGCCGAACCCCGTTTGGCCCTGTAGCGCAGCGGATGAGCGCGTCCCGATCAGATCGGGAAGGTCATCATTTCTTGTCCGGTCAGGGCGTCCGGCCGGCGTAGCTCAATGGCAGAGCGCCCCGATCTGATCGGGGAAACCCGCGTTTGATTCGCGGCGCCGGCTCCATGTGGGAGCGAGGTGTTAGTGGCAACACACCCGGCCCTTACCCGGCGAGTTGAGGATTCGAGTTCCTCCGCTCCCACCAAGATTTGCCCGGTTAGCTCAGATGGGTTATGAGCGCTGGTCCTACAAACCAGAGGTCCCGGAATCCCAAGCCGGACTGGGCACCAAATTTGGGCGCGTAGTGATAACGGGAGCACTCCGGTCCTGCAAACCGGAAGTGGGGATTCGACTTCCCCCGCGTCCACCAAATTTGGGCGGTCATGGTTTAGTGGCAGAATCCGACATTGCCAGTGTCGGGACGCGGGTTCGATTCCCGCTGACCGCTCCACGCGGCGTTGGTATATGGGGTGTGCCTCGGCCTTCCAAGCCGAAGAAGCGGATTCGATTTCCGCACGCCGCTCCAGATTTCCGGTAATGGTGCAGGCTGCGGTCTCCCCGAAGGGGAGGAACATGATTAGCCGCAGGTGAAACCTACGGAATGGAACCCGCAAAAGCAGGTCGCGACCCTGAAGGGGTCGAATATTCGACCCTTTCAGGCTCGGGGGAAACCCTTTCGTTGTGGTGCCAATCCGTAGGTTTCACCTACGGCTACTGAAATTGTTCCCCTTCGGGGAACCCCAAACTGCGCCGCTCCAGTTTCTCGGGATGTAGGGTAACGGCAGCCCACCTGTCTTGGGGACAGGGCGGTGGAGGTTCAAATCCTCTCATCCCGACCAGATTGATGCGGGGTTGAGGAGTGGCCCCTCGGTGGTCTCATAAGCCACACAGGCCGGTTCGATTCCGGTCCCCGCTACCAGTTTCGCCCTCGTCGTCTGTAGCGCCGGGCTTGAGCCCGGCATGCCGCTCTCAAGGGCGGCGCTACAAGAAAGTTTGACTTCCGCCGGGGGTGCGGTCTGTTAGAGGAGTCAGGCCGTCCTCGGTTCCCTGTCACGGAACAGATCACGGGTTCAAATCCCGTACAGACCGCCAAATTTTATGGCCTGTTCGTCTATCGGTAGGATGGCTGATTTTCATTCAGTCGAAGCGGGTTCGACTCCCGCACAGGCTACCAAAGGAGCGCTATGCAGATCATCGACAACATTCCGGTATGGGGAACCCAGGTTGACGAAGGCGCTTTGAAGCAAATCCGCACCTGCTACTGGATCTTCGGGCAGGCCGCGATGATGGCCGATCACCACAAGGGCTACGGTGTTCCAATCGGCGGCGTCATCGCGCACGAGTTCTTGATCAGCCCCTCGGGTGTCGGTTATGACATCGGCTGTGGCAACAAGGCCGTACTGACGGATGCCGACGCGCAGGACGTGCGTGCCAACATCGCCCGCATCATGGACGATGTTTGGTCAACGGTCAGTTTTGGGATCGGGCGCAAGAACCGCGAGGACGTCGACCACGAACTCTTCGAGGACGACGACGCCTGGCAGATTACCCAAGGTGCCAACACCGCAGCCTGGAAACTCACCTCGCTGCGGGACATGGCTCGTGCTCAGCTTGGTACCGTCGGAAGTGGGAACCACTACGTGGACATTCTCGAGGACGAGCAGGAGCGAATTTGGGTTGGCGTTCATTTTGGCTCCCGCGGTTTTGGCCACAAGATCGCCACGAGGTTTCTGAATCGAGCCGGCGCGAAGGACGATATGGACTCGGCTCCCGTGGCGCTTGATGCCCGCACTCAGGAAGGCCAGGACTATATCGCCGCAATGAAACTGGCTGGCCGTTATGCCTACGCCGGCCGCGATTGGGTGTGTGATCGAGTGGTGAAAATTCTTGGCGCAAAGCCCCTCGACTCGGTCCACAACCACCACAACTTTGCGTGGCAGGAGACACACGGCGGAAAGTCGCTCTGGGTAGTTCGCAAAGGCGCCACACCCGCGTTTCCCGGTCAACGCGGATTTGTCGGCGGCACGATGGGCGAAAACTCCGTGATTTTGGAAGGCGTCGAGAATACCGATGCATCACTCGCTCTCTACTCAACCGTCCACGGCGCCGGCCGCGTCATGGGCCGCATGGAGGCCAAGGGCAAGCGGGACAAGGCAACCGGTGAGTGGAAGCGCCAGCCGAAGGTTACCCAGCAGATGATGGATACCTGGGTGGATGAAGCCAAGGTTGAACTGCGCGGTGGTGGAGTTGACGAGTCGCCGCACTGCTATAAGCGGCTGCCGGAAGTTCTGGCCGAGCACTCCGCGTCGGTGCGAATCCTTCACACGCTCAAGCCGCTCGGTGTGGCGATGGCTGGCAAGAACGAGTTCGATCCGTTCAAAGACTGAGGGGAAAGGCGTCAGGTATCGGTGGTCAAGTGTTAGGGGTTAGGGGGATAGTTCGGTCTCAGCAATTCAGGGCGTCATTTCGGAGAATTTCCGAACCGCGCATGATCCTCTTCGCCTCTGCCGCGGACACGGGAAAGCAGTGCGCTATCTTAGTGTCGAAGTGGACATCATAACATAGGCAAGACGTCAGCTCTCCGTCACACGCTCCGACGGGCCGGATTGTGTCCATGCAAATTCGTACCCTGGTCTCACTAAGAAGCCGGTGCCAAAGAGCCGCTTCAGGGCTTTTGGAAAGCTCTTCGCGCGGGTCGAGGAACTCTTCATATGATGCATAGCTGTTTACATCATCAAAGTTATGCCATAGCCAAGTCCAGAATGTATTTTCCAGATCACCGCTACTGAAATTCTTAAAGAAAATTGATATTCCTTTTCTTCTGCTTTGTTCTAGTGCAGCCGGTTCGGTCATCCCTGCCGCGAAATGCTTTCCATGCTCTGCCGGGGTCATGAACCTCAAATGGTACAGACGCCCTGCGCGGGTCATGTAGAGCTCTTCAGCCGCCGATTGCCTAAGGGAAATGTTTGCCAACAATCTTCTCAACACTCCCAAGTCTTCGTAAACAAGATCAACCTCATGCAAGTCGAAGGGTAGCTCACTACGGTCAACTGCATGCTGCGCAAATGAGTAGTACCAGTCAAGCTGCGGCAGACTCACCCGCCAGTTTTCTGAGCCGAACTTCTTCTCCCATTCCAATGGACATTTCACCAATTCTTCGAGGTTCATCACATTTCCTTTTTCACTTTTGTTCCGCCGTTTCACTTTAACGCCGCCAGTTCCACGTGTATTGGCCAGCTTTGCGGCCGAATCTGAGGAGATGGTAGCCCGTTGTTGTGTGTGATGCAATGCCTGGAGCGCCAGGCACTTCTTATAGCTGCCCTGGAACCTTTTCTCTCTCGCTGCGACAGAAGCCGGTCGAGCCAAATCACTTCGACCCGCGATTCAATTTCCGGCTGCACATCCACGCACTGCGGCCGGAATGGTCGAATTACAAGGCGTACCTGTATTGGAACGTCGAGCTCGAATAAAAGGTGTCAGGGATCAGGTGTCAGGGATCACGAACCGCCGCTACATTGGTTAAGCTTGGTATTAAGTGCCTGAAATATGGTTCATGGCAATCCCCTGACACCTGGCACCTGCTTGTCCCCGGTGAGCAAGCGCGGTCGTTGCGATGGTCTGAAAAGCCATAGAGTCCCGTTCGACTCGGGGACCGGGGACCAAAGAAGTTTACAGTTAACAGTCGACAGCTAACAGTCAAAATGCGATTGGTTCTTACTATGAATTGTTGACTGTAGACTGTGGATTCTCTCAGGAAGTTCACAGTTGATAGTCGATAGCTAACAGTCGAAATGCAATTGGTTCTTACTGTGAACTGTAAACTCTGGCCTCGTCTAATGGTAGGACGGCTGACTTTGAATCAGCTAATCTTGGTTCGATTCCAGGGGCCAGAGCCAATGCGAGATCGTTCAATCGGTAGGACTCCAGATTCTGAATCTGGCAATGCTTGTTCGAATCAAGCTCTCGCAACCAGCTTCTGGGAGCCGGGAATGATGGGATCCGGGCACTTTCCGCGCGACCCTACAACCCGCCCTTCCCTGCTCCCTCCACCAGTTTGCGAATGGGGGCGACTATCATAATCACCATCTCTGCATGTGGTCTGTCGGCACGATCGAGCACGACGAGTTGCTCATTCACCCAAGATGCGGGCGCAGGTTTTCCGGAGTCCAGATAATCCAGGGCTTCAAGCCCGGCTTGCGCCACCGCCGCGACGTCGTCGGCCACCGGTATGTCTTCCCGCAGGAGCGCTGTCCGCTGAAGTAGCGGCAGCACCGCCGCACGATTGTCGCGCCAAGCGGTGAGTTGCTTGCGCACGGCGTCCTTATTCTCCCCCAATTGATTGACCCTACCGGCAAAAGTTCGCGCCGTACCGCTCTCCGGCTGGACGGCGTCGACCAGACGATTGAGGGGCGTATGCGTTGTGTAATGGCCCCCGATGCGGCCATAGTGTTTCAGCGGCTCAAGGATGTCCGCCAGAGTCTTCAACGAGTCGACCGGCTGCATTCCCGTCAATCGTTCGAGCATCAGTGGGTAGCTCGAGCGGTGCTGCAAGCCCAGCCACTCCAGTCGACCACTCTCGATTTCGAGGCGCCGATACATCGAATCCACGTCCTTCGCCTGTTCGGGGGACCACAGTCTCTCGGCAATCACCGCTAACCGGGGCCAAATGCGGGAATCTACCGTCGCGGGGGTAATCCACTCGGTCCACAAGCAGGCTTCCCCGCCCAAAATACGGGCCTGTTGCTCCGGCGTCAGTCCGGCAATCTCACCTTCCATGGGATCCGTGGAGTACTCTTCCCACGCCGGGTTCAACATGTCGAGGTAATACCCCGTGGAGAGAATTCCGCCGAAACCCATGCGGGCCGCGTCTGCCAGGGTCTTCTGCCCGTTCCAGGATTGCACCAGGATGTCGTGGGGGAGGTCGGGATGCAGAATCTCATCCCACCCAATCATCTTCTTGCCGTGTTTCGCCACGATGGCCTGCACGCGGCGGGTGAAATAGGCCTGAAGGTCATGGTTGTCCTTCATCCCATGTTCTCGCCGGAAGGCCACAATGCGCGGATTGGCGTTCCATTGGTCGCCGTTGACCTCGTCTCCTCCCGTATGGAAATACGCGTCGGGGAAGAGGCTGGCCATCTCTCCAATCAGGCCATCGAGAAAGGTGTAAACCTCCTCGCGCGTGGGATCGAGCGCGGCTTCGCAAATTTCGGCAAGGCGGGTCTCGACCGCGTACGGTCCGGGCGCACTCGCGTACTCAGGGTATCCGACGAACCAGCTTGTGCCGTGACCCGGCATTTCGATTTCCGGAACCACCCGGATGCCACGATCGCGAGCGTAGGCAACGATGCCTCTGATCTGCTCCTGAGTATAGTAATGGCCGTCGGAACCCATTTCCTGCAACCGGGGGTACTTCTTGCTCTCGATCCGAAAACCTTGATCGTCCGTCAGGTGGAGGTGGAGGACGTTCAGTTTGACGGCGGCCATGCCATCGATGGTCCGCTTCAGAACCTCCTCGGGCATCCAGTGACGAACCACGTCGATCATGAAGCCGCGCCAGGGGAAACGCGGGCGGTCGACAACGCGCACGGCCGCAACGCCAAAACCCTGATCGTCAATTGCCACCAATTGCAGGAACGTTTCCATGCCCCGAAGGATTCCAACCGGTGTGGGCGCGACGAGGCGAGCCTGCTGCGCCGTGACCTCAAGCTGGTACGACTCGTCTTCGCGAATTGACTGAACCTCTTCCCCCGCGTGCTGGCAGTGAATCACCAGCGTGGCCTTGGCCGCGTCCTTCTCGACCACATCGCTCATGGGGATGCCCGTCTGCTTCGCCAGACGGTGCGCCAACCGCGCGGCGGCACGTTCGAGCCGCGGCTCTTGATACCCCTCGATCGCGACTCGAAAGCCCGCGTCAATCGTCAGCCTTCCTGTGCCTGGAGTTAGTTCGGCAGGCAAGGGCATCAGGTCATTGATTTGGGCCAACGCGAGCTGCGCGCCAAGCAGGACCATGAGGGCGAATGAGGCAATGCGCGTCAGATTTATGATTTTCGATCTTGGGGAAAACAAACTGGAATGTTGCCTGATCGGGGAAGCATCCGGAGTCATGGAAATCTCCTTTAGTGCTCGGCAGCCACTTCTTTGAATTCGCAGCGAGCAATTCCCAACGTAGCGCGGACCTGTTTTTGAGGTCCGCGGGTTTTCATCGCCACCAGCGTGGCCCATTCTGCTAACTGGTGCTCATCATAGCGAATCAGTGGGCCGCGGGCATCATGCGGTAAGAGCATCAGGGGAGTCAAGGGCCGCGGACCTAGAAAACAGGTCCGCGCTACGGTCGTATGCGGTCTACCGTCTACTGTCTTCGGTGTTCAAGTTAATGCCCGCGATTTGCTATAGGACTTTAGGGTCGCAGATAATAAAATAGAGCTATGAAGCTGGTTGTCGCCAAATTCCAAACATTCCGCGAGGCGGATGCGGCCACGCGCGAATATTACCTCCGGCTCACACCTGAGGAACGATTGGAGATTCTATTCCAGCTTCGGGCTATGGCGCACAAGGAGAGCGATGCCACTTCCGGAAGACTGGCGCGCGTTTATCGAATCGCTGAACTCGAGCGGCGTTGATTATCTCGTCGTAGGGGCTGTGGCGCTTGCCCACCACGGATTCCCGCGGTACACCGGGGACCTGGACGTCCTGGTAGGAAATTCCCCCGATAATGCTCAGCGTTTGGAATCGGCGCTGGCCGAATTTGGATTCGCCTCTCTGGGTTTGAAGGCCGCTGATTTTGTGGACTCCTATCGAGTGGTTCAGCTAGGCGTTCCGCCGGGCCGAATCGACCTGCTCACGTCCATCACTGGCGTCACCTTCGACGAAGCGTGGGCGGGCCGAGTTGAGGTGGTGCTGGGAAAGACCCGCGTCAGCTTCATCGGCCGGGAAGCCCTCATTCAGAACAAACGAAAGACAGGGCGGGCAAAAGACCAAGCTGACCTCGAAGCCCTGGGCGTAGGCGAGGAGCAATAGGGTTTCTCGCAGGGCGCAAACTTCAGGGGACGCACTAAGTCCCCCGTTGATACCAAGCTATTCGCTGCGCCGCTTCACGTCGATTTGAAGGCGCTTGATTTTCTGGTTAAGCGTGGAGAGCGGAATTTTGAAGCGCTCCGCAGCCTCGGTTTGGCTCCAGTTGGTGCGGGCGAGCATATCGAGGATGATCCGGCGCTCGCAGGATTCCATGACCTCAAACAGTGAGCGCCCATCGAGGCTCTCCGTTGAGTACGTTGCCCCTCCGCGCGAGCCATTCTGAAAAAGCTGTTCGGGAAGCAATTCTGTCCCGAGGCTCGTTCCAGAGGCCAGTACGACGGCGCGCTCGACGGCGTTTTCGAGCTCGCGGACGTTGCCCGGCCAGGCGTAATCCATCATAACCTTCAGAGCTTCAGGGGTAAATTGCAAGCCCGTGCGGCTATTTTCGGCGGAGAATTTCCGCAGAAAATGCTCGGCCAATTGGGGAACGTCTTCCTTGCGGTCGCGCAGCGGCGGCAACTGGATGGTGATAACGTTCAAGCGGTAAAACAGGTCCTCGCGAAATCTGCCGTCCACCACCATCTTGCGCAAATCGGCGTTAGTGGCGGCGAGGATGCGCACGTCCACCTTGATGTTTTCCGTGCCGCCCAGCCGCATGAACTCGCGCTCCTGGATAACGCGCAGCAGCTTGGTTTGAGTTTCCACGCCCACGGTTCCAATCTCGTCAAAGAAAATCGTGCCCTGATTGGCAACCTCGAAAAGGCCGCGCTTGGTGGCAATGGCGGAAGTGAACGCGCCTTTCACGTGTCCAAAAAGCGTGCTTTCGAGCAGATCGACGGGCATGGAGCCGGTATTGACGGGCACAAACGGCCGGTCGGCGCGCGGGCTGGTGGCATGGATGGTCTTGGCGATCAATTCCTTGCCGGTGCCGCTTTCCCCGGTAATTAGCACCGTGGCACGGCTGGCCGCCACCTGGGTGATGAGGTCCATCACCTTTTGCATCCTCTCGCTCCTACCGACGACATTGGGCAGGTCATAGCGCTTCAGGGCGCGGCGGAGTTGGATGTTTTCGAGCTGCAGGCGCGATTTATCGACGGTGTTGCGGATCTCCAGCAAAAGCTTGTCATTGTCCCAGGGCTTGGTCACGTAGCTGTCCGCTCCCTGCTTGGAAGCCTGGAAGGCCATCTGCGTGGAGGCGTACGCGGTGATCATGATGACGCCCAATTCCGGGCTTTCACGTTTGATCTGCTGGAGCAGGTCAAGGCCGTTGCGGTCGGGCAGGTTGATGTCGAGCAAGACGAGGTCAAAGAGGCCGTTTTCAATACGCCTCAATCCCTCTTCGCCGGTCGGAGCAGTATCCGTCCGGTACCCTTCGAGCTTCAAGAGTTGCTCGAGACTTTCGCGAATTTCGGTTTCGTCGTCAATGACGAGGATGGAGCCTTTAGCTGACATTCACCGGTTTCCTGACTGCGGGGAATTCCAGCCGGAAGGTCGTTCCGCGACCCACCGCGCTGTCCACCTGGATCGATCCGGAATGCTCCCGGATGATGCCGTAGGTCACCGCAAGGCCCAATCCCGTGCCTTTGCTGGTTCCCTTGGTGGTAAAAAAGGGATCGAAGATCTTGTTAATGTGGTCGGCGGGGATGCCGTCGCCGTTGTCGGACACTTCCACGTGCACGCTGGAGTTTTCCGCCTCGGTAGCGATGGTCAATTCACCGCCACGAGGCATGGCATCGCGCGCGTTCATAATCAGGTTCATAAAGACCTGCTGGAGTTTTCCGGAATTCCCGTAGATCGCGGGCAGTGAGTCTTTCAACTGGGAGTTGACGGTGACCCTGGCGGCCTTCAGCATGGGTTCGACCAGCGAGAGGCTTTCGCTGATCACGCGGTTGACATCCAGGTCAGAGTAATCGCTGGTGCCGATGCGCGAGAACTTGAGAAGGTTGTTGGCAATCTCCGAAGCCCGGAACGCTTGGGCGATAATCTTTTCCAGGGTGCGCATGCGAGGATCATCCGCATCCATCTGGCGCACAAGCATTTGGGCGTTGGAGGTGATGACGGCCAGAGGCGTATTCACTTCGTGGGCCACCCCTGCCGCGAGCAGGCCGATGGAAGAGAGTTTCTCGGCTTGCATCAACTGGTCTTCCAGGTTCACCCGCTCCGTCAGGTCGGTAAAAATCAGCAAACGCCCAATCACCTGGTTCTCTTTGCCGAGCAAAGGCACCACGGAGAGGTTGACGATCAGGGCGCGGTCCTCGGCATTGCGCAGCCGGAATTTGTACAAGTTGAGGGTAAGATGGGGGTCGGAAACCCGCGATAACTCCGCCCTAAGGTCCGTCGGGAAGATCGCCTCCAAGGTTCTGCCCATGGCCTCGGAGCGGCTGAGTCCGTAAAGCCGTTCCAAGGCGGAATTCCACGCCTCCACCACGCCATCCAGGTTGCAGGCCAGCACGCCGGCGTTGATGGATTCAATGATGTTCTGGCTGAAATCGCGTAGCGCCTGATAGTCGCGGGCGCGCATTTCCAGCGATTCGTACAGGCTGGCATTCTCCAGGGCGATTGAGACATAACCGGCGATGGTTTGCAGCAGATCGATGTCTTCGCTGGAGAGGTAATCGCCTTCTCGCGTTTTGCCCAATCCCAAATAACCCAGGGTGCGCTCCTTGACCTGAAAGGGCAGGTAATAGTGCAGGCGAAGCTGTTCAATGGCTTTCTGCGCGCCGGGGGAAAATCCGTAGGGCCGCTTGACGCTGTCGAAGAAAAGATAGCCCTTGGCGAGGCCGGGTTGGGCGGGGTCGAGAAAGCTGGTGTCAACTTTGCCGGGGAAATTCATTCCGCGCGATCGCACCAGGCGGAAGCCGCCCGGCTCCGCCGCCAGGAAGACCGCGAGCCGGTCCACGCCCAGGGTCTCCGACAAGCGATCGGAAATCTGCTCGATCAGGCTATCGACGTGCAATTCCGAGGTGAGCTCACGCGCGAACTCGAGCAGCGTGCGCCGGTAATCGTAGCGTTCCCGATTGAAAAAGCGGTCCACCCACTGCTGGATGCCGTTCACCAGGGGTTGAAAGACGATGGCGGTAAAGACAATCGCCACCACCCAGGCCCCACGGCTGTTGATGGGAGGAAACGTGGCGCGGAAGAAATCAGCGAATAAGGCGATGATGCCGAAATAGAGCCCCACAATGCCGGCCGTGGCCAGAGTATAGGCAAGTCCGCGGCGGAAGATGATGTCCACATCCATCAGCCGGTAGCGGACAATGGCATAGCCGAAAGTGACAGGCAAGAAGACCAGGAACAGCGCCGAAGCGTTCATCCAGGCGTTGGGAACATACCCCAGGAAGTAGGGCAAGGCGTAAAGGGCGGCGAAGGGAACGATGGCGAGCCAGGTTCCGCGCACCACCCACTTCAGTTGGTGCTTTAAGATTGGATCGCTGGCGCGAGAGTAAGCATAGTGCAGCGCCAGGGCACCCGCCAGGAAGTACGCTCCCAGGTAAAACAGCTCGACTCGGTCCAACAGCCACCGTGCTTGCAAAAGAGGGAGGGGAAGCACCAGAATGTCCACCGCCACCAGCACATGGATCGCTCCCAGTGCGATTCCAGGCAAATAGAGGAGAGGGGCAAGGTAACGGCGCTCCCGCAGGAGCGGTGACCGCTCCGGGAAGGTCAGACAAAAGTGCAGGAAGAGCGCAGGCTGTAACACCCACGCCGCAACGTTGAGCCAATAAATCGTCCAATCAAACAGGTTCAGCTTGCCGGTGTAGGCAAAGGTGTACAGAACAAAAGACGCGAGGCAGAAGACGTAGAAGTGGCGGGATTTACGCGCTGTCCAGCGCCGGAAGAGGATAAAAGTGCCGATGACGAGGTAGAGCAGGCCGACGAGCGCCAGATAGTTCCGAACCGAGCCCGAGGTTCCCTGCGCGTCAAGGACAAGGCTGGTGTCGTAGGGCTCGCCATTGCGAGTCAAACTGTAGTTGGCGAGCGTCCAGACGCCGAGTTGGTAGATCTGCTGGACCGCATCCGTAGCGCTGGTGACAGGCAAGCCATTGATGGCCTTAAGCTGGTCGCCCTCACGAATTCCGGCTCGGTCTCCGGGCCCGCCCTTAACGACAATCCAAGCCGTGACGCCCTGGGAGCTTTCAATCCAGGAAACTCCGTCGCCTGGGACCTGGTACAGGGAGCGCTGCTGGTAGCTCAGGACTCCAAATCCTACCAACACCAAACTCAAAAGGGCGAGCGAGAGGGTGGTAAGCCGGAAAGCTGGGATCCTGCTCATACGGGCGTCCGTTCGGGGCGATGAAGAACACTACCTCCCAAAGGATTATAGCACGTTTGCTTCCAGCAGACGAGGCAACTCATATCTTTAAGTCTTTTGTTTGTAAAAGGTTATAAAATTGAATCCAAAAGACGGGAGAGCGATACGGAATTTCGGATTTGGGTTCCATTTTTCTGTAAGTCGTGCCGGCTTTCAGTATCGGGTAAAAGGGAGCCAATAGCATCACCGTTAAGGGAGTCTGGGTTTTACTCCCAGATTAACGGCCCACGGGTAGTCTCCGGTCGCGGTCGGCGAGGAAGTCCTCGGACACGCCGGCACGGTCGAGCGCGGCGAAAACTTCGCTCCAGTTCGCCGGCTTGCGGGACAGAATGACGTCTCCGGTGCGCGGGTTACGCTCGATGAAAACTTCCTTGGTGTCGAAGCAAAATGCCGCCGGCAGGCGCACCGCTTGGCTGCGGCCAATGGTAAAGACTTTAGCTTTCTGTCGCACGAATAATCCCTCCCTTGCAGCGGATCTATACCATGATATACGGCAAGGCCCTGAACGTCGAGCGGTAGACTCCGTTCCTCCTGGCTCAGTATTTCCAGCGCTGCCATACTGGAGGCTCCGCTGCCGGCTGGAAGCCACCCCCACATCCGAAACCAGGACGGCTCATCCTTCGCAAATGGGTCGTATCATGCAAGAGTAAACCTGCGAGAAGACGAATCGATCTGATAAATTGTCGTCGCAAAGGAGCATTCTTCTGCAAAATAGCGCTCGATTCGACGTAAATGTCGAAAATTAAGACCTAAAAGCCTGATTCTATTCGGGCATTGTGTCTTGTGTTCCTTTGTTTTCATACACATTCAGGCTTCGCTCGTATTTTATAACATCTTTTTTTCAGTTCTTCGCCGGAAATGGGCCCCGGCGGCGCTCTCTCTAGCCTCCAGAGTCGATTCTCTTGTCCCATCCTCCGCCGATCGACCGCGAGGCCCTAAAACCCTTAACGCCTTTTCTTTTCTGTGACATTCAAGGTTCGCGGCGATAAGTGGTTTATTTATCATAAACATTCAAGGTTCGGAGAGAATTTGCGCAATGTCAATTTATAACTCACTTGTTTTCTGCAACATTCTAGGATACCCCTTCAATTTTGCACCCCCTTTTTTCGCCCCTGCGGCGGGGTGTTTCTCCTAACTCCCCTATTTTCAAAAGTTTGCTGCCACTGGCATTTTGTCACTTTCTGCGATAACCTGTTATGTTTTCAACAACATTCAAGGTTCCCCGGGGCCAACTGTTTTCGACCCGAAGCGTTTTCTTAACTGCCCTGATTTCATACGCTTGGCTCAGCGGCCCCGTCCCCTTAACAAGATCTTGACTTCGATCTAAGCTCTTGTTATTCATAGACATTCAAGGTTCCGGAAGGGCCTGAGGACTGGGGCTAGTTGCTCAATCTCCAAACCTTTCTGTGTAGCCTTCCGCCTGCCCCAAACCCGTTCTGCGGTGCGTTATTTTACCCACCCGACAATACTCCGCTAGATATACACAGCAAGTTGGCGACCAGAGGCTACGTGAGTAGGGACAAATCTTCCGACGGGAGGAAATTATTGTTGAGCTTCCCCCGTAGGGGCACAGTGTGGGTGCCCAACCCAGCAACCCGCGGACAGATACCTCTTTAAACCCGTTTGCGCGCGGGCGGGTGCTGGGCCCGCCGCGGTGGGGCGAAGGTCAACGTTCCCTGCCTTGGGTCCACCACGGCTGGCGGCGCCCACCCTCCCCCTGTAGAAAACCAGCAAAACGAGGTGCCCCTGCACCTCTCAAAAAGAAAAGTGCAGGCCGGCAACCGAAGACGCTCAGAGCTTCTTTGGCCACTTGCGGGCGCCATGGAAGACGCGGAGGATTTCGACAGTGTGGCCGCGCACGCGGTAGGGGACCAGGTACGGTGTATCGGGAACCACCAACTCGCGGGTGCCCTCGACCCGACCGGGGCGGCCCAGCGCGGGATGCTGAGCGAGCAGTTCCACGGTGCCGGCAATGGCTTCCACCACGCGGGCGGCGGCGGGATGATCGCGGGCGATAAAGGCGGCTTCGGCATCGAGGTTGGCCAGCGCCCGCTTCAGCCAGCGGATCTCCCGCGGCCTATCGGGCACTTGCGCTCCGCTTGGTCCACTTCTTCACCACGCGGCGAACCTCGGAGGGAGCGGCGAAATCTCCCCGGTCAGCTTCCGCCACCGCCTTGCGGGTTTCCTCGATCTGCCACTCATTCACCTTCACGTATTCGCGGATCGCTTCCGTCGCCACAAACGAGCGGCTGCGGCGCTGCGCCATCGCCAAACGGTCCAGCCGTTCGCGCAGTTCGGGTTCCAAGCGTACGGTCACTACCGGGGTGATCGCCATGATGCACTCCTAACACAACTGAATACACGCGATTCTACCATGTCCAAAAGGCATGGGAAAAGCAGGGTAGCGCAAAGGTGCGCGTATTCTGCGTCTCCTTTGCGGCCGTTCCCCAATTCCATGCGGATTCGTGTGGACATGCCAGGTTGGTGATCGGCGATTCCGTTTGAACAGCCGCGGAGGAGCGCTGAAGGACACGCACCTCCGCGCTACCTGCTCTGACGATCAAATTTGGGGAATGACTTACTTGGCTCACCCACCACGGATGCCGAAAACATCTTGGAGTGCGGTAGCAGCAGCTACCGCCTTTCTGCCTTCGCCCTTGCCAATTTTGCCATATGAACGGAGATCGGAAGGCGGTAGCTGCTGCTACCGCACTCCAAGCCGCCGCGGGGCGTGGGTGCATGTCCGGTTTGAAACATGGGTTAGTGTAGTAAGTCATTCCCCTAATTTGAACCATCCGTGGCTACTGTCCGGCCTCTGCCTTTATCACAGCTTCCCACTTCCGGTCCTCAGGACTCAGGCGCGACATTACGGCTTCAAGGCCCTCTGAGCGGGCAATTCGTCCCAGGCCCTCGAGCGCTATGTTTTTTGTGACGACCTTAAAGGGGCCCCGCTTGGTGAGGCGAACTAGATAGGGGATAGCGACAACATCTTCAACATAGCTCAAAGAATGGGCAGCGCCGAGCGCCGTCTCAGCGTTCGTTTGCATCGCGGCCGCTGCCAGGTCCTTGCATACGTTTTCCAAGCGCTGTTCATCTCTCTCGCCGATCTGCAACGACATCTCCTGTGAGAATTCCGCCTTTACAGGCGCGTCTGAACCACGACGGATCTTCGTGACAAGTCGCACCCGTATCGTGTAACTGCCAGGTTTGTTAAACGGGTACCACTTATTGAGCACCAACTCCTGCACATAAGTTTCCCCCTGCTGCAACGACAATTCGGGCACCCGGCTGGCGCCATTACGCCGGGGAACGCGTGGAAGTGTGACAGTTGAGTCGTCGGGCTGAACAATCGAGAATTCGAGGGCGCCTTCGCGATCGTACCCTAGGTCGACACTTACGTCGTCTGTCATGCCGTTATGGACCGATAAATCGCCAAGTACCGGTTCATGCAAGGTCACCGAGGCGTTTCGAAGGTTGAACGAAACGGCCACTTCGCCTTGCCCCTGGCACTGGCCACGCGAGGCCCCGCCAAGAAAAACCGCAGTCAGGAGCATTGCGTAACCACTAACCCTGAAGGGGCCGCGGGTTCGGGTGTTGTACATGGTACGCCTCCCTATGTTAGAGGACTAACCGTCGCCAACGCCCCGCTCTTCGTCACCTGATAAGTGTAGCAGCCGTCGGCATTCTCAGTTGCCGTTCTCACCATGGGAATCGAGGAAGGCAATCGGTGACCTCCGCGCTGGCGGCTTCGGAAAAACAGCGAATCGTGTGGAAACTGCTTTCTGGCGTTCGTGACGACGCGAGTATACCGCACACGCGCTTCCGGAGTGTGTGTCTGGTGCAGAGCGCTCGAACTCCAACGGGCAATTGCCTTCCGCGCCCATCGGGTGTATGTTCTCGGCCGGCTTGGAAACGATTATAGGATTTCCCGGGCCACTGATGAACGCCGTGGAATTTCGAAGCACGGCGCATTGACTGAAGTTTGACGAGAACCCAAGAGAGGAATTATATGAAGCTTTCATTTGTACTGTTCATGCTTTCGGTTTTACCGCTGCAAGCGGCAGGCAACCCATTGCCGCAGGTTGGGAAAGTGGAGAATTCGAGAGGCAACAAGAGCCAGCCCATGAGCCTCGCCCCACGGTTGGCATCGTCTTCGGCCGGTGATACGGCCACCGGTTTTCAGCCGATCGACGCAGCCGAGCAAGTCAAAATCATGGGCCGCGGGGTCAATATTCTTTCCGGCGATCCCATGTGGAGTAACTTCAAAAAAGCACGCTTCCAGGAACGCCATTTCCAGCGAATCCACGAGGGCGGGTTTCAAACGGTGAGAGTGGTTATGGAAGGCTTCCGGTATATGGACGGGCAGAACCGCCTGCGCCCGGCGTGGCTCAAAACCCTTGACTGGGTGGTGAAGAGCGCTCAAGCCCAGAACCTGACGGTCATCCTGGACGAGCACGACTACAACCGCTGCGCCGTCGATGCCGCCGGCTGCCGGACCAAGCTCCTGGCCTTTTGGGGACAGGTCGCGCCACGATACCAGGACGCGCCGAATAGCGTTGTGTTCGAGATGCTCAATGAGCCGAACCGCCAGTTGACCGCGCCGGTTTGGAACAGCATGTTGAAAGAAACCCTCGCCGTGATTCGCAAGTCCAATCCCACGCGCAACGTCATTATCGGTCCGGCATTCTGGAACAACATCGGCTACCTTGACAAGCTGGAACTGCCCGCCGACGACCGCCACATTATCGTCACCGTTCACTACTACTTGCCGATGGAGTTTACGCACCAGGGCGCAAGCTGGAACAAGGAGACGGCAAATCTTTCGGGCGTGACCTGGGGCACCGATGCGGAAAAACAGCGCGTGGAAAAGGATTTTGCCGGCGTCGAGGAATGGTCGAAGAAGGAGGGGCGTCCAATCTTTCTCGGTGAATTTGGTGCCTACGAGAAAGGCGACATGGATTCCCGCGCCCGCTACACCGCCTGCGTTGCTCGCACCGCCGAGTCCCAAGGGTGGGCGTGGACTTACTGGCAATTCGATGGCGATTTCATCGTCTACGACATGGCCAAAGAAGATTGGGTACAGCCCATCTGGAAGGCGCTTATCCCCTAGTCCGGATATCTCACGAGCTCTTTGAAGCGCGGGGGAACAACTCCGCTGTTAGTGGCCCCCAGGATGGTTCCCGCGCCTGGAGTTCCCTCCTGACCGCTCGGGCGCGTGCGGAGCTTTAGAGTGCGGCAGCTTGCTGCCGCTTTCCCCCCGCGAGCTTGCTCGCGCGATTTCGCAACCGCGTCCGTTAACGACACGCAAGCGGGTAAGAGAGGGGCCGCCAGCAAGCTGGCTGGTGAGAAAGCGGCAGCAAGCTGCCGCACTCTAAAGCTCCGCAGGCATGCCAGCACGGAAGCCGGATCCGCGCTCCCAGGTGACTCATCGGGGCAGGCGGCTTTTCACCGACTTGGGCTTCCGCCCTGCTTGCGGCGAATAATCGAATTAGAATTCTACCGAGAAGCCGCCCCGGATGTAGTGGTACCCGGAACTAAGAACGAGGGGTCTTTGGCCGCCTTGGCCGGCGGGGACGTACCCTTGCGACAGGAGGTTTTGGAAGTCCGCTACGGCGTCAATGCGGACGGGCAGAAAACTGGGGGTGGGAATTGGCTGCCGGATCTGGACCCCTAAGTAGGGCTGAACCTCAAAGTTCGCTTGCCCCGCGGGATCAACCAGAGTGACACGATCATTGGGAACCCACACGTAGGAAGTGGAAAGGCGCGTGTGGCTGCCAGGAATATCGGCGGTTATTTTGCCGATCAGGGAATTGGTCTGCTCCGGCGTCAGACTTCCCTGAGAATAGGGGTGGGAACCTTGCAGCGCAAAGCCCCGCGCCGAAAGAGCACTGCCGGAAGAAAAGGCCCCGAGCACCTCAATCCGCGAATCGAAAGTCTGGGCATAGACCGCCCGGAATCCCGTCGATTGGTAATTGCCCCCATTGATCACGATGCCGCTGCCGGCAGGATTAGGGAGCGCGTTCCCCGCGAAAGCCTGGCCGCCTAGAGGCGAACCCAACCCCCAAACCGCGGAGTTGCGCAGGCCGTCGTGATAGGCCGCCGCTTGCACCCGAGCCGACTTGCCCATGCGATGATTCACCGCCACTTCCGTGTGGTTCAATTGCTCCATTTCCAGGTGACCGTCGCGTTGGGTGATCTGGGGGAACGCATTCAGCAGACCGAGGCGGTCCATCATGGAGTTGGACCCATTGGCGAGGGCCGAGCCAAACTGGGCAGCGATCATCGTTTGCGGCGTGGCCTGATATTCCATATTCAGGTGGGGCCGCGCGGAGAACACGCTCTCAATCGAGCTGAGATAGTCGATGTCCATCCCCGCGGTTACGGTGACCTTGGGCGCGAGGAGGCGCGTTTCCGAGTACGTCGCCACCAGGCCCTTCGCCTGTCCGAAACCATTGGGAACGCCGCCCGCAAAGGCAGAAGTTCCGGGGACGAGGCTGATCTGATGAATAAAAATGCCGATTTGCTGGGGCTCACCCTTCAGTTGGTTGCGGAGCAGCGCCGTGCCGAGGGAAGTTGCATCCCCACCAAAGGGTGCGAGCGACCCCGCCACGAGGACATCGGAATCCGCCGAGAGCGGATGAAGATAGGCGAACACGCTGGCCATGCCGAAATCTTCGGCCAGAGGATCATGGGGGGTTGAACCGGGCAGAATGCCGACGAAGCGCTCGCTTGAAGGAACGGTGTACTTCTTATTCGCTGCTACCTGCTTCTGTTTCGGCTCCTCATGGAAGCGCAGGATAGGCCGTGTGTTTGCCGACGTCCGCAATACCCATTTCCAGTCATCCCCCCAACTCGAAACGGAATTGGTGGGGACTTGAAAGCGAATGGGCGCGAAGGTGTCAGTCAAGACAAACGTCGCCACTACGGTCTCGCCGGCTTGCACGCGAACTCCGTTGCGCATTTCGGGCAAGCGCGTCGGCGAGCTGACTTTGAGGGAATAGCACCCCGGAATCAGGTGGGCAATCGTGAATCGGCCATGCGCGTCGGTGAGCATGCGCTCGGCGGTCTGGGTCGCGGCTTCGGTGGCAAAGGCCGTGGGGCCCATCACCAAAACGCTCGCCCCCATCAAGGGAACGCCTTTGTCATCGGATACGATTCCGGCCAGGCTTCCATAACCTGCCGCGACACTCTCGGAAGGTAGGAGGCACGGAAGCAGGATTCCGCTCAAGAGGAGCAGGGCCTTTATCCGGTACCCCAAGCTTGGAGTCATCATGAATCCTGCGATGCTATTAAGAAAGGCTTCTGCCGGACCCCGGCGCCAAAGCGGCGACTATCGTAACTCAAAAGGCGCCGTTTGGCTAAAACTTTGTTTCTTGATGTTATCGGTCACTTTGATCTGCACGGTATACTTTCCCGGCGTAAGCCCATTGAGGCCCATCGTCTTGATGACGGTGAACTGCTGCGATGCCTTCTTCAAATTTGCCGGGTCCTCCGGCTGATCAAGCAGCGACTTGCCATCCTTATCGACCTCGTACTGCACATCCAGCGAGGGTTTGTGCGTTTTGTCGTCGATGCCGAGATTATACACCTGCATGTAGATTCCGAGTCTTTGATCGCGCGTGAAGGTGTTATTGACGCTGGGGCGCACCTTCGTCCCGCCGATTACAAACGGGCCGGTCCCGACCTGACTGGTTGGGAGCGGCAGGATCTGGTCAGCGAGAATCAGAGTACTGTGCGTCAGCTTGTCCTCGGCGAAGCTCGGAACCACGATGCCGATTTCCTCGGACCCCATGTGACCGTTCAAATCGTCTTTCAGGACGAGGCTCAGCTTGTAACGGCCGGGGCTGAGCGGTACGGCTTCCTGGTAGACTGACTTTTGATTCTGATAGTGCTGGAATTCGTGCTCGGGCACATCCAAAACCATGCTCCGCTCAAAGGTGTTCACGATGTGGCCGCCCAGACTCGTGATCTCGCCGAAGACGTCCAGAACCGCGTGCATGACGCCGTCTTTATTCTGAAATTGCAAATCGCCGTTGGCGATCTGGACGGTGATGGGAGTAAGAACCGTTTGGTCGGTCACGCGGATGAAATCCGTGCGGGCGTCAAAGGGCAGCAGATTGGCGGAAAGCCGGGAAGTAACCACCGCCTTCAGATCTTTGAACTTGATCGGGGGTGGCTGGAAGATCTTGGAATAAAGGTCCAGCCGGGTAAACTCTTCCATGCTCTCGGGCTGGCCGCCCATCGACTGCCCGACCGTCATGCCGTCGGTACGGTTGAAGCGATCCATTTTTGAACCGCCCTGGGTCATGCCCATTTGCTCCGCCATGGTGAGGCCGGCGCCCGGCACGTGCAACAAGGCGTCCTTCTCGCCGGGGTCCATCGTCAGACGATACTCGCCCGTCATCGTGGTATCGACAAACTCCAGGATGATGTTCTCACCGACGCCATCGATGTAGCGGTAGCGCCAATCCTCGAACGGGTAAGTGGAAGTCTCGCCGCCGCCTTCCGATTGCGGACGTTCGTACGAGCCGCCACTGGGATGCGAGTCAATCTCGTCCGCCGGGCCGTACATGATGTAGATGCGGCCGCGGTCGGTCTTCCAACCCGGAATACCTGAGGCATAGTGCTCGTTGGAATACGCGATTCGACGGTAATATTCCTCTTTGAACTCGTTTTCGGGGCTGCCGGGATTAGGGTTGCGGCGCTCCCAGAAATTCTCAATGAAGGCTTCGCGTTCGTCGTCGGTGGAAAGTTTCTTGAAAGCGGCCCGCTCCGTGTCGCTGATGATGTAGGGGACTTCATCGCTCAGCCACTTTTTGTAGGGCGTCTCCATTTCCTGCCGGAGAGCCTTCTGGCGCTTCTTTTCCTCTTTGCTCACTCTGGGCTTTTGGGTGCTTTGGCTCTTCTGGTCGTTCGTGTCGTCTTTGCCCAAATCATCCTGCGCCGCCGAAACACGCAGGATGGATGCGCCGACGATAATGGTAATGAGGCTGAGTGCAGCGAGTCCTCCCACCACCCACCGGCTCATCTCCCGATGCCGCAAAAACAATCCGTCACGCTTAGACACTGCTCCCCCGTTAAAACTCCATCACTTGCACCCTGATTTTATTTTTCCCGATTTGGAAAGTCAAGCTCCTACCCACTCCCTACGCTTTAGCCCCCGTTCCGAAACTGTCGCGATGGGGGACCGCTTGTTGAGCTGGTAAGTAGCGGGAGTCCCGGATTCGACGCCCAGACCCCGCCTTTATCCCGCCGGAGTCGTTGGATGCGAGACAAGGAGGAAAGGTGGCCTGACGCCTCCCCGAATGAGCTCTGTAGGCCCTTAACAAACGCGATGCCGGCAGGCAACCTTATTAGTACGTGTCCGTCTAATAGATGGACGTGGAGACCCATTTCAGCGCTGGAAGTCGCCCCCAGGGGCACTACCCGGTCGCCCCAGAAGGGCCCGCGGAGTTTCTCTCTTGCCGGGGGATTGACTTGGGAAGTGTGATTTTTGTTTTTCACACCAGAATAAAGGGCTAGAATAGGAAAGATTGCCGGCGTGTTCGCTGGAAAGTCTGCATTTAAGCCCCCTCAATCCGGCTCCGGAATGCGGGGGAGAAATGTACCCAGGGAGCCCCCAAGTGCTAACCTCGCTGTATGCCGCCGCAGCGGCATAAATGTCGACGAAACTTTTGACATTCAAACAGCGTATACGTAGTGGGAGCCGGCAAGCTGGCGCGCACATAAACCTGAAGAGTTGGCCAATCTGCAGGTATACATCCTCAGATTTTTGCAAGGCTGAAGGTGGCGCGTTTGCGTACGGCCGAGGAGTGAGAGGAGCCCTCCATGGCACAAATCAAAGAGTTGGAACTGGGAAAAACCAGTAATTCCACTTGGGCGGACGCGCCCGCGCCGGTCCCAACTCGGCAAAGGAACGGAACAGGTATGAAGAAGTGGAAGAAGGTTACCCTCGCCGTTGTCGCCGTCGTCGCCTTCGCCAGCCTGGCAATTGGAGGGGTAGCGTGGAGCCGTCGAGGCGTGGTATCGGTCCAGACCGGCAAAGTTCAACGGGAAGATTTGGCCCAAATCGTCACCGCCAACGGTGAGATCAAACCCGTCGAGCAGAATCAGGCCAACGTGAACGCCAACTCCACGGGAAAGATCACTGAAATCCTGGTGAAGGAAGGCGACCACGTCACCAAGGGCCAACTGCTGATGCGGACCGAAGACGTCTATCAGGCGGCCAACGTGGAGGCGCAGGACGCGGCGGTAAAGACCGCTCAAGCCGATCTGGAGGCGCAAAATGCGAGCGTGCTCTCGGCCAAGGCCGCGCTCGAGACCGCTACGGCCAACTTGGCGCAATCGACGGCAAAGCTGAATCAGGCCAGTGACAATTTCAAACGTGGCCAAGAGCTCTTCAAGGACAATCTGCTTTCCCAACAGGACTTCGATACGCGCCTGAGCGACTTTCGCGTCGCGCAAACGGGCAAAGACTCTTCCGAAGCGCAGGTGGGTCAAGCCAAGGCGCAATACCAGCAAGCGCTGTACAATCGCGACTCCACCCGTGCGAAGGTGGCCCAAAGTCAGGCATTGCTTCTCGCTTCCAAGAATCAACTCGCCCAGACCGTCTACAACTCACCCCTGGACGGATATATAACCTCCCTCCCCGTCCACTTGGGAGAGAACGTGGTTCCTGGAATTCAAAACGCCGTCGGGAGCCTGCTCTACCAAGTTTCTAACATCTCGATCATGACGGTTGAGGTCAAGGTGGATGAGACCGATATCCCCAATGTCAAAATGGGACAAACCGCCGACGTGCTGATCGACGCCTACCCGAACAAGACCTTTAAAGGCCGCGTGACCCAAATCGGCGAAAGCGCCGTGGGGCGCGATACCGGCACCACCACCGGCACCACCACCTCGACCACGAGTGCCGACGAAGCGAAGGACTTCAAAGTTGTCGTGACCATCGACGATCCGCCCCCCGGCCTCCGCCAGGGGTTATCGGCTACGGCGAAGATCACCACGGCCACCCGCCAGAACACTGTGGCGGTGCCCATCCAAGCCGTGACCGTGCGCATGCGCCGCGAATTGGAAGCGAACGACCACGCAGCTAAGAGTGCAGCGGGAAGCGATGTGGCCGTTTCCGCCAAGGACAAGGAAAAGGGCAAGGAAGAATTGCAAGGAGTCTTTGTTGTCGATAACGGCCACGCCAAATTCGTTCAAGTTGATAGCGGCATTATGGGCTCGACCGACATCGAGATTCTGAAGGGCCTGAAACCCGGTGACACCATCGTAACGGGCAGCTTCAGTATTTTGCGCACTTTGAAGAACGACACCAAGGTGCGGATTGATAACACGCCTTCGGCGCCGGTGACGCAGGGATCCTGAGCGGATTCTTGAATGCAGCAATTTCCCCGTGTTCGCGCCGGTGGGGCCGCCAACACCCACCGCGCCCGGCAATCGGTGGGATGGCAGGAGAGGGGCAGGCAGATCAATATGGCAACGCGCGCCGTCACTACCTCGATGCAGGAAATTTCGAGACCCCCGGAAGGCGTGGTCATCAAGGCGGATGACCTTTGGAAGACTTATGACATGGGCGCGGCCATTCAGGTTCACGCCCTCAGCGGGGTTTCGTTTTCCATCGAACGGGGTGAGTATGTCGCCATCATGGGACCCTCCGGCTCGGGCAAATCCACGCTGATGAATCTGATCGGCTGCCTCGACACGCCGACCCGCGGCTCTTACTGGTTGAACGGGCAGATGGTGAGCGAGCTTTCCGACGACGAATTGGCATACATTCGCAATAAGGAAATCGGATTTGTGTTCCAGACCTTTAACCTGCTGTCGCGCGCCAGCGCTCTGCACAATGTTGAACTGCCCCTGATTTACAGCGGCATGCCCGCGAAAGAGCGCCTGGAGAAAGCGCAGGAGGCTCTGCGCAAGGTTGACCTGGCCGACCGGGTGCACCACAAACCCAACGAGCTTTCCGGCGGTCAGCGCCAGCGCGTGGCCATCGCCCGCGCCCTGGTCAACAACCCTTCGATTATTCTAGCGGACGAACCCACGGGGAACCTCGACTCCGCTACGGGCGAAGATATCATGACGCTTTTCGGGCGCCTCCACGATGGGGGTAACACCATCGTGTTGGTAACCCACGAGCACGACATCGCCGCTCATGCGCGCCGCATTATTCATGTTCGCGACGGCCGCATCGAGCGCGACGAACAGATAGGTTAGTCGAAACTGGAAACTCGGAACTCGAACGATGGGGTTTGAGTTTCGAGTCTCCAGTTTCCAGTTTTGGCTCTTCTATGGCTTCCATCGGCCAAACCGCATCGTTTCCGCGCGCTCTTAGTGCCCGCGCCGCCGCGGGCTCGGGCGCGTGGGTGACAGCTCGCGAGGCGTTTTGGATCGCTCTCGAGGCCTTACGGGCGCACAAGCTGCGCTCCTTTCTTACCCTCCTGGGGGTGGTCATTGCCACTACCACGCTCATCGTCGTCATGTCGATCGTGAATGGCATGAACCTCTACATCGCCGATCACATCGCCAACTTGGGCGCCAATGTCTTTATCCTTCACCAATGGCAATGGGCGCAAGGCTATGAGGCCTGGCTGAAAGCGCGCCGGCGGAATAAGCCCATGCTGATTGAGGAGTATGAATTTCTAAGGGACAACCTCACGGGATACAAACAGTTGGGCGCCACCGCCGAAACCCAAAACAGCGAAACTCAAGCGCGCTATCAAGGCCACACCGTTTATGACCTGGATATCTCCGGCGTCACACCTAGCATGATTGACATCGGACAACAGAAGGTCGACACCGGGCGTTACATCACCGAAACTGATTACCAACACGAGTCGATGGTGTGCTTCATCGGACGCGACTTGGTGGATGCCTTTTTTCCCAATGTCGATCCGCTTGGTAAGGAAGTGATGGTCGACGGCATTCCTTTCCGGGTAATTGGCGTGGCGCAGAAAATCGGCAGCACATTCGGCGAGAGCCAGGACAACTTCGTCCAGATTCCCCTCACTACGTACCGCAAGTTCTTCGCCCCCCGGCCCTCCCTGGCGATCAGTGTTCAGGCCTGGAATTCGCAGCAGATGTTGACGTTGGAGGATGAAGCGCGCTCCCTGCTCCGGGCCCGCCGTCACATTCCTTACCGCGAGGACGACAATTTCGGCGTCAACGCTTCCCAAACCATCATGGACACGTGGAATCAGATCATGGGCAGCATTTTCGCAGTGACGATTGGCATCGTCGCGGTTTTCATGCTGGTGGGCGGCATCGTGATTATGAACATCATGCTGGCGAGCGTCACCGAGCGTACCCACGAGATTGGCATCCGCAAATCCCTGGGCGCGCGACGGCGCGACATCCTGATGCAGTTTGTGATTGAGTCCATCGTGATGGCCTGTGCCGGAGGCGGGATCGGGGTCCTGCTGGCCCTTATTGTCAGCGCTATCGTAGACCATTTCTTTACGTCGACGGTGCCGGTGACCGCCATCGTGGTGGGGTTGGCTCTCTCGACGGCGGTCGGGCTTTTCTTTGGGATCTATCCGGCCAGCAAGGCCGCCAAACTCGATCCTATTGAGGCTCTGCGCACGGAGAACTGAGCATGGCCACCAAACAACGGCATGACATTCGCGAGAACCTTTTCCTTGCTCTCGATACTCTGCGCACCCACAAGTTTCGCGCCTTCCTGACCATCCTCGGCGTGCTAATCGGCACCGCTACCGTGATCAGTGTGGCATCGATCTTCAAGGGCCTCGATCAGCAGATGGTGGCGGTCGCCGAGGGCTTTGGGACACGTACACTTTTCATCTACAAATTCGAGCCGGGAATTAAATTCCACCTTACGCGCGAGGAGCGTCTGCGCAAACCCCTGACATACGAGCAGGCCATGGCCATCAAGGAGTTCTGTCCTTCGGTGGAATCCGTCGCCGTGGAAATTGTTGTTTGGGGGCCCTCGGTCACCGCCAAGTATAAAGGGCAGGAAATGGTCGACACCAACTTGACGGGAGCGACGCCTGAGGATTTCCAGAACATCAACGCCGATCTCGTGGATGGCAGGCTCTATACCGCTGTGGACGACCTGCACCGCACCGATGTTGCGGTGATTGGGGCCGACGTGGCGCAAAGGCTTTATGAAGGCGAGGACCCAATCGGCAAGCCCATCCAGGTGGACGGGCACAGCTTTGAAGTTGTCGGTACGCTGGGGAAGCGCAAGGCCTTTCTCGGCGACAACGGCAACGATCGCGTCGTTTACATCCCCTATTTCACTTATCGCAAGCTTTATCCGAATGCCAAGGAGAACTTTATCGCGGCCATGGCTTTTCCGGGCAAGCTGGATCAGGCCAAGGATGAAATCACCGGGTTGCTGCGCCGGCTCCGCAACGACAAGCCCAACGCTCCCGACAGCTTCGGCATTGCCTCCGCCCAGACCATCGTTACCCAGTTCCGTGACATCATGGGGATGATCGTGCTCGTCACGGCGGTGATTTCCTCCATCGGACTGATGGTGGGCGGCATCGGGGTGATGAATATCATGCTGGTGTCGGTGACCGAGCGTACGCGAGAGATCGGCGTGCGCAAGGCCATCGGCGCGCGCCGCAGCGACATCACGTGGCAATTCTTGCTCGAAGCCATGACACTAACTGCCACCGGGGGAGTGTTGGGAATCCTCTTGTCCGTGAGCCTTACCTTCCTGATTCGCGCTCTAGGGTGGTACTCCGCCGTTCCGCTCTGGTCCGTCACCGTGGGCTTCGCCGCCTCGGTGAGCATCGGCCTGTTCTTTGGCATGTGGCCCGCCATGAAAGCTTCCCGTCTCGATCCCATCGTCGCCCTAAGGCACGAATAGGGCCGATCAGCATTTTTGTCTCTTGAATATTGAATCCGACAATTCGTAGCAAATCTTGAGTATATTTAAGGCCTCTTGACTCCGGGATTTCGCGTCCTGAATCCGGTTATTTCTTCTTGAATTTTGAATCTTGAATTTTGAATCCGCTCATTGCCGATCCCCAGGTTGGCGCACTGAAAAAAACCTCGGGCGTCGGAGGGGTACTTAGTGAGCGGAGAGGCGCTCAAGGCGGGATATTACGCGACGCCCGAGGAAACTAAGCAAAAATCATAAAGCCCGCGTAACCCAAGCCGGCGCCCAAAATCGCCCCCGCCACCACATCACTCAGGAAGTGCATTCCCAACATGATTCGCGACGTGGCCACGCTCAGCGCGCAAAACAGCAGGGCGCCCATCAGGTGCGGGTAACAACTGCCCACGGCGACGGTGAATGCGAATGCCGTGATGGTATGGCCGGAGGGAAACGAGAATTGGTCAGGCGGCAACAGGGTGGCCCAACAGTGCGGTACCAGGGTATTCGGCCGCTTCCGGCCCGTTAGCTTCTTCAGAAGCAGAAAGAGGATGGCCCCCGCCCCGCACGCCGTCCACGCCGCAGTGACCGCCTCCCACCGCGTAGAACCGCCCAGGATTAACACCAGCGCACTCAGTGCATACCAGAGCCAGCCGTCGCCTCCGCGCGTGGCGAGAATCATCCACAGCCGGAACCAGCGCGGCGGCCGCCAACGGTGCACGCGCCGCATCACGCGGTGGTCGCGGGTGGTGATGTAATCGAGCATGTGGCCCGGAAGGGTCATGCGCTCGCCTCTCCCGGGGCAGCCCACGTTCCTCCAGTGGAAGGTCCCTTTTCCAGACCCTGCCAGCGTTCCCAGCGGGATCCCCAATGCCGCGCAAACAGGTCCTCGATCAAGTAATTGAGCAGGATCACAACAGGAACCCCCAATGCCAGCGGGGCGAGAATCTTGGTAGCGGGCTTCTCCTCCATCATCGCCACGCAAATCTGCAGCACGTCGCGCGTTAATCGCCAAAAACTTCCGGATCCGCCGTGGGCCTGCGCCTGCCCGCGTTTCAGGCCGTCGAGAAACTCCGCCTTGTTGCGCGCGCCCGGTACGCACGTGTAAGAGCTTCCCAGCGAGAATAGGGTGTGCGCGTCGCTGCCGCCCAGCGCGGCGCTTCCCGTTCGCTCCGCCAGTCGCTCCGCCAGCCGGTTGCTGCGCAGCGGCACGTGGCTATTACGCACTTCCACGCCCGGAAACGCGCCGTCGAGCCAAATGAAATCGTCCATCGACCGCCGGCCGGTCAGGGCGGAAAAGGCGTGGTTCACACTGTAGAAAAGTCCCTGTTCGTTCAAGTGGGCCACCAAGCGGGGCAGGTCGTCCCGCCGCTGCTGGATTTCCACGTGTTGCCGCTCCGTAAGATCGTAGACACCGACGTGTAGTTCATTGCCGCTCGGCATCCGGCAGGTCACTTCTTCGCTCAAAAAGAAGTCCGGGTGGCGGCGAAGGGCTTCTGCCGCGCCGATGGAATCGTGATCGGATACCGTTACCAGGTCCATCCCCGCGCGCCGCAGCGTCCGGTAAACTGCCTCGGGTTCGCTGTAGCACTCCCGGCAAATGGCCTTCAATAGCGGCAGGGTACACATGCCGGAGTGAATCGTATGGACATGAAGGTCACATCGCACGTTACAGGCTACAGCCCTCATGTTACACGAATGTATAACGCCAGTGAATTATCTATGAAGACTGCCTATTGCCTATTTACAGGATAGATGAACTATGAAAAGGTAGAGGCATGATTAACGCCGATCTGATTTTTGTCGATGCGGGCGGCGGCCACCGCGCCGCAGCCGAGGCTCTCCGGCTAGTAATGGAAGAGCAAGGCGGGTGGAATGTCCGGCTGGTAAACCTCCAGGAAGTGCTCGACTCCATCGACTTGGTGCGTAAACTGACCGGCATGCGCATGCAGGATCTGTACAACCTGATGCTGAAAAAAGGCTGGACGCTCGGCACGCCACAAACTGTGCGTGTGCTGCAGCTCTTCATCCGCATGCTTCACCCGCATCAGGTGCGGTTGCTCCGGGCGTTCTGGAGCTCGGCCCACCCCGACTTGGTGGTCTCCCTGGTTCCACATTTCAATCGCGCTATCGCCGAAAGCCTGCGCATCGAGAGGCCCGCCATTCCCTTTGTTACCGTTCTGACCGACCTCGCGGATTATCCGCCGCATTTCTGGATGGAGCGGCAGGACCAATTCTTCGTCTGCGGCTCAGATCGCGCCGTCTCTCAAGCGCGCGCGCTGGGCATTAGCGGCAGCAGCGTTTTTCATGCCTCCGGCATGATCGTGCACCCGCGCTTTTATCAGCCCATGTTCTGCGACCGGCGCGAGGAGCGGAAAAAACGCGGGCTCGATCCCGACTTGCCAACGGGGTTGGTGCTATTTGGCGGGCAGGGATCCGACGCCATGCTCGAAATCGCCGAGCGCTTGGACGCCGAAGGCCCGCATCATCTTCAGCTCATTTTCATCTGCGGCCGCAATCGGAAGCTAGCCGACGCACTTCGCCGGCGCCGCAGCCGCCTGCGGAGTTTCGTGGAAGGCTTCACCCCGCAAGTTCCCTTCTACATGCTTCTTTCCGATTTTTTTATTGGCAAGCCCGGGCCTGGAAGTGTGAGCGAAGCTGTCGCCATGCACCTGCCCGTTATCGTCGAACGTAACGCCTGGACGCTGCCTCAGGAACGCTACAACGCGGAGTGGATTCGGGAGAAAGAACTGGGACTGGTGGTTCGAGGGCCAGAGCAGATCCCCGCGGCGATCAGGTCGCTCTTGGCGAGGGGAACCTTGGCGCGCTTTCGTACCAATGCCGCCGCCATCCATAACCGCGCCGTCTACGAAATTCCCGGCTTCCTGCGTAGTGTCGTGGAGGGGGCGCCCGACACCACCGCGCATGAGCCGGAAAAACTACTGAGTGAACAGCGCGCGTAGGCTTAACGTAGCGGCGGGTTTACCCCGCCATTCTCCTACCAGTAGCAACGCTCGACGCCGACGCTGAAGCGCCGCAGATTCCTTCTATTTTACGTTCGAGGCCGGACCAGCACTAGCACATGACCAGCCATCGCTGGTATGCTATGCGCCGGTATGCTGACCCGACTATACGTAACCAATTACCGCTGCCTCGTGAACTTCGAGTTCAAACCCTCTAACAAGCAATTGATCATCGGCCGTAATGGCACCGGAAAGAGTACTGTATTTGATGTTCTTGCTCTACTCCGCGAGGTTGTCGTACATGACGCCTTATTCGAACGCAATCTTGGCGGGGATACTCGAACACGGTGGCAGGATGTTGCCGAACAACAATTTGAGCTGGACGTGAGGGGTAATGGGGGTGATTATCGCTATACGTTGGTCGTTGCTGACATGGGCCGTCCGCCATACCCTCTGGTCAAGCAAGAAACCCTGGACTATGACGGTAAGCCACTGTTTCGGTTTCAGGAAGGCAAGATAACTCAATTCGACGATGACCACAAAACGACTCCAAACCTGCCGTTCGATTTTCCTCGGGGGCGATCCGGCCTTGTAACGGTAGATGGCGAACGAAAGGACAGCACAAAACTGACATGGTTCAAGCGATGGCTGGGCCGGGTGCAGCAAGTGCAGATCAATCCGTGGGCTATGTCGGCTCGCTCAGAACACGAATCTAACAGACTCTCTAAGGACATGAGCAACTTCGCTGACTGGTACCGCAGCCTTTTGTTGGAGGAGGGCAACATTGTCATCGAGGCGAAGAAGGGTTTATTCGAAGACATGCCGGGTTTGCAGGCGCTTAACTTGAAAGAGGCGGGGCTTGGAGTCCGAATCCTCCAGGCCGCCATGCGCGGTCCCAACCGGGAAGCCATTGACCTGCCGTTCAGTGAGGTCTCGGAAGGCCAGCGCGCACTGATCGCACTGTACATGCTGGTGTATTGCGCCCTCACTCCGGATCGCACATTGCTAATCGACGAGCCAGACAACTTCATCGCCCTGGCCGAAATCCAGCCTTGGCTGATGAAACTGCTTGATCGCGTTGATGAGACTAATGGGCAGGTCATCCTCGTCTCCCATCATCCGGAATTGCTGGATCAGCTTGCATCCCAAGGTGGCGTGTTGCTGGACAGGCCCAATGGCGGAGAAACAAGGGTGCGGCCATTTGAGCCGTCTAATGACAGCGGTTTAAAGGCATCCGAGATCATCGCCCGGGGGTGGGAGGGTGCCTGAGCGGATTGCAAATAAGTTCATCCTCGCTGAAGACGTCGAACAGCAAAACCTGGTGCGCCGATATTTGGAGCGATGCGGACACGGCTCAGGCCTGCGGCTGGCGCCCCTGGCAGCTAAGGGTCCTGGCGGCAGCGGCGAAAAGTACGTCCGCGACGAGTACCCAAAGCAGATCCAGGCTTGCCGCTCCTCGCTCGGCAGACGAGCATCTGCACTCCTGATCGTCATTATTGATGCCGACATGGAAACGACACAGCACCGTGCTGTACAGCTTTCGAATGCACTGAAAGCTGCGGATATGCGTGACCCCGCGGACGCTGAACCGATCGTCGTGCTGATTCCCAAGCGCCACGTTGAGACGTGGATTCGGGCATTGCTCGGAAACACTGTCGATGAACAAACGGATTACAAGAACCCCAAGCCGACGTCTGAAGAAATCCACCGAGCCGCAAAGACTCTCTATGACTGGACGAGGCCAAATGCCGCTCCAGGAGCGACATCCACAGCCTCGCTCACGCAGTCCATACCTGAGTGGCGAAAGATCCCATCCTGATCCCGACTCCCTCCTACGACATCCAGTGAATAAGATCACCGAGTGAACAGCGCGCGTAGGCTGTCAGTAAACGGCGCCCGCGCCACACCCTTCTCCGTGATGATGGCGGTTATGTAGCGTTCGGGGGTAACGTCAAACGCGGGATGGCGCGCCGGGACCTCGTTGGGCGCAATGGCCACGCCGCCAAGGTGGGTGACTTCGGCGGAGGAGCGCTCCTCGATGGGAATCTGCTCGCCGGAAGTGAGGCTCATGTCGATGGTGGAAAGCGGAGCGGCCACGTAAAACGGAATTCCATTTTCGTGCGCCAGCACCGCAACCGAGTAAGTCCCGATTTTATTTGCCGTGTCGCCGTTCGAGGCAATGCGGTCCGCCCCCACAATTGCCGCGCGAATCTCGCCCTGCTTCATAAAGTGCCCTGCCATGTTGTCGGTGATGATGGTGACGGGAATTTGGTCTTTGGCCAGCTCCCAAGCCGTCAGGCGAGCGCCTTGCAGGAAGGGCCGCGTCTCATCGGCGAACACCCGCAACTTCTTCCCCGCGCCAATTGCCGCGCGGATCACGCCCAGCGCCGTGCCGTAACCGCCCGTCGCCAGCGCCCCGGCGTTGCAATGCGTGAGCACCGTTCCGGAGTCCGGCATCAGGTCTGCGCCGTGGCGCCCCATGGCTTCGTTGATGGCGATGTCTTCGGCCAGGATGCGCTTGGCCTCTTCCTCCAAACCCACGCGCACCATGTCGAGCACCTGCGCATCGGTATGGTGGCAGGAGAGCGAGTTATTGAAGACTGAGCGCATCCGGTTGATCGCCCAGAACAAATTGACCGCGGTAGGTCGCGTCTTGGCCAGAGTGTCAGCGATAACTTCGAAATCCGCGCGCAATTCGGAGGGAGTCTTCGCCGCAGAATTCTTGATGCCAACGGCAATGCCCATCGCGGCGGCCACGCCAATGGCCGGCGCGCCACGAATCACCATGGAGCGAATCGCTTCCGCCACCTCGCGATAGTCCGTGTAGGTGCGGTAAATCTCTTCCCCCGGCAAGCGCGTCTGGTCGATCATGCGCACGCCTTGCTCCGTCCACTCGATGGTTTTGAACATTTCACCTTTCGCACGCCGTGAGATATTACGTGACTGATTATAGCAGCACTCCCGGGTGTGGATTTCTGGCGACAATTGTACAAATCCGGCGGTCTCTCGGATGGGCGACGCCAACGACGTGAACGATCGCCGCCGGTCAGAATGATTTCGTAACGGGAGATGCAGGGCGCCGTCGAATCGGAAGGGCGCTGGTCTCCGGTGAAAGCCCTTGGTAGAATGAAAGTAGCTAGCTCAGGCGGGCAATTAAATCATGGCGATGGGCTTTTCGGAAAAATACGATGTCGTGGTGGTCGGCGCGGGGCACGCGGGCTGCGAGGCGGCAATGGCCGCAGCGCGGATGGGCCTACGCACCGCCCTTTACACCATCAATCTCGACCTCATTGCGCAGATGTCCTGTAATCCCGCTGTGGGTGGGATTGCCAAGGGCCACCTAGTAAGGGAAATTGATGCGCTAGGCGGGGTGATGGGCGAGGTCATCGACGCCGTGGGGATCCAGTTCCGCTTGCTCAACACCAGCCGCGGCCCGGCTGTTTGGTCGCCACGTGCCCAAGCCGACAAGAAACTTTACCGGGCAAAGATGCGCCAAGTGCTCGAATCGGAGCCCAACCTGCGTATCAAGCAGGCGGAGGTTATCGATCTGGTGCTCGAGGATTGTAGCGCTGGCACCCTGCCGGAACGCTCCGAAGCTGGATTGGCGGACGCACACGCCGGCAGGATGCCGGCGCTACGAGTCCGCGGCATTCGCCTGCTCGACGGGCGGACCGTGGAGGCGGGGGCGGTCATCATCACCACTGGAACCTTTCTCAACGGCTTGATCCATTGCGGGGAAAACCAATATGCGGCTGGGCGCTCCGGCGAGCCGCCTTCAGTGTTGTTGGGCGAAGCTTTTCGCCGCCTGGGCTTTGAAGTCGGCAGGCTCAAGACCGGCACGCCGCCGCGCCTCGACGCGCGGACCATCGATTTCTCGAAGTTTCAAGTGCAGGCGGGTGATCCCGTTCCCACCCCGTTCAGCTTTCGCACCAAGACCATTACCCAGCCGCAAACGGTCTGCTGGATTACTTACACCAATGCGGAGACCCATCGGGCCATTCGCGAAAACGTGCATCGCGCCCCGCTCTATTCCGGGCAGATCAAGGGCATTGGACCGCGCTATTGTCCCTCCATTGAAGACAAGATCGTGAAGTTCCCCGACAAAGCGCAGCACCAGATTTTCTTGGAGCCGGAAGGCCTCGACACCAATGAAATCTACGTCAACGGCATGTCAACATCCATGCCCATTGACGTGCAGATGGCCATGGTGAAATCCATTCCGGGCCTCGAAAACGCGGACATGATCCGTCCTGGTTACGCCATCGAGTACGACATGGTGCAACCCACCGAACTCTATCCGTGGCTCGAGACGAAGAAAATCCAGGACTTGTTTCTTGCCGGACAGATCAATGGAACCACCGGCTATGAAGAGGCGGGCTGCCAGGGAATGATGGCAGGAATTAATGCCGGACTGCGCGCGCAAGGGAAGGCGCCGATTACTATCGATCGCGCGCAAGGGTACGCGGGAATCCTGATCGACGACCTCGTGAGCAAAGGCGTGGACGAACCCTACCGCATGTTCACTTCGCGCGCCGAGTTTCGCTTGCACCTTCGCATCGACAACGCCGACGAACGCTTGACTCCATTGGGATATCGGGTGGGCACCATCAAGCAGAAAGACTACGAAGCATTCGTGGAAAAGAAACTGCGCATCAGCGCCGCATCGAAATTCTTGCTGGAGACGCGCTTGGACCCACGCTCGCGGGCGGGCCGGGAAATCTACACGCGGCTGGGACTGATGGAGGGTGGGCATCTCACCGCGCCTTCGCCATTGACCGGCGCGCAGTTGCTCAAGCGCACCGAACTGGGGATTGACGACCTGATGGAGTGGGTCAATGAGGGACTGACGGGCTTGCGTGCGGACGGTTCGCGAACTGCCCCCGTGAACGGTGCGGATTCCTCGACGGAACCATTACCTGAATTGCCCGTGCTCTCCCACGAAGAAGCTCGGCGAGTGGAAACGGATTTCAAATACGAAGGCTATTTGCAACAGCAGGAAAAACAGATGGAACGGATGAAGCGTGCCGAATCGCGGCGAATTCCGGAATGGTTCGAGTACGGCAAGGTCTCCGGCCTCTCGCGCGAGGTCGTGGAGAAACTCACCAAAGTGCGCCCTCTGACGCTTGGACAAGCCTCCCGCATCCCCGGCATCACTCCCGCCGCCGTGTCGCTGGTTAATTGCTTCATAGAAATCTTCCAGCGACGAGCAGGGGAACAAAGTCTCGGTCAAGCCGAGCCTGCCCTTTAAGTGGTACACTCCTGACGCCATTCCGCCGCCTTCGGGCAGCGCGCCGATTGTGCGGACACGCGCGCACAAGAGTCGCGGCGAATGGATTTCAAAATAGAGCCAACCCAACTCCGGCATAGGAGGTCACCATGCCAAGTCGTTTATCCCGGCGTGCATTCATCAGTAAGACAGGGACGCTCGCAGCAGCGGCAGTGGCGAACCCGCGCGCTTGGGGAAAACCGAGCAACTCGAATTCCCGACCCCTGCGGCTGGGCGGTCCAATTTTTCTCAAGTCGGAGGACCCCGCGGAGCTTGCCGAGGAGCATCGTCGCCTCGGATACCGCGCCGCCTACGCTCCTCAAGTGGACATCAAGGACACCGACAGAATCAAAGCCATCATCAAGGAATTCGCGGACCGCGACGTGGCGCTGGCGGAAGTGGGCGCGTGGCGCAACATGCTCGACGTGGACCTGGAGAAGCGCCGCCAGAACCTCGCCTACGTGCAGGAGCGGTTGGCCCTGGCAGATTTGCTGGGGACGCGCTGCTGCGTGGATATTGCCGGCTCCTTCAACCCCCATTCCTGGTGCGGCCCTGATCCCAAGAACATGACGGACGAGTTTATCGACGCCACCGTGGAGAATTGTCGCCATGTCATCGACGCCGTCAAACCTACTCGCACAAAATTCTCAATTGAGATGATGCCTTTCAATTTCCCCACCGGGCCGGATGACTACCTGAAGTTGATCAAGAAGGTCGATCGCAAGGGGTTCGGGGTTCATCTGGACGCTTGCAACGTGATGAACAGCCCGGAGCGCATGTACAACAATGGCGCGGTGATCGACGAGTGCTTCCGTAAGCTGGGGCCGTGGATTGTATCCTGCCATGCCAAGGATCTGAGCTGGGAGGACTACGTTCAAGTCTCCTTGCGCGAAGTCATTCCCGGCCGCGGCCAGCTTGATTACCGCGCCTATCTGCGAGGACTCTCGGGGCTTCCGGTGGATGCTCCACTGATGCTGGAGCACTTGAAAACCGCGGAGGAGTACGACGAAGGCCGGCACTATATTCAGAAGGTGGCGCGCGAGATGGGCCTTTCCTTCGGTGTCGAGCACGCATGAATCCGGCTCTATCTCCGCGTGATAACGATATGACGGTGAATGCCGTTGCCCCCCGGTCGAAAGTGGGGTGTGTCGGCCCCGCAGGGGCCGTGGAGTTTCTACATTTGAGCATTACGGCGACCCATGATCTTCGGTGCACAGCCAAGAGTGGCTGTGCCACAAGTGGCGCAGGCACTCCTGCCTGCGCTTTCGGCCCCGCTGGAGAAATGTAGAAACTCGAGGGCCCCGCAGGGGCCGAAGGGCATTAGCCAGGGGTGGAACCCGTGGAAGCGCGCCAGAGGGAAGTTCGACCCCTACGGGGTCGAAGATCTCGCCTATCCTTGTCCGTAGGCTTCACCTACGGCTAATGGTCTTGTTCCCGTTCGGGGAAGTTCGCGGCCTTTGACGTGGCGCTGATCGCCAGCCTGTCATCCTTGCTTTCGTAAGGAGAAACAAAACCTCCAAGACGCGCGCGGCGTCGCCGGCCATTTTGCCGTACATGAGGATGGTCCTCCGCAGAAGTTTCTGTCTGCGCGTTGCGCACGGTCCGCGTGGGCATGGACGGATTTTCCGCGTGCAGGGGGAAAGGTTTGCGCGCCTGTGTGCTGCGGCCCGGCAGGGGGACGCCACTTTGCGCGTCGGCGCTCGCCGATTCTCTTCCCCTCCTGGGCCGGGCATCTTGTCCGCTTTTGAAGGTGTACACATCTAGTCAAAGATTGTGCTTGACTAGAGTCAATATAGATGTGTATATTTATGGAGTGGACAATAGTCATAGAGGAAGAAGGAGGCGGATGTCGGCCTTGAGCGATTCTCGCCCCACCGTAAATAGTCCGGTCAGACGGAATTTAGTCGGCGGCCATCCTAGCCGCGTTTATGCCTCCGGAGGATCAGAAGTCTATGCATCTACAGAGGTTAGGGGATTCCAACCGGCGCCGGCTGTGGCGCCCGATCAACGTTTTCGGGAAGGTCCGGCAGGGGGCACTCGAGAAAAAAGATGTTAAATGATACGTTCGAAGCCGGAATGTGTATGAAAACAAAGGATCGCAAGACACAATGCCCGAATAGAAACAGACTTATAGTTCCTCGTTTTCGACATTTACGTCGGATCTACCGCTATTTTGCAGAAAATTGCTGCTTTTGAACGACAGATTGTCAGGTCCATTCGATTTGTTGCAGGTTTTTTTGTGCATGATATGACCTACTTGCGAAGTCGGGCCCGCGGGGGCCGAAAATCATTACCGACGGGGGGAACCCGTGCGAAGCGGGCCAGAGGGATGTTCGACCCTCCGAGGTCGAAAATCTCGCTTCCCTTGTCCGTAGGTTTCACCGACGGCTAATGATCTTGTTCCCTTCGGGGAACTTCGAGTACTTTGACGCGGCCCTGCGGCTTGTGGGCCCGCTCCTTCACGATTCGGAACGGCTATGCTACGATGGCACATTAGCAATTTTACGGCAGCACGCGATCAACCAGCTCCTTGGGTCAGGTGAAGCCTGCGAAGGGTTATCCTAAGCGAATGACAAATCTCGAAACTCCTCAACGCCCTCGCATTTTGAGCGGCATGCGCCCCACCGGCCGGCTCCATCTTGGCAACCTAGTGGGCGCTCTCCAGAATTGGGTGAAGCTGCAAGATGAGTACGACAGCTTTCACTTTGTCGCCGACTGGCACATGCTGACCACCGGCTACGAGAATACGCTCGACCTGCGCCAGGACACCTGGGACATGGTGGCGGACTGGCTGGCCTGCGGGCTCGATCCCTCCAAGGCCACGTTTTTTGTCCAGTCGCGGCTGCCCGAACACGCGGAGTTGCACTTGCTCTTCTCTATGGTTACGCCGCTCGGTTGGCTCGAGCGTGTGCCCACGTACAAGGAACAGCTCGAAAACATTCGCGACCACGACATCAACACCTACGGTTTTCTCGGATACCCGTTGCTCCAGGCCGCCGACATCCTGATGTACAAGGCCAACGCGGTTCCCGTGGGCGAGGACCAGATTCCGCACGTGGAGCTGACCCGCGAAGTGGCGCGGCGATTCAACTTAATATATGGCAAGGTTCACGGGGCTGGGATGTCGAAGCTCGAGGGAAAGACCTACCGGGAACAGTCGCTAGAGGGCAAGGCAGAGATGCTAAATCGGGGACTTGTAACGATGGACCGCTCCCCCATTTTCCCCGAGCCCGAAGCGCTGTTGACTTCCGCGCCGCGCCTGCCGGGCACCGATGGCCGCAAGATGTCGAAGAGCTACGGCAACGCCGTGTTCCTGACCGACGCGCCCGATGTGGTGTCGAAGAAACTCGCGACGATGGTGACCGACCCTGCGCGCAAGCGGCGCAGCGACCCCGGCGACCCGGACGTCTGCCCGGTGTTTGACCTGCACAAAATCTTCTCTGCGCAAGAGACTATAGACCGTGTGAATCGCGAGTGCCGCAAGGCGGAGATCGGCTGCGTGGATTGCAAGAAGCTCGCCGCCGGGCATCTGAATGGGTTCCTCGCACCCATTCAGGAACGCCGCAAACCTTACGAGCAGAATCCGCAAAAGGTGTGGGACATCCTCGAGGACGGGACCGAGCGAGCCCGCAAGGTCGCGCAGAAGACGATGGCGGAAGTCCGCCGCGCCGTGAATCTGGCGGCGTAAAGGAAGCTATCAGCTCTCAGCTTTCAGCCGTCAGCTAGTGCCACTCTGGCCCCCAACCTCCGATCCGCGGGCGAGAGGGCGGTCGGCGCAATACGCAGGTCATGGTTTTCGAAAGCTGATCGCTGAAAGCTGAGAGCTGATAGCTTATTCGCATGATTGACGAACCTCGTGAGCCCAATCCGGAGGCGCCCGCCGATCCCGCCGAACTTCCTGTTCCGGAGGCCAGGCGCGTGTCGCACTCCGTGGCGCCGCCTCCGCCAGTCAGTGTCGGCGTGTACGAGGGCCCGCTTGATCTGCTGCTCGATTTGATTCGCAAGCAGCAGATCAATATCTATGACATACCCATCGCCAAGATCACCCAGCAGTATCTCGACTACCTGCATCTGCTGAAGGAATTGAATATCGACGTCGCGGGTGAGTTCATCTTCATGGCAGCGACGCTGATTTACATCAAATCGCGCATGTTGCTGCCGCCTGACCCAACGGCACCGCCCGATGAGCAGGAAGATCCCCGTACGGAACTGGTGCAGAAGCTCCTGGAGCACGAGCAATTCAAGAACGCGGCGGAGATGCTCAACTCGAAACGCCTTTTGGAAGACGCCATGTGGTCGCAGCCGGGGATTGGCGAGTTTGCCGAGGCCGAGGATGAGCCGGGCTTGGTGGTGTCCGTCTTCGACTTGATTTCCGTGTTCCGTGAAATCCTGGAGCGCGCCAAGAAGCGTCCGCAGCTTCAGATCAGGCGGGAAGAAGTCAGCGTGGCGCAGATGGTGGAGCACGTCAAACAGGTCCTGCGCACTAGATCGGGGCCGGTCCCGCTCGAGGATTTGATCGGCGACTTTCTCTGGCGGCAAGCCTTGATCGCCATTTTCCTGGCGGTCCTGGAGATGGTACGGTTGCGAGCGGTGCTGCTTCGGCAGAAGGATACGTTTGCTTCCATCACCGTGGCTCGAAGCAAGAGATTCGAAGAAGTTCTGGCGGCCAAAACCGCGACGGACCTTGCCGCGGGACTGGACGAAAGTTTTGCATGAAAGAACGACAACTGACGACTGACAACTGACGACTTTTCTATGTTGAACGACGACATTCTCAAAGCCCTCATCGAGGGCATCATCTACGTCGCGCCGGAACCCGTCACGCTTGACGCTATTGTCAAAGTTCTGGAGGGCGAAGAGCGCGAGCGGGTAAAGGCCAAGCTCGACGAGCTGGTGGCTGAGTACGAGCTGAACACCCACGGGATTCAAATCCGGCAAGTGGCGAACGGATACAAATTTTCCACCAAGGCCGAGCACCACGAAGTTCTGCGGAAATATGTGAAGAGCCTGAAGCCCGCCGTGCGACTCTCCAAGCCCGCGCTGGAAACGCTGGCGGTGATTGCCTATCGGCAGCCCGTGACGGTGCCGGAAATCGAAGAGATTCGCGGCGTGGATTCGGGTGGGGTCATCCACACGCTGATGGAAAAGAAGCTGGTGGTCACATCGGGCCGCAAGAGTGTGGTGGGCCGGCCGATCCTTTACCGCACCTCGAAGGACTTCCTGGTGCACTTTGGCTTGAAGGATGTGGGTGAGCTGCCGAGCCTGAAGGAATTCGAGGAACTGGCGAAGCGCGCCCTGGGCTCCGAGTGGGCCGGAGGAGATTCCCCGGCGGAAGGTGGACCGCCGTCCGCGAACGTGCCCGTTGGCGAGGCAGCGGCAGCGGGCGCAGCGACAATAAGTCCGACAGACGAGGTGCTTCCGGCTGGCGAGGAGACCGTGCCACCGGATAGCCCGGCCACTCCCGAATCTACGACCAGTCGAACCGGAGATACGTCCGCGACAGAAGATTCGCCCGCCGCCAGGGACCAAACCGGGGTGACGAGCGCCGAGGCGACTGCGCCCTCGGAAGGCCCGGCCGAGGCTCCGGCCCCGCCAGAACCTGTGCCTCTTGCCGACGGCGATACGGCCATGACGGAAGCGATGTCTACCGAAACCGAGGACACGCCCGCGGCGGACGATTCGCACGCGGCTGAGGCTTTACCCGCGGCCACGGATGAAGACCGGGTGGCGAACTCCGACGCGTCTCCCGTTGTGCCACCGGAACCCGTGCCTCTCGCCGACGGCGATACGGCTGCGACAGAAGTTGTCGCCAACGACGCAAACCGAATCCTCGGCCGCGGAGCCGGCGGCACCAAGCGAGGAGACTTCCAACGCCGCAACTCCGGAAGAGCCTGCGGAAGGCGAATCGCCGGCGGACCCGGAGGATCATGAACGGAAGCCCTAGATGGGTGAGACCGATTAGAGTCGTAGCGCGGACCTGTTTTTTAGGTCCGCGGCTTGTACCCGCGGGGCGATGAAAAACTTGTTTCCGATCCCGGTCTCCGAACCTCTACCGACGGAACGGGTCACTATTTGCGAGGGAAGGCCGCGGACCTAACAAACGGGTCCGCGCTGCGATTCGACCTCGGACCTCGGACTTTTATTTATGGACCAGCGCCTTCAGAAGATCATCGCAGATGCCGGCATCACCTCACGCCGCAAGGCGGAGCAGATTATTTTGGAAGGCCGCGTCAGCGTCAATGGCCAGCCTGTCTCGAAGCTGGGATCAAAGGCTGACCCCGACCGCGACCACATTCGGGTGGACGGCCGATTGCTCGCCCGCACGACCGAATATGTCTACCTGCTGGTGAACAAGCCGGTGGGTTATGTTTCTACAGTCAGCGACCCGCAGGGGCGCCCGACGGTAGTCTCGCTGGTGCGAGGGATCAAGCAGCGCGTCTATCCGGTGGGCAGGCTGGATTACCACTCCTCCGGCTTGATGATTTTGACCAACGATGGCGAGCTAGCGAATTTCCTGATGTCGCGAGCCTCGGCGGTTCCCAGAACCTACCATGTCAAGTTGGAAGGCCGGCCCGACCCCGCGGACATCGCCAAGCTCCAGACAGGCATTGCGCTCGACGGCCGTCGCACGGAACCCTGCCAGATTCGCGCCCTCGGTCAGGACCCCAAGCCGTGGTACGAAATCACCCTGATAGAAGGACGATATCACCAGGTCCGCCGAATGTTTGAGCGCATCGGCAAAGGAGTCGTCAAGCTAAAGCGCGTGCGCATCGCGTTCCTGACCGACAAAGGCCTCGCCTCCGGCCAGACGCGCCACCTGAAACGGTCCGAAGTTGAACAACTGAAAGCGTGGAGGCCAGAAGAAAAAAGGATGAAGGCTGACGGGTAAATTCTGAATTATGAATTCTGAATTATGAAAGCTGAGGGATAAACGGTGAGGGGGGAGATTGATGAAAGGGAAAAAGGGAAAAGGCAAATTCTGAATTCTGAATTATGAATTCCGGAAAAGGAAGCCAACTGCGCTGAGCGTGAACGGAGAAGGCTGAGGTGCAAAGGCGAAAATCGAAAAATGAAAGGGTAAAGCGTAAAGGTTAAATGATAAAAAGTGCGCGGCGAAATTCGGGCACTTCATCCTTCACACTTCACACTTCACATTTCATCCTTCCCCCTTCATCTTTCGTCCTTAGCTCGCCAGCCTTCATAATTCCGAATTCATAATTCCCCCTTTTCCCCTTTACCATTTACACGTTACCTTTTACCCTCTATCCTTCAATTCTTAGCGCTTACGCTGCGGGGTGAACGTCCATGCCGCGATCGCCGATTTACGACATTCTGCCTCCGTGGTCCAGCCGAATTCGCCCTTATCCTCCCGGCAAGCCGATTGAGGAAGTCGAGCGCGAACTGGGGCACTCGGCGATCAAGCTGGCGTCCAACGAGAATCCCCTGGGGCCGTCCCCCAAGGCGCAGGAGGCCATCCGCAACTACATCAATAATATCCACATTTATCCGGATGGCAGCGGCTATTACCTGCGGCAGAAACTCGCGGAAATTCACCGCCTCCCCGCGGAGCAGATCATCCTGGGCGCCGGTTCCACCGACCTGATTGAGCTTGTGGCCAAGACCTTTCTTTCCGGCAGCGCCGATGAAGCGATCACTTCCGCATCTGCCTTCTACATGTACCGGCTAGCCATTGAGGACATGGGCGCAGCGCTGGTACAGACGCCGATGCGCGAGATGACCTTCGACTTGGCGGCAATTGCCCACGCCATCACTCCGCGTACCAAGGTCGTCTACCTTGGCAATCCCAACAATCCGACTGGAACCATTTTCACCGCCGACGAGCTTGACCGCTTTCTCGGGGACATTCCCGCGCGAGTTCTGGTGGTGCTGGACGAGGCCTATTTCGATTACGTGCACACGCCGGGCTATTCCCGTTCGATTGACTGCGTGCGCACGGGGAAGAACCTTCTGGTGCTGAGGACGTTTTCCAAAGTGCACGGCCTCGCGGGAATTCGGCTCGGGTACGGCGTGGGGCACCCGGAACTGATCGAATGCCTGCAACGGATTCGCTCGCCGTTCAACGCCTCGAGCCTGGCGCAGGTGGCGGGAATGGCAGCGCTCGTCGATACCGAGCACGTCGCGAGGTCGCTCGAGAGCAACCGCCGGGAGATGAAGTTCCTGACCAGCGAACTGACGCTCGCGGGGGTGCGCTACACACCCTCGCACGGGAATTTCGTGCTGATCGACACCGGCCGCGATTGCGAAGAGGACTTTATCCGCCTGCTGCGCGAGGGCGTCATCGTCCGGCCTGTAAAACTTTACGGTTTTCCCACCAGCCTGCGCGTGACGGTGGGGAGGCATGAGGAAAACGAGCAGTTTTTGGAAGCGCTGCAACGAGTGCTAGCGTCGCCAGTGAAACCGTAAGACGTAGCGCAGGGCCCGCACTCCGGCCCTGCGGCTCTTTCAGGCGCGCGGGCCCTCACCGCGCGGACCGAACCGCAGAATCGATAAGGTTACCGCCGCCACGGCTGACCTCAAACCTTCCCCTTTCAACTTTACGTTCCAGCCCTAAGGTTTCCGCGCCACAAATCCGCCGGGCTGGTAGAATGTCACCCCTTGATTCATCCTGGCAGGGCGGAGGAGATCCGATGCATCGTACTTTTTGGCGTATATTTATCTTGTGTATATCTCTCTGGATGTTTCCACAACTGGGTCTATGTGCGGCAATAAAGGCTGGCGCCGCGCGGGTGGACATTACTCCGCCGTTGGGACTCAAAATGTACGGTTACGGCAGCCGCAAGGAGGGGGCGACCGGCATCTGGGACCCGCTGTACGCGCGGGTATTGGTTCTGGAGGCGGCGGATCAGCGCGTGGCGATTGTGGTCACGGACCTGGGCCGGGTCTTTGCTCCGGCCTGGATCGAACGCCTGCGGCGGGACGCGAAAGAAAAATACGGTGTGACTTACGTTTTGCAGGCGGCCATTCACACTCATTCGGGTCCCGAAATCACCGATGACTATCCCCCGCTCGAAGGTCCGGACTGGGAAACCCCGGTCCTCGAGAAAATCGAGCAAGCCGTGGGGGAAGCGCACCAGGGCGCAGTGGAGGCGCGCATCGGCACGGGTTACGGTGAGGCTTACATCGGCCATAACCGCCTGCGAGAGCAACCCGACGGCCGCTTCGGTTGGTTTCAAGTCAATCCCACCATGGTACCCACCTCTCCGGTTGACCCCACCGTGTCAGTCCTCCGCATCGATAATATGGCCGGCGACCCCATTGCCATTTTGGTGAACTACGCGTGCCACCCGGTGATTTTCGGCCCCGACAACCTGAAATACTCCGCCGACTGGCCGGGGGTGATGGATGCGACGGTGGAGCGCACGTTCGCCGGGGAGAGTTCCCACACGGCGCCGATCTGCTTCTTCCTACAAGGCGGAGATGGGGACATCAATCCGTACTTTGCGGTCACGCCAATCGCGCAAGATGCGGTGGGGCGCCGCGATTGGACCGGCAATCGCATGGGCCAGGAAGCCTCGCGCGTGGCAAAGAGCATCCAGACCAGGCCGGAGCCCGAGGGCACCCTGCAGGTGGCCGAAGATTTGCTGGACATGCATTGGCGTTGGAATCAGGAGAAATACCGCGCCGCCGTACTGACCTCGTGGGGACCGGAAGCTGCGGCAGACTTCGACCGCCACCACAACGAGCCTGTTCGCCTGCCGCTGGCCACACTGCTGATCAACAAGCGCATCGCCCTGATGGCCATGCCGGGCGAGCCTTTTGTGGATTTTCAAACCGATTGGCGCAATCGCTGCCCGGTGCCCGATGCCTTTTTTATGGGTTACTCGAATGCGGACTTTGGCTACCTCCCCACCGTGCTCGCGGCTTCGCGGGGTGGCTACGGCGCCGCCAGCACTTCCACACGCGTGGAAGTGGGCGCGGGTGAACGCATGGTGAATCAGGCGCTGGTGCGGGTGTATGAAATGCTCGGCCGCCTGGTGGATGAGCCTGAGGATTTAAAGAAGAAATAGAGCGAAAGCAGGTAGCACAGCGCGGTTTTAGGCCGCGGCCCAACACGCCGTGGGCGGGCGGGGCTGGCCCCCCGCCCCCGAGCGCTCGAAGTGAGGCGCCTGCAACAGGTGCGACTCCCCCAGGCCGGCTGCCGTAGGGCCGCGAGCTCCCACAAGCCCCACGGGGAAACCGCCGACCCGTAAGAAAAACGGGCCGTACCCGCCAGCCTAATCAGGAAATCGCGTTAAGGGGAAGACATGCAAAGGACTGCAAACTGTTTGGAGAAACTGGAACGCATGAACCGAACCTTGCGCCACGTGGAAGCCGATCGTGTGCCCATCAGTGATTTCTTCTGGGGAGGCTTTCTAAAGCGGTGGCGAGAGGAACTTGATCTTGGTCCCGACACCGATATTTACCGCTACTATGACCTCGACTGGATGCAGTTTAATCCCAATCTGGATCCGCACATCAAACCTTTCGAAATTATCTTTGAGAACAATGAGGAGGTTGTCGTCCGAACCGGGTTCGAAGCTCTCATCCGCAAGAAGTTGGCGTATCCCATGCCCAATTTTCTGAAGTTCGAAACCGACACGATCAAAAAGATGGAGGCCTTTCAGCTCGACGATCCGTGGGACGAGCGCCGCTACCTTCGCGGAGGGGATGACCAGATCAACGGCGTGGGCGATGGTTTTGCGCGCAATCTGGCGCCCTTTGTCGACCGCGTGAAAACGCCATGGCCGGATTTCCCGATCTTCGGGGGAGTCTGCGAGGCGCAAGAGACGCTCTGGCGCATCATTGGCTCGGAAAACGTCATGCTGTGGATTGGGTTATACCCCGATGAGATCGGACGGTTCGTGGAAAGACTCAACGCCTTTGCCCTGGAAATTACCAAGGCCCAGATAAAGGCCGCGGGTGGTTGGCTGGACGGCATGGTGATATGGGGTGACGTGGCCTATAAGAGTGGAATGTTCTTTTCCCCGAAGTATTGGCGGAAATACTTTAAGCCGGGGGTAAAAGCCATCATCGAGGAATGCCACTCCCATGGTTTGCCGGTGATTTATCACGGCTGCGGCAATGTAAATAGTATCTTCGAGGACTTCGTTGAAATCGGTGTTGACGCCTATAATCCGCTCGAAGCCAAAGCGGGCATGGACGTCATCGGCTTGCGGCGCCGGTTCGGCCACCGCATCGGCTTTTGCGGCAACATGGATGTGGTCGCGTGGGCGGAGGCAGGCCAGGAAGAACTCCGGAGGATTGTGCTGACCAAGCTGAATGCGGCCAAGGGCGGCGGTTATATCTTCCAATCGGATCATTCCGTCCCCAGTAATGTGCCAGGGGAAAGTTATGATTACGTGGTGAAGCTGGTTCGACAATATGGAAGATACCCTCTGGAACTAGGCGAATTCGACATCCCGCTTTGAGCCGGGGTGCGGTGTGCCGCAGGGAGTCCGCCTTGGGGCACCCGCCAGCGGTGAAGGTGGGCGGGGCGTCGTCACGACGCATTGCCAAGACTGATCACCCCAATGGCCAGGAACAAGATGGCAATCCCGGCCAGGCAGTAGCCCAGAGCGGTGCGGCTGGCGCCTTTCCACTCGCCGCCGAAGAATCCCCAAAGGATGCCGGTAATGATATCGAGTGACATGAACACGGGCCAGCCGACGATTCCCCCCAGGCTGCCCAGCGCGGCAGCCCCCATGCCGTAAACAACCAGTCCGCAGTACCAGAGCGCCCCCATTAAAGCAGCGCCCAGGGCATACCCGGCGCCCGCATTTTTTCCCCGGAAGACGCCCCACGTTCGGTTCTGGTTTAGGAGGTAGACGCAGTAAGCTACATTGGGCAGGCAGCCGCAGCTCACGGCAAGCCCCCAAATGGCGTTGCTCGACATGGCCGTTGCAGCCCCCGCCTGGAGCGAGAGCTGATGCATTTCCTCGCCGAAAACAAAAGCGAAATTCAGCAACGAGGAAAAGACGCCGGAGAGAATGCAGATGACCAGGCCGGCGCCGAAGCCCGAGCGCTCCAAGTCTTTCGCGCCGCGAGCCTGCTCGCGTTCGCGGCGCTTCCCCGCCAGCGCCAGGAAGACGAGCCCGAGAATCATGACCAGCGTCCCTGAGACCAGCGCCGCGCCGTGCCGCGTGCTGAGTTGCTCCGGATGAAGGATTGCCAGCGGCAGAAGCGATCCGAAGGACGAGGAGATGCCGAGAATCACCGAGAAACCCAACGCCAGCCCCACGCGCGCGATTCCCTGGCCGAATAAAACCGCGCCAATCCCCCAGGCGAACCCGAAGAGGGCAACTTTGGCCAGTACCGCGCCAGAAGCTTGCTGAAGCACGCCGCCAAGATGAGGAACCGTGGCCACCGCGATCACCCAGGGAAGAATCAGCAACCCCGTGAGGGCATAGACCAACCAGATGTTTTCCCAACGCCAGGCGGAAAGCCGCTTCATGGGGGCTGCGAAGCTGCCATTAAGCACCCCTCCCAGCAAAACCAGGATGAGGCCCCAGCCAATTTCATGACCCATAAATCCTCCCGTGGAATTCCGGTGCGCGCAGTTCGCGATCGGGTATGTATCGGCCGCCTAACCGTGGGTTTTCTTTTTTGCCCGATGACCCTGCGGCGAACGCAAGCGACGCATACGGTAAGGACGTCACGTTCAGGCGCCACGCGAGGGTCCCGTAAGTGTTGGGTAATGTCGGCAATCAACTCGCGGCGGGAAACTCGAAGGTTGTCGTCGCCGAACCGGGGGGAAGTTTACACCCGACAACCCCTTCGTGCAATCGTGCAGCGGTGCAGCCAGCGGCTTCGGTATGTTTGCGGGCCAAGGCGCAGGGCAGGCAGAAATAACGCCGTTAGGAGGGTTGTAGGCGAGCCGAGCCCGCGTGGGGGTATTTTCAGGGACACTTCACCGCGGCGACTGGGGTGACGCGGAAGCAAGCTATTGGGGGCGGAGCGGGAGGGGGAGGCAAAAGCTAACTGGAGTCGTCGGGGGTTGGCCAGGACAAGCTGAGCCAGAGGAGTTGCCAAAGGGTGATGGCGGGAAGGATGGGGTGGGTGCCGCGGTGAAGGTAACGAATTCGGTAGAGGCGTTCGATGGTCAAGGCTAAGGCGGTGAGCAGCCAAACCGCCAGCAGGCTGTGAGGTTCATGGTGGCAGATATGCTCGAAGCCATAAAGGTTCTTAGCCTCATTGAAGCCTTGATTCTCGACCTCCCAGCGGCTCTTGGCCATACGGAAGAGGGCGCGACTGCTCACCTGCTGGCGCGGGAAGTCGGTGAGCCAGTAGGCCTCGAACACGGTGCCGTTGGGCTTGTGCTGCCGGTAGCGGATCACGCGCACAGTTTTCCAGCGGAGAGTTTCCCAAGGATCAAAGTCGTCGGCGTCCCAGGTCTCCACCCGGTCCTTGCCGTGGGAGAAGACTTGCTGCGGCGGCTGATGACGAAAGCGCTTCTGGGCGGCCGCCAGCAATTCGGGGAGATTGTCTTTCAGCCGGGCGACGACGGGGAGGCCCAAGTCTCCCGCCGCGTGCAGGAAGGGGGCGGTGGCGAACTCACCATCGACGACCACGTAGTCGGCAAAGCGCGGGCCGAGGTTGCCGAGGGCGCGGCGCAACAGTCTCTGACCGGCGTGGTACTCGCTCTCCCCCGGGCCGTAAGGTTCCACATCCAAGGGTAAGGTCAGGCCGGTTCCCACCACGCTGATCAGGACCAGTTGGTGATGGTAGCCGACGATCTCCCTTTGGGGGTTGCGGTAAGGACGACACCCCGCACAAACCTTTTGATGGGAGCGTCCGGCAGCGGTTCCATCCAGGGCCAAGCCGATGAAAGGGCAGTCGTCAAAAGCCTTATTGCGCTGGGCGTGACGGACGGCGGTGACGGTTGCCTGGCGGGTGACAGCCGGGTCCAGGCGCTCGGTGAAGTAGCCCAAGGCGTCGTCGCCGAAGCGCCGGGAAACGTCGAGGGCACGGCGCGCCGACGAGCGCACCAGGGCTTCAATCCCCGCGAAGGCGGCACGCCGCAGCAATACTCCCATCAATAAGGCCCAGAGCAGGGCCGCGGCCGGGATGCGTCCCTGGGTGCGACCATCGCCGGGACATTGTAAGTAGGCTTTCAAACCCAGACACTTCGCCACATACTTTTTGAGGCGACGCGACGTCGGCCCTTTCACCGGCCCTGCTGCTTCCGCCAGAGCGCCCACAGTTGGGCGTTGGCGGCGAAGACCTCGGCCACCGCTTCTTTAAACTCCCTCCCCGCCTCCACCCGGCGCTGAACTTCCTCGACCCATTCCGGCGGGATGCGCTCGACGCGCTTTTTACCGCCGGCCATAAAAGTGAGAGACCACACGGGATGTCCCTTGGGGTCGGTGGCACAGTGGCAGGTGGGCTGACCACACCGGCGATGAGTGAGCGCCAGCGAACCGGGCAACAGGTCGGGGGGAATAGGAAATCGGCGCAACAGTTGGAACTTGCGCTGGCGGAGTCGGGCGGCTTGGGAGCCTTTCGGGGTGATCTCCATATGAGTGTAATAATACACACAGAACACGCCCAGTCAAGCCCTTTGTTGGAAATGCGAAAATAGGAAGCGATCAGGACAGCGGGACCGAAACGCCCGGTGAGGCGTGGTTATGGGCTCAAGCCGAGTTGGTGGATTTGTCCCTTCCGAAGCTGCTGCGGTGCAGCATCGTGAAGAGGGGCACCGTCGTGGCTGGCCTGGCGCGCGCCGGGGCTCCCTCACCTCTTAGGTCTGCCTTGACATTCCTTCTCGGGAGAATATGATAACCAACGGCAACAAGCGACTCCTGATGCGAGGTGAACATGGCGCAAAACGAAATTCCCAGCTTTAATCGTCGGTCCTTTCTCAGCAAGTCGTTGGCGGCAGGCGCAGCGGCTTCGGCGTTCACAATCTTGCGCCCCGAATTGGTGCGAGGCGCAGGAAAGGAAAAGCTGCGCGCTGGCTTGGTAGGGTGCGGTGGACGCGGCACGGGAGCGGCGGCGGACTTGCTGAGTGCCGACCCGCACGTTGAACTCGTGGCCATGGGGGACATCTTCGACGACAAGCTCCGGGCCTCGCTCGCGAAGCTGCGGGATCCTAAGTCCCTGGCCGAGGCAAGCCCGAAAAACGCTGCGGCCTTCACCGGCCAGCCCCTCGGGGAACTGGTGGAATCCATCCGCAAGCGCGTTACCGTGGATCCGGAGCATTGCTTTGTGGGATTTGATGCCTACCGCAAGGTCATCGCCTCAGAGCTTGACGTGGTGCTCCTATGTACACCGCCCGGCCATCGGCCCGCGCAATTCGAGGCCGCGGTGAATGGCGGAAAACACATCTTCACGGAGAAACCGATTGCGACCGACGCGGTAGGAACGCGCCGCTTTCTCGCTTCCGTCCAGAAGGCTCGGGATATGAAGCTGACCGTCGTCGCCGGTACCAACCACCGTTCGCAGAAAGAGTTCATCGAAACTGTGGGAAAAATTCACGACGGCGCCATCGGCGACGTGACGGCCCTGAGCGCCAGTTACCTCAGCGGGCCAGTACTGCACGTTGACCACCGCGATCCGGCGTGGGGCGATATGGAATGGCAGCATCGCGACTGGTACTCGTTCGTTTGGATCTGCGGGGACCAGATGGTGGAGCAGCACATCCACACCATCGATTTCTGCAACTGGGTGATGAACGCCCATCCCGCGAGCGTCGTCGCCTCCGGGGGAGCCGCCTGGCGCCCGCGCGAGGAACTGTACGGCAATATTTACGACCACATGACCGCCGACTACGTGTACCCCAATGGCGTCCACATGTACAGCGCCTGCCGGCAGTACCCCAAGGGCGGGTTTCGCAAAGTGTGGAATACAGTGACGGGGACGAAAGGCGCCAGCGACGGCACGGACATGGGCTCGAAGGGCATGGACCCTTATGTCCAGGAACACATCAAGATGCTGGCCAGCATTCGCGGCGACGCTCCCTATGAAAACAACGGCGTGCAAGTCGCGGAGAGCACGCTGACCTGCATCATGGCCCGCGAAGCTGCGTATTCCGGCGAGGAAATTACCTGGGACCAGGCGATGGCTTCGCAACAGGATCTTCAACCCAAAGCCTTCGACTATAAGCTGGCGATGGATGTGCCTCCGCTGGCGGTGCCGGGTCAGTACAAGTTCGTGTGACCTGTGGAGAGTTAGCGGGCGCGCCTCATTTGACGCCGCCATAAAAGTAGGTAGCGGCCCTTCTTTCAACTTTGCCCCAAAAGTAAGAGGGTGTGGTTGGCCCGCGTATTCGATTTCTACTCTTTTACTGTAACAAGACAATACTGCTGCCGCCGCTGTGCGCCGAACTATGGTCCATGTCGATTCTTTGACTATGACTCGAGATCTTCATCTACGACGATGCGAAGGGCACGAAGAAACTGGGTGTCTTGCGTGGTCAGGTGAAATTCGGGATCGGGGCGGGCGTCGGCGTTGAGCTTTTGACGATGCACCAGGTTCACTTCGCCGCGCTTATTGAAGCCGATGGTGACTTCCAAAACCAGAAAGAGATCGTAACCGGCGCCGCGGATCCGCGACATGACCTCGGCGATCCGATCGGATTCGGAGAGCGACTCGTTGATGGCGTCGCCCAATTCTTTAATCAGGCGTTTAAAATTGTCGTCCAGCTCCAAAACTCACCTGGTAGGCGGAAGGTGGCTTGCAAATTCAATTCTAGGGTTGCCGCCGGTGCGCGTCAAGGCGAAACCCGCTGTCATCGCCTAACAACGCTTATTCAAAGCGAATTTCCTGGCTCGGGCCCGGTACAGCTTGGAAGCAGCGCCACCAGAAAACGCCGCCCGGATTTGACTGCGCCCCGGTTTCTCCTTACGATAGCGTACCGGGAGTAAAAAAAAACCTCGCAGGACGGGAAGGGAAGGTTTTGAGTCGACTCGGAAGTTTGTTGCATTATTGGTTTGTCAACGCGAAGCGTTTGTTTCACCTGCTCATCGCGCTTTCATTTATGGGATTGACGTTCGCCGTCGCGTATCAGGCCCTTATCGAGTGGCAGGATTACCGCAAAGCGCCTACTGAAGGCTTGCTTTACTTCGATTTATATGGGGGATTCTCCATATTCCTGGCGGTCCTTTGCCTTTACTCTTTTGTAAAGGCGCGAAACGTGCGTTGAGATTTCGGTTCAGGTCGGTGCGCGCGACGGCAAGTCGTGTTTCTCGGTTGCCTATTATGGCCGCAGACCCCGCCAAAGAACTCAAAGAGAAATTCGTAACGGGCTCGGGGCTGGAACTCAAAAGGTTTCATACGCCCGTGGACTTTGCCGGCTGGGACTATGGGCAGCAGGCGGGCTATCCGGGTGAATACCCCTACACGCGCGGTGTCCATCCATCGCTTTACCGCAGCCGCCTCTGGACCATGCGCCAGTATGCGGGTTTCGGCTCGGCGCGCGAATCGAATGCACGCTACCGTTATCTGCTTTCGCAAGGGCAGACCGGCCTCTCTGTGGCGTTTGACCTTCCCACCCAAATTGGTTTTGATTCTGACCATCCCCTGGCGCGCGGTGAAGTGGGCCGCGTGGGTGTGGCCATCGATTCCCTCGAGGACATGGAAACGCTTTTCGACGGCATTCCGCTCGAGCGCATCTCGGCGTCAATGACCATCAACGCTACGGCCGCGATTTTGCTGGCGCTTTATTTCGCCGTGGCCGAGAAACAAGGTGCGAATCTCAGTCGGTTGTCGGGCACGGTTCAGAACGATATTTTGAAAGAGTACATTGCGCGTGGCACTTACATCTATCCACTCGCCCCCGCGCTGCGTGTGGTGACGGATATCTTCGCTTTCTGCCGCGAGCGCGCCCCAGAGTGGAACACCATTTCCATTAGCGGCTACCACATTCGCGAAGCAGGATCGACGGCTGTGCAGGAAGTCGCTTTCACGCTGGCCAATGCCATTGCTTACGTGGAAGCCGCGCTTACACGGGGTCTGGCGGTGGACGAATTTGCTCCTCGCCTCTCGTTTTTCCTAAATGCGCATAATGATCTGCTGGAAGAAATCGCCAAGTTTCGCGCGGCGCGGCGGCTGTGGGCGCGAATCATGCGGGAACGTTTCCAAGCTCAGGACCCGCGTTCGTGGATGTTCCGGTTCCACACCCAGACCGCCGGATCGACGCTCACGGCGCAGCAGCCCGACGTGAACATTGTGCGCGTTACGCTCCAGGCGCTGGCGGCCGTGCTGGGCGGGACGCAGTCGCTGCACACCAACGCTCGCGATGAAGCCCTGGCCCTGCCCACGGAGACCTCCGCGCTGCTCGCCCTGCGCACGCAGCAGATCATTGCCGCGGAAAGCGGAGTGGCCAATACCATCGATCCGTTAGGCGGCTCCTACATCATCGAAAAACTCACGGATGAAGTCGAAACCCAGGCCCGGGAATACTTGCGCAAGATCGATGCGATGGGAGGCATGGTACGCGCGATTGAATCGGGCTATGTGCAGCGAGAGATTCAGCAGGCGGCTTACGAGTATCAGAAGGCCATCGAGAAGGGCGGCCGCGTGGTGGTGGGCGTGAACCAATATGTAGAGGAGGTGAAGTCCTCCACAGGCGAAACGCCGCAGGGCCGGACTGCGGGCCCTGCGCTACGCCCATTCAGGGTCGATCCCGATATCGAGCCCAGCCAAGTGGAACGTCTGGCCAAGCTCCGCGCCCGCCGCGACGCCGCCCGCGTCAAGGCAACACTCCAAGCCGTTGAGGAGGCCGCGCGCACGGATCGTAGTCTGTTGCCGGCCATTCTCGATGCCGTCAAGGCCTACGCCACCGTAGGGGAAATCTCCGACGTCCTGCGCCGCGTCTTCGGCGAGTATCAGGAGTCCGTGGTGATTTGATGGCAGGCAATTCCGCGACAATACGCAAAGGACACTAGATGCCCACTCTAACTTTTCTCGGCGCCACCGGCACGGTGACGGGTTCCAAGTACCTGCTGGAAGCTGGCGGCGAACGGCTGATGGTCGACTGCGGACTTTTCCAGGGTGACAAAGAGCTGCGGCTGCGCAACTGGAATCCGCTGCCCGTGCCGCCCGCGAGCATTCAATGGCTGCTGCTGACCCACGCGCACCTCGACCACATCGGATATATTCCGCGCCTGATCAAGGACGGCTTTCGCGGCCAAATCCTGGCGTCTTCGGCCACCGTAGACCTCGCCAAAATCGTGCTGCCGGATTCCGGTCATCTTCAGGAAGAGGACGCGGACTATGCGAACAGGAAAGGCTTCAGCAAGCACGCCACGGCCCTTCCACTTTACACTTATGAGGAAGCCGTCAAGTCACTCGAATCCTTTCGCGCCGTGAACGCCCACGAACCGCTGGAGATTTCTCCGCACTTCACGATCCGCAGCTTTTTTGCGGGGCACATCCTCGGTGCGCGTATGATCGAGGTTACTGTCCGCGAAAACGGAACCACCAAGAAAATCCTCTTCTCGGGCGATCTGGGCCGTTTCCCCCAGTTGGTTATTCCCGAACCGGCGGTGCCTGAAGACGGATTCGATTACATGTTGTTGGAATCTACCTATGGCGACCGGTTGCATCCGAAGGAGGACGTTGGCGCGCGCTTGACGTCTATCATTGAGGCCACCGCCAGTCGCGGCGGGACAGTGGTGATACCCGCGTTCGCGGTAGGGCGCACACAGGAGATCCTCTTTTTGCTCCGGGAATTGATCGAAGAAAAGAAGCTGTACTCGCTGCCCATCCATGTGGACAGCCCCATGGCGATCGACGTGACCCATCTCTACGAAAAGCACCAGGAGGATCACAGCTTGGAATTGGATGCGATGGAAGAAAAGGGAATCAAGCCCTTCTCCCCGCCCAACCTACACTTTGACAGGACCGTCGATCATTCCAAACAGCTCAACGACGCGCGCTACCCAATGGTTATCATTTCTGCGAGCGGTATGGCGACCGGCGGCCGCGTGGTTCATCACTTGGAACGCTGCCTACCCGATCATCGCAATACGATTCTGTTTGTGGGATTTCAGGCGGCGGGAACGCGAGGACAGGCGATACAGTCCGGCGCCAAGACGGTGAAGATGTACGGCCACGACGTGCACGTGCAGGCCCGGATTGAGTCCATCGAAAACCTCAGCGCCCATGCTGACTACGGGGAAATTCTTGCCTGGCTGAAGAGGTTCAGCAAGGCGCCCGGCCGGACCTTTCTGGTGCATGGTGAGCCGAGGGCCAGCGAAGCGTTACGCCAGCGCATTGCCCAGGAACTTCATTGGGATGTCACGGTGCCAACGTACCTTGAGCGCGTAACCCTTTGAAGGCACGCAACGATGGCGGCCTAATTGGCTGCCAATGGAGTGGAAGGTCCACCGGCTGGGGCGAGACCAAGTTGATCCGCTATATTTCGCATTGAAGCAATACAAAATGTAATATGTTCATCGAGAGGAATGCCCAACTCTTCTGCGCCTTTGGTAATGTCCTCGCGGCTGACGGAGCGCGCAAAGGCTTTGTCCTTCATCCTTTTTCGTACGGACTTCGTTTCCAGACTGCTGATCCGGTCCGGCCGGACTAAGGAACATGCGGTAATGAATCCCGCCACCTCGTCGCAGGCAAAAAGCACCTTGGCCAACAGCGTGTCGCGGGGAACTCCGGTATAGTCGGCATGGCCGAGAATGGCGCGCCGGACCTCTTCCGACACACCCCTTTCCTTGAGAATCCCACTACCCTTCAGGGGGTGGTCGGGAGCGTTCGGGTAGATCTCGTAATCAAAATCATGAATCAACCCGACCACGCCCCACTCTTCCTCGTCCTCGCCGAATTTGCGGGCATAAGCGCGCACGCAGGCCTCCACGGCCAGAGCGTGCTTCCGCAGACTCTCGTTCTTTGTGTACTCGCATAGGAGTTCCCACGCGGCTGCACGGTCCATGATTCCCTCCCCTAAACAAGCCAAAGATTATACGACGCCGCGCGTCCCAAGGGGGATGCATACTGAGGCGCCTGCCAAATTGCCGTCAATGTTTGAAAGGTTCCTTATAGACAACGCCCTCCTTCATCACGAAGTTGACGTTCTCCAGCACACTGACGTCTTTCAGGGGATTCCCAGAGACAGCGACAAGGTCCGCGAATTTGCCCGCCTCGACCGAGCCAAATTGGCTCTTCATGCCGACCAGTTCTGCGCCGGAAACGGTGGCCGCACGCAAGGCTTGGGCGGGTGTCATGCCGTACTTCACCATCAGTGCAAACTCCTTTGCCGGGTTGATGGTCCATTCGAATCCACCCACGTCAGTACCGAAGGCGATTTTCACACCCGCCTTGAGCGCGCGCCGAAACGTCTCGGCGTGGATCTCCACTCCGCCTTCCCATCCCGGAAACCCACTCGCCTGATGAATCTCGTCGGCGTAAATGAAGATGTACAGCGTCGGCACGTACCAGGTTCCGCGCGCCACCATCGTCTTGAGGTCACCGTCTGAGATGTAGGCGCCGTGCTCGATGGAATCCGCGCCCGCGTCGAGCGCACTGTGGACGCCCTCCAGACCCATGGCGTGCGCTGCCACCTTGTGATGTTCGCGGTGCGTTTCATCGACGATGGCGTGGAACTCCTCGGCCGTAAAGGTAGGGATACTATGCACCACGCCGTCAGCGGTGGAAACCCGCTGGTCAGCGTAAACCTTAATCCAATCGGCGCCATTGCCGATCTGCTCGCGCACTGCCTTGCGGCACTCATCGGGCCCGTCCACCACCTGAACGCCGTGCGGCAGCTTCAAGGCCGGGTCGTAACCAAGAATCGCGTAGGCGCCCGTTACGTCGAGCGCGCGCGTCACCACGAACATACGCGGACCGGGTATCACGCCTTGCTTGATGGCGTCGCGAATCGAGACGTCTGCGTAATACGCGCCTTCCGTTTCCAGGTCGCGGATTGTGGTGAATCCGTACTCGAGCGCACGGCGCGCCGCCTGCGTTCCCCAAATGGTGCGATAAGGCAGCGACCACTTTAGAATCTGCTCATCGTATTGTCCTGGCCTTTGATCGCCTTGCAGAAGGACATGGGTATGCGAGTCCATAAGTCCCGGCACACAAGTTTCCGCCCCGAGGTCTATGAACGCAGCGCCGTCTGGCCGGACAAAATCAGGCTTGTAATTCGTGACCGACCGAAACTTATTGCCCGCAATCTCCACCTGCACATTCTGGCGCGGTTCATCCGATACCTCGTCAATCAATGTGCCGCAGTGAATCAGTGTGACCTGGTCACTTGTCCCCGCCCGCGGGGTGGGCTGCGCTGCGCTCGCCGTACAGTACAACCCGGCGAAAATAAGAGGTAGCAAGAGAAAGGGAGTCGCTTTTGAAAGCCATATGTATTTCATCGGGTCCTCCAGATTGAGCCTTTCTTGGGATGGCAAGCGGGAGTATATCAGAGGCCGAGCGGTGTGGAAGCGGCGACGTAAACCTTCCGTGGGACCATCAGGAATCCCTAAGGGACGGAAAAGAAGAGGGTGATTTTCGCCGGTTGTCGGCGTAGAATCAGCGCGCTTGCGATCCTGTGAATCTACTCCTTCGGTGTCTTTGCAAGCGAAACGAACGGAGCGCGTCGAATGGATATTGACCTGAATTTAGAACACCTGCCGGTTCCTCCACGCAGGAAGGATTTCCGCATTGGCGCCATTGGGGCGGGATTTATCATGCGCGATGTCCACCTCGTCGCATACAAGAACGCGGGCTTCAACGTGGTGGCGATTACTTCCAAGGATCCTGCGGGGACGCGGGCCGCGGCGGAATTGCGGGGAATCCCCAAGGTTTATAATACCTACCAGGAACTTTTGGCCGACGACCAGATTGAGGTGCTTGACATCGCAGTTCCACCGGCCGCACAACCAGCCATTTTGCACGCGGCGCTCCAGCATCCGCACATCCGCGGAATCTTGGCACAGAAGCCCTTGGCCACAAATTACCGTGAGGCTCGGGAAATGGTGGTGGCTTGCGAGCGTGCCGGCGTGCGGCTCTGTGTGAATCAGAACATGCGCTACGACCACTCCATCCGCGCTTTGAAGACCGTGCTCGGGCGGGGCTATTTGGGAGAGCCAGTGCTCGCCACGGTGGACATGCGAGCCATCCCCCACTGGCAATCATGGGCAAAGGATTACGGCAAGGTGACGCTCATGTTCATGAGCATCCATCACCTGGACTCTTTTCGCTATCTCTTCGGCGATCCCGAATATGTCTATGCCAGCGCGCGCCCGGATCCCCGAACGGAATTCCCCCATCGCGACGGCATTGTGCTCTATATCCTGGAATATGCAAACGGTTTACGCGCGGCAGCGTGGGACGATGTTTGGACCGGACCGGCACGCGAAGGTGGGGCGGCGGACATTTACATCAAGTGGCGGGTGGAAGGGACTGCGGGAATGGCGGAGGGCACCATCGGATGGCCAGGCTATCCCGCCCGCGTTCCCAGCACGATCCGATTCACCACGCAACAAGAGCCCGGCTGCTGGTTCTCCCCGACATGGCCGCAAGTTTGGTTCCCCGACGCCTTTGAGGGTACCATGGGAGAGTTCTGGTGCAGCCTGGAAGAGGGCCGCGAATCCGTCCTCAGCGGGCGGGACAACCTCAACACGGTGGCGCTCGTGGAAGCCTGTTATCGTTCGCTCGACCAGCATCGGCCGGTGCGGCCGGCGGAAATCAAGGAGGAAAACGCATGAAGCTCGGACTTATTAATTCAGCCTGGTTGGGCTCCCCCGTGGGTACCGCGCAAGGCATTCATAAAACGAAAGAGATCGGTTTCGACACGATCGATATTTTCGCCGACCCGCTGGAGATCGATATTAAAGAGCGTAAGTTGATTAAGGATAGCTGCCACGAGGTCAAGCTGCCCATCATCAGCGTTTGCTGTTGCGCCTTGGGGATTGCGGATTTCAATCGAGCCGTGCGCCGGTTCCACGTCGAGCGCGCCAAGGAATACCTCGACTTCGTTTACGAACTCGAGGCCCGGAATCTTTTGCTGGTGCTGGGAGAATACATCTGGCAACAGGAAGTCATCGCGCCTGGCGATCAATGGAAATGGGCGGTGGAAGCGGTGGCGGAGTTGGGCGACTACGCCGCGGGATTGGGCATTGAAATCGCCATCGAACTCGAGCCCTTTCAACTTTCCATCGTGAACACGCTGGCGAAGATGGTCACCTTTTTGAATGACGTCCACGACCCCGCCGTGCGCGCCAATCTGGACATCTCACACCTGGCGCTGGCCCATACGCCGCCGGAAGAGATTTCCGAATTGCAGGGGCGCATCGCCCACGCACATTTTTCCGATTGCGACGGAACGAAACATGGCGATTTGCCGCCGGGGCGAGGAGTGGTGAATTTTCGGCCTTACCTCGCGGAACTGAAAAAGGTCGGCTTCAACGGGGTTATCAGTATCGAACTGGAGTACTCACCCGAACCCGAAAAAATTGTCGAGTGGGTCGCGGAAGCATATCGCGAGACCGACAAGCTCATGCAGGAGTTCGGGATTCGGAACTAATTCGAAGTCCTCCCGTCCCCCGCGCTGGCGTATAATGAAAACGTCCGGGCGACTTACAACCTCTTGCGCCCGGGTTACTCCGCAGTCAGCGGCGGGCCTTGCAGGTGCGGGGCTTGGCTGACGGCTGAAAGCTGAGTGCTCTGAGCCTATAATCTATGCCTGCTCGAACTTTATACGAAAAGATCTGGGAAGCCCACGTGGTTGCCGAGGAGCCTGGCCAGCCCGCACTTATCTACATTGATCGGCATTTGGTGCATGAAGCCACGTCACCGCAGGCTTTTGCCGGTCTCAAGGTGGCGGGGCGGAAGGTGCGCCGGCCCGACTTGACCTTCTCGGTGGTGGACCACTCGATTCCCACCAAGAACCGCCATTTGCCCATGTTGGACGAAATTGGGGCGACGCAGATTGCGGCGCTCGGGCGTAACTGCCGGGAAAATGGGATCCTGTACTTCGACATGGAGAGCCCTAATCAAGGCATCGTGCACGTCATCGGGCCTGAACTTGGCATCACGCAGCCCGGCCTCACGATTGTATGCGGCGACAGCCACACGTCGACCCACGGAGCCTTGGGGGCGCTGGCTTTTGGCATCGGCACCAGCGAGGTTGAGCACGTGCTGGCCACGCAGTGCCTGGCGCAATTCAAGTCGAAAACCATGCTGGTGCAAATCGACGGTCGTCGTGCGCCGGGCGTCACCGCGAAGGACATCATTTTGGCCGTCATCGGCAAGATCGGCATTGCCGGCGGCACGGGCCACGTGATCGAATACGCTGGTGAGGCGATTCGCGATCTCTCCATCGAGGGCCGCATGACCGTGTGCAACATGTCGATTGAAGGCGGTGCGCGCGCCGGCATGGTGGCTCCCGATGACACCACCTTTGCCTATTTGGAAGGTCGGCCGTTCGTTCCGCGCGGTAAGGACTTTACCGCCGCCGTGGAGCATTGGAAATCCCTGCCGACGGATGCCGGAGCAAAATTCGACAAGGTCGTAAAGCTCGACGCTGCCGAAATCGCTCCCCAGGTCACTTGGGGCACCAATCCAGGGATGGTCGCGGACGTTACGGGCAAGGTGCCGGAGCCCAATTCTTTTGCTGATCCCGTCGACCGCCAGGCCGCCACTCGCGCTCTCGAGTATATGGCGCTCAAGCCCGGAACGCGCATCACCGACATCCCGCTCGACTACATTTTCATCGGTTCGTGCACCAACTCGCGCCTGGAGGATCTGCGCCTGGCTGCGCGTGTGGTGGCGGGCAAGCACGTCGCCAAGTCTCTGAAGGAAGCGCTGGTGGTTCCAGGCTCCATGCAGATCAAGGCTCAGGCGGAAAAGGAAGGCCTCGACAGGATTTTCCTGGACGCTGGCTTCGAGTGGCGCGATGCGGGGTGCAGCATGTGCCTCGCCATGAACCCCGATGTGCTTCCCCCGGGCGAGCGCAGCGCCTCAACCTCGAATCGCAATTTCGAGGGCCGCCAGGGCGCAGGCAGCCGCACGCACCTGGTCAGCCCCATGATGGCCGCCGCCGCGGCAATTGAAGGGCACTTTGTGGACATCCGCAATTGGGGTCTGGGACACGCGGAGTGAAAAGAAATTCTGAATTATGAATTATGAATGCTGAAAGCGGAAGATGCGAGTGATCGTGTGATCTTGGATGAGTTGGTGATTCAGAATTCAGCATTCAGAATTCATAATTGCTTTGGAGACCTATGCAATCCTTTACCAAACACACGGGCCTTGTTGCTCCTATGGATCGCGTGAACGTCGACACCGACCAGATCGTGCCCAAGCAATTCATCAAGTGGATTACGCGCGAAGGTTACGGGCGCGTGCTCTTCTATGACTGGCGTTACCTTGGCGATGGCGAGACGCCCAACCCTGACTTTGTTCTGAATGCGCTGCGTTACCAGGGCGCATCAGTGCTCGTAGCGCGGGCCAATTTCGGTTGCGGCTCCAGCCGCGAGCACGCGCCGTGGGCGATTCTGGATTACGGCTTCCACGCCATCCTGGCGCCCAGCTTCGCGGACATTTTCTATAACAACTGTTTCAAGAACGGAATCCTGCCCGTGACCCTGCCCGATGCGCAGATTGACGAAGTCTTTCGCCGCCTCGCCGCCAAGGAAGGATACCGGCTGACGGTGAACCTGCAAACTCAAACCATTACCGACGATGCCGGGTTGCATTTCGACTTCAGCGTCGACCCCTTCCGCCGCGAGTGCCTGCTGAATGGCTGGGACGACATCGGCCTGACGCTGCGAATCGCCGACCGGATCGCCGAGTACGAAAAATCGCATCATCCGGCGGCAACGATGTACTCGCCTCTGGCCGTGAGTGCGATTAAAGCGGGCTGAGCGACCTTACCAAATCCGATAGCCTTCAGGCAGACGAGGAGGGCCTATGCGCAAATTGGCACTTTTTATTTTGGGGGCCACACTCATGGCGGCGATGCACTCCGTGGGATGGGCGCAGAAAATCAAGGTCGGTGAGCCCGCGCCCGACTTTACCGTTCCTTCCTTGGACGGCAAGACCACCTACCGGCTCAGCGATTTCCGCGGCCATCGCGTTCTCGTCTTTAATTGGGCATCGTGGTGAGGGTGCCGCTCACAACTGCCGGTCTGGCAGAAATTCTACGAAAAACACCAGCACGAGAATTTTGAAATCTTCTCGATTTCCATGGACACCCAGGGAGCGGAAGTGGCACGGCGCTTTACCGAGGCGGCGGGCGTAACCTTCCCCTCCGCTGTCGATCGCGCCCAGGGATTGTGGGACCTTTACGGCTTCCCCGTGGTCCCGAACGGCTTCTTTATTGACGAACAAGGGATCGTCCGCTATGCAAAGATCGGCGAGTTCGATGCCCGCAACCCGGCCGACGTAGCCGCTATCGAAGGCCTTCTCTCCGCGCCGAGCCACCAGACGCTACAGCCAGGGGGCGACTACACACGCCCGCTTGCGGAGGCGCTCCATCAGGCGGAGGAAGCACAAAAACGCGACCCCCAGAATCTGGATTTGCGGATGACGTTGGCAGAACGTCTGGTGGAGAGCAAACAAGATGACCGCGGGCTGAGGGAATTCCAAGCTGTGCTCGAAATAAATCCCAAATCCACCCGTGCGCTTGTGGGGCTCGCCACCGCCTATCTCGACCTTGGGAAGAAGGACAAAGCACTAGCGGCCCTGCAGCAGGCCTCGGCCCTAGATCCCGACAACTGGATCATCCATAAACAGATTTGGGCCATCGAACACCCCGAGCAGTTTTATCCAGCCATTAACTCACAATGGCAAGACGAACGGCTAAAGGAAGAAGGGAAGAAGTAGCTTGACGCCAGCTTCTTCCCTCTTCGCCGCTTCTTGCTAACCTTGAAGCTTCGTATCACTGCGATGTTGAACAGAATTGACGCAGGGTTTTGTCCTACTCCCCCAGCTTGAATGTCACATTGATTTCGGTAAGCACCTCCACCGGCTCAGTGTTCCGAAGCGTGGGTTGATAACGCCACGTTTTGACCGCATCCAGCGCCGCACGGACCAACAACGGGTGGCCACTCAGGACCTTCAAATCCTTGATTGTGCCGTCTGTGCCAATGATGGCTTGCAGCACCACCGTTCCCTGGACGCGAGCCATTGTGGCAAGCGGCGGATAGACAGGCGAAGGCTGATACAGCGCCTGTGCAGCGATGACATTCCCGCCTACCCGAATCATTTTCTGCCTGGGAGCGACATGCGTTGGCGGCGGGGGAGGCAGCTGACCGCCCGAAGGCATACCGCCGATGACCCAATCCGCAGGTCCACCCGCGGATCCACCAGGAATTCCGCCGATTACCGTCGCGCCGTCGCCGGCAACCTCGCGCGGTGGTTGGGGGGTATCCACTACCCGTGTTACACCAGTTGGAATGAAGGCGGGTGCGAGAGTCAGATCCACTGTGGCACGGGGCGCCGGCCGCGTGCGAGGCCCGGCGGTACGCATAGGAGGCGGACCCGGCGGCGGAGAGATATGAATCTCCCCAATTAACAACTGCCTTGGCAATGCCTGAGTGCGAATGATCGGAACAAGAACAAGCACTCCCACCAGCATCGACTCGGCGATGTAGGCGAGCGGCAGGGAGGCGCGCTTCCAGTCGCCGGATTTGCCGGCAGAGTAGACGAGGTAAATCAGGAAGCCCGGCAGATTCAGCAAGAGCGTGAACCCGAGCCACGGCCAAGTGCGCAGATGTTGCTGCCGGGTGTCCGCCCACACGTAGCAGAGCATCAGCGCGTAGGCCTCTGCGGCCAATCCTACCGTCGCCGCGGCGATGAACAGAGCACGTTCGCCGGCAAAGGCCAGCACCCAGGGCAGCAGGTACCAGCCCAGGGCAAAGAACATCGTGCCAACCAAGGTTGAAAGCAGATAGTGGATTCGGCAGAGTACGGAAACCCGGCGGGGTGAAGACTCCAACAGCGCGTCCTCGAACATGGCTGCACCTCCAGTGAGTTCTAGGTACTGGGGACTGGGGGCTCGACGCTGGGTACCAGGCGATGGGGAGAGTTTGTTTACCCCAATCCCTAGCCCCCAACCCCTAGTCTTTACCGGTGTCAGCCGCGGAGCGCTCCTACGACTGTGTTTCCTTTCCTTCCACCCTATTCGACACCGCACTGGCAGAAGATGTTCCGCTATTTTTTGCGGGGATAACGCGTGCTACCCCTTCACGCTGGGAGGAGAGAGGCCAGCATCAACTGATGCGCGGCGCGGCGGAACTCGCGATGGAAACAGACTGTGGCTGCCGATTTGAAGTAGTGGCTGCCGCCAAGGTCGGAAAGTGGCGAGTGCGCAATCGTGGCTGATATAATGCCGCCGTTATGGCAAGTCTGGGCAGCTCCCGCATTCTGGAATCTGTATCTGACACAGCGCTGCTGGTCGCGCATCATCGCGCCATGGAGTCAGCGCGCCCTGACGCGCTCTTCCACGACCCCTACGCGGAACGCCTAGCTGGCGATCGCGGCGAGGAGATCGCGCGCCGCCTGCGGTGGGGCAAGCGCATCGCGTGGAGCACCATCACTCGCACCGTGCTGATCGATGAAATCGTGTCACGGCTGGTTCGAGAAGGCGTCGACACCGTGCTCAACCTGGCGGCAGGGCTCGACGCACGGCCTTATCGATTGCCGCTTCCGCCCTCGCTGCATTGGGTGGAGATGGACCTTCCCGCGCTCATCGCGGCCAAGACCGAACTAATGAAGGACGAAACTCCGCGCTGCCCACTCGAGCGGGTCAGCGTGGACCTTGCGAATCCTGCGGAGCGCCAACGCGCGCTGGCCGAGCAGGCGGGCAAGATGAAGCGAGCGCTCGTCCTTACGGAAGGCCTGCTGGTCTACCTGAACGAAGCCACGGTCAGCGAGCTGGCGCACGACCTCCACGAAATGCCGCAGATCCAATACTGGGTTTGCGATTTGTCCACTCCCCTGATTGTGAAGCGCATGCAGAAGTGGTGGGGAAAACACATGAAGGCCGCCAACACCCGGATGCAGTTCGGACCCGCGGAGGGAACGAAATTTTTTGAGCCCTTGGGCTGGCGCGAAAAGGAGTTTCATGCCCTATTCGAGAACTCCCGGCGCTTTGGCCGTCTACCGCCGTTCATGTGGATATTCAAATTGCAGATGAAACTCTTCCCCAAACGTACCCAGAAGCAAATGGCCAAATGGCGAGCGGGCGTGGTACTGCTGGAAAGAGTGTGATCACGACGTCGTGGTTAAGGACCGTAGCGCGGACCTGTTCGGTAGGTCCGCGGCTTTTCGTGGGCATTCGCGGAAGAACCGCGGACCTACCGAACACGTCCGCGCTACGAAGGCAAGTCGACGGCGGGCGCCTGGATCAGCTCGCAGAACTTCTTTAAATCGATGTTGCCGCCGGAGACGATGGCGACGATCGGACCCTGGCCGGCTTTGCCCGTCAAGGCGGCCGCCAGCGGCAACGCTCCAGCGCCTTCGGAGATAACGCGCGCCTTCTCCGCCATCAGCCGCATCGCCCTTTTCGTCTCGTCCAGAGTGACGACGATGGAACCATCGAGCAAGGGCTTCATTCGCTCCCACATGCGCGGAAAGACGCTCTGGCCGCCGGCGCCGTCTACGAACGAAGACTTCCAATCCGTGAACACCTGCGGCGATCCCTTCTGGAACGAGAGCGCCGCGGGGGCGGCAGTTTCCGGTTCGGCGCCCCAAATCTTTACCTCCGGCTTGAGCGCCTTGATGGCGCTGGCGAGGCCCACGACGAGCCCGCCGCCGCCGATGCTGGCAATGACCGCGGCCGCATCGGGTGCGTCTTCAAGAATCTCGAGTCCCATGGTCGCATGCCCGGCGATGAAGTTGTGGTCGTCGAACGGATGCACGAACGTCCCGTCAACTCCGGGGAACGAACGCTGTTCAAGGGCCTTCCACGCGACATCGTAAGAAACCGGAACGAGTTTCGCACCGAGCGCCTTCATGCGTTCGATCTTCGACCCCGGCGCCGTCTGAATCACGACGACCGTACACGGCACCCCCGCTTGTTTCGCCGCGTAGGCAACGCCTTGCCCGGCATTTCCCGCGCTGATCGTCCACACTCCGCGCGCGCGCTCGGACTCGCGCAGCATGGCCACGGCATTGGCGGCGCCGCGCAGCTTATAGGCGTTGATCGGCTGAAGGTTCTCGAGCTTCAGCCGGATGTCGGGGTAGTCCGGCCCCAGTTGCAGACGGATGAGTGGCGTGCGCACGATGGTCGAGGCAATACGCTCGCGCGCTTCCCGTATTTCCCCGAGCGAAATTGGGCGGATTTCTTCCAGCGGCGTGGATGGCAAATCTTTCACCTCGTCGATCATGCCCCCCCGATTTACCCTGTCTCCCAAGCTAAGAGCCAGTCCAAGGAGTTTAAGCGGGATTGCATTGTTTGCGCAACACGAGCAACGTAGCGCGCTGACATTTGCATTCAGCGGCGGTCAGGCGTATCTTACAAATCACGCAGGGGATCGATAACCGAAAATCCGGCAAAACGGGCAGGACAAGCAGATGTTTTGTTGCGCTGATCGTGACGACAAACATCAAAGCTGGGGTGAATGATGAGCACTCGAGTTGTGGTTCTTGGTGGCGGCGTTGGCGGCCTGAGCGCGGCGCAGGAGCTCGCCGAACGCGGTTTTGAAGTCGCCGTCTACGAACGCAGACCGGACTTTGGCGGCAAGGCACGCAGCATTCCGGTGCCTGATTCGGCCACGCCCGGCCGATTGCCTCTGCCCGGCGAACATGGGTTCCGGTTTTTTCCAAGTTTCTACAAACATTTGCCGGATTCTATGAAGCGCATCCCGTTTGCAGGCAAATCCGTCTTCGATAATTTTGTTTATTCCACTCGCGTGGAAATCGCCCGCACGGGAAAAGTTGCGTTCCTTGAGCCCACGCGATTCCCCCAGACCCTTGACGACTGGACAACCGTTTTCAAGTCTCTGTTCAGCAATCTGGGTATACCGGATAACGAGGTCCTCTTCTTTATCGACCGTTTGCTGGTGCTCCTCACCACCTGTCAGGAGCGCCGGGTCGCCGAGTACGAAAATATCGCCTGGTGGGATTTTATCGACGCGAAGAACAAGTCCCTGAGCTATCAGAAGTATCTCGGCGAAGGCCTGACTCGGTCGCTAGTCGCCATGAAAGCGGAAATCAGCAGCACCCGAACGGTGGGTTACATCGACCTGCAACTGATGCTGGGGCTTATGTGCAACGGCGGGGGATTTGACCGCCTCCTCAACGGCCCCACCAACGCGGCATGGATCGATCCCTGGATCGCTCACCTCAATGCGCTCGGAGTCAGTTTGCGGGGGAATACCGCCGTGCGCTCTATTGAGCTCGACGGCGGTCGCATCAACAAGGTGCTGATTGACCAAAGCGGAAGGGTTTCCCCGGTAACCGCCGACTTCTACGTCAGTGCGCTGCCCGTCGAAATCATGACGGGGTTGGCGACTAACGCCCTCAAGGCCGCCGCTCCCTCTCTTGCCAATCTCGACAAACTTCAAACGCGATGGATGAACGGGATTCAATTCTACTTAAAGGATGACGTCCCTCTCGTCCATGGGCATTCCAACTATCTTGACTCTCCCTGGGCGCTCACCTCGATTTCTCAGAGGCAGTTCTGGCCAGGAGTGGATTTTGCCGGCCTGGGCGACGGTAAGGTGGGAGGCATCCTCTCCGTCGTTATTTCCGATTGGGACGCGGCGGGCATTGTCTACGGTAAACCCGCAACAAGCTGCACCGCCGAGGAGATCAAAAATGAAGCGTGGACCCAGCTCAAGTCTCACTTGAACACCGGCGCGGCAGAGCCGATCAGCGACAGCAACCTGCTATCGTGGTTTCTGGACCCCGACATCCAATTCCCGAATCCCAGCGCTGTTACCAACGCGGAACCGCTCCTCATCAATCCGGCGGGCTCGCTCCAATACCGCCCCGAGGCTTCCACGGAAATTCCTAACTTCTTTCTTGCCTCCGACTACGTGCGCACCTATACCGATCTGGCGACGATGGAAGGCGCCAATGAGGCAGCCCGTCGGGCAGTGAACGCGATCATTGACGCTTCGGGGTCAACTGCCACCAAGGCGCAGATCTGGCCATTTCAGGAGCCCGAGATCTTTGCGCCCATGCGCGAATACGACCTCGTGCGTTTCAAGCTGGGACTGCCGCACGGATAGATGGTGTGACAAACGTAGCGCGGACCTGTTCGGTAGGTCCGCGGCCTTTCGCTTAGATTCCCGGACAAAAACCGCGGACCGAACATCGTAGCGCGGACCTGTTCGGTAGGTCCGCGGCCTTTCGCTTAGATTCCCGGACAAAAAGCGCGGACCGAACATCGTAGCGCGGACCTGTTCGGTAGGTCCGCGGCATTTTCCGAGGATTTGAAATTGTGGGGCGGGGGGTGTTTCATGGCACTGCCGCTCGTCGCCGATTAAAAATAAAAAACCGTTCTGTAGGTCCGCGGCCTTTCGCCTCGATTCCCGGATAAAAACCGCGGACCTACAGTACAGGTCCGCGCTACGGTTGCTTGATGGGGCCAGGAATATAGCAGAGGGGTCAGGCCTTTCGCCTCGATTCCCGGACAAAAGCCGCGGACCTACCGAACAGGTCCGCGCTGCGATGTTCGGTTCGCTCTTGCATCAGGGCGGCATCGCGCCTAAATTGGTCGCATGTCCCGGTTGCGCCGTCCCTTCCTCTTTGACCGCTTCTTCTCGGTAACCGTGAAATTGCTCGCAGCGAGGGAAAAACTGGAGGAACGGGATTACTCGCGATTGGCGAACGCACTCGCGCGGATGCGGCAAAAGAAGGGATTTTCACTCACGGCCTGGGTTTTTCTTCCCGACCACTGGCATGCCATCTTATATCCGCCCTTCCCGCTCAGCATCGCGCAAGCGATGAGTGCCATCAAGGTCAGTTCGATGGTTGCAATCAACCACGGCCGGCAAGAGGAAGGCGAACTCTGGCAAGAACGTTATTTTGACCGCGCTCAGCGCACCGTGAAAGAGTATGCGGAGACGGTCGAGTACATTCATCTGAATCCGGTGAAGAGAGGTCTGGTGGCGCAGCCGGAGGAATGGAAGTGGTCCAGCTTTCCCGAGTTCGCAGGCGTGGCGGCCGCCGAGCAGGAGGACCGTTGCGGCCTCACCATCGACCGCGTGCCTTTGCCCGCCGACCCGAACGCGAAAATTTAATGACTCTCAACCGGAAACGTAGCGCGGACCTGTTCGGTAGGTCCGCGGCATTTTCCGAGGATTTGAAATTGTGGGGCGGCGGGTCTTTCATGGCACTGCCGCTCGTCGAAGATTAAAAATAGAAAACCGCGGACCGAACATCGTAGCGCGGACCTGTTCGGTAGGTCCGCGGCATTTTCCGAGGATTTGAAATTGTGGGGCGGCGGGTCTTTCATGGCACTGCCGCTCGTCGAAGATTAAAAATAGAAAACCGCGGACCGAACATCGTAGCGCGGACCTGTTCGGTAGGTCCGCGGCATTTTCCGAGGATTTGAAATTGTGGGGCGAGGGGTGTTTCATGGCACTGCCGCTCGTCGCCGATTAACAATGAAAAGCCGCGGACCTACAGAACAGGTCCGCGCTACGGTTGCTTGATGGGGCCAGGAATAAAGCAGCGGGGTCAGGCGGCTTGGGGGCGGTCGGATTCGAAGGATGAGAGATCGAGCTTCATTTCCACCTCATCACCGTAGCTGCTGGTGGTTTGATAACCCAATTTGCGGAAGAGGCGTAGGGCGCGAAAGTTGGAGGTTTCCGTAGTCAGGTAGGCTTGGGTAAAGCCCATTTGCACCGCCCACGCCAGGGTCAGGCGGCTTATTACCGTCCCCAACCCTTCTTCGCGGTAGTCCTGATGCACGAAAATCGTAAATTCCACCGAGCCGCCGGTCATGGGGCAGAGAATCGTGTGGGCAACCACCTCACTGCCCTTCCAGGCCAGCAGCGCCTGGGACTTTTGCTCCAACCGGTCGATCCAGTGAGCGATCCGAGGGACGTCCGGCGGGGGTAGTCCCTGGGCCACGCGTTTCGGCTCGAAACTCTTGTACATCTGGACGAGCGCCCCAAAGTCTTCCCTCCCAAACGGGCGAACCGCCAGCCTGCGACCCTTATGAGTCTCAACCGGGACCGATTTGAACGCGACCTCCAAAGTACTCGGCATGGTGAATCCTACAGCAAATTGAGGTCCAGTCTTAGCTTCGCGGATAATTTGATGTCGTATAATGAAGGAACGACCCTTTGTCAGCCACAACCAATTGAAAGCGCACACTTTCAACGCGGGTCCCGCGGCGACACCGTTTTCGCACGCCCTGTTTTCCGGCAATAGTGCCTCATAACTCCTTTGGTTTTGACGCGGGGCAAATGGCCCTCATCCCCCTGTCGCAAATTTCTATCATTCCTTGACCTGAGCCATTTTGTCGCTATCTTAGCGGCCACCTTTACGGTCGAAGCATTGAGCCAAAACCCCCACCGCTGGCCGGATAAGTTGTGCGCCGTCCTCGATCGAGCTGAGGGGAAGGCGGGCCAACCGGGTAGTGTCCTAATCTGAGGCGTAGCGCTCGCTTCCAGCCGGCACAGGAGCCGCCAAGGTGGCGGCGCTACGCCTCAGATTAGGACACTACCGCGAACCGGCGCACCTTGAGCCACGGCGCGCAAGGGTGCTAAGCTCAAACCATGGCAAGTCCCGGCTATGTTGAACCCTCGAACGCCGCGGCGGTCGAGCGGTACCGCGCGCTGCTTCAGGTATCGGAATCGATCGCCTCGCACCGGGACCTCCAGGACCTCTTTCGCTCTCTCGCGGCGCTGCTCGAGCGCCTGGTGACGTTCGACTTCATTTGCCTCACGCTTCCCGACCCGGCACGCAACATCGTGCGAGTACACGTGCTCGAGAGCTCGCTCGCCACCCGGGTGCAGCCCGGCTTCGAAGTCCCCATGGATGAAAACGCGCGGCAGCTTGTTTGGGAAAACCAGCAGCCCCTGGTCATTTCCCCTCTCGAACACGACGAGCGGTTTCCGATTGTCAGCAACATGCTGCTTCAGCATGGAGTGCAATCCCTCTGCGTGCTGCCGCTGACGACAGCCCAACGGCGCGTGGGGGCGATGGCGTTCGGCTCGATCGAAGCTAGCGCCTACGATGCCGCCGACCTCGAGTTTCTCCGGCAAGTGGCGGCGCAGGTGGCCGTGGCCGTCGATAATGCGCTCAATTCCCAGCATGCTCAGATTTACCAGCAAGAACTCTCCCGCGAGCGCGACCGCCTGCGCCTGCTGCTGGAAGTCAACAACGCGCTTGTCTCCACGCTCGACTTGCACCAATTGCTTTCCGCCATTTCCGCCTGCTTGCGGCGCGTGATGAATCACGATTACGCCAGCCTGGCGCTCTATGAACCTGCCGCCCATCAACTTCGCCTGCAAGCGCTCGATTTTCCGCAGAGCAAGGGACTGCTCCAGGAAGAAATGGTGTTCCCCGTCGAGGGCACTCCCTCCGGCGAGGTCATCGTCACGCGCAAACCCCTGATTGTTTCTGGCGTCGGTCTGGACCGCTATAAGGCGAGCGTCAGCAGCCTCTTCATCGCCGAAGGGCTGCGGTCGGGCTGCATCGTGCCGCTGGTCACCGCCAACCGGACGCTTGGAACGCTCAGCCTGTCGAGCCTTCGGACCGGCGCCTTCAACCAGGAAGACGTCGACCTGCTAATGCGCGTGGCGAATCAAGTGGCCATCGCGATTGAAAATGCCCTGGCTTATCGCGAAATCGCCGAGCTTAAGAACAAGCTTGCCGACGAGAAGCTCTACCTGGAGGAGGAAATCCGCACCGAATATACGTTTGAAGAAATCGTGGGCGAAAGCGCCGCCCTCAAGCGGGTTTTGAGCCAGGTGGAAACCGTGGCCACGACCGATTCCAGTGTGCTGGTTTTGGGCGAAACCGGCACCGGCAAGGAAGTGATCGCGCGCGCCATTCACGACCTGAGCCCGCGCCGCGAACGCACGTTTGTGAAAGTCAATTGCGCCGCCATCCCCACTGGCCTCCTGGAAAGTGAATTGTTCGGCCACGAAAAGGGCGCGTTTACCGGGGCGATCGCGCAAAAGGTGGGGCGGTTCGAACTGGCCCATCGCGGGACACTATTCCTCGACGAAGTTGGCGACATCCCTCTGGAACTCCAACCCAAATTGCTGCGCGTTCTTCAGGAAAAGGAGTTCGAGCACCTAGGCAGCACCCGCACTCTGCACGTGGATGTGCGGGTCGTTGCCGCCACTAATCGCGACCTCACGCAGATGGTCGAGGACCGCCTCTTCCGCAGCGATCTCTATTACCGGTTGAACGTTTTCCCGATTGTCGTGCCGCCGTTGCGCGATCGCTCGGAGGATATTCCGCTGCTGGTCCGCTACTTTGCCCAGAAGCACGCGCGCCGCATGGATCGCCATATCGAAACCATTCCCACTGAGGAAATGGAAGCTCTAGCGATGTATCATTGGCCGGGCAACGTGCGCGAACTCGAGAACCTGATCGAGCGCGCCGTGATCCTTTCGCGAGGGTCGGTGCTGCATGTCCCCCTGCCGGAAGACCGTCTTAGCGGCGACGTGGCTGCCGCCTCGCCGGTGACTCTGGAGGCCGCGGAGCGCGATCACATCCTGCGCACCCTGCGCGACACCAACTGGGTCATCGCCGGACCAAGCGGCGCCGCCGTCCGCTTGGGCATGAAACGCACAACCCTCCAGTCGCGCATGAACAAGCTCGGCGTGTTCCGCCCGGATCGCAACTCCACCCGTCGAAATGATAGCCAACCCGATTGATGTCCCACTTGGCCCCATTTTTTACCGCCTGGGACACGACCGTTCGGCTATTGCCTGGGCGCATCGTGGCTAGCTCCGTTGGGTCATTTTGTCCGAATCGGGTGTACCAACCCGCCCCTTCCCCCTCCTTCCAGGACTATTAGGGACCGGGCCCCTGCGGACACCGTGTCCGCAATTTCAGCGGAAAGGCGAAGACGGATCGGGATGCGAGCCGCCAATCCCTTCCATCATTGCGAATGGTAATTGAGGCCATAGGCCGGTTCGCGATATAGTCGGTGGGTTCGCCGAAAGAGGGAAAAGCTTGAAGGAACAAACGCCGAATCGGAAGGCGATGATGACCGCGCTCGCGACAGTCGCCCTGTTGGCCGCTGCAGTCGCGATCAGAGGGCTAGCGGCGCGGACCACCGTGCACGCGCAGCCTTCCCCGCCCGCAGCCACCGGCATTCGGGTGCATTTCACTGACGTAACCGCAGCCGCCGGAATTACCTTTCGCCACGACGCCACGATGAGCCCGGAGAAGGAATACATTGAGACGATGGGCAACGGCCTGGGCTGGATCGACTACGACCAGGACGGCCTGATGGATCTTTACCTGGTTCAGACGGCCGCCGCCGAGTGGTACAAGCCCCCAAGTCCGCTGCGCTCGGCGCTCTATCACAACAACGGCGACGGAACGTTCACCGACGTCACAGCGAGGGCCGGAGTCGGCGGCGAGGGCCATTACGGCCAGGGTGCCGCCGTGGGCGATTTCGACAACGACGGTTACCCCGACATGCTGGTGACCGGTTACGGCCGCGCGATTCTCTACCACAATAATGGCGACGGCACCTTCACCGATGTGACAGCGAAGGCGGGAGTGGCGGATGAGGGCAACTGGTCGACCAGCGCGGGATGGTTCGATTACGACAAGGACGGCTACCTCGACCTGCTGATCTGCAACTACATTCAATGGACGCCGCAGAACAATCTCTATTGCGGCGAGCACAAGCCGGGATACCGCGCCTACTGCCATCCCGACAACTATCGCGGAGAGCGACTGAAGCTCTACCACAATAACCGCGATGGAACGTTCACCGATGTAAGCGACGCGTCAGGCATTGGCAAGCCGGAAGCCAAGGGATTGGGAGTGGTGCTGGCCGACTTCAACAACGACGGCTGGCCCGACATCGCAGTAGCCAACGACACCTGGCCGAATTTCCTTTTCCTCAATAATCATGATGGAACGTTCCGCGACGTTTCCTTCACCTCGGGCGTCGCGGCCAGCGACGACGGAAAATACGAAGCGGGAATGGGCATTGACGCCGCGGACGTCGACGGCGACGGCTGGCTGGACATCTACGTCACCCATTTGGATTTCGAACTGAACCGGCTCTATCACAATAACCGCGACGAGTCATTTGACGATGCCACCTTTAACTCCGGCATGGGCAACAAGGCCACCCTCCTCAGCGGTGTCAGTGCCAGGATGTTCGATTACGATAACGACGGTTGGATCGATATCATCCAGTCGAATGGAAGTATGCTGGATAATGTCGCGCTCTACCACACCGAGGTGACCTGGAAGGAGCCCAAACTGGCGTTCCGCAACTTGGGCGGGGGGAAGTTCGAAAAGGTGTCGGAGCAACTGGGCCCAGACTTTATGAAGCCCACCGCGGGCCGGGGCTCGGCGGTGGCGGACTTCGATAATGACGGCGACATGGACATTGCCATTTCCAATAGCAACGACCTCCCGGAATTGCTGCGGAACGACGGCGGCAACGCCAACCACTGGCTGGAAGTCATGCTGGTGGGAGTGAAGTCCAACCGCGACGGCCGTGGCGCCGCGCTGAAACTTTCGACCGACGGGTTCGTCGAATACCGGCAAGCGCAGGGGGGGATGAGTTACATGTCGGCGCAAGACCCCCGCATCCATTTCGGCTTGGGGCAGCGCAAGACCATCGAATCCCTGGAAATCACCTGGCCCAGCGGCGTTGTGGACAAACTCGCCAACGTGCCCATCGATCAGATCATCACGGTGAAGGAAGGCGCGGGGATTGTTCCGCGAGCCTTCCCGAAAATCAAATGGAAGTAAGCTCCAATTCGGTGCTTTTCCGTAGCGCTGACACCGTAATCAAGTTCCCCGTGCGGGCGTGGGTTGCGAAGCTTTAGAGTGCGGTAGCTTGCTGCCGCTTTTCCCCCAGCCAGCTTGCTGGCTGGTCCGAAGTATTCACATTTGATCTCCAAGTTGTTGGCCGCGACCTGGCTGTGTAGTCGAAACTCCCGCGAGCGGGCTCGCGGGGAGGAAAGCGGCAGCAAGCTGCCGCACTCTAAAGCTTCGCAAAGTGGTTCCGTAGCGGCGGGTTTACCCCGCCACATGGCGGTGCAACGCCGCCTTTTGATGGTACATTCAGCTAGGATGGATTAGAATGGCGTTGACGGTTGAGGAAATTATCGCGGCAGCGGCGCAACTCACCTAAAGAGACCGATTGCGGTCGTGCAGGCCCTCAGTGCCGGGGTGACAGATTCGCGCCGGAGCATTACAGAACTGCGGGGCCTCGGCAAGGAAATTTGGCGCCAGCAGGACGCGCAGGAGTACGTTGACCAAGAGCGTGACTCGTGGGCAGGCTGACCGCCACCATTTCCGGAAAATTCTTGGCCTTTGATACCGCCCCGCTGATTTACTACATCGAATTTGACGTATGCGCCCCACAAGCCTTAAAGAAGCGGTGGACCGCATCATCGGCGGCCAAGACTGGGTGGATGCCATTAGCGAGTTTCTCGACGAGTTCTACCCCAGCAGCCCGCCGGATCGCCTGCGCATGATTGCAGAGGAGCCGGCACTCATAGGCGTAGCGTTCCAGGATGCCTACGTCGGTGCGGTCGGCGAACACCTTGCCCGGCGCTGGGGCCTGAACATTCCTGCCTGGGCCGACAACCCTCGCCGATTCTTGGCCGAGCCCCACTTCCCCGAGTACATGGAACTCGCGAAGGCAGTTTTCCTGCGCGACAGCCCCATTGCCTTTCGCCGTCGCCTGATTTTCACCGAGGGCGAGCCGCTGCGGCGGGCAAGATTCCCGAAAGGAGGGTGACGGCTTCTGAGATAAGTCGGCATTCGCGGCGTCGCCAATTACGGATGAGCTCTTTGACGCCAATCATCGGGGCGACGCGAGAGGAATGACCAGCGTCCTTACACTTTTTAGAGGTGCTGGTGCAAGGCCGGAGAGCGGGCCTGGCGTTACGTCCTCTTGCGCCACTGGGCCCTATACCGACCTTGGGTGCCAGTTGCAAAATCGCAATGGCTATGGGACGATATAGCTAGATTAGCTAGATTAAGGAGACTCTCAATGCCATGGCGGCTGGCGGATGCTAAGAATCGGTTTAGTGACGTGGTAAACCGGGCGCTTACGGGAGACCCCCAGGTGGTTTTGCGGCGCGACGACGCCGTAGTGGTGGTTGCTCGGCGTGATTATGAGAAGTTGACGGGTAAACGCATGGGGTTCAAGCAATTCCTTCTGGGCGCGGGTCCAAGCTTCCAGGGGGTCGACCTCCGCCGCGACAAATCTCCCCTGCGGGACGCGAAGCTGTGAGAGTCCTGCTCGATACCTGCGTGCTGTCAGAACTTCGCCACCCGAAGGGTCATCCCGCGGTTCGGCAGGCGGTGGACGCGCTCAGCGAAGAGGACCTCTTCGTTAGCGTTATTTCTATCGGTGAAATCCTGAAGGGCATCTCTCTGCTGCGGGAAAGTGCGAAGCGGCGCGCGCTTCACGCTTGGCTGAAGACTCTCGAACGCGACTACAGCGCCCAGATTCTCGCAATCGATCTTGAAACCTGCCGCTTGTGGGGAGAACTCTCCGCCCGCGCGCAGAAGGCGGGGCGCGTGGTGCATGCCTCGGACGGGCTGATCGCCGCCACGGCTCTGCGCCACGGCCTCCGCGTCATGACCCGTAATGCCCCCGATTTCGAACCCACTGGCGTTTTGCTCCTCAACCCCTGGTTAGCGAACGGGACGTAGCGCAGGGCCCGCTCTCCGGCCCTGCGGCTCTTCCGTTGGCGTGCGTCACGGAGTTGCCGCGCGCGATGGTCCGAATCCCTCTCGGCCGAGCCACAACCGGCCTCCCCAGAACCGGAGGCCAGCCGCGCGGCCCAAGGTGCCCCACTTTCGAAAAGCCGCAAGGCCGGAGAGCGGGCCTTGCACCACGTCCGCGCGTCGATGGGCGCTAGGGAACGTAGTCCGTACCTCTCCAATAATTCGGGACGGTCACATACTCGAAGCGATTGGGATTGGCTTTTACCAGCGCGTCGGCCTCCGAGTTCCACAACGTGCCATGTCCGATCGTGCCGTTGCCATACTTGTTGTTATCCTGAACGACGGTCTGATCGAGGATATAGTTGCTGAAGCCTTGAGTGCGCCGGGAGATGTCGTCTTGACCTTGGTGCCACGTCTGGTGCTGCTGGTCGTTGGCAATATCGTTGGCTTTCATTCGGGCCGTGGCCTCCGCGCCGATTCGATGGATGGCATCGATGGCCGGCGCCGCGATTGCGTTTGCTTCCTGATTCACCACCGCCTGGTTCACCTGATAACTTTGGAGGATCGCGGCCATGGTGGCGAGGTACCGGTCGACGAACCTGGGATCGATCTCGAAGGTGGAAATCGTAACCGTGTAGTCGCCCATCCGGTTGGGAGCAGTGGTGCACGCCAGATACTCCATCTCCCAGTAATCTTTCTCCGTTATGTTAGGCGGTAGCGGCTTGGTTGCTCCTAAAAGCAACCCGTGTCCGGTGGCGTGGACGCAGCGTTGGCCGGGAGGTCCGGCCATCTGCTCGGCGGTGGCCATTCGAAAGTAAATGCGTTGGTTGTTCACGCGATAGAACTCATTGATAAAGCCGGGAAAGGCCCGGATCGGATCCACATTGACTGGGTAAACCATTTTCACGCCCATCCCCGTAGTCATACCGCCGTAGGGCCGGTAGTTCGGATTGGCGGTTGCCCCCCGAACCAGATTGAGGTTGATCATGGCGTTGTAATAGGGCTCGATGACGAGTGTGGTGCCCCCATTGCCTTGTACTTTCCAGCCGGCGGGGACGCCAATCATGGCGGAATGATCCTGATTCCAAACCTGTTGCAGCGGGTCCGGAGGAGCCGGCCTGCCGCCCGCTGGGGCGGCCGCTCCGCCCGGATGCCACACGCCGAACAACTGGCTCAACAGGGGATTCATGTTCGAGCCAAAACGCGCCGCTGCATCGCTTACCAGGGCCGCTTCCACCGCCTTGGGACCTGTTTCCGAAGCGATCAGCATTCCGGCCACCGGGACGTTTCCGCTCGCATGGTTCGTTACGGTAAAGAACACCGCGTCCGAATTGCTGTCGCGCACCCGGAAGACCTTACCGACCTGGGGCTTTTCACCACAACTGTTCTGCACGTTGCGCAGAATGTGGGCCATAGCCATCGCCGGAGTCGCGGCGCCGTCCACCAGCCCGTAAACAATCATTCCGCCTTGGGAACCCTGAAGAGTCGTTAGCGCTGTTTGGGCAGCCGGAACAGACGAACAGGCCGCTACAAAAATCAGAGCGATAACTACGCAGAGATAAAGCCGCTTATAGTTGCACACGGTCGTTTCCTCCTCCGGTTTCTTCTGAACATGCCAGGAACTTTCAGGAAGGATTGGCGGTCCTCCTCCAACTAGACAGCGTAAAAGGACGAAATTCTGCCTCAGAATTCGTGCACGACGCGGGCCAATCGTCGGTCGAAGAGGCCACATAGCCCAGGGCCCGCCCTTCGGCCTGCGGCTCTTCCAGCGGCGCAGGCACTGGCGTTGCCGCGCGCGATCATCCCAATCCCTATCGGCCAAGGCCCAAACCCGGCCGCCTCAGAACCGGAGCCCTCCCGCACCACTCGTGTCCAAAATATTTCGCAGACTTCCGCCGGAAAGACAGAGCCTTTCCGCGAAGCGAGGGGCGAAGCCCTGGGAATTCTGGCTAATATGGACGGCCCAAGTTTGACCCCGCCGCTCGATTTCAATCGCAAACAACTATTGCGCGTATCCAGGCGAGAGCTTTATCAAGTTGCCCCCGTACGTCGCATAGTAACCAGGCCCGTCGGGTCCGGTTTGGGAATAATTCTCACTGGGGCTCACCCAATAATTCTCGCCGCTCTGAGGATTGTGATAGTACTCCCTTTCAAGCCACGTATTGTAGAGCGTGTCGGTGTCCTCGCCGTTGTTTGACCCGTGTTCGGGCTTGGCATTTAGCCCCGGGGGATCGGGCCCGGCGGGAACCATGGGTACCTGGCACACCAGCGAGCGCGCCACCGCCATCGCCTCGGCGCTCCTCTTCTCCCACTGCCCAGGCGAGGTTCCCGTACCGGCCATGCGCATCACGATCATGTACCCGTCACCGCCGGCGGGAATCGCTTGATAGAACGCCACACCGTGGTTTGTGGCACTGACATACTCAAGCAGAAAGACGTTCGGCGCCAGTTGCAGGTGCCTACCAAATCGGACTTGAACGGTGCCGAAAGCCGTCAACGTATTGGCCACCGCCCTGCTGGGCGTCTCAGAGCCGGGAGGAGCGATCGAGCCGGCCGGAAATATCGAATAGCCGGCAAATGCCAGCCCGTCTCCACTCGCGAGGTCCGCGCCGAAGGCCGCGCGTTGAGGATTTTCGGCAATAACGGCCCAGCCCGGAGGTCCTACGGATGCGCAGTATTGACCGCGGAATGGCTGCACCCTCACCGGCGCGGCATGGGAAGCCCTCGACGCGCGCGGAGTGGGACGAGCATTCGCATCGGAAGAGCCATCGGACGTTGCGTCCGGCTCGAAAGTGTCAGCAGGTGCGGTGCTGGGGTCCACGGTCTCAATGGGCCGGGCGCTCCTGCTTGATAGTCCATGCCGAAGAATCACCAGTACAAAAAGGGCCATTAAAACTACGGCTGCCTTGAAGACCGTGCCGTGAGAAGCCGGCCCTGATTCGTTCTTCATATGAGTTCTCCCTGTGGCGGCTAAACTAATAGATTCTTGCCGGTTTGAAAGCCGCGATAATACTCCGTTTCAAGCCGATTGTCGTGGCGCGATCGGATTCGTTGCCCAGCGCCCGTCACAGGCTGATCCCTCGCATTCGACACCGGGGGCCACTACTCAGATAGCGTAAACGGAAAGGAATTTGCCTCAAGGCAGGCGCAGGTCAAGAGGATGCAGTTCGATGCGCGGCAAAGGTGCGAGCGAGGCGGGGGTTGCCAGAGACCATCGATTGCAGTTGGCTCGTGATCTCCTCGGAAGGCATTGAGCGCAGAATGGCCTCGATTGCGGCCTCTGCATGGGGAGATTCCGTGCGGACAAGGTGGAGAAGGAAATCAAGCGCCGCCTGCTGCCGGGTCAGGCCGATGGCGGAAAGCAGGACACCCTGGAACCAAGGGGCGTGTTCCTGAAGGAAGCGTTCGCGCAAGGCAGCGAACGCCTGCGGGGAGCGGTCCGTGGCAATGGCCAGCGCTGCTTCCGCCGCTGCGTCATCGGCAGACGCGAGGAAGCGGCTGACCCAGGGAATTGCCCCCGTACCGTCGATGCGCAGAATGCCGTTGTAGCAGGCGCCGAGAACTTCCGGTTCGTCGCGGGCAAGGGTTGCCCTAAGGCGCAGCAGAAGCGCCGCGGACGGCGAGCCGAACTGCTCGACAGCGTGGACCGCCTCCGCACGAACAGACTTATCCTGGTCGGCAAAGAGTTCGATGAGATAAGTCAACAGATCCGATTCCGGGAGACTGCGGCAGGGAACAAGAGCAAGGGCGCACGTCGCTCGCAACGTGGCGGCGGTATCGGAACTCCCGCCCCACACGGGCTCAAGCTGGATGTGGTGCATGCCACGAAGGTAGAACGTCGCGTCTTGAAATTCGAGCGCGGCCAAGGCGCGGCTTATCGCGTTCTTCGCCCAGCACTGGGGATCCGTCTTGATAGGATCTGTGAAGCAACGGTCGAAGGCGACGAGCAACTCGGGAATCAATTCGGCCAAATGGAACTCGCGGACCAAATCCGCCGCCTTGGCGACAATGTAATTGCTCTTGTGGCTGAGCGCCTTACGAAGCGGTGCGATCGCCGCCTGAGGCGGCTCGTGACGCAGTTGCTCCAAAGCAGCGAGTTGCTCTTCAAAGCGGCGCTTGCCGGCCATGTAGGGAAGTGTAACGCGCTAGAGGGAATTTGTCCCTCGGAAGCAAACACCTATGCAGGCGGCGATCGACTCCCTCGAGTGACTTCCGGAGGAGGCCGCAAACCGCCGCTGCCGACATCTCAATGATCTATCTTGAACAGAGGCGAGCTGCGCAGGGCTTCCTGAACGCAAAAGCCCATACCGGCTCGCGGCGAAGTCATTCCCGTTTCGACTTTACGGCTGACCTCATTGCCGGCTCGCCCCACGAAACAAACTCGGCGATCAGCGCCAGCACCCAGATGTACCACGGAATCGGGTCATGATAGTGAAACTGTAGAATGACACACACGATAAAAAGCAGGCCTGCCAGCATAATCCCTCCTTACTAAGCGCGGAATTCCAAGCCATCTTGCGAAAAATTCCCGCCCTATTATTTGACCGACACGATACGCTTGGCCAGCACTGAATGCAATCGCGCGACCGAATGCAAATGTCCCGTTGCATTCGGGGATTGTCAGGCGTATCTTATCGGTCGTTCCAGAGTCGCATCGGCGAATTCCGGCTAAAATTCAATCAGGAGGAGAACCTCGCATGGGTATTATCTCATGGGTTATACTCGGCTTGGTGGCCGGGTTTATTGGTAGCAAGGTCGTTAACAAGAGGGGTGAAGGCTTTTTCCTCGATCTGATCCTGGGAATCGTCGGCGCCGTGGTGGGCGGTTGGCTCTTCAGCTTTATTGGCGGGCACGGCGTCACCGGGCTCAACATCTACAGTCTGGTCGTGGCCGTGATTGGTGCAATCGTTGTTCTGGTGGTCTATCACGCGATCCGGCGCGCGGCCTAGACCGCTGCGGCTTTTTCGAGCACAGGCCTTCACGCCTCTTGAAGGCCTGCGCTCCGGTCGTTAGTCACGGTTCCCCTTTGCCTCCGCCGCGAACCCGCTTGCCCCCTAAGCCGCTCTTCGGAGGGGCATGGGTCGGCGATTTCCCCGCTCCTAGGTTCCCGAGCCCGGTGATATAAGGGAAACATTCCGGGAGGACTTCATGAAGAAGCTTGCTCTGATCCTCGTCGCATTCGTTTCCGTCGCGTTGCAGGCAGCCGGCGGATCGGAGATGGCGCGCTGGGAGCAGCAGGCACGCAACGTCACCATCATCCGGGACGATTGGGGCATCGCACACGTTTACGGCAAAACCGACGCCGACACCGTCTTCGGGGCCGAATACGCACAGGCTGAGGACGACTTCAATCGCGTCGAGACGAATTATATCAACGCGCTCGGGCGGCTGGCCGAGGCGGAGGGAGAGTCGCGGGTCTACCAGGACTTGCGGATGAAGCTCTTCATCGACCCTGATACGCTGAAAAGGGAATATGCTGCGAGCCCCGCGTTGCTGCAGAAGCTGATGAACGCGTTCGCCGACGGCCTGAACTTTTACCTCGCCAAGCACCCCGGGGTGAAGCCGCGCGTCATCACGCGATTCGAACCTTGGATGGCGCTGTCCTTCACGGAAGGGAGCATCGGCGGCGACATCTCGGGCGTGAATATCGACCAGCTTCGGGCATTTTACGGCAAGAGTCGCGTGAGCCAGGCATCGAATGAGGGCGACGGCGGCGCGGAGGAACCCGGCGGATCGAACGGCATCGCCATTGCCCCGGCGAACACGACCGCACACCACGCTCTGCTGCTGATCAATCCCCACACCTCTTTTTACTTCCGCTCCGAGCTGCAGATGGTGAGCGAAGAAGGTCTCGATGCCTACGGCGCGGCGACCTGGGGGCAGTTCTCCATCTATCAGGGATTCAACGATCGCGTGGGCTGGATGCACACCACCAGCGCCGCGAACGATGTCAGCGAATACCTCGAAACGGTCGAAAAGAAAGGCGACCGCTTCTACTACAACTACGGAAACGAAGAACGCCCAGTGATGACGACCGAGATCTCAGTGCCGTATAAGACCGACAACGGAATGGCCGAAAAGACATTTACCGTCTATCGCACCCAACACGGGCCTGTCATCGCTGAGGCGCACGGTAAGTGGGTCAGCGTCAGCATGATGCGAGAGCACATCAAAGCCCTGACTCAGTCCTACACCCGCACCAAGGCGAAGGACTACAACTCGTTCCGGCAGACCATGAGACTGCATACAAATTCATCCAATAATACGATATTTGCTGACGCTGACGGAGATATTGCGTATTTTAATGCCAATTTCATTCCCCGGCGCGATGCGAGCTTCGACTGGACCAAGCCAGTGGACGGCAGCAATCCGGCGACGGATTGGCACGGATTGCTTTCGGTCGACGAGACGCCGCACCTGCTGAATCCGGCCAGTGGATGGCTCTACAACAGCAATAACTCACCGTGGTCAGCCGCGGGGCCGAGCAGCCCGAAGCCGGGAGACTTTCCCAAATATGTCGACGGCGGGCACGAATCCGCGCGCGGGCTTCATGCGATCCGAGTTCTGGAGAACAAGAAGGATTTCACGCTAGACTCGCTCATCTCCGCAGCGTTCGATAGCTACCTCCCATGGTTTGCGAAGACGATTCCCGCATTAGTCAAAGCCTGGGATGATGCTCCGGCAGCGAATCCCTTGAAGGAACAGATGACAGAGCAAGTGAGCCTTCTGCGCACCTGGGACTTCCGGTGGGGGGTGACGTCAATTCCCACCTCACTCGCCGTGTTCTGGGGCCAAGATCTTGTTCGGCGCGAGGGCGCTGAGTCACGGCAGGATGCGATCTCCGTGCCCGACGAAATAGGCGGCGGCAAGGTACCCGCGGAAGACCTTCTGCTCTCGCTTGCGGCGGCCTCCGACAAAATCGCGGCTGATTTCGGGACGTGGAAGACGCCGTGGGGTGAGATCAATCGGTATCAACGCCGCACTGACGACATTATTCAACAGTTTAGCGACGTGGCGCCGAGCCTTCCCGTCGGATTCACTGCCGGGATTTGGGGATCGCTTGCCGCATTCGGCGCCCGGGCGTACCCGGGGACGAAGAAGTGGTATGGCACTGGCGGGAACAGTTTCGTTGCTGTCGTCGAGTTCGGCGACCATGTGCGGGCCATGGCCGTGACCGCTGGCGGGGAGAGCGGGAATCCCGCGTCCCCGCACTTTGACGATGAGGCAAAGCGCTACTGCTCAGGCGACTTGCGGGAAGTGTACTTTTATCGCGCGCAATTGAAGGGTCACACCGAACGCGAATACCATCCCGGAAGCTGAGCCTACCACCAGGTTGCTTCATCCAATCGAACCGACAAACTCCCCTTCCACCCCGGAGCGATACCGATGGGTGACTTTGGCCGGGACCCTATTTGCAAATCCCCGCGGACGGAACAATTCCCGCTCATTTCCCTCCTTGATTTAGCTGTCGTGCCGTGCGGGACGATTACGGGACAACGAATCCGATCGCGATTCTAGCGATGACGACTTCACAGCTTGACCGCCTTCAGGGCATTCGCGATAATGAGATTCTCTTCAAACTGCAAGCCGTTGGGGGCATACCGTGCGCGACATCCGCAAGGTCGCCGTTCTGGGAGCTGGGACCATGGGAGCTCGCATCGCCGCCCACCTCGCCAATGCATCCGTTTCCTGCCTGTTGCTCGACATCATTCCGAAACAGCTAACGCCCGAAGAGCAAGCCAAGGGGCTGGGGTTTGATACGCCACAGGTCCGCAATCGCCTGGTGCGGGCGGGCTTGGACGCGGCGCTCAAGTCACGCCCTGCTGCCTTCTATGTCCCGGAGGCCGCGCGGCTGATCACCGTCGGGAACTTTGAAGATAATCTCGCCGGGCTCAAAGATTGTAATTGGATTATCGAAGCGGTGATGGAAGATCTCACCGTAAAGCGCGCGCTGCTGGAGAGAATCCAGGCAGTTCGCTCCCCCGGCTCGATCATCAGCTCAAACACCTCGGGAATATCCATTTCCTCGCTGAGCGTGGGACGCGACCAAGAATTTCGCCGCCACTTGCTGGGAACCCACTTTTTCAATCCCCCCCGTTACCTCCACCTGCTGGAGATTATTCCGACCGCGGAAACGCTGCCGGGGGTTGTCGACGCAATCTCGCATTTCGGTGACGTGGTGCTCGGCAAAGGCATTGTGGTGGCCAAGGATAGGCCGAACTTCATTGCCAATCGCATTGGCACGGTGGTCACGCTCAGCGTGCTCCGCATCATGGAAGAGGACCATTACACCATCGAAGAAATCGACACGCTGACGGGTCCGGTGCTGGGGATGCCGAAATCCGCCACCTTCCGCACGCTCGACATTGTGGGGTTGGACGTCATGGCGCACGTGGTGAAGAACCTTCGCGAGTCATTGCCTGAGGACGAGCGCTTCGACCTCTTCCACGTGCCCGGATTCATGGAGCGGATGATCCAGCACGGCCTGCTGGGAGACAAGACCGGCAGGGGGTTCTACAAAAAGGTTAAGGGCGGAAACGACAGCGAAATTCTGACCCTCGACCTCTCGACGTTCGAGTACCGCGCCCGCCAGCGCGCCACGTTTCCCTCCTTGGAATTGGCGCGGAACGTGGACGACCTGGGCGAGCGCTTCAAGGTCCTTTTCCAGGCCCCCGACCGGGCCGGGCAGTTCTATCGCAAGTTGTTTTCTACAGTATTCCATTATGCGGCCATGCGCGTGCCGGAGATCGCCGACGACATCGTCTCCATCGACAACGCTATGAAGTGGGGATTTGGCTGGGAGAAAGGGCCCTTCGAACTGTGGGACATTCGGGGCGATTGACCGCATCGTTGAAGAGTGGGTAAGGGAGAAGCTGCCCGTTCCGGCTTTCGTGGAAACATTGCGGACGGCAGGCGCCAAGGCATTTTATGTTCAAGACGAGTGGGACCACCGCCTATTTTGATGGGCTTCGTCCGCAGACTATCGCGCGCTCCCGGAGAGGCCCGGCGTGATCCTTCTGCCTTCGCTGAAGGCGCGCAAGAGGGAAGTGAAGAAGAACGCGAGCGCGAGTCTCATCGATTTGGGCGACGGGGTGCTGTGCCTCGAATTTCACTCCAAGATGAATACCATTGGCGGCGACACCGTGCAGATGGTGCATGCAGGGGTGAAGGCCCTCGGCGAAAGCTTCGACGCGATGGTCATTGGCAATCACGCGCCGAACTTTTCCGTCGGCGCCAACCTGATGCTCGTTCTGACCGCAATTCAGGAGGGCGACTGGGACGAGATTCACCGCGCCGTTCGCGCTTTTCAAAATGCCAGCATGGCTCTGAAATATGCACCCAAACCCGTGGTGGCCGCGCCTTCTGGAATGGCCCTGGGTGGTGCGACGGAATTGTGCCTGCACTGCGCCCGCGTTCGCGCGGCGGCGGAGACTTACATGGGGCTGGTAGAAACAGGCGTTGGTTTGATACCTGCGGGCGGCGGGACGAAGGAAATGCTGCTGCGCGCGCTCGACGGCGTGCCATCCGATCCGGACGCCGACCCCTTCGCCTATATCAAGGAGATCTTTCTGAACATCGGCATGGCCAAGGTCTCAACCAGTGCCGAAGATGCGCGCCGATTGCGCTATCTTTCCGCGCGGGATTCCATCAGCATGAATCGCGACCGGCAGATTTGTGATGCGAAGCAATTAGCCCTTGACCTGGTACGCCTGGGATATCGCCCCGGCCAGCCCCGCCAGGACATCCGCGCGCTCGGTCAAGCCGCCTTTGCCAAAATGAAACTGGGACTTCATTTGATGCGCCGCGCGGAATTCATTTCTGATTACGATGTCGTGGTCGCAACACAGCTCGCTAAGGTGCTTTCTGGGGGCGGGGAATTTACCTCGACGCAGCTTGTCTCCGAACAGTACCTGCTCGATCTGGAACGCGAGGCCTTCCTTAGCCTGTGTGGACAAAGGAAGACTGTGGAGCGGATCCAGTTCACCTTGAAAAAGGGTAAGCCGCTCAGGAACTGAGAGCATTGGTGATTGGTGATTGGCTATTTGTGATTGGCTATCACTTCCACTCCTCGCCGTTGGCTCCGAGGTTACCTCGACAATCACCAATCGCAAATCACGAATACTCGCCCACGGACAACTGGCCACGGATCACGAACATCCTTTAAGCGGGAGCCCAAAATGAGTGAAGCCGTAATCGTTTCCATTGTTCGGACCGCCGTGGGCAAGGCGCCGCGCGGCGTTTTACGCTCCACGCGACCGGACGACATGGCGGCGAATGCGATCCAGGAAGCCTTGCGGCGTGTGCCTGAGCTCGACAACAGCGAAGCGGAGGACATTATCCTCGGGTTGCGCAATGCCGGAGGCCGAACAAGGAAACAACGTGGCCCGCGTGGCGTCGCTGCGTGCGGGCCTGCCGGTAACGACCTCGGCGATGACGATCAATCGCTTCTGTTCCTCGGGACTTCAGGCGATTGCGCTGGCTTCCGAACGCATTATGGCGGGCTCCGCTGAGGTGGTGGTTGCGGGCGGCACGGAAAGCATGAGCCTGATTCCCATGGGGGGATATCATTTCTCTCCAAACCCTTATTTGATGGAGCATTACCCCGATACCTATTTGAACATGGGGTTGACCGCAGAAAACCTGGCTGTGAAACATCATATTACGAGGGAAGAACAAGATCAGTTTTCGTTGCGTAGCCACCAGCGGGCGATCGCCGCGATCGAGGAAGGAAAATTTCAGCAGGAAATTGTTCCCCTTGAGGTCATCGACGTCAGCTTGAACGGCGGCACCAATCCTCAGACACGGAAGGTGATTTTCGCAATCGACGAAGGGCCCCGGCGCGATACGTCGGTCGAGGCGCTTGGGAAGCTCAAGCCCGCATTTCATGCGCATGGAACGGTCACGGCGGGCAATGCCTCGCAAATGAGCGACGGTGCGCGGCTAGCGGTGGTGATGTCCCACGCAAGGGCCAAGGCTCTGGGCATTGCACCCTTAGCGCGCTTCGTGAGCTATGCCACGGCCGGGTGCCCACCGGAGGAAATGGGCGTAGGCCCCGTATACGCCATTCCCAAGGCCTTGAAATTGGCCGGGCTAAGTCTGCCGGAAATCGACGTGATTGAATTGAACGAAGCCTTTGCCGCCCAGGCACTGTCAGTCATTAAACTTGCGGGGCTCGACGTGGATCGGACGAACGTCAACGGCGGCGCCATCGCCCTGGGTCACCCGCTGGGTTGCACGGGAGCGAAACTGACGGCCACGCTGCTCGGCGAGTTGAAACGCCGGCACGCTCGCTATGGCTTGGTTACTATGTGCGTGGGGGGCGGAATGGGCGCAGCGGGAATTTTTGAAAACTTGCAATGACCGGCTCCAACCGCCTGTCGCAGAGAGTAAACAAACCTGAAAGTCGGGGGGGAACCATGGCAGAGGCAACGATGGCCGTCGCACAGCGAATTAAAGGCGGCAGCTTCTTGATTGAATCGCGCGCGCCGGAAGAGGTGTTTACCCCCGAGGACATCACCGACGAGCACCGCCTGATTGCGCGAACGGCGCAGGGATTCGTCGACCAGGAAATTGTGCCCCGCCTGAACGAAATCGAAGAGAAGAAACCTGGAGTGTTGCGCGAGCTGCTGAAGAAAGCGGCGGAACTCGGCTTCTGCGGCACGGACGTTCCGCAAAAATTTGGAGGCTTGGAGCTCGACAAAATTTCTTCCGTCCTCGTCGCGGAGAGGATGGCGCGTGACGGCGCTTGGGCCACCACCGTCGGGGCGCAGGCCGGCATCGGGATCCTCCCCATCGCGTTTTTTGGCACGGAACAGCAGAAGGCGAAGTATCTGCCCAAACTCGCGAGCGCCGAGTGGGTGGGCGCCTACAGCCTGAGCGAGGCATCGTCGGCGTCCGACGCCCTGAACTGCAAGACGCGGGCCACACTCGATTCTAGCGGAAAGCACTATCTCCTGAGTGGCACCAAGATGTGGGTTACCAACGGCGGCATCGCCGACGTTTACGTGATCTTTGCCAAAGTGGACGGGGAGAAATTCACAGCCTTCATCGTGGAGCGAACCTTTTCGGGACTCTCGCCTGGCGAGGAAGAGCACAAGATGGGAATTCGCGGTTCGTCCACCACGCCGCTCACTCTTGAGAACGTCCCCGTGCCCGTCGAAAACGTGCTCGGCGAAATCGGCAAGGGACATTTGATAGCGTTCAATATTCTGAATATGGGCCGGCATCGGCTTGGCGCCGGCTGCGTGGGCGGCTGCAAATACCTTTTGGTCGACGCCTTGAAATGGGCCAAGGAGCGTGACGCCTTCGGACGGAAAATCGCTGACTTCGGATTGATCAAGGAGAAGCTGGGCGAGATGGTTACCCAAATCTATGCCCTCGAGAGTATTTCTTATCGGACGAGTGGGATGATCGATTCCATGCTCAAAGGGATTGATCAGGGCGCAGCCACGGCGCCGAAGCAGATTCTGGAGGCCTTGCAGGAGTATGCCGTCGAGTGCTCCATCCTGAAGGTTATGGGAACTGAGACACTGGATTTCATGGCTGACGAGGCGGTGCAGATCCTCGGCGGGTACGGGTTTTCCAGCGGGAATGACGTTGAGCGCGCTTACCGCGATCAGCGCGTCAATCGGATCTTTGAGGGCACGAATGAGATCAATCGTCTGCTCATTACCGATATGCTGATGAAGCGCTCCCTAAAAGGCCAACTTCCCTTGCTCTCGGCAGCGCAGAAACTTACCGACGAAATCCTGGGAATGGCGCCGCTTGAGGAAGTGGATGACGATGAGCCCCTGGCGGAGGAAGCCAGGCTGGTGGAAGGAGCGAAAAAGGTCTTGCTGCTGGTGGCTGGAAGCGCCGTGCAGCGCTACATGATGGCGCTGGAGCATGAGCAGGAAGTCATCGGCGTTGTCAGCAATCTGGTGATGGCGGTTTACGCCATGGAAAGCGTTCTGCTGCGCACCCAAAAGCGATTGGCGAAGACACCTGCGCAAGCCGGCGATCCCGATGTCGCTTCGGCGCGCGTCTATATCCACGGGGCCGCCGATCGCACGGAGGTGGAAGCACGACGAGCGCTCGCGCGCATATCGGAAGGCGACACGCTGCGCACTCATTTCTCGATTCTTCGGCGTTTCCTGCGACGTACGCCGCCCGATTCTATTGGTTTACGGCGGCAACTGGCCGACCGCGCTTTGGAAATGAGCCGGTATCCGCTCGGATGGTAATTGGTAAATCACAGGTGGTAGGTGGTGCCTTCACCTACTCTTTCAGCGACTTGGAAGCCCCCGCCACATCAGAGACCGACAACACAAGGTCCGCCTGCTTGCCGCCGGTGGGGGTGCTGGCGTAGGCATACTCGATGTTGATCTTCTCCGCCCCCAGGCGTGAGCTCAGCTCACTCAGCACTCCTGGCTTGTCTTGCAACGTCACGCGCAGAACCTCTTCCTCCGTCACACGCACACCGAGTTTCTGAAGAACTTTTCTTCCTTTTGCGGGATTGCTGACGAGAAGATGGATGGGGTTTTCATTGCCAGCACTCCAGCAAGTGACGGCCGAAATATTGATTTTCGCTTTGGCCAAGGCTGCCGCGACGCGGCCCAGCTCCCCAGGCTTGCTCTCAACCCAGGCGGTGATCTGTTTTACCTTCGTCATGGTTTTTGTCTCCGGGGGAGTTGGCAGGTGGCAGGTGGGACTTCGCTTGGGTCGACTTGCACTTCGCGTCGACCGAGGGTTGCCATCTGCCTATATGCCGACTACGACCTGCCCCCTACTGCCTCGGCCGCAGAATGAAATTGCCGAGGGTACCGCGATTCCATCCGTCGCGGTCACGTGCGGTCAGGCTCACGCGAAAAGCATTCGCGGGGCACGGAACCGTTTTATCGAGCCTGACCACTTCACGCGGGTCAACATTCTGAAGCGTCACGTGGCCCAACTCCTCGCCCATCGGGCTTAGAAAATCCGCCTGGAGAGTTCCTGGCGTAAACACTCCGAACGTGCCCTTCAGTGTAACGGACGCACCATCGAGCTTACCGGTGAGGGGTTCGCTCGCGACTCCGGCCGAGGTCGGATCGCTGGTGATAGGATTGGGCACGCGCGTCGGCGACCAGTAAATGGGATAAGAGTATTCCTCTCCCGGTTCGAGTTGGGCGTATGGGCTCATACCCTCGGACTCCAGGAAATAGGGAGTCTTTGACGGGTCGTCCGCCAGGACCTGGTCGAAGGGTCCGCGCGAAATGGTGCCTGGTCCGTCGTTCCACGTTTCAATCGAAGCTCCATCGGGGTATTCCTGATCGGGAAAGTACTTGAAGTTCTCCACCAGCGCGGCATTTTTCTGTCCGTTGACCACCGCATACCAGCCGGCGCTGGAATCGGCGGCCGCCTTGCACACCCGGTACAAGTAATGCACCTTGAGCATCCGGCCGCCGGGCAGGACCTCGTAACTCGGGTGCCGGGCGTCTCCATAGGGCTTATAATATCCATCCGGATATTTACTATGTGGATTTAAAGGGATGTACATATAAAGATCAGGGTTGGGTTTGGAGGGATCGTTTGCATCTGCGGCGTCGTTCTGAATCAGGTGCCATATGCCCCAGCGAACCTCCCGCCGGCTGATGTTTCGCATCACTTGGTCCACCTTAACCCGCGTGGTGTCAGCATAAACATGGAAGGTGCGGATAAATTGCACACCGGTGCGCTGGTCCTCGGGGCTGGTCACCCGGACAGCGACCTCGGCCGGCGTATCGGTGACGATTTGCGCCTTGTAGGATGATCCGTCCAAGATGTAGTAGGGAATGCTCACCCATTCGCCGTCATTCATCCAGCCCTCGGGGCCCGGCCAAACCTTATCGCCGCCATAATTCGCCCAGCCGGCCTGGAGGTTGTTCTCAGACTCCGGAAGGACCTTGCCCTCCAAGGCCTTATTCACGAAGAAAAACTCGTGATCCCCGAGCTGAAGCTGGATCGCTCGCCCTCCCAGGTCAGGGGCAATGTATAAGGAAACCAAATCATTGCTAAGTTTGTAGACGTTCCACTTCCTGTATTGTGTCTGTTCAACCTTGGCGGGGAACGCCGCTTTGGACGCTGCCATAACTGACCTCACTGAGAAATATGATGTAACCAAGTTGACGATGCAGGCGAGGCTTGACCGGTCCCGCCAGGCGCCCGCTGCCGCGCCCATCATGATGGCAAGAAGCGCAAGCGCAGCGGGCTGGAACCGTGATTGTCTCATGATGTGAACCTCGGGTTGGCATTTAACTTGGAATTCAGCCTAACGATCCACTCCAGGGCTGGAGTTGCCTGTCGCTAATTCATCCCTGCCCCGGCTCAAGCCTCATCACATACGATCTTTGCCAATGAGTGCGAGAGTTCCTGCACCGCCGGATAAAGGCCGCGATAAACCTGATAGTACTTGTCATAGGCTGCGACGTTTTCGGGCTTCGGAGCCATGGACTCTTTCACTTGAATGGCTTCCCGCGCCGACTCTTCCACCGAGGCATAAATCTTGGAGCCCACGCCCGCCAACAATGCGGCGCCAAGGGCTGATCCCTCCGACGTGCGCAGGGTGACGAGTTCTTTGCCATAGATGTCCGCCTGAATCTGCCGCCATAGAAAGCTGCGCGAACCGCCACCGGACGCGCGGATTTGCTCCACCGGAATGCCCAACTCCCGGAAGATTTCGAGCGAATCGCGCAAGCTGAACGCTACGCCCTCCAGAATGGAACGGACCAGGTGAGATCGTGTGTGAGACGCCGTGATGCCAAACCACATCCCTCGCGCTTGCGAATCTAGGTGCGGGGTCCGCTCGCCCATCAAATAAGGCAGCCACAGCAAGCCCTCGCTGCCGGGGCGCACCCTCTCGGCCTCCCGAATAATCAGTTCGTAGGGATCCACATCGGCCTGCCGTCCGTACCAGGATTCCGTGTATCCGAAGTTATCGCGAAACCAGCGCAATGAAAGTCCCGCGCCCTGCGTCACACCCATGACGTGCCATTTGCCCGGAACCGCGTGGCAAAACGTGTGGATGCGCCCGCGCGGATCGAGTTTGGGGGCCGCGGTGTAAGTGAAGATAACTCCCGAGGTGCCCAGTGTGGCGGAGGTGAGCCCCGGAAGAACGATACCGTTGCCGACGGCGCTGGCCGCCTGGTCGCCTGCGCCTGCTACCACCGGCGTGCCCGCGCTTAGGCCGGTGAGGACGGCAGCTTCGCAGGTAATCTTGCCCGTGATCTCAGGCGACTCGAAGGCTTTGGGCAGAATCCGGGAATCAATGTCCAGCGCTTTGAGCATTTCCACCGACCAGCGGCGATGGGTGACATCAAAGAGCAGTGTGCCGGAAGCGTCAGAAACGTCGGTGGCAAACTCTCCTGTCAAACGGAAACGGACGAAGTCCTTGGGCAGCAGGAAATGGGCGACACGCTCGTAAAGCTCGGGCTCGTTATCGCGCACCCACAGGATCTTGGGCGCGCTAAAGCCCGTGAGCGCGGGGTTGGAAACATATTGAATGAGCTGCTCCGCCCCCACCTTTTGGGTAATCCAATCGCATTGCGCCTGGCTGCGCTGGTCGCACCAAATAAGCGCCGGACGAATCACCGCGAGAGACTGATCGAGCAGCACGACGCCGTGCATCTGACCGGAAAACCCCACCGCGGCGATGTCAGAACCCTTCGCGCCGGCCTGCTCGAGCGCCGCGCGAATGGCCACCAGCGCCGCTTGCCACCAGTCTTCCGGGTCCTGCTCGGCCCACCCGGGTCTGGTCATTCGCATCGGCTGATGGTCGCCGGTCGCCGCTCCCACCACGTGCCCATCCGGGCGCACGACCACCGCACGCGTGCCCGTGGTGCCAACGTCTATTCCCATCATGTAAGACATGTGCTCGCTCCGTGGGGTTCGGGACCAAGGGTTCGTTGTTCGCCCTAATCCCTAACCCCCAGCCCCGAATCCCAGCTTCCTAGACCTTCACCTTTTCCCATCGGCCGGATTTCGCTGACCGTTCCACGGCGTCGAGCACCGCTTGATTCCGTGCGCCGTGGCGGAAGTTCGGCTCCGGCAGTTTTCCCTCATCGATGGCGGTGAGGAAATCGTGAATGCCGTGCGCGAAGGTGTGTTCGTATCCGATGATGTGCCCCGGGGGCCACCAATTGCCGACGTAGGGATGCTCAGGCTGCGTCACCAGGATGGTCCGGTACGCCTGAACTTCCGTCGGTTCGGTGCGATCGAAAAACTCCAGTTCGTTCATGCGCTCCATGTTAAAGGCCAAACTTCCCTTGCTGCCGTAGATCTGGAAGGTGTTGCCGTTCCGGCGGCCGCCGGCAAATCGTGTCGCCTCGAATACCCCCACGCTACCGTTCTTGAATCGCGCCAGGTAGTTCGCGTCGTCATCCACGGTGACTTTGCCCTTACCTTTTTGGCCTTTTGCGCCCCAGGCGCCCGAACCCTCGGCGGGCAGAGGTCGCTCCTTGATGAAGGTCGTCATCTGACCCGTCAAGGTTTGGATTTCGCCATTCAGGTATTCTGCCAGGTCGGTCGCGTGCGCGCCGATATCCCCGAGCGCGCCGCTGCCGGCATACTTCTTTTCCAACCGCCAAACCAGCGGGAAGTCGGGATCCATGATCCAATCCTGCAAATACGAGCCGTGATAATGGTAGACTTCACCGATCTTACCCTCGTCGATCAATCGCTTCGCGAACGCAACGGCCGGCACGCGGCGATAATTGAAATTGATCATGTGCATCACCCCGGCCTTTTCCGCGGCCTTCAGCATGTCCTTGGCTTCCACCAGGGTGTTGGCAAGCGGTTTCTCGCAAAAGATGTGCTTGCCCGCCTGAGCCGCGGCGATGACCATGGGGTGGTGGAGATAGCCTGGCGTCGACACATCGACAATATCGATGTCTTTGCGCTCCACCACACGCTCCCATTCGCAATCGGATTCTTCCCAGCCGTACTGGCGCGCGGTTTCTTCCAGTTCTTCCGTGCACGCCTTGCCGCACAATACTTTCATCCGCGGAACGAGATTTCCGGGAAAAAACCTCCGTACTTGCCGGTAACCGTTGGAATGCGCCTTGCCCATAAAGCGGTGACCTATTAATGCAACATTTATTTCGGGCATATCATACCTCCTGAGCAAACGTCATTTGTCATGAGTCCTTGGTCCTTTGTCATTTGCCATTCGTCCTTTGTCACTCGTCGTCTGCCCTTTTTCGCCGCCCATTCACCTCATAAAATCCTCCCTGCAGCACCGTATTGTTTCAGCCTCGGAATCGACTGATCGCTTACGGCCCGGGAAGCAACGGACCAATGACTAATGACAAAGGACGTCCTTAACTTACGCCCACCACATCTCCTTGAGCTTCTCCTTAATGACAACTTGGCTGAGAAAGGCGGTGGCCTTGCTCAGGCCTTCATCCACCGACATCAGGCTGTCCTCGTGCTCGATGGAAAGCACATCATCGTAACCCACCATTTGCAATGTGGAGACGAAGTCGCACCAAAAATCCGCGTCGTGGCCATAGCCGACAGTACGGAAGATCCAGGAGCGATTTTTCTCGTCGCTATAAGGCTTGCAGTCAACCACGCCGTTGACCTTGATGTTCATGTCGTAAAGGCGTGTGTCCTTGGCGTGGACGTGAAAGACCGCGTCCCCCAGTTTGCGCACGGCCGCGCAGGGATCGATGCCTTGCCAGAACATGTGGCTGGGGTCGAAGTTGCATCCGACAGCGGGCCCTGCCGCCTCGCGCAACCGCAGCATGGTTTCAGGGTTATAAACCACAAAGCCGGGGTGCATTTCAATGCCGATGCGCACGCCGTGGTCTTCCGCGAACTTGGCGTGCTTGGTCCAATAGGGGATGACTTTCTTCTCCCACTGCCATTTTATAATCTCGAGAAAATCAGGAGGCCAGGCCGTGGGCGACCAGTTGGGATATTTGGAACTGTCGGAATCGCCCGGGCACCCGGAAAAATCGATGACCGTCTTAACGCCCAATTTCTGCGCCAGGCGAATGGCCTTCTTGCTGGTGGCGGCATGAAGCTGCGCGATTTTTTTGTTGGGGTGCAGCGGATTGCCGTGTGAACTTATCGCGCTAATCGTGATGCCCTCATCGTCAAGCTTTTGCTTGAATTCTTTAAGTTTGGAAGGCTGGTCCAGCCATTCGAGCTTAAGGTGCGGCTGGCCGGGAAAATTTCCGGCGCCCAACTCCAGCGTGCGGATGCCCAGTGGCTTAACCTTCTGTATGACCTCATCCAGACTCAGATTGGCCAGGAGTGCTGTGAAGAGCCCTATTTTCATGGTGTATCTCCCCCTTTTTTTGGCAAACTGTAGATGGTAGACGGAATACGGAACTCAGACCGATCCCTGTAGCTCTCCCGTTCTCTCTCCACCTTACCAGTCTGCAACGTGCTCTTCCTGTATACCGTCTTCTGTCTACCGTCTACTTTCTGTTCGGTCTTCACCTGAAAAGACGCTAAATCTATAGTCCAGCCGCCCCGGCGTCAACTGGAAAGTTGGCGCATCACTTTAGATGGCGGTTGTACCAATCCAGCGTGCGCTGCATGATGTCGTGACGGTGCGCGAGGTCGTAAATCAAGTGGCCCTCGTTGGGATAAACCACAAATCGATTCTCCACGCCCAGCGTCTGGAGGGCGTGCCAGAATTCGAATGATTGTGGCGTCGGACACTCCCCGTCGCGGTCGCCTACCAGGATGAGCGTCGGCGTTTTCACGTTTTTAATGTAGGTAATCGGTGAGCTCTTGGCATACACTGCTGGATCGTCATAAACGGAAGCACCGAAAAAAGGAATCATCCACTGGTCGATGTCGTTCTCGCCATAGTAGCTCTGCCAATTTGCGATGCCAGCCCCGGACACCGCAGCACGGAAGCGGTGCGTTTGGGTGACCGCCCACATCGTCATGAATCCGCCATAACTCCATCCACCGATGCCCACGCGGTCGTTGTCCACGGGAAAGTGTTTCACGACGTAGTCGACACCGGCGAGGATATCGCGCAAGTCGCCATAGCCAAAATCCTTGACGTTGGCCCGCGTAAAGGTTTCACCTTGGCCATAGCTGCCGCGCGGGTTAGGCCTCAACACGAAGTAGCCATAGTGGGACAGGAGCGTGAAATCAAAGAGAGAGCTGGGCCAACTAGGTCGCGCCATGGCGCTGGGGCCACCGTGGACCTCCACCAGCAGGGGATAACGTCGCGAGGGGTCATAGTCTTCGGGATAAGTGAGCCAGCCCTGGACGTTGAGGCCTTCATTCGTCCAATGGATGCTCTCAGCCTTTCCCCATTTCGCGATGTCGGCGCGGGGCGACGTGGGGATCTGCTTCCACGCACCGATAGGTCCGGCCCACAACTCCGGCGGGTCGGAGAAGGTCTCGCGCATCATCGCGGTCGTCTTCCCGTCGCTCGCCATGGAAATGCCATAGTTCCACCAGCCGAGGGAAAGAGTCTCCGGCCCGCTCCAGAGCGTGGTGACTTTGCCGCTCCGCACGCCTAGCGTCGCGATGCCGCTCGCGCCATCAACACTTTCCAGCAGGAGAATTTCCTCGCCACCCGGCCGCCAGCTAAGACTGCCTACGGAAGCCCGAAGCCCAGGGGTCAAATTGCGGGCCGAGCCACCCGCGGCGGGAAGAAGATAGACATCGCCGCCGGTTGAACCTTCGTCGCTCATTAGCCCGCCGATGAATGCGATGCTGCTTCCGTCGGGAGACCAGCGCGGCGCGGCAATTTGCAGCGCCGGCTTGTAGAGAGTTTTCATCTCTCCAGAATTTGCCTGGAGGGAGAAGATTTCCGCGACGTACCAATTGGCATCACCCGCGCCGTGGGCGGCGGTCAGGACAAACTTCTTTCCGTCCGGCGACCAGTCGTATTCATAAACGTACAGATCCGCCGGAGAAACCTGCTGAATCCGCCCCGAGGCCACGTCCACCGTGGTCAGGCGTTGTTCGTAGATTTTGCTGTCAATTACCCCGGAAGGAGGCGTCATCGGTTCGAGTGGCCCGGGCACGCGCGGAGCGTTTTCAGTGAACAGCAAGGCCAGAGTCTTGCCATCCGGGGACCAGGACGGTGCGTCGAGGGCCCCCCTTAGATTAGTAAGCTTTCGTGCCTCGCCCGCTGTGACTTTGGCCACGTAGAGCTGCAACTGATCGGGCGCCTGTGCATTGGACAAGAAAGCGATTTGGCGGCTGTCGGGCGACCAGGCAATCTCACGCTCGTCCGACGCCCCATCCTCGCCCCCCGCCGTGATGTGGCGCCGCGCGGCGCCCGGCGTGGCCAAGCTGCAAACGTAAATTCCCGCGGACGAGCCGCCGCTGGCGTCAACCCATGCCACGCGTTGGCCATCGGGCGAGATGGCCACCTGCCGGACGCTATGACCGCCCGACAGCGAGTCGAGTGTCGCGTCAAGTGACGGTTCCTGTGCAGCGGCGCTTCTGGAAAGTGGAGTAAAGAGAAGGAGTAGAATCAGCGCGACAGTTCGCGCCCCACGACTAACCATGAAAGGGCTCCTGAAGGTAGGTCGTAGGTAGTAGGTCAGGGGTAGTTCCCGGGCCTGACCGCCTACCTACGACCTACCACCTACGTTGTTCGCAAAGGTTTTGACCGATCCCACACAAGTTTAATCAGCGAGTTCGAAGGCCCATGGGGGCCAAAATCCTGAAGCGACATCGTAACGGAAGCCGCCTTCAACGGCAAGCGGCACTCCTCAACTGCTGCTCCTGGACTGCACTCTTCGGATGGGTGCAGAGTCAAACTTCCGTATGGACTCGTAGCCGAAGTCCGAATCTCATGGCATTGGAAAAAGCTCGCCGCTTCAAATGTGCCGGATTTGGGTTAGGATTATTTCATATGGGCACAGAAGAAGGCGTGAGTCACGCAACTGAGATCCGCCGGATTGCTAAGCGCCCCCTCTCGGCCTTGCTATCGCAGTTGCCGGTTGCGTTCACGGTCGAGTTTGATAACGAATTCGAGCGGCTGATGGGCGAGGCAGGCTATCCCGGCGCGCGGCTGTCATTGGTCTTGTGGGCTAACCTGATTCGATTCGTCGGCGAGGGCGCGTTGTCTGTACGCGACTTGGCGGCGCAGGCCCTGGCGCCAGAAAAGACGCTGAAGTTTGAGCTGGGGTGTTTGGAGAGATGGGCATTCGTCGTCCTTCAGCCAGATCCGGCCGACAAGCGACCTGTTTCGACAGCCACCCATCGACTCTCCGGCCGTGAATTGCGCGACGGGTGGGGCAGCGGGCGCGGCATTCGATCAGACTGGATGGTCCGCCTCACTTCCAAGGGGCTGACCGCGAGCGAGATTTGGCCGCCGTTGTTTGGCGAAATTCAGGGGCGCTGGGAGAGGCGGTTCGGCAAGGATCAACTCAGCCGCCTGCGGCAAACTTTGCGGGACGTTGCAAGCCAACTGGACGTCGAACTCCCCCTCGGACTGCCGCCCGGGTGGGGTGAGACGGAGAACTTTCCACCACGCGCCGCGAGAAGTGATGTCCCGCTGCCATTGCCGGCGCTGCTCTCGCAATTATTACTGACATTGCGGCTTGAGTTCGATCGCGAGTCACCGGTGCCGCTAGTGTTCTGCGCCAACACGCTGCGGGTGCTCGGTGAGAAGCCCATCCGCGCGGCGGAGATTCCGCGATTGACGGGAGGATCTCCGGAGGCCAGCGACATTGGGTGGCAGATCAAACCGTATGTGCTGGTTAGGCCCGATCCGACCGCGGGCCGCGGAAAAGTGGTTAGCCTGTCGCCGCGAGGGCAGAAAGCCCAGCAGACATACCATCGGCTGACGGGGGAAATCGAAAAGCGCTGGGAGGCGAGGTTTGGCAAAGAGAAGATCAGCCAGCTCCGCGAGTGCCTGGAAGAACTATTCGAACGACGACGGGGGGACCGGCCGCTGCTTTCGGAGGGCTTGGTTCCTCCTCCAGGGACAGCGCGTGCAGGCGATCAGGCCCCGGCGCTTGGCCGCCGCGATGTGGGTCCGGCGGCGCGGCAGCGAATGCGCGATCTCGTTGCCCAGACCGAGGCGCTCGTGAGCGATCCGGCGGGGGCGTTGCCGCACTATCCTGCATGGGATATGAACCGCGGGTTCGGACCGTAAACCCGCCAAGTCGGGGAACTGTAGGGTCACGGCATTTTCAATTCTGATCGACCTCACAGTCACTGATGCATGTAGATTCCCTCTTCTTATTGGGCGATCGAAGCATTCGTTTAGATCACCCGATGACCCGTTCTCCCGATGATCCGATTCTTGCGGTCTGGACAATTCGGGGGACTCCAGTTCTAATACGCGTATGTCCAAAAAACACACAGAAGCTGTGCAAAGGCAATTTACCAAGACTGCGGAAGCCTTTTCGACGTTTGCGATGCGCGACACACCGGAAGTTCTGAAGGAGAAGGTGGACTTTGCCAAGCCCCTGCCCACCGACGCTGCGCTCGACATTGCCTGTGGTCCGGGAGCGTTTGTTCTAGCGCTTGCGCCGCGCATACACCTGGTTCACGGTGTCGACCTGACCCCAGAAATGCTGCGTCGAGCTCGCGCCTTTCAAGCCGAAAGGCAGATTTTGAATGCCGCCTTTGTGCAAGGCGAAGCCGAGCAACTTCCTTTCCCCGCCGCCGCATTCGATCTGGTGTCGTGCCAGTGCTCCTTCCATCACATTCCCAAGCCCCAGTTGGTGCTGCAAGAAATGGTCCGCGTGACCAAGCCCGAAGGCCGTCTGCTGGTCATCGATCCCCTCGCGCCTGAGAGTGACTCGAAATACGAAATCTACAATCGCATTGAATTGCTTCGCGACCCTTCCCACACACTCACCCTGCGCCTCACCGATTTCTTGCGCCTGTTCGACGAAGCGGGGATCGAGATCACGCGGCAGGCGATTCGGCGGCGGCAACGGTCTTTCAACAATTGGATGCTGCGCGGCGGTCACGCTCCCGGATCCAAGAAGTATCTTGAAACACGCAAGCTTTTGGAGAGTTCTATTTCTGGTGATCGGGCCGGTTTCTCGCCCCAGGCCCAGGGCGACGATATTCAGATCGTTCACAATGAGGGGATGTTTCTGCTGGGGACAAAGGTAGATGGTAGGTTGTAGGTGGTAGGTGGGGAGCTGGGCAACGGCGGCCTTTGCAGAATCGCCCGAGAGGGACGCCCAAAGCCTGCGAGCTCCTTCGATTGCCCTCGGCTTGATCGGATCCATCAGAGCCTGAAGAATGTCGCCCACATACTACCTACGGCCTGCCACCTACCGACCTGATCAAGCCTGTGAGCATCCGTCCGACGCGTTCGGTCTGGTCAGCCAGCAATTCGAACTCAACTTTGTAACCGAGGTCCCGGCAGAGAATGAAGTAGTAGCGCAGCTCCTCCAAGGAGCCTTGGGCGATATTGTAAAAGCGAACTTTATCGGCCGGCCCCCGACGCTTGAACCCCTCTGCAATGTTAGCTGGGACGGAAACGCCAGCTCGTTGCATTTGGGAAACCAGCCCAAATCTCTGATCCTTCGGCAGCTCCTGCGTCACCTTGTAAACATCCAGGACCAAGTGATGCGCGACCTGCCATACTTCCAGTTGTTCGAACCTTTCGATTGCCATATCTCACTCGCCCTGCCCACCCTATCACAATTTCCGCTCCCCCCTGCAACGTTCAACCTACGACCCGCATTCGCATTCCGCCCACCTACCACCTACGACCTACCACTTCCTGCCTTCCCCTCGTGGAACGGCCATTCCTTGCGCACCCTCGCGCGGGCCATGTACGCTGCGGTTCCTACCGTGAAGATGACGAAGGCGAAGATCAGCGAACGCGCTGCCGCCGTCGCCAGGACATAGATCCATCCAAAGAGCGAAATGATTCCGGGGATCGGGTAGAACCACATGCGAAAGGGCCGCGCGAGGTCCGGTGCGCGGAAACGGAGCAGAAAGAATCCGATGGTCTGTGGAAGGTATTGGATGAGGACGCGTGTGGCAACAAGACTGCCGATAACTTCATTCAGGTGGCCAAGGCTGAACACAGAGGCGATCAGCCCCAAGGTAATCAGAGAAATGTGCGGGAAATTTCCCTTGGGGTGAAGGCGGCCGAAAATGGGGAAGAAATTGCCATCGACCGCGGCCGCATAAGGGATGCGCGAGTAACCCAGCAGCAAGGAGAATACAGAAGAGAAGGCAATCCAGAGCAGCAGGACGGTCATGATCCTGCCGGCCGCTGATCCAAACAGGGTCTCAACGTAAACGGAGGCGATAAAGGGGCTCTCGATAGCTTTGCGCCAGGGGATGACGCTCAGGAACGACGCCGTCATCATGACGTACAGGGCCGCGACGGTGAGAATTGAAAACATGATCGCGCGGGGTATCACCCGGCCCGGATCGCGGATCTCCTCGGCCAGGTAACAGACATTGTAGTAGCCAAAGTAATCGTAGAGGGCATAGAGCGTTGCGTGGCCCAATCCCACCCAGAAGATCATATTGAGATGAAAAGCCCCGGGTGGAAAGTCAAAGAGGCGCGCGGCGCTCAAATGAGGAATTCCGGAAAGGGCAATCCACAAACACCCGATCATCACGCCCGCCACCAGCACCACCGAAAGGTTGCCAATCGCTCCGATGCGCCGATAGAGCAGCGCCACGAGCAGGAGGGGAAATGCCGCCGCCAGCCCGCGCATTTCCCAAGGCGTAAGCTGTGGCGCCAGGTAGTGAAGGTAATCGGCGAAGCCGATGCTTCCGGTCGCCACCGAAAGTGGGGCGGAGAAAATGATTTGCCAGACCATCAGGAAGGAAAGCCAGCGCCCCATGCGGTGCGGGCCGTACGCCTCCCGCAGGTAGTTATAGCTTCCCCCGGCTTTGGGCAGCGCGGCGCCGAGCTCCGCCCACACCAGGCCATCACAGAAGGCCAGCGCCGCCCCCACCAGCCAGCCCATCATCGCTTGCGGACCGCCCATCGTGGCCAGGAGGAGGGGAATGGTAATGTACGGGCCGATGCCCACCATGTCGGTGATGGCCAACGCGGTGGCCTGCACCAGCCCCAATTCCCGCCGCAGACCGGGCTTGCTTGTCGAGGATTCCAATGATCACCTGTGTGGAGCGGCTTTTTGCGAAATCTGGCGAAGCAATTCCGATTTCACGCGCGGACGGGGACGGGTGGGTTTGGAGGCGAGGCCCAGGAGGTAAACGATTTCGGCGGCCTCGCGGGTTCGCGCCAGGCAATGCGGGCAGCCCCGCGCCATGTGTTCACGCAGATCAAGTGCCCCCCGCTCTGAGAGCGCGCCCAGCAACCACAATTCGTAGAGTTCTTCTAAATGTTGGCAGCCCATGTTCCACACACGGCCCGGCGTCGATGCTTGACAAACGTCACTGCGGCACGCAAGGACCTTTGCACTTTGCCCAACGGCTCGCCGATTTCCGCGGCAATCTCTGATTCACTTAGCCCCCCGAAGACCGCCAGCTCCAACGCTTGCCGCTGCGGTTTCGGCAATTGGTCGATCACTTTGTGGAGAAGAACGAGGCGATCGTCAATCAAACTGATTTCCTTTGGCAGGGGCAACCAAGCCGGGGAAACAGTTTCCATCGCCCGAGTTCCAGCCGCATCCGCGAGACGGGGCTTCAGCGCTGTGGTTTTCCCCTCGTGGGATTTTACCGAAGGCGATGGGAGAACCCCGGTCTTGGTCTTTCGCGCGTCATGGCCTTGCTCTTTTCCCGCCAGCGCGCCGGAAACCTGCGGGCCGGTGTTTGCAGCGTTCTTGCGCAGAGTGCGAACCCGACCAATCGCGGCCTCGCGCGCGGTGACCACCAGCCATGCCGCCACACTATTGCCTTCCCGGCGCAGGCCTGCACTCTCACCCCACAGGCGCACGAACACTTCCTGCAGGACTTCTTCCGCGGCTTCACGCGCCGGAAGAATGTGCGCCACCATTCCGTAGACACGAGGCGCGTAACGGTCGTAAAGCTCGCTCAGCGCATCTGCATCGTGCTGCACAACGCGGACCAACAACTCTTCGGCTGGCAATTCAACGCTCATCAAAATGTCCCGACTGGTTTGCGCTCGCGCGGGTCAAGCATCTCGGCCGGCTCTCAATCCCCAAAATCGTTCTTCCCGTGGAGGTCCGGTTCAGCGAGCTGCTTGCCTCAATGTCGCATTGTATCGCACGGCGGATTATCGGACCCGGCAATTAGAGCTGACATTATGCGGCCCGAATTGCTAATGGTTCCCATAAAGAGAATCGATTGGACAGAGATCGGCGCCTGATCTAATTATATTGAGAGTCCCGCTGGAGCATCGGATCCGCGTCGAGATGACCTTGCCCCCAGGGCTTCGCGGCGCGGGCCGGTGCGGGACGGATCTCCCTTCCTCTTGCCTCCAAGCCCCTCGGCAACGCACAGCCGAGGGGCTTTATTTTTCTGCGAAAAACAGTTCTCGTTAAGCCCGAATCTCTTTGGCGATTCCGTCCCATTGGACAATACGCTTCTGGAAGTACGAAGCGTTGGCCATGTGGCACGCGATTGCGGTGTTGTTTCCGAAAACGGTGTCCTCGATCACCGGCTTGCGAGTGCGCACGGCCTCGAGAAAATTGTGCATGTGCGCCCAATCTTCGCTGTAGCCGGTGGGAGGGCGGAAGCCGATGGTTTCAGTCCCAGACTTTGCCAGCCGGGGATCGTTTTCGATGTGCCACTTCTTGGCGTACTCCTCCCGCATGGCTTTGGGGAAGCTGAGGTAGTACCAACCAGGGTCGTGATCGGTTCCATCCTGGGTCGTCAGCGTCAATGCTTCGCCGGCTATTTCCAGCAATCCGCCCGTTCCGTAAAACTTAGTGGTCTCGGGAAAGTCGCAAGTGAGCATGAGCTTAATGATGACCGGAAACTGAGGGTAGTCATAGAGCACGTGGTGCACGTCGGGAAAGTCCCGGCCATCCTTGAAGCGGAAAATTCCGCCTGTGGCAAGGGCCCGCTCGGGAGGCTGTGTAACTCCGCCCACGTAGTGAATGCCGGTCAGAAGGTGAACCATCAGGTCGCCTGCCACGCCGCATCCATAATCCTGCCAGCAGCGCCAGCGCGCAAAGCGCAGGGGATTAAAGGGAATCTTGGGCGCTGTGCCCAGCCAGGTGTCCCAATCAAGATTCTGCGGCGAGAGGTCCGGCGGGGGAGGATATTGCCACGCGCCATTGGGAGAATTGCGGCCCATGGCGCCTTCCACGGTGTGAACCTCGCCGATCGCTCCATGCTCGATGAGCTCCTTGGCCTTGGCATAGACAATCGAGCTCGCGCGCTGGCTGCCAATTTGCACGATGCGATTGTTTTTCTGCGCCGCGGCAATCATTTCGAAGCCCTCGCTGACCTTGTGGGTCATGGGCTTCTCGGAGTAGACATCCTTGCCGGCGTTGCAGCAATCGACCACAATTTGCTTGTGCCAGTGGTCAGGAGTGGCGTTAATGATGCAATCGATTTCCTTGTTCTCAAGCAGGTCCTGGTACCGGCGAGTGACGGTGATGGGCTTGCCCACAATTTCCTGAGCGAGGACGTGCCGGCCATCGTACAAATCGCAGGCCGCCACACACTCAACGCCAGGGTGCGTTATAGCTCCGTGGAGCAGCCCCGAGCCCTGCATACCAATGCCGATTATCCCGAACCGCAGCGTGTCGCTGGGTGGAACGGCCGCGCCGGCACCGTAAGCGGGGCCGGGATCGAGCAAGATGGTTTTACTTGCCAGTCCGGCGCCCGCGGCCGCAGCCGTCCGTCGCATGAAATCGCGCCGCGAAAGACGAGATTTGCTCATAAAAATGCCTCCGGGTTAAGAATGAATAGAACTCGTCACGGGAGGTTATCCTAATTCTTCAGAAGGGTTAAGAGCAAGAAAGAAAGGCTTGTCCACGCTCCAACTTGGCGCGAGGGGCACAGTCATGCCTTTGTCCTGCAGGCCGCTGTGCCCCCTAAGAATCCTATGCAGACTGAATCTTGTGGGCACTCTCATCCCACACCGCCATGCATTTGTTGAAGTAGGAGTAATTTGCCATGTGCGCGGCAATGGCAGTGTTCTTGCCGTAAATCGCATCCTCAACGGAAGTCTGCCGCGTGCGCACCGACTCCATGAAGTTATTCATGTGGTCAACCTGGTAGTCGTAGCCAGGCTGAGCCGCGAAGGTTTCCGCGGATTCGATCAGCGTATACTTGCCCGGCAGAGGCGCGGGATTTTCCCTGTGCCACTGTTGGAAGTACTCCGATCTCAGCTTTGCCGGCCAGCCAATAACCGAATAGCCTTCCGGCTGCGGTTCAGTGTTTTGCGGCGAAAAGGTGAGGACGTCGTTCCTGATTTCAATCGTTCCCTTAGTACCGTAAAAACGGACCGTACCCGGAGATTCGTTATTCAGATTGCAGCGCAGCGAGAGGCGGAAGTGGGGATACTCAAACAGGGTCCAGATCAGGTCGGGGGCCTCGCGGTTTTCCGTCCAGCGGAGGATGCCGCCCATGCTCGCAGCGCGCAGCGGGGGCGCGGTGATCCCGGCAATAAAGTGGATCCCGGTCAACATATGCACATAGAGGTCGCCCGGCAAGCCCTCGCCGTAATCGCGGAAGCAGCGCCAGCGGAAGAACCGGACGGGATCGAAGGGTCGCTTGGGTGCGTCTCCCAAGAATTGGTTCCAATCAATGGTCTGCTCGCTGGCGTCAGGCGGAATCGGATAGACCCACGCCCCGCTGGCGTCGTTGCGGTCCATGCAGGCCTCGGCTGCGGTCACCTGTCCGAGGGCGCCGCTATCGAATATCTCTTTGGCTTTGGCATAGACGATAGAGCTTCGACACTGGCTGCCCACCTGCACGATGCGGCTATGCTTCTGCATCGCCTCAACCATCGTGAAGGCTTGCTCCACCGTGTGCGACATGGGCTTTTCGCAGTAGACGTCTTTGCCCGCGGCGCAGGCGTCTTCGGTGATCTTGGCGTGCCAGTGGTCCGGCGTGGCCACGAGCACGGCATCCACATCGCTGCGATCCAAAATGGCACGGTAGTCCTTGGTGCTGAAAATTTCTTTGCGTGCATACTCTTTGGCGGCTGTGATCCGGCCGTCGTAAAGGTCGCAGGTAGCAACAATCTCGGTGCCCGGACAATGCAGCGCCGCCTGCATGATGGTGCAACCTTCCACCCCAGTGCCGATGGAAGCGAAACGCACCCGGTCACTGGCCGGCCCGGGTGCAGCCTCGAGAGGCTGGGGTGAAAGCAGCGTGGCCTTTGATGCGGCGCCAAGTGCCGCGACGCCGGCGCTCGCGCCTATAAATTCTCGACGATTCATTTGAGAGCTTTTCATGAAAGCGATTCCTCCTTAAAGTCTGCTTGTCAAATGCGCAAGAGAGCAAAATGACCCTGTAGCTTGCCAGAAATTGCGCTGGCGCGAAAGGTCCTTCTTGATCGAAGTGCAACTTATTTTTCCGGCCGCAACCTCACGAACCGCAAAAGACGAAGGCCAGTCACACTCCAGGAAGGGAAGAGATTTGGAGAGGGTGGGAGACGGAGCTGTGGAATCGATCGCCGACGTTCGTCGAGACTGGGCGCAATCCAGCGACTTCTTCGATCCGTATGTGCCGGTCGGTCCACTTGCCTATTTGTCGCGCCAGTTAAGCGCGCGCGGTGAAGCCCTGCCCTTCGGCAACACGCGCCGAAGATTCCTGCTTGAGCTCCTCCATCGCGCGCCGTATGGCCTGCTGTGTCTCCGTGTCAAGCCCGTGCTCGACCATAGGGAACAGCCGGCCATTTTCGTCCAGCAAATGGTTGCGCACCCACAGAATGTATTTCCGGCCGTTCTGTATGACCTCTTGCGGGTTCCCGCGCCCCTGGACCAGGAGTTCCAAGCTCAGATGAAACTTTTTCTCCGCCTGCTCCCCGGTATCGTGTTCCAGCCGCATTCGGTCAAGGGTGAAATCAATGCCTTCCAGATGGTTCTGAATTGCCGGATAGAGGATTTGTTCTTCCTCCACAACATGAGTATGAAGGGCGTCGGATATCTTCCGCCCCAGCCCGGACAGCCGGTCCGTGGTCTTGCGGCGGTCTCGCGCCAAGCGCAAAACGCCAAGTTGCTCGTGAAGTTCATTCAACAAAAGCGACAACTCCTGATGCTCTTGCACCAGGTAATCCGTTACGAATCGTGTCATTGGGAAAATTAGACCTCCGTCTCTTTCATTCTATACGATGCGGGGTCAGAAAAAAGAGTTTTGCGGAATTAATGTCACCCACTGGACATCTCGTCGCAGCGCCATTTTGTCAGGAGATTCCGGAATATATATCACATTGCGATGTTGTTACATTTCCAGGGCGCCGGCGCTGCGAGTTCATTGCAACCAAACGGGAGTGGATTCTCGCGACGCGTAGAAGTACAATCGCCGGCGGCGATAGGAAAGAAGAGGCAATTCACCACTCATCGGTCCCTCGCAACAATCGGTGAGTCATGCGGAACATCCTGCTTGTAGTTTGTTTAACCCTTCTGGCGCCCATCGTCGGTCATGCTGGTGAATCTCGCGATCAACCCCAGGCCCTTCGCACCGACCGCTGGATTGAACTCGATCTCTACTGGTTCGATCACGACCACATTGCGCAATCGGTCTCGCAGTTTCTCGATCGCACTTATCCGCTCTACAAAAACGCCGCAGGGTTGGCGAGGGCGTCATCGTCAACCTAGGGTTCCTGATCGATTACATCGCGGGCTTTGAGGGCGACCTTGACGAGCGCGTCCCGCTGCCGGAGTTCCACGTCAAGCAATGGCTGGGACCGCAGTTTCAGAAATTGCCTTACCCCTTGCCGATGGAGGATATCAAGTATCCCCCTTGGACCTATCGCGATCTCAAAACCCTGGGAGAGGAATTCCACCGGCAAGCAGCCGAACGCTATGGGATCGAGGACTTCAAGTTCGGCAGTCTTCTGCTCGGGCGGCATCACGATTATAACGCCAGCGTTACCGGCTGGCGCAGCGAACACCCCGAGATTTGGGACCAGGAAAAGGGTGGAGGAGGCGTCGGCCCGCTGAACCCCTGCCGCAACCTGCACGCCGACCATCGGAGGTACGCGGCCTTTCCCGCGGGAATTCCTCCGGACACGCCTTTTCCCCATTTCTTTGCCCAGCAATGGGGAGCAGTTTCCAAGGCCGTCGGGTTCGATGCCCTGGTTCTGCGCGATGGAATGTGGGGACAAGTCGAATACCTCAAGGTCGGCCATTTCGGCGAGCGCGCCGCGGCGGATCCCCAGGAGATGGAGCGTTGGCACCAAACCATCGCCAGCCTCGTTCGCGAAACCAAGCAGGCCAATCCCCGTTGCCTGATGATGGGGTATTCGAACGCCGTGTCTCCCGTCTCCGAGTGGCGGCTTGACGGCTTTGATCTCGAGCGCATCGCCAAAGAAGGGTATCTCGATGTTTGGATTGACCAGTCTTGGGGCGGCGCTTGGAATGAGTACTGGAACAGCCATCTGATTGGCTACTCGTTCCAGTTGGCGAATATCCTTGGGCACGCCGCTCAGCTTGCGGACACGCCCACACGCCACTACGTGCTCGTTGACACGTGGGACGCCTATGAGCCCTGGGACACGCTGCACACCGTGCCGCAAAAGATGCGTTGGGAAATCTGGGCCTTCCTCCACGCCGCCGTCAAAATGCCGAAGGGGGAGAAGGTTCCGCGGGGTATCTACCTGTCGTGGGCCAATCACGGTCGTGATCTGTGGTCGCCCGAAGACGTAAAATTCCTCGCCACCAATGTCGATGCCGCTACGGCCGATGCCCTCGCGACCCAGGAGACGCTCGGACCCACTCTGGTTTACAACCGCCGTTTTGTTGGCTGGCTGCAAGCTACGCACCCGGATTGGCTGATCAAGGAATTCTTTGAGGACCATGCGGGGATGCTGATGAAGTGGCAGGTGCCCATCCTTTCCATCACCCGCCCCGAGTGGCTGCCGTCCGTGCATTCGGATTTGCTAGTGTTTCAGTCCCCGGCGCAACTCGAACCGGGCACCGTGCGGGAAATTCGCCGCCGCGAACGGGCGGGCGAGCCGATGGCTTTTGTTGGGGATCCAACTTGGGGCATCGACCCTCAGTTGCGCGGGATGATGCGGCCGCCTTGCAACACTCTCGATCAGGAGAGATCTCTTCAATCGGCACACCTTGAATCCGCCATCCCCGGAGTGACCGATGGGCTTGCGAAGAGCTTTAACGTGTGGCAAGGTCACTACGCGCTTGCGGGGAAACCACGCGTCGCGACGGTCTATGCCACGGGTGCATGCCCTGACCTGGTCCTTGCCGATTCGCCAAAGCAGCATTGGCTCTATTGGAATCCGCCATTTTTCTCACCCAAGGAAAACGCCAATGACGGCGCCGCGACAATGTCGGCGGTCATTGCTGATCCTGAGCCCTATGTGCTAACGGCGCGGGCCTTCCAGAGGTTGTTGCAGAAAGCCGGCAAATCTCCTTTTGACGCGTCGCAGCCAGTGACCGTCCCTTATGAGATTCACTACTGGCGGCGGGCCGATGGAAAATTGGTGTTCATGCTCGGCAACCTGGAGCGCGACCTTCCGGGCGACGCCGCCGTCCCCAAAACCCTTCACTTGAGAATTCCCGGAAGCATGATGCACGCTTCAGGTAAAGAAGGACAATTTCGCGATGTGACGGGATCCGGAATCGTTAAGACCACCCGGGCGCCCGACGGGCGGTGGCAAGTGCAATTGGATCTCGGCGTCGGCGGGTCCGGGGTGTGGGTTTTCGAAGAGTAGCTAGACTTCTTTTGAAGAGAGTGAACCATCAGCCGTGCGCTTTCGTACTATGAAATGAAGCGAGAGGGCGGGTGCGTTCATGCTCCCTATTCCTTCCGAGGAGAGCAGCGTCGCCCCGGGCAGAGCCAGGATGGATTGGATGGCGCCGACAGCCTCCTGGGGAGTTCTGGGATCGGACACCCGTCTTGCGCTCGTGACGATCGAGAAAAACTCCGCCAAGGTCTGAGAGGTGAAGCAGAGCGTCAGGTGGTCGTGCTGTGCTCGGTCAAGGAAGGCACGGCTGGTCGCATGCTGAGGGGCGTCGCGATAGAGCGCGTAGACCAGGACATTGGCATCGACCGCAATTCGGTCAGCGGGCATCGTCGTAAAGGTCCTCGCGGCGAAGGTCATTCAAGGCGCGGCCGGGCCACTCGGGCAGCGGCGCAGCTTCTCGCAGCGTCTCCGTTGTGGCCTCGCGGACCACTCGCTCGACGTAGGCCTCGCTCGAGAGTCCTTCGGCGCGTGCCTTCCGGGCAACGCGTGGCTCGAGTTCGGGGGGCAAGGTGACGGTCATCGTACGTTCCTCCTTAACCTCTGTGATCATTGTACTCGCAACCGCTGCCGCTGTCAGTACATGACGCTACCCCTCTTCGCCACCTCCGCGGGTAGTTGCTAAACCGCCCGAATGCCTTCGTATGGAAATCCCATCTAGCCGTTGACGGCTCAATACCGATCTGGTCATTCTATGCACCGTAAAGTCGCTGCTTGCATCAAGGTACGCAACTTCCCAAAAACATCATAAGCTCGGTTCCAGCAAGGCCCATTCAACCCGTCTTTACCTCGCTCCCATTTTTGGCGATAATCGACGTTGTCATGTCCAAACTACAATTCCAGACGGAAGTAAGCCAACTCCTCCACCTCATCGTCCATTCGCTCTACTCGCACTCGGAGATATTCCTCCGCGAGCTCATTTCGAACTCTTCCGACGCGCTCGATAAGCTCCGCTACCTTACCCTGGTCGACGAGAAGTACAAGGCTCTCGCCGGCAGCGGCATCGACTCGCCGCGCATTGACCTCGATCTCGATGAGGAGAAGAAGACCCTCACCGTCTCCGACACGGGCATTGGCATGAACGAGGAGGACCTCGTCTCTCACCTCGGCACCATCGCCCGCTCCGGCACCAAGAATTTCCTCGCCCAGCTCTCCGGCGACGCCCGCAAGGACTCCCATCTGATCGGCCAGTTCGGCGTCGGCTTCTACTCCGTCTTCATGGTCGCCGACAAGGTCGAGGTCATCTCGCGCAAGGCGGGCGAAGACAAAACCTGGAAGTGGACCTCCGATGGCAAGGCTGACTTCGACATCGAAGAGGTCTCAGGCGAGGCCGCGCGCAAGAGCGCCGGAACTACCGTCATCGTTCACTTCAACAAGGACGGCGAGCAGTACGCGAGTGGCTGGCGTCTCGAGGGAATCGTCAAGAAGTACTCCAACCATATCGCCTTTCCCATCTTCCTCACGTACGACAAGAGCGAGTGGAACGCGGAAAAGAAGGAGAGCATCAAGAGCCGCCTGACCGAGCAGGTCAACGCCGCAAGCGCCATGTGGCAGCGCCCGAAGTCCGAGCTTAAGGACGAGGACTACAAGGAGTTCTACAAGGCCATCACCGGCGACTCGGAGGACCCGCTCTTTTGGTTCCACACCCGTGCGGAAGGCACGCTCGAATACACCACCCTCTTCTACATCCCGGCGAAAGCCCCCCTGGACCTCTACCAGGCCGACTACAAGGGCGGCGTCAAGCTTTACGTGAAGCGCGTCTTCATCATGGACGACTCGAGAGAGCTTCTGCCGCAGTATCTGCGCTTCGTGCGCGGCATTATCGACTCCGAAGACCTTCCGCTCAACATTTCCCGTGAGATCCTGCAGCAAAACAAGATCCTCACCAGCATCAAGACGGCCAGTGTGAAGAAGATCCTCTCCGAGCTGAAGAACATCGCCGAGAACGATTCCGAGAAGTACGCGAAGTTTATCGCCGAGTATAACCGCCCGCTCAAGGAAGGCCTCTACAGCGACTTCGCCAACCGGGAGACGTTGCTCGACCTGATCCGCGTCAAGTCGACCAAGGTCGAAGGCCTGACCTCGCTCGCCGAGGCCAAGTCTCGTATGCAGCCCGACCAGAAGGCGCTTTACTACATCACCGGCGGCCCCGAAAGCATGCTGCGCAAGTCGCCCCTGCTGGAGATTTACAAGAAGAAGGACATCGAAGTCCTCGTTCTCGATGATGAAATCGATGAGATTGTCTTCTCCTCCGTAATGAAATATGGCGACATCGAACTGAAGGCCGCGAACAAGTCCACCACGGGCGACGACCTCAAGAACGAGTCCACGCCCCAGAAGACCGAGGAGCTGAAGCCGCTGCTCGATAAGATCAAGGCCACGCTCGGCGACGCCGTCAAAGAGGTGCGTGCCTCATCGCGACTTGCCGACAGCCCATCCGTCATTGTCTCCGACGAAGACGAGCCCTCAGCCCGCATGCGCCACATGATGCGAGCTATGGGCGAGAAGGAAATGCCGGAGCTCATCCCCACACTCGAGATCAACCCCGACCACGAGATCATCAAGAAGCTCTTGGCAGACCCCAGCAACGCCAAGGTGGAAGACGCTGCATGGCTGCTCTTCGACCAGGCTCTGCTGCTCGAAGGTGTGCCGCTGAAAGACCCCTCCACCTTCGTCCAGCGCCTCAACCGGGTGCTGAACCAGGCAATCTAAACAACATTCCTGTGTTCGCGGTCTTCCTTCTGCAAGGCGCGCTCGATTTCGCGAATGACGGGCGGGCTTTGAAGGGAGTGCTCGGAGCAGATCACCACCAGCTTGTCATAATGCCGGATGACGGATTCCCTCTCATAAGCAAGCCACTCCGACTGCCAGGGCGGCGTCCCGCTGATTCTTATCCAGCGTCGCCAATGGACTTCCCGACCGCATGGCCAGCTCCACATAAAGCGCATCGTAACAGACCAGACCATGTTGGCGGCAGAGCGTCTGAGTGTCTTGGAATACCTGCTCCAGGGAAGCATAGTCGAGCGTGGGGCGCAGGGCGCGAAGGTCCTCGAGAAACGCCCGCGTTTGGTCGGCGGAGATACGTCCTTTCCTTTCGCCGACGAGCAATGAATTGAGAACCTCGGAACACCAGAAGGCAGGGACCAGGGCCTGATCTCCGGCCTTCAGTAAGTCCAGCACCGCCAAAGCGGCGGCGTTTGCTCATCGGGAAAACACCAGGACAGGGTAACGGAGGCATCGAGGACAACCCAACTCACGGACGCGCCTCGTCGCGGAGTTGCTTGAGGGTCATGCCGCCCAGGGAAAGCTGATGCGTCTTGCCGAAGTTCTTGAGCCGCTCAATGGCCACTTGCCGCTCATCCGCGGTCGGCTCCGCCATCCGCGTTTGCCGCTCCTGCCAAACGGCGACCGCTTCCGAGAGCACGTCTTCTGCGGAGCGGTATTGGCCGGAGCGAACGGCATTATTGACTATACGTTCGATCCCGGGGGGGAGATGGACAGTCACCAGCAACCTCCTTGCACCTAGCCCCACGGTAGCGAAGAGGGACGCACCTGTCAAGCATAGGTAAAGGCTCTAACCTCACAATTGACGACCGACAACAGAGGTCCACAGTGGACAGTCGACAGTTAACAGTCAGGGCCTTCTTGGTTCTTACTGTGAACTGTAAACTGTGGACTGTGTACTGATCTTAGACAACCGAGGTCTATAGTTGACAGTCGACAGTTAACAGTCAGGGCCTTCTTGGTTCTTACTGTGAACTGTAAACTGTGGACTGTGAACTGGCCTTTTGATTTCTGGATGATGAACAGAAACCGGGCGGGCGTGGCACAGCCACTCCTGGCTGTGCGACGGAAATAATACAGGCAAGAGTGCCTCTGTCACGGAGTGGGTAGCCACAGTCAGTGTAGTTCTGACTGGGTTCCTTCTTTGGTGAGGAACTTCCGGTCAATTGTGGCAGGCAGGAGAAATGCCCACTACCCGCTGCCGGGCCCACTACGTGAGCGCTGACCGAAGGCTGGAGAAACTGTGCCCCGGGCGCCAGCCCGAAGGCTTCGATGGGCAGGAAACGTCTTCCGCATTGAGCTCCGGGTTTCCCGGCGGTGCGAATGACCGGCATATAATCGGCCCACGAATGTGCGTCATGCCTGACTCTCCTTAACGCCATAGGAGCACGGAGCGAACATGTCCTTCATTGGCATCGACCTCGGCACGACCTTCATCAAGGGAGCCATTCTCGACCTTGAAACACGCGAGCTTCGGCATGTCCGCCGGACATCCTTTCCCGCCCAACTCGAAAAAACTGCCCCGCTGGCCTGCGAGTTTGATCCCGCGGAAATTCTGAACGCTGTACGCAGTCTGCTTTCCGAGCTTGCCACCCACGCGGCAGATTGCGAGGGCGTGGTGATGTGCGCGCAGATGCACGGCATGGTCTTGATGAACAGCCTGGGCGAGGCGGTGTCCAACTGCGTTACGTGGCGAGATCAACGCGTGGTAATGCCGCATCCCTCCGGCGGCGGCTCCTATTACCAGGTTTTCAACAAGGCGATAAACCCCCAGTACGTGAGGCAGCTTGGAAATGAGCTGGATCCTGGCAGGCCCCTCAGCTACCTCTACTGGTTTGCTGAGCAAGGGAAACTAAGCCCCGGACTCACACCCGTTTCTTTGCCCGACTTCGTGCTCTCGGCACTTTCGCATTGCGAACCGGGCGTTGAATTGACCAATGCCGGCGCCTACGGTGCACTGAACCTGGAGACGCTCGACTGGCATGAAGAAGTGATCGAAGCGCTTCGACTCGACCGTCTCAAATGGCCGAAGATTCGCCCGACCGGCGAATTTCTTGGAAACCTCTCTTTACACGGCAAGCGAGTCCCGTGCTTTACTCCCGTGGGTGATTACCAATGTGCTCTGGTGGGGGCGCTCTTTGGCCGGGAGGAGGTTTCACTGAATATCGCCACCGGCTCGCAAGTCAGCCGCATGACGGAGACCCTCTCCTTGGGCGATTACCAGACCCGGCCATTTTTCGACGGGAAATTCCTCAACACCTTCACTTCACCGCCCGGAGGCCGAGCGTTGAATGTCATTGTCGACCTGTTGTGTGAGCTTCCCCGCGCGCAAGGTGTGAACTTGAAAGATCCGTGGGAGTCGTTTATCGCCGCCGCGGAGGATGTCGACGACACGGATTTGGAAGTGGATTTGAATTTCTTCCCCACACCGCGAGGCGATCGCGGGCGAATCTCAAACATCCGTCAGGACAATCTGACCATAGGCCACCTGTTCCGTGCCGCCTTCCACAACATGGCCGAGAGTTTCTACGATTGCGCGATAAGCCTTGACCCTTCGGAGTCGTGGAAAGATCTGCTGTTTTCAGGCGGCCTTGCCTCGAAACTCGAGATTCTGCGCCGCACGATAGCAGAAAGATTCGACACACCCTACCGCCTTCCCCCCAATCCGGAAGACACGCTATTCGGCCTCTTGATTCTCGCCATGGTGTTCAGCGGCAGAGCTCGATCCGTTGAGGAAGTTGTCCGCAGATTCGGGCAATAACGAGTCAATTGAATGAGGGAGGGGGTGTAGCGCGCCTGTCCTGTAGGTCCGCGGCTTTTCGCCGTCAATTGGGGAAGGGCCGCGGACCTACAGAACAGGTCCGCGCTACGCTCGCTCGTCGGCGTCATTACGGTTTCGCGGTGTTTCCAGAGGCCCCAAGACGCACCATCGCACAGCCTCGCTGCAACGGTACCGTCAGCGAGATTTCATTCCCTGAACGGGCAAAGTGGAGTGGCAAGCCTTGGGCGCTACCGGGATGAAACACTTCCGCAGCGGTGATGTCCGTATTAACGCCGCGAATCGTCACCACCGCCTCGTGATTGGCCCCGCCGAACATAATCGGCACAACGTATCCTCCAGGAACTTGGAAGAGATTTGCCTTTGCTCCAGCAGTAACTTCCACCGCATGAGGGGCGAGCACCCACTTCTTGCCGCGCATTAAGTCGAGCAACGGACCATAGTCGAAATACTGCTTCTCCGCCCACTCGCCCGGCTGGATCGAGTGATCGTTTCCAGGGTAAGGCGCCATCGGGTAGATGCCCAGGTACAAGTTTCTCTGGAAGTAGGCATCGGGATCCGGCTTCAAATCATCTTCCGAGGAGGTCCAGCCGATCGCAGGTCGTCGCAGCGTAAGAAAAGCATTCAGATTTAAGGCGGGACCGACATTATCGAACTCGTCGAAGATGCCATCCGCATGACGGAGGACATCAATGCGCCGGACGTGGTCATTGCAGTAAACCACTTTGCCGGCGTCATGCATGATGGGCGTGATCCTCGAGAAAAGATTCTTCCACGAGATCACCAGGGAGCGCGAGGGGCGGCCGGAAAACCAACTCACGCCATCGTCCCGCTCTTCGTTGTAGAACCGAATCCAGTCCATGCGGTCGATGCAGATGCCGGAAGACTCGGGAAGCTTTTCAACGTGTCGGCGCGCCTGGCTCACCAGGAAATCGGCATAGGAGGGCTCGCCGCAATCCAGCACGATGCCGTTGCCCCAGGTGTAGTAGGGTCCACCGAGATTGGCTTTCCCACCATAGAATTTCGCCATGGTTTCAGGCGATAGGCCGCTGGGTACTCGAAGGATGGCGTCTTTTAAGCGGGTGTAGACGAAATCGTTCGCGTCCCGCCAGAGGTCCTCGTCGCGAGAGTAGCGGCGCGCCGGCGCGGGAAATTGGATGAGGGCGCCGAATTCCGAAACATTGAAATAGTTCAGTACGTAAAAGCCTTGCGCGCGCATGCGGCGCGAGTAATCGGCCATCTGCGGGATGCTGGTGCGGCCGTTGGGCGCCTGTTCCGCGTCCGGGTCGGCAGCCCGAGGATCGTCGGAAAAGCGATTCCACACCCGCGTGTCGTCGACCGGCGGCAGGAACATTCCCGGGTAGGGGAAATCGTAACTAGCCTTCCAATTCGTGCGGAAACCCATGCGCCGCATCTTGTCGGCGTCCAGATCCTTTTCATAAAGGGAATAAGCGCCCGCGCCCGCAATTTCGTCCGCCAGAGGGGTCGTCGTGTTGAAGTAGTCGGGGTATTCACTCGTTTCCCAACGCAGGGCGCCGCGCCAGTCGGCTTCGTGAGCGATCAGGTCGAGACTGAATTGAACGGCCTTGGCTGCGGAAAGGCGATGGAACAGGCGGGAAAACGTAACGTCGCCGGCCGCGGTGGTTTCCATCGACATGTCCAGCAGAGTGTCGCGAGGCGAGAGCACAACGCTGAAGCCGGTATCGCTTTCCGGTTCCATGAAGGTCGCTAGCGGGACCGAGAACAAATCACCGCGGAACGGCACGAACCCGACCAGGGGTTCCTCGTACCGGACAGGGGGCGCGCCGTACCAGAGTTTGAGGTCGCGCACGGGCATGGGAACCAGGGGATCCCGCCAACCCTTAACTTGCTGCTCGGGATCGGACCAAGCGGTCCAGAATTTGACTCCGGGGGCAACGGGATACCTTAGACGCGTCTCGATGGGCGTGGTCCACGGGTCCGTGCCTGGCGACAACTCGAGTTCCCACCGCACGCTGGTGGGGGTCGGCCGAAAACGCTCGATGAGTTGGACCTTGTGCTGGCCCGCACCCTGAACCAGTTCGCGGCGGAACTCGACACCACCGCCGGGCAATTCCCTCTTAGCGATGGGGCCTTGGACGGTGCAGCCTTCCAAAACGGTGCTGCCGCGCACGGCTCGGGTCAGTCGGCGATCGGACAACTTAATTTCCGTGATCTCCGCATCATCTGAGATGTAGACCGTTAACGGCCCCGATCCGACCGCCGTGACGCTCTTGGGTGGGGCGGCGTAAGCGAGTGGCGCAACCAACAAGAAGAAAATAACAAGACGGAACTTCGAATGACTCAAAGCAGACATGGAGGTCTTCTCCCTCAAAACCAGAGATCGGCGCGAAATAGAGGGATGTATTAACTCACAAATGGGACATCTCATCAAAGGGAATCGTCTCCGAGAAATTAGAAATCGACATGCGTCCCGCAGGCTGGCACTGATCCCAGATTCAAAATTCAAGATTCAAGAGAAAAGGCCATAGACAAGGGGCAGATTCCAGATTTGAGATTTGAAATTTAAGAAGCGGCGCAGCGCAGAGTTGCTCCGCCTTTTGGAACTACTCTGCGGATTTCATTGTTTCAAAACACCCTCAAAATGCTATTGCCGGTTTACGAACCGCGGCGTAGTGCACACTGCGCACAACTCCGCGCTACAAGGCACTACGTGTCACCCTGTTTCACCGTGCTACACCCGCTAAGGTAACTCTATGCCTCCACCCTGAAGGGCCGGCCTGAGCATTTTGTGAGGTGAGCGGTTGTCTACACCCGACACCCTTACTCTGAGGGTGTACGTTTTGAATCTGCTGATGGGTAATTCTAAACAGTTTTCGTGCCAAAACGCCGCGTAATCTGTACCCCCAGTTAAGACCCAAGATGACGGCTTTATCGAATCAGCCAGATTGCCGGATGCCCGGCAGACTTCCTTCTGAGAATTCTCCGCTATCGATACGGCCAAAGTGGTGGATGAAGACGTTAGTTCCTCGCTGTCCGCGTAGCTTGCATCCATAACTTGCAACGTCAGATCAAGAGGTCCAGGCGGTAAGCCCCTGACCGTAAACTGATATTCGCCGTTTTTCCAGAAAGGCAAGTAACCTAATTGAGCATGGTAACGCGGGTAATAAAAAAGGCCCGAATCGATTATGCCGACACCACCATTGAATTCGGAGGGGTGATAGCTAAAGGCCCAAACCGCAACGACGATTACGGCCATAAAAATCGGAATCCCTATCAACGCGCGCCTAAAAGTGATTTTGACCATTGATCACGATCCCTCAGGAGTCCACGACTGGTTTAGGATGGGATCAATTCACCCTGAGTCAAGAATATGTGGGCACACCGGCTGCGAGTAGGCGAAGTGACACAGCCACTCTTGGCTGTGTCCGGAACGCACAGGCAGGAGTGCCTGTGCCACCCGGAGGAAAAGCCGCTTGCGGCGATACGTGCGGGTGGTGATGAATGGGAGTTCACCGGGACTGTATATGCAACGGTAGAAGGGCATGACGTAGGAGAGTATACTCTCGACGGCGTGAGGCCAGAGGAGAAAGTCCCTTCGGGATCGCAGACACCAAACGGCGTGTGTCTGATGCGCCAGCCGGCCAAAAGACCGCTCCCGCGCAGCGTGCCTGGTTGAAAAATGGTGACTTGCGGGGCTGGGCTGTCAATGGGTAGGATTCGCGATCCGATGCAAATGAAACGGCGGGCGCTGCCGCCTTTCAAGGACTAGGCTTCGGCGCTCGCGAGAAATGACCCACCTTTGCTCATCAGCAATAACCCGCCAACTTTTCGCCTGACTACTCACTGGGCGTACTGACTTACGGCACGGTGATGATAGTCACCATGCCTGATACTCGAAAAAGACCCTGCTGCATCTGCCGCCATTGGTTCCGTTCCGATCCGCGGGTCGGGGTACGACAGCGTGCTTGTCGCCGGGTGGAGTGCCAAGCCGCACGCCGTCGCCAGACCCAAGCCGCTTGGCGAACGCGGAACCCGGATTACTTTATCGCCCGCCGTATGCAGGAACGCGGCGCTCTTGCCCAGCCGCCCGAACCCCTGCGTTTACCCGCCCCTTTGAGCCAACTTCCCTGGGACCTCGCGCAAGACCAGTTCGGGGTGCAAGGCGCAGATTTCATGGGGGTTATGGGAGCACTCCTGCTGCGGGCCACGCAAGACCAGTTCCGAGCTTATCGCCTTGATTCCAAGGCAGTTGTGGACACACTTCCCCCGCCGGGCAAACAAGACCCGATACCGCTTCGTCCAGACTAACCCTGGCCGTCGTAAGGGAGCGGGCGAATGCGCTTGGAGTTTCACCAACTGGATCGGCGCGGGGAATATTTGCGGGTTCGCCCTCCCGCTCGGCAACGGCAGTTGCTGGCCTCGTTGGCGGAAGTGGGGCAACAGACGCCGATCGTGGTGGTGGCGGTCGAAGGCCAACCGGACCGGTACCTGGTCATTGATGGCTACAAGCGCCTGGCGGCGCTCCAACAACTGGGCCGGGACACGGTGGAAGCGGTGATCTGGCCAATGAGCGAAGTCGAGGCTTTGTTCCTGGACCGCTCGCTGCGCTGGTCCGAACAGGAGACCGCGCTGGAGCAAGGCTGGTTGCTGGCGGAGTTGGAGCAACGCTACGGCTATGGGCAGGAGGAGTTGGCCCGCCGCTTTGATCGCAGCACGAGTTGGGTGTCGCGGCGGCTGGCCCTGGTCGATCTTCTGCCGGAAGCCCTCCAGCAGCAAGTGCGCGAGGGCAAGCTCTCCGCCCACGTGGCCATGAAGTTTCTGGTGCCGGTAGCGCGCGTCAGCCTGGACGACTGCGAGCGCATGGCCGCCGCTTTTGTTCAGCATCACTGCAATACGCGGCAAGCCGGGCAACTGTATGCGGCCTGGCGCGACGCCTCGCCCCTGGTCCGTCAACGTCTGCTCGACCAACCCGAGTTGTTTTTCAAAACCCAGCCGCCCGCCCAACCGCAGACTCCCCCCGCCGGGGCCGCCGCCCTCGAGCGCGATCTGGACATGGCGACCGCGATTTTGAACCGCGCCCAGCGACGACTGACGGGCGGGGAGGCCGCCGCCCTGGACTCCCACCAACGCCAGGCCGTGCGCGGGCAGATCGAACACCTCCGCCGACAACTCCACCGTTTGGCGGAGCGCATCCCCAAGGAGGAAGAACCCGATGTTGAGTCAATCCCAACGCACCACGATTCTGGAACTGAACCAACAGGGAGTGAGCAAGCGCCAGATCGCGCGGGTGCTGGGCCTCTCCCGCCTGGCGGTGCGCCGAGTGCTGCGCCTGAATTCCACGGAAGTGCCGGAGATCCACCGCCCCGAGAAAGCCGAACCCTACCGGCCACAAATCCTGGAGCTGTTCGTCAGTTGCAAGGGGAATCTGGTGCGAGTCCATGAAGAGCTCCTCGCCGGCGGAGCCCAGCTCTCTTATCAAGCCTTGACCGCCTTCTGTCGCCGGCATGGCATCGGGCAAGCGCCCCCCGTGGCGGCGGGCCAGTACCACTTCGCGCCGGGCGAGGAGATGCAGCACGATACTTCTCCCCACGAGTTGGAACTGGCGGGCAAGAAGCGTAAGGTGCAGACCGCCTCCGCCGTACTGTGCTACTCCCGCATGCTTTTTTTCCAGTGCTCCCCGACCTTTCAGCGTTTTGACTGCAAGGTGTTTCTCACTGCCGCTCTGCGTTACTTCGCGGGCGCCCCGGGCCGCGTCATGATCGATAACACCCATGTGGTGGTGCTGCGCGGCAGCGGACGCGAGATGGTTCCCGTGCCCGAGATGGCCGCCTTCGCCGAGCGCTTCGGCTTTCGCTTCGTGGCGCATGCGATCGGCGATGCCAACCGTTCGGGGCGCGTGGAGAGGCCCTTCTCGTTCATCGAGAATAACTTCCTGGCCGGACGCACCTTCGCCAGTTGGGAAGACTTGAATCAGCAGGCGCGCCAGTGGTGCGACAAGGTCAACTCCACCTACAAGAAACATCTCCGGGCCGTCCCGCGCGAGCTCTTCGCCGTGGAACGGCTGCACCTGCAGCCACTGCCCGTCTGGATTCCAGAGGTCTACCGGCTCCACCCGCGCCTGGTGGACATCGAGGGCTACGTCGCCTTGCACACCAACCGCTACTCGGTCCCCCTGGACTGGATCGGCCGCCGCGTGGAGGTGCGCGAAACCCAGGACAAAATCGAGATCCAACTTGATGCCCGCCGCCTGGTGACACACCGCCGCATCGCGGAGGCCGAGCATCAGCGCGTGATGTCAGCCGAACACCGACCCCCGCGCGGCCAGGGCATCGCACGTCCCGATCCCCATCCCGAGGAGAAGGCGATTCTGGCCACCGTGCCGGAGATCGCCGACTACGTCGCGGCCCTGAAACCGCGTACCCGCAAGGTGCTCACCCTTGCCTTGCGCCAACTGCTGCGCTTGGTGCGTGAGTATCCCCGTGCTCCCTTGCTGGCGGCGGTAGGCGAAGCCGCTCGTTATGGCCTCTATGATCTGGACCGGCTGGAACGCATGATCCTGCGCCGCGTGGCGCGCGAATACTTTCTCCTCAAGGACGGTAAAGAGAGCGATGACTGAAGAACTCGAACAACTCCTGAAGAACCTCCAGCTCCGGCGCGTTTTGGAGATTTACGACGAACAGCTCCGCGCCGCCGAGAAGGAAGATGTGACTTACTCGGAATTCCTCACCCGTCTGGTGCGCGCGCAGTGGCACGCCCGGCAGGAGAGCGCCCTGGAGTGGCGCATCCGGCGCGCTAACCTGCCCGAGCGCTGGTCCCTGGAAACTTTCCCTTTCGCCCGCCAACCGGGCGTCAACCGCAAACAGATTCGCGCCTTAGCCGAACTGGAGTTCATCGCCAAGGCGGAAAATATCGTGCTGATCGGCGAAACCGCCCGCGGCAAAACCGGCTTGGCCTGTGGTCTGTTGCTGAAGGCGCTGGAGAACGGCTACCGCGGCCAGTTCATCCGCGCCCAGGACCTCTTCGACGAAATGTATGCCTCGCTGGCTGATCGCTCCACCCGCCAGTTGCTCAAACGCCTGGCGCGCCTGGACGTCCTTCTGGTCGACGAGTTGGGGTATTTAAATCTCAAACCCGAGCAGTCGAATATCTTTTTCAAGCTCATGGAAGAGCGCTACCACCAGCATTCCACCATTATCACGACCAATCTTGTCTACGACGAATGGCCGAATTTTCTGGGCAGTCGACCCATGGTGGAAGCACTGCTGAGCCGTCTGCGGCACTATTGCCACACCTTGCACATCAAGGGTCCGTCGCTGCGCGAGCCGCAAGGTTGAGGAGGAAACGGTGGGAGACCCATCGATCGGCAGGGAAGAATACATCGAGAGGATACTCAGCGCTTACCGCCAGACACCGGGAACGACGGGGACGATCCGTCGCCCCGACCGTCTCCTCGCCGCCCAACTGTATGTGCGCGGCGTGCCCTTGCCCACCGTGGAAAACGCCTTGGTGCTCGCCGCCTCGCGCCGCCTCTTCCGCCCTACCCATGCTCCGCCCCTCGCCACGATTCGCTCGCTGGCTTACTTTCTCCCCGTTATCAACGAGGTGCTCGAACTCACCGTCAGCCCCGATTACTTCCGCTATCTCCGCCGCCAAATCGCGGGCTTTCATGCAGACGCCTCGAACCCACCGACCAACCGCTGACAGCGCCGCTTCCGTCGCTGGCGTTCCACGCCTTCGGCGTGGGATGAGAACGTCGCTCCCTCCGCTCCAGACGTCCCAGCGCACATCTTCGGCGTGGATGATAATGATGTTCTCGCTCTCACTCCAAATCTTGTTCCAAATGCTGGTCCCGCCGGTGGGTCACTTCAACTAAGCACTACTGGGTCACTCTTGCTGAGCGCCGAAGGACTAGGCAGAGGGATGAAGTATGACCGAGCAAGCACACAGGCAGAATGGGAAGTTCTTTCGAGCTTTGATGCATGTTCCGGTACCTTGGATATTCGTATTGACTTATCTCGTTGGCGTAGCCTTGGAGTTCGTCTGCTTTCGCAATCGCGCTTCTTCTACGTTTCTTGGGACTGACACAGGTATTATCTTATTTGCGGCCGGTGCGGCGTTCGCTGCCTGGGGATGGCTGGTTTTCCGCAAGGCAAAAACTACAAGAGTTCCGGGCGAGGCTTCGACCACGCTCGTGACTTGGGGGCCGTATCGTTTCACTCGAAATCCGATGTATCTGGGCCTAACTATCGCGTATCTCGGCGAGGCAGGGATTCTCAAACAAGTCGGGCCTGTTCTTCTTCTGCCTTTGATTTTTGCTTATCTGAATTGGATCGTCATTCCGGTCGAAGAAGAAAAATTACGCCAGGTCTTTGAAGCACAATACGACGTCTACCGCACCGCAGTTGGGCGTTGGTTCTAATTGCTCTTCGAGGCTTCAGGCTGCGGCGCTGCCGCCAAACGAAAAGCGTTGGGTTCGTAGCCGCGGTCAGTGCTTTTCCGTGGGTCTTTCTTCTTCGCCCATTACGAGAGCCCAGTCAGAACTGCACTGACTGTGGCTACCTGCTACCTGCTCGCCACTCTTCACTCATCTCTCGTCACCGCTTTTACGCCCTGCCGTGTCCTCTTGACGTGTGAAAGGCTACAGGCTACAATTCGCTTGGTGAGAATACGGAACTTCGTCCACAAGGGCCTGAAAAAGCTCTACGAGGAAGATAGCTCGAAAGGGGTGTCCCCCGATACGGTGGAAAAGCTCCGCAAGATGCTGGCATTTCTCGATGACATGCAAGACCCCGAGGAATTGCATTCGCTCCCGAGCTGGAAAGTTCACACGCTGACCGGCGACCGCAAGGGAACCTGGAGCCTGAGCGTCACCCGCAACCGGCGTTTGACGTTTTGCGTCGACAGAGCGCAGCGCGAAATCTACGACGTGAATTTGGAAGACTATCACTAGAACGGAGGAAGAAAACGCCATGGCCATGAAGAACCCGCCCCATCCGGGAGATTTCATTCGAACGGAGATCATCGCGCCCGCGGGCCTGACCGTGACCGCGGCCGCCGCGGCGCTTCAGGTTTCCCGGCCCACCTTGTCGAGCCTGCTCAACGGCAAAGCTAACCTTTCCGGAAAGATGGCGCTGCGCATTGAAAAAGCCTTTGGCGTGAAAATGGACACGCTCCTGCGCATGCAAGCCTCCTACGACATCGCCCAGACCCGCATGCGCGAAAACCAAATCCATGTCCGGCGCATTCTTCCCCTCGCCGAAATTCCCGCCTGAGATTGTAGCTACGGTCAATGCCGTCTTGACCTGGGTCTTTCTTCTTCGCAAATCACGAGAGCCCACAGTCAGGAACTCGCTGAGTGTGGCTACCTGCTATATCAACTTCTCTGACGATAAGAGCGGCCAGCCCAAGCAGGTGATCGTGCAGGTGAAAAGCGCATACATCGGCGTGAACCACGTCCGCGACCTGAAAGGTGTGCTCGACCGCGAGAAGGCACCATCGGTGCACTCATCACCTTGCGCGAACCCACCAAGCCCATGCTCACGGAAGCCGCCGCAACAGGCGTCTACGAGTCAAAAGACTTTCCATGCCGCTATCCCCGATTGCAAATCCTCACCATTGCCGAATTGCTGGCGGGAAAGAAACTCGAATACCCCACCCACCGTGTCAAAACCTTCGCCAAAGCGGAACGGAAGAGCAAAAACGAGCAGAACAAGCTGTTCTGACTGGTTTATACCCTTGAATCTTAAATTCCCACAGCTTAGTTGTGGTATGTGCCTCGATAGGCTGCTAGATATCGTTTGACTTTTCATCTGCCCTCTTGGAGAATGAAAGGCGAAAGTCGCAACTTCGAGATGTCCGGAGATGACGTCAGTGGATCCTAGGAACGATCTTGGGACGCGGATTAGGGAATTATTGGGCGAAATAGTCACGTCCAAGGTGCTCACGGCGTTCGAGCCAGAGACAGAGGTACTTCCTGGCGTTCGCATCGGGCAAGCGAGATACATATCGACCAAACTCGCCATGGCCCCGGACGACCATTTCATTAAGTTTCCCAAACGCTACGGCCGTCACACCACGCTCGCCGGAGTTTGGATGTTTCTCGAAAAAGATCACGCGAACGAATATCTCGTCACCGCGTTTGGCAAGCGGAAAGGGGGATCACTTCGCGGCCCCGCGCAATTCGACGGCCTCCATGTCTCACACGGAAATCAGCACTCTGTCAACTTCTCCGACCGGAGCTTGTGCTATCTGAATGAACACGTCGACAAGGTCCGAGATGCCGAGGTCCTGATCTTCCACAACCATCCGAGATACTTCGTGTCGGATTTGCTGTCCGGGGTTATGGACTGGAGTCCGCTGCCGTCGAACAGGGACCGGGCAACGATGTGCCAGTTTAAGTACGAGTCGCTGATGCGCTGGTTGGCTTCCGGTGGATTGCAAATGATTAAATTCTACCTTGTGGAGGAAGGTAGACTCCGAGAAATCCTGATGCCTCCCGCAGGTCGTATCGTCAGTCTCTTGAACGCGGTGCTTGGCGACAGGGGCGGCGGGCACAATGGATCGCAATCTGATTGACATCGGGCGTTCACTCGTTCCCGTACCGCGCGGCCATGAAGGTGCTGGCCGTGGCTTGCAGCTACCCACTGGCAGTTTGACAGAGGACAACTCCGTTGCGATACAATCTGAGCAGAGGATTCCGTATGAACGAACAAAGGTATCAGAGCGATCAATACATTGGCCAGGGTGGCTTCGCGGATGTTTACAGAGCCATCGATACCTGGACGGGACAGATTGTGGCGCGCAAAATACTCAGAAATCCAACTCCCGACAACAAACGGCGATTTCAGCGTGAGAGCGCCATGCTTTCTGCGCATCTCAACAATCCATTTGTTGTGGACATACTGGATTCTGACATGACCTGTTCGGCTCCATACATCGTGCTTGAATACTCCGAACTTGGTTCACTCCAAAAGTATGTGGCGAATCGCCGCGACTGGTTTCGAATCGCTGGATGGCTCCACGATATTTCCTGCGGCCTGAAGATTATTCACGAAAGGGGCGACTTAAGCCGCGACATCAAACCTTCGAATTTACTACGGTTCAGAGACGCGGGCGGATCGGAACTCATAAAAATCGCAGACTTCGGGCTCGGCCAGAGGCCCGATAATCCTTCCGGGCCGATGACCGCTTCTCCCTTCGGAACGAAGGGGTACATCGATCCGATTGCACAGATGTATCAGAATTTTACGCCCGCATCCGACATCTACTCTCTCGGCATAACAGCGCGGGAACTCCTAACTGGCAGCAAGGACCTGCGAAATCCAATCCCAGGTCCATCAGAGTTCCGAGCTCTCATTTCGTCAATGACGCACTTTGACTTGAATTCGAGACCGACAGCAAGACAAATCTCCCAGCAGGTGGAATCCATCTTGCAAACTCCTGCAGATCGAACGGAACCGAAATTCGGGGGAACTGGCCTGTTTTGGCTCTTGGCTGGAGTCGGCGCGATTGCATTTGCAGCGAACGCAAACAATTGGGACAGTCACTCCCGACGATACCGCGATTCAGGTGGTCGATTTAGGTCTGGCTGGTTTTCCTAATTGTGAGTCTCAAGAGGCAACCTGCCCTGCCCGCGCACGAATTTATTGTCTTCGAAGACTAGGGGGCCACGGTCAACACGGTCCTGACTGTAGGCTTTTACCCATGGCCAGAAACCCACGCGCGGTAACGGCCTGACCGCGCCTACCAACTCGCCTGCTTGATATTTAACCAGATTTGTGGCTATAGTCGCCCAAAGCTGCGGTACCTGCTGTGAGAAACAAAAGAGAGA
>CAWEFC010000002.1:0-904897 GCA_963808085.1 uncultured Acidobacteriota bacterium
GCTGCTGGGTCATCTGATTGAATGAATGAACTAGGACCGCCAGTTCGTCGTCCGCGGGCGTCGAGACTTGGAATCCCAGGTTGCCTTGCGCCACCTCATGCGTGGCATTGGCCAGCGCCTGGATGGGAACCGTGACGCGCTTGGAGAAGAAAAGCGCGAACCAAGTGGCGATGAAAAGAATGATCAGCGTCAGCAACCACAGCATGGACACATAGTTGCGCTTCTGAGCCTTCCGTTGGAGGCTCAGCTCGTTATATTTCTGCGTTTCTCGCTGGATCTCGCCGGAGATCTGCGTGAGCTTCGATGGCAGCCGCATGATGCCGGCGATGGTGCCCAAGCGAGCGCCGGAGGGCGCGAAAATCGGGTCGACGGAGATGAAAAGCTCATATTCACCCGCGTACCAGTGCCCCATAAGGCCGTGCGCGGGAATCGATCCGCCAAAAATCTGCGGGAAGTAGCGGGCGATCATGGACGGGTCGGGCCACGGGTCGCCGGCCTGAGCTAGAAGCTGGCCTGAGGGATCGAAGCACATGGCGGAAACCGTCCCCGGGTCGGCCGCCACCTCCTGCGTCACCAGCCTGGCCACGACCGGCGCTTGGTGCTTATCCAGGGCCTCAATCACGTCTTGATCCTGCGCGAGGTAGCTGGAGATGTGGTCGGCCCGTTGCGCAGCTTGTACTTCGAGTTCGCGGACCAACTCCTCCGAGTCCGCGCGAATCAGGTCGAGGGGCACGCTGAACCACTTGTCAATCGTTCGGTTCAGCAGGCCGTAGGCAAAGATGAAGAGAAAGATCACCGGCACCAGGGAGAGGCCGAGGAAAGCCACCACCATTTTCGTTTTGAACCGCGAGCCCAGTTGCTGCTGCTGCCGCTCGACATACAGCTTAAGCAAAATGCGCAGCAGAATCAGGGCGAAGATGACAAAGGCGAGAAAAATGACGGTGGAAAGAGCGAGCAGAAGAAGGGTTTCTTCTGAGCTATTGGGGTGGATGAAATTCAGGTTGAGCGACGCCTGGCTCCAACCTAGGAAGAAGAGGATTGGAACGAGGATCAGCAGGACAACAAGGAAAACCTTCCGGCGATGAGCAGGGTCGGGATTCATGCTGGAAACTCGAAACTGGAAGCTCGAAACTGGAAATTAGAAACTGGAAACTCGACGTTCACGCAGAACTCTGAGTTTTACCGTTATGCCGAATCCGAAACTCGAGATTCAATGCCCAAATCGTGCCCCGAATTTCGATTTTCCAGTTTCGAGTTTCTAATTTCCAGTTTCGAGTCTCCCATTAAGTACTTGCCCAATGGGCACTCCTCGCAGCGCGCCACGTTCCGGTGGCAAAAGCGCTTGGCTGCCTCGACCAGCAAGGCGTGAAACTCGTTAAACATGCCTTCTTCCGGCGGCAAATGCTGGTGCAGAAATCGCTGTGCGGAATCGTAATCCGCCTCCTGCGGAAGCAGTTGGTGGCGCGACAGGATTCGCCGGGTATAAGCATCCGCAACAAATACGGGTTGCCGGCCGGAATAGAGCAGTATCGCGTCGGCGGTTTCCGGACCAATGCCGTTGAGTGCCAAAAGCTGGCCGCGGGCTTGCTCGACGCTCAGGGAAAAGAGTGAGTCCAAAGAGCCGCCATGAGCCTGATCGATCCAGTTGGCGAAATTATGTAGGGTCTTGGCTTTTTGCCGGTAAATCCCGCCGGGCGCACCAATTGCTCCAATTCGGCGAGGGGAACCTGCCGCAAGGATCTTTGCGCGAGAAGGCCCGCTTTGCGGAGATTCTTCAAGGCTAAGGTCGCATTGCGCCACGTAGTATTTTGCGTGAGGATGGCGCCCAAAATCACTTCCCAGCGCGTTCGAGCCGGCCACCATCCCTGTGGCCCAAAGCTTTCCAGGAGCGTCGCGTAAAATTGGCGGAGAGTTTCCGCTGATGTGGCTTCCGCCTTCTCAATGGCCAACTGCATAATTTCAAAAGTTATACTTGCCACCGGGCAAAGTCAAGGCGCGCTCCAGAGCGTGCCCTAGGTCGGATTCTTCGCGGCGCTTGATTTCCGCCTTATTGTTTGGTAACTTGGAATCTGGGAAGGGTAGGATTATCCTAGGGCTAACCCCAGGAGGAGTTTCAATGCCGATCGAGCTTACGTCTAAAGCTGTGTCCAAGGTCAAAGAGATCATGTCCCAGCAGGAACCTCAGCCACTCGGGCTTCGCGTCGGGTCGCCGGCGGCGGGTGTTCCGGGTTCTCGTACCAAATGAACTTTGAAAGTCAGGCCAATCCTATCGAGAAGGTTTATGAATTCGAAGGCCTGAAAGTCTTTGTCGATCAGGCTTCGCTGATGTACTTGAACGGGACCAAGGTCGATTACGTCGAAACCTTGGAGGGCGCGGGGTTCAAGTTCGAAAACCCCAACGTCAAAACCACATGCGGATGCGGCAGTTCGTTCAGCGTGTAAACTCTTCCTTTGCCAGTCTTTCTAGCCCCCGTCACGCCCCGCAAGGCGCCACGGGGGTTTTCCTTTAGAGCCCTTTTCCGCGTCCCACATTCACTAAAATTCCTGCCTGGGACACAACATTCACGAGACGCTTACAACTGATCGTAGCAGGCGTCTGTCTCCTTCCAGGCGGACAACTTGTCGGTTTTCACTTCGGAAGCTGGTGGACCCCTCGCGCCTGCATGATCCACGTTGGCGCGTCGTTCCATAGGACCCCAGTGGTTGACTCGCCGTTTTTCTGCTCGTAGATCATCAGGCCGGTGGTGTCCAAAGTTGGAGCGGCGGATAGGGTGACTAGCCCGCTGACTCCCGTGAAAGCGGTCGTGGAGGAGGTCAAGATGGTCATGATCTTCCCGCCAAACAATCCACTGCAAGGAGCCATGGTGAAGCCGCCGGTCACGCCATCGGATCCCGCCACCTTCAAAGCCTGAAAATTTCCCAGCACGTTCTGCGGCCTAAGGAAGACCTGGTTCGCGGTAAGAGTCTGAGGTTTGCTTGGACCGATCGTGCCGAACACGGCGACCTTTTGCCCGAGACCCAGCGTCTGGGGGCCGAAGGTGAATGCCTGGTGGTTCAAATATTCCCAGTTCATAAAGTAATTGGTAGTTCCCACCAACGTCGCCGTGATTCCGGCGTGAAGCGGAACCGTTTCGCTAAGGCCAGGCACCTCATCGTCGACGAGCAGGGTGAACGAAGTCGCGTTGCCGGAGCCATCCTGCACGAGGTTGATAAGTCTCCCCAGGAAGGCCGCACTTTCGCCGGCGACTGAAACGGGCTCATCCGCATCGACGGTTTGGGCGATGATCTGCCCGCTGGTGTTGACGGTGGCATCAACTTCCGCAAAAGTGTTCGCCGTAAGCCCGGAGAAAGCCGTGACACCGTTGCCTTCAAAAACCGTGTCGCTGTTCGCCAGGATGGTGAGGGCCTGCCCGGTGCCATCGTCCACAGCAAGGCCGAAACTGCCCGTGAAATTGGCAGGGACCGCGGTGCTCAGGTTCTGCACAGTTCCGTACAGCGCTGTGGCCTCGCCTACGGTGGCGCCCGAGGTGGTGGTAGAGGTGAGGGTAATTTGCGGGTCAACGGTTCCCGTAACCTGCCCGGTGGCGCTTACCTGCAACGATTGGAGCAGACTAAAATCCATCATCATGCCGCTGGTGGCGCCACTGGTTAGCACCAGAGCCGGACTGATCGCAATCGTCAGCGTCGTAGCGGTCAGGGTTACCGGCACGGTCACCGGAACCGGAGGACTCACCGCAGTGTTCAGGACGACCAGTTGTGGACTTGTCAGCGTGATCTGCAGTCCAGTATAGGCCCCCGGCTGCGTGACGCTCGCAAGGCTCAGGATATTGGTGAAGTCGGCGAGCCGGGCAAAGTCCACGGTGGCGGGCGCCGCGGAAGTGATGAGCGGAACGGGCGTTCCGCCGCCCTGCGGAACGAGGCTGGCGGAAGTGATGGTGACCACGAACGATTCCACATCGCAGATGGGTGTGTCGGTTCCGAACATCGCGAGAGTCGCCGGGGTCGAGCGTGAAGGCGGAGCCGTGTTGGGTTTATAGTTGCACCCCACCATCAGCGCCGCGGCCAAGTTGACGGCCAGGGCTAATCGTATTCCCTCAGTGCTCATACTGCCTCCCGCATCTGCTCAGCCTGCTCCCCGAGGTCAGCGGAGGATGCCGTGCCGAAGGAGGCTGGGCCAGTATTCGGTTTCGCGGGAGTTGCGGGCCGCGGCCGATCGATTAACCAAAGTACATACATTTGATTCACTAATTTCACGCTTTGAGATTATCACCGTGGTAGGCGAAAATCCATAGCCTGGGAGCGCGGGCATCCTGCCCGCTTTTGCAAACCGCCGCCGAGTTTGAGTTTGGCAAAATGGAGTGACATTCGCATCCGTAGCGCGGGCATCCTGCCCGCTGGCGCAGGGGCGTCCCGCCCCTGCCATTGCATGGCCTGTGGCCACGCCCCAAGTGGCGGGAGCGTGCCGCTCCCGTCAGCGGGCGAGACGCCCGAGCTACCAGGGGAATCCATCACTATCATTTGCACTCCCCCATAGGACGGCACCATCACTCGCGAATGGAATTGAGTATGCACGACGGAATCTGCAAAAAACCGAATCGATCTGCCAAATTGCCGTTCAAAATCTGCACTTTTCTGCAAAATGAGTGTCGGTTCGACGTAAATGTCGAAAATTAAGACCTAAATGTCTGATTCTTTTCGGGCATTGTGTCTTGCGTTCCTTTGTTTTCAATGACATTCCGGCTTCGAACGTATATTTAATTCTTTTTGCTGTACACCGTCCGTGGCTCGGACCTGTTTTGCCGGTTTTCCCTGACGTAAGTTTTCCCCTGTAGCGAACAAATCCCCGACCTCCAAACCAAGTACGCGGCTGCTGCCGGGCAAGCACCTTGGGGGGAGATCGATGGGAAATGCCGCAGCAAATCGGGCTTGCTCGGATCGAGATACTTCGAGGAGAATCATAGAAATCTCTTCCTGGCCAATTTGAGCGGGCCGCAGAATGCCGCGGACTGACGGATGGCGAAAGTCCCGCGTTGACCTTCCTCCCCCAGATGATTGCTTCCGGAAGCCTCGAAAACCGTCCATAATGACCTCAAAGCCGGTGCCAATTCGATCAAAAAAGTGTGATTTCGCGATCGACATTCTGTCATTCGACCCTGTGTTTTCATAGACATAGTCGGATCATCCTGCATTTTTAACATCTTTTTGCAGCGAACCGCTGATCCTCGGCTCTTTAACTTATTTAGTTTCAGTGACTTGGCTTTGCCCTGCTTTTTCACAGATTTCTCGTAACTACTTGTATTTTCATAAATATAGTCGCTTTTTGGAGCGGTTTCGCAAAAAAAGCGTCCGCGACGACCATACTACAAGTAACCGGCTTTGTTTCAATAACTTGGAGTTTTGCGTTCCCCCTGGTTTTGCTCCCAGCTCTACTCGTAACAGTACGTCTTTTCATGAACATAGTCGCTTTCGGAGAGGAACAATGGGCGCGCGGTTCGCGGCAAGGAGTCAGCCAGCAATCCGGCTTAGAAGCCAGTACTGGACAGCCGACGCCACGCCTGCTAAGTTCACTCTGCTGTCTGCTCTGCGTCCGCAGAGAGTGTTCCTGAACTGCGCAATTTCGCCCAAAGACAATTCCACACCCCATACCCCTGCACGTTGATTGCCATAGGCTACAGGCATTTTGACCCTGATTCCCCCGGCGGTCGTTCCCACCCCTGGCCCTCCGCCGAGCCCGTTCGCGCTCGCGGAGCTTTGGAGTGCGGCAGCTTGCTGCCACTTTCCTCCCCGCCAGCTTGCTCGCGGGATTTGACTTTGCCCGTTGCCCACCGGGAGGCGGGATTTGAGTCGACCGGCCGCCAGCAAGCTGGCTGGTGAGAAAGCAGTAGCAGGCTACCGCTCTAAAGCTGCGCGGACCGGCTGGCGCAGAAGCCGGTTTCGCGTCCCAGACCGCCTTATCGGAGCGGTCGCTTTCGAGCCTGGAGCTGAGCGGGGGCCAGAGGTTGCCGGAAAACCACCCCCGCCGCTTGCGCGTCGTCCCCTCCTCACTTTGAGCCCTGCTCTGGCCGCCGCACTGGCGGCCACCGGCCGGAGTTTAAAGCTCCCCTCCTGATTCAGGAGGGGCCGATAAACGCGCGCTGCGCAACTTGAAGAACTTCATCCTCAGCTTCGACTTCATCAAGATGCGTCCGGACCAAAGCTTTGTGCTGAGCGGCGTGCCGCAGGGAGCCTACTGCCGAGGCCTCAGCCAGCCGGGCGAGCAGTATGCGCTGTATCATCACCACAGCCAACTCGAACACGACCAGATGTACTATCTTGTGAACCCGGGGCATTATCATGAAACGTTGATCTTGGACATTCCGGGAGGAACCTACCGGGAAGAGTGGATTGATCCTGCTTCGGGCTCGGTCATCGCCAGCCGCACGTTCACGCACCAAGGCGGGAAAAAGGAATTCCGCACCCCGGAGCATACGCTCGACATCGCCCTGCGGGTGAAACGCATTCCCTGAATAACTTGTGCAGGCGATCACTCGATCGAGGCGCAACGCGGCCTGGCGGATACACGGACTCCTCTCCCGATTCAGGAGGGGCCGGAGCGTCTAGCGACGGGGGGGATGCCGGATTCAGGAAATCGGGGACAGGCCATATTTGGAATTTATTCTCAGGCAGAGCAGTCTTTCTGGCATTATTAAAAATAGGAAATATGGGCTCGAATTTCCCTTCAGAATCGCCGTACCAAATCCGCGATCTCCTTCGGCATCAGAGCTCGAGTAGTTTCGTCACCTTTTCGCCAATAAAGATCCTCCCCTACGTAGGAGAGCTCTTTCTGCGCGGGAACCGTAATCACGATCACTCCGAGCCCATAGAACTCATTGAAGTCGATACTCGAAAGAACAGAGTCTCTTAGATGGGGCGACAGGTAAGAGGATTTTATGGCATCTTTCCACCTGGAAAAATACTCTTGGGCCGATATCCCAAGCAGCCGAGCCTCGCGACTTACGCCGACGACAAAGCGCTTCGCCACCATCTTCGGCGCAACTCGATCTAGCTCGGCGATCCTTCTCGAGTCGACCTCCTTATCGGTGACGCCAATCAGTATCTTGCCAATTCGCTTAGGTCCGTTGTTTGCTATCGCACAAATGGTTGTCAGCACCTTATTGACCAGATCAGAGTCCACGGTCCGGTCGCCGTCGAGTCTGAGGTAGCCCTGCTTAAGCTCATAATCGGAGAGTTCGATCTCAGTCCGCCTAATAATGGCCTCTATGTCACTCGTCGCATGGTTCCCGTAAATGGGCAGCGGGCAATCCGTTTCGGCGAAGAAGTTCGACATCAAACCCTTTACTACATCGATGTTCTTGCGCCGTTCCTCAGGTGACGTCGCCTTGCGGCCCGTTTCTATCCGGCTACTTAAGTCAGCGAGGCCCTCGCGGACGCCTGAATAATCAGTAATCTTTCTCCTTCCCAGCACGATTAGTTCGTGAAATGCGATAAGTAGTATCGCAAACACGGAAGGAAACGCATTTGTAGTCTGTTTTTTGAATAGGAGGTTTCTCAAATGCCCACTCCCTCCTGCGCCGGCCTGACATACTTTGAGTACCTCATCGACACAGAACTTGAATTCCTCCGAAAACCTATCAGCACCGTATACCCTGAGCGCGTTCAGGACGCGATCGGAAGACTCGCTGGCCGGCTTATACACCTCGTCCAGCTCATCTTTGGAGCGCTCAATAATCTGACCGCCGACGATGCAGACCGCGATGTCGGCTATGCACTGCTCATCCATACTGTCCCGAAGGTCCGTTGACCTCAGAATCCCCTGGCTCACCCAGAAAACTTCCTCAGCCTTCACCAGGTAGCCATGTTTCATCATAGGTAGATCTATGCTGATGCTTGGCATTAGCTTGAGGGGAAGCATCTCAGTCGAAACGTCACCCCTAAGCGTGCATGCTATGTTGCGAACCATTTCCGAAAACTCGTCTTGGACCCCTGCCTGACGTCTCTCCTGGTCACTAAGCCGATGGCCGTAAGTGTTGATTCTACCGAACACATCGTTAATCTCGGTTTCAGTTGCATTGCGCATGACCGAGACCGCCAGCACGTAATCGAGCAGGGTACCGACCTCCTTCTGCGATAGGGACTGATCACCCGCGTTGGGACTGAAGCCCCCTTCGGCAGCGCGGTTCCTCGCCGTGGGAAAGAAATCCAGATTGAACAGCTTTCCGTCGAGGGTTGGGAATGCGGTCTCAACGAAGGATACGATCGCGTGGAGTCGCTGAAGGCCATCAATAATCTCGTATGAGCCGGGCTCGCTCTCGCGCTCCGCGATCAGAATGGCAGGCACTGGATATTTTCGTAATATAGATTCGATAAGCCTTTGCTTTTCCTCCAACGTCCAGACCAGCTTTCGCTGATATCGTCGGTTAACGTGCAGCTTGTCCTCTCCGTACCACGAGTATAGGGACTGTACGGATGTGGGTTGAGCAGCTAGTTCGGCCATTCATTGTCTCCTTAAACAGCAGTTGTTCGCCTTGCCGCATTCCTGTTCCGTAATGTAATTACCCAAGCATGTAGCGCGAGCCTTACGCCCGGGGCGGTGACGCAAAATAAATGTTGCATGTTTATACAACAGTTGAGGGGTAAAGACAACTGGAACCGACTATATACAAGCGCGGCCCTCATCGTGAGGGCCACACTTGTTCCGCCGATGGAAAGGGGGGGGACAGGACCACTATTTCCGAACCCGGTGACAGGCGCACCCCGTTAAACTCGTTTTGGCGCTGGCGACGGCTGGGACCGCCGCAGTGGAGCGAAAGTCAAAGTTTTCTGCCTTGGGCCATCGACGCCGACCGCAGCCACCGTCCGCCGCTCCGCAACCAACAAAACGGAGCGTTTGCCTCGGCCCGTCGCCCGATTTCGCCAATTGCTTAAGCAGGAAGAAGGTCATTCGATTTTGCGCGGTCGAGTTTCTGACGCCTTTCTTTCCTCCTCCGCAATTAGCTCCTTTCGCCGGACCATTTCAGTCTCAAACTCGTGGTATGCGTGCTTAAGGATGTCTAACACAAAGGTTGTAAGTTCGGCGTTATCCCAATCCTCATAATAAATTGACCCGGGGAGGCTCTTGAAATGTGGGGCTTGGTCCGGATGCGGCAGGTTTTGGCTGTTAAACCGCTCCATATGCGTGACAAAGATGAGGTCTATTTCATAACGTCCCGCAAGCGCTGTAATGTACACAGACAGATTAGGAACGTGCCGGGCAGAGCCACGTATCGATAGCACCACGGTAGCGTGAGTTGGCTTGGCTCTCTCAATTTTGCCTTGCAGTTGTTGATATTGGGGATTTTGAGCCACTTCCTGCCTAAGGCCATTAACCGCGCTAATGGAAACTGCTAATGATGAGGTCTTATTCTTCTTCGAGTACTCGTTGAGCTGCGCCTGAATTCTTCCGAGAATTTGCTGGGCAGTTCCAAGGCTCCTGGCCTCCGGTGGAACTACGGCACTGCCGAGTTCGCTGCCAATGGTGGCAGCTTCGCGGTCGAGCGTCGTCAGCATCCGTGACAAATCATCGAAATCGAATGCATCGCGGCCCTCCACAACATCGATGGTTGTCTTCAAGGTCTTTGCCGCGAGTTCCTCGATCATCGCGACGATAGGGTTGTAGTCAACCGCGTCGGCAGCCTGAAGGCCTTCTAGGTAACGCTGGCGCTCCTCGACTGGAATGATTACCGGCGTGTACCCGGCTTGCATCAAAACCACATTCATTAGCAACCGCGCAATGCGTCCGTTGCCGTCGACGAAGGGGTGTATGCTTACAAACCTGTGGTGCAATTGGGCAGCAAGCTCAAGAGGATGCGCTTGCTCCCGGGCCTTGTTCCACCAAACTATCAGGCGCTCCATTTCGCCAGGGACCTGCAGTGCATCAGTAAACCACTTTATATTTCCGTTGAGCTGGACGACATGATTGTTTTCCTTTTTGTAACACCCCCCCTCAACTACCACGACACGCCTTTCGGCCCCCGTTCCGATCTCAACCCGTTCCACCCGGTCGAAAAGCATCGCGTGAAACTCACGGATCAGGCGTTCGGTTATGGGACTTTTCGCCTTCACTAGCTCCTCAAGATATTCAATGGCAGCAATGTGGTTCTTCGCTTCCAAAAATGCCTGTAAGGGTCTTCCCTTTGACGTAAGGCCCTCTCGAATGAAGAACGACGTCTCCCCGAGCGTTAGCGGATTGCCTTCCAGGGCATTGCTGTTATAAGTCCACTCAATATGGAGCTTTTCTTGAACCGCTCGAACCTTATCCGCGTCGAGTGGACGTAGCATGTCGAGCTTAGCCTTGAGAGAATCCAGTTCACTAAATCTATCCATGCTTAACCCCAATCGTACGGCCAAGAGCAGGTGGAGCGAGGTCGTGTCCCTGATGTATTACCGCGCGGCTCGCGACCCGCTATACGCCTTCCGGCATCTTAACACGCGGGGGACCCGGTAACAGATACCTAGTTAAACCCGTTTTCGCGCTGGCGACCGCTGGGACCCTCGCGGTGGGGCGAAGGTTGACGTTCTCCGCCTTCGGTCCACGCGGCTTGGCCGCAGCCGCCCTCCGCCGCTCCAAAACCATTAAACCGAGGTTTCTGTACCCTCCCGCCACAACCCGCGAGCAGATCAGATCGGTGGTTACTTCCGTGAACCGTGAGGCGAAAGTGTTAAGCGGAGTGGTTTCGCAATCTGGAACGGCGGCTTCAAGGAGCGGGGCTGGTAGCCCCTGAGCTTTTCACGGCCGCGAGCTTTTGGAGTTGCCGATCATCGGTAATCAAGATGGCGGCGCGCTCGACGGCTGTCGCAGCGATGATTGCGTCAGGGAGCTTCAGTCGATGCTGCGCGCGCAAAGTCACAGCCTTATCGATCAGCGCCCGCTCGGCGCGGTCGAGACCCACTACATCGACCGAGTCGGAAAAGTGCTGGAAAAGGCTGCGGTCCTTTGCGTTGAGATTGGGAAATGCGAGAAACTCGATTTCAGAGACGATGGAAATTCCCACCCAATCCGCCTGCTGCAAGCGCTGTTTCAAAGCCTGGTCACCGCGAAGCAGACAGACGATGGCGTTCGTATCCAACAAATAGCGCTCACCACTCATCGCGAAGCTTCCTCTGCTCCTCGAGTGCGTCGCCCTGCCATTGAAGCTTTCCTACAAAGGCGTCGAAATTGTATTTGGACCCGTTGGACTCTGGCGTACTGCCCACCACCAGGACCAGCTCCACGGCGCCAGCCGGAAGTTCCACGGACACATCCAGCCGCAACCGCCCGTCCGCCCCGACCTCACCTTTAGTCTTCACGACCTGCATAGGACGCTCTCCCCGCGCGCGCCAAGGGATTCGCGCTGAGCTCTGAGTGTACCACGATCCCACCGGCCCTGAGATTCCAGGCTTTTCCCGGCGGACCCTTGTCTTGCTAACCCATCGCGACCAAACAGCCGTAACCGCTCTGAAAAGCCGCGGAGGAGCGCAAAAGGCGCGCACCTCCGCGCTACCCCGCTCGGCAGCGACAGGCGGGAGGGCTGAGCGGCCTAGCGGCGTAGCGCAGAGTTATTTTTCTCCGAGAAAAATTACTCTGCGGTATGCCGCGGGGATTGAACTCATACCGAAACGACGTGTTCGGTGATGGGTTTGAGGCATATACTGGGCGCCATGTCTCGACTTCGGCGCCTGGTGGTATCGGACAGTTGGTTCTTTATCACTTGTCGCGTCTTACCTTGGCGCGGGATTCTCACTGCCTCGGAATTCGCCCGCTTGAGCGGGGTCATCCACGAACGCCGCAAGAAACACGGCTTCCTCCTAAGTGCCTGGGTGCTCCTGCCCAACCACTGGCATGCGATTTTCTACCCGGCTTATCCGCTCACAATCTCCACCGTGATGGAATCGATTAAAGTGGGCGCGACGAAGCGTATCAATCATTCCCGCGGGGAGGCCGGATTATTGCTCCAGCCGCGCTTCTTTGATCGCGCTCTGCGCACGGTGAGGGAATATTACGAGAAGGTGGAGTATATTCACCTGAACCCGGTGAAGGCGGGGTTGGCAACGCGTCCGGAGGATTGGCCTTGGTCGAGTGTCCACGATTACACAGGCAACCTCACCGATGCGCCCGTAACTCCCAGCCGTTTGTCGGTCGATCGCGTGTTGTTGCCCGCCGACCCGCGCACACGTATTTGAAGGCGTACCGCAGAGTAATTTTTCTCGGAGAAAAATAACTCTGCGCTACGCCGCTCAACACCACTGTTCAGTGTCGAAAACCAGTGGAACGTCTCGTCTGTCACCCCGTCTCGACCCTCTCGGAGAATAAATTGTGATCGGTCGGGCCGAGATGGATGTATATTTTTGACCGCTGGAAGGCCAAAAGGTTAATTCCGGTGATTATGCAGGTATCAACAGCTCCAGATAAACGAAAGCGAGGACTTACCCATGGGCGATAAGAACGGAACCGGGAAAACGGCGCTTGACCGGCGCAATTTCTTTAAGACCGCAGGTATGGGTCTGGCTGCGGCGGGAGTCATACTGACTCCGCGGGAAGAGGCGCGGGCTCAGGCGGATCTCGAGAAGCTCAACCTGGAACGCATTGCCGCCAACTCGTATGGAGTGCGGAACCTTTTTAAGGAGCGGCCCTATCCCGGCCGAGGGCCCGGCGCAGCAGGGCGAGGAGAACGCTCTGAGGAGGAGCCGAACAATTTTGCCAACGATCCGAACGCAGCGGGACCCCTGGCGGTGGCGAAGGCGGCGGAAGCGGCGCGGGCAAAGCTTCCCACCCCCGAGGAGCAGAAAGCGAAATACGGCGAAATTACGCTGCTGGATTTTCCGCAGTTTGCCAAGGACACGTTTCCCGGCGTGACGCACATGGATTTGTATTCGGGGTTCTTTGGCGATGTGGCTGACGACAGCATGTACTTCCCCGAGGGATCGGCGGACCACGGATTCGATCCCCTGAGCCCTTCCGGGCGGAAATGGCTGGATCGGCTGGCCAACGTCTGCGTGAAGACCGGCATGAAGGTGCAACACATTTCGAACAATGCGCCGACGAATCTGGCGGAGTATGGTTCGCCGGAAAAGGATGCGCTGCGCAAGGCGGGAGTGGCGATGGGGAATCAGGTGGATCGAGGGTCTCTCCGTGCTCGGAGTGAAGTCGATGCGAATGAATTCACCGCGGGCGCTCGGGCCCGCCATCCGTCCGAATGCGGTTCTGCACGGCCCCGGCGACGGATACCCGCGGAACATTGATATCGTGCCAATGATGGCGGCGGCGATTGAGTCCTATAAGGCGATGGCGGATTTCGGCGGGAATTACGGAATACGCGTGACGCTGGAAAACCATTGGGGATTGGCGGCGGACCCGATCAACATCCGGACGATCGTGGATGAAATAAATCATCCCTATTGCGAGGCTTCGCCCGATTTCGGCAACTGGGAGCAGGAATACATGCTGGTCAACGGACTGATGGCGCTGGCGCCCTACGCGCATACGAACGTCCACGCGAAATACTGGGACCGCTGGGGCGACAAGAATAATGTGCAGCGTTCGACGAGGATCATGCTGGCCAGCGGGTTCAGGGGGACGTTTGCGCTGGAGTACGAGACCGGGCCCTGGGACCAGGTCGAGGGATGTAAGTACCTGTTTAAGGAAGTTATGACGGCGCTGTCAACGCCAACGCCAGTAATCTGACGCGGGGGCGCACGCGTCGCGGGTTCTGCGATGGATGCCGACGGGACGATGTTACCGGTATCTACCGTGACACCTCCATGCCCAAAGCCGCGTAGCGCAGCGCGGCGTAGCTGCGACCAGATAGGATTACCACAGAGGTCACAGAGACCACGGAGGCAGAACACCAAACACGTTTTTCTCCGTGGGCTCTGTGCCCTCTGTGGTGAATCCTTCCTTACTCCCCGATCACCTAGAATGTCGATGTGCCCAGCGCCAATACCAATGCCCCTGCCGCGGGTGGCGCATACATCGCTTGCCAATGTATGTGCCCCCGTGGGGGACGCAGACATAAACGCGATGTCTGCGCCACCCGCGGAAAAGTTGAATCCCGCCTATTTTTGATGTACTATTTGAATGCGTACGTTATCGCGAAGGAGTGGCGGCCATGCCGAGGATAGCGGTTGAAGATAACAGCCGAATGTCGTTGCGGATCCGGTCTGAGGAAAAAGCGTTGCTTTTGCGTGCGGTGGCGCTCGACCACACTGACCTGACGGATTTTGTCATTCGTAACGCCTTGCGTGCCGCCCGCGCCATCATCGAAAAGGCCGATCATCTGCAGGTCTCCGCAAGGGATAGCTTACGGGTTTTGGAGCTGCTGGAGAATCCGCCTGCGCCGAACGCAAAACTACGGGCCGCCGCCCGGGCATTGCCCAAGCGGCGATCCTCATGACAGCCTGGCACGAAGAGCCGATCGGCAAGAAACACGACCGGGAAGCGTTTGACTGCGGCGATGACGCGCTGAATGAGTTCTTGCGCCGCTACGCCCGCCAGAGCCATGAGTTGGGTGGCGCGAAAACGTTTCTGGCGATTGACGATGCCGATAACAAAACCATTCTAGGCTTCTATAGTCTCGCCCCCGCATCACTTGCCTATGCCCGCACACCGGAGATCATTCGGCGTGGTTTGGCGCGGCACGACGTGCCGGGCTTCCGGCTCGCACGCCTGGCGGTGGATCGCAGGCTGCAAGGACGGGGAATGGGCGGACAACTTCTGCTCTCGGCGGGCCGGCGCTGTCTTTTGGCCTCGGCGGAGGTTGGCGGCGTGGCGCTGGTCATCGACGCCAAAAACGAAGAGGTAGCACGATGGTATGCGCGCTATGGCGCTGTGCCGCTCCTGGACGCACCGCTGTGTCTGCTGCTGCCGCTCGCGACCATCGAGGCGGCGCTGAAGAAGGCGGGAAAATATTGACCCTGCTTGCCACGCTGTTCCAGCGCCAGATGGCCAGCCCAGCCCCTACGAGATGAATTGGTTGCGGCTCCGCCGCGCTGCGCTACGCCGCTTGTAGATTCCGCCGGTGCGCTGTGCAAAAAGTTGGGCGCAATCGAGGCGATTGCGGTATGCTACTCGAAACGGGGCGGCCAAAATGGAAATCCCGGATCAAACCAAAAACTCTGGATAACTGGAGGACAACCGCATGCCCACCTATAACCTTTTTGCTGCCGTCTGGAGGGTTACCTGGGCTACCAGCAAAGACCTTTCGCTGGTCCAAAAGGGAGTCAAGCTGACGGAAGCAGTGGACGAGGCCTATGAGTTCATGCGAGCCGCTCGAGCTCGCACGAACGTCGCAAATCCAGTCTACTTGTTTGCGGCCCCGGAGTATTACTGGATCAAAGATGGCCTCTACAATCTCTATAGCAAAGACGAAAAGGCAACCATCTACTCCGCGCTGCGCGGCACGAGCGCGGAATATGGCGAGGTCTTGATGTTTCCCGGCACGGTGAACTGGCAGGTGCCCAAAGCGGAGCATGTGGGCGCCCAGCCGACCAACATTAAGGAGAAAGCCTTCGTCGGATACAATGCCTGCCCTGTGTACCTTGACGGCCACCTGCTTCTTGACTACTACAAGAAGTTCAATGACGGAGAACTCGACAAGCGAAATACCGCGGCCTTCGGCGCAGGGCCCATTGGCGGCGCCCAGGACTTCGTGGCCAAGGGCCTGCGTTTTGGACTCGACATCTGTGGCGATCTCAACCAAGGACAGCTCCAACTGACTTTGGGGGGACAACAGGTGGACGTCATGGTCCTGACCGCGGGCACGATGTCGCACGATTTCACCGAATCGAGATTGGGAACCATTCCCGTGCGGGATGGAGGCGCATTCGTCCATTGCGATAACACCGGAAAGGCGGAAAAGAACGGGGTTTGGGTTGTCACTCGCGGTCAGGGTTGGCATGGATCCCATCGGAACGAGGTCACCTTGTCCTTTGACGACCTTGATGATACCAAAAGGACGGTAGGCTTCCCCACGAACAGCGACGACGTGCCCGGACAGACTATGACCGTTACCGCCGTCGCGGGGTTCGGCACGGTGCGAGACTTGACCGCCGCGGTCACCACCAAGAGCAACGGATGGGTGCGAAAATTCACCTTGACGATCCCGGGTGGCCGGTCCGTGCAAACCGCAGAGTTCGAGAAAGATGGGGCGGATGTCTACAAGGTGACGTTGACCCGGTCGAAGTCGAGAGCCAAAGTCGTTCGAGCCAAGTGGACGGACCCGGACCGTTTTGGGATGGGCGCGACGGGAAGGGGAAACGTCAGCAAGATTGGCAAGTTGTTGGGTGGTCCGAACGACCGCGACCTGGACTGCTACTCCGTGCCGATTGTTCGATGACCGAACTCTACAACGGGCGGGATATCCCCACTTGAGCATACGGCCCTTACCACCATGAGTCCAGGCACGCAAGAGGCAAACCTAGTAAGAGGCGTAGCACGTAGCACAGCGCAGAACCCGGCGACACCTCGTTAAACTCGCTTTCGCGCTGGCGGCCGCTGGGACCGCTGCGGTGGAACGAAGGCCAACATTCTCTGCCTCGGGCCCACGACGGCAAGCCGCGGCCAGCGTCCGCCACTCGAAATCCAGTAAGACGAAGCGTCCCCGCCAATTGATCACCATAATCGCAGAATTGCACTCCGTGCCGGCCAACAAAATAGTGGCCTCGCCGGGGGAAATGCACTCAAAACTTCATTGCCGCTAACACGGCCTCCATATCTGCCGGCAGGGGCAGGGGAATGTCCCAATTGCCGGAATAGCGCACCCATCTACGATCTGTGCCGCAAACTTCCAACCGAAAAGTCGTCCTAACGCAGTCGCTACAGTTGCCACTCCCATATCTAACTTTCCAGGTGGTAATCTTTGCCGCCATAATCGCCCGATTCAGCTTTTCGAGCGCGGCGGGAGGGACCGAGCCCTCCTCCTCGGGGTGATTTCGATTCATCGAGTTCTTCCGCACGAAATGGCCGTCGGATTTGATCGACAACTTGTCAACCCTTACCGCAACACCGCCGACAGACGTCGTCTCCACTTCCCACTCTCCCGGCTTTCCGGGGGACCGAGTCTTTTCCGGCACCACGCCCGACACGAAGGCGGGATCATGTTTCGCCGCCGGAATGCCGGACTTCAGCCAGCAGTGTGCGACCTGTGGCGAACCGGGCCCGGTATTGGGCTTGAGATAAGTGAAAGATCGGCACTGCTCATCCTCGACGCAAGCCTTCCGGCAAAGTAGCGGGTCGGGTGAGGGTAAATCGAAGTCGCGAAAGTCCTCTCCATGACGGTCGGTATTTTCCTCTAATTTCTGTCCAAAACTTGCATGGGGCAAGTAAAGAAGCAATACCAACACCGCCAGCGGCGCAATCCCTCGATGCCTCAAGCAGAACCTCCTTACAGCAAGCCGTCTGTGATGGAAACTTTTCTAGCGCCGGGGAATTGTGCCAAAAGGAATGAGCGAAGTCTAGGGGATAAGCATGGGAATCTGCCTTCAAATCGCAGCCCCTGAGAAGAACCCGGTGACGAGAAGAACCCGATGACAGGCACCTCATTAAACTCGTCTTCGCGCTAGCGGCCGCTGCGACCGCCGCGGTCGAGCGAAGGTCAACCTTCTCTGCCTCGGACCCAGAGGGCCGACCGCGGCCACCGTCCCCGCCGCAAAACCAGTAAAACCAGGCGTCCCCTCCCGCCGGGGGAGTCGCCGCCGGGACGACTCGCATTGAGCCTCGGCGGCGCGTTGCCGCTGAGTCACCCTCAGCCCGGGACCTCAGCCAATGGGCGAGCCGATGGCCTCGCCCGAGACGACAATCTCCACTCGGCGGTTCTTGCTGCGGCCGGCGGCGGTATCGTTGTCCGCGACTGGGCTGGCATCCCCCAACCCTTTCGAAGTGACGGAGTCCTCGCTGAGCCCCTGGCCGATCAAATAGGTTCTCACCGCGTCGGCCCGCTGTTCGGAGAGCTTCTGGTTGGTCTCCTCGCTGCCGGTGGAGTCCGTGTAGCCCTCGATGCTCAAATTCAAACCTGGGTGTGAAATGATGATGCCCGACAGCCTTGACAGGTCTTCGCGCGCCGTCTCTGCCAGGTCGTACTTGCCGGTGGCAAAGAGAATGTCGGCCATGGTGACCACAAGCCCCCGGGGCGTGTCGACGGTTTTGAGCACGGAGTTGAGCTGGTGGAGCAACTGGGCCCGCAGGTCGGCGGCGGCCTTGCGGGCCTGCTCCGCCTGCGCCTGGGCAGTTGCTTCCTTCGCCTTCAAGGCGTCGGCTTCCGCTTTGGCCAGGGCGGCAGCGGCGTCAGCCTCGGCCTGCATCTGAGCCTGTTTCGCGGCGGCGAGTTCCGCCTGGCGCTGGGCTTCCGCGTCGGCTTGCTGCTTGGCTGCCGCTGCTTCCGCTGCGGCTTTGGCTTCGGCCTCGGCCTTCGCCTTGGCGGCAGCCGCCTCTCGCTCATTGGCGATACGTTCCTGCTCCTGGCGTTGGACCGTCAGAATGCGGGCGTCTTCCGAGAACTGCACCGTCTGTCGCGCCGTCGAGATGATTCCTTTCTTGTTGGCCTTGGTCGCGAGTAGATTCTCCGCCATCTTCAGACTGCCTTCGGCCTTGGCAAGAATGTCGGGAGCATACTTATCGGCCCCGCGCGATCTGGCGATATCCACCGCGTTCCGTGCTTCGTACATTTCCAGCGGCACATTCCTCAGATCAACCGTTAGCGCCAGCGGATTCCCCATCTTTTGATACTGGGTGCGCTTCATGAGTTTGTAGTCGTTGATGACGAAAATGCTTCCTTTCGTACGCCTCTCAGGGTCGTTCTCAAGGACAACCAGTTCGCCGGGATAATGCACCGAAAAGTAGGGCTCGCAGGTGACAAAGAGGGAAAACGTCTGCAACTGCGTCGTAGCCTTCAGATTGCCATCTCCGTTGCTGTTGATGAGGACTTCACCGAGATTGCTGGTTCTGCCTTCCGTCGACACCGCCCACAGGACATAGGTTAGAAACTCGGCGCTCAGAGTACCTGGCTGCGCCAGGCCTTTGACATTGACCTCAATATTCGTTATGCCCGGCTTCGCCTCGACCTTGGCTTGGCCGGAGGCTTGGGGCATCACGCTAGTACCTTTAAGAGCTACATTCGTGCTCTTGCCGACTGGATAGGCGATCGCCGTGACGGACTTGGTGATGACATCGGAAGCCGGGGGCTGCGGTTGTGATTGACCGGCCACGGGCCCTGCGGAAAGGCAGAGCGACACAAATGGCAGCACCATCATGCAAACGCGTTTCATGATTTTCTCCTTCTCTTCCAGGATTCTGTACCGGAAGGTCAAGCTCGTCGGATGTGGGTGTTGATCACATCCATCTGCTGGGTTCCGCGCCCTTGCCGAATCGTGGCGACGGCGAAAACAAACATGGATATAAAACTTGTAGCGTTAGATCAGCTTCAAGTCAACTGCCAGAATTGACGGTTAATCCAGTTTTCCGATTTTTGAACCCGGTGACAGCACCTTTCGGTCCCTTGCCAGGGCTGTTTGCACTCCCGCCGCGGTTTTCCGTGGACGAGGCGAACGCGAGACTTGATCGTTGGCAGCGTCCGGTGTATTTTCGTCTGCCGTCGTGCCGGCCTTCGGTCGGGACTTCGGGATGTGCGGCCATACCACGGAGGTGGACAATGTCGAAGCTGAATCGTAGGCAATTCAATCGTGCCCTGGTGGCGTCGGGAGGTATTGGTGCGCTGCGCCCGCACTTGGGGGCGGCACAGGAATCGGGCCGAGTGGCAGAGCTCCCCAAGGGATGGATCACCGATGTGGAAGGCGTGAGGGTCGGCCACTGGACCGATTCCCGCCGGCCGACGGGCTGCACCGCCATCCTCTTTGATACCGAGGTGACCGCCGCCGTGGACTATGATGGGTCGGCGCCGGGCGAGCAGTTGGCCGTCATGCTCCAGCCCGTGAGCCCTGTCGACAACATTCATGGCATTCTCTTCAGCGGGGGAGGACCCTTGGGGTTGGCGGCGGTCGCGGGCGCCGGAAAGTACCTGGAAGAACGCAAAATAGGTTACGACTGGGGCGTGCCCAACATCCGGGTTCCCATCGTCATCGGCGCTGTCATCGACGACTTGGCAATCGGCGATGGGACCATCCGCGCCGACGCGGAGGCGGCCCACAAGGCCTGCGAAGTCGCTCGGGCCGGACCCGTGGCGGAAGGTAACGTGGGAGCGGGAGCAGGGGCCACGGTGGGAAAGATGCTACGCTCCCAAGGCCTCGCGGGAATGAAAGGCGGCCTGGGAACCGCCAGCCTGCGCTTGGGCGAGGTGGTGATCGGCGCCCTGGCCGTGGTCAATGCTGCGGGCGACATCCTGGATTGGCGAACCGGAAAGACCCTGGCCGGGGCGCGCCGCCCTGACGGCCAAGGCTTCGCGCACCTCACGGAGGCGCTGAAAGTGGGCTTGGCGAGGGCCACGCCGCACGCGGCGCTGAGGGTGGACGACGCCCCGTTCCACAGCACCACCCTGGCCGTGATCGCCACGAACGTGGCTTTCAGCAAGGCCGAGCTGACCAAGATCGCCATGATGGCCAATTGCGGCGCTGCCCGCGCCATCATTCCGTACCACACAACCGGCGACGGGGACCAACTCTATGCGCTCTCGACACGGAAATTGCAACTGGATGTTCCCGTATCGGCGCTCGGCGCGATCGCGGGGGAAGTGCTCGCGGACGCAATCGGGCGCGCGGTGAAGTCCGCCAAGTCGATTGAAGGGTGGCCAGCTTGTGAGGACTTCCCCCCGAAGCCATAAAGGCCTCTCCGTAAGGGGGTTCCCCGCGCTGGACGCCAGAATTCATACGCTCGTGTAACCTGGAGCGATCGATTCGGAACGAAGAATTCTCCGTCGTCCTCCTCGACCCGTCCGCGGAGATACGATGTGGGGGAGCGTTCGGGGGCACTCGAGGGGGACAAGAACGGTAAACGGGACGCGCGGCTCGCGCTCTCGACCCGCCACTGGTCACTGCCTTCGCGTCGGGCTGTTGGCTCGCCTGAGCGGGCGGGGAAGAGCCGCACAAGAATCTACAGAGCGTATTTATTTGCGTCGCGGCTCCGAGAGGATACCTGGTACTCTTTCGCCCCTTGTTCAGCGTGGAGTCGAAGAGATGAGTCAGGAAGGTGTTTCTCGAGGTAAATTCCTGCCGAAAGCCTCCAGCAGGCTGTTAATCAGGACCAGGCCGCGGCGAAGATTCTTGTTTCTGAAGCTCATGAGGATGTGCCAGAATCCCGGCGCTTCTACTTCCAGGGCCTTGGTCCGTGCGATGGCTTCAGGGAAAGAGCGAACAAAGCCGTTGACCAGTTCGGGCTCGACCGATCCCAGGCTTTTGGCCAGGGTCAGGAGGTTGCGCATGGCTCGAACTGACTCCGGCTTTTTCGCAGCCTCGACGGCCGTCTCGAGAATCTTATCGCCGGCTCCTAGCGCGCCTCTCAGCAGGTCAAACACTCCCCGTTCCTGCAGGCTTTGCAGAAGTTCATAGGCGGCTAGCACCGCTTCCGCGTGTTCGACGGGCGCATTCCGCAGGCGTGACTGCAAAATCTCGCGTGGGTCGCGGGCCGGCAACTCCAAGGGGATGGGGTGGGCCATGTATTTCCTCCTTTTCTCTCGGTGCCCGCAGAGGGCCGGCGCTCTATCCAGTCAGCGCTTGATTTGTACGAGTCCGCTTCCAGGCTGGCGATAATCCGGACGCTTCCACTTGCGCTCGACCTCCACCCCCCGTTGCGGCGTGGGGTGGCCGAATCGAGGATTGCCCGGGGGCAGGGGGGCCTCGCCCCGATCGGCCAACACCTTCATGCGAACCGCGGTTTCCTTATACGCCGGAGTATGCGTGGCGCGGTCCGTGTGACTGCTGGTGAGCCTGTTCACGGGGCTTTCGACCGAATTCAGCGGCATGAACAGTTCTCGGTCTCGCACGCGGTCCGTCACCTGAGCGCGCACGCGGACCTGCCCGTAGCGAGAGACGAGCTGCACCCACGTTCCGCTCATGATCCCGCGTTCGGCGGCAAGTTGCGCCGAGACTTCCACGAAGGTGTCGGGCGTTTTCTCGCGGATTCCCTCAACACGATAGGTCATGTTCCCTTCGTGAAAATGCTCGAGCAACCGCCCGTTGTTCAAGTGCAGATCGAATTCCGCGTCCGGCTTCTCTGTGGGCTCAATCCACGACACGGGAAATAGCCGAGCCTTGCCATCCGGGAAGTTAAAACCCTTCGTGTAGAGCAGAGGCTCATCCTTGCCGTTAGCAGCCACCGGCCATTGCAACGATTTGTATCCCTCAAGCCGCTGGTAATTCACGCCCGCGAACATGGGGGTGAGCGAAGCGATTTCGTCCATAATTTCGGCGGGATTCTGGTAGTGCCATTGGGCGCCCAACTGGTTCGCGATGTCCTGAATGATTTTCCAATCGGGCCGGCTTTCGCCTAACGGTTCGAATACTTGATAGAGCCTCTGGATACGTCTTTCGGTGCTGGTAAAAGTACCTTCTTTTTCGAGACTCGGGCTGGCGGGCAAAACCACATCGGCGTACTGGCAGGTAACGCTGAAGAAGATGTCCTGCACGACCAGAAACTCGAGCTGGGAGAATGCCTCGCCGACGTAGTTGGCGTTCGAATCCGCAATGCTCATTTCTTCGCCGATCACGTACAGCGACTTGAGCTTGCCGCTCTGAATTGCCTCCACCATCTCGTGGTTATCGAGCCCCTTGGTCGAGGGGAGCGCCACACCCCAAGCGGCCTCGAAACGCTCGCGCACTTCCTGGTCAGCAACAGATTGATAGCCCGGGAGAGCATTCGGCATCGATCCGCTGTCGCTGGTTCCTTGAACGTTGTTGTGGCCTCGCAACGGGTACGCGCCGGTACCGGGCCGCATGTAATTTCCGCTGATTAGCAGGAGATTGGAGATCGCGGTCGAGGTGTCTGATCCGTTGCCGTGCTGGGTAATGCCCATCGCCCAGAGAATGCACACCGTCTCGGCCTCGGCGATCATGTGCGCCACTTTTTCGAGCGTCTCCATCGGCACTCCGCAAATCTGTGCCGCGCTCTCGAGCGTAAACGGCTCCAGACTCTTCCGATACTCGTCCAGGCCGTTGACCCACTGCTTCAGGAACTCGGTTTTGGCCAGCCCGTGGTCAAGCAAATATCGGCTGATGGCTGAAAGCCAAACAAGGTCGGTGCCGGGTTGGGTACGGAGGAAGACATCGGCGCGCCGGGCCATTTCATGCTCACGCAAATCCGCCACGATCAGCTTTTGACCCCGCAGCTTGTGCGCCCTCTTCACGCGGGTGGCCAACACGGGGTGACTCTCCGCCGTGTTGCTTCCCATGATCAAGACCAGGGCGGCTTTCTCAATGTCGGCGATGGAGCCAGAGTCGCCGCCGTAGCCCACCGTCCGGAACAGACCCATCGTGGCTGGTGATTGGCAATACCGCGAGCAGTTGTCGATATTGTTGGTGCCGATGACTCCTCGCGCGAGCTTCTGCATGAGGTAGCTCTCTTCATTGGTGCACTTCGAAGAGGCGATAAACGCCAACGCATCGGAACCGTTCTTGGCCTTGATTTCTCGAAACCGGCGGGGGACGAGGTCTAGCGCCTCCGTCCAGGTAGCTTCGCGGAATTTGCCTGCCTCGCGGATCAGGGGCTGGGTGAGGCGGTCCGGGGCATTCGCGTAATCCCATGCAAATTTGCCTTTGACGCAGGTGGAAATCCCGTTTGCCGGGCCATGCGACGGCGCGACCTTCAAAATGTGGCGATCCTTGGTCCACATCACGAAGCTGCAACCTACGCCGCAATAGGTACACACGGTCTTGGTGCGGCGCACACGAGAATCGCGCATGGCAGCCTCGGCGTCGGAAAGGCCCAGCACCGGGCCATATCCGGTTTCCGGCTCCAGGCTCTTGACCACGTCGATCATCCCCTCGAGAGTTGGTTGAGGGAGCGACGTGAAGAACCCCGCATGGCCCAGCATGGATTTCTCCATCAGGGCGTTGCAGGGGCAGACCGTGATGCAGTGGCCACAGGAAACGCAACTGGATTCGCCAATGGCCGCGCCTCCGTCCCACAGCACGCGAGGGTGGGCATCTTCCCAGCGGATCGAAAGGGTCTCATTGACCTGGACGTTCTGGCACGCCTCAACGCAACGCCCGCATAAAATGCACTGGCTCGGGTCGTAGCGATAGAAAGGGTTGGTGTCATCCACGGGGTAGGGCTTGGGCCGGAAGGGAATCTGCTGGTGGTCAATGGCCAGCATTTTTGTAGTGTTGTGAACTGTGCAGTTACCGTTGTTGTTATCGCAGATCGTGCAGTAGAGAAGGTGGTTGCTGAGAATTCGGTCGAGCGCCTCCCGCTGCGCGGCGATTGCACCCGCGGAGTTTGTAACGACCTGCTGTTGTCCGCTGACCGTCGTTCCGCAAGCGCGAACCAGCTTTCCATCCACTTCCACCATGCAGGTGTCGCAAGTCTGAAGGGGGCCAAGCTGGACATGATAACAAACCTGGGGCAGTTTAATTCCCTCGCGATTGAGGAGTTCAATCAGCCGCTCACCCGTCCGGGCTTCGTGCTCCTGGCCGTCAACCTTCACGCTGAGCATCCACAAGCCTCCTCGCCAGCCCCAGGCGTTCTTCTCCGGAATAGATTACAAAACGGCGGCCGCGAAGGAAACCGACCAGGGTCATGCCAAACTCGCGCGCCATCTGTACGGCAAGGCTTGAGGCGGCGGAGACCGACGCTAGGAGAGGGACGCCCGCCGCCAGCGACTTCTGGATGATCTCAAATCCTCCGCGGCCACTCGCCAGCAGAGCGCAGTTCGAGAGAGGAACGAGCCCCTGCAAAAGCGCCCAACCGACAAGTTTATCCACCGCGTTGTGGCGGCCCACATCCTCTTTGAGCGCCAGGAGCTTTCCGGAAGGATCGAATAGACCCGCCGCGTGCAGTCCGCCTGTTCGTCCAAAAAGGGTTTGGGCGGACCGCAGAGTGTCGGGAAGCCCGCAAAGAATCTCGGGATCAATCCGGAAATCGGGATTGGGCCGGGTGATGCCGGCGGAGTAAACCGCTTCGAGAGACGTCTTGCCGCACAATCCGCAACTGGAGTTGGAAAGGAAATTCCGATTCGTCGCTCGCGAGCGAGGGACCGCTTCGGCCTTCAGTTCGACGTGAACGGCACGGTGGTCCGCCGCGGAATCGTCGGCCCAGTCGAGGCTGAGGATCTCGTCGCGCGAGCTGATCATGCCTTCCGTAAACAGGAATCCCGCCGTCAATTCAAAGTCATCGCCAGGGGTTCGCATGGTCACGGTCAGAGTATCGTGTCCAGTCCGGATCAGTAACGGCTCTTCGCCCACCAGGGAATCGTTCAGGATGCGCGCATCCCCGTCATTCCACTCGGTCACGACAGAAGATTCGACCGATCCCCCGTTCAGTTCCGTTTCGCTCATTCACTGAATCCCACCCAGATTTTTGGAAGCCCCAGGGGCATTCTCCCGAACCCGCGAACATACTGCAAGCATATTCGGGTTCGCGGCGTCGTGGCAACGGGGGCTGGCCGCCACCTTGGGGCTCGGTCGCGATGCAGGCACGTCTTTGCTCGGCAGTTACATTGACGCGTTGGGAACGAAGTGGTGATGGGCTCATCAACGTCAAGGCGCCAGAGGATTGGGGTAGGCGTCGGGGTCATGATGGTTCGGCTTGTGCAGGCACTGAAAATCCTTTTCGATCAGCACCTGCACGCCAGACTGTACAGAACCCTCGATGCTGATTTCGTCACTTCCCGCCCACTTCGTTATCAGAGGCGTCGGAACCGCAACAATTATGGCGCCGCCGTCGAAGCTGGCGATAACCGACGCGGCCTGGGGAGCGCCTTCGAGCGCATAAGCCAGCGTGCGGCCCGGCCCGAACTCGATGGACGATTCGACGCGCCCGCAGTCGTGCAACTGCGCCACTTCGTTCCTCGTAAGCCGCAATCGAAGCGAGTTTCCCTGAATGCGGAGTTTCATCAACGCTGCTCCAATCCGAGAGTATGGATGCTTTCTCCCTGTCCGCGCCGATTGTAGTTCATCGCCGTCCATCCAGAAGCTGTGTTAGCTGGAGCCACTCTTGCGGCGTATTCACATTGGTGAACCCTGCTTCGCTCATGCCGATGTGTGCCATTTCCTCGGGTGTAATCGCCTCCGGATGTAGTTCATCGAATAGCTCCACGATACTGAGTCGACGCTCGCGGATGGCCGGCTCAAACGCTGTCAGGCAGCGGGTATGGTAGGCTGCACAGAGCGGTTGCCAGCCATCCCGGGTGCACGGCACCACGGCGTCGGAACGTGTCGCACGAACTCGCTGAGCCAGATATTCAATGAACCTTGGACTGACTCGGGGGAGATCGCAAGCCAGGAACAAATTCCATTCGGCATCGGAGGAAATTAGACCTGTGCACAGAGCGGCCAGGGGTCCCAGATCCGGCCAGAGGTCCGCGATTACCGGAAATCCGAGGTTCCCGTAGAGATCCGGCGGGGCTAGCAGGGTGACCCTATGCGCGATGGGCAGGAGAATCTCCGCCGCGCGCAATACCAACGGCTGGTTTCCGAGGCGCATGAGCCCTTTATCCTTACCCATGCGGCTGCTCTTGCCACCTGCCAGGACAAAGCCGTTCATTCGCTCCGGACGCATCAAGTTTCAATCCCTCAAGACATAATTCTAAAGCATTGCGGTCGGTCGTGGCGTGCGGATTCAACAGCGGCAGGACGCGGAATCCACCGTGTTCAGATCACGGCCCTTCCACAACGGAGCGTATAGGCGTCCTGCCCGCTTTGGCATCGTCGTGCCCACGCTCATCCGATTTCACGGGGGTCCAAAAAAAGGCGCGGCCTCCGGGATGCCGAAGGCCGCGCCTTGATACAAGTTCTAACGATCCGATCACGATCGTTCCCTGACCAGATGGGCGGGAAGCCCGATTTAATTCGGCAGTTGATGAACTCCTCTGGCCTGAACAACCCACGTGGGCGCGGTCCAGAAAACGCCGGTTTTTGAGGTTCCACTGGACTGTTCGTACAACAAGTCCCCGTAGGTACGTAACGTGGGAGAGGGGGTCAAGTTCACCAGGCCGGCGACCCCGTTGAAGAAGGTGTCGGCGTAGGTCAGCACGGTGATGGGCTGTCCGCCAAAGAGCGCGCCGCAGGGAGTCATGGTAAACCCGCCCGTTTTTCCGTCCGAGCCGGCCGACACCAGCGCGGTGAAGTTGCCGGTGACGGTTCGCGGACGCAGGAACATGCGGTCCGCAGTCAATGTTGGCGGCGTACCTGCGCCGAGTACCCCGAACACCGCAACCCTTTCCGCCACACCGACGGTCTGGGGACCGAAGGTGAAAACCTGGCGATTCCAATGCTGCCAGTTGGTCCAGTAATGGGTGGTATCCGTCAGGGTAACATTGAGCCCTGAGTGCAGCGGAACCGCACCGTTCATATTCGGAATTTCATCGTCCACAAGCAGGGTGAGGGAAGTCGCGTTGCCGGAGCCGTCGCGCGTCACGCCGATGACCTTTCCGAGGAACGCGGACTTCTGGCTGGCCGTCGCCGTTTGCTCCTCCGAATCGACCGTCTGCGCGATGATCTGGCCGCTAGTGTTCACGATGGCGTCGACTTCAACGAAGGTGTTGTCCGTCAGCTCCCCAAAGGACGTTACGCCGTCGCCTTCAAATACCGTGTCGCTGTTCGAGAGGATGGTCAGCGTTTGTCCCACGCCGTCGGCCACGGTAAGTCCGAAGCTGCCGGTAAAGCCGGTGGGAAGGCCGCTGGTCGTGGTGCTCTGGACGATGCCATACAGCGAAGTGGCTTCACCCACTGTCGTTCCGGAAGTTGTGCCGCCCGCGACGGTGAATTGTGGATCGACCACTCCGGTCACCTGGCCGTTGCCGTCAACTTGCACCGAATGCCGAAGGTCAAAGTCCACCATGAGCCCGCTGGTGGTGGAGCTGGACACGACGAGGGCGGGACTGATGTTGACCGTAATGGGTGATGTGGTGGTCAGGGTTGTCGGGTTCACCATGACGGGGGACGGCGGGGTGGTCGAGGTGTTGAGAACCACCAGTTGCGGGCTCGCGAGTGTTATCTGCAATTGATTGTACGTTCCCGGCGCAACGCTGGCGCTGTTAAGAATGTTGGTAAAGTCCACCAGACGGGCAAAATCCACGGTGGCGGGCATGGTGGAGGAAATCAGAGTGACGGGTGTCCCGCCGCCCTGAGGCACAAGACTTGCGTTGGTGATTTGCACGATGAACGATTCCACATCGCAGACCGGCGCGTCGGTTCCGAAAGCAACAACGGATCCCGCTGGCGTGGCGGTGACCGTTTGCGAGGTCGAACTCGTTCCGGCGTTCGAGCCGCACCCCACCATGAGCGCCGTGGCCAAAATCAAGAGCCCAGCGAACAAAAGCAGTATTGCCTTTCTATTCATAATTGTCTCCTCAACTGTTGTTTTTGTGTCTATCGCCAACGCTATCATGCGTTTTCAATCAGAGGGCTCGGTCTACGCCGTGCTCCCCTCGCAATCGCTCCGCCAAACCTACGTTCTAAATAAGCATTGTGGTTACAATCAATTAGATAACACGGGACAAGCACCTTTGGGGAGGGGTTGGGGAGAATTTACAGTGCCCGGCCCCTTTAATCCGGCCTTTTTACTGGTCTCCGGCCCAAGGGAACAGGAGAAGTGGTCTCCTTTCCATTCGATTGACTTACAACGTGACTCCTGGGGTGCATCGCACCTACCACTACTCAACCCGCTTGCGCGCAGAAAGTTGCGGGACGCAGCGTAACTTACCCGCGTCAAAATAAAAGCTACGGATCGGCTGAGCGCCTGCGGCTCAGCCGCTTGCGATGCGGGACGATTGTGGCTGGCCGGGACGCTGTGCTAACGCCCGAGCTCATCCTCACAGCGCAGCGGCAAAGCCGCAATGCCCGGTGATCTTGGACACGATCGGCAGCCGGATGACCGGCAAACAGGGTTGAGACGTTAGTTGAACATGGCTTGCAGGCGGCGAATTCCGGTAAGGGCGAGCTTATAGCGGGGGTCCAATTCCACGGCCGTCCTGTAGGATGCCAGGGCGCGAGCGAAATCGTGTTTCAATTCCCACACCCGGCCAAGGTTGAAGTGCGGAAATGCGGGATTGTCATACCGCATCGCGCACGTGGCCATTTCCAGCCAGGGAATGGCTTCGTCCACCTCGCCCTTCTCGATCAGGTAAGCGCCAATATCGTTGTAGGGGTTCCCGAAGTCCGGGTCAACTTCGATGGCGTGATGACACTCAGCGATGGCAGAGTCCAAATCGCCCATAAAGCTGTAGGTCCACCCGAGGAAGGTGTGGGCTTCCGCCGTAGGATAAGCTTTGATGGATTGGCGGTAGAGCTCGGCCGCCTCTTCCAGGTCGCCTTTCATTTGGTGACGATAGGCATCCTGGAAAAGTTCGATCGCCGTGTTGAGAGGTTCGTTTTCCGGCATAATCTGCCCCGCGCGAGTTTTCCGCAAGCCGTGCGCAAGGTCCTATATAATTATACCGCGAAGCGGGACTTGTGGCATGGCCATCGTAGGGGCGCCCCTCGTGGGCGCCCACCGGGTGCCGAATCGGACCGGCGGAGGGCAGGCACGAGGCCTGCCCCTACGGGTTCGAAAAAGGAAAATTCGTGAAAATTGCCCTAGCTCAAATTGACACTACGATTGGCGACTTTGCCGGCAATGTCGACCTGATCCTCAAAAATGCTGAGTGCGCGCGCAGCCGCGGCGCCGACCTCGTGGTGTTTCCCGAACTCGCCCTCTGCGGTTATCCCCCGCGTGACTTGGTGGAAAAGCCGGGCTTCGTTGAACGCTGCGAGAGCGAACTGCTTCGTCTGGCCGGAATTCTCCCCTCCATCCCAACGCTGGTGGGCTACGTGCGCCGGTCGCGGGCGAGCCAAGGGAAGAAAGTGGCGAACGCCGCGGCGTGGCTGGAAGGCGGCAAGGTGGTGGTGGACTACGCCAAAATCCTGCTGCCTTTCTACGATGTGTTTGACGAGTCGCGCTACTTCGAGCCCGGCTCCAGCGTGTGCATCCATGAATTCGGCGGCTTCCACGTGGGCATTACCGTTTGCGAGGACACCTGGAACGACAAGCATTTCTGGGCCGATCGTCTTTACACACGCGACCCGGTAGAGGAATGCGCCGCGGCGGGGGCGAACCTGCTGCTGAACATCGCGTCGTCGCCCTACAACACGGAGAAGATTCAACTGCGGTATGACATGCTGAAGACGATTGCCGTCCAGCGCGGAATTCCCGTGGCTTATGTGAACCACGTAGGGGGAAACGATCAACTGCTTTTCGACGGCTCCAGCCTGGCGTTTACCGCGCGCGGCGAGCTTGCCGTCCGCGCCCGCGCCTTTGCCGAGGATTTGGTGATTTTCGATACCACCGACGGAGCCAGGGAAATCCGACCCGCGCCCGAATCCGAAGAGGAGGAGATTTACCAGGCGCTCTGCCTGGGCATCCGCGACTACGTGCGCAAATGCGGATTCACCAAGGTGCTGGTGGGTTTGAGCGGCGGAATCGATTCCTCCCTTGTGGCTACGCTGGCCGCAGACGCCCTGGGCGCAGAGAACGTGCTGGGGGTGGGCATGCCGGGGCCCTATTCGTCGCCGGGCAGCATACGGGACGCGGAAAAGCTGTCGCGGACTCTCGGCATCGAGTTCCACGTCATCCCCATTACCCCGGTGTTTGAAAGCTACTTGCGAACGCTGGATCCCGCCTTCGATGGCGCCCCGCGCGACGTGACTGAGGAGAACATTCAGGCGCGCATCCGCGGCAACATCCTGATGGCGCTTTCCAACAAGTTCGGCTCGCTGCTGCTGACCACCGGAAACAAATCCGAATTAGCCGTGGGATATTGCACGCTTTACGGCGACATGGCGGGCGGTTTGGCCGCGATCGCCGACGTGCCCAAGACTACCGTCTATTCCCTCGCTCGCTACATCAACCGCGCGGAGGAGCGCATCCCGCAGGCTTGCTTGGATAAGCCGCCCTCTGCTGAACTTCGGCCCAATCAGACCGACCAGGACTCGCTGCCCCCGTACGAAGTGCTCGACGTCATTCTGAAAGCTTACATTGAGGATAAACGCGGCGCCGATGAAATCGCCGCTACCCTCCCGGACATCGACCCCGCCCTCGTGCGCCGCACCGTGCGCATGGTGAACGCCGCCGAATACAAGCGCCAGCAGGCCCCGCCCACCCTCCGTGTCACTGCCAAGGCCTTCGGCATGGGCCGGCGATTTCCCATTGCGCAGAAGTTCTATGAGTAGGAAGGGACGGCAGATGGTAGGTCGCAGGTGGTCGATAGGAAGAACGCGGCTGGCGGTCGGAGAGGCTTCAGTTTTGTTCAGCGGCAACGAGCGAATAATTTTGTGGGGTGGTCGGAAGGCTTACGACTCGCACTTGCACGAGGGTCAGACCGCGGTGTAGAAACCCTAAGCGCGCCGCCGCCTCTCGGGAAAGATCAATCAGCCGGCTCGTGATCGCGGGCCCCCGATCCTTAATGCGCACGGTGACGGAGCGCCCGTTGCGGAGGTTCGTTACCGTGACTTTCGTGCCGAACGGCAACGAGCGGTGCGCCGCGATCAGCGCATCGGCGTCGAAGCGCTCGCCGTCGGCCATCAAGCGCCCTTGTTCGCGACTTCCGTACCAGCTTGCGATCCCATACTCCACCCGGTGTTCCGTAATGTTCACGGTTCGATGGGGGTGGTTCGAGGCGTAGCCGGCTTGTCCCATGGGTGAAAGCATCATCAAAATCGCGCACATTAGCGAAAGTTTCAAGGATTCTTCCTTTCTCCGGTGAAAACATACCGGCTCGCATTCTGGCCTTCACCTAACTCATATCCCGCGTGTCGCTTCAGCCCCGAGAACCTGCACCCATCGATCGCCTATACCCGTGGCAATGAGCTTGCCAAACCTGCGGGAAGTGGCAGTATGGCATTTAGATTGAATGGCCTATGCAAAGCGCCAAAAAATGCGGGCTTCTCCCGAAGCGGTAAAATCAGGAGGGCTCCAAGCAAAAACTTCCTACGGTGTTTCCCCTACGAGGAAACTCCGCCCACGTGCCTGCGGAGCTTTAGAGTGCGGCAGCTTGCTGCCGCTTTATCACCAGCCAGCTTGCTGGCGGCCACTCTGCTCTCATCCCGCCTGTCCGACGAGCAGGGGGCAACTTCGAAATCTCGCGGGCAAGCTCGCGCGACGGAAAGCGGCAGCAAGCTGCCGCACTCTAAAGCTTCGCACGCCTATTCCGGATGGGCGTAGCGGAAGAGGATAAGACCTGCCGCCCGGATGCTTCCTTCATGAATCTCAATCACCGATCACCGATCACCGATTATTAAATGTTTAAATGGCCCGATCTCCCGATGGCCCGATAGCCGGATGTCCCGACCTTTGCCCTCGCTGTGCTAGAATCATTGTTTGGCTCGATGTGGCTCGAAGGCCATTTGGGCTGGGGTTCAGGACTGAAGCGATTGACATTTCATTACCCATTCCGCCGATGCGGCGTCGCGTGTGTTGTGTTCACGGCCTGCATCCTTGGGCTGACCCTCGAACCCGCCGCAGCTTCTTCGGTCAAGCTGCCTCACTCGGATATCCACCAAGTGAAACTCGATAACGGCCTCAGCGTGCTGATTGAGGAGACGCATGATGCTCCCGTGATCGACGTGCAAGTGTGGTATCACGTGGGCTCGAAGAACGAGGTGCCCGGCCGCACGGGATTCGCGCACTTCTTCGAGCACTTGATGTTCGACGGCACCAAGAACCTCGGCGCCAACGAATTATCCGACTACGTCATCCGCTCGGGCGGCACCGACAACGCCTACACCACCGAGGACGCCACAATTTTTTGGGAAACGGTGCCCGGCAACATGCTGTCCGTGGTCCTGTGGCTGGAAGCGGATCGCATGCGCAATCTCGACATCAATGAGAAAGTCTTCAACAATGAGCGCCAAGTCGTGGAGGAAGAGCGTCGCATGCGCTTTGACAATCCTCCCTACGGCACCGTGGTGGAAACGCTCTACGACCATGCCTACACGGTTCACCCCTACCGGCACATGACGATTGGCAGCATGGAGGATCTGAACCATGCCACCACCGCCGACATTCAGGATTTCTACGACACTTACTACGTGCCCAACAACGCCACGCTGGTGATTGTGGGCGATGTCGACTGGCAGAAGGCCGCGGCCGATGTGCAGAAGTATTTCGGAGCGGTGAAGGCGGGGAAAAACTGGAATCCGAGCGCCATTCCCCAAGAGCCGGCGCAGAAAGCCCAGCGCGTGGTAAAAATGGATTTGTCCGTGTCGCTGCCGGCGTTCGTCGAGGGCTATCACATGCCCGCCGACGGCACTCCCGATGCCTATCCGCTGCGCCTGGCGTCCAAGATTCTGTCGGACGGCGAAAGTTCGCGGATCTACACCCGGCTGGTTTACGACAAGCAAATCGCTCTGCAGGCGCAGAGCAGCGGCAACTTTACTGAGGACCCCAACCTGTTTTTCGTCTTTGCGGTCATGAATGGCGGGCACTCTCCACAGGAAGGCGAGACGCAGGTGGAAGCCGAGCTTTCGCGGCTCCGGACCGAATTGGTTCCCGACGCCGACCTGGAGAAGGCGAAGAATCAAATCCTGCGCGATTTCATTCTCAGCCGGCAAACGGCACAGTCTCGCGCGGATGAGTTGGGATACGCGGCCGTAGTTTTGAAAGATCCGGAACTGATCAACACGGAATTGCAGCGCTTTCTCAATGTCACCCCCGAAGACATCCGGCGCGTAGCGCGCGAATATTTTGTGCCGGAGAATAAGACGCTGGTGGAAGTCTATCCCAAGAAAGACGGGGGACAGGCCGCCAGCCTTAAGAGCGCGGGGCGGTAAAGCGGAAAAGAAAGACTCGTAGGGGCAGGCCTCGTGCCTGCCCGCGACCGGGCCGAATCGGCCCCCGGTTGGGCGCCCACGAGGGGCACCCCTACGAGGCGTAGCGGCGAGTTTGCCTCGCCATAGCGCGGCACATCACCGCCTCGAAATCAGGCCTTGAGCGTCACGCGAGGCGGAAAAGCAAGTCAAAAGGCAAAGTGCAAAAGGCAAAAGTGAAAGACCTTGGATTCGGATATTGTCGCGATAAACAGAAACGCAGGTGAACGAATGCCGGAAAGAGCAAAAACAGCTCACGCCAAGGCGCTAAGCCGCAAAGGCATGAAGGAAGCGAGTTCGTCATGCCCCTTTGCGTCCTTGCGCCTTTGTGTGAAATTGTTTTTCTGTCTCGCCGTGCTAGCGGTGCCCGTCGCGGCCCGCGACTACCCTCCGAACGCCCCTGCTCCCAAGCCGATCGTAATTCCCGCCCCGACCGTTCAGACACTGCCCAACGGCCTTCAGGTGGTGGTCGTCGAGCGGCGCACGTTGCCACTCATCACCCTGCGAATGGTGGTGAAATCCGGCGCTGAATGCGATCCCCCCAAACTTCCCGGCGTCGCGGCCCTGCTCAACGGTTTGCTGACCGAGGGGACCGAGCACCGCACCCAGCGGCAGATTGCCGAGGCGATCGATTCCGTAGGTGGAGTGGTCGATAACGACGTCGATTGGGACAGTTCGTATCTCAGCCTTAGTGTTCTGACCGACAGCACCGAACTGGCCTTCGACCTCGTCAGCGATATGATGGAGCACCCCGGTTTCTATCCCGAGGAAATCGAGCGCCAGCGCAAGCAAACTGTTTCCGGCCTGCAAGCGGCACAAGACGATCCGTCCTACGTCGCGGACATGGCCTTCCAGGACTTGGTCTTCTCCGGCACCGCGTACGGGCATCCCGAAGACGGCACACTCGAATCCGCCGCCCGCATTTCCGCCAAGGAACTGCGCGACTTTCACCACCTCTACTATCAGCCGGCCAACTGCATTTTGGCCGTCGTGGGGGACATTACCGCGAAGGACGCGGTTGCGCTCGCGACCAAGTATTTCGCCGATTGGAAAAATGGCAGTGAACCCGCCCCTGCACCGTCCGCCGTCCCGAAGACTTCGGATCAGCGCCGCGTCGTCGCCATCGACAAGAGTGACGCGGTACAAACGGAGATTCGCATCGGCAGCCTCGGCGTGTCGCGGGATGATCCCGACTACCTGGCGCTCAGCGTGGCGAACGAAATCCTGGGCGGCCCCTCGGAAAATCGCCTGTTTAAAGCCCTCCGCACCAACAAGGGGTTGACCTACGGCGCGTCGAGCGACCTCGTCTGCCGGCGCCACATCGGGTCGTGGGTCGCCAAGACTTTTACCCGCACGCCGGAGACGATCAAGAGCGCGCACATCGCGCTCGACCAGGTGCAAACGCTCGAGGATCGCGGTATCAATCGGTCGGAACTGGACACCGCTCAGAGCTATCTGGTGGGGCACTTGGCTCTAGAATTCGAGACCTCGGACAATGTCGCGATCAAGATTGTGGATCTCATCCTGGATGGCTTGCCGCTCGACTTCTGGAATCATTATACGGACGATATCCAGTCTTTAACCACCCAGCAGGTGGATGTGGCCGCGAGACACTATCTGGATCCTGATCACAACGTGGTCGTACTCGTGGGGAATCTGGCGGACTTCAAGAAGGATTTGAAAAAGCTTGGCCACGTGCGCTACATCCCGCTCACCAACCTCGATTTTGGATCATCGAACCTGGAGCGCGGGGCAGGGAAGTGAGCGAAGGTTCACCACCGAGACAGAGAGGTCACGGAGAAAGGCACTCCAGGGTGCCGGTTTACACAGAATGTTGTACCCCATTATCCATCTGCCTTCTTCTTTGCGGGTTTTCTCCGTGATCTCTGTGTCTCTGTGGTGAACTCCTTCTGACTTTTGCCTTGTTTTTTTGGCGCTCTCGAACCCCGATGAAACGAGCCCTTCAAGCCTTTCTCGGTTTGACCCTTCTCGCCGCCCTGGCGGAAGGCATGATCCTGATTCGGGTTCGCATCGATCCCTGGCTGCTGGCCGCACTGCTGGAGAGCGTGGCGCTCCTGATGGGGGCGTTCGTGGCCCTCACCCAGCCCGACTTCGTGAAGCAACTGCGCGCGTGGGCCGTGGCCTCGCCCGCCCTCGCCGCGGGGCTGCCTTTTCTGCTGCTGATTCCTTATCTGATTCTGGCGCTGCCCACGGGGACATTCACGCTAGCGGGCTTCGGAAAGCTTGTAGCCTACATTTTTGTCCCGGTCGCTTTGCTGCTGCCCGACCGCCTCCACCACCGTCCGGTCCTCACCTGGCGCGACGTCGCGGCAATGATAGCGCTGGCGCTGCCGGTCTCGGCGGGGTGGTTGCAAGGAATCTGGATCTGGCCGCAGGACCTCTACGTTTTCCGGCCCATATTCTGCGTCCTGGTGGGCGGCTACGCCTTCATGGTCATACGCAATCTCGAAGGCGTGGGCTTTCGCCTGATTTGGAAGTGGCGCGACATCACGTACGCTTTGCTGAACCTCCTGGCGTTTTCTATTGTGGCAATTCCCATCGGCATCGCTGTGAACTTTATCCATCCGCATTCCACCGCGGCGTTCACGCATTTCCGCAGCCTGGGGTTGGCAGGGAACTTCTTCTTCTTGTTTTTCGGCACCTACCTGAGCGTGGCAATCCCGGAGGAACTGCTGTTCCGGGGAATCCTGCAAAACCTCTTGGTCCGCACGATCCGCAAAGGCCCGCCGGGCGTATACGGCCTGTTGATTGCCTCGGCAGTCTTCGGGGCCTCCCACCTGCACCACGCGCCGGTGCCGAACTGGCGTTACGCAATCCTGGCGACGATAGCAGGAATCTTCTACGGGAACGTCTACCGCACAAGGCACCGCCTTTGTGCCTCCGCTCTCACCCACGCGCTGGTGGATACGATTTGGCACTTCTGGTTCTAACCCCCAATCCTTGTGGACGGTTCGCCCAAGGCGCTGTAGAATGCCCTTGTTCGTCGCCGTGGTGACCGCGCTTCGCCGCCTTGACCAGGTCGACGGTATAAGCCTGATAAGGAGTAACGGAATGAAGCGGAGAATCATCACCATCGGCATGGTTATGGCGATTTTGCTGGGCGCCAGCGTTTTGATCGCCAAGGATAAGAAGGGCAATTTGACCGGTACCTGGGACTGCCAGGCTCATGGCGGCTCGCAAGGCGACATCGCCTTCACTCTCTTCCTGCAAGAGAATAAGGAAACCGTCGATGGGAGCATTGCGTCGCCCATCGGAGGCACGCAAATCACCTCGGGAACTTTCAAGCGGAACATTCTGGAAATCCACCTTGACACGCCGCAGGGAGCCTATATTCTGATGGGCAAGTTTGAAAAGGGAAAGCTTTCCGGTACTTGGTCGACCGATAGCGACAAAGGAATTTGGGAGGGAAAGAAGCAGGCAGCCTCTGCAGCCCAATAGACCGTGCCGCAAGAGGAAGTGCTGCGCGGCTTCCTGCAAGTGAAGGGTGCATGGCAGGATGGCCGTGATGCAAAAGGAATTCAGCAAGGCGCGGGCGTCGTACCCGTGTAAAAACAAGGCCAGAATGGCCACACCTCACTACAAGGAGCAAATGTATGAAGCGAAAACTGATGGTTATCCCTGTTCTTCTCGGAATCGCCGTGCTCTTTGCCGTAACTCTGTCGACGGCGGAGGATAAAGGCGGCCCCGTATCCGGCACTTGGACGTGCCAAGCGCATGGCGGCTCTCAGGGTGACACCCCGTTTACCCTGATCCTTGAGCAGACCGGCGAGAAGGTCGAGGGCAGCGTCGATTCACCTATGGGCGGAACCCAAATCACCTCCGCGACCTTCAAGGATAACACCCTGGAGATTCATATCGATGCGGGCGACGCGAACTACACCCTCACCGCCAAGCTCGATAAAGGGGCGCTGACCGGGACTTGGGCGAATGGCGACGATAAGGGGAGTTGGGAAGGCAAGAAGGGAAATCAATAAACACGAACCCATCGCGAACCGTTTCGGACTTCGGTAGCAGCGGCTACCGCTTTCCGGCTTCGATCCGTACAATAGGGTACGAAAGCAATGAAGGGCAATGGCGGGCCTCGCATGTCGCCCTTCCTCAGTCAGTCACTTGTTGGGCGAGAGCTTTGAAAAGCGGTAGCTGCTGCTACCGCACTCCAAGGTGCCGTCGGCACAGAAAGCCTATTTCACAACACCGAAATCTCGACTCACTTGGGCGCTCGGACTGGCGTGTTCGCCCTCGCTCGGGCTGTCGACGAATTTCAGAAGGGAACTCAGATATGAAGCGAAACTTTATTCTTTCTATGGTTCTAACCGGAATTATGGCACTTTTTGTCGCAGGCTTGGCGGCGGCCAAGGATAACCCCGCCCCGTTGACCGGCACTTGGACTTGCCTTGCCAAGGGCGGCTCCGATGGCGATCTGCCGTTTACGCTCTATTTGCAACAGGATGGGGCAAATGTGGACGGGAGCGTCTCTTCTCCCCTGGGCAGCACGTCAATCAGTTCGGGGACGTTCAAGGACGAGACCCTGGAGATCCACATCAACGCGCCCGGCGGAGAATACGTGCTGACCGGGAAATTCGATAAGGGCGCCCTCTCGGGAACTTGGACAATGAACACCGATAAGGGGACTTGGGAGGGCAAAAAGCAAGCCGCAGACTCGAAGTAAAACTGTAGAAATATCGTTGTAAACCTCTGTAGATATTAAGATGAAGTCATTGCTCTTAGCCATCTGTATGGTGTTTGCGTCTGCCGGCCTGAGTGCGCAGACGGCGGCCTGGCAGCCGTCGCCTGGGCACACGCAAGTCCCGATCTGGCCGGGGGCGGTGCCGGACGCGCGGCCTGCGGCGGGTCCGGAGACCGCCACGACGACAGGAAAGGACGAACTGGTTGGCGGCAAGCCGTGGGTCGCGGTGAGCAATGTCTCGCGCCCTACGATGACGGTTTATTCGCCACAGGGAAAGAATACCGGCGCTGCGGTCGTCGTGTTTCCCGGTGGGGGCTATGAGATTTTAGCCATCGATCTCGAGGGCACGGAAGTCTGCGACTGGCTGACCTCCAAGGGCATCACCTGCGTGCTGCTGAAGTATCGCGTGCCCGCGTCAAGGTCGGCTCCGAATTGGGGGGCATATCCACAGTCACCGATAGCGTTGGAGGACGCGCAGAGGACGCTGGGACTGGTACGCTTTCACGCGACGGAGTGGCACATCGACCTCCATAAGGTTGGCGTGCTGGGGTTCTCGGCCGGCGGTCATCTCGCGGCGGCAATAAGCACCCACTTTGAGCACCGCTTGTATTCGACGGTAGATGCAGCCGACAAACAAAGCTGCCGTCCGGATTTTGCCGTGGCGCTCTATCCGGGGCATCTCTGGATTGACGATAAGAAGTTCGAACTGAATCCCAATGTTCCGGTTTCCGCTCGGACGCCGCCGACGTTCTTGCTTCAGGCAGAGGACGACCATGTGGACGGCATCAACCAGTCGCTGGTTTATTACGTCGCGCTCAAAAACGCGGGAGTCCCCGTGGAGATGCATTTGTACGCGCGAGGCGGACATGCGTTTGGGTTGAGGCGCACGAAGTTTCCCATAACGGGCTGGCCCCAACTGGTGGAGACGTGGCTGGGGACGATCGGAATGATTGCGGAGTGAACTGCAGCAGCAATTTCAATTATTTCCTCTAGTTAACATAATATATCTTATCAGACGTTAGTTTCAGGATGAAACCCAACCGACAACAACGCAAATGGACTTTTGCCCGCCTCCCTCTTACCTCGCAAGTGCTCGATCCACTTGCAGATTCTAGAGGTAATGTCGCCGCAACTCTGAGGTGTAATGCATGCCCAACAGGTGCGCGTGGCGGTTCATCCACTCGCTCAGCCGAGTTCGGCCGGTCGGCTTGTGTTCCGAGACGAGCAAACCCTCCATCAGTCCTTGAACCTCCTCCTGCGTCAGGACCACGTCATGGACGGCGCGGCCCACCAATTGCGACAAAAATAGCGCCAACCCCGGACGCAGGTGGAAGATTCGGGCGCGGCTGCCGATCTTGCCGGCAATGAGTTGCACCAACTCCTCGAACGTGTAAATTTCCGGCCCCACGGTGTCTTGCACCGCGTTCCCGGTTTCCTTACCTGCAGCGACGGCCATTTCGGCCACGTCCACGACAAACACGGGTTGCAATCGATAGTCGCCCGACCCGGGGATGGCAAACACCGGGTAATGGCGCAGCAGCCAGGCGATGTTGTTGATCAAAACGTCTTCTACGCCGAAGATGACCGTTGGCCGAAGGATGGCATAAGACAGCCCCGAGCTCGTGATCATCTCTTCAATTTCTGCTTTACCCTGGAAATAACCCAGCTTCGAATCCGCTGAGGGGTTGGTGATGCTCAGGTGCACGATTCTCCGCACGCCTGCCTCCCGCGCTGCAGCAAGGAGGATTCCGGTGTTCTCGACCGCCTTTTCGTAAGTAACTTCGCCTTTTGGAAACCGGACCCAATACGTGTTGTAGAGGGTCGATGCGCCACGCAAACTCTCCGCCAACTCCGCCGGACGCTCAAACTGAAGCTGCGCCACTTCGATATCCCCATTGAACGCCGCTCCCCGCTCCGGATGCCCGGTAAGCGTCCGGACCCGGCGCCCCATCGCCAGTAGCCGCCGCGTTAAATACTTGCCGGTGTAGCCAAATGCCCCCGTCACTACGTCGAGCTCCCTGCTCGCCATAAACTACCTCCCTGCTATCCGCGCACCCGTCGTACCAGAAGGTGTTGCTCCCGGGCGGCTAACCCCACGCCCGTACTCATACAAAAGGTGCAGAATGATTAGCGAGAATGTAGCTGAGATCAGTGCAAACAGACTAAGATCGTACGTTGCCATTATGAAAGTGTATGGAGGCAACACTCCAAAGGCGACACACATCATCAGGTTACCGAGAAAATCACCCTTGCTGAAACCTCCTCCGAAGGGCGTAGAATTGAGCATCATCATCGTCGGACCGAGGAGGTAAATTCCCAGTAACATCGATAGCGCGACAGAGTGCTTTCGGGTCTGAACGTGCCTCCTGAGTTGCGTACAAGTCACCCCCACCGTAAGAGGCATCAATATCGTCATGCTGACAATTGCAAAAATTGAGGGTTCCATCGCAATAAGCAAGTGATAGACAAGGTCAGGCGCCCAGAACGTTAGGCCCCCGACGAGTATTGTTCGCCATCGCGATAACGCAATGTGTTCCAGGATCCGTGATGGCCATGAAGTGCTCGGAGAACGCGAAGCCTTGAATTCGCAAGTCTGCATCGTGAACCTTTCTGAACAGGCCTAAGTTTTAAACACCGACCTGACACGCCATAAGAGCAGCCCCCAGTAGCAGGCCACCGCGCTCGGCACGTGAATCGCTCCGGCGATCCAGAGGAACGGAACCATGGCGTTCATCGAATTCCCTCCTTACCCTGCGCAACTGGCGTCGTAAAGAGCCTTTCCGCCGGGCTTTTTGTATCATCCATATCAGGCATTTCTGTATACACTGAAGTTGTCAGGCAAAAAAATTTCACTCTTCGCTGGCCGGAGTAGCGCGACCTCCGGTGAGAAGTTTCCGGAGCTTGCCCTGGGCGGACAGCAGCCCGTGAATCGTTCCAGTGGGCAGCCGGGACATCTGCGCATAGAGAGAGGTCAGCATCTCGACGAACTCAAGCATGGCCCTCAGCCGCTCGCGCATTTCAATCTCCGTCGGACCCGTGCCGCTGACATCGCGCAGGCATTCGCGCAATACCGTCACGGTGGGATCGATTTCCCGCCGCTTACGCTCATCCAAAATGACTCGCGCCATTTCCCAAACGTCCTTCATCGCCTGGTAGTGCTCGCGACGGTCGCCGAGAAGGTGGATGGCCCGAACGATTCCCCAACTTTCGAGCTCCCTCAAGCTTGTGCTGACGTTCGAACGCGCGATGGAAAGCGTCTTGGCAATATCCTCGGCGTTCAGGGGCTGAGGCGACAGGTAGAGGAGCGCATGGATCTGCGCCACCGTCCGGTTGACTCCCCAGCGGGTTCCCATTTCCCCCCAGTGGAGGATGAACTTCTCGGTGATGGGATCTAGGGCTGGCATATCGGCGTCATTTTGTTCTGACAATTCAGAATGTACTGCATACTCTGCCTGTTGTCAAGACTTTTTTTCGGCTTATTTTCGGGGCTTCGCGTTGCTTCCCTTGCGGGCGTGATGCCGGCTCCGTGGAGGGTCGAACTTAGGCTTGGCGCTCGTCCTTGGGCCGAAAGACCTGCGTCAGGATCACCCCGATCGAAACCAGGACGATACCGGCGAGCATCAGTCCATTAAGGAACTCGTGCAGGACGAAGTGCGCAAACAAAGTCGCCACGAGCGGGGTGAGCGAGGAAAATGCGTACACCCGCGCCACCGCCATCAAACGCAGCGCCGTAAACATGCAGTAGATCGCGAGGACGCCAGAGAGCACGCCGCTCGCCAAGAGAGCCGCCCAAGCCCGCCACGGCGCCGCCGGCAAGCTGGGAAGACGTCCGGCCAATAGCAATCCTCCGAACGCGACCACCACGCTGGTTGAGAATTGAAGAAAAATTGCAACCGACTGGTGCGCGCCGCGCAGTTGGCCGTCGCGCCACAAGACGCCGGAGATTCCATAGGTCAGAGCCGTCGTGAGCGCGAGGGGAATGGCCCAGTACCAATGCGGCGACATCGGATGCCCCCGAGATTGGCCGAAGGAAAGTGCGATCAAGCCGGCGAAAATCAATATTACGCCGCCCAGGGCGAATCGGTGAATCCGCTCATGGAGAAAAATCCAAGCGATGAGCGTGCCCCAAATGACGTAAGTCTCCTGCACCGGCACGGTGATGCTCACGCCCCCGACGCTCATGGCCAGGTAGTACAAGAACAACCCAAAAGTGGAAATTATGCCTGCCGCCACGAAAGCGAGTATAGGGCGACGCCCGATGTATTGCGCCGAGCTCGGGCGCAACTGGTTGAGCGTGCGATGCTTCGCCATCAGGATGACGCCCAGCGCGAGGCTCGGCAATCCCCGCAAGACAGGCCCGATGAAAGGGCCCGCGAGTTTTACGCCCGCCCCGTCAAAAATATTGGCCAGAGCGTAGCCCATCACGGTCCCGAGAGCCCAGGGCTCACCGCGCCGGCGCACCTTATTGGATTGGGACGAGTTAGCTTCCATCTACACCCATTTAAAAAGAATGCGATTCCGTAATATGAGCAGCGATTATATCTGCTGGATGAGGAGTTTGGCCAAGTTTAATCGCAACCTGCCAGCCCTTTGGCATTTGCTATGGCGATTCAGCATCCGCAGTCGGGCTTCCGCACGGGGCAACGACACGGGCGTTTTGCTTCGCGACCGGGGGCCTCTCGGACAATCTGTCACTCAAAAGGCCACAGACATCAGCGCGCAGTGTCGGCGATTCTTGAGATATCCACAATAGGGTGGTAAATTGAAGCTGTAAGTAAAACCTTCGGGGCAGGGTGAGGATTTGCGGTTCGAAGCAGCGCCGCACGTCCAATTCCCGATCGGCGGTATAGCCCGCGAGGGGAGGAAAGAACAGTACGAGTCGCCACTGACGAGTCCAGATGGTCTTGCTTGTCACTCGCCACTGGTCACTCACCCCTGCTCTTTCCGCCCCAGGATCCGGTGAAACTCCGGGGCCGACGGTAAAGTCCGGATGAAAGAAGGTTAGAGCCGGCCTACGTGTGTCGGACAATACTGCCCGCGCGACAATCGCGGGGAGTCAACCGTAGGTGTATCCGCGTTCGTCCGCTCGGCCCTCCTTTCCCCGCCCCGCCATGAGGCCATTTCCTTGGGTACGCTCATATCGCGAAATTCTGTTGCGTCGTCGACCGCTGTTATCGCCGCCATTTCAGCGGTTTTCGTGGTTTCACTGATTCCCTGCACACTCATCGCGCAGACTTGGAACAGCCATCTGGAAGGATTAATTACCGATCCCAGCGGCGCAGTAATTCCGCGGGCGCAGGTGACTCTGAAAAGCGTCGCTTCGGGGCAGGTTCGTCAAACCCAAACTGATCAGCAGGGATATTACACACTCCCTCTGATGCCGGTAGGTGTGTATGAACTGTCGGTCGCGGCTCCGGGCTTTGCCACGCGAACCGTGTCGAACCTTTCATTGCAAGTCGGCCAACCGGATCGAGTCGATCTCACTCTTCAACTTCCACGCGGGCAGGCGTCAACGCAAGTGGACACGCACCCGCCGCTGGTCCAGGCAGCAACCCCAGCCATTGGCGATGAGCTTTCAAACCAACGGGTGACTTCCCTGCCCCTGAATGGCCGCCAATTCTCGCAACTTGCCTTGTTGGCCGCCGGCGCAGTCCCGCCCTATCCCAACAGCGCGACGCAGCAATTCAATACTCCAGGTTTGGGGTTAGGTTTTTCCGTCGATGGCCAACGTTCGGAGCGCAACAACTTTTCGCTGGACGGCATCACGATCGTCGAGCCGTTTGCCTACAGCCTGACGGTGAGCCCTTCGACAGACGCTATTCGCGAATTTCGCGTGGTTGAAAATTCCTATTCCACCGACCAGGGGTTGGTGTCCGGCGCGCAGGTGAATATCGTTAGCCGGTCGGGTTCCAATCGCTTCTCGGGGAGTGCTTACGACTTTCTCCGCAACAGCGCGTTTGACGCCAAGAATTTTTTTGATGATCCGTCGCTTCCCATTCCAGCGTTTCACCAGAATCAAGGCGGAGCGCGATACGGCGGGCCGCTCCGTCGCGGGACAACGTACTTCTTCACCGATTACGAGGGCTTCCGGATTCGCCAAAATCTTACGAATACCACGCTATTACCCACTGAGGCGGAGCGTGAAGGCAACTTCACTGGAGTCGATCCCGCCACAGGTCAGGCCTTCCCTGCCATCTTAAATCCCTCCACTGGCCAAGCCTTTTCCGGCAATCAAGTTTCTCCTAGCGAAATGGCCCCTCTGACGCTCGCGATTTTGGCTCGAGTTCCCTTGCCGAACCAAACCAATGCCGCGACCGGCGCCGACAACAGCATCGACACGGGCTTACACAGTTTAACGGCTGACCAAGTCACCGGCAGGATTGATCACCAACTCAACGCCAATGAAGGGTTCTTTGGACGCGTTCTCATTTCCCGCGATACGCAGACGATGCCCTTCGTGCCGGATAGTTTTGCCAACAACCCTCCCGCGCCGCCAGGTTTTGGTGACGACGTTTACGATTTTGGCGTGAACCTCGCACTGGGCCTCACCTCCATTTTTCGACCCACGCTCGTCAACGATTTTCGCTTTGGATACTCCTACTTTGGTGGGACCAAGCAGGGCCAGAACATTCATAGCGGTTTTCTGCAATCGCTGGGCATCGCTCGTGCGCCAGGCTCGACGAACGACGGCATTTCGGCGATCGACGTTCCGGGCTACGCCGATATAGGCGACACCGACATCTTCCAGCCGGAGGACCGCAAGAACCATACTTTCCAGTTCACCGACAACCTCGTGTGGGTGAAAGGGCGTCACACCTTCCAGTTTGGCGGAGACGCTCGACGGCTGCGGCTCTTCTACCTGGTGGAAGATTTTGGCCAGGGAGTCTTTCAGTTCGACGATGGATCGAGTTCCGTCTCCGGCACAGCCTTCTCTGATTTCCTCCTCGGTCGGCCGTTCCTTTCTTATGCGCAAGCCGGCAACTCCGGCGGCAACGATCGCCTCGATTACCTGGGCGCCTATTTCTCGGACGAGTTTCACGCGACGCCGCGACTAACGCTCACCTACGGCCTGCGCGAAGAGTTCTTCAGCCCGCCGGTCAACGTTGACGGGCGCGCTTCGATTCTCGATCCAGCCGATGCCGAGCGCTTCATCGTACTGAACGATCACGGGCAGGCCGCGGCGCTGACGGCAAATCCACTGGCCCAGCAGCTTAGCTCCAGCTACGGCTTGCAATTTATAACGAATCAGCAAGCCGGACTGCCCAATTCGCTCATCAAGCCGGACTGGAGTAACTGGGCACCGCGCCTTGGTTTCGCCTACGACCTCACTGGTCATGGGAAAAACGTGCTTCGCGGCGGCCTTGGCGTCTTCAACTCGCTCATGGAACTTGACTTCACGGCCGAAACCCGCCTGAGCGCGCCCCTCACCGAGTTCCTTCTGGGCCTGGATTTATGCCGGTTCTATGGCCCCGGCGCCTGCGGGCAGTCCTTTGCTCCGCCGATCCTCACGTATCAACTCGGTTATCTCCTCGGCAACCAGGAGCCCACCGCCATCTCTTCGCCTCCAGGTATTCGTAACGGCTACGTCTATGAGTGGAGTCTCTCCTACGAACACGCGCTCACAACGAACACCGTTCTCTCGTTGAGCTACACCGGTTCCGACGGCCACAAGCTTCCGCGGCGCGGCCTTCAGAACCAGGGCGTCCCAAACCTGCCCGGCGAGCGATTGGGTTATCACCCTCAGCCCGGCTCCAATCAGTTCATTCGTGACACGGATGTTAACTCAAACTATAACGCCCTGGTCGCGCGTTTGGAGCGGCGCTTTTCCGGTGGTTTTTCGTTCGTTGGAGCGTACACCTACGCGAAGTCGCTCGACACCGCGTCAGGCCTGGATGGTACTGACCAGCCGCAGGATAATTACAACATGCGCGCCGAATATGGACTCTCGGATTTCGATATGCGGCAGCGCGTGACCTTATCCGGAGTTTGGCAGTTGCCCTTCGGGCCCGGCCGCCGGTGGGTTCAGGCCGGCGTTCCCAGTCATCTCTTGGGAGGATGGCAGACGGCGAGCATCATTACGCTTCAGAGCGGACAGCCGTTGACCGCTGTTCTCTCAACCGCGCTGAGCGGCACCCAGTCGAATGGCACTGATCGCCCCGACCTGGTCGGGAAGGCCAACCTGCCCGGCGACGAGCGCAATCCTAACCACTGGTTCAATACCAGCGCCTTTGTGCCGCCACCGATTTTCACCGACGCAGAGGGCGAATACAGCATTCCCGGCAACGAAAGCCGCAACGTCGTCACCGGCCCGGCTTTGGGAACGGGTGATGTTAGTCTGGATCGTCACTTCCGTATTTCCGAAAACCTCAGCACGGATTTTCGTACGGACTTCTTCAATATCACCAATCATCCGAATTTCAACCGTCCCGGCTTGATTGTTGGCACGACAGAGTTTGGCAATGTCAATTCGGCGGGGAATTCGCGGCAGATTCAATTCTCGCTGCGCCTCAACTGGTGAGGCCTCCCGCGCCCCGTCTGATGAGACAACCCCAACCCACAATGCAACGTCAAAATTACTGAAGGGCAATATACGGAGCGACAGAAATTGTGGCTGCGGCTACAGACTTAAGCGCTTCGGCGCTAGGTTTGAGGTGTGTCCATCAATTTCCGCCACAAGGAAATGAGTTAGCACTTTGCTGCTCCGAATTGACACTTCAGGAGGCAGAGCAGTCTATGAACAGAGTAGGAAAAAAATCGATCGCGGGAGTAGTGATCACGATTCTCGCTACAGCGTGTCTGGGATTGGCGTCTTGGGGTTTTCACAAATCCACAGAACGCGCAACCAATGTGACATTCCCCAGCACGACGAAGTTCAAAAACGGGGATACTCTTCCAGCCGGGACTTATCGAATGGAAGTTCCCGATAACTCTCAAGCGCCCAAAGTGAAGTTCTCCAAAAATGGGAAAGTGGTAGCAACAGAAAGCGCCAAAGTGGTCACCGAGCAGAAGAAGAACGACAATACGGCGATTGAATCCGTTGCAGGCGGCAACGCACAACTGGTGACCGCAATTCGACCTGCGGGATGGGAGGAATCGCTCGTGTTCGGCTCGGCCGGGCACAACGGCACCGCGACCCCATAACCTGGTTAGGTAGAAAAGCTGTGACGTGGAGCTGAACTGAAGGTGCGCGTCGGTTCCCCACTGCCGACGCGCAAATCATACGGATTACAGGCACACCCGGCACTGCTTCGAGCAGTCCGGGTGTGCAGGGGTAAGCAGCGAGCACTTCCCTCACGGCCACCACGTGTAGCCAACCAAATTCGGCCTCGCGTCGATCTGCGAACTCCCTATTCAGTCTTCAAGGGTGGACAAATCTCCTGTGGGAAGGCCAAGCTCCCATGCTTTCAGGACGCGGCGCATGATTTTTCCACTGCGGGTTTTGGGAAGCTTTTCGCGGAACTCGATTTCGCGCGGCACGGCGTGGGCGGCCAGCTTTTGCCTCACAAACTTTTGGATTTCATTCTTCAAGTCGTCGCTCGCAACGTGGCCCGATCGCAGGGAAATGAACGCCTTGATGATGTGCCCGCGCATGACGTCGGGTTTGCCAATCACGCCGGCTTCCGCCACGGCGGGATGTTCCACCAGGCAGCTCTCCACTTCGAACGGTCCCACATTTTCGCCGGCGGTGATGATCAGGTCGTCCACCCGGCCCTGGAACCAGAAATACCCGTCGGGATCTTTATAGGCGCTATCCCCGGTTACGTACCAGCCGGGAATACGAAAATAGGATTCATAACGCTCCGGTTGTTTCCAAATCGTCCGCATCATGCCGGGCCAGCCCGGCTTAACCACCAGGTTGCCAAGAGTGTTGGGCGGCACCTCTTTTCCATCATCGTCGACGATGGCGGCATAAACACCGGGGATGGGCCGGCCCATCGAGCCCGGCCGCATGGTCATGCAAGGATAATTCGAAACCAGGATGTGGCCTGTTTCGGTCATCCACCAATTGTCATGGATGCGCCTACCGTAGGTCTTCCAGCCCCACCACACGACCTCGGGATTTAGCGGTTCGCCCACGCTCAGCACGTGCCGCAGGCTGGAAAGGTCGAATCGCTGCGCCACGTCTTCGCCCGCCGCCATCAACATGCGAAACGCCGTGGGAGCGCTGTACCAGATGTTAACGCGAAAGCGCTGGATGGTTTCGTACCAGTCGGCGGCGTTGAATCTGCCGCCGCGGATCAGGTTGGTGGCGCCGTTGAGCCAAGGTGCGAAAATACCGTAGGAGGTTCCCGTAACCCATCCGGGGTCGGCCGTACACCAGTAGATATCGTCTTCGCGCAAGTCCAAAACCCAGCGGCCGGTGGCGAAATGCCCCAGCATGGCCTTTTGGACATGCAATACGCCCTTGGGCTTTCCCGTCGATCCGGAGGTGTAGTGCATAATGAGTGGGTCATCGAGCGTCAGCCACTCAATTTCCGTTTTGTCGGATGCCTTCGCCATCAGGGCGTCGTAACTCTTCTGCCCTTCCCCGACCTCGCTCGCCGTAGCGCCCACTAGAATGATATGCTTCAAGGAAGGCAAGTCGTATTGCGGCACGCGCTCCACCAGCGATGGCGACGTGACCAAAGCCACCGCCTCCGCGTTGGCCATACGATCGCGCACCGCATCTTCCATGAACGCTTCGAACAAGGGACTGGGAATCGCACCGATTTTCAGAATGCCGAGGATGGCGATGTAAAGCTCCGGCCGACGTCCGAGAAATACGAAAACTCGGTCACCCTTCCCAACACCCAGCTTGCGCAGGACGTTAGCGAACCGGTTCGACTGCAGTGACATGTCCTCGAACGTAAAACGCTCGGTGCGTTCCTTGTCGGTATAAATGAGCGCCAATTTGTTGCGCCGGCCCCGCGTCAGGTGGCGGTCAATCGCCTCATGCGCCATGTTCACCTTGCCGGTCCTCGACCAGTCAAACTCCGTGTGGATGTCTTCCCAATGGAATGACGCCGCCCGCGCCGCATAGTCCTGAAGATGATGGGTCTGGGGAGCGTCGGTCGGAGCCAGGACGTTGTTGTGGTCTGGAGGAGTGTTCGTGGACATTGTGGGAGCCTCGTTTTAGAAATAGTGGCAAGTGACGAGTGACGAGCCAGCCGCTCTCGCTAGTCACTCGTCACTTGTCACTCGTCACTGCTTTTCGGTACGCTTCGTCCAGCAATTCGATCACGTGCATAACGCGCTTTTTGCTGCCCTCGCGCCTCACGCCCGCGCGGAGCTGCAACAGGCAGCCGGGATTGGCGGTCAAAACCAGGTCCGCCCGGGTTTCACCGATGCGGCGCATTTTGCTTTCCAGTAGTCGGTCCGACATTTCATTGTGAACAACGTTATAGACGCCCGCGCTGCCGCAGCAGATGTCCGCTTCCTTCAGTTCAATAAGTTCCAGCCCCGGGATCGCTGCCAGCAGTTTGCGCGGCGCGGTTCGGATGCGTTGCGCGTGCCCTAGATGGCAGGGATCCTGATATGTCGCCCGCACTTTCATTATTCCCAGTTCCCGATTCAAGTCAATCCCCGCCAGGTATTCGGTGACGTCGCGCAATTTTGCCACGAAAGCCTTTGCGGGTTCTAGGAATTCCCTGTCCTCTTCTTCGAAGAGCAGCGGATATTCCTTCAAAACGGAACCGCACCCGGCGGCATTGGAAATGACCGCGTCGAACTCTCCGGCCTGAAACACCCGAATGTTGCGTTTGGCCAAGTCGCGCGCGAGGCCGCGGATCCCCGCGTGCACGTGCAGCGCTCCGCAGCAGCCCTGGTCGCGGGGGACCACCACCTCGCAGCCGTTCTTAGTGAGCACACGCACCGTAGCGTCATTCAGCCGGGCGAAAGAAAGGTTGGCTATACACCCGGCGAATAACGCCACGCGGTAGCGCTTCTTGCCTTGCGCTGGAAACGTCTTGCCCAGGCGTTTATAAAAAAACGGCTTCTCCATGCGCGGAGCGAGTTGGGCCACCTGCTCCAGCCGACCCGGGAGCAGCTTCAGCACCCGGGACGCGAACACGAGATCTTCGAGGCCGGAACGTTGATAGTAGCGCAGGAGCTTGCCCACAAATTGCAGGCGCCGGGGATGCGGCAGGATTTCGTAGTAGAAGAGTTTGCGGAGTAAGGTGGTGAGGGGCGGCCGGTGATAATACTTTTCGATCTGGCCGCGCGCCGCTTCCACCAGCTTTCCGTACTCGACACCCGAGGGGCACGCAGTTTCACAGGCCCGGCAATCCAGGCAAAGGTCGATGTGGCGAACGAAGCTTTCGCCCAGCGGCAGGCGGCCCTTTTCCACTTGGATCATCTGGTAGATGCGGCCGCGCGGCGAGTCCATTTCCACGCCTAGCTCGCGATAAGTAGGGCAGGCGTTCAGGCACAGACCGCAGTGCACACAGCGGGAATAGTCCACCCAGCGCGGCGCCTCGCCGACACCGTACCCGGAGGGCTTCGCCGTGGCTTCTTTGCCGGTCGTGGGGTTTTCGGTTTTCAATCAGTTATGACCTGTCTTGCGGCGCCGCTAAATTCCGCCGACGAATCGCCCCGGTGACAAGACCTGATGGGGATCCCAGGCAAGCTTCATTTTGCGCATGGCTTCAAGATCGTCGCCGGTCCCTCCCCAAACGTCCTCGTGGCTTTTGAGCGCCAGCGGACCATGTTCAACCACCAGTGTTCCCCCGAGGTTCTGTGCCGCTTTTCGCAGGCGCGATACCAGCCCGCCGAGGTCAGCGGTCAATTTTTCCTGCAACGCGCATAGCAGCACGATACCCACACCCACTTGGGCGAAGCTCGCGAGGGAGATGCGCTCGGACTCGGCCTCCTGTTGGGCGCGGCTCAGGAATTCCTCGCTGGCCACGGTGGGCAATGCTGCCTTGAGCACCGTGACGTCAGGATATTTCTCCTGGAGCCAACGGGCCAGGTTGGAAACGTGTCCCCAGGCCTCTTCCGGATTCTCCCGGCGCGTGATCGCCGCCCCCACGCCAGCGGCGACTTGCCGCAACTCAAGCATGCAGCGCTCGATGACCCGGTGCGACCCGCCCAGTTCGATCCATAATTCTGCACCCGGGCGCTCATTGACGAGCCCCGAATGACCCAAAAGCGCCACGGCAGGCGAATCGAGCAGAACCAGCCGCAGCGGGTCAAGAGGCGAGCGCAGGATGCTCCGGCGTAAGTCCCGGGCGGTACCGAGCGTGCCTGCGCTTATGGCGAAGGTGGCGCGCTCCGGCGGCTTGGGGAAAAGTTTCAGGCTGGCTTCCACCATCACGCCCAGCGTTCCGTAGGAGCCGGTCAACAGTTTCCCCAAATCGTACCCGGCCACGTTTTTGACCACCCTTCCACCGGTCTTGGCGATTTTTCCGTCGGGAAGCGCAATCTTCAACCCCAGAACCATGTCGCGAGGCCCACCGAAACCCTGCCGAAGCGGTCCGGCAGCGTTTGCCGCAATAATCCCGCCGATGCTCGACTCTCCCCCGCCGCGCGGATCGAGGGGCAGCCACAAACCGCCCTTCCCGACATGATGCTGAAACGCCTCGAATGGCATTCCCGCCTCGACCGTGATCGTCAGGTCCGCAGGCTCGTGGTGAATCGCCCGGTTCAGCGCTCCAAGCGAGAGTGCAATGTCATACCGCCGTGGGGGATTGCCAGTGGAAAGCTTCGTCCCGTTGCCGCGAGGGATTACGGCGAGATGGTGTTCGGCGGCATAGCGCAAAACCGCGGCCACCTGCTCTGCCGTGGCCGGGGTGACAACGCATTCCGGAACTTTGCCATCAACCGCCACAGCCGCGCAGGCAGCGGCTTCCCTCAGCACCTGCGACGGACCCAGGAGGGCCGATAATTCCGAATCGACCGCCACGGTCATACCGGAACTCCTCCCGCGATTCCTGCGCGCAATTCCCCGCACATTTTCCCGGTGGGCAAAAGCTTTCCGGGATTCAATCGCCCCTGCGGATTGAACAGGTTTTTAACCCGGCCCATCAGTTCCAAATCAATCTCCGAAAAAATCAGCGGCATCAGGTCACTTTTCTCCAAACCCACGCCGTGCTCGCCGGTGATCGAGCCGCCCATTTCCACGCATCGCATGATGATGTCTTTCGCCGCCTTGAGCACGCGTCCGGTTTGGTCGCGGTCTCGCTCATCGTACATCAGAAGGGGATGTAAGTTTCCATCGCCCGCGTGAAAGATGTTGCCAATACGCAAATCGTACTTTTTTTCGAGGCTGCCGATGAACTCTAGCATCTCCGGCAGCCGCGTGCGCGGAATAACGCCGTCTTGCACGTAGTAGTTCGGGCTGATGCGTCCGAGCGCGCCGAAAGCGGTTTTTCTTCCCTTCCACAACAAGTCGCGTTCCTCCGCAGATTTCGCGCGTCGAACCTCGCGCGCCTGGTTTTCGCGGCAAACGGCCTCGATCGCATCCGCATGCTCTTCCACCGCTTCCCTCAACCCCTCGACCTCAATCAGCAGCACCGCAGCGCAATCCATGGGATAACCAGCGTGCGTGGCGGCCTCGACAGCGCGCAGCGTGAACCCGTCCATCATCTCGAGCGCGGCGGGGGTGATGCCGCGGGCCGTGATCGCCGCCACCGTGCGCGTGGCTTCCAGCACGTGATTGTAAATTGCCAGCAGAGTCTTGACCGCCTCGGGCTTGCGCGACAAGCGCACCGTGATCTCGGTGACGATCCCGAGCGTACCCTCCGAACCCACAAAAACCCCGGTCAGGTCGTACCCTGGCCGGTCCCAATGGCTCGCCCCCGTGTGGATCACTTCGCCATCGGGCAGAACCACTTCCAGGCCGAGGACGTGATTCGTCGTGACTCCATAGGCCAGGGTGTGCGGACCACCGGAATTCTCCGCCACGTTGCCGCCAATCGTACAGGCTTTCTGGCTGGAAGGGTCGGGCGCGTAGTAAAAGCCCTCATCCGCGACGGCAAGCGAAAGGTCCAGGTTCACCACCCCGGGCTGCACGCGCGCGCGCTGGTTCTCCAAATCGATTTCCAGGATTTGCTTCATGCGGGAAAAGCCCAGCAGAATGCCGCCCTCCGTCGCCACCGAACCGCCGCTCAGACCGGTGCCGGCCCCGCGAGCCACGAGCGGAAGATTGTGCCGGAGGGCCAGTTTGGCAATCCGTACAACGTGGTCGGTCTTGCGTGGAAAAACCACGGCGTCAGGTTTTCGCAGCGAGGAAAGCGCGTCGTATTCGTAGAGCATCAGATCTTCGTCGCGCCACAATACGCCATCCTCGCCGACGATCTCGACAAGCTCCCCGAAAAGACCTTTGTGTTTCATAGCGATCCGTGAGGCTAGTGATTCACTCGAAGCCCCGAGAGGGCCGACCAACCGTGGCGGTGCGAAGAGGAGGGTCAAATCCGCTCCAGATGCCCACTCGCGAAGTATATCGCCGCCCTCGACCGGGGTCAACGCAGCCCCCGAATTTGTCCGAATTCGCTCAGGCCTTTCCCAAAACCGGACAGTCGAAATCATGGCAAATCACCCGCAAATTTCTTACCGTTCTATTTTCAAGCGCTTGCCCCTCTGCCCGATTGGCATGTCGTGTGCCTATCACTATCCTAGGCGCGGGAGCCTGTCGTTTCAGCGAGAAGTGAAACCCCGAGCGCGGTAGAGCGGACCCAAGGCAACTCAACGTAGCCTTCACAATGCTGTAACGTCGAAAGACCGCATCAGGAATGAATGTTGGAACCGACGCAACTTTTTGCTTTGCTCTTGCGTATAGGGTACTGACAGCGAGGCGATCGGGAACTGAAAAAGTGAATATGAGACTTGGGTTACAACTCCGATCGCTTGGCGCACCGAAGCGAGCAGCGTTAAGACGAAGCAATAAGGGGACATCAAACCCTTTACAAAGGGAACATGATTCGGAGAGGCGCTAACCACTACGGGTGGGAGGCGTCTAATGGGCGATGATGGCAAGAGGCGTGGGGCCGAGAAAGATGTTAACGGTAAGCGCGTTCCAACGTCTTAAAAGTGTATAGTAGCAAAATCGGGGTTAAATGGATTGCCGTTGCCGACGGTTTGGCGGCCTGAGCAACGGCAATCCCGCAGGAAACACTCGAAGCCTCGCGGCTTCCCGTATTTCATTTAACCCCGCGTGATTTTAGGGGCGCTTTTGATGCAAATGCAAGCGAAATTTTCGCGCCGACGGGCGGGCGTTCCATTGGGTTCCAAGTCAGAGGTCGCCAGAATCAACACCCAGGGTAACCACCATTCATGAGGAGGATGGAGATGAACTTGAAAAAGACTTTGAGTGTGTCGATTGTTGCGATGTCCCTTTTCGTTGGCGCCAACTTCGCTTTGGGCGCCGCGGCCCAACCGAAGGATGCCGGAAGCCTGATCCTTCGTTACGATGCGATGGTCGCCGGAACCCACTTAACGGGTGGCAAGTACAACATCCAATGGAAAACCCACAGCCCGGAAGCGACCGTCACCTTCATGCATGGAAGCAAGATTGTGGCGACCGCCGAAGGGAAAGTTGTTGATCGCGGAACGAAATACCCTGCCAACGAAGTTGTGTACGACCAGGGCAACGACGGCAACCGCGTAATCTCAGAGATTCGTTTTGGCGGATCGAGCCAAGTTATCGTGTTCAACGAGTAGATCGCACGGGATACGGGGTACGGGATACGGGGTACGGGAAACGGGCGCGAGCCAAGCTCCGGCTTCCTTCTTAGCGCGGAAGGCTAGGTTGGAGGTCGAAAATCGTGCCCAAATCCCGCCCCCTCCCCCCGGGGCCGTGGCCCCGTATTCCGTATCCCGTATCCCGTGTCCCTCCATCCCGGATTTTCCGAACTTTGTCCCGATCTCCCCGCGGCTTATCCCGAAGCCCGTATCCCCTGTCCCGTTTCCTGTGTCGCGTGCACACGCATTTCCGGTGGGCAGAAGCGGTCCCACACGGTAAAATGCCCTGGCATGGTCCCGATCCCCCTCACCGATCACATTCACCGCCGCTCTTTCTGGGCGTTCACCTTGCTTTTGATCGTCGCAAATGTTTGGGCTTTTATTATTGAACTGTCTTTGGGCCCGCACTTGAACCGCTTTATCCTGATGTATGGCTTGATCCCCGCGCACTATTCCCAACACTCCCTCAGCGCGCTTCCGGCAAGATTCACCGTGACGCCCATTTTTGTTTCCATGTTTCTGCACGGCGGTTGGCTGCACCTGCTGGGCAACATGCTCTTTCTCTTTGTATTCGGGCGCAGCATTGAGGATCGTGTCGGGCACCTCCCCTTCCTTTTTCTCTACTTGATTTCGGGGGTCGCGGCCGCGCTGGTCCAGATCCTCGTCACCCCGGGATCACACGTTCCCACCATTGGGGCGAGCGGGGCGATTGCCGGCGTGCTGGGCGCCTATTTCATTTGCTACCCCGGGGCGCGGATCACGACGCTCATTCCGCTTTTCGTCTTTTTCTTTACCGTTCAAGTCCCCGCCATCCTGCTTCTCGGGTACTGGTTTTTGATTCAGTTTGTCGCGGGATTTCAAATGCTTTCGATCCAAACCGCTGCCTCGGGGGGCGTCGCGTGGTGGGCGCATGTAGGAGGCTTCGCATGCGGTGTGCTGCTGGCGCTTGTCCTGCCCGCGCAATACCGGGGGCCCGCCGTCGAGAGGGTCTACTGAAGCCAGCGTAAGTCGAAACTGAGCCGCGCCTCAAGCCGCGCGGGGGGCGGGGACAGTCTTCTCCTCGCCCCGTTCGCGTTCGGTTAGATAGACACCTGCCAGAATGAATCCGCCGCCGATCAGCACCTTCGAAGTCAAGCGCTCCGAAAGAATCCAGATGCCCAAGCCGCTGGCGATGACCGGCTGTAAATAATTGAACGCCGCGGCGCGGGATGCGGCCAATTCTGTCATGACGTAGGCAAAGATCAGATAGGAAATGACCGATCCAAAGATGATGATGAATGCCAATCCCCACCACGCCTCCAGGCTGAGTCCAGCCCAGTTCGTAACCATCACCGCGTGGGCGCAGAAAGGGAGCATCATGATCGCGCCCATCACGAAGATCAGGGTGTTAAGGGTTAACGAGTCAAACTGGTTGGCAACTTCTTTCACCAGGACCGTGTAAATGGCAAACACCAGGGTGCTCACGAGCAGGATGAGGTCGCCCGCCCAATGACTGCCGCTTCCCCGCCCTGCCTTGTCGGCAGTCAAAATGCCCACCCCCGCGAACGCGACGATCATCCCGGCGCATTTCCAGATGGTCAGTGATTCCAGGCGCACCACGACAGCAATCAGCAGCACCATCACGGGACCCAATGCCACAATCAATCCCGTGTGTGCCACGGTGCTGCGAGCCATCCCGCCAATAAAGGTGAGTTGGTTGAGGGCGATGCCATTCGCCGCCATCGCCACCAGGAAGAACCCTTTCCGCTTGGACAACTGAAGGCGGCGCATTCGGCCGGTAGCTAAAAACGCGGCAAGGTAAATGACGGCCGCGCCCACCACGCGCAAGAGCGCCAGCGCCATCGGGGTTAACCCCGTTAACGCTTCTTTGCCGGCGATGATGTTGCTGGCCCAACAGACCACCACGAACAACATCAGCAGGTGCATGCGGCCTTGACTGGCGCCAGTGTCGGGCTTCGCGGCAGGAATCGTACTACTCAAACGACTCCTTCCGCACTGTCAACTGCTCAATCCGTGGCAAATTGGGAGAGTATCCGAGCCCCGCCGTCTGCGGCACCTGGATCGTCCCATGCGCGCTTACCGTCACCGCGGGATCAATGATGTCCTCGCTCCAATATCGCTGGCTGGCGGAAACATCGCCGGGCAGAGTGAATCCGGGCAGCGTGGACATGGCAATGTTGTGCGCCCGCCCGATGCCAGACTCGAGCATGCCGCCGCACCACACCGGTACATTGCGCGCGCGGCAAACATCATGGACCTCGCGTGCGGCCGTAAAGCCGCCCACACGCCCCAATTTGATATTGATGATTTTCCCCGCACCGATTTCCAGTGCCTTCCGCGCATCGTCAGCGCTGTGAATGGATTCATCCAGGCAGATGGGCGTCGAAATTTCTTTTTGCAGCTTGGCATGGTCCAGCACATCATTCCAACCCAGCGGCTGCTCGATCATCATCAGATAAAATTTGTCGAATTCCTTGAGGTGGGGGATGTCGGCCAAGGAATATGCGCTATTGGCATCGGCCATCAGCAGAATGCGCGGAAAGCGATTGCGAATCGCCTCGAGCACGCTGACGTCCCAACCCGGCTTGACCTTCACTTTGATTCGCTGATACCCCGCTGACACTTCGCATTCGACCTTCTCCAGTAACTCCTCGATCGTGTTCTGAATGCCAATCGAAACTCCACAAGGAATCTCCGCAATCGTCCCTCCGAGCAATTTCGCCAGCGGCAGGTTCTTTTGCTGTGCCTCGATGTGCCAGAGGGCATTTTCCAGAGCCGCCTTCGCCATGTTGTGCCCGCGGATAGGCCGGAAGCGCGGCGCCACAGAGCCCGGCGTTGGCCAATCCTTTCCAAGGGTCCAGGGGATCAGGATATCGCGAAGGATGTGCCAAGCCGTGTCCGGGGTTTCGTAGTTATAGAACGGCATCTCCCCGCACGTTACCTCGCCCCAACCGGCCACGCCATCGGCGTCGACGCGCACCAGGACGATCCGCCGCGTCGTGGTGCGTCCAAAGCTTGTTTCAAAAAAATGCACCAGGGGCAGCCGCAATTCTCGAAGTTCGATTCGTTCAATTTTCATAAGCCTCCAGTAAATAGCGCGCAGACATATCGTCGTGGCTAAAACCTGTGACCACCAGCTTCTGGTCAAAACATTCCTGAAAGAGAGTACGGGCGCGCGCCTGCCACGCTCGGGCTTCCTCAATATTGGTCCGAATCAAGGAGTCGATCTCGATCGGAATCTCGATCTCCCGTGCGGGCTTCCGGCGCGGGTCCCGCACCGGCTTGCCGGCAAGGGCCCGCTTCACCCGCGGTGAATCGAGCCGCCACTCCGCCATCAGACGGTCGCTCGGCAGTCCCTGTTGGAATCGGCTCTCAACCTGACCATAATAATTGGGCTCATACCGGCGTACAATAGCCCCCAGGCGATTAATATTCAGGTTCGCATTCTTCGAGCGCAACGGGTCAAACGACCATTCGATCAACTTAACTCCCTGGCGCAGGGCCAGGTCCCTCTGCGCCAGCTTGAGCGTCCTACCCAAACCGCGATTTTCGTGAGCGTGGACAATCCCAAGTGACAATGAGTGAAGATAGCGAGACTTACCATGCCACGCTGGCATTGACGCAACGAAGCCCACCAGTTCGCCGGCAGTTGTGAACGCCCCCAGAACATGCCCACCGATCCGGGTCAAATTGACAAACAACCGCAGGGGGTAAACCTCCTGGTCGGCATAGCCCCAAATCTCTTTCTGGATCCGGATGCACTCGGACAGTTCCTCGATTTGTTCGCATGGCCGGAGGGAGTAACCTACAGGGCTTCCCGGCTTTTGATGCTCGTCCAAATCGCCTCCATCTCCTCGAGTGAGCATTCCTTGAGTTGCTTGCCGGATTTCAGGATTTCCTGTTCCATGGCCTGGAAGCGTCGCTGGAATTTCTGGTTGGCCCGCCGCAGGCAGCTCTCCGGGTCGAAATGAAGAAAACGGGAGAGATTGGCCACCGCGAAGAACAAGTCGCCCACTTCCTCCTCGACCCTCGCCTTCGGGCCGGGCGGTTGCGCGGCCAGTTCCTGCCGCAACTCGTGGATTTCTTCTTCAATTTTGTCGAGCACGTCGCCCGCCTTTTTCCACTCGAACCCGACCTCCGCCGCGCGCGTGCCCAGTTCGTGCGCCACGAGTGTCGACGGCAGCGAGCCGAGAATTCCATCGAGCACGGAACTCTTGGCCGGCTTACCCTCGCCCGCCCGCTCCTTTTCCTTGACGGCGAGCCAACTCTGGAGCGCCTCGCCCGCGTTTCCTGCTTTTATTTCGCCAAAGACATGCGGATGCCGCCGAATCAGCTTGGCGTGAACGCGTTCCACCACATCATCGATGACGAAGCGCCCGTCCTCTTCGGCGATGCGGGAATAGAACGTGATCAGGAAGAGCAGGTCCCCGAGTTCATCTTCCAACCCATCAAAATCACGCGCGTTCGCGGCGTCGACAACTTCATAGGCCTCTTCCAGAAGCAGACCCTTCAGCGTGTCATAATCCTGCACACGATCCCACGGGCACCCTTGCGGACCCCGCAGATGCGCCGTCAACTCGATTAATTTGCGTAGATTTTCTCCCGCCAGGGGACGGCTCGTTTCTTCCGCTGGTTATGAGCGGCGGCAGATTTGATTGACAGAGTAATTTATCAAGCCGCGCCAAGGATTGGCAAGGACAGGGGTGACCTCATATGGGGAATGACTTACTTGGCTCACCCCGACTGTTGCCGAGAACATCTTGGAGTGCGGTAGCAGCAGCTACCGCCTTTCTGACTTCGGCCTTGCCCATTTCCCGTATGAACCGAGATCGGAAGGCGGTAGCTGCTGCTACCGCACTCCACGCCGCCGCCCTCGCCAAGGCTGGGCGGAAGCCAGCCGCAAACTAGCGGAAGCCGGGAACGACAAGGTCGTGTGGCCGGAGTCCGGGAACAGGGGTGACGGGGAACTTGAATGGTAACCTGGAGGTGAAGAGACCTTAAGCCTCGAGCGATACGGGTTCGCCGCTTGGTCTGCTTGCGGGGGCAGCGCACCTTTCGCAGAGATTCCCTGCCGTGAAGATCGGCTCACCGCAAGTCATACAGTACCAGACATTCGGAGCGGACGACGGCGACAGGCGGCGGAAGGCAGCTTGCGCAGCCGGAGAATCCGTCGGCACAATGTGCCTCTTACCACATCCGGCGCATTCCTCATGACTTGCCCGCCATCTCCACAGCGAATAGAGAACCCCCGGGACGACAAAAAAGAGCCACAGTGCAATTTCGAGTGCAAGGGTGCCCGGAGTTTTCCACTTGGACGCCCCCACGAATCCGCAATCGAGACAGTACTTCATTCCGCTTTACCTCCTGGCATCCAGGGCGACTCTACACCGCCCCAATGAGTTTACTTTACCTCTTCCGGGAGGTCTGGAAATAGCGCAATGGTACTAGCACTTTGGTCGGTGCGGCGGGTTCATCCAAGCTCACATTTTGAGCGCGTAATTCACGTCTATTTCTGTTTCGACCTCGACCGGTTTGCCCTTCAACACCGTAGGCTGATAGCGCCATTTTGACACGGCTTCCACCGAAGACTTGAGAAGCATGGCGGGGCCGCTAAGGACTTTCAAATCTTGAATCGTGCCGTCCTGCCCGACAATCGCTTGCAGCCGAACCATGCCCTGGATGCGGGCCATGACGGCGATTTGCGGGTATTCGGGCTGAGTCCGCGAGGTGAGTTTGGCCGCCTCGATCTCCCCGGGCACGCGCAGCCGCTTTGAGGTCGTCCCCCGCGCGGTGGGTCGATCCGCCTGCGCCTTCGGCAGGGCGACGGTGGTAGTGGTTGGGGCGCTCGTCAGGTGGCCAGCTTGCCGGAGGGCGCTCAACACGCTCGCCTGCGCCCCGGCGACCTCGTAGGCGCGCAGGTATTCATCGAAAGGCTCAAAATCGATCCCGCGCGTCGCAATCAATTTGGCCAGGATGCCGCTGTCCACTCCCGTCTGCTGAAGGTCAAGAATCTGGTCACGCTCGAGTGGGCCGTTTGCTGCCGAGGCAGCCTCCGCGTTGGTGTCTGTCGGCGAGCGATGGGCGAGGCGCACGGCGGTGATGACTCCCTCATCCGCTCCGGCCTTTTGCAGGAGTTGAATGTAGCGGTCGGAGGGCTCGAAAAGAATTCCACGTTCGAGGACCAAACTGGCCACCCGCGAGTTCGGAACTTCGCCCGCGAGCAAGGCCAGGACCTGGACTTTGTCGAGCGACTCGCCCTTGGTTGACACGCTCTGTGCAAGACAGACACTGCTCAAACACAGTACCGCAATGAAGATCTGAAGTTTCATCTGCTTCCCCGCCCTAGGAGGTCTCGTGGCATTATAGCGCGACTTATGAATTTTCACGCGCATAGGGTTCGCCGGCGTAACGTCGGCTTCCCAAGGAGAGGGGTAGGAGTCGCGCGGACCCGTTTATCAGGTCCGCGGCTCTTGGCTCGGGCTGTCGTCGCGGGTTCCGGCGGTCGTTCCCGCGCTGGGGGTGGCGGCTCGCTCGAGCCTGTTCTAACGCATGCCAGCACGCGAGCCGGTTTCGTGTCCCAGGCCGGCTGATCGGGGCCAGTGTTGAGAGCGGCGGGTTCGCGAATCCTCTCCATCCCGCTATCGATTCGGACTATTTCACCAGCGAATTTGTCCGGCCCCAATGCCGAACGATGACTCGGTGGAACCCACGATGTTAATGAAAACACAGGTGGTTCTACTTCGGGCTGGCTTGGGTGGCGGTGGGATGGGGCTGCAGCAGTTGTTCCTTGCGGTAGACGAGCGTGTTGGTGTCGTACGCGGCGATTTCAAAATCGTGGCCATGGGTAATCGCGTCGCAGGGGCAAGCTTCGACGCAATACCCGCAGAAAATGCACCGGTTGTAGTCGATGTTGTAAACCTGGGCATAGCGTTCTGCGGCGCTAATGCGGTGGTCGCCGGTATTCTCGGCAGCTTCAATGTAAATGCAATTTGCCGGGCAAGCCGCCGCGCAAAGGAAACACGCGACGCATTTTTCCAGACCGTTTTCATCGCGGCGCAGGACGTGGACGCCACGGTAGCGATCTTCAAAATGGACAGGTTCGGCAGGATAATTCTCGGTCACCGTAGGCCCAAGCATCATTTTGAACGTCGTGGCGAACCCTTTCGCCAGCGCTGCCGCGGAATCGGTCATTTCCCGGATAATGTTTGGCATAGCCCCTCAGCAGAAGGACCGAAGCGAATTCGGCCGGAGGTGACCATCTTCACCCCTATCCGCAGTATATCGGATGGCATGACGACGGTCAAATTATCCGCGGCAAGATCGAATCGAAGGCCAAATATTCCTTATCGCTCGGCCGATACGAGCAACTCCCCGGCCGCGGGAGGAATCGAAAAGTCAGAGTCGAGGTGTGCTTGTCATGGGGGCCGCGAGGGGTGTAGACTGAGCGAGTGGGCTCTCTGGGCAGAAAGACACGTTAACCTCATCCGGCTCGCCATGCGGCCTCACGCCGAGGAGAATTCTATGAAGAAGTGGGCAATCAGCTTCGCCACAGGACTATTGGCGGGAGCGACGTTCCTCCCCATCGGTCTGGCAAGTGACTCCAGACTTCCACCGCCTCCTGACAGTCAACTGATCCCGGCGGGGAGCCTCTTACACGTACGATTGACCTGCACCCTCACGTCGAAGACCAGCAAGCCGGGCGACCCCTTTACCGGGATTGTCACAACGCCTATCTCCGTAGACGGCAAAGAAATTATAGCCGAGGGGAGTTCGGTGGAGGGGCATGTGGCGTTTGTAAAGCAATCGGGCCGAGTCGCGGGCGTGGCGCAAATGCGAATTGTCCTGGACGACATCATAACCACCAATGACATCAAGTTGGCGCTGCCGGCGGGCCTTGACGATATGAATGCCGGACCTTGCGCCAAGACCACCGGGGATGAAGAAGGAACCATTAAGGGCTGCGGCAAGAACAAGAAAGATGCGCTGAAGGATGCTGGCATCGCGGGCGCTATGGGTGCGGGCGCCGGCTCGATGGTCGGCCTGGGTTCGGAGATTGACTGCCGGTATTACGGAAATTGCGGAGGGCCCGGGTTCGGCGCTTCCCTTGGAATCGGAGCTGGAATCGGGGCTGGAACGGTGCTGATTTACGACCTTCTGAAGCACGAAAAACACATCATTCTAGTGCAAGGCACCACGATGACGTTCGTCATTAGCCGGTCTGTCGACGCGAGCACCGGCAAGCCGCTGGAGCCGACGGCCCCGGACCAAGCCTCCAAGCAGTGACTTACGTTCTGCGAGTCTCTGGATGGCACATGCCAATGCGGGAAAGTACCTTTGCGAGCCTCAGTTTCCCCTTCCCGAAGGGAACGCGGATGAAATGGGCCTGCTCGTCCGTTGTCTTGATCATCGGTCTCAGTGCGGCTGCAAGTCTCTGGGCGCAGGGCGCTGACAATGGCGACATTGCCCTGCCCTCCGGAACCCAGCTTGTGGTGACCCTCACAATGACACTGAGCACGAAAGGAAGCGAGGAAGGCGATCCCTGGACGGGCAAGGTGGAGGAACCTATTTTCGCCGAAGGGCAGGAAATCGTTCCCGCCCAAAGCAAAGTGCGCGGCAAAGTGACCTTCGTCCAGCCGGCGGGCCGCGCTACGGGGCGAGGCGAGATGCGTCTGGTGGCGGAGACGATTTCGACTCCCGAGCACGGGACCTTCACGATCGTGGCGAAGCTCAAGGATGCCCAGGACAGCACCGGCACCAAAGTGAAGGACGATGAGGGAACCGTAGAGGGGCCCGGCAAGAGTGCGAAGAGCGCCGCCAAGGAAGCCGGCATCGGCGCTGCGGCCGGCGCCGCAGTGGGGTCCATCGCCCACGGAGGCAGCGGAGCCCTTTACGGCATGGCCATCGGCGCGATGGCCGGGATCGTGCATTCCATGGCCAAGAAACATCAGGGACCGCTTCTGCCCCCAGGTACGGAACTGACCTTTGTGCTGGATCGAACCTTCCTGTCGAAGCGAATCACGCCGCCCGCTTCTAACTCATCTTCGCAATAATAATAGGGATAATTTCCGCGCGCTAAAGCTTCTTCTTGATGTCGCCAAGAATCTGCTTGCCGTGAAAGCGGCCGTTTTCAATGAAGATTTCGTTGGTGTCCATGCCCGCGATGATGACGCCGGCGAGGTAAATCCCCGGAACGTTGCTTTCGAGTGAGTCGGGATGACACTTGGGACGGTGGGTTGTGGCGTCAATCTCGACGCCGATATCCCGAAGGAATCGGAAGTCGGGATGATAGCCGGTGAGCGCGAAGACAAAGTCGTTCTCAACGCGCAAGACTTCCCCGCTGCGCCGGTGGACGCAGATCGCGCCGGGAAGAATCTCCTTCACTTCAGACTCAGGCAAGGCGCGAATGGAGCTTTCCTTGATGCGGTTTTCAATGTCGGGACGAATCCAGTATTTGATGTGCGAACTGAGCGTGGGCTCACGGAAGACCATCGTAACGTCGGCACCGTGGCGCCAGAGATCAAGCGCGGCGACGGCGGCGGAGTTGGCCCCGCCAATCACCGCCACCTTGCGGCGGAAGTAGGGATGAGGGTCGGTGTAATAGTGCGAGACCTTGGGAAGTTCTTCGCCCGGGATCCCCAGGAGGTTGGGCAAGTCGTAATAGCCCGTGGCGATGACGGCCTTCCTGGTGTTGTGCTCGGCGCGGTGGCCCTCGGTAGTTTCCGTCTCGACGCGAAACTGCCCGTCATGCCCGCCGATGCCCACGACCCTCTCTTGGAAGTGAATCGGCAAGCGGTAGTAGTCGGCGACGCGGCGATAGTACTCGAGAGCTTCGGCGCGATGGGGCTTGGTGTTTAGACTGGGGAGCGGCAAATCACCGATCTCCAGACGCTCGCGCGACGTGAAGAACGTCATCGTGGAAGGATAGTTGTAGATGGAGTTTACCAGGACCCCCTTCTCCACGACCAGAACCTTCAGCTTGCTCTCGACCGCTTCAATGGCGCAAGCCAAACCTGTGGGTCCCGCGCCCACAATCAGAATGTCCAAAGGTTCTTGCATTCGTGTTCACACTCCTAACGGCAGGACTTCGCGGCTCGTGTTCAGGCGCCGCTCGCCGCATTCCGCGGGCGATCACTCCGGCTTATCTTCACTGCTTCGCGCCGCAGGCCAACAGCTCGGCCAGTTCTTTCTTCACACTCGCGTAAGTCGCCAGCAACTCCGGCGTTGCTTCCGTCACTTCGTTTTTCCAGACAAAAGTCTGCTTGCCGCTGACCTCAATAAGGACGCCGATACCATTGCCGATGTGGTATCCCACGCTGCCAAACTGCCGGACCTTGCCCTCGGAAAGATCCAGCAAGGCGACAAAGCCCGCCTTCTCGACTCCGGGGTAGCGCGCAAACTGTTCGAAGGTGACGAATTGGAAGCCCGCTTTCAGCAGGCCTTCCAGGAGGGCAACCTGCGCAGGATCCAAAGGGGGCGGCGAAACCTCAGGCACGCTCTTCCCCTTCGCCGCGGCGGGACAGGAATCGGTCGCGCTCGATGGCATAGAGCACCACGCGAATTCCCTTATGAATTGCTTCCCTCTCAAAGCGCATGCCAATGCGGTCCATCACTCGCAGTGAATCCCGGTTGGCGGATTGCGCGATGGCGACAATGCGCTCGATATTGCTCACCTCGAAGCCATAGGCCAGCGCCTGGCGCGCTGCTTCCGTGGCCAGCCCCTTCCCCCAATGCGAAGGCGCCAACCACCATCCGATTTCGACGTCGGGAGTACCGGCCAAGTGCTGAAGGCCGCAGATGCCGATCAGCGCGTCACTGTCCTTCGGAAGCAACTTCCAGAGGCAGATGTGGTGTTTTTCCCAGTTCTCGCACTGCCGGGCGACGAATTCTTGAACGCGCTCGTCAGGCCAAGGTTCGCCTGTGGTGATGTATCGCACCACCAACGGATCGGCAGTGAGTTTGCGGAACTCCAACCAGTCTTCCTTCACCCAAGTGGCGAAGCGCAAGCGGTCCGTTTCCAAAATCACGTTTTGCTTCCGGTCAGTCAGACTATCCATGGACAACCCCCGTAAACTTCCTCGCCCCCAGCCAGTAGATCCAAGCTTGCCGCCGCACGCCGGTGTTCAAGACGACTTCGACTTTGGCGCGCGCGAACTCACTCCGCTGCGGCGCTGCCGGAATGAATCCCTCAACTCGATCCAAAACTCGCAGATCGCGCGCGGGCCGACGAAGTTGAAAGAGTTCACCGCGGACCCATTTCCCTCTTCGGCGCGACGACCGCGCTCCCGGATAGCGTCGCCGAACAACCAGCACTGCTGCGACCTTTGCCTCCGTGAGGAACCTCGCGCCGAGGCGGACCAGGTGATGGTGCAGCTCAAAGCCGCGCCGCAAAGTGCCGTAAACAAACAGCGGGAGGAATTCGGCCGCCTCAACCGCCTCCGAGATCATGAGCAACAACCCCCGGCGGAATCCCGCGAAGTCAGGCCCACAAGTACCTGCGATCCGTCGTCACCGAATGCCGCTGTTCCTGTTGAAGGCTCTCTCCGGGAATTAAGTCTCGGCTTCCAGCGTCTCGATGATGCGGCGAAGGGCGGCAACGATCTCCTCACGCTCCACGCGGCCTTTGCGGAATTTCAGAACCAGCTTGAATTCCTTGGCGGGAGGTACATAGTTAAACACCGCGTGCTGCGGTTTCTTGTCGGGGTTCCGTTCCGCGCGCGCTTGTTCGCGGGTTACGAGGCCCAACGCAAACCGCCGAACCAGGTCACGCATTTTCGCTTCGGTAGGTTGCCGAGCCACTTGCAACAACTGGGATTTGGAAAGGACGCATGCCTCGATGCACTGTGCCTTTACCGCGTCCGGTATGGTGCGCAAACTCAGAGTTTCGGTAATCGAGGATCGTGATTTGGCAATACGACTGGCGATTTCCTCATGAGTCAAGGCAAACCGGTCCGCCAGGGATTGCACGCCGTCCGCCTCTTCAAAGGGGGTCAGGTCCTTGCGTTGGAGATTCTCGATGAGGGCGATTTCCATCGTCTCGCCATCGTCGACGTCCTTTTCTATGCAGGGCAATTCGCGCAGACCGGCGGCGCGCGAAGCGTGGTAGCGGCGTTCGCCGGATATGATCATGAACTTGTCGGAGTCCGCGAGATAGCGCACGAGTAGGGGTTCGAGAACACCCTTGTCGCGTACGGACTCGGTGAGGCTTTGCAAGTCGCCCAATTCCTTACGGGGTTGATCGGCGTTGGGCTGAATCTGTTCGATGGGGATCATTCGACCAATGGCGGCGCCACTGCGGGAAATCATATCCTCGACGTAGTGCGAGTTGTGCCGCATCGTGACGGTAATGGGTAGACCCGCGCGTCTAGCTGACACGTTGGATGACCTCCCTGGCGAGTTGTGCGTACTCTGCCGCCCCGCTGGAACCGGGCGCGAAACTGAAGATGGTTTCCTTGTAAGCGGGACTCTCCTCCAAGCGCACGTTCTTGCCAATCACGGTTTTGAAGACCTTATCGCCAAACACTTCTCGAACCTGTTTGTAGATGTCACGCGCTAGATTGGTCCGTTTGTCATAAAGGGTCACGATGACGCCCAGCAACTGTAACTCGGGGTTGGGGCGCGCGCGGATGCGCTCCAGCGTTTCCAGCAAATCGTCCGTTCCTTCCAGCGAGTAATAGGAAGCTTGGATCGGGACCAGCAAGTAGTTGGCCGCCACCAGGGCGTTTACAGTAATGATTCCCAGCGCCGGTGGAGTGTCAATGACAATCAAGTCAAAGTCTTCGCGTGTCGCCGCCAGAGCATCTTTTAAGCGAAAGGGAGCGTCAAACTGGCCCACCAGATTCGCCTCCAGTTTGGCCAGCGCAATCCGGGCGGGCACCAGGCAAAGGTTTGCAACTTTGGTGGGATGCAATACCTCTTTTACCGTCACGTGCGTGTCCGAGAGCACGTCGTAGATTGAACCCTTGATTTCATCAGGAGAGAAGAAGGTCAGAGTGGTGTTGGCTTGCGGGTCAAGATCAATCAGCAACGTTCGCTGCTGTTTCAGGGCGAATGCAGCAGCAAGATTCACAGCCGTCGTGGTCTTGCCGACGCCGCCCTTCTGATTCGCTATTGCAATTACGGTTGCGGCCATTTACGGGACTCGTGATTACTGGATTAGGGACTCGGGGTTAGGGGTAAGGAAGAGCGATTTGAGGACTGAGACCCTAATCCTGGATTCACATTTCATAATTCATAAGTTCAATATACAAATTCTAGGTGACTCAAACCCTGCCTTCTCACCGCTGATCCGGAGGTTACATCTTATACCGACCCATGTCTTCATCGCCCAGGTTCTCGAGCCATTTACGCATTTCCTCGTTGCTGACTTTGTCCGTGTTGTTCCCGGAATTCTTGGAACTCTTCAAAACTTCATCTTCAACATAGATTGGACAATCGACGCGTAATGCAAGGGCCAGGGCATCGCTGGGCCGGGAATCGATTGACATCATCTGGCCGTCCCTCTCCAGCCATATTAGGGCATAAAAGGTGTCGTCGCGAAGTTCGCTCACCACAACTTTTTGCACACTGGTCTCCAGCCCGAGAAGGAGGTTCTTCAGCAGGTCATGCGTCATCGGTCGCGGGGTGGTCACTTTTTCGATCTCGAGGGCAATGGCGTTGGCTTCGTAGATTCCCACCCAGATGGGCAGGACCGCCGTCCCTCCAACATCCTTGAGAATAACTATCGGCATGTTGGTGACAGGGTCCATGACCAAGCCTCGGATCTTCATTTCCACTTCCATACGCCCCCCCATTCATTGCCGATTGGCGATCGCGGGTCTTCGACTGCAAGTCCTGGTGGAAAGCTGTAACGTGTACGGAAACCGGAAAGCTGACGACTGAGGACCTTCAGGGTTTCAATCGTCAATCGAAAATCGTGAAACATCAATCGATAGACCTTTTGCCGACCAAGCTGTTGGGGCCGCACGAGGTTACCTGTACTTGCCGGTAACATCCTATATCGGTGGGTTCGCCGGGAAAGTTGAGAACCCTGTTGCTGGTCGTTCGGCCCACGGCCTGCCCTAGACGAGGCTGATAGCCCTCCACAAGCACTTCAAACACCTGGCCAATCAGCTTCTGGTTACGCCGCAATTGTATCTGGCGCTGAACTTCCTGCAACTCCGCCAGGCGGCGCCCCTTCTCTTCTTCCGGAACCGTATCCGCAAATTCGAGTGCGGCGGTGTTTGGTCTCGGCGAGAACTTGAAAGCAAAGACCTGGTCGTACTCGACCTCAGCAAGCAACGAGATCGTCTCCGCAAAGTCCCTTTCGCTCTCGCCGCAAAAACCGACAATGATGTCCGTTGACAGGCTAATAGCACGCTGTGCGCTACGGATGCACTGGATTTCTTCCAGATATTCTTCGCGCGAGTAGCCGCGCAACATGCGCGCCAGAACTTCTGACGAGCCCGCTTGGACTGGCAAGTGAATCTGATCGCACAGCACCGGGTGGGAGTCAATGGCCTCGACAATTTCAGGGGTGAAGTAGCGTGGGTGAGATGTGGTGAAGCGCACGCGCCTCAAGCCGGGCACCTCCGCGATGCGTGCGAGCAACTCACCAAAGGTCCAATTCGCGGGCGACGGATCACGCCAGGCATTCACGATCTGCCCCAGAATCTGAATTTCCGTATAACCAGCATCCACCAGGCGGCGGCATTCGGCGATAATCTTAGCGCCCGAGCGACTACGCTCCGGCCCCCGCGTCATGGGCACGACGCAGAATGCGCACCGCTGGTCGCAGCCCTCGATGATCGTCAGGTAAGCCCGGAAGCGGTTATCGCGGCGGGTGAACTCGGTTTCAAAACAATCCTCAGTATCCAGCCCCAATCCTTTCACCCGGCGATTTCCGAATTCGAGCTGGGTGAGAAGATCGGGCAACTGGGCGTAGCTTGCCGAACCGCAAACCAGGCTGACATGCGGCGCTCGCTCAAAAAAACGCTCCCCCTCCTGCTGAGCGACGCAACCCAGCACACCAATGATCTTCCCGGAGGCCGATCCATCCTTCCGAAACGCCCCCAGGCGTGAGAACACCTTTTGCGCAGCCTTTTCCCGAATGCTGCATGTGTTATAGAGAATGATATCAGCATCCTGGTGGCAGTTCACCGGGCGATAACCTCTGCCCATGAGGACGCCCGCAACCTTTTCGGAATCGTGGACGTTCATCTGGCAACCGAACGTCTCAATGTAGAAAGTCTTGCTGCTAATGGCGCGGGCGGAGTCAACGGCGAATTCCGCGGTAGACAACACCGCTACACCCAATCCCGCTTGCAGCGGGGCAGCGCCGATTTGAATTAAGTCATTTCCCATGGAGCACTGGGCCGACACAACAGTATAGCTTGAATCGTAATCTTTGAGTAGCAAGAGCGAGGCAGTCGAATCGTCGAATCGTGATCTGATCAAGCCAGTCAGCTGACGGATTGTGCGACCGACAAGCGGTGCGTGAGCGGCGAATGAGGTTTTGAGGAGCGCAATTCGTATGGACGTGCACGAAACCGTGCATGGCCCCAAGTCCGCGAGCGATCGGTTGCTTGGTGCTTACCTATCCCGATGCGGTTGCCGAAATTCCTCATATAGTTACGCGAGTCCAGCGTTGGTACACTAATTGCCTACTCATTTAGCGGTTGCATTCCCAAAGTGAGACCACATTGGTTATTGGGGGCAGGAGGCGCATATGAAAAAGCTTATGATGGTCATGGTCGTCGGATTGGCGCTGGGCGCAACTGGCTTCGCCCAGGAGCGAGGCAACTTCGGCCGCCGCTTCAGCTCCGACGGCCGGAGAGCGAGTGAGCAATTCTCTGAACGAACGGCTCGTGGTGGAAACTATGTCGGAGGTTTTGTAGGAAATCGCGTCCCGTACGGTGGTCCGCGCGAGGGAATTGGCTACTCCTATGCACCGGCCCCCGCGTATGCCTCTCCCCATTACGTCGCGCCGGCATATTGCCCGCCGGTGGCAGGAGGGGTGGTCGTGCGAGGAGGGTTCGTTCGAGGCCGCACGTTTGTGGGACGCGGGGTGGGTCGGCGTGGCTTCAGAAGGTAAAGCCGAGTACAACAAAGGTGACTTGAGTTGTCAATGTCAGACCCTTCAGCCCACGGTAGGAGATCAACCTGCCGTGGGCATTTTTGAGTTATCCGAGTTCACCCTAATGTCCGAAGACTGTAGGATTTCCACTCCCACCGCCGGAAGATTCACCTGGCAGGCAATACCACCGCTGAGAAACCAGGTTACCCCGCCGCTTGCCGCAGCATAGAAGCGGCGTGTTTCAAAACGGCGTCGGTGATTTGACTCCCAGAAAGCATGCGCGCCAATTCCTCAGCCCGTTCCTTCTCCCCGGCAAGGGGTTTGATGGTCGTAACGGTCCGATCGGCGCGAGCGGCTTTTTCCACATAAAAGTGGGTATCGGCGAAACACGCAATTTGTGCCAGGTGGGTGACGCAAAGGACTTGGGTATCGCGAGCCAGTCGCTTCAATCGTTGGCCCACACACTCTGCCACGCGTCCCCCGATGCCGGCGTCAACCTCGTCAAATATAAAAGTGACGTCATTGCGGCGGGCGCCGCGCGCATCACGGCTTACGCGTGCCTGCCCGACGACCGTTTTCAAAGCCAGCATCAGCCGTGAGATTTCACCGCCCGAAGCTATTTTTTCCATCAGCCGCAAGGCCTCACCGACGTTAGGCGAAATTCGGAATTCAATTTCATCGGTTCCTGACGGTCCGCCCTGGCCTTCCGCGGCAACATCAAAATGGACTTCCATGCGGGTCTTTTCCATGCCTAGCTGTGCAAGCTCCTCCCGCACCAGTTTTACCAGCCGTCGCGCGGCGTCGCGCCGTTTTTCCGAAAGTGTGTCGGCGGCCTTTCGATACTCGGCTCCGGCTTTGGCCAAATCTCGCCGTACGGCTTCCCGCCGCTCATCGGCGTGTTCCAAACTGGCCAGGCTCTTGCGAGTCTCATCGGCATACGCAAGGACCGCTTCCACGGTGCTTCCATACTTCCGCTTCAAGCGGTCGATCAAGGCCAGTCGGTCTCCAATTTCTTCCAGGCGCGCGGGATTGGCCTCGAGACCGTCAACGTAGTCGCGAAGGAAGGCGGCGATGTCCTCCAATGTGGCGCGTGCCGCGGCTAGCGGTTCGATCTCCGTGAATATGGAAGAATCGTACCGGCCCAACTCATCGAGTTGGCGCGCGGCCGCCGCCACGCGGGAGATTGCCGCACCCTCGTCTTCGTACAACTCATGGAAAGCGCTACTCGCGGCGGCACGGATTTTCTCCAAGTTTGAGAGAACCCTCCGTTCCTCCTCCAGCCGGACGTCTTCCCCCGGTTCGAGTTTTGCCTGTTCCAGCTCACGCACTTGGAAGCCCAGTAAGTCCAGGGTGCGCAGGCGCTCCTGTTCATTGTGGCTCAGCCCCTCCAGTTCTTGCTCCAGCTCACGGCGGCGCCGATGCAAGACCCGGACCGATTCGAGTTCCGAACCCGCTCCCGCGAACTGATCGAGCAAATTGAGCTGTGCGTCGCGCGCGAAGAGCGACACGTGTTCGTTCTGCCCGTGCATTTCCACCAAGCGCGGCGCGAGCCCACGAACGGCTGCCAGGGTAACCGGCTGGTCATTGACCAGCATCCGGCTCCTGCCGCCCGCTTGCAGTTCGCGCCGCAGGATGAGTTCGCCTTCGTCGCTCCCCCCGACGCCATACTCCTCCAACCAAGCGCCCCATGGAGCATTTCCTTCGGCAGAAAAAACAGCGGTGACGAGCGCGCGATCTTCCCCGGTGCGGATAACCTCAGAGGAGGTGCGACCGCCCAGTGCCAAACCCAGGGCATCAACGAGTATAGATTTGCCGGAGCCGGTTTCCCCGGAAAGTAGATTCAAACCAGGCCCAAATTCCACCGCGAGGTTATCGATGACGGCGTAGTTCTGAATGTGAATTTCGCGCAGCATGGCGTATCGCGGAAAGTCTATCACAGCGAACGGGGTAGACAGTAGATGGTAGACGGGAAGTGGGGAGGGTGGCGGATGGCAGGGGGAAAGAGCAACGCCACGGAAAAAAGGCAAAGTGCAAAAATGAGGCTCGCCGCGATCTTCCCAGCGAATGCGGGGCGGGTTTCACTTTGGGCTTTTGCGTTTTCACTTTTGACTGTCGTTTCGGTCCCTGACTACCTGTCCCGCCCCCCATCCACTGTCTTCCTCCCGTTCCATCGTTGACGGCCTGTGGTCAGTGTGTTAGGTTCAATTGAGAACGGTTCTCACTCTCCTGGTTCCGACAAGGAGGTTAATTGGCTGCTGCACTTCTGGTTTTTTACCAGGGTTTCACACAAGACTTCTACCAAGGCGAAATTTGGCAACTCCTAACGAATACTGGCCCGGTGGCCAGACTCGTATTATTGATGCTTTTGGGATTCTCGATTCTCTCCTGGGCGATTATTCTCAGAAAATTCCGCACCTTTCGAGCAGCAAGGAACGAATCTCTGGAATTCCTCAAGGTTTTCCGCCAGAGCAAGAAACTGTCAGAGATTCGCGCTTTCTGCCGCACCCTGAAAGAAAGCCCGCTGCCGGAGGTTTTCCAGTCTGGCTACCGTGAGATTGAAAACCAGGCGGCGATGGTCGAAAGTCCCGGCAAGCCACGGATTCGCAGCTTAGAGGCGGTTCGGCGCGCCCTCCAAATCGGCGCGTCAACCGAACTCGGCAGGATGGAACAATGGTTGGTATGGCTTGCGACGACCGGCTCGGTTACCCCCTTTGTGGGGTTGTTCGGAACTGTGTGGGGGATCATCGATGCTTTTCACGGCTTGGCGACGGCCGGCACCGCAACCTTGCACAGCGTGGCACCTGGCATCGCGGAGGCCCTGATCACAACCGCTGCAGGACTGTTCGCCGCTGTGCCGGCAGTCATCGCGTACAATATCCTTCTCCAGCGAATCAAAGAGTTTGGCACGCAGATGGACGACTTTGCTCTTGAGTTCCTCAATATGACGGAACGCTATTTCGTGGAATGAAAAAAGAGTGATAAGTGATGAATGACTCGCGAAATTGCCAATTTTCGATCGCCGATAACCGCTCGCGGCAAATCGAACATCGGCAATTGACACTCGGCAATATCCCACTCGTCACTGAACTTAGGAGGTGAACGGTGGCCTTCACCAATCCCAGAGGCAGAACCCAATCTTCCCTTTCCGACATCAACATCACTCCTTTTGTGGACGTTGTTCTGGTGCTGTTGATCATCTTCATGCTGACGGCTCCGATCTTGGAATCGGGCATTGAGGTGGATCTGCCCAAAACCAAGACAGTCAAAATTGTTTCGGAGGAAAAGGTCGTCATTACCATCGACAAGAAGCAGAATATTTATGTCGGAAATGATCCCGTGAATATACACCGCTTGGGCGTAGCCGTTTTAGGTCAACTCAAGGGCGCCGGCACGCAACCGGTGTTTATCCGCTGTGATGAAAATGTAAGTTTCGGGGCATTCGCGCAAGTGGTGGATGCCTTGAAGCAGGCGAACCTGACCAATCTGAACATCGTTACCCAGCCGCTGGAGACCAAGCCGGGATCATAGCGTGAGCAATGCCCTATGAGCACCTACGTACTCCCATTGCAGACCGGACGCAGTCAGGCCACGTTGCGCGGCCCGCTGCTAGTTTCCCTGATCCTCCATGGTTCGCTCTTGGGAGTGATGGTGGTGTACAAGATGATCGGGTTCCATTTCGGCGGGAGAGGCCAAAGCTGGGGAACGGAAGGCGCAGTCAAAATGGGCGCGGTGGCTAGTTTGCCGGGAGTTCCTTTGCCGACGCCGATGGTCACCACCCCCACGACCGTTGCCACCGAAAACACCGGCCTCTATAAAACCGAGCCGAAGCCCAAGGAAGAACCTCCCCCCGACGCGCAGCAGATTCCCAAATTCAAAGACGCGGTGAAGCCCGAAAAGCTGGAAAGGGTCAACAAGCGGATACAGAAGGCTGACATCATTCCCCCGCCGAACGCCATCCCTTACGGCCAGACCGGCCCGCCCACAATGAGCTACACATCGATGATAACGGCCGCGGGCCCCGGTGGCGTGGCCATGGGTCAGGCGAACAGTTTCGGCTTTCGCTACGCCTGGTACGTGGCGTCGATGCGTTCACGCATCAGCGCCAACTGGCTGATGTCGACGGTCAGCCCTAACATCACGTCGGCGCCCCGCACTTATCTGACGTTCGAAATCCTTCGGGATGGCACCGTCACCAACGTGCAGATCACGCAGAGCAGTGGGATTGCGGAAGTGGATCGCTCCGCCTTGCGGGCGATCCTGGCCTCCAATCCCCTGCCTCCTCTGCCGCCGGATTACTCCGGGCAGAGCGTCAATGTGGAGTTTTATTTTGACTTTCACCGCCAGTAGACGCAAAAATATGGAGTATTTTGCAGAAAATATATCACACTGTGAGACATCGGTTTCCAGACTGGCGAGCATCCTAATCATTCGGAGCCCATTACACACATGAAACTGCATCGAATTGTGGTTCCCTCCATCCTGACTCTGGCCATGGCGGTCGCTCTCTCTGTCTGTTCGCGGATAGCCCTAAGCCAGCAGGATTGGATCAGCTCGGGGATCAATCTGGGGGCGCCGAAAATCAAATTGGCGGTTCCGGATTTTCCGGCCAAGTCCGTGGACCAGCAACTGGTGACTCTTACCCAGGAGTTCAACCAGGTTCTTTGGAGCGATCTTGACGATGCCGGGATCTTTCAGATGGTCAGCAAAAGTAATTACCCTCTCAAGGTCCCGGAAGAGCCTCTCGACGTCGACTTCAACGCCTGGAGCACGCCCCCGGCTTCCGCCCAGATGTTGGTTTTCGGCAAAGTGGAAAACGTTAATTCCAACCTGGTGATCACCGGGCGCCTTTTCGACTTGGGAAACGCCACCAACCCAGGTGTCCTGGCCAAGCGTTACGTCGCGACTCTGAACGAAGTGTCAACGCGTGAGGCCGCGCACCGCTTTGCCGATGAAATCATCAAAACGCTGGGAGGCGGGCTGCCGGGAATCAACGAAACGCGGATCGCCTTTGTGAGTGGCCGGTCGGGACACCAGGAGATCTGGGTGATGGATTACGACGGGTTCAATCAGCACCCCATCACCAGCTATCGTTCCATTTCCACCACTCCGCGCTGGTCTCCCGACAACAGCAAGCTGGCTTTCACCAGCTATGCGTCGGGGAATCCCGAGATTTATATTTTCTCTTTTGAAATCAACCGGCGCATCCCCTTCCCGACCTATAAGGGACTCAATACGACGCCCGCTTGGTCCCCCGACGGCAGCAAGCTTGCCTTCTGTTCGAGCATGGGGGGCGACCCGGAAATTTATGTCTCTAACACCAGCGGCTATAACCTGCAGCGCCTTACTTTTTCTCCTGGGGTGGATATTTCCCCAGTTTGGAACCCTAAAACCGGAAATGAAATGGCCTTTGTCTCAGACCGCAGCGGTTCCCCCCAGATTTACATTATGTCGGCGGATGGCACCAACCTCCGGCGCATGACGACCGCGGCGCAAGGTGGTGACGCCAGCGCTCCGTCTTGGTCCCCCAACGGCCTTTTCATGGCATTCCATTGGCGAGTTTCAGAAACGGGAACCTATGACATTTATATTATGGAAATCGCCAGCGGTAGGATTATCCAATTAACCCACGACGCCGGCCGCAATGAGCATCCCACGTGGTCGCCCGATGGCCGCCACCTGGCTTTTGAATCCACGCGCTCGGGGTCGCGCCAGGTTTGGAGCATGCTCGCCAACGGTCTCGAACCCAAACAACTGACCAAGAGCGGGGAAAACTGGAATGCGAATTGGTCAAACTAGCGGTGGAGATCCTGTTTTTGAATCCGGTGTGGTGAATGGTTCGGGGACTACGCCCGCGGTCCCCTGATTCGAGAGCCTGGGAGGTCGATACCGGAAATATATCGCAGTGAGAGATGTCGTCTCTTTCGTGTCACCGAAGGGATGAGAGCGAAGATGCGCTCGCGGAAGACACTCCTAGAAAAACGGACAAAATCTACGCTAAGAAAATCCTCTCAATGAGTTGTTTTTTCGGTGCAAGAGGTTGTGTTTGTTTTTGCTTTAGTGATAGTATCTCATGTTCTGAAAGTTGTTACCTTTCCACGTGTAAGGTGACAGGGCCCCGCAAGTGCACCACGCAAGAAGGAAAAGGTTCATCTGAAGTATTATGCACCCACGTATCTCACGATTTTCTACCTATTCAAGGAGGACTTTAAGCATGCGAACGAAGAAACGCAGTCTTGCGATTCTCGTCGGAATTCTGGGAGTACTTTTACTGGCAGCAGCGTGCCACAAGAAGACCGTTGCACCACCCCCCCCGCCGCCGCCGCCACCACCACCGCCCCCGGCCCCGACCGTGACGTTGACCGCCGAACCCAGCACCATTGATAAGGGCCAATCCGTGACATTGAGTTGGTCTTCTCAAAACGCTACCACTCTGGACTTGCAACCGGGCGTAGGCACGGTCCAAGCTTCGGGTTCATCATCCGTCACGCCGCAGGACTCGACCACTTATACCATAACTGCAACGGGCCCTGGCGGAACGCAAAGTGCCACCGCTCGAGTCACGGTGACGATCCCGCCGCCGCCGCCGCCACCGCCCCCGCCGGCGACGTTGTCGGAAGACGAATTGTTCAGCCAGAACGTCAAAGACGCTTACTTTGACTATGACAAAGCCACCATCCGCGCTGATGCAGAAACGGCCCTGACCGGTGATGCGAGCTTCCTGAAAGAGCACCAAAGCATAAAATTCACCATCGAGGGCAAGTGCGATGACCGTGGCAGCGAAGAATACAACCTCGGGTTGGGCGATCGCCGCGCCACCGCCGCGAAGGACTTCCTGGTCAACGCCGGTGTAACCGCGGACCGAATCACAACAATATCCTACGGTAAGGACCGCCCGGTTACGACTTGCAGTCAGGCCGACAAATCGGAAGATTGCTGGCAGCAGAACCGCGTGGATCATTTCCACTACGGCCCCGAAACCCAATAAGCGGTATTAGCCGGGAACCCTTAGGGGTTCCCGGCGTTTCCTTCCCAATCTCTGCCGACTGCGGCACAACCACGAACGAGCTGGTGTGCTAGGCCCAGCGTGGCGGTGTACCTACCCCAAGCGGTGGTTGACCGCGAACGCACGAAACGGGTAGACTGGGCTATGTGATATTTTCCTAAGCGAGGACACTGCAACCTTGAAAAAACATACTCTAGTAGCTTTGATGTTTCTTGCCTTCCTGGGCGCGCAAGTCCAACCCGCGTACAGTGCAAGTAAAGAGACACTTCAAATGATGCAGCAACTCGACGCCTTGCAGCAGGCCGTCCAGAACCTCCAGAAGACTGTCGATACCCAAACCGCGGTGCTCAAGACCCTCGTCGAGCAGACCAATGACAATGTCAATGCTATGAAGGCCATGGTCACAGATTTGCATGGGTCGATGCAGCAAAGCCTGGCAACTTCCGGCGCCAAGTTTGACGCCGTGACCAGTCAAATGCAGGAGTTGAGCGCCAGCCTGGACGAGGTCAAGGCCCGGCTTTCAAAACTGAGCGATCAGATGGCGCAAACGCAGAACATCCTCCAGACGCTTCCCGCGCAATCGAATCCCACACCCGGAACAACGCCCGGAGCCCCACCCACTGCGCCTGGCCCTCCGCCCGTCCCCGATGCGGATTCCCTTTATAACCAGGGCTTGAGCTATTACACCGGCGGACAATATGATTTGTCGGTTCAATCCTTCCAGGATTATCTGAAGTATTATAAGGACACCGATCGCGCCTCGAACGCGCAGTTCTACATCGGCGAGTGCTATTACAGCCAAAAGGATTTCAAGCACGCTATCGAAGCCTACGACCTGTGCAGTGAGAAGTATCCGGCGGGGAATAAGGCCGCAGCCGCGCAATTGAAAAAGGGCTATTCGCTGCTGGCTCTGGATGAGAAGAGCGCAGGTATTCGCGAATTGCGTTCCGTGATCCAGCGTTTTCCGGACTCACCCGAGTCCGAATTGGCCCGCCAACGGCTGAAGAAACTGGGCATTGCGGTGCCCGCGGCCGCCCCCAAGAGGAGATCCTAAGTTCCCGGCCGGAAAGCGACGGCCAGGCCTCGCAACTCACAGCTCTGCATCCACATTCGCAAGGGAGGACTGCATGTCGGGATCCGTCAACAAGGTCATCCTAGTCGGCCGTTTGGGAAAGGACCCGGAATTGAAATACACACCAAGCGGGGCTCCTGTGGCGAAGTTCAGTTTGGCTACGGACGAGAGCTTTAAGGACAAGACCGGGGAGAGGCAAAATCGCACCGAGTGGCACAACATCGTGGCATGGAATAAACTGGCTGAAATCTGCGGTGAGTACTTGACCAAAGGCAAGCTGATTTACATCGAGGGCTCTATCCGCAGCCGGCAGTGGCAGGATCAGTCCGGTAATAAACGCACGTCTTACGAAATTATTGCCAACTCCATGCAGATGCTGGGATCGAAGGCCGACTCGGATCGAATGTCGTCCGGAGCGACGGACCGCCCCGCACCCGAGCGCCCCGCCTCGCCGTCACCAACACCCCCACCCTCCACTGACCCGATTCCACCTCCGGAACCGGAAATCAGCGACGAAGATATTCCCTTCTAGCACAGTTCAATTACTGCGAAGGGGGCGGAGCGGGGCTGCGGTGTTTGTGCCGCTCATCGACAGCCCGCACCAGTTCATCGAACTTCTTCGCTTGCTCGGGATCCAGAATTTGGCGAATCCGAGCACGAGTTTCCTGGTGGATCGCTTCGAATTGCGGGTCAATCTGCTTTTGTAAGTCCTTCACCTTTTGCGTTGATTCATCAAAAATCCTGCCCACCTGCTGTACTTCGGCATCTGTCAGGTTCAAATTCTTCTTGAGGTGCGCGACGGCACGCTCTTTGTTGAAGCCGCCCGGGGCATGAAGCCGCCCGGTATGCCACAAATAATAGTACATTCCCGCGCCCCCCAGGACGGCCCCAAGAGCGATGGTCACAACGAAATAGAGATAAACCCGGCGGCTCATTTCACCTCACTCGGGACGGCTGGCGCAGGAGATTCCACGGGCGCCAAATCTGGAGATTCTTGCAAGCCATTTTCTGCTACCGGGTCGGAATAAGCCAGCGCGGCTTCCTGGGCAGGCATATCGGCGGCGCTGAGACCACGAATCGGCCCGGTCGACGGCGCCGCCAAGGCGAGGAGCGCCAGGAAGGTCAGGACCAATGTCGCATACACAAAGCGCCTGCCCACGCGCTCGAAGAAATCCGCCACGCTAGGCGCCCGGCCCAGTTCCCCAAGTTGCCGCACCAAGCGCTCGGCAAAGCCCACCGAAGGCTTCACGATCTCCTCGCGGCTCAACAGGCGGAAACCCGAACTCACCCGTCCCAAGTCGCGATGATAGCCCGCGCACACGGAGCACTCAGCAAGGTGCGCGCGGATCTCCGGCGATTCCCCACCCTCCCAGAGGTCGTCCAACCGATTACGAATGTCGTCACATCGCATGGCCATGTTTTTCCTCTCGCCATTGGCGCATGTCTTCCAACATGCGCTTCCGGGCGCGGTGCAGTCGAACCTTCACCGTCGTGGGCTTCAGATCCAAAATCTCCGCAATCTCCTCCACAGAATAATCCTGTAATTCCTTTAAGACCAGAATTTCCCTGTCCTTCTCGGGGGCGCGGTCGAGGAGTTTGGTGACCAAATCCTTCAAGACCGTCTGCTCTTCGTGATCCAGCGCTTGTTCCGGTTGACTCTCCGCGTTGCTCTCGATCTCCTGCTGGCTGTTCTCGCCCATTTGCCAGTAAAAACTCACCCGCGACGCGCGCTCGTGCCGCAAGTAGTCATAGCAGTGGTTGGTGGCGATGCGGCTGAGCCACGTTACAAAGGAGGACTGGAAATTGTAGCTCCGAATCGCCCGGAACGCCTTGATGAAAATCTCTTGGGCGAGATCCTCCACCTCGTCGCGCCTGCGCACCAAATGGTAAACCAGCGAGAAGACGCGCTGCTGGTATTTCTGCACCAGGGGTCCGAAGGCCTCCGGCTCCCCCTGCTGGGCGCGCTTAATCCACTGAATCTCTTGGGCAAGCTGTGCGCCGGAGTTTTCCATCGGGCTTCCATCTTCACCCATCCCCCATTGATTCCGACGAGGGAAAAGGCTTGGGGGTTACAGTAACCAGTGAGGCAAATTTCTAATCAAAATCTAATCAAGATTTTAGTTGACCACTTAATTACTTTATGCAAGAATCTGCACATGATCATAGGAACACGACTTAAGAAGCTTAGAGAAGAACGAAACCTTTCGCAAGGTGATATCGAAAAGCGTACCGGCTTGCTACGATGCTACATCTCGAGGGTCGAGAACGGTCACACCGTTCCCTCGCTTGAAACCCTTGAGAGGTTGGCTGCGGCGCTTGAACTTCCCCTCTTCCAGTTGTTCTACGAAGGGGAGGAGCCGCCCCCGCTGCCAAACCTGAGCAAGCGCCAAACGACCGAAGAGCTGGTTCTCGACGCAGAGCAGGAAAAGGAACTGCGTTTTTACGAGAAAGTCAAGCGCCTTCTCGGACGGATCGATGAGAAGGACCGCCAGCTCTTGCTCTACATGGCCCAAAAACTGGCGAGTCGCTAAGCCTTTTCGTTTCATGCAACGGGAGTGGTGTCTCTGACTGGAATCGGAGGCGGAGGGTGGGCTATTCCCACTCGATGGTGCCCGGGGGCTTCGAAGTAATGTCGAAGACAACCCGGTTGACCCCCTTCACCTCGTTGACGATTCGGTTCGCCATGCGCTGGAGTAGTGTCGCTGGAAGGTGAGCCCAGTCAGCGGTCATACCATCCTCGGATTCGACCGCCCGGATGCCAATGGTCGAGGCGTACGTCCGGGCGTCACCCATCACTCCGACACTTGAAACGGGCAATAAGACCGCGAACGACTGCCAAAGGCGGTCGTAAAAACCTTGTGTCTTCACTTCTTGCTGAACTATTTCATCTGCTTCCCTAACCATTCGTAGCCGGTCCGGGGTTACTTCCCCGACAATCCGGACTGCGAGGCCAGGCCCAGGAAATGGTTGGCGGCTGACCACGGACTCGTCCAGACCGAGCTCGCGGCCAACCGTGCGAACTTCGTCCTTAAACAATTCGCGCAACGGCTCAATCAGCTTGAACTTCAAATCGGAGGGCAACCCTCCCACGTTATGGTGGCTCTTGATCGTGGCTGCCGGCCCCTTCACAGAAACGGATTCGATCACGTCGGGATAGAGTGTTCCCTGCACCAGAAACTCCACGTCGCCCAGCGTGCGGGCCTCAGACTCAAACACGCGGATGAATTCTTCCCCAATGATTTTGCGCTTTCTCTCCGGGTCAGTGACCCCAACTAAGCGGCTGAGAAATCGCTCTGTGGCATCGACAGCTTTCACCTTCAGGTGCGCTTGCTCCCGCAACTTACCACTGACTTTGGCGAACTCATCTTTGCGCAGCAAACCGTTGTCGACAAACACGCAAGTCAGCCGATCTCCCAATGCCCTCCCTACCAGCGTAGCGGCGACGGCGGAATCCACGCCGCCGGAGAGTGCGCAGAGAGCGTGGCGATCTCCCACCTGTTCGCGAACCTTTTGTATGGTTTGCTCAATGAACGACCCCGGAAACCAGTTGGGCTTGATTCCCGCCACCTCGGAAACGAAGCGCTCCAGAGACATCGCGTCCGCGCGCATGGTATGGTGAACTTCCGGGTGGAATTCCACCGCATACATTCGCGCCGACGGATTCTCAATCACAGAAATAGCGTTCTGGGTCCGGCCGGTGATAGCGAATCCCGGCGGAACTTCCACGACGTGGTCGCCGTGGCTGTTCCACACCTTCAGGGGCGAAGGGAAGCCTGCCAGCAGCCGCGAAGAAGGGAGGATTTCGAGCTCGGCGAAGCCATATTCGCGCCTCCCCGCCGGCTCGACCTTGCCCCCCAACTTGTAAGACATCCACTGGAAACCGTAGCAGATGCCGAGTACGGGTAGGTTGAGCGTCAGTACGCGCTCGTCGCACACGGGCGAATCGGCGTCGTACACAGACGAGGGGCCGCCCGAGAGGATCAGCGCCTGCGGATTCATTCGCACTAAATCCTCAAATGGAGTGGTGCACGGTATGATTACCGCAAGCACGTGAAGCTCGCGAATGCGGCGCGCAATCAATTGGGTGAATTGCGACCCAAAATCGAGAACGACGACAGGGTTAGGTTGTGTCATAGGATTTGCATTATCCCGGGGAACGGTCCAAGACTAATCTCTTGCCAGCAGCAGAATCACGGCGACCAGCCCAATGACGGCAATAACAATGAACAGTGCACCGTGTCCGTGGAAATGCGGTCTAAACCAAAGGGGTAGGGAGCGCAAGCTAAACCTCCTCTTTTCCCAGGCTCTGAGAGGAGCCGCCGCAAATTCCCTTCCGCTACTTGGCCACGATACTCACCAGCTTCTGCGGCACGACAATGAATTTCACCACCCGCAGCCCAGCCAGGTGCTGGATCACTTTCTCATCGGCGAGCGCCTTGGCGCGAACTTCCTCCTCGCTGGCGCTGGCCGCCACGTGAATTCGCGCGCGCAGCTTTCCATTGACCTGCACGGGGTATTCAAGCTCATCTTCGGCCGCGAGTTCCGAGTCAAACTCTGGCCAGCGAACCTTCAGCATGGGCTCCGCGTGGCCCAGCGCCTCCCAGAGCTCGTCCGCCACGTGCGGGGTGAAGAGGGACAGGATCGTTACCAGAAATTCCAGCGCCGTCTTGTGCGCGGTAGGTCGGATCTTCCCCGCATCCACCGCCGCGTCGAGGTCGGTCAATTCGTTGACCAGTTCCATGGTATTGGCGATGTCGGTGTTGAAGTGCCAGCGTTCTTCCATGTCTTCGGTTACGTGCCGGAGCGTCTGGTGCGCCTTTCGCAGCATTCGGCGCTCCTCGGGCGTCAGTGAGGCCTTCTCTTCGGCAGTCAACTTCCCTGCCCTCACGTCGCGGAGTTTATCCGCGTGTTTGGCCACCAGCCGATAGACGCGGCCCAAGAAACGCCATGCCCCCTCCACGCCCGCATCGCTCCAGTCCAAATCCTTTTCCGGCGGCGCCGCAAACAGCATGTAGAGGCGCGTCGTGTCGGCGCCGTACTTGGAAAACAACTGCGTGGGATCAACGACGTTGCCTTTGGACTTCGACATCTTCGACCCGTCTTTGATCACCATCCCCTGCGTGAACAGACGCGCTACGGGTTCGTCAAAATCCACGAGGCCAATGTCGCGCATGACCTTGGTGAAGAAGCGCATGTAAATCAGGTGCAGGATGGCGTGCTCGATGCCGCCGATGTATTGGTCAACGGGGAACCAATACTTCACCGCATCCTTATTGATCGGCGCTGTCGCGATCTTGGGATCGGTGTAGCGATAGAAATACCAGGAGGAATCAACGAACGTGTCCATGGTATCGGTCTCGCGCCGCGCCGGTCCGCCACATCGGGGGCAAGTGGTATTCACGAAATCCGGCACGTCGGCCAGCGGCGAGTGCCCTTGCCCGGTCAGCTTGACGTTCGGCGGCAGCAGCACCGGCAAGTCGCTTTCCGGCACCGGCACGATTCCGCACGATTCACAATAGATCATGGGAATGGGCGTGCCCCAATAGCGTTGGCGCGAGATTCCCCAATCCTTGATGCGATACTGTACCGTCCCTTTTCCGAATCCTTTGGCTTCGGCGTCCTCCGTCATGCGCTTAATGGCTTGTTCCGACGTGAGTCCCGTATAGGGGCCGGACGCCACCAGGCGTCCGTATTCCACTGTGGCGTGCAGAGGCGTAACCTCAGCTTCCCGCGGAGTACCCTCTGGCACAATCACCGTGCGAATCGGCAGCCCATAACCCGAGCAGAATTCGAAATCGCGTTCGTCGTGCGCCGGCACCGCCATCACTGCGCCCGTGCCGTAGTCCATCAGCACAAAGTTGGCAATCCAAATCGGAACCTCTTCGCCGTTGTAGGGATTGCGCGCGGTGAAGCCGGTGTCCGCTCCGACCTTGGCCATGTTCACTTCCACTCGCGTGCGGACGGAGGAAGCCTTCAGCCGCTCAACCTCGGCGCGCAGCCGCGTCGGCTCCTTGGAGTTCTCCAGGAGATCGTTCACCAGCGGATGCTCTGGCGCCACGAATACCGCGCTGCAGCCGAAAATCGTGTCCACCCGCGTGGTAAAGACGCGCAGCGGTTTCCACAGATCGGTGACGCTAAAATTCACGAACGTGCCTAGCGATTTCCCGATCCAGTTTTGCTGCATGGTCAGAACGCGCTCGGGCCATCGCACCATCTGCTTCATGTCGTCGAGCAACTGTTCGGCATAAGCCGTGGTCTTCAGGAACCACTGCTCGAGTTCGCGCTCGATGACTGGTGTCTCCTCGTGCCGCCAGCAACAGCCCTCCACCACCTGCTCGTTGGCCAACACGGTTTCGCACTGCGGGCACCAGTTCACCCGGCTCTTCTTGCGATAGGCGAGGCCGCGCTCGTACATCTTCAAAAAGAACCATTGGTTCCAGCGGTAGTACTCCGGCTTGCAGGACGCGATTTCCCGCCGCCAGTCATAGCTCACGCCCAGGCGCTGGAGCTGCCCGCGCATGCGGTCGATGTAAGTGAAAGTGAACTCGGAGGGATGTCGCTGATGCTTGATCGCAGCGTTTTCCGCGGGCAGACCAAAGGCGTCCCAGCCGATGGGATGCAGGATGTTAAAGCCCTTCATCCCCATGTAGCGCGCCAGCGCGTCGCCAATCGAATAATTGCGCACGTGCCCCATGTGAATGTCGCCAGAAGGATACGGCAGCATTTCGAGAACGTAATACTTCGGGCGCCCGGGCTCGGCTTCGGCTTCGAACAGCTTTTCATCCGCCCAACGTTTTTGCCACTTGGTCTCTATTTGTTGAGGATCGTAGTTTGGGTCCATGGTTTTAATTATGAATTACGAATTATGAATTATGAATTACGAATAATGAGTCGACATGCTTCGTGAGCATGGCGTCGGCAAGTGGCAATTCATAATTCGTAATTCATAATTCATAATTTCCTTTCGCTTGCTTGTGGGGATCAATTCTTCTCCCAGAAACTTTCTGACGGCATTGATTCCCTTCTCCGTAGCGCAGAACCAGAGGCCGGCAAGCTGGTCCTCGCGAAACTTCACAGCTTGTGCTTCGGGGCCATTGAAAATGCAGGCTTGCGCGTAGCCCTCGCGAGTCAGTTCCTTGAGCGCGTGGCTAATCTCCGGCCGCGAGACCGGGGCTGCACTCCTTGCGGCCCAAACGGCCGCGTCGCGTTCGCCATCCCATTCGTTGATGTTTTTGGCGATAATTTCCACGGTGACGTAGTCTTCCGCAATCGCATCAAGGACCAATTCCAGCACCGCCTGGAACCGGTCGCGGGAGAGCCCATCCCACCAACCATCGGCGTTAACCACTGGCTGCGGCTCCTGCCTCCACTCGAGGAGCGTCGACGGGGTTGCAGCACTTGATCGATTTCGTAGTCTTCGCTGGGATCGGCTTCGCCGGTAATGCAGGTAAAACACCCATGCCCCACGAAGACGGATCCGATGACCCATATCGGCTCGCCGCACTGGCAACGCGCTCCCGCCAATGCTCGATCGATGCACGCGCGAAGACGTCTTGCGCAGAACGGATGGATTCTCGCCGGGATTCCCCTTCACGGTCTGCTGTATGAACTTCTCAACGGTGATGGGATGGAACCCTCTTTCAACTTCTTGCATCGTCCGGCTCCTATTGGGCGCATTTCCCCAACCTGAAGGTGTTTTTATAGAACTTCTAGCGGAAAAGCTGCTCGTAGAACCTCGCGTCTTCCCCTTGTCGCGGCACCCAATTTCGAAATGAACCACGGGTTGGCGAACGGTCCTCCTCAGCGCGGGGATTTTGCTCCCGCCAATTTGCGCATCATTCGGATGTTGCGAATGTCATCACCCGGTTTGTCGACCGGCGTCTCGCAGATGAACGGTATGGTCTTGAGCTTCGCGTGCCGGACGATGCGGGTAAAAGCCTCGGCGCCGATTTGCCCTTTGCCGATGTGCTCGTGGCGGTCGGCGTGGGAGCCGAAGGCGGTCTTGGAATCGTTGGCGTGAATGACCTGAACCCTCGCTAAGCCAATGGTCGCGTCGAGTTGCTTCACTGCTATACGCAGCCCTTCGGCCGTGTGGATGGCATAGCCCGCGGCGAAAGCTGTGCGCGGTATCAATGCAGGCGCCAGATCGGCAACTCCTTTTCGGCGCCGGCGATAATCTCGGCGACTTCCTCGAAGGTACGTCCGATGACCGTTCCCTGTCCGGCGGTGTTCTCAATCAGGATGGTCAAGCCGTCGAGCTTCAATCCGGCTGCCGCCTGCCAGAGTGATTCGATGCAGGTGGCAATGGCCGCCGAGGGCGACCCTCCCTTGGCGGCCCCGGGGTGGGTCACAAGATAATCCGCGCCCAATGCCAGACGCCCGCTCCAGTTCCTTGCGGAAAGCGGCGATCGAGCGCCCCCGAATGAGGGAATCCGACGACGCCAAGTTAATCAAATAGTTATCGTGGATGACGACGGGAGAAAGGACGTGCGCGTGGCGCGCCGCCCGAAAGGCCTCGTAGTCCGCCTGCCTGGGGTCGAGCGCCCGCCATCCCCGCGGATTGGCCGAGAACATCTGAAAGGTGTCGCACCCAATCTTCTTGGCATGATGCGCCGCGTTCTCCAAAGCGCCTGCAATCGAGGTGTGCACACCCACCTTCATGGGAATTTCTCCACGATGTTGATTGTTCATCGTAACAGACCCGTTCGAAAGGCGTCAACATAGGCCGCGCGGAGGAAGGGGTGTCATTTGGAGGTGCCACGGGCGTCCCGCCCGTGAACGGTCACGCCCAAGATGGCCGTGCCACACCAAATGACACCACTACCCGCGCGGAGTCGAGGGTCGCGCCGACGTCCGCAAAGTTCCAAGAAGGGGAGCAAGATCACTAGCCGTCGGTGCATAGGCGTTTGACAGCTCCGCGAGGTAGTATTTCCCATGCTATCCTCGTCCCGAAACAACTCCTCATCCCAACTCCCCTCCCCCTCTTCCCTCTCCCCGGGGAGAGGGAAGAGGGGAGAAGGGGTGATAGGGTGAGGGGTTTTTCCCAACGGCGGCGGTCAGTGGCCGCTGAGGGGCCAACCGCCGAAATGCCTCTGGCTCTCCCGGAGGGGTGGTTACTTCGGATCTGGGCATACTGACCCTCTTCTAAATGACTTATGTTTCATACACTTATTGGGATACGTGAAATACTGAAGCTATAAGACCATTGTTTTCTGCAAGTTATTGGGATACGGGGGACAAAGCGGAAAACGGTGACGAGTTTGAGGTTAAAAATCGATGTAACTAGCTTTGCTTTCTATAATTAATCGGCTTATTTCCTATAACAATAGCGTTTTCAGACACTTAGTGGATTTCGCCATTTTGTCCGAAATTTGTCCGTCTGTTTTCATCAACATAACGGGACCACCCTTCATTTTCGACATCTTTTTATTTTGGTGAGCTGGCTTGATTGGTATCTATCAAATGTCGCTTTGTACGGCTTTAAAAGGGGTCAATTCGTCTTCCTCTCGCGACTTCTGGCCCGCTGGACCGACATTTGCCATTCCGCTGCGGGTGCGCGATTTGACTCGACCGACCAATAGGCCAGCAATTTGGCCTCCAAACCTAGCGTCGAGGCCGACAGTCTGCCCGATAATCGTCGTAAGTCAGGCGAAGATCAACAGGCATGGCAGAATGATATCACCCGCCCTGTCCCGGCTCAAACGGCGGTATACTGCACGACCGTCCGCTAGCGGAAATGTTGGCGTGCGCAAACGGCCGTTGGTACTTCGTAGCGCGGACCTGTTCTCTAGCCGCACTTCTCACCACGCCGATCCGAAGCGGCGTTTTTGGAGTGCGGCGACTCGTCGCCGCTTTTGCTCGCCGCGACTCGCCGCGGCGAACCGACCGCTGACAAGTCAGCGGTGGAAAGAGCGGGAGCGAGCTCCCGCACTCCAAAACGCGCCATCCTTCCCGCACAAACTGCTGGGGCGGGAGGGCGGTGGAAAACCTCAGGAAGGCAGGATAAGGGCGGCGTTCCTCCACCGTTCCTAATTCCTGGCGAGAAATCCGGGCTGGGTCCGCGGCTCTTCCGTTTGCGCCGAGGACAGGCCGCGGACCTAAAGAACAGGTCCGCGCTACATATTTTGAACCAACAACTTGTGAGGTCATTATGCAACCATTTCATTATCATGTTTTCATTTGCGATCAAAAGAAGCCCGAGGGGGTTCCCTGCTGCCCGGCGCGAGGGTCGGCGGAGACGCTGAACGCGCTACGAAAGGAAGTGGCGGCGCGCGGGCTCCTGGACGAAGTTCAGATCACCACCTGCGGTTCGCTAGGCTTGTGTGAGCGCGGTCCGAACTTGGTGGTGTACCCCGACGGCGTCTGGTATTCGGGGGTTCGGCCGGAGGACGTTCCCGAACTGGTCGAGTCGCACTTCCTGAAGGGCCAGCCGCTGATCCGCCTCGCGAATCGAGACGAGGCTGAGGTGCGAGCGGAAATCCTTTTGAATCGCGCCAAATTCATGGCGGCGCAGCGCGCCAAGGAAGCCTCCGGCGCCCTGCCGGACGACCTGAACCAAACCCTGCGTGCCTACATGGAGAGCCGTGCGCTACTGACGGCGATTGAACTCGACGTTTTCACGGCGGTGGGCAGCGGGGCCACGGCGGACGAGGTCGCGCGGAAAATAGGAACGCACGCACGCGCCACGGAGATGCTGCTCAACGCCCTCGCGGCCATGGGGATGCTGGCGAAGCGGGACGGAGTTTTCCGCAACAGCCCCGACGCGGCGCGCTTTTTCGCGGCCGGCTCCAAGGGCAATGCCCGCCCCGGGCTGATTCACACGGCGAACATTTGGCATCGCTGGTCGAACCTGACGGACTGTGTGCGCGCGGGGACGGCGGTGGGCCATCAGGAAATGGTCGACCGTGGCGACGACTGGACCGAGCCGTTCATCGCTGCCATGCACCGCAACGCGTCGGAGCGCGCGCCGCTAGTGGTGAAGGCGGTCGGGGCCGCGGCGGACGAACGCCTGCTGGACGTGGGCGGCGGCTCCGCGGCTTACTCCATCGCCTTCGCCCAAGCCCATGAAAAGCTCCATGCCACGGTGCTCGACTTGTCAACCGTGCTTCCCATCGCGCAGCGGCACATCAACGCGGCGGGCTTGGCGGGGCGTGTCGAGACGCGCGCGGGCGACCTGCGGCGCGACCCTTTGGGCCAAGGCTTCACCCTGGTTCTCGCTTCGGCCATTTGCCACATGTTGAGCCCGGAAGAAAATCAGGATCTGCTTCGCCGATGCTTTGCGGCCCTCGAACCGAAGGGCCGCGTGGTGATTCAGGACTTCATCCTTGAACCCGACAAGACCGCGCCCAAGCAGGCCGCGCTCTTCGCCCTCAATATGCTGGTGGGAACGCCCGCCGGCAGTACGTACAGCCACGAAGAGTACAGCGCGTGGTTACGAGAGGCGGGATTCCAGGATGTACGGCACGTTCGCTTGCCCGGGCCGGCGAGCCTTATGGTTGGAGTACGAGGGTAGGACACGGAAGTCAAAAGGCAAAGTGCAAAAGTCAAAAGGCAAAAGTATCAAGACAGCGTGACCGAACAAGCCCCGCGCAAAGGGTTGGGTGGAAGGTGCCGGAGTTGGTCCCGACCGCGACGCGTTGCTTAACCAGCTAGGTCCCACGAACCAGGACGGGGACGCCTTATTCTGAGTCCCGGCAACGGATTCCTAATTTGGCGCCTTCGCGAGACCACGGTAGATGATACTTTTGCCTTTTGACTTTTGCACTTTGCCTTTTGACTTTGTTCTTCATTTTCACCAGATGGTACACCGGTCGTTTGGCGGCCTGACCATCGCGTCTCCCGCCTTGCAGTCGAAGGCCTTGGCGAACGCCGGCAGATTTGAGAGTGGCCCGATGACGCGGAACTTCGGCAGCGGGTGAGGGTCCACATTGGTCAGCATCCGCGCATATTCCGGGCGCATATTCTCTTCCCAACTTTGGGCGTAGGCGATGAAGAAGCGCTGGTCCGCGGAGAAGCCGTCCACATCCTTCGGCGCAGGTTTGCCCTCCAGCGCCCTATGGTAAGCGGCATAGGCGATGGCGAGGCCGCCGAGGTCCGCGATGCTTTCACCCTCGACCAGCTTGCCGTTTTCGTGCAGCTTGTCCTCTACAAAAAACCCGTCAAACTGATTGGCGACGCACGTGCCGCGCGCATCGAAGTTCTTCTGGTCTTCGGGCGTCCACCAATTCTTCATGTTCCCGTGGGCGTCAAACTGGCTGCCTTCGTCGTCAAAGCCATGGGTCATTTCGTGGCCGATAATGGCTCCCATCGAGCCATAATTGTGGGCGTCGTCCGCCTGAAAATCGAAGAAAGGAGGTTGCAGAATTCCGGCGGGGAAGACGATCTCATTGAGTTGCGGATCGTAGTAGGCATTCACCGTGGGCGGGCTCATTCCCCATTCGTTGCGGTCCACGGGCTTGCCCACTTTATTCAAATCCCGGTGGAATTCGAAACCGTTGGCGCGGAACACGTTTTCCACATAAGATCCGCGCTGAATGTCCAACGCGGAATAGTCGCGCCACTTGTCGGGGTAGCCGATCTTATTATTGATGGCTGCAAGCTTAATCAGCGCCTGCTGGCGGGTTGCCTCGCTCATCCAAGGAAGCTGGCGAATGTCATCGCCCAGCGCCGCTTCCAAGTTTTTCACCATGGCCAAGGCGCGAGTCTTGGCTTCCGGCGGAAAGGCTTTTTTCACGTATGCCTGCCCCAACGCCTCACCCAGGCTGTGGTCGGTGGACCTCACGCACCGCTTCCACCGCGGCAGAATTTCCTTTGTGCCGGTCAGGACCATGCCCTTGAAGTGAAAGTCTTCATCCACAAACGGCTGTGACAAACTGGGCGCCGCAGCGTTAATCAGGTGCCAGCGAAGGTAGGTTTTCCAATTGGAAATCGGCTGCGCGGAAATCAGTTGACCCATTTCTTTGAAGAAGTCCGGGGCGGTCACGTTAACGTCGCCTTTGCCGCCGAGCCCCACCGCGGTGAAATAATTCTCCCACGGGAAGCTCGGCGCGAGAGTCTTGAGGCCAGACTGGGGCATGCGATGATAAACGTTTTTCGGGATCGCGCCGCTCGACTTCGGTTTGGGAAGACTTGGCGAGCTGCGTTTCCAGGTCCATCACCGTTTGGGCCTCGGTCCCGGCGGTAGCGGCCGGGTCGCCCATCAGTTCAAACATTTTGGCGACGTGCTTCTGGTACTCCTCGCGCTGCTCCTTGGACTTGGCGTCCTCGCGCGTGTAATAGTCGCGGTCGGGCAGACCGAGGCCGCCCTGGTCCACGCCTCCGGTTACCTGAGTGCTGTCCTTGAAATCCTGGGTTGAACCCACATCAAAGAACGCCTCAACGCCGATGCTCTGGAGATGCACGATTTCAGCCTCCAGGCCGGCGACATCGAAAAGCTGCTGGATGCGGTCAAGCTCGGGCTGCAAGGGCTTCAGGCCTTCGCTATCGATCTTCTCAGTATCCATGCATGCAGCGTAGTAATCACCAATTTTCTGCTCGATGCTGCCGTGCGGGGCTGCGGTGTTTTTGGCGGCGTCCTCCAGAATCTGGTGGAGAATGTCGCGGTTGCGCTCCGTGACTTCGTTATCCACTCCCCAGCTCGGGTAGGCGGGAGGAATCGGATTCTTCGCCATCCAGCCGCCATTGGCGAATTGGTTGAAGTCCTTGCAAGGGGCGCAGGTTCGATCGAGATTCGCGGGGTTGATGCCGTGCTCAGAGACCATGGGCGCCGCCACCATTACGAGAGACGCGACTGAGAGTGAGACCAGTGCAAACCACACCTTCCACGAACGCATAGAGAAAGCTCCTCACAATAATCAAGATGGCCGAAAGAACCGAGCAAAGCCGGGGGCAAACCGTGCCATGCTATCAAGGACCGGTGGCGATTTCCAGAAAAGGATTTCTCGTCGTGGCGGCGAGTTTACCTCGCCATGGCAACGTGGTGGCGAGTTTACCTCGCCATGGAGGTGTAGCGGCGGGTTTATCCCGCCATGGCGGCATAGAGCCGCCTCTGCGTCGACATAATGCAATATCGTGAATGCTTGTTATCTTAGCAAACATTTTGGCACGCGACGTAGGGCCGAGCAGCGCTCGGCCGCGGCCGAACGCTGTTCGGCCCTGCGGATTCAGTTGCGGCTCCGCCGCGCTGCATTTCCACGTCATTGTCAGAAAACACCTGCCTGAATTAGACTACAATTGCGTCGCGCACGTTAGCCAGCGCACGAGGAACGTTTCCATGCTTATTGTTATGAAGCCGCAGGCGAGCGACGAAGACATTCGCCGCGTGTGCGATAAAGTCGCGTCCATGGGCTATCGCGCCCATCCGATGCCCGGGGCGCAGCGGACGGCGATTGGCATTACCGGCAATCCCGGGCCGATCGAGCCGGAGGAATTCGAAAGCCTTCCCGGCGTCGTCGAGGCCATTCGCGTTTCCAAGCCCTTCAAGCTGGTGAGCCGTGAAGTCAAAAGCGAGGACTCGCTGATTCACGTCGGCCCGCCCGGAAGCGGCGTGACCATTGGGGGGAAAGAACTCGCCATCATCGCCGGTCCCTGTGCCATTGAGAGCCGCGAGCAAGCACGGACCGCAGCCGCGCAAGTCCGCAAAGCTGGGGCGCGCCTCTTTCGCGGTGGGGCGTTCAAGCCGCGCACCTCCCCCTACAGCTTTCAGGGAATGGGAGAAGAGGGCCTGAAAATCCTCGCGGAAATCAGAAGCGAGTTCGGCCTGCTGATCGTCACGGAAACCATCGACCCGGAAAACTGCGATTTGGTGGAAAAGTACGCCGACGTTCTGCAAGTGGGCGCGCGCAACATGCAAAACTTTTCCCTGCTCAAACGTGTCGGACGTTCGAATCTGCCAGTCCTTCTCAAGCGGGGGATGTCGGCCACGCTGGACGAATTCCTGATGGCGGCGGAATACATCCTGGCCGAGGGAAACTACAACGTCATTTTGTGCGAGCGCGGCGTGCGCACTTTTGCCGACCACTCGCGCAATACCCTGGACCTCAGTGTGATTCCGGCGGTAAAGCGCCTCTCGCACCTGCCCATCATTGCCGACCCCAGCCACGGAACGGGGAGGCGCGACAACGTGATTCCCCTGGCGCGCGCGGCCGTGGCGGTGGGGGCCGATGGGCTGATCGTGGAAGTCCACCCTGATCCCGACCGCGCCGTTTCCGATGGCTACCAATCGCTCTTCCCCGAGCAGTTTGAGGCGCTCGTGGAGCAGGTCACCGCGATCGGCGGAGTGCTGGGAAGGACGATCACGGCAGTGACGAGCGGCAAGTGAGAAGTAACAAGCGCGGGAAAGTCGAAAATCGAAACTCGAAACTCGAAACTCGCCGCGATTTCCGAGCTTCGATTTTCGAGTTTCGGCGCTTGTGGGCCGATCGCTCATCATTCATCACTCATCACTCCTTGCTCGTCGCGGTGCTTTGCCTTTTGACCTTTTCTTCTCTCGCCTGCCGCTCGCAAGTCCCGCTGAAATCTTATATCGCCTACGTCGTAAACAGCCAAAGCTCCACCTTGGCGGCTGTCAACCTTGCGGACTTTCGTGTCACGGGTTCCATCCCGGTATCGCCCGGCCCAGAGCGGGTGCGTTTGCGCCCGGGCGCACACCAGCTTTACGTCGAGTCCGGCCTTGGCAAGATCAGCGTTGTGGCCTTCCCCCATCTTCATGTTGTCGCCACCCTAGATGTGGGAAGGAGCGCGAAAGACCTGGAGTTCTCAAACGATGGCCGCGCCGCATATGTGCTCGATCCGGTGGACCATGAATTGGTTTTTCTTGACATCCAGGAAGGGCCGAGCAATCCCTCGGAAAACGCTGTCCCCAAGGTTGCCTCCCGGCTGCGGGTGGACGGGACGCTAAGGGACCTCATCCTTTCCCCCGATGGGAAGACACTTGTCGCTGCGTCCGAGAACCCCAACTTGCTCAATTTTATTAGCGCCGACACCCGCAAGCCACTAGGAACGGTGGAGGTTGGGCAGTCCCCCGGCCCCATGGTAATCCTGCCGGACAATTCCAAGGTCTTCGTCGCGGATACGGGCGAGGAAAAGGTTTCCGTAGCTGACATGACCGCAAGGAAGCTGCTTTCGCACATTGAAATTGGCGCCCGCCCCACCTGCTTGCTACTGAAGCCGGACGGTGGCGAGTTGTTTGTGCTCGCGGCGCAGTCGTCCACGCTGGTCATAGTCGACGCCTTCCACGACGACCTGGAGCAAACTTTTCCCCTCGGCGTCAACCCGGCGGCGGGAATTTTTCGCCGCGACATGGGTGTGCTTTTCATCGCCAATGCGGGTGATGGATCGGTGCTGGCCCTGGATGCGCAGAACCGGCAGGTCCTGGCTTCTCCCCATGTGGGGCTCGAGCCGCGAGCGGTTGCCTTGACGCCGGATGAGCGCCTCCTGGTGGTCGCGGATCGCGCTGGCTCGAGCCTCGCCATCTTAAGCGCCGATCCCGCCAGCCTCAATAACGACCGCTCCGTTCTCCTCACCACCGTGCCTGTGGGCGCCTCCCCGGTCGATGTGGTCATCCCCGATTTAATCAATCCAAATTGATGTGATCGCCCGACGGTGGAATTAGTTGACTCGCAACATACCCTAAACCAGTACCTCCGTAATATTGCGCGCGGCCCGCATCTCGCTCAAACTTCGCAGGATAGAAAGACGTCCCGCGAGAAGGTGGGCGCGACGGAACGAATGCCAGCCGCCACCGCAAGTCTCATCGGGGACTGCCAGAATTAGCTGCATCACCCGTATCGGCAGCGGCATGCTCGGCGCTGGGGACGCCGCCAAACGCCGCCTGCCAAGATACGCGAGTAGCTTGATTCCAAAGCAGTTGTTGTTAGAAGCGATACGCCGCACGGGCGTTGAGTCTGGCGCGCATCACTCGAAACTTATGCGGATTCAACCCAGCGCCGATATCACAGGTAGGACCTTGGAGAATAGCAATGAACCTCAGCGACAAAACTGACATGAGTCGTGTACGCAACAGCGAGCGTGGGCAGGCGTTGGTGTTAGTCCCAACCGTTCTAGTCGCCCTTCTTGCCGCGGCGGCGTTTGTTATTGACATTGGAAATCTTTATCTTTCCCAGGAGGAACTCCAGTCTACGGCCACGGCCGCGGCGGCGGCGGGAGCTGAGGGCATTCCCCAGGGAAATGACGAATGGCAGACCTACGCATACCGGTATAGCGGTTGGACGGGCGCGCCCGGCGTGACATCGGTCTATAACCTCCATAAAAACATGACCGTCACGAGTGCCACTCCTTCTTTGGCCTGCGTGGAGCCCACCACGTATCCCACTCTGGGCCTTCCCCCTTGTAGTGTCTATTCTGGCAACACCGCCGCGAGTTGCAATGCCTCGACCGGATGTAATGTCATCCAAGTCGTGGAGAAGGCAAGCGTCCCAACATTCTTCGCCAGAGTCTTCGGCGTGAAGTCACTCAGCATCTCGGCGACGGCCACTGCAAGCGCCAAGGGTGGGGGGCCCATCCCGTACAACGTTATGATGGTCCTCGACACGACGAGCTCGATGGGCCAGGGAACCGATACGGGCTGCGAAACCTCCGATTCATCGACGGCCCTTTCGCCCGAGCAATGCGCCCAAAATGGCATCCAGACTCTCCTGACCTATCTCGCTCCCTGCAGCTCGAGCCTGTCAACCTGCGGCAGCAGCGCAGCGGTGGATGAGGTGGGACTAATGGTATTCCCAGGACTGTGCAGCGATACCGCTGCGAAAGTGACTACTTCCAATTGTCCTGCTGCAACGACTCTGACCAATACCACTGCGAACTCGACCTATGCCGCGGATGATTATGAATGCCCCGCCGTCAATCCCCCCATTGCCGCGTATAACAATAACCCCGAATATTTGATCCTCGGATTCCAGAACAACTACCGCCTCTCTGCCAGTGCAGGATTGAATACCAGTTCCTCCCTCTTTGAAGCGGTTGGCGCCGGGACGAGCAATTGCGGTGTAAGCACGCCTGGAGGAGAGGGAACATTTTACGCCGGCGTTATTACCGCCGCACAAACATACCTCGCCAATAACACCAGGACGGGAGTACCGAACGTAATGATCCTCCTCAGCGACGGCAACGCCTCTGCTTCGAGCACGCAGTTGAGCGGAAACGTGAAGCAGGCAAATGGTACGCTCTATAGCACCACGGCTGAGTGCCAACAAGCGGTCGTGGCCGCGGCAACCGCTAAGACAGCGGGGACATTGATATACTCCGTTTCCTATGGTTCGGAAACAAGCGGCTGCAGTTTAGGGGACACGCTCACCCCGTGTGAGACGATGGCGTCCATCGCCTCCACCCCCCAGAGCGAGTATTTCTTCTCCGTCCCTCAGACGGTGAACGGGGTCACCAGCACCATATGCTCAGGCGCACGCTCAATCACGACTTTGTCCCAGGTCTTCAAGTACATCGCAGGGGACCTCGGGAGCGCCAGGTTGATCCCGAACAGCGTATTCTGACGCCCTCTATGGATAGAGGGCGAGACTTCTCCATTCACGCTCGCACAATCGTCCCCACCAATTGAGGCTGTGGCATGCCTCAGCACGTTTTCCGCGAAATTCTCTCGCCAACCACGAAGTGTCGCTCGCGCCTCAAGCTTGGCGTGGCAAAACGAAATTAGTCCTTCCATACAAATGAGTAGACAATCTACCACCCAATGGAGTAGATTGTCTGCTACTATGGGCGAACTACCCGCTGACGGTTGGACGAAGGCCCATCCCATGGTGGCGTTGCGGTATGAGTAAGGGCATCAGGTAGCGCAGGGCCCGCTCTCCGGCCCTGCGGCCTTTGGGATTGGTCCCGGGTGGGCGTGGAAGAGCCGCAGGGCTGGAGAGCGAGCCCTGCGCTACGCCCTTTTTGTGGCGCGCCACTTTCGCCTGGAGGAACACGTCGGGCCGTAGCTGAAGGCTGACCGCTGATCGCTGAAAGCTCAGTATGACTTTGCGACGCGAACTCGCCAAACTCGGTGCACTGTTTCGCTGGCGGAAGCCGGCGGACGATCTCGCGGAAGAGATTCGCGCCCATCTTGCCATGGAAGAGCAGGACAACCTGGAACGAGGCATGGCGCCCGATGAAGCACACTACGCCGCGCTGCGCCGGTTCGGGAACGTAACACTTGACGCAAGAGAGGAGCCGGGAAATGTGGGGATGGAATTTCCTTGGAACGTCTATTGCAGGATATTCGGTATGGTTCGCGGCAACTCCGCCAAAGCCCCTGGCTTGACTGCTGGTGGTCACGCTATCGCTGGCGCTGGGCATTGGCGCCAACACGGCGATCTTCAGCTTAGGCAATGTGTTCATGTTTCGTCCGCTGCCAGTGAAAGACGCCGATCGGCTGGTGGTGGTGGCGGTGAAATACCATGCCGACGCCGACTGGGACCAACTCTCTTATGCGGATTACCAGGACTACCGCAAGCAGTCGGACGTTTTCAAGGATATGACATTCTACGACCTCACCTTCTCAGGGCTCGGTTATCGCGGCCACGCTGACCGTCTCATTATGGCTTTTGTTCCGAGCAACTTTTTTACCATGCTGGGACTTCATGCGGCGGTGGGGCGACTGATCGCTCCCGGTGAGGGCGACGTGCCGAAAACGGGCCCGGTCGTGGTGCTCGGTCACAGCTATTGGCAGAAGCGTTTCGGAGGCGAGCCAGGCGTAATCGGGCGTAGCGTCACTCTAAACGGGAAAATGGTAACGGTGATTGGCGTGGTGCCGCAGGAGTTTACGGGACCTTTTAACGTCGTTGAACTGGACGCTTATGCCCCCATCGGGATGTCCGAATTGGCGAAGGGGAATGCGAGTTTCTCCACCGACCGTCGTGATACCCAATTGCGCGTCCTGGCCAGCTTGAAAGACGGGGTTACCACGAAGCAGGCAGAGGCCGCCCTCAACGTTATTGCGCAGCGGTTGGCGAAGGAGTATCCCGAAACGAATCAGGGGCAAATCGCGTGCGTGATTCCGGAGCGCCTCGCCCGCCCCGAACCTTCCGTGGAAAGCGCCATGCCGCTGGTGACCGCGATCTTTCTGGTGATGGTTGGCCTGGTGCTGCTGGTGGCTTGTTTCAACGTCGCCAACCTGCTTCTGGCGCGCGCGGCGGCGCGCGAAAACGAGATCGCTGTGCGCGCGGCCATGGGCGCCAGTCGCGGGCGCTTGATCCGGCAGATGCTGACGGAAAGCATTCTTCTGGCTGTGGCCGGCGCGGCAGGCGGGGCGCTGATGGGGAACTGGGGAATTCACGGACTGGAGAGGTTGCGGCCGCTGGGGGATCTGACGATGCGCCTGGCCTTTACCTTTGATTGGCGAGTCTTCACCTACGTTGCGGGCGTCGCTTTGGTGGCGGGAGTGGTAGCGGGCCTGGCGCCGGCGCTGCGCACTTCGCGCACCAACCTCAACGTGACTTTGCGGGAAGGCGGTCGCGGCGTCGCGGGCGTTGCCCGGCGGCATCGGTTGCGCAACGGCCTGGTTGTGGCGCAGGTGGCGGGCTCGGTGATTGTGCTCGTCGCCGCCGGCCTGTTCACACACAGCCTCAAGAACGTGGAAGCGATGGACTTGGGCTACGACCCGCATCAGGTGTTGAACGTGAGCCTCGACCCAAAACTCCAGGGTTACGACCAGACGCGCGCTGAGGCTTTTTTCCGCGATTTCCTGTCGCGAGCGAAAGCGCTTCCCGGCGTTCGATCGGCCAGCTTGGCATTCTCGATTCCCTTAGGTTATTACAACGAAGGTTCCGCCGTGTACCCGGAGGGCCAGCCCGTCCCGCCCGGCAAACGCGCCCCGGGCGCCGGAATCAATTGTGTCACTCCCGATTATTTCACCACGTTGCGCATGAAGATCCTGCGTGGGCGGGCCTTTACCGATGCCGATACGAGTTCTTCGCCACGCGTTGCCATTGTGAGTGAAACCATGGCCGAGCACCTTTGGCCGCACCAGGACGCACTCGGACGGCGCTTCAATATGGGAGGCGCCGCGGGACCCTCGAAGCCGGAGTCTCAAAGCGGCTTGGGTCCATGGCTGACCGTGGTCGGCGTGGTGCGAGACGCGAAAGTACAGGGTCTTGTTGACGCCCCGGGGAATTTCTTCTACGTGCCCCTGACGCAGGACTACAAATCGACCCACGTTCTGCAATTGCGTACCGCAGTTCCGCCGCGAACGCTGATTGTTCCGGTTGAAGCCCTGGTGCGCGAGCTAGATCCGAATCTGCCAGTCTACGACGTGATGACCATGGAGCAGGCCGTATCCGGAGCGAATGGGTATTTTCTCTACAAAGTGGGGGCGGGCTTTGCCGCATCCCTGGGGGGCCTCGGGCTATTATTGGCGGTCGTGGGGATCTACGGCGTCGTTTCCTATGGCGCCAGACAACGCCGGCACGAGATGGGTATACGCATGGCGCTGGGGGCGCGGCCCGGTAGCGTCCTGGCCCTCGTCATTCGCCAAGCCGCGGTGCTGGTGGGGACTGGCGTCGGCATCGGAGTGCTCGCGGCGCTCGGCGTCAACCGCGTTTTGGCGAGCCTGCTGGTTGGCGTAAGTTCCTTCGACCCGCTCACCCTGGTCAGCGTTTCAGGATTGATGCTGACCGTGGCGCTGGTGGCATGCTACCTTCCCGCGCGTCGGGCCACCAAGGTCGATCCCATGGTGGCGCTGCGGTATGAGTAAGGCAATGAAAAGTGGTTAAGGGTACATGATGCGCAGAATCGCAACTTCCAGCGCTTGTCGAGGGGACCCGTTCTACCGTCGTGAGCTTCTGAACGGGCAGACAAGTGGGATCGTCTCACGATTGTTTCGGCGATAGATACGGAAGTCTTCCTCGTCCACGGTAATCACAGTGTGTTGGGGAAACAGTTCGCTCATCCGGATCAGGCAGAGATCCGCCAGGTCGGGTTGGCGGTCCTGGTACCGCTTCGCCAGCTCCGCCAGGCGCTTTTGATGCTTCGGTATCTCGAAAGAGACTTGCAACATTCCGTCCTCGATCAGGGACAGAACGTAGGATACGGAGCGAAGATGGAAAGCCGCTTCCGCCAAGACCGGCTCGCAGGTCAGGAGCGGTTCCGTCATGCTGGTGGCGATCTCCACCGCCCAAGAATGAAAACGGTCGGTGCGATTTCCAAAGGCGACGATCAGGCCGGTGTCGGTAATGGCTTTCATGAACGCGCAAATCCCTTGCGGGAGGAGAGATCGGCGGGACCGCTGAGTTTCCCCGCGTGGCGAAGGAAATGCTGGTTTCCAGCTTCGGATCGGGCACGCTCCAGTTGGTGACGGATAATCCGGCCGGCGGGCAAACCCGTCCGCCGGCTCTTCTCTTGCAGCCACTCGGCGAGTTCTGGAGTAAGACGAACACTTACTGTATGACTCATACGGCAGAAATGTAGCACAGGCGGATACTGCGGTCAACCCCGGTTTGCGCATGTCGCAAGGCCGCGCCCTACAAACCGCGTCGCGGGGGCGTTGGAGGGGCCAGGGGCGCGAGGTTGATGGTGCGACAAGGATTGGGGTTTACCATCGCCGGAGTCGCAACAGGGCTGGTTGGGGCCTCAGGCATGGGCCGCATTATGGCCGGTTTGCTTTATGGCGTCAGCTCGACGGATCCTGAGACTGTGGTCTCAGTGTCCGTGATGCTTGCCGCGGCGTCATTCGTTGCGAGCTACGTCCCGGCCCGCTGCGCGGCAAAGGTCGATCCCATGGTGGCGCTACGGTATGAGTAAGGCCGTGGTTGGTAGAAAGTGGCGAACGACTAAGCAAAAGCGTCGCGAACGGGCGCCCAGCTTAGCCGTGGGACTTAATGGTCGAAACTACGACTTGACGATATCCATCAACCTGGTGATGCGCAGAAGTTCCAGCACGCGCGGCGAGATATTGACGAATTCCAGGATGCACAGCCCTTGGTTAATTGCCGACACACGTAAGCTAACAAGTGCTCCGAGGCCGGAGCTGTCCATGAAACTCACCTCGCCGAGGTCGACGATCGTGCGGCCCCCCGCCGCGAGGAGCGGCTTGACCACTTCCTTTAGTTGACTTGCGCTCTCACGCGACAGCTTGCCATGACATTTAACCATTACCACTTTATTGCCGCGTTGGTCATCGGGGAGATTTTCGATTTCGTATTTGAACGAGCCCTGTGGTTCCATATTTCAACAGCCTCCCTCTAGCCCGGAAAGTGCCACATTATGGCATACCTCTCCAGAGTGCCATGTTAAATTCAGGTTACAAGCAACTTCCCTGCAATCATCCTCACAGAGGGCGGGCGTAAGGCCGGATCCTTTCCCGCCACGCATAGGCCAATTCAATATGCCGAGGTTCCTCCATGAAGAGAACCAATAAATCGGCGCTTCCGCGTCGCCTATGATCCGGACTGCCGAGGGCCGAATGCGTCGCCAACGATTTGGCCGGTGAGCCAGTCCTGAAAGGCTCGGGCTTTTTCACTGAGAGCTGGGCTCAGCGGCCATGCCAAAACGCCCCCGTCCAAGCCACGGACCTGCAACGCCAGCTTAACCGTCCAAGGAGACGGAAGGTCGTGAGCGTGGCGGATGAACTCGTCCACTTGGGTCTGCAAGGCATGGGCTTTTTGGCTGTTTCCAGCTCGTAATGCTTCAAAAAGAGGCAGAATCAGCTCTGGGCAGGCGCTGGCGATTCCCGAGATCGCGCCCGCCGCGCCGTACTCGAAGGCTTCCAGAAGCAGGTCGTCGCTGCCGATCAGAAAGGCCAGCGACGTCTCGGCGTGCGCCTGGCCAATCGCTTTCAGGTTCCCCCTGTCCCCCGAACTGTCCTTGAGGCCGATGATGTTTGGGACTGTAGCGATCAGTTGCAGGATATTCGCAATACCCAGGTCGCGGGTGCATTGGGGAATGTGGTAGAGCAATACTGGCAAGGGCAGCTCCGCGCTGACCTGCGCCATAAAATCCACCAAATCGGCCTGCGAGTAGGGCAAAAACACGGGAGGAGGAAGTAGCAGCGCGATGGCTCCCGAATGAGCGGCAGCGGCGGCCATCTGTTTGACTTGGCCAGCGTGTTCGGCACCCACCGCACAGACCAGGTGCGCCCGCCCCTTTACCCGGCGCGATACTCGGTCAAAAACCTCGACGCGATTTTCGACGCTGCATGCAGCGTACTCACTCGTGGCGCCCCCCAGGCACAGCCCTTTCAACCCGCGATTTAGGGCGAAATCCACGACCGTGTCCAGGGCCTCCCATGCCGGTTCGCCTGTTGATGCAAAAGGAGTTGGCAAGGCTGCAAAAACACCGGCGAGGTTGCCAGGAGGGTGGGTATCCATTGCGCGGAAGGAACGATGATTTCGCTTCGTCTGTATGCTTGCTGGCCCCGTCAGCCAAGGACGCATCCCTCCATCCAGAAGGCGCGCCTCAGTCAAATGATCGCTTACTCCTCGTATCAGGTCAATGAGAATTCTCCGAGCATTTCGAGTGGGGGCGAGCCTTAGGAACAGACTCCGCCGCTTCCGCGAGGATCCCCAACTTCTGACCCACGCTTTCACTGGCTGACGGCTTCTCTCGCCTAAGCCGCGCGTTAGGAGGCGGAGTGCGAAGAAATCAGCAACTTGACTGATCTGATGGGGGAGAGACCCCAGTTGGCGCGCTAGGTTGCTGATTCCCGCCTTGCTGCTAACTGCGCTCGGCAGCCCTATCCGGCAAGAAACCCTCTATCTCACTGGCAGCACAAGACATTAGTCCAAAACAATAAAACAATTACAAAGCCGATTATGACGATTGTCATGCGATTTAGCGCCGAAGGTCATCGACATGCATGTCTTTGCACGGTAGCGTCAAAACCCGGGCCCGGTGGCGCTCAGTCGTGGACCATCGTAGCCACGAGTATTCGATGCTTATCTTTGGAGCACTCGCGGGACCTTACAAGCCTTGTAGCCAACGGGTCCTCGAGTCGGTTCGCGCTGACTCTTCCAGGTTAGTTGATGACTAAACCAAACCGAGCTTGGGCCGTTGCTTTCATGTGCGCGCTCGGAGTTTCGCTGATGCCGCCGATCTTCATGGCAGGCGCGGTCAGGCAGAAGGCCATCAATCTGGGCGGAGCCGGGCACGCAGCGCCCCCTGAAGCGCTGCCTGATCTGGTCATTGTCCAGGCGCCCCAGGTGCGTTCGGGGCCACTCGCCGGCCGATTCCCGCAAGGCAGCCGATTGATAAGGTTAACCCCCGCGGACCGCTCTCCCCACAACCTGACGCCCAACTTCTTTGCCGCCGCCGACCCCCACGCTTCTTTCGACGCACTGCGCATACTCTTCTCTGGCAAAAAGGCGGTCGATTCGACTTGGCAGATTTGGGAAATGAACGTGGATGGATCGAGCATCCGGCAGGTGACTCACTGCGCCGACGACTGCCTGAAGCCCGCCTACCTGCCTCGGGAAGAAATCGTGTACACAGCGCTTCCCGAGGAGCAACCGAGAGGAAGCTCAACGGCTACCGTGGCGAACGGCGCGCCACTTCGTAACGTCCCCGCTGCGTTGGGCGCGAGTTCTGAGCTTTGGGTCTGCAAATTGGATGGCTCGGACGCCCGCCAGATTACTTTCGGCCCGGGTGATTTCCAGGTGGAAACGGTTTTGAAGAATGGCGTGATTCTGGCGACGGCGCGCTCGCCCCTTCTTCCTTCGACTGGATCGCCCGCCGACCGCGAGCTTTACACGTTGCGCCCTGACGGCACGGCTCTCGCAACCTTGCGCTGCGATCACCAGCATCCCGCGATTCGCAGCCAAGCACAAGAACTCGACGACGGCTCGGTGGTCTTCGTGAAGACCTCGCTCGCCAGCTCAAGTGTGGGCGGGGATTTGGCTTGGATCCGCCGCGGCGCATTGCATAATTCCCCGCTCACGGCGCCGCCCATTCTCGCTTCGTCGCCGCAGCCCGTTGCCGCCGATAAGTTACTCATTGCGCGAGGATCCACAAACAGCCCAACGTCGGCGAAGAAGCTAACCCTCTACGCATTCGACGCAGGCGCAGGCAAGTTTGAGGCGCCCATTTACGACGACCCCAAGCTCTCGACGGTAGAGGCCGTGCCGGTCGCGGCCCACGAACCTCCGCGCTGGTATTGGAGCACGTTGAATCCCGAGCTTCATCGGGGCTATTTCATTTGCCTCGACAGCTACCAAGCTGAGGGTCTCCCTCACGGGAGGATCGCCGCAAAGCTCGCGAAGATTCGGGTCTTCACGCTCGATCCCGCAACCCAGAAGGAAAGCGTGCTGGGTGAAGCGCCCATCGAGGAAGACGGCTCGTTTTACATCGCGGTGCCGCCCGACAAGCCGGTGAGATTCGAAGTGCTGGACGCCGCAGGCCGCGTGGTTCGCTCGCAGCGAAGTTGGATCTGGGCGCGCTCGGGCGAGGAGCATGGCTGCGTCGGGTGTCACGAAGATCATGCCGTGGCCCCGGAAAATCACTGGCCGATGGCATTACGCCGATTTGACACACCCACGCGGCTGGACTTGGCGAGCCATCCAGTAGGGTCCGAATGAGGTTGCAATGAAGATTCGTTTCCGGCAATTTGTTCTCGCGGCAATCGCCGCCAGCCTGGTGTGGGCAAACCTCCAGGCGCCCGCTCAGAGCCCCGCGCCGAAAACTCCGCCGCCGTCTTCGCTCGTGACCTACGAGGACGTCACGGAGAAGGCTGGCATTCACTTCAAGCACTCTTTCGGCGAGCAAAAGCTCAGTTCGATCATGGAGGCTACCGGTTCCGGCTGCGCGTGGATCGACTACAACAACGATGGTTTGCTCGACCTCTACGTGGTCAGCGGCCGCTATCTTGACGGCGTCACCAAGTTTTCCAAGCCCGACGGCGAAGACTCGACGAATCACCTCTATCGCAACAATGGCGACGGAACTTTTACCGACGTCACCGCGCAGGCGGGCGTGGGCGGCAAGGGCTTTGGCATGGGCGTGACGGTGGGCGACTATGACAATGACGGCTACGAAGACATCTTCGTGAGCAACTGGGGTTCGTCGATCCTCTACCACAACAACGGCAATGGGACCTTTACCGACGTGACGGCCAAGGCGGGCGTCGAGAATCCGCACTTCGGCACCGGCGCGGCCTGGATTGACTACGACCGTGACGGCAAGCTCGATTTGTTCGTCGGCAACTACCTGAAGTTCGACCCCAACGCCAAGCGCGAATTCTTCAGCGCCGACGCCTTCCCCGGCCCGCTCGATTACGAGGGCGACGCGAGCCGCCTGTTTCACAACAATGGCGACGGCACGTTCACCGACGTCTCCCACAAAGCCGGAATCGATAATCCCATGGGCCGCGCCATGGGAGTGACGACCGGCGACTTCGACAATGACGGCTGGCCCGACATCTACGTTGCCAACGACACGATGGAAAGCTACATGTATCACAACAATCACGACGGCACTTTCACCAACGTGGCGCCGGACGTGAACACGGCCTTCGGAGCCAACGGCGAAGCCACTTCGGCCATGAACCCCATCTTCGGCGACTATGACAACGACGGTTGGCAGGATCTGTTCGTCTCCGACATGCGCTATCACCGGTTGTTTCACAATCCGGGCGCCAAAGGTTTCTGGCTCGACACCACGGTGGAAACGGGAGTAGCGGCAGTTTCCGGCCAGTACGTGGCCTGGGGCGACGGCTTCTACGATTTCGACAATGACGGCTGGAAGGATCTGTACATCGTCAATGGCGGCCTCCACTGGCTGATTCCGATGGAGGATTCGCTGCTCCGCAACAATGGGGACTCGACGTTTACGGATGTTTCCTCGCTAGCGGGGGACTACTTCAAGACCAAAAAAGTCGGGCGCGGCGCTTGCTTCGGCGATTACGACAATGACGGATACGTGGACGCGTTTATTGTGACGTTGGGCGGCAAGGGGATTCTGCTGCACGCCAAGCCCCCCGCCTCCGGGCCGCGGAATCATTGGCTGACCATCAAGCTGGTGGGAACGAAGAGCAACCGCGATGGGTACGGCGCGCGCCTGGAAGCCATCTCCGGAGACCTTCATCAGTACATCGAGGCGCCTTCGGAGAACGGATATCTTTCGCAGGGAGACCCGCGCCCGCACTTCGGCTTGGCCCAACACGCGTCAGTCGACAAGCTTATCATCCACTGGCCAAGCGGGACGGAGCAAGTTTTGGAGCAGGTCAAGGCAGATCAGATTCTCAAGGTTACGGAGCCCAACACCGCACCCGGAACGGGAGGCGCGGGGCGGTAAGAAGAGTCAAGAGCAAGTCAAAAGGCAAAAGTAAAGGGAACACGGGTTTGGCCGCCGTGTTTGCAGCAAGCGACAGAGGACGGCACACAGGCGCTACGAGCAAGTCAAAAGGCAAAGTGCAAAAGGCAAAAGTCAAAATGAAACCCGGAAGGCCAGTCGACAGACAGCGATGATCCAAGAAAAGCGTGACCTTGCGCAGCGTCTATTGGAATACGGTGCCCGACTCATCAAATTGGTCGAGTCCTTGCCGAATACGTTGGTCGGTCGGCATGTGGCCAACCAACTTCTGCGCAGCGGGACGTCAGCCGGTGCAAACTACGAAGAGGCTTGCGGAGTAGAGTCAAGAGTCGATTTTGCCCACAAACTTCAAATTGCTCTGAAAGAGTTGCGAGAATCAAACTACTGGCTTCGCCTGATCGCCAAGTCCGGGAAAATTCCAGAGCTGCGGATTGCCGACCTCCTTGACGAATCGAATCAATTGCGTGCGATCCTCTCGAAGTCCGTCGCAACCGCCAAAGGAAAAGCCAAGGAAAGCGCCCATGCTTAGCTGCCGTTTCAAAAGTTCGCGACAGACGAACCAAAAGCTGTGTGTGGCTTTTTACTTTTGCCTTTTGCCTTTTGCACTTTGCCTTTTGACTTGCTCCTTCGTAGTGGCCACGCCGATCAATCCGCAGTCCGCCGAGCCCACCGAGCCCGCATATTTGACCCCCGTCGAAATAAGGCTATCCGCCGACGGGAAAAAGTTGTACGTCGTCTGCGAAGACGGCGACTCGGTGCTGGCGGTTGACACCCAAACCAAGCAAGTTGTCGCGAAAGCCACAGTCGGCCACAAACCCAAGGGATTGGCGATTTCGCCCGACGGTAAGACCCTCTACGTCTCCAACGAATGGAGCGACACGGTCACCGAAGTCGACGCCGCCACGTTTGCGGTGAAGCGCACGCTCAAAACCGGCTGGGGACCGGTGGGTCTGGTTACCGATCGTTCCGGCAAAACCCTTTACGTTGCCAACAGCATTGCCGACAGCGTCTCATTGATCGACCTCGCCTCCGGCGCGGAAATCAAGCGTTTCGTTACACATCGATATCCGGAGCAGATGGTGCTGTCGCGGGACGGCCGCCGCGTTTACGTTGCCAACATCTTGCCGCACCTCGGGCCTTACGATCAGCCGCCAGTTTCGGAATTGCTCGTGCTCGACACGGCCAAGCAGGTGGTGGCCGAACGCATTTTGATTCCCGGAACGATCGAGTTGCGCCACATCGCCGAAGCGCCGCCCGCGGTCACGGCGATTGCCAATCAACGAACTGTAGCGTCGATCTCCGATCGACGAGTCGGCGGTCAGAGACCGCCGCTACAGGCTGGAGACCTCTTGGTCCCTCTGATGCGGCCCAAAAACCTCGGCCCACTCATTCAGGTTCCGCAAGGATGGATGATGACCCACGGCATGGCGGTGATCCATCCTGCCGCGAGCACGACGGTCGGCGAAGCACAATCAAAGGTAACCCAAGTCGTGCTCGACGATATCGACTATTATTTTGCCACCAACGCCGGCGTGGCTTTCTCGCCCGACGGCCGCCGCGCGGTCGTGACCTCGTCAGATGCTGACATTGTCTCCATTCTGGATACTGCCCGCTTGGCGCAGCGACTGCGGCAAATTCCCGCGGAAGAGATTGCCAACCGTCTGGATTCTGCCGTAACCTTCGTGATCAAACGCCTGCCCACGGGGCACAACCCCACATCCGTTGCCGTCTCGCCCGACAGCCGTTGGGCGTACGTCACCAATCGCCTCGACGATTCCGTAACTGTCGTGGACTTGGCGCATGCGACCGTCGCCTCCACCATCGATCTGGGCGGACCCAAGGAGCTCACGCAGATGCGGCGCGGCGAGCAGATGTTCCACACCGCGAAGATTTGTTTTCAAGGGCAGTTCGCGTGCGCCACCTGCCATCCCAACTCGCACCTCGACGGTTTGGCGTGGAATATTGAAACTCCGCAACTCGGCCGCGACCGCGTAGCCAACCGCACCCTGCGGGGAATTCGTGAAACGGCGCCGTACAAGTGGAACGGCAAGAATGCCGACCTCGCCACGCAATGCGGCCCCCGCATCGCCAAGTATTTCTTCCGCTCGGAGGGATTTAACACGGAGGAACTGGGGGCACTACTCACCTACTTGAATAACATTCCGCTCGCGCCCAACCGGCACATTGCGCCCGACGGGCAATTGACCGAAGCGCAGGAGCGTGGAAAGGCGATTTTCTTCCGCCAAGCCACCACCGACGGGCGGCCGATTCCCATGCAAAACCGCTGCGACACGTGCCATCCGGCGGAGACTCACTACACCGCGCGTTATAGCACGGACGTGAAGTCGACGACAAAGTACGACACCAGCGGGCTGTTTGACATTCCCCAACTCGACCGCGTCTACGAAGACGCGCCTTACCTGCACAATGGCGAGGCGCTGACGCTGGAGGAAATCTGGACGGTCTACAACAATCAGGACACGCACGGAGTCACGTCGGATATGAGCAAGGAACAGCTCAATGACCTGATTGAGTTCTTGAAGACGCTTTGACGATTTTGGATTTTAGATTTTGGATTTTGGATTGGAAATTTGCGATTTGTGAATGGTGATTGGTGATTCGCGATGGGCGGTTGAGTATCTGCGATTGGTGATTTTGAGTTTTTGAATTTTGAATCTTGAATCTGCGATTTCAGTTAAGCACTTTTGGCGCAGACCGGCAGCGAAGAACAAGTCAAAAGGCAAAGTGCAAAATGCAAAAGTAGAGTGCGGACGGCGGCGACAAGCAAGTCAAGAGGCAAAGTGCAAAATGCAAAAGTCAAAAGTACAGGACGGACAACAATGACTCAAGAGATTCTCAATTCCACGCTTCGCGGAGAGCAAGCCACTAGCGAAAAAGGGGAGCATATCGCACACAGCAGGCCCAATACGTCCTTCCCCGTGCCCCGTACCCCGTGTCCCGTATCCCGTATTTCCCACTTTTGCCTTTTGCGTTTTGCACTTTGCCTTTTGCCTTGGTCTTTTTCAGGAGGAAGAGAGGACAGATCGCCTAATTGGCCGTCTACCGCCTTCCCTGTCTACCGTATGCCGTCTACCGTCTACCGTCTTTTCCCCCTTTTGACTTTTGCCTTTTGCCTTTTGACTTGCTCTTTCTCATTCGCCGCAGAGAGGCCTCATTTAATTACCCAGTGGGAAAACTTCACCACCGCGAATGGCATGCCGGATGCCAAGGTTTTTTGTGTTGCTGTGGATGGCAACCGTGTGTGGGCCGGCACCGAGGATGGCTTGGTTCTGATCGAGAACGGCAAAGTGCAGAAGGTTTATAAGACCGAGGACGGGTTGGCACATCGCGTGGTGATGGGCGTTGCCGTAGATCACCAAACCGGCGACTTGTGGATCGCCACATTTGGCGGCGTAAGCCACCTTTCCGGCGGCCATTTTGAGAACTTCGCCAACCTGACCAGCGGGCTTCTCAACGACATCTGTTACGGAGTCGCCGTCCAAGGCAAGTTCATCTGGGTAACCACGACGGCGGGCATTAGCCGCTACAACAAGGACACGGGTGAGTGGACCGACTGGAGCGAAAAGAATGCGCCATTCCACGAACCCTGGACTTACGGCGTGGTACCTGCCCCGGAACTCGGTAAGGTATACTTCGCCATGTGGGGCGGCGGGCTAATTGAATACGACGACAAACAGGGGTACATGAAGGCCTACACGGACCCCGATGAGGAAATGGAAATCGTGTTATTCAAGAACCAGGGCCTCATCCACATTATTGTTTCCGGCGTTGCCTGGAACCACGAAAGCAAGATGGTTTGGGCGTCCACCTATTTCGGCTTGAGCGGTTATGACGGCCGCAACTGGCACAACTATTTAACCAAAGACAGCGGCCTCGCTTCCGACTTCATCAACTCTCCCAAGACCCGCGGGAACGAGGTGTGGGCCTGCACGGATAAGGGCCTTAGCATGCTCGATTACCAAAGCAATACCTGGGTCACCTACCGGCCGAGCAAACAGCCGGGCGCTGGCCCGGGAACAAGCAACGTAGAGCCGGGCTTTAGCCCGGCACGTGCCGCCCTAAAGGGCGGCTCTACGTCGGCTGCCGCCCTAAAAGGCGGCAACTCCACCTTCGCACCCCACGGCGAAATCGAAATTACTTGGCCTGACGGAAAAAAGGAAAAGCTCTCAACCCCCACGGCACTCGCACACAACTACATCCTGAGCATGGATTTTCAGGGTGAGGACATCTGGGTGGCCACAGCCCAAGGGCTGAGCCACGGAATTCATCAACTTCAAAAGGAGAATCAACTTTATGCCAACGCAAGAAACTCTGGAACAACCGCAGACGGCACACCAAGCCATCCCCAAAAAGGCAATTAGTGCGCCGGAGACCCTGAACGAAGCCTATCAGTATCCTAAGCCATCGTCGTTCTCTCGGGGACTGCGGTTGGACATCAAAGGCATCACGATCCTGCTAATCTCGGGCACGGCCAGCGTGGATGAGTACGGAAATTCCATCCACATCGGCGACTTCCGCGCCCAGACCTGGCGGACGTACGAGAACATCACGAAGTTGCTGAAGGCCGAGGGCGCCACGTGGAAGGACATCGTCCGCACCACCTGCTACTTGCGCGATATCGAGCGCGACTACGAAGCCTTCAACGAAATTCGCACGTTGTTTTTTAAGGAGCAGGGACTCGACCCGCTACCCGCCTCGACCGGCATCCAGGCAATTCTCTGCCGCCCGGACCTGCTGATCGAGATGGAAGCGATGGCGATCTTCGAGTCGGACAAAAACAGGGGTTAGGGATTAGGGTTCAGGGGTTAGGGGCCAGTGGCGAGCGTTTTGGATCGCTGCTGGCTGTTGGATGCTTTGGCTGATGGCTGATAGCTGAGAGCTTCTCCCTGACAGCTCGAACGGAGTGACCATGAAAATCACCGGACAACTTACACTCGAGGATCTTCCGCGGATCTGCCCGCGACTCTGTCGTCAGACTAACCCGCAATACGGCGAGGACCAGACTCGCGTGGTGGAAGTGGGCGGCGTGCGCTTCGGCAACGGTCGCCCGATTGTGATTGGCGGGCCGTGCGCGGTGGAGAACCACGACCAGACGCTGTCCGTGGCCCGCGCCGTTAAGCGCGCTGGGGGGGACATGTTGCGCGGGGGGGCGTACAAACCTCGCACCTCGCCGCACGACTTCCAGGGCACTGGGGTGGAGGGACTCTGCATCCTGCGCATCGCGCGCGAGGAAACCGGCCTGCCCATCGTCACGGAAGTCATGGACACGCGCATGGTGGAGCAAGTGGCCGGCTACGCCGACATGCTCCAAATCGGTTCGCGCAATATGCAGAACTACTCGCTTCTGGCGGAAGTAGGGCGCTCGGGAAAACCCGTATTGCTGAAGCGCGGCATGGCGGCGAGCCTGTGCGAGTGGCTCGGTGCCGCGGAATACATCGCCAAGCAGGGCAACCTTAACATCGTGCTCTGCGAGCGCGGCATCAAGGCATTTGCGGCGGGGGAGTACTCGCGCTTCATTCTCGATTTGAATGTCATCCCCGCGGTGCTGGCGAACACGTTCCTTCCCGTGATCGTCGATCCCAGCCACGCCACGGGGGTGGCGTCGATGGTCGAACCCGCCAGCCGCGCGGCGCTGGAATTCGGCAGCCATGGGCTGATGATCGAAGTCGCTGACTTCGCCATCGGACGCCCCCGGTGCGACGCCGACCAGGCCATCGACGGCGAAACTCTCGGGCGCATCGTCAATTTCGCCCGCGACCGGCACGAACGGATGCTGTTTGCGCAGGCGGCGTGAAAAACACGAGAAAGGACTTCACCACAGAGGCACGGAGAGCACGGAGAAAAGAACCACTGCTGGCGCGGACAAAGGTAACGGCGTCCTCGTTTTCTGGGGCGCGTTCTTTCTGCTCTTCTCCGTGACCTCCGAGTCTCTGTGGTGAATCTTCTCGTACCGGCGCTCGATAACCCTAGCGTGTCCCGGGTTTCATGATTCGGGACCGAGGTAGAACCGATGAAAAGGCCATTCTTATCCGCACTCCTTCTGCTTGTCGTTGCCATTCCCTTGGCGGCGCAATACAAAGACCCTGACGAAACCCCCAAAGACGCCGTCGTGAAGCGCGACGAAACGGTCAAGCCGCAGGGCCGGTACGCCAACATGCCGGATGAGGCCGTGCCTTACGGCCGCTTTACCAAGCCCTACTACGACTGGTTCGTGCGCGAGGACACCCTGCAATACAACGGCGCCGCCGATCTGCGCCCGGATGGCAATCCCGCTCGAATGAGCGAAGTCGCCATCGGATTTTTCTCACCGCTGGAGAATAATCCCGAGATGGTTTTCGGCGTTCCCGCCCTACACGGGGCGCAGCTTGCCCTCGATCAGGCCAACGCCCGCGGGGGATATCATGGCAAGCCCTACGCGCTCAAACTCCACTCCGAATCGGCCCTGTGGGGAGCGTCTTCCGCCGAACTCGTCAAAATGGAATTCGATGAGAATTGCTGGGGCATGGTGGGATGCATTGACGGGCAGAACTGCCATATCCTGCTGCGTACCACACTGAAATTGGAAATGCCCATGGTGGACATCGGCACGACTGACCCCACCGTCACCGAGACGCGCATTCCCTGGCTCCTCCACAACTTCCCCGACGATCGCCAGCAGGGTTACACCTTGGCCGATTACGTTTTCAAGAACCTCAAACTGAAACGCATTGGCGTGTTGCGCACTCAGACGCGCTATGCGCGCATTGGCGTGGAGAAGTTCAACGACGAAGCTCGCCGCATGGGCCGCCAGCCGATCCTGGAAGTCAAGTTCGAGCGCGGCGACAAAGACTTTTCGCACCAACTCAGCATGCTGAAGGATGCGAAGGTTGAAGGCTTGGTGATTTGGGGCGAGGCGGAAGATGCCGGCCTGATCCTGAAACAGATGCGCCAGATGGGGATGACTCAGCCAGTGTTTGGCGGCAGCCGCCTGGCGTACGCGCGGTTGCTCGAGATCGCCGGACCCGCAGCCGAAGGGCTGGTCGTTACGTCCGCGCTCGATCCCACTCGCACGGACCCCAAATGGGTGGCGTTTCGCGATGCCTACCGGCAAAAGTTCCACGAGGAGCCCATTGACTATGCAGCGTCGGCCTACGATGGCACAAACATTCTGATCGCCGCCATCGAAAAAACCGGCCTGAATCGCGGGCGCATCATGGATGTACTCCGCGACTACCAGATGAAAACCTATCAGGGAGTGGCCGGCACGGATTATTTTGACCACACGCTCAACAACATCTCGCCCGTCACCATGGCGCGTGTGAAGAATGGGAAGTTCGAGTATTGGCTCGCGCCGCGACAGAGCGGACACGAGGGAGCCGCGCATAGCGGCGGGAAGTAACCGGAAAAGCAAGTCAAAAGGCAAAATGCAAAAGGCAAAAGTTAAAAACGGCAATAACTTAGTTGCTGGCGGGAAGTAATCCGAATAGCAAGGCAAAAGGCAAAACGCAAAAGTCAAAAGGCAAAAATTCAGAACGGCAATACGGTTTCTGGCGAGAACGGGTAGGAAAGCCAAGTCAAAAGGCAAAAGTGAAGGACCGCATTGATTCAAGTCTGTATTGGTTCCGACCTTGAGAATGAGAAAGCCAAACGAAAGAGCCGCCCACTTTTGCCTTTTGCCTTTTGCATTTTGCCTTTTGACTTGTTCTTCCGGTCAAAGGCCGCAATCCCATTGTTGGTTCTGATCTGTCTGAGTCTTCTCCCCGCTTTGGGCTTGGCGCAGCAGAAACCCTACGCCGCCATAAACCGCGATGCCGTAAGCTACAACGGCCCCGGGCGCGATGCCGCGCATGATTTGGCGGGACCGGAGATCCGCCTCGGGTTACTCGCTCCGCTCGCCGGGCCGCGGCAGGCCGAGGGCCAGGAACTGCGCCGCGCCGCGGAAATGGCAATCGAAGAAGAAAACGCCGCCTCCCTGCCCGGCGGTCTTCGCTTAGCCCTGGCCGTGCGCGATGAGACCGGGCCGTGGGGGCGCGCCTCAAGCGAAATTGTGCACTTGGTGTTCGACGATCAAGCCGTGGCGCTCATCACGTCTACGGATGGCGGCGCGGCGCACCTGGCCGAACAAGTGGCCAACAAAATCGGTGTGCCCATCCTAACGCTTTCCAGCGACACCGCAACCACAGAAATCAACTTGCCCTGGCTCTTCCGTATGGGCCCCACCGACGCCGTGCAAGCACGCGTTTTCGCGCGGGACATCTACCAGAATCAAAAACTTCAGCACGTCGCGCTACTCACGCAGGACGACCACGACGGCCGCGCGGGCGGCGAGGAGTTCGAGATAGCCGCGCGAGAATTGAACGCGGCCTCACCACAACGAATCATCGTTGAGCCCGACAAGCTGGCAGGGGATGAGTTACGCAAAACTCTGGAGGGCGTGCAAGCACTCGTGATCTGGACCGACGCTCCCAAGGCCAGTTTGCTCGTAGCGCGCCTGCGGGAGGACTTACCCATGGTGCCGCTCTACCTATCCCGCAAGGCCGCACAAGGGGATTGGAGCAATTCCTCTCAGCCTCACTGCCGGGCATGCGCCAGCGAAGATCCAGGTGTCTGGACCACGCAGGCCCCCGAGGCTCAGTCCACGCCCCATGAGGCCTTCGCCGAGCGCTACCGGCAGCGCTTCGGAGTTGCGGCCGGAATCGCCGCAGCCCAGGCCTACGACGCCGTCCGCATGGTCGCGCAATCGCTCCGCCAGTCCGGCCCCAACCGCGCGCGCCTGCGCGACGCCCTGGCCGGTATCACATCCTTCCCCGGAGCGTCGGGAGTAATCTCCTTCGACCACGCGGGAAACGACACGTCGCCGGTCACGCTTTTCCGCCTCAACTGAGGCCCCGATGCTTCGGGCGTCGGACCCGTGCCGCAACCTATCTCATTGATCGCGTGGGTCGGGCACTTTTGCCTTTTGACTTTTGCACTTTGCCTTTTGACTTTCTTTTACCGCGCGCCCCTCACTTCGCCTCTTTCCAATTCGCTCCCACTCCCAAGCCGACTTTCAGCGGCACGCGCATGGCGTACGCGCCTTCCATCTCCTCGCGCACGATTTCCTTCGCCCGGTCGATCTCCGGCTCCGGCGCTTCAAAAACCAGTTCATCGTGTACGGTCAGGATCATGCGCGTCTGCATTTTTTCCCGCTCCAGGCGCAACTGGGTTTTCACCATCGCGAGTTTCATCAGATCGGCGGCCGTGCCCTGGAGGGGCGTGTTCATGGCCTCGCGCTCGGCACGATTCCGCGCTTGCACGTCGGCACTGCTGATCTCAGGCATCGGCCGCAGCCGGCCAAAGGCCGTGCGTACGCGGCCGGTAGTGCGGGCTTGCTCCACGAGGCCATCGAGATAAACTTTCACCTTGCTGTAGCGCGCAAAGTAGGTGTCGATGTAGCGCTGCGCCTCGGTGCGGCTGGTGCCCGTACGCTCCGCCAATCCAAACGAACTGAGCCCATAGATCACCCCGTAGTTGATGGCTTTGGCCATGCGCCGATGCTCGTGGTTCTGGAGTGCGGCCGGCACACCAAAGATTTCCTGCGCCGTGCGGGCGTGGATGTCCTCGTTGCGGGTGAAGGCTTCGATCAGCAGCGGGTCCTGGGAGAGATGCGCGAGGACTCGCAACTCAATTTGCGAGTAGTCCGCGGAGATCATCGCGCACCCGGGGTCAGCCACGAACGCCGAGCGGATGCGCACTCCGAATTCATCGTCGATGGGGATATTTTGGAGGTTAGGATTGGACGAAGAGAGCCGCCCGGTGCGCGCCACGGTTTGGTTGAAGGACGTGTGCAGGCGGCCAGTCCCCGGCTGGATGAATTTGGGCAGCGCGTCGATGTAGGTGGACTTGAGCTTGGATCGTGTGCGGTAGTTGATGATCTTACGCGGCAAATCGTGCTTTTCTGCCAGCGCTTCCAGCACCGAGGCGTCGGTCGAATACTGCCCGCTCTTCTTCAAGCGCTTGCCGCCGGGCAGCTTGAGACGCTCAAACAGGATCTCGCCAAGTTGCTTGGGGGAATCGATGTCGAAAGCGCCTCCCGCCAGGTCGTATATTTCGTGCGTCAGGGTGGTCAGTTCCCTGTCGAACTCGCCGGACATTCGGGCAAGGATTTCCGCGTCGATGCGCACGCCCGCCGCCTCCACTTCGGCCAATACCGAGGCCAGCGGCAGCTCGATTTCGCTGTAAAGGGTCTGCAATTCCTCGCGCATGATCTCCGGGCGGAGCAATTCGCCCAATTGGTAAGTGCGATTTGCGGTCTCGGCGAGGGAGGCAGAAATCTTCCGGCCTTGCAACCGTAATACCGCGTCCGCAAGCGTGTGGCTGGAGGCCAGCGGCTCAAGCAGGTAGGAATAGAGCATGGTGTCGTCCGCCACGCCGGCAAGCGCAATTCCCTGCTTCGCCAGCAGCAGTTGCAGGAGCTTGGAATTGTGCACCGCCTTGCGGCGATTTGCGTCGCCCAACATTGCTGCGAGAGGCTGAAGCAAGTCCCACGATTGCCCCAGGCCGACCGTCGCCAGCCGTGTCCCATCCGAAAAACCAAGCCCGGCCAGACGGCCCGCAAAACCTTCGTCGCCCTCCACCCCCGTTGCGACGGCGAGCGTGGCGCCAGCGGGAACTGCGCGCAGCCACTGCTCGATGGCTTTTGGAGTGGTCAATTCCTCCGATTCGGTCGCAGCCTCGGCCGGCGCGGGAGCTTCTTGCAGGAACTCGCGCAGGAGCGAAGTGAAGCCCAGTTCCTGGCAGAGTGCCGTCAGTTCCGTAATGTCGAGGGGCGCCACACTTAACTCCTCGATGGAGGTCCCCAGAGGAACGTCGGTGCGAATGGTGGCCAGTTCGCGGCTTAGCAGCGCCTCCTTGTGAAAGTCGCGCAGGGCGTCGCGGTAACTTTGTTTCTTGACCTGCTCGTAGTTTTCCAGGGCCTTCTCCAGCGTGCCAAATTGCTGGATCAGCTCGGTCGCCCCTTTGGGACCGATGTAGCTGCGCTTCTTCTCGCCGTCCGCAAGCTTCGGCTCGCGGCCGGGCAGCGGCCGGGCGCCCGGAATGTTGTCGCTGGGATCGCCCGTGAGCGCCAGCCAGTCGACTACCTGCGCAGGCTCCACGCCGATAATCTCTTTCACCTTTTGGGGGTCGCAAAGAGTCTCGCCGTCGCTCCCGGGTCGAGAGGGCTTGAGCACGCGGACGCAGTCGTTCACCAACTGAAACAGGTCTTCGTCGCCCGACACGATAAAGACTTCCGCCCGCTGCTCTGCACCCGCCCGCGCCAGTGTGCCAATCACATCGTCGGCTTCAAACCCCTCGCGCTCCACCAGCGGCAATCCCAGGGCGCGGCAGAATCTCCTGACGTACGGAAGCTGGACGGCAAGGTCCTCGGGAAACGCCGGCCGATTCGCCTTGTATTCTTCAAACAGCTTGTCGCGAAACGTGGGGGCAGACAAATCGAACGCCACCGCGACGGAGTCGGGTTGATGGTCTTTGAGCAACTTGCGAAGCGTGCGGACGAAGATGTAAATCGCCTTCGTGGGCATTCCGGTGGGCGAGGCGAGCGCCATTTGCATGGGCGCGAAGAAAGAACGAAAAACCAAAGACATCGCATCAATGAGAAAGAGCTTATTGGCGGTTTGGGGCAAACCATCCTCCTTGCGCTCAAAAAGATGAGGTTGTCATTTTACCCCAACCATCGGCGTCCCTGAGACGGTTCGATGATCGCCGGCACGTTTGTCAAATCAGCCTGCCCGATCCCAGGAGGGGTGGGGCTGATCAAGTCAGCCCTTCGATTGCTGGGGCGCATTCCGGGCTTATCCAATTACTAACGACATGATCATATCCCGGAACTCGGAGCCCGCGGCTGAGGCGTGGAGGACACTCCAGACGCTGAGAAGTGTTGTATGATTACCACATCCACCCAAACTCTCAACTTTACAATAAGTCCGCAAGCTACAGATTTATATTGTGTTGTCATTTAACATATACATGGCACCTTGGTTGCATTAAGGTTAACTTACGTCGGGAGGAACTTTGGGTCGACAACATACATTGGCTTCAGAGGTCTCGCTTTCGGGAATAGGTTTGCACACAGGAGTGACCGTCAACCTGCGGCTTCGTCCCGCGCCGGTACATACCGGAGTCGTCTTCAAGCGGACTGACTTGGACGGCTTTACCATCGAGGCGCAGTCGAGGCATGTCGCGCGCGTTAGTTATGCCACCAGCTTGATGAAGAAGGGCGTGCTGATTTCCACGACCGAGCACCTGCTTTCGGCGCTGGCCGGGCTGGGAGTCGACAACGCCATCGTTGAAATCGACAACCTGGAACTTCCTATCGTGGACGGCAGTGCCCTGCCCTTTGTGAAGCTGATTCGCCAGGCGGGTTTGCGGCCCCAGCGTGCCCGCCGCGCCTATGCAAGGATTCTAAAGCCCCTGGAAATATCGGAAGGCGCGAAGAGAATCGCAATCTATCCGGCCGAAACTTTCGCGGTGAGCTACTCGATTGCCTTCCCCCACCCCGTGATCGGCGCACAATCACTGGACTTTACCCCCAATGCCAATTCGTATGAAGCCAATGTCGCTCCTGCCCGGACCTTCGGGTTCCTTGCCGAGGTTGAGATGCTCCTGAAGAGCGGGTTGGTCAAGGGTGGGTCTCTCGATAACGTCGTCGTGCTCGATGAGGAACGCGTGATGAATCCCGAGGGCCTGCGCTTCCCGGATGAGTTCTGCCGCCACAAGATTCTGGACCTGATTGGTGATGTTTCCCTGTTTGGACATCCATTGATCGGTCATGTGGTTGCCGAACGGGCGGGCCACGCGATGCATTCCCAATTGGTTTCCCAGTTACTGCGTCAGAAAGATTGCTGGGCGCTCACCACCAATCCTCCGGTGGCATCGAGCGCTCCGATTTCCGCCACGGCCGTCCTCGCCGCGGCAGGCGCTTAGCCAAATCCGAGCAAGTCCATCCCAGCCAATAGAACAGTGGCATATCGTTTGCTATACTTTCGCTGAGCCCTGGAGCTCAGGCCAGGGGGGAGAACCACCCGGAGCAGGTGGAATCCCGCAGATTCAAATAGGGGGCAAAATGAGCGTTGAGGATAAAGAGAAGGAACTTAGTGTGTACGAATCCATGGCGGCCCGGTACGATGTGGCCGCCCGCAAGCTCGGAATAGACGAAGGCCTTTCGAATTATCTGCGCACTCCCAATCGCGAAATCATTGTTCACATCCCGGTCTCAATGGATAACGGCACGCTGAGGGTTTTTGACGGCTATCGTGTGCAGCACAGCATCGCGCGCGGGCCTTGCAAAGGGGGCTTGCGCTACTCACCCGACGTCAGTTTGGATGAGATTCGCGGACTCGCTGCCGAGATGACCTGGAAGTGTGCGGTGGTCAATATCCCTTTTGGTGGGGCCAAGGGAGGGATTGTCTGCGATCCCTCCAAACTATCGGTGGGCGAACTGGAACGCATCACACGCCGCTACACGGCGGAGATTCTGGACTATATCGGCCCGGACCGCGATGTGCCGGCGCCCGATATGAACACCAACGAGCAGACGATGGCATGGATTATGGACACCTACTCCATGCACATGCGCCACACGGTCACGGGCAGCGTGACGGGCAAGCCGCTCGACTTAGGAGGCTCGCTGGGGCGCCGCGAGGCAACGGGCCGCGGGTGCATGATCACCGCTGACGAAGCGCTGAAGCGTTTCCGGTGGCAGCGGGAGAGCACGCGCGTCATCGTGCAGGGTTTTGGCAATGTCGGCTCGCAAGCAGCTCGATTGATGTACGAGGCGGGATACAAAATCATCGGCGTCGGAGATATTTCGGGGGGAATATTCAGCACCTCCGGCATCAACATCCCGCACCTTTTGGAATACGCCGAAAAACACAAGACGATTCAAGGTTATGGCGGCGGCGACAGCATTGGCACCCAGGAAATCCTGGAGCAGGACTGCGACCTCCTTCTGCCCGCCGCGACCGAGAGCGTCATCACCAGCAAGAATGCGCACAAGATCAAGGCAAAACTGCTTGTGGAAGGCGCCAACAGCCCCACCACTCCCCCTGCCGACGACATCCTGTTTGACCGCGGGGTGTTCGTCGTTCCCGACATTCTTGCCAACGCTGGCGGCGTGACGGTTTCGTACTTCGAGTGGGTGCAGGACCGGCAGGGCTATTTCTGGACGGAAGGCCTGGTCAACGAGCGGCTGAAACACAGCATGGTCTCCGCCTTCGACGGCGTGGTGGCGTACAGCCAAAAGCATAACGTCAACAATCGCATCGCCGCCTACATGCTGGCCATCGACCGCGTCGCGTTTTGCATTAAGCTCCGCGGGATTTACGCGTAGTGGGTTTTTGTCGAGGCGGACATCGGCGCGACGTCGGTCGTGGCTCCGCTCGGAACGCCGTCACAGAGCCCGGCACCCCGCTCCCAACATTGACAAAGCATGCGGGAGCAAGGAAAATCACAGGTCGCAAATGCTCGGTGCGATCACACTTCGGAAAGGATTAGTTCGCTATGCCAGAGTTTGATGCTGAGAAAGAGTCCAAACACTTTTATGCCGATGTGCCAGTGAAGCACGAGCCCTTCTTCGTGAAGGGTGCGGGGGCGCTGGACTGGGGCATGCAGAACCGATTGGCGCGCGTGTTCAATCCCGCGTCCGGCCGTACGGTGATGCTCGCCATCGATCATGGATACTTCCAGGGGCCCACCACTGGCCTGGAGCGGATCGACTTGAACATCGTGCCGCTGTTGCCCTACACCAACGCCCTGATGCTGACGCGCGGCATCCTGCGCACCACGATCCCCGCGTCTTTCACACACGGCGTCGTGTTGCGGGCGAGCGGCGGGCCGAGCATCTTGAAAGAGCTTTCCAACGAGCAAATCGCCGTCGACATTGAGGACGCAGCGCGGCTGAACGTTTCGGCGATGGCGGTTCAAGTCTTCGTGGGCGGCGAATATGAAACACAATCCATTCACAACATGACGCGCTTGGTGGACGCCGGCCTGCGCTATGGAATCGCCACCCTGGGCGTGACTGCGGTCGGCAAGGACATGGTGCGCAACGCAAAGTACTTCCGCCTCGCCTGCCGCATCTGCGCTGAACTGGGCGCGCAGGTGGTGAAGACCTATTATGTGCCAGATGGATTTGAAACGATCACCGCCTCGTGCCCCGTCCCGGTGGTGATGGCGGGGGGCAAGAAGCTGCCCGAAATCGACGCGCTAACCATGGCTTACCGAGCCGTCAGCGAAGGCGCCGCGGGGGTTGATATGGGCCGGAACATTTTCCAATCGGACGCCCCGGCGGCCATGATTCAAGCCGTGGGGAAAGTGGTTCACGAACTGATGAAGCCGGAGCAGGCTTACGACTTCTATCAAACGCTTCGGAACGAGGTGGCGGGAGTCAGAAGTTAGGGGAAAGCTGACAGCCCACAGCTAACAGCCGACAGTTCGCGCTTCTTGGCTGTTACCTGCCGGCTGTCAGCCGTTTCTGTTTCCCTACGACGCGAAATCACATGGCAAATTCCAAAGGCTTCGAACTGCTCCGCGCCGCCGCGCCCACTGTCAGCGTCGGTGTGATCACTGCCAACTTGCTGTCGCTGGGCTCGGAAATCTCGCTCCTCGAGCGGACGGGCGTGAAGCTGGCGCACGTCGACGTGATGGACGGCTGCTTCTGCCCCATGATGACCGCGGGGCCGCCGTTCATCAAGGCCATCAAGACTTCTCTGCTCAAAGATGTCCACTTGATGATCGAGGAACCGCTGGAAAAGGTCGCGGACTACGTCGCCGCTGGCGCGGACATCATCACGATTCATGTGGAGGCCTGCTCGCACGCGCATCGGGTGCTGCAAAAACTCGGGACGCTTACCAACGTGAATGATGTGGCGCGGGGAATCGTGCGCGGCGTGGCGCTCAATCCGGGCACGCCGCTGGAGGCGCTCGAACCTCTTCTGGATGAGCTCGAGTATATTCTGCTCCTTGCCGTTAACCCTGGATGGGGCGGGCAGAAGTATATCCGCTCGACGACCGCACGCATCGGCCGCGTCCAGCGCATGATTGCGGACGCCGGCAAGAACATCATCCTGGGCGTCGACGGCGGGATCACGAAAGAGAATATCGCGGAGGTCGCCGCCACCGGCGCGGATTTGATCGTAACGGGGAGCGCCGTGTTCGACGGCAAGGCGCCGGAAACGAACGCGCGGTTTATGCTGGATGAGGTGGCGTCGGTGAACAGCCGTCGGTAGAAATGTAGAGGCCGCTGAAGCCATCCCTGGTCTAGACTTCTTCCCGAGACACCCATGAAAAACCGTTGGTCCGACCGTGATGCCGAGCAATTCATTTCCCGATACGGTGTGCAATGGGGCGCGGACCTGGCCCTGCGAACCTACACCACCCGTCTACTGGGAAGCGATGAAGCGCTGGTCCTTCACGGTGGCGGCAACACTTCGCTCAAGGGAACTCATCGCAACGTCTTCGGCCAGGAAACGTCCGCCCTTTTCATGAAGGCCTCAGGGTTCAATTTGTGTACGATCGAACCCGAAGGGCACACCGCTTTGGACCTCGAGTATCTGAAGCGGTTGTGCGCCCTTCCCGAGCTTTCCGATGATGCGATGGCGGGCGAGTTCCAAACCCATCGGCTCGTTCCCAACGCCGCCGCGCCTTCTATTGAAACCCTTTCTCACGCCTATATCCCTGCCAAGTACATCGACCACACTCATGCCGATGCGATCCTGGTGCTGACGAACCAACCCGAGGGCGACAAGCTTATTCGCGAGGCGCTGGGCGAGGGAGTGGCGGTGGTCGATTATGTGAAGCCGGGCTTCAAGCTGGCCAAAGCGGTGATCGCCGCCTACGATGCGCACCCCCGATGCCGCGCCCTGGTCTGGATGCAGCATGGCATCATGACCTGGGGCGAGACCGCCCTCGAAGCTTATTCCGCCATGATCGATCTCGTGAGTCGCGCAGAAGACTTCGCCGCACGCCGCGCTTCGAGGCCCCTCGTCGTGGTTGTGCCAGCATCGCTCGCCGAGGCGGAGAAACGGCTCGCGTCAGTCGCGCCCGTGGTGCGTGGACTCCTGGCGCAACCCAGCGGCGACCCTGACCGCCCCTATCGCCGCATGGTGCTCCAACCGCTGCTCAACCAGGAAATCTTGGATTTTCTGGGCTCCGACCGCGGCAAGGAATTGGCTTTGACCCCCACGCTGACTTCCGATCATCTGGTGCGTACCAAGCCTTTGCCCCTGTGGGTCGATGATCCCGAATACAGCAACCCGACCGTATTCCGAGATCAGGTTTTGAAGGGATTTGAGGCTTACTCGGCGGCTTATCAGGCATACCTTGAACGGAATGCCGCGCTCATGCCTCCCGGCATGAAGCCTTTCGATTCCCTGCCCCGCGTGGTTCTGTTGCCCGGCCTTGGAGCGCTCTGCGCGGGCAAGGACGCGCACGCCGCGCGCATCGCCCACGACATCACCGCACAAACGCTCGCCGCCAAGGCGCGCATCGCTGCGATGGGCACCTACCGTGGTCTCACCGAGGAACATCTGTTCGAAGTCGAGTACTTCACCCTCCAGCACGCCAAGCTCCGAACCGACGAGCCACCCCTGGGGCGCGAGGTTGCAATTGTGACTGGCGCTGCCGGAGCGATTGGCTCAGCGATCGCCGATGGCCTTTTGGCGAATGGATGCCACGTTGCTCTGACCGACCTTGCCGGCGCGGCATTAGACAATCTCGGCAAAGAGCTGAAAAAGAAATATGGCGAGCGCGTGATTACCGCTTCCCTTGATGTGACCGATCCTGCATCGGTGACGCGAGGATTTGAGTCTGTCATCAAGACCTGGGGCGGCGTCGACTTGGTGATCGTAAACGCCGGCGTGGCCATGGTCTCGTCACTTGAACAGATGGATCTCACGGCGTTCCAGCGTGTCGAGCGCGTCAACACGGATGGGACCCTTCTGCTGTTGCGTGAATCCGCTCGGCACTTCCGCTTGCAGGGCACGGGTGGCGACATCATTTTGGTTTCCACCAAGAACGTCTTCATGCCCGGCGCGAAATTCGGCGCCTACAGCGCCACTAAGGCCGCCGCTCACCAATTGGCTCGCATCGCCAGCCAGGAAATGGCCGAGATGGGCGTGCGCGTCAACATGGTCGCTCCGGATGCTGTCTTCTCCCACGGAGACCGCCGGTCCGGGCTGTGGGCGGAGGTCGGCCCCGACCGCATGCGCGCGCGAGGATCTGGACGAAAAGGGCCTGGAAGCGTACTACCAGTCGCGTAATCTTTTGAAGGCTGAGGTGACCGCCGAGCACGTTTCGCGCGCGGTGCTGTTCTTCGCCACGCGGCAAACACCCACCACCGGAGCGACCATTCCCGTGGACGGCGGCCTGCCCGATTCGACGCCACGGTAACCGATGCCGAAACTCGAAATTCGAAAATAGGGAGTCGCGGTCAGTTTCGAATTTCGATTTTCGAATTTCCGCCTTTTCCGACATTCGGCCTTTTCCATCTACTGACAACTGCCCGCTGAATGTTACAATCCTTGCGAATGGCCAGCACGTCCCAGGAGCCAACACGCGTCATTGGAATCGACCCGGGCTTGAACATCACCGGGTACGGCGTGGTCATTAGCCAAGGCACGGACGTCAAGCTGCTGGAAGCGGGCGTAATCCGGCTGCCTCCGAGCCATGGGCAGAATCTTCCCGGCCCGCCTGGAATCGCTCTTCCACGAACTTCAGCAGGTGATGAAGGAGTTCAGCCCGCAGGCCATGTGCCTGGAAGAGGTTTACAGCCACGCGGATTACCCGCGCACCGCGATCCTGATGGGCCACGCGCGCGGCGTCATCTGCCTGGCGGCCAAACTGGAAGGGATTCCGGTGCTGAGTTTCTCCGCCAAGCGCGTGAAGCAGTCTGTTACCGGCAACGGCAACGCCTCGAAGCTTCAAGTGCAGCGCGCCATCCAGCACTACTTCTCGCTCGAAAGCACGCCGCACCCTCCCGACGTGGCCGATGCGCTGGCCGTGGCGCTGTGCTACGTCAATGCAAGCGATTCGCAAAGTAGGACATAGGGAGCGATGGGTTCTGGGCGAACTCGAAGTTTGTGACTGGGTGAGGATTCTCAAACTTCAAGTTTTCTATTACCCGGCAACTTACGTCGGCCTAAGGACCCACGGACTAACATGATCTCTGAAATAACCGGTGAAGTTCTCTACGATCGGATTCAACGCCATTCACTGCTGATTCGCGTGCAGGCAATGTGCTACGAAATCTTCGTTCCCTCGGGAATCGCATCGCGCCTTCGCACCGCGGCGAGAGGCTGAGCGCCGCAATCCCCTGACCTTTTACACGATCTACTACATCGATGGCGGCCTGGGCGGCGGGCACTTGACTCCCAAGCTGGTGGGGTTTCTCGACCCACTCGACCGTGAGTTTTTTGAAACTTTCACCACCGTTCCAGGCGTCGGATTTATGCGGGCGCTAAAATGCCTCATCCGGCCTCTGAATGAAATCGCGATGGCCATCGAGGGTGGGGACGCCGCTTTCCTGAAGGAACTCCCCTTCATCGGCGCCAAAACTTCGGAGAGAATCATCACCGAATTGCGCGGAAAAATGGCCAAGTTTGCTTTGGCGCGCACGGAAGAGCCGCTTTCCGTCGAGCAAGAATCTGCCGTGGGACTGAAACAGGAGGCCCTCCAGGTGCTCGAACAGTTGGAGTACTCGCGCATCGAGGCGGTGCGCATGGTCGAGGAGATCTTCGCCAAGAACAAGAATTTGAAAACGACCGAAGACTTCTTGCGCAAGGTCTTCGAAGCAATTGCACCCGAAGAGCTAGGTCATAGGGAACAGGTTACAGGGAACAGTTCCCTATAACCTGTTCCCTGTAACCTATAACCTAACTTCCTATGCCCAGAGAACGATTAGTTTCGCCGGAACTTATATCGAAGGAAGAAGAGACTTTCAATCGCACCCTTCGCCCATCCAATATCGACGAGTACGTGGGGCAGAAGAAGGTTGTCGAGAAGCTCTCCATCGCCCTGCAAGCGGCCAAACAGCGCGGCGAATCGCTTGAGCATGTGCTCTTTTTTGGCCCGCCGGGCTTGGGCAAAACCACGCTCGCCTACGTCATTGCCAACGTCATGGGGTCTAAGATCACCACGACATCAGGTCCGGCACTCGAACGGACCGGCGACCTGATGGGCATCTTGACCAATCTCGGCGAGGGCGACATCCTCTTCATCGATGAAATCCACCGGCTGCCCGCTAATATTGAGGAATTCCTCTACCCGGCCATGGAAGACTACAAGGTGGATTTTGTGGTCGACAAGGGAATGTTCGCAAAAACGATCAATGTCCCGCTCAAGAGGTTTACGCTTATAGGCGCCACGACTCGCGCCGGGAGTCTTTCGGCGCCACTCCGCAACCGTTTTGGACTTTCCTACCACCTCGAGTTCTACACGGTGGACGACCTGCGGAGGATCATTCGCCGTTCGGCGGGAATTCTCAAGGCTCAGCTTGATGAAGCCGGCAGTACGGAAATCGCCCGCCGCGCCCGCGGCACCCCGAGGATTGCCAATCGCTTGCTCCGCAGAGTCCGCGACTACGCCGATGTGAAGGCCGATGGCGTCATCAATTCCAGTATCGCCATCGACGCATTAAAGCTCGAGGGCGTGGACGACCAAGGCCTGGATGATCTTGACCGTAACTTTCTCTCCACAATCATTCGCATCTACAATGGCGGGCCCGTCGGAGTCGAGGCCATTGCCGCAACATTGAATGAAGAAGTCGATACGCTGGTGGACATGGTTGAGCCTTATCTGCTCCAGCAGGGATTCGTCAGCCGCACCAAATCAGGGCGGAAAGCCAACGAATCGGCCTACCGGCTGTTGAATTTGCCGCTGCCCGGCGTTGGCCCACGGACACTGTTCGACTGAGCCGCGCATCCGGTCGACCGGGATTAAGCTGCATGTTACCTGAAGCGAACCCGACCTCCGCCGTTCCCCATAAAGGCTCACGCCCTAGCAAGCAAGTCTACCTTTCCCTCGGCTCAAATCGAGGAGACCGAATGTCCAACCTCCTCCGCGCCATGGATGAACTGGGCAAAGCCGGGGTCAAGGTCCAGCGAGTTTCGTCGTATTACAAAACTGAACCTGTCGACTTTGGACCTCAAGCGTGGTTTTTGAATTGCGCGATGGAAGCCACGACGGAGCTGATGCCCATGCAGCTTCTCAAGGCCGTCAAGTCCGTGGAAAGGGCGCTGGGACGGCGACCAGGAGTTAACAAAGGCCCGCGACCGATTGACATTGACATCCTCCTTTACGAGAATGTGGTGGTCCGGACGGCGGCTTTGACCATTCCCCACGAGCGCATGAACGAAAGGCGATTTGTCTTGATCCCTTTGCGAGAATTGGCGCCCGCGGTCCGCCACCCGGTGAGCCGGCGGACCGTCACGGAATTGCTTCACAACTCGCCGGACTTGAGCCAGGTGGTCCGGTACAAGCCGGAGGAATAACGTACCGCCGATGAAACGCGAATGGAAAGGCGAAATTCGAAACTCAGCCGCGCTTTCAAGTTTCGCGATCCGGACTTCAGCTATTCCGCGTGTTCGGCGCATTTCCATCTTCGTCGCGTTGGCGCAATTGCGTGAGGCCACCCATGCCTAAGCCGCAGCCTCACGAGCCGTGGCGCTTCATCGCCATCGAAGGCCCCATTCGCGTAGGAAAGACCACACTCGCCGACCTCCTCGCGGGACGCCTACATGCCACACGCATTCGCGACGACGAAGACAATCCCCACCTCAAGGCCTTCTACGGCGACAAGCCGGGCGCGGCGCTACTGGCTCAATTGCACTTTCTGGTTCAACGATTCAAGCAGTGGCAAGCATTGGACCAGGCAAAGAAGGCCGACCAACTGATCATCAGCGATTACATCTTTGAGAAAGACAAAATATTTGCCTATCTGAACCTCTCCGACGAGGAACTTAAGGTCTACGATCAGTACTACGACATGTTCGCCGAGCAAGTCCCCATCCCGGATTTGGTGATATACTTAAAGGCGAATCTGGAGGTGTTGAGGAAGCGGATTGAAAAGAAGAACGTGCCGTTCGAGCCCCGCATTTCCGACGATTACTTGGAATCGGTGGTGAATGCCTACGAACACTTCTTCTTCCATTACAAGTCCAGTGACTTGCTGGTGATTGATACGTCCGAGATCGATTTCGTCGACCGGAACGAGGACTTGCAGGAACTCCTGCGCCGCTTGAACCAGCCTGTCACCGGAACGCAGTATTTCTCGCCGCTCGGATCCGCATCGTCGGACTGAGACGGATACGAAATGCAGCTCGCGACCGGGGTGAATAGCTCTCGTCCGCGAGCCAGTGCAAAGTTTGAAGACCCTCTCTGCCCAGGTGGGTGGAGGTCCTCCCGGGCCCCAGGCGCTACGCGCTTAGCGCCGGAATAACCTCCTGCTACGGAGAGGGTCTTCTGTATTTAAGTCATTGGGTCATCGGATCATCGAGCCATTCAAAGACCCGCAGCGTGCGATTCTCGTCTACTTGCTGGGAATTCATAGATTGACGATTGTTTCCGGTTTTCAATGGCCGAATGACTCGATGGCCTAATGATCAAATTCTGCGAGGTGAAGCCATGGACCAGAATTCCGAGGCCGTGAGCAAGATCACTGTACCCCTGATTCTCGAACGGAAGTTGCGCGGAGAGAAGCTCTCCTGCCTGACGGCTTACGATTACCCCACCGCCCGCCTGGTTGACGAAGCCGGCATCGAACTCATTCTCGTTGGCGACTCTCTTGCTCAAACGGTTCTAGGTTATAACTCGACAGTGCCGGTAACTGTCGATGAAATGCTGCACCACTTACGGGCTGTGCGCCGGGCCGTGCGGCGGGCTCTGCTGATTGTCGATTTGCCCTACGGCGCCTATCAAATCAGCGATGAGCAAGCTTTGGCCAACGCGATTCGGTTTATTAAGGAAGGCGGCGCGGAGGCCGTGAAGCTTGAGGGCGGAGTAAAACGCGCGCCCCTGGTGCGAAAACTCGTCGACGCGCAAATTCCCGTCGTGGGGCACATTGGATTGACGCCCCAGTCCGTACTCGCCTTTGGGGGCTATCGAGTGCAGGGCAAAACTCTCGATTCCGCTGCCGAAATTCTGGCCGACGCCGAAGCGCTGGAAGACGCTGGAGCCTTTGCCATCGTGCTGGAAGGAATCCCGCGCGAGCTCGCCGCCATCATCACCCGCCGTCTGCGCATCCCCACCATCGGAATCGGCGCCGGTCCCAACTGTGATGGCCAGGTGCTGGTATTTCACGATCTGGTGGGACTCAGTTACATGCCGCCCGCCAAATTCGTGCGTCCCTACACCAACCTTCGCGAACTGCTCAACCAGGTCTTGATCAACTTTCGCACCGACGTTGTGGAGGGCCGCTATCCCGACGACCGCGAGTCGTATCACTGGACCGCCGCGATGCGCGAGCAATTCGAGAAGGAAACCACCCGGTCCACCTGACTTGTTTCCCCGTCGCCGCGCCGCTCTCCCTCAGCCTTTCAACGCCGCCAGGATTTCCTGCGCGTGGCCCTCAACCTTTACCTTGGGGAAAACATTCCGGATCTTCCCCTCGCGATCAATCAGGTATGTCGTGCGCACGATTCCCATCAACTTCTGGCCGTAGAGATTCTTCTCCTGCCACACGCCGTAGGCTTCCAGCATGGTGTGAGAGGTATCGCCTGCCAACGGAAAGTTCAGTTTGTACTTGGTACGAAATTTCTGCAATTGTTCCACGGTATCGCCACTTACACCGAGAACTCTTGCCCCGAGCTTGTCCAGTTCTTTTTTGGCGTCACGGAACTGGTTCGCCTCGCTCGTTCAACCCGGTGTGTCGGCTTTGGGGAAGAAAAACAGGACTACAGTCTTGCCCTTGAAAGCCTCCAGCGAAACCTGCTCCCCGGTATCGGAGGGCAATGAAAAAGTTGGAGCCACATCGCCGATCTTGAGCATCGTTCACTCCTTTTGGGATTGTTGGTGGTAGCAGTTGAAACGCGAAACGTGAAAATCGAAACCCGAAACATAACCCACGATTTTCGAATTTCCAGTTTCGAGTTTCGTCTCCTCACTCCAGTTCTTTCTTCAAAACTTCTTGCACCACTTGGGGACTTGCCTGGCCGCGGGTGGCTTTCATCACCTGCCCTACCAGCCACCCCAGAGTGGCAGTCTTGCCGCCGCGGTATTGCTCCACTTGCTTGGGATTCGCGGCGATGACCTCTCGCGCCACGGCAGCGATCCGGCTTTCGTCGGTGATCTGCGCCAAGCCTTTTTCGCTCACCAGCGCGCTGGCGGTCTTCCCCGTGGAATACATCTCCGCGAGAATGTCTTTTGCCATCTTGCCGGAGACCGACCCTTTCGCGATCAGGCGCAATAATTCCGCCAAGTGCGCGGCGGGTACGGGCGACTCGCCGATTTCACGATTCGCCTCGTTCAGCAGGTGGAGCAACTCACTCAGCACCCAGTTGGCAGCCAGTTTAGGTTCGCCAGATGCCTTCGCCACCTCCTCGAAATAATCGGCCAGTTGCCTTGACAAGGTCAATTGGCCGGCATCGTACTCGGGCAGCGCGTACTCGCGAATGAAGCGCTGGCAGCGGGCGTCGGGCAATTCGGGCAAGGAGGCGCGCACTTGCGCTTTCCACTCGTCCGTAATCACCAAGGGCAACAGGTCAGGTTCGGGAAAGTAGCGGTAATCGTGCGCAAACTCCTTCGAGCGCATTCCGTAGGTCCGCTGCTCCCGGCTGTCCCATAGGCGCGTTTCCTGGTGGATGGTCCCGCCCCCTTCGAGGACGTCAATCTGGCGGTCTATTTCGTACGTCAAGGCCTTGTGCAGGAAGCGGAAGGAGTTCAGATTCTTGACCTCGGTTTTGACCCCGAACTCCGTGGCGCCCGCGGGGCGCACGCTCACGTTGGCGTCGCAGCGCAGACTGCCCTCTTCCATGTTGCAATTGGAGACATCGAGGTAAAGCAGCAGAGTCTTCAGACGCGTCAGGTACTCGAACGCTTCGTCGGGCGTGCGGAGGTCCGGCTCACTCACGATTTCAATCAGCGGCACTCCCGAGCGGTTCAAGTCGATGTAAGACTTGCGGTCGGAGTCTGGAAACCCTTCGTGGAGGGATTTGCCTGCGTCCTCTTCCAGATGAACGCGCGTCACGCCGATGCGCTTCCGGGTTTTATCGACCACGATATCGATCCACCCATCCAGGGCCACGGGTTCATCGTATTGCGAAATCTGGTAGCCCTTGGGCAGGTCGGGGTAAAAGTAGTTTTTGCGGGCAAAACGCGAGTGGGTATTGATGGCACAGTTCAGCGCCAGGGCCGTTTTCATCGCCATCGTCACGGCTTCCTGGTTTAACACCGGGAGCGCGCCCGGCAAACCCAGGCAGACGGGGCAGACGTTGGAGTTCGGAGGGTCGCCAAAATGCGTCGAACACGCGCAGAAGATCTTGGTTTTCGTCAGAAGTTGTAAGTGCACCTCGAGGCCAATTACCGCCTCGTATTTTGTGCGCGCTACGGTGGAAACAGTCATTGCCAGATTCCCTTGGTGCGAATTAACCAGCCCAGCCGTCCATTATACACGCTTCGGGAAGAGCCTTGGCCGCGCGCATCTGGGATCGAGTCGTCGGGCGGCCGGGCGACGGGATCATTGGTGATTGGCGATTGGTGATTTGCGATCTTCGAGTTTTTATTCTCGCTCCAGCCTTGCGGCTCTTCCGGCGCGGGACGGACTTTCGCCTCGCGCCCATAGGGATTTTCCCGTGGGCTGCGCCGGACTCACCTGCACATGCCGGAAAAGCCGCAGGACCGGAGAGCGGGTCCTGCGCTACGCGGCGGGGAAAAAGTGCGGAAGGGTTTTCGGCAAGGCGGCGCGCTCAGGACAAGATGTCGCTTTCGGCTTCAATTCTGCGATTTGTCAGAATTTTTCTTCCTGCCGGTAGGAATTTGGTCAATTAAATCACTTGACAACTGATACTCCCCTGAGCTACAATTGTGCCATGAGCGCAGTCATCTTCACTCGCTCTCCGCGCCCGGGTATATCCATTTCACCGCCTGCTTTGTGCCTACACGACGTTTCCCGGATGCCGCAACCTGCGTCCGGTATTGTGTATTCCGTTCCCCGCATCCCGACTCGCGAATTTCCAATTCCCATGTCCCGTGTTCCGTTTCCCGTACGCCATGTCCCATTTCCCGTATCCCGTATCCCGAACCCCATTTTCCTAATCCCTAACCCCCAACCCCGAGAAAGGACTTTCAATGTCCCTTATTGAGCAAACCATGACCGAAAAGAACCTGGAGGCGCACCAGCGCAATGCGCAGCAATCGCACGGCGCCGCGACGCCGGAAGGCAAGGAGCGCGCTCGCGCTGCCAACCTGCGCCACGGCTACTATTCCGCAATGCGCGACCAGGCGCTGGTGGCGCTGGGCGAAGACCCCGAGGGTCTTGCGGCCCTGGCGGAGGGCGCGCGCCAGCAGTTTCGCCCCGCCAACGCTTACCAGGAGTGGATCACCGGCCGCATCGCCAGCCTGCAATGGCGCATCCAGCGCTCCGAGCGCCTGCAGGAAAGCAAGGCGGCCGCGCACATCCGCCGGGCCGAGGAGAAGCGCCGCGAAGCCGCCGAGGAACTGCACGAGGGCTATGCCGGCGTGCAGGACTTCCTCGAATCCCTGCGGCGCGCGGTGGCCCGTCCGGATTTCTATACGCCCGGCGGATGCATCGAGCTTTGCCGGGAGGTGATGAAACAGAATCCGAGCACCAACATGAACGAGATCCACGAATTACTGCGCCAGTTGCGCTTCCCCGCGAGTTTCAGCACCCCGGCTCCGCCCGCCCTTCCCGGCGCCATGAGCGACGAGGAATGGAACGAGACGATCGAGGAAGACACGAACGACGAGTCCCCGAAGCCGAGTCCGCAGATTCCCGTAGCCGAGGGCAGTGACCGCGATCCGCTGCGGGAAGAATTGTGGAACCTGGCGGACGCCGAACTGCGCGAGGCGGCGGAGTCGTGGCAAGAAGCCATCGCCGCGAAGGAGGCTCCGCTCTCGGCTCGGGCCCGCGACCTGCTGGTGACGGAGATCGACAAGGATTTGGAATTGCTGAGGCGCGAGGAACGTTCGTGTGTGCGCGAGTTTTCGCGGCTGGGGAATGAGTTGCGGAAGCTGCAAAAGGAAGCCGCGTCGCCGCAAGCGCAGGCCCAGACGTCCGAACAACGGTCGCAGGCGCAGTACGAGGCGGAGGACGCCGGCGCGGGCGATTTGCCCGCGGACTGTAGCGTCGATCTCCGATCGACGTATCTCCGATCGACGCCGCGGCGGTCGGAGACCGCCGCTACAGGGCCTTTGACCGCAGCCTGTAGCGTCGATCTCGGATCGATGCCACGGCGGTCGGAGACCGCCGCTACAGCAGCGGCCAATGCCGGCCACGACGCACGCGAAAATGCAGGTGCATCCGGCTATGTTGAAGAAAACACGAGCAAGCCGCCGCGCGCAGCATCGACAAAACGTCCCTCGGCGCCAACCCCAGCCCAGGCGGAGGCTGCCTGAACGCTCGTAGCGCGGGCATCTTGCCCGCGCTACTAAAAGAAGACGCGGGGTAGTCGGTTCCGGCTCAGCCGAGCGATGCTGGTCAGCAGGGGGAAAGGCAGGGGAACTGGAATTGCTCGACGCGGCGCATCGGGACTGCACCATGAAGGAGGATGATCCTCAAACTCAAGGTCTCCGATGCCGTAGGATCGCCCACATCGATGAAGCTCATCGCATCGTGGAAAGGTTACAAGGCAGGTACAACCATGGAACACACATCGATGAAGTGGAGACGCGCCGGTTGGACCGGGGCGCTTTTCTTTTGCTCAAGCCCTCTCTAAGACGCTTTGGACCAATCCTGCCAAGCGAGCCCCGTCACTCTGGCGAACTCTGAAACCTTGACCGTCACCAGGGTAAACTTGCGCGCGAGCGCCTGGCCGGCAATCAGCACATCGTACGCGCCAATGGGTTTGCCCAGAACCTCAAGCGCCGCCCGAACCGCTCCCGCCGACTCGGCATCCCTGTCGTCGAAAGTCAGGAGAGTAACGGGGGCGGCCATGAATGCCCGTAGGCGCTGGCGGTTGGCTTCCGGCTGCGAACTTTTGCTAACACCATACGAAAGCTCGAAAGCCACAATCGAAGAGACGAATAATTTGCCGCCGGCGGCGACGGCCGTGCGGAATCGGGCGCGGACGGACGGAGGCTGGCCCTTCATCAGCGCGATGCAGGCGTTGGTATCAAGAAGAAAGTTCACTCGAAGATCTCGCGCCGCGGGGTCCTGGGCTGCTTACGCCCATTTTCCATGAAGGGGACGGCGGCCCATCGGTCCAGTTCCTCAAACCACTTGTCGGGGTCGGCGGCGAGCGGTTCCAGAAGGACCCCGCCTCGAACCCTCCGCACCCGTACCCGGTCCCCCTCAAAGCGGAACTCCTGGGGAAGCCGGACGGCCTGGCTGCGGCCGTTGCGAAATAACTTGGCGATTCCAGTTTTGGCCATGCACATCTTCCTTTCCGATTGAGTATAGACCATTAGTCTATACCGTGCAAGGGTACACGCCGCGAAACCAAACCTCACCACAGAGGGCACAGAGACCGCAGAGAGAATCGCTTGATCTGGCGCTGGCGAGGGATACAATGCACGAATCCCGATCCTCACAGTCCTTGTCGGCGGCTGTTCTCCGTGACCTCTGTGCGCTCTGTGGTGAAGTCTTTCGTTGGGACGGTTACGGCGCCACCCAGGTAACGCGCGGACGGCCGCTGGAGGGGTTCTTGTCGACGAGGACGGGCGTGCGGAAGGCGCGGCTCAGCAAATCCGCCTGGAACACGTCCTCCGCCTTTCCCTGGCGGAGGCAATTCCCGCCCTGAAGCAGCACGACATAATCCGCCATTTCCGCCGCCAAATTGAGCTCGTGGGTTACAACGACGCCGATGAAGTTTTCCGATTTGGCGAGCTGGCGAAGCAGGCGGAACATCTCCACTTGGTAGCCGATATCGAGATTCGCAGTCGGTTCGTCCAGTAAAACCAAGCGTGGGCGTTGCGCCAGGGTGCGGGCCAAAACCGCGCGCTGGAATTCCCCGCTACTCATTTCCATCACGCGGCGGTGAGCGAATTCCTGGAGGCAGGTTTTCTCCAGGGCCCACTCCACCCATCGATCGTCCTCCGGACTCTCAAACAAACTGTTACCGAGATGCGGATGCCGCCCTTGACGAACAAACTCCCGCACCTCAAAGGAAAACAGCAGGATGGTGTCCTGCCGCGCCAAGCCCACTTTTCTGGCGCGCTCGCGAGGAGATAGCGCCTGCAGATTTTGCCCGTCCAAAGTAACCCGACCCGACACGGGCCTCAAGTAACCGCTGAGAATCTCCAAGAGCGTGGACTTCCCTGACCCGTTGGGCCCGATGATGGCGGTCAACTCACCGGCGCGAGCCTTCAGGCTTATCGGCGCGAGCGAAAACTGGGCAAAGCGGAAAGAAATGGAGTCGGCGATGAGTTCGCCCGCTGCGAGCGGGTTGGAATCGACCGTGATGGGTTGAGCGCTCGTCATGTAAGAGCAAGTCAAAAGTCAAAACGCAAAAGTCAAAAGGCAACGGTTAAAACACAAAAGTGATCATGCGTCGCTTGGCCTTAACTTTTGGCCTTCTCCCCAATCGAAACTTGCGCCGATTCTCCAGTTTCCAGTTTCTGATTTCCAGTTTCGCCCCTTCACTTTTGCCTTTTGACTTTTGCACTTTGACTTTTGACTTGTTTCTTCCGCCCCTGACACCTGGCACCTGCGACACCTACCCCGACGTCCGTCTCAGCAAATAAATGAAGACCGGCGCTCCCGCCACAGCAGTAACAGCCCCCACGGGCAGCTCGGCCGGAGAAATCACCGTACGCGCCAGCGTGTCAGAGAGCACCAGCATAATGGCACCGCCAAACGCCGCGGTGGGGATGAGCGTGCGATGGTCGTTGCCCACGATCATCCGCCCCAGGTGCGGCACCAGCAAGCCCAGGTAGCCAATCGCACCGCTTACCGAAACAGCCAATCCGGTCAAAAGCGAAGTCAGCAGGTAAACGGCAAACTCGACGCGGGCCACATTTACGCCCAGGTGCGCTGCCTCCCCTTCCCCCAGCAGGAGCACATTCAGATCCTTGGAGAAGGCGTAGAGAGCTACGATGGCCAGGATGATGGCGGGGGTGAGAAAGCGAATCTGCACGTCCGTAACCACGCTCAGGTCGCCCATCAGCCAGAACGCTGTGCCTCGCACGTCGCGCGTGGAAAGCAGGGTCAATACAAAAAGAATCATCGCCGACAGGAACGATGCGGTTACCACTCCGGCCAACAGAAGCGTGTAGCTTGACAGGCGCCCCGCGCGCCGTCCTAACAAGTAAACCCACGACATGGTCAGGACCGCGCCCGCAAACGCGGTGAGGGGACTGGCCGCTGCGAGGCGTCCACCAATCCACAGCGCCACAATCGCGCCCAAGGCCGCACCGCTCGAAATCCCCAGAACATAAGGGTCCGCCAGGGGATTGCGCAGCAAGGCTTGCAGCCCTGTTCCGGAGACTGCCAGCGCCGCGCCCACAAGCATCGCCAGGATGATTCGCGGCAGGCGAATGTCGCGCACGATGACGCTCGCTTCCGATCCCGGATGTTTACCCAGTAATCCCGACCATACCTCACCCAAAGAAAGATGCACGCCGCCCAGCGCCAACGCGCCGAAGTCAATCAGCACGAGCGCCCCGGCCAACGCCAGCAGCAGCAAGAACACGTTTCTTCGTGTGGGGGAGAGAGTCAACATAGTTTAGGAGGTAGGTGGCAGGTCGTAGGTGGAATGTGGGGATGAGCACACCCTTTGCGCAGGGTGTTCCCCACCTGCCACCTACGACCTGCCACCTACGAACGCCCACCTACCCGTCGGGGTGAAGAATCCTGGCCACTTCTTCCAGCGCGTCGATCAAGCGAGGACTGGGCCGCATAATGGTTTCCGCGACAAAGTAGATATGGCGGCTTTTCACCGCGGTCAAGTCTCGCCATCCCGGCAGCTTTTGAAACTCATCCAGGCCGGGGGCAAAGGCTTCCGTCCGCGGAAACAGAATGACGTCCGGAGCTCTCTTCAGAACTTCTTCCAAGCTCATATGCGGCCATTCAGTCTTCATGTCATCGCTAATGGACTCGCCGCCAGCCTGCCGGATGACATCCGAAATAAACGTCGAGCTTCCCGCGGTGATGAGGGGCCGGTACCAAACCACGAAAAGAACTTTCGGCCGCGGCCTACCCTGAACCCGCTTTTCCACCGCCGCGGTCCTGGCCCGCAGACTCGCAACGAGCTTCTCGGCGGTCTGGTCGCAATCAAGAACGCGTCCCAAATCTTCGAGGGATTGAAGCGTACCCTCAACCGTATTCGCCGTCACTCCGTAGAGGGGGATGCCGAGGCGCTCGAGTTGGTCAGCGGTCTCGCGCCGGTTGGCCTCATCGGTGCCCAAGACCAAATCGGGCTTGAGCGCCACGATTTTCTCCAGACTCGGATTGAGCAGGGCGCCCACATGCGGCAGGGACTTTGCCTGCTGCGGGTAGTCGCAGTATTCGGTATCCCCCACCAGGCGGTCCCCCACCCCTAACGCGTACAAGGTTTCGGTAATGCTGGGCGCGATCGAAATCAATCGGCGGGGATGATCCGGCACATTCACCTGGCGGCCCGTCTGGTCAGTCACAACACGCGCGGAGGCAGTACTCGCGGAGAACAACATCGCGAACGCAAGGGCCCCCGAGGACAGCATTCCGGTAACCCTTCTTGGCCCGAAAGCCGCCCAGAGACCGCTTCGATTTTTGGTGGGAGATTTCGGCATTTCTCGCGCGCCAGAAAAACAAAAGCTCCGCGAACTCTCGACGAGGGCGGAGCTGATTCCTCGCGGTTCAGTCTATGTCGCGAAAATGTGTTTGTCAAACCTCCACGCCTCGTCAACAATAGGCAATGTCATGAGAACCCTAATCCTCGTAGCACTGCTCGTTGCGGGTAGCGCCCTGCCTTGGATAGCGACCGCGAAGGAAAAGAATCCGACGGGCCCCCGCCCGGTGATCGGTTGGCTCAGTCTCCAGGGCGACTCTCGTAATCTGCTCGTTCCTGGAAGCGATCTGCAAAGGGTAAACCGCAAGCTGACCCGGGGATTGCTGCTCCCTGTCTTCAAGACCAAACAAGATCATGGTAAAGAGCTTGCCCAGGTGGGAGCGTTCAATTTGAATGCCGGCAGCTCGGACTTAGGATGGGTGGAAATCCAATCGTCGGAGCTAATGCCCCCGGGGTCCTATCCTGTTGATGACGAACTGTTGCGGTCTCTCGGCGACCCCTACCTTGAGGACTTCAACGCCGAGCATACGGATATCTCGAGATATTTGGTGCGACGGGTGGACGGGCCTCCGGCGCTGCTCTGCTATGTGGTCACGATGCCGCTGTCAATGGCGAAACTTGTCGCCTTCATGCCCCACGAGGGGAAATTCTTACCCGGTGCGGCCTTGAACATTCCGATCAGTGAGATGCAGGCGGGGATGACGTCGCTCGAAATTCGCGATTTGCTCGGGGATGGGAGCGATTGTGTGGTGACCAAAGAGCCCTTCCGCGAGCAGGCAGATACCTACGGCTCCAACCTGATCATCAGAAGAATCGTGTCCGGCCAGTTCCAAATCTTGTGGCAGGCGCCCGTGCAGTTCCAAAACCTCTCGCAATATGCTCCCAAAATGCAGATCCTCCAACCGCCGGAGAAAAACATTGGGAGGCCTGGAACAGTCACGACCGGAGAGGTGACGTTTCGCGCCAGCGGCAAAGGGCAGGAGCCGGTGTGGAAAGGGAAAGTGGAGTTCTTTGTGATTGGCCGCGATAGAGCGGTCGATTCGGTAAACATCGATAAGGCGTGCGCTTGGAATGGCCAGGCGTTTGCGCCACTCCAATGAGTTCGCCCCCGCTGGTCAGCGGCGCCTTTCCGTGACCTGGTGAGTGCAGGCCCCTTGCGCCGTATCCCTTCACTGGGCATCTGGCGCGCCGGCGGCCTGGCACGCGAAGCCCATCAGTTCGGAGCATGTCTATGGAGGAAAACCTGCTGCCGTTATTTCCCCTCGAGCTCGTGCTCCTGCCGGAAGAACCCCTGCCGCTGCACATTTTTGAAGAGCGCTACAAGATGATGATTACCGAGTGCCTTGAGGCCCAGGCCGCCGGCAAGGGGCAACAGGAATTTGGCGTGCTGCGAGCGAAAGAGCAGGCCCTGAGCGCCATGGGCTGCACTGCGCACATCGTCAATGTAACGCGCCGGTATGAAGACGGCCGCATGGATATTCTCACTGTGGGCAAGCGGCGTTTTGAAGTTTTGATGACCAACGACGAGCGGCCGTACCTGCGAGGTGCGGTTGAATACTTTGACGACGAGGGCCCGGACTCTCCCAGCGACGCGACGGCGGAAGTAGCCATCGAGCGTTTTCGCGAAGTCGTGAGGAAGCTGCGCCAAGCCGCGGAAATGCCCGTTCACGTTCCCCGCCCCTACCGCTATCTATCCTTTCGCCTCGCCGCCGCGCTGCCGCTTGACCTTGAATTCAAACAGCAACTCCTCGCCCTCCGCGACGAACCGGAACGCCTCACGCTTGTCCTGCGCGCTCTTGACATCATTCAAAATCAGCTCGATCGCGTGCGCGAATCTCAAAAGCGGGCCAGCGGAAACGGGCACGGCCGGCACTGATGAAGAGCGGGATACGGGATACGGGACACGGACTGATCCCGCCGGGCAACATATTACGGCCCAACAGCGATTGTGCCGTTTGGATTCATCCAGTAAGTTTTCGTTTCGGCAAATCGATTCCCTCACAAACCGCGCGACACTGCGTTGTGCCGGGTAAATGGCAATTGCGAGACCCGATTCCCGTGTCCCGTTCCGCGAAAGATTGAGTTCACACCCACACTGGCATATAATGAATTTGGGGCTGGGGAAAAATGCAAAAACTCAAAACGCTGGGCGAGCTGAAGAAGTCTCCGTATCAGAGTGTCAGCATCAAGGACGAAATGCGTGCCAATCTTCTTCGCAAGCTCGCGGCGGGCGAAGCTATTTTTCCAGGCATCATCGGCTTCGAAGACACCGTGACGCCGCAAATCGTCAATGCCATCCTTTCGAAGCACAACTTCATTCTGCTCGGTCTTCGCGGCCAAGCCAAAAGCCGCATTCTGCGATCGCTCAGTTCCCTGCTGGATGCGGCGATCCCGATCATTGCGGGCTGCGAAATCAACGACGACCCCCTCCATCCCCTTTGCCGTGCGTGCCACGAGCGATTGAAAGAGATGGGCGACGCGACGCCGCTCGATTATCTCGGGCCCGAGCAGCGGTACATTGAGAAGTTGGCGACGCCCGACGTGACCATTGCCGACATCATCGGCGACCTCGATCCCATTAAGGCCGCGCGCGGCGGGCACACCCTCGCCAGCGAGCTCACCATTCATTACGGCCTGCTGCCGCGTGCGAATCGCGGAATATTCGCGATCAACGAGCTGCCCGATCTTTCCGGAAAGATTCAGGTGGGACTTTTCAATATCATGCAGGAAGGCGACGTGCAAATCAAAGGGTACCCCGTGCGCCTGCCCCTCGACGTAGCGCTAGTTTTCACCGCCAATCCTGAAGATTACACGGCGCGCGGCAAGATCATTACGCCGCTGAAGGACCGCATCGGTTCGGAAATCCGCACCCACTATCCGGCAACACTCGACGAAGGCCTTGCAATTACGGCCCAGGAAGCTTGGACCGAACGCCCGGGTGAAAAGCCTCTGGTGATCCCACAGTTCATACGGGAGATCATCGAGGCCATTGCCTTTGAAGCGCGGGCGGACAAACGCATTGACAAGCGCAGCGGCGTCAGCCAGCGCATGCCCATTACTTGCCTTGAAAATACGATCAGCAGCGCCGAATGTCGCGCCCTCAAGCACCATGACGGAAGAATCGTTCCCCGCCCGTCTGACATTTACGCGTCGCTACCGTCCTTGACCGGCAAGCTGGAACTTGAGTATGAGGGCGAATTGCGCGGCGCCGACACGGTGGCCCGCGACGTCATTCGCCAGGCCATCGCCAAAGTTTTCAAAAAGTACTTCGATAATGTACCCCTCCAATCGGTGGTGCAATGGTTTGAGCTTGGCGGGACGTTAAGGTACGCACCCAACGCATCGTCCGAGGAGCTTTTCCAACAGTTCAAAAAGATTCAGAATTTGCTGGACAAGACTCAAAGCCTGGGTCTGAAGGCCAAGGACGACCCCGCGCTGCTGGCCGCGGGCGGCGAGTTCATTTTGGAAGGACTCTACGCGCTGAAGCGACTCAGCCGTAATGAGGAATTGGGTTACCACACCGAGCACCGCCCGGTCGAGCGGCCGGAAGAAGAACCCACTCCCGTCACTCCGCGGCGACGACCGCTGAACTAGGAGAAGATTGAAACTGGAAATTCGAAAATCGAAATTCGGAGTTTTCGTGGCGAGTTTCGATTTTCAAGCTTCGAGTTTCGACTATGAAGTTCGTTAAGTACTCCAAATACGTTCCCAATCCCTTCGACGACCTTAGCGCCGAAGACCTGCTTCAGATGCTTGGGGATTTCCTGCTCGATAGCGGGTTCTACAGCCAGTTTCAGAACGTCTACGATATGGACCCTGAGCGAACGATGGACCAACTCCATCAGGCGCTGCTCGAGGCCCTGCGCGATCAGGGAAAAATTCCCGACGACATGTTGCAACAGATGCTCCAGAACTGGGAGGACTACCAGAACTCCGAATTGGCGGAGAAAATCAATAAGCTGCTGGAGCGCCTCTCGGAAGAAGGTTACGTCTCGGTCGAGCAGCCCAACCCCACCCAAGGTCAGATTCTGGAGCGCGAGGGCGATCCTTCCGCCGGTCCGCGAGAAAGCAAAGCCAAGTTCGAGGTCACGGATAAGGCCCTCGATTTTTTGGGATTCAAGACTCTCCGCGACTTGTTGGGCTCGCTGGGGAAATCCAGCTTCGGGCGGCATGATACGCGCGAGCTCGCGACCGGTGTCGAGTCCGAAGGCTCCAGCCGCCGCTACGAGTTTGGCGATACGCTGAATTTGGACGTCAACGCCACCCTTCTCTCTTGCATCCAGCGCAACGGGCTGAAGACTCCTCTCGATCTTGATTACCAGGATTTGCAAGTCCACCAGTGCGAATACCAAAGTTCTTGCGCCACCGTGCTGATGCTCGATTGCAGCCATAGCATGATTCTTTACGGGGAAGATCGCTTTACCCCCGCGAAGAAAGTTGCCATGGCGCTCAGCCACCTCATTCGCAGCCAGTATCCCGGCGACACGCTGCACCTGGTCCTCTTTCACGACACGGCGGAAGAGATGCCTCTTTCCGAGCTCGCTCGGGTTCGCGTTGGACCTTATTACACCAATACTCGAGAGGGCCTGCGCCTGGCGCAGCGACTGCTCTCGCGGCAGAAGAAAGACATGCGCCAGATTGTGATGATCACCGACGGCAAGCCTTCCGCCCTAACCCTCGAAGACGGGCGAATTTACAAGAACGCCTTCGGCCTCGATCCCCTGGTGGTTTCGGAAACCCTGCACGAGGTGGCGCGATGCCGCCGCAATGGAATCCTGATCAACACTTTCATGCTCGCACAGGATTATGGCCTGATTAACTTCGTCCAGAAGGTGACAGAGATTTGCCGCGGCAAGGCTTACTTCACCACGCCTTATACCCTTGGGCAATACCTGCTGATGGATTACATGAAAAAGAAGGTCAAGCACATCCACTAGGTAATCGGGGAATCCGGTAATCGGGTGAACAGGAAGCGACTTCGGCAGCGTGGTTTGCTTTGGCCATCCGATCATGCCATCTCCTGATATGCTGCGCGCACCATGACGCTTCGCGTTCTGCTAAGATACTTTTCCAATTTGTTGGGGAAGAAATCGATGCCGATATTGAGCTCGGGAATAGTCGCTCCACCCTTTCAACTCGCGACGACTACGGGTGAGCGGCTGTCATTGCCGGACGCGCTCGCTGGCGGCCCTGTTTTATTAGCTTTCTTCAAGGTTTCCTGTCCCACGTGCCAGTTTACCCTACCCTTTCTCGAACGCATCCACCAACAACTGGGGGAACAGGGTGTAGAGATCTGGGGAGTGGTGCAAGACAAAGCCCAGGATGGGTCGCGATTTGCCGCCACCTTCGGCCTGACGTTCCCGATATTGGTTGACGACCCACCCTACTTGGTTTCGCGTGCTTATGGCCTCGCCCACGTGCCGTCACTCTTCCTCATAAAGCCGGACGGGAAAGTGGAAATCTCCGGCGACGGGTTTGCGAAAGCCGACCTGCTGGCCATCCATACGTCGCTCGCACGACAGCTTTCCGCCACGCCTCCGGCGCTTTTCCTTCCGACCGAAAGAATCCCTGAATTTAAGCCTGGCTGAGGGTCGAAAAGCTAGGCTTGGTCCAAGCCTCGGAGTAATCGGGTGATCGGAAGATCGGGCGATCGGGTGAGCGAACGCCCGCCCTTTCTCGCGCGATGGTCCCACTGTCAGCCTGACCAAACACACTCCCGGAAGAGGAAATCAACCGCTTCGCGACGCAATCACGAAAGTTCTGTCTCGACCAATTGCACGCGCTTCTTGTGCTTGGGAAGCTTCTTGCGTTTGTCGATGTGGAGTTGAGCCGCAGGAGGTGATCCTACGCGCAATCGGGCTTGGCGTTTGACTTCGGTGGTGCTTTCGAACGGCTTGGGCTTTTTGCGGCTCATGATCGAGGTGGATGGTGGTCGGTGCCGAGTGGCTAGAAAGAAGAACCCATCGTCTAGCCACTATCCGCTCGCCACTGGACTTGAACTTCTGGCGGAAGTGTGTCGGAATCGAACCGACCGGCCCGCCATAGGCGGGCCCACAGGATTTGAAGTCCTGGGTGAACACCAGCCCACATGCACTTCCGCCCTGATTCTAGGCAACTCGCGCGGCAGCGTCAAGCTTGCGCGAGCGCGGGTAGTGGTACAATATCTAGTTTGTGCTCTCCCACCAAAACAAACCGCAGATTTGGAGTCGATGACCCCTTGAATAGCTCGGTTGAATGCCTACACCCCAATGTTTCCAAGGCCCGCGCTCGCGTGGGGCTCTTTGATTTCGATGGCACCATTTCCGTGATTCGCTCCGGGTGGGTTGACGTGATGGTGCCGATGATGGTTGAAATCCTCATGGAACTCAAAACGGGCGAAAGCGAAGCCTCGCTGCGCGCACTGGTGGACGACTTCGTCGCCCGCCTTACCGGCGAACAAACGATCTATCAAATGATGGAGCTGGCCCGGCAGGTGGAGCTGCGCGGCGGCAAGTCCCTTGAACCCCTCGCTTACAAGCGGCAATATCACGACAAGTTGATGGCGAATATCGAATACCGGCGGCAGGATCTTCGCCGCGGAGCGGTGTCGCCGGACAAATACCTGGTTCCGGGAGCGCGAGCGTTTCTCGAATCCCTGCGCGATCGCGGTCTGAAGCTATATTGCGCCAGCGGCACCGATGAGGTCTACACGCTCGAGGAAGCCGATCTGTTGGATGTTCGGCAATATTTCCAAGGGGGGATCTATGGCGCTCAGGACGATTACAAGAGCTTCTCGAAAGAGATCTTGATTCAACGTATGATTGCCGGGCTCGAATGCAAGGGAGATGAATTGCTCGGGTTCGGAGACGGGTTCGTGGAAATTAAGAATGTGAAAGACGTGGGGGGGACCGCCGTGGGCCTTGCCACCGCGGAGCCGGAGTGCCGGATGGTGGACCCGTGGAAGCGCCAGCGGCTGGTGGGCGTCGGCGCCGACTTTATTGTTCCGAATTTTCTGGCGCGTGAGGAGCTTTTGGAAAAGTTGTTTGCAAGCTGACAGCTCACAGTCGACAGCTCCAAGGACCCAACATGAAATCAAAATACAAAACTTTCGACCGTTCGCAACTGCTGATCAAGCCTTTGGGCGAGCGGAAGCATGATATGGGCCTCGATTACGTCCTAAAGCTCGATGACCCGGCGCCCGAATTCTCTCATGCGCAATTGCCGTTGGTGGCGCAGCGGCTGATTGCCGCCCGCAAGCGCGGCGCAGCCCGCATCCTGATGATGGGTGCGCACGTCATCAAATCCGGCGCCAGCCGTTACGTGATCGACTTGATCGAGCGGGGCTTTATTACCCATGTCGCCATGAATGGCGCGGGATCGATTCACGATTATGAATTGGCGCGCATCGGTGCTACCACCGAAAGCGTGGCGCGCTACATTCGGAGCGGTGAATTCGGCCTCTGGCGCGAAACCGGCGATTTGAACGACCTCATTGGCGAGGCGGCAACGCTCTCTTTGGGCCTCGGCGAAAACGTGGGCCGGAGAATTGAGGAAAGCGACTTCCCTCACAAAGACGTCAGCATTTTCGCTGCGGCCTATCGCCAATCGGTGCCGGCCACCGTGCACGTGGGCATTGGCTACGACATCATCCACGAGCACCCCAATTGCGACGGCCAGGCGCTCGGCGCCGCCAGCTACCATGATTTTTTGATCTTCACCAAGACCATGGAAAAGCTCGAGGGGGGCATCATGTTGAATTTCGGGTCGGCCATCATGGGTCCTGAAGTTTATCTGAAGGCGCTGGCCATGGTCCGAAATGTGGCGCGCCAGCAAGCTCGGACGATCAATAATTTCACCACCGCGGTGTTCGACATGGTGCCTATACATGGCGACATTCACCACGAATTGCCCAAGTCCGACCCCGGCTATTATTTCCGCCCACACAAAACCATCCTCGTAAGGACAGTTGCCGACGGCGGAGAGAGCTTCTATTTTTGTGGAGATCATCGCGCGACTGTGGCGGCTTTCCGTCGCGCCCTGCTGGAGCTGCAACCATGACCCTTCCTGAAATTCTTGCGGGTATTAAGAAAATGCGGGCGCTGGTGGTGGGAGACATTTGCCTCGACCGTTGGTGTAATTACGATCCCGCCACTTCCGAACCCTCCGCCGAAACCGGCATTCCGCGCCTGGGAATCATCGGCACGGAAGTCACTCCCGGAGGCGGCGGAACGGTGGCCAATAATCTTGCGGCTTTGGGACCCGCCAAGGTCTCGGTGTTGGGAGTTCGTGGCGACGATGGCTTCGGATTCGAGTTGGACCGCGCCTTGACCGAGCGTGGCATCGACGCCAGCCTGATGGTGAGTGTACCCAACTGGCAGACTTTCACCTACACGAAGCTTTTGAATAGTCAAACCGGCAGTGAGGACCAACCGCGCGCGGACTTCATCAACACCAAACCCCTCCCTTCAGACGTTGAACTGAAAGTCTTGTGGAAACTTTCCACGGCCGTGGAAGAATTTGATGTCGTTCTGGTGGCCGACCAGGCGGAGACGTCGGCAGGTGGCGTCGTGACCCCCTCCGTCCGCGAGTCGCTCAGTGCGCTTGCGGCAAAATATCCCGACAAAATCTTTCTGGCCGATTCGCGACGGCGCATCCACCTGTTCCGCAACTTGATGGCTAAACCCAACCAAAGCGAGGCAGAGGCGGCGTGTCTGGTGCTTTTCGGAAGCGTGGATTTCAAGCGGCTGCGCGAAACTTTGAAGGCGTCAATCCTCTTTGTGACACATGGCCCCAAGGGCGCGTTGGTGATCGAAGAAGAAAAGGAATGCTGGTCCAGACCCCGGTCGGTGGAAAAACCCGTGGACATTTGCGGCGCCGGTGATAGTTTTGCCGCAGGAACGGCGCTCGCGCTGGCAGTTACCCATGACCCGGTGGAAGCCGCGAGCTTCGGCAACATCGTGGCCTCGATCACGGTCATGAAAAAAGGCACCGGCACAGCATCGCCAGAGGAAATTTTGGCCGCTACCGGAAAGGATTGACTGCAAGACTGCCGCTTACTTGGGGAACAATTCCATTTCCGTGAGCTGAGAAACGATGTGCCCGATCAGGATGTGACACTCCTGAACGCGCGGTGTCTGGTCAGAAGGCACGCAGATGCAGTACTGGGAAACCTCTTGCAGCATGCTCCCGAAATTGCCCGTCAGCGCCACGGTGACCAGCCCCTTAGCTTTTGCCACCGCCAGCGCCTTCAAAACATTGGGAGACCTTCCGCTCGTGGAGAATCCCACCGCCACATCACCCGCTGATCCCAGGGCTTCAAGTTGACGAGAAAACACCGCTTCGTAAGCGTAATCATTGCCGATCCCCGTGAGCGCGGAAGTGTTCACGGTGAGCGCGAGGGCCGGCAACGGGGTGCGCTCCATCTGAAACCTTCCTACAAACTCTGCCGCAATGTGCTGCGCGTCGGCGGCGCTCCCACCATTGCCGAATAACAGAATCTTGTGCCCGTTGCTCAATGCCGAGACAAACTCCTTGACCACGTCAGCAACCTGGGCAAGGATGTGCTCGTCTTCAAGTAACGCTTGCTTGACTTTGATGCTTTCCTGGATGGAAGCAACAATCATGGCGTCTCTGCCCGAACTCATCCTGGAATCCCCGTAACAATGAAATGTCGAAACCTCAGCCGCAGCCGTTTCGATTCACAGATCACTCGGCGGCGTTGAAAGCTGATAGTATCACAGTGGCCGCAGGCTCTTCCGTGCCACAGCTTGCGCCATGGCCATCCTGTCCGCGGCTTCCTGCGGGGAAGCCCCACGCTATCGAGCGCACGTTAGCCCTGCTAAAACCGGCGGGATCGCCATGTCACCAAATCAAAAGGAGAAAACTTATGCACGCGAAGCTATCTCGCAGAAACATTCTGAAAACCGTCGGGGCAGCAGCGCTGCTCGGCGCTCCGTCTCGCGCTGCGGGCTTCCCCGTCCTGCTTCCGGAGGGGCCGGAAACGCCCAAGATCTGCCTCCAAATCGAGAGGCGGCATACCGCTGCCGAGTTGGACGATACGGTCATCCGCCGGGTGACGCAACTTGGGGTCACGCATGTAGCCATGTCAGGACCGAACATTCCCTGGGAGGAGAGCCAAATCCGCGCCCTCGTGAACCGCCTGAAATCAGGAGGGATCACCTTGGGCAACTTGATGGTCGCGGGATTCCCCAACACGCTCTACGGGAGGCCGGGCCGAGACGACGAAATCCAGAAGGTTCAGCAATCGATCCGCGCGGCAGGGGCCGCAGGAGTCCCAGTGGTCGAGTACAACTTCTATGCCCACCGAATTACGGAAGGATACTACGCGGAAACCGGGCGAGCGGGAACCGGGCTGACGGCATTCGACTACGACCGGGTCAAGGATCTGCCGCCGCTGCCCAATGAGGGCGCCCACACTCTGAATGAAATGTGGAATAACATCACCTACTTCCTAAAAGCCGTCGTGCCCGTGGCCGAGCGGTCGGGAGTCCGGTTGGCGTTGCACCCCAACGATCCGCCGGCGCCCATAAGCCGAGGGTCGGAGCAAATCATGGGTAATCTGGAGGGCTGGAAGCATCTGATTGAGATCGTTCCCAGCAAATCGAACGGCATCACCTTCGACTGCGGTGTGACCCGGGAATTGGGAGAAGATCCGGTGGAAGTTTGTCGGTATTTCGGCACTCGCGACCGCATCAATCACGTGCATTTCCGCAACGTCCGCGTCGAGAAGCCGCGCGAGAAATACGTGGAAGTCTTTATCGATGAGGGCCAAGTGGATATGTTTAGCGTCATGAAGGAGCTCGTCCGGCAGAAGTACCCGCGCCTGGTCTTCCCGGAGCATCCCCGCGGCCTCGACGCCGACAGCGAGGTCCCCGACTTCAAGTCCGGGTACCCCGGCGGTGGGGCCTATATTGGCTATGCTTATAACGTGGGCTACACCCGGGCGATGCTCCAAGCCTCGCTGGCGTCAGACGCGGGCTAGGATTTGGGCATGATACGGCGGTTAATACTTCGGATTTCCGCGTGGGCATAGCTCGAAGCGAAACCTATAACCAGGAGTGATAGTGCTGCTCAGATATTGACGCACATCAAAGAAGCTTGAAATATCTGTAAGCAGATTGTAAACTTCAGAGTGTAGTGCGCCGGAGGTAATGGTGCTTGTGGCACCGCTTGAGAGGGCGCCACATGCCGGGCTAAAGTCCGGCGCTGCCTCGCAAGTTCCGCAAGGCAAGTGCACCATGATTGCGAAGTAAACCCCCGGGAACCAATTGGCGACAGGTCTCTAGCGGACAAGGTTTGGATTGTGCAAGTCTTGAAGCATGGTTTCGCGCAAGTAGTAATTAGATGAAGGGTCTGACTGGTCAAGGAAGGAGCCTTTTTTCCTCCGGCACGGGTCCTCGGCGTCTCCGGTTGGTGGCGTCACGGTGAGAATCACGGCCAGAGCTTTTTTCCATGATCGAGTAGGGAGGTGCGCGGCCAACCAACCGATGAGATGTGCTCATGCATCCGATATGGAGTGGCATGGACTCGGGATAATGTCCGATCAGACTCGACGGCAGGATCGACATACTGAAAATTCACTGATAGGGAGAACCTGAGCACGACATGACACGACGAAAATATGCCGAATCGGATCCGCGGCGCGGAGAGCGGAGGCTGACTTTCGCGGATGGCCGATTCGACGAGAACCTTCAGGAGGTCATCCAGCGAGCCGCAGACCACTTGCTCTCCTTACAGGCTCCGGAAGGGTACTGGGTGGGCGAACTTGAAGCCGACACGACCCTAGAATCGGATTACATCTTTTTCTTGCACGTTTTGGGTAAGTTGGATAACCGCCGGCGGACGAAGCTGGCAAATTACGTCCGCCGTCGGCAGCTCGCCGATGGGGGCTGGAATATCTACGCCGGGGGGCCGTCCGAACTCAATTCCACGGTGAAGGCGTATGTCGCCCTAAAGCTGGCGGGGGATTCACCCTCCGCTCCCCACATGGCGCGCGCACGTTGCCAGATTCACGATTTGGGTGGAGTTGAAGCCACCAACTCTTACACACGACTTTATTTGGCCTTGGGCGGTGCGCTGCCCTGGTCCTACGTTCCGGCGATACCTCCCGAGCTGATTCTTATCCCATCCTGGTTCTTTTTGAATATTTACTCCATGTCATCTTGGACGCGCGCCATCGTCGTGCCCTTGATGCTCGTTTACGCCTCCAAGCCGCGTTGGGACTTGCCCCTGACCGCCCGGGTCGATGAACTCTTCAAAGATTCTTCCGGACGCATTCCGGCTTTCGAATGGGATCGCCACCTTGTGAGCTGGCGCAATTTCTTCCTGGTACTCGACAGGATCTTCAAATTGCACGAGATGCTTCCGTGGAAGCCCTTACGCCGCCGGGCGTTACGCAAAGCCAAGGAGTGGCTGCTCGAACACCTCGAGCGCACCGAGGGCTTAGGTGCAATTTATCCTGCCATGGTGAACTCGGTCTTCGCATTGTGGACATTGGGCTACTCCCCCGATAATCCCGTAACAGCCCGAGAGATCGGACATCTTGCCCAATTTGAAATCGAAGAGGGCGACACCTTACGTATGCAGCCTTGCGTTTCTCCGGTATGGGACACGGCCGTAACGATGTTCTCCCTTCAGGAGGCTGGACTGTCTCCCGACCATCCCGCGTTGGTCAAAGCCGCCGATTGGCTGCTCGACCAGCAGGTCTTGGGGGGTGGGGACTGGCAAGTCAACAATCCCGATGCCGACCCCGGCGGCTGGGCGTTCGAGTTCCGCAATGACTTTTATCCCGACGTGGACGACACGGGCTTTGTTTTGATGGCCCTACAGCGGGTGGACCATCCCGATCACGCTCGCTTGAAAGAGGCCTTGCGCCGCGGCACCGCCTGGGTGCTGAGTATGCAGAATCGCGATGGCGGCTGGGGCGCGTTTGACCGCAATAACGATTCCACCTTCTTGACCCGCGTACCGTTTGCCGACCACAATGCCATGATCGATCCTTCCACCGGCGATCTGACGGGCCGGGTGCTGGAATATCTGGGCCGGAGCAAATGGCCAACCTCCGACCCTCGAATTCAGCGCGCCTTGCGTTTCTTACAAAAGGACCAAAGTCCCGACGGCCCCTGGTACGGCCGATGGGGAGTGAATTACCTTTATGGAACCAGCGGAGCTCTGCGCGCACTAGAAACAGTAGGCTTACAGAAGGAAACGGCCAGCCAACGCGCGGTCGACTGGCTCCGCAAAGTGCAAAATCCCGACGGCGGATTTGGTGAATCCTGCGCGTCCTACGACGACCCGAAGTTGACGGCTCGCGCCCCCAGCACAGCTTCGCAGACGGCGTGGGCTCTCGTTGGTTTGATGGCAGGCGGGGATATCACCGAGCCCGCCGTGAAGCAGGCCGTGGGCTACCTCTTGGACCATCAATGGGAGAACGGGACTTGGGCGGAAACAACCTGCACTGGGACCGGCTTCCCCCGAGTTTTCTACCTGAAATACCACCTTTATCGGAATGTTTTTCCGCTTTATGCTCTGGCTCGGTACCGGAATTTGCTAAGCGGCACGCCCGATTATGAGGTCCTGCGGTTCTCACCGGCGGAGTTTCCCCCGCAGAATGGAAACAGGAGGACTCGATGAGGTTTCCGCTGGGCATGACCACGAAGTTGAGTACGTACATCGCCGGCAAGCGCATGCGCGGGGTGGATAAGTTTCCCCTAGTGATGATGCTCGAACCCCTGCACGCCTGCAATCTGACCTGCACCGGTTGCGGCCGCATCCGCGAATACAAGGACACTATTACCGAACAGATGACGGTCGAGCAATGCTTGAAGGCGGTGGATGAGTGCGGGTCGCCCATTGTTTCGATTTGCGGCGGCGAGCCCACGATCTACCGCCCGCTCGCGCAGTTGGTGACGGAAATCCTCGACCGCGGAAAGCACATCTACCTTTGCACCCATGGCATGTTCATTAAGAAGCGCTTGCATGAGTTCAAGCCAACACCGCAGTTCTTCTTTAACGTTCACCTCGACGGCATGGAGGCGACTCACGACCTCTGCGTCGAGCGCAAAGGCGTATTCAAGCAGGCCATCGACGGGATTCGCGCGGCTAAAGATGCCGGCTTTATGGTTTGCACCAACACGACGATTTACAAACAAACCGACTTGAAGGAAATCGCCGAGCTTTTCGAGTATTTGCAAGGATTTGGCGTGGACGGGCACACCATCGCCCCCAGCTACTCGTACGCGGCGGTGCAGAACAAAGAGATTTTCATGTCGCGGCAGGAAATTCATGCAAAATTCCGCGAGGCGACCCAAATCCTTGAGCAATATGCCCTGATGACCTCGCCAATCTACCTCGACTACCTCAAGGGTGAGCGCGAGGACCTGCAATGCACGGCGTGGGGGAATCCCACCTACAACCCACGGGGTTGGAAGTCGCCGTGTTACCTGATTACCGATGGCCATCACGCCACCTTCAAGGATTTCATCGAAAAGACCAATTGGGAGAAGTATGGCCGCGGACGCGATCCTCGCTGCGAACACTGCATGGTGCATGTGGGGTATGAGCCCTCCGCCGTGTTGGGGGCCAATCGGAGACTCCGCGATACCTGGAGATTGCTGAAGTGGCAACTCTCCGGGGGACAAAATGGCCGCCATCGGGTGAATGGCGATGAGGCGGGGAAATGTTCTCCCTTGTTACCGGCGCAAACGGATTCATCGGAAGCCACCTAACCCATTTTCTAGTTCAGCAGAATGAACAGGTTCGGGTGCTGGTTCGCCCGCAGAGCGATGTGCGCTCGCTGGCCGGACTCCCGGTGGAGTTTGCTTACGGGGATTTGCGCGAGCCCGCGTCGCTCCTCTCGGCCATGAAGGGAGTCCAGCGCGTCTACCACGTCGCCGCGGACTACCGATTGTGGGCAAAAAGCCCCCAGGAAATCTACGATAACAACGTCACCGGCACCCGGAATCTGCTCGCCGCCGCACGCCAATCGGAAGTTGAGCGTGTCCTCTACACGAGCTCCGTGGCGACTCTCGTCCCCCCTCGCTCCGGCCCTCTGCCCGACGAAAACACCCATTTGCATTTGAACGATATGATTGGGCACTACAAGCGGTCGAAGCTGCTCGCTGAGGAAGAGGCTTTGGAGGCCGCCCGCAACGGCCAGCCCGTGGTGATCGTCAATCCCACAACCCCCGTGGGCCCGGGCGATTGGAAGCCAACGCCCACCGGCCAGGTCATTGTCGACTTTCTTAACGGAAAGATCCCCGCGTACGTCGATACCGGCTTGAACTTCGTTGCCGTCGAAGACGTCGCCATGGGGCATTGGCTGGCGGCAGAGCGCGGCCAAGTCGGGGCGCGATACATCCTGGGCAACCGAAATCTGACCTTGAAAGAATTGCTCCAGATTCTTTCCGACCTCAGCGGCCGAGCCATGCCTCGCGTGCGCCTGCCGCATGTCATCCCCTATCTGGCCGCGCTTGCGGACTCCGTTGCATCGTACTTCCTCAAACGACCGCCGCGAATCCCCTTGGAAGGGGTGCGGCTGGCGCGGCACAAAATGTTTGTGGATTGCTCCAAGGCCAATCGCGAATTGGAGTTCCAGCCCACACCCATAGAAGCCGCGTTGGAGCGCGCCATTCGCTGGTACAACGAAAACGGATACCTGAAGGCGCCACTTCAGGTTCCCCCGCCCCGGGAGCGCGCCGCCTGAAGTCGCGCGGCGCGTGGCACAGCCACTCTTGGCTGTGCTCCCGTGTGTCTGTGCTCCCGTGGCAATTGCCCTCGTCTGAACGTGCCCCGGCTTGAACGTAGCGCCGCCATCTTGGCGGCTGCGGGTGGCACAGCCACTTTTGGCTGTGCTGCTAACCCGGATTTCTCACCAGAAAAGTCCAATGCTGCAGTATGGCCTCGGCGTTTAGCCCCAACGGGGCGAACTAACAAAGCCCAGGCCAACGGCCTGGGTTTTGAGATGACCCGCAACCCTGAAGGTCGAGCCCTGTAAGGGCGAGATACAGTCTGTCTCATCGAGCGTGGCGCGCCCCTTCAGGGCTCTCCTTCTGTAAACCCAGGCCGTTGGCCCGGGCTTTGTTACTTCGCCCCTTTTGGGGCTCAAACCGGGATGCATCCGCAACACCGAACTGGTGAGACATACGGGCTAAGGCCATTGCTGGCCGCAGAGTTCTGATTTGAACGTACCGCCGCCATCTTGGCGGCTCCTGTGCCGGCTGGAAGCCCGCGCTATGGCCGAAGCCGGGACCGCTCAGCTCTCGCCGACGGGTTGGACTGTGTTCCGAAAAAACTCGCGCAAAACTGAACTCGTCTGACATCTTGTCGCCAGAAAACGGCAATTCTGTGCGAAATTGGCACCAGTTACATGAAAATGTCGAAAATTAAGACCTAAAAGTCTGTTTCTATTCGGGCATTGTGTCTTGTGATCCTTTGTTTTCATAGACATTCCGGCTTTGAACGTAATATGTTATTTTTTTGCTGGCCCACCGGAAACGACCTCCCACGACTCCCAACCTGACTAAACGTTTTTGTATCAAATACATACAGACATCTTTCAGAATTTCCTCGGCTCGGCGCCTAAATACGTTCGTTTTCTATATCGCGGGATATCCAGCCCACGGGGCGGACTAACAAAGCCCAGTCCAACGGCCTGGGTCGAGACATGAGCCTCGACCCTGAACCTCGAGCCCTGTAAGGGCGAACTACCGTCTGTCGCGTCGAGCGTGGCGCGCCCCTTCAGGGCTTCACCGCTCCTCGATCTGCAGACCCGGGCCTTTGGCCTGGGCTTTGTCAGTTCGCCCCGTTGGGGCTCAAACCCGGATGCATCCTCGTCACCGATCTGGTGAGAAATCCGGGCTGGGTAACGGGGACCAGGGGCTGAGCCACCGAGACTTTCTGGGTAGCCGGCTGCTTGCCTCATAACTCGCTCTGCGCTGCGTGCTTTTACCCACACGACAATACTCCAATGGATATTTCAGCACGTTGGCGACCAGAGGCTAGGTCAATAGGGACAAATCTTCCGGCGGGAGAGGATTTTTGTTGAATTTTCCTCGTAGGGGCACCCCGCGTGGGCACGGACGTTAACCTAAGGCTTCCGTCACCCGCAACCTGAGTTGATCTCCCCCCACAGGCCCGGAGGGCCGAAAGACCGTAGCCCACGGCGTAAGCCGTGGGTCAAGCGTGCGCGATGACCGCCAGCCTCGGAGGGGCGAAAGAAAGGGGGCGTTGGCCGCGACTATCCTCGGGTTTCGCCTTGCGTGCCGCTGTTTACTTCTTTCGCCCCGCTGGGGCTCGCCAAAGGGGGTGATTCCTTGACCCACGGCTTCCGCCGTGGGCTACGATCTTGCGCCGCTACGCGGCTGGCACGGCCGGGGGGTCTTATGCTAACGACAATGCCCCGTGGGTGCCCAGTCGGGCCCAACTCAGCCCTGGGCGGGCAGGCAAGCGCGAACTTAGCGCGGACGGGGTGGCGCCGAGCCGCGGAGCGGCGACGTCCTTTAGCCCACCGCGACGCAGCCGTGGGATGGGAACGGGCACCTACTACTCATGAGTAACCCCGTAGGGGCGGCATCGGGAGCACTCCAAGGCGCGGTCTGATGGCTGCGTTGGCTGATGTCGCCCCTTATGGGGCTGACCTGATCGGCCCGGCATTTTTCCCACGGCTTCGCCATGGGCTACATGATTTCGCCCTCTTTGCGGGCTTGTGGGTGGCACCCCGATGCATCGGGGTGCCACCCAAGCCAGAATCGGCCACGGATCGTACGCAGCGACAACGATGTTGCCCGGGTTCGTGGGGCGTCCCGACGAGTCGGGACGCCACCCACGTGGCGACTGCCCTGGGGGAGTAATGGACTCACGTTGCCGTCTCGCGAATACTTACGATCACGGGTTAACATGGAGAACACGCCCATGAATTTGACGATAAATCTTCCGGATGAAGATGTTGCGGTCCTAAAAGCCAAGGCCACGGCGAAGGGTATTACCGAAGAGCAATACGCCGTGCAGGTTTTGGAGCAGCACCTGGCGTCCGAATGGCTTCGCCAATCGTGGGCAACCGCCAAGGAAACCGGATTGGACCAGCTTTCCACCGATGAGATCGACGCGGAGATTGCGGCGGCGCGAAAAGTCAGGCGCGAAGCCAACCCGCACCCCGGCGCATGATCCGCGTTGCAATGTATGCCCCACCCGCGGGCGGAACGCTTTCCGGCATGGCCATGGTGTCCGGCGAAAAACCACAAAACGTGGTGTCCGTTCCCCGTCCCGTCGCTCAAGGCCCGCCCCTACGTCTTTGGACACCCTGGCGGCCCTTGTGGGCGCCCTCCCGGCGCTTCATGGCGCCGCCCCCCGGGCCTTAACCTCAGTAGGCACTACTGCCGCTTTTATCGCTCATCGACGCGAATCTCCAAGCAGGTTATAATAAGAGTCAGAGGTTTGCGGCGGGCACATTGAACAATGCGAGAGCGGCTGGATGACGATACAGATTACCAAACCCGAAGTGGAAGAAATGATCAATCAGCGCCTCCAGAGCGGCGCTTTCAAGGACGCTGAGGATGTCATTCTTCAGGCATTGCAATCTTCCTCGCCCACAGCGCCGCTGCCCAGCGCACCGCCGGCGAAAGATATCGTTGAACTCTTTGCGCCGTTGCGCGGCCTCAATCTCGATTTTGGCCGAAACCCATCGACCGGGCGGCCGGTTGACTTGTGAACGGCTATCTGCTTGACACCAACGTCCCTTCAGAATTCAGCCGGGACCGGCCCGAACCGCGAGTAGCGGCGTGGCTCAAGGCACAACCTCCAACAACACTCTATCTGAGCGCTGTCACTATTGGTGAAATCCGCAAAGGGCTCGTCGTGCTTCCCCAGGGCCGCCGCCGTAGGGAGTTGGAAGCGTGGTTTCATACTGATCTGCTGGTCTGGTTTCGTAACCGCATCCTGCCCGTGACGGACTCCATCGCCGATCGCTGGGGCGTGTTGGAGGGTCAGTGCCAGTTGAAAGGCACGCCGCTCAACACAGCCGATGGCATGATCGCCGCCACCGCCCTCGAACACGACCTCACGCTCGTGACGCGCAACGTGAAGGACTTTGCCGGCCTTGGCGTCGTTCTTCTTAACCCCTGGGACCCGGCGTAAAGCTTCGCGCCACGCCGGTATGTCGTTACGACAGTGAGAACATGAACAATCTGCGGCTGGTGCGCAGATTCATCGGGGTGCCACCGTGAAGAGGCCGCAAGAGGCCATGGAGGGGACGCGGTGACAGCGGTGTTGCCGGTGCTCATGGTGCGTCCCGATGCCTGGGGCGCCACCCGCGGGCGGAACGCTTTCCGGCATGGCCCTGGTGTCCGGAGGAAAAACCTGGAAAACATGGCGACTGTCCCCGTCGCCCGTTGAAAAACGGTTCCTGGAACATGTGAACAAATTGAATTTGGACTCCTCATCAACCGTGTAACTCATTGAAAATGCGTAATGCTGAAATCGGTAAAACCAATTTTTCACATGTTCCAGGAACCCTTTTTCTTTCTGTTTTTCCTTCCCCGTGTTTCTCCTTCATCCCACAGACAGCGGCGGGCCTAGTAGCTCCAAACCATAGGCGCGGTAAACTTCCGCGTCATTGAGGTATTCTCCATTCTGATTACGCTTCGCGTTGTCCCGAAAGAAGGCCTCCATCTTGTTGGCGGGTGCGAACGCGATGAGTAGCCTGCCCGGCGTATCGCCAACAAAAGCCCACGCGTGCGGCACTCCCCGGGGTCCCAAAAGGGAGTCACCGGCCTTCAGGCGGAAACGGTCAGAACCAATCTCGGCGATGTAGTCACCTTCGACGACGTAGAACCATTCATCCTCATTATGGTGCAGATGACGCGGTGGACCGCCCTTCTTGGGACTCGTATGCTCCATCACAAAGAGGTCGCCGCGGCTGTCCTTCGTCAACACCTTGAAATCTGTTCTGCTGACCCCGATCGCATGGTGCTCTCCAAGCCGGTCCTCCCCGCGGGTAAGACGAACCGCCTTTGCCGAGGCTGGAGCGTCGGTCTGCCCGATTAGAGCCAAAGGAGAAGCCGCGATCGCTGCCGCTGCGCTGAGAAAAGAACGACGTTCTATCGTCATTTGTAATCCTCCAGGGTTTCGACCTTGGTATAGTTTAGGCGATTGTACGCTTTCCTGGCGAGCGCTGCGGAATCCCGCTTTGACGTTGCAGATTTTGTGAGAACCCTTGTTAAGACATACTCGGCCTGACGAGCAACTTCGCCAAATTCGACCCCGAACCCGGGGACAGGCACTTCGTTAAACTTGTTTTCGCGCGGGCGGCCGCTGGGACCGCCGCGGTGGGGCGAAGGTCAACGTTCTCTGCCTGGGGTCCACGACGGCTGGCCGCGGCCATCCCCCGCCGCTCGAAAACCAGTGGAACGAGGCGTCTGTCCCCGCGAGCCCTCGGCGCTCGGTTGGCGATCCGCCAACCGATTGGCAAGGCTACCCATATCACTTCAAATTTATATCGACGGTGTACATACAGGCGAATCGCTTCACGTAGTCTTCGAGAGCGAGAAGAAAGACACCATTGCCGAGCTGAAAGCTGTCGACTTCGAGGGCCTTCAATCTGCTATCCGAGGCATCCACTCCGTACTTCCGAATGTAACGTCCCCACGGGTTAACCACCTCGATATAATGCAACCGATTGAAAACCCGGCCTCCCTCACGGATATTATTGACCGCATAAGCGTGCTTCGCTATAAGGCCTTTCGCCATCTCCTCGCCCCCGCTGTGCCCCAACCCCGTGGTGTTACGCCCCACGTGGTTCTTGGTAGCGATGACCACCGGCTGGCCCGCGTAAAACGCCGATTTGACGTGCTCGAGCTGCTCAAGGTCACGCCGGGAGTAAATGCCAGTGCCGCGTCTGCCCGACAACTGGGATTTGAACTCTTTGCGTAGGGAGTACCGTACCGTCAATCCACCAGTGTCGGGAATGTTGGCGGTTATCCAGCCTTCTACATCTTCCCCGCGAATAGTCTTTCCCGCCCGTTGCCGCAAGAAGTTCTGCCAGCTCGCAGCCACCTTGTCGCGGTTCGCTTTGAACCACTTCCGCTCGGCTTCTGAAAATGCGGACTCCACACTCGGCTCATCCAACCCGGAGAGGAACTTTTGCAGGGGGATGTTCATGGCCTCACGAAACACGATTTCCGGTCCAAGGAGGGCGTTGCCTTGAACTTTCGTTTCCTCGAGATAGTTAGGGATCGGGTGCCAGCTCCCAGACTTGCCACAAAGCACCTGCAGCACTTGGTCGGCATGCCCGAAATTAAGGTGGCGCAAATTGGCATCATTGGGTACAAATAAGGGCTTGTCGCCGTTCAGCACGAACGCGCTGAGAAACACCTCGATCATGCTCACCCACAGATGGCTGGCGGGCGCAGTAGTTTGCGCCGTCGAGCCGATGTAGGGGCCCTGCTGCACGACCCACATCTTCTTGGTCCGGAGGTACCGCGCCGTCCCCTCGTCATAGAGCCGGGCAGTCACCGTGCCGTCGCCGTTGTCGACCATCATATCTTCTATGAAATCTTTCCCTCGGGGGCACAAAAGCACTGCGATGATGGAGGCGAGGACAAAGCAATCGCCTATGCTCCCCTGAACGACGTCGTTTACATGCGCGTCACCGGCGGGAAAAAGCGGGGCCTCTCGCGGGGCGAATCTCGACCACCATTTTTCGCCACCAGTATGCGGCAGGAAATAGGTAACATCGGCATCCTTAGGGATTGTCAGTGGCACTTAATATCTCCGGGCCAAGATTCCAGCAGGGATTTCCTTTTTAGTGGTTGAAGGTCTTTAAATACACCCACCCGGAACCCGCTGTCAACGACCTTTCGCTGTGGAAGGGCAGCGCGCCATTCAGAAATCGGAGGGAGAAAGGAGGTCAGGCGCCCTTTTGGAGAGGGCTTCCCGTCTTTCTGCTAGCTAGCTTAGTAGCTCATCCGAAGGCCGCCAGGTGGAGCGATGGGCAGGCCGGAAATCACAGTGGGGAAATCCGGTGGCACCCCGTTATACTCGATTGCGCGCGGCTCGCGGCTGGGACCGCCGAGGTGGGGTGAAGGTCAACGTTCTCTGCCTGGGGTCCACGACGGCTGGCCGCGGCCACCCTCGGCCGATCGAAAACCAGCAGGGCAGCGCATTACACCTATCCGTCAGCCGACGGATTAGTCTGCGGCGCTTCCGTACAAACTCAACGCGACTTGATGGGATTTGGGCATTGGCGGTGCCCGTGTCATAATCGCGAGCCGCGGGAGTGGACACTCGTGAACCGGATGACGCAAATCGGGCTGGCACGCGCCCTGCGGGTGCCGCGTCTCGTTGCCCATTACATCAAGGCGCAACGGGAGAGGTTCGCTCCGCAGGCGATTCCGCTTACCCCAGCGCAGATGGCCGCAATGTCTGGCTTCTTCCCATCACCGACCCTCGAGGCAGCCCGGGTCGTAGAGCTGGATGGCGCCCGGCTCGAAAACCCGCCGTTCCGTCGAATGCTGGTGGGCATGGGCTTTTCGGGCTTGCGTGACCTCTCACAAATCACGGCGATAACGTTCCATGACGTCATCGTCTCGCACGTCCCCGTTTCGAGCGGACTGCTGTTTCATGAACTCGTCCACGTCGAGCAATACCGCCAGCTTGGGATTCGGCGATTCGCGGAACTGTACGTCCGGGGATTCCTTGCGGGCGGCGGCTATGATGGCATCCCGCTCGAGGTAAACGCCTACAGCCTCGGCCGCCAGTTCGAGGCTGACCCCGAGCGGCAATTCTCCGTGGCGGATGCGGTGGCGAGGTGGGTTCGGGAAGATCGGTTCTAGTGTAGTGTCCAGTAATTGAGTGGACAATGTAGCGCCGCCCTTTAGGGCGGCACATGCCGGGCTAAAGCCCGGCGCTACGCCGCAAACACGGTATTGCAATACAGCCGTCACGGAGAAGTACTGATGAATAAAGTCCTGGTCGCCTTTGCGCTTAAGGAGGAATTTGCTCCCTGGCGTCGCCGGCACGGCTTTCACTGGGTATCAAACCCCTTGCACCGCGTCTCTGCGGCTTCCTTTGGGTCTACCGAAGTGTACGTAGCCCTTGTCGGAGCCGGCGCGCCCGACGCCGGGCATTTCGAAACCTTGACGACGCGGTTCAAGCCTTCACTGGGAATCGTGACCGGCGTCGCCGCCGGCCTTAAGCCCGAGTGGCGGCCTGGGGACCTTCTGGTGGCGCATTCCGTGACCGGCCCGGGCGGGGAGACGGCAATTCCCTCCCCCGCGAATCTCATCGACTCGGCCGTGCGCGCCGGCGCGAGGCCCGCCACTCTAGTGACCCTTCCTCGCATCGCACGCACTCTCAGGAGGAAAAGGCGCGTCTGGCAACGCGGGCCGATGCAGCAGACATGGAAAGCTTTCCCCTGATGAAACAATGGGCCACACTCAGCGTTCCCTCGCTCGCCCTGCGGGTGATTCTCGACCCTGTCGAAATGCCCATGACCGTCGACTTCGAGTCCACCATGGACGCCCACGGGCAGGTGCAAATCGCTAAAATCCTGGCCCAGTTGGCCCGCCGCCCGCAACTGCTCCCCGACTTTATTCATCTCGCAAGGCAAAGTCGCCGCACGTTGAAGGTCCTGGCCCAGTTCTTGGACCGGTTTTTCGAAGAGTTGGACCGTTCGATCGTCGATTCCCCCTCGGCCGCCTGCCCTGATTCCTAGACAAGCTGTATGCCGTCTGCCGTAGAGGCGGCTTTACGCCGCCAGAGCCCGTGACACAGGCAGGAGTACCTGTGCCACCCACCGACGGCAAACGTAGCGTAGCGCGGCGGAGCCGCAACCAATTCGCCGCGTAGGGGCTGGGCTTGCCCTGCCCACGTAATTCCTCGATGGTGTGGAAGGGGGGCAGGGCAAGCCCAGCCCCTACGCGACGTGCAAATTCTCGCTAAAACAACAAGAACTTACGGTATTGCGATGCCGGGCCCGCTCTCCGGCCCTGCGGCTCTTCCCGCGGCGCGGGCCTTTCCCGCGCCACATCTTGGATAATCCTGGTCTTTCTATCCCTGCCGGGAAGGACAAAAGCACAGCTTTAAGTGCGGGGCAAAACGACGATGGGTCGAAAAAGTCGCAGGGCTAGAGAGCGAGCCCTGCGCTACCACCCCGTGTCTGTACCCCTCTGCAATCACGGGGAACAGCTCTGTGGCCGCGCCCTGTTCGTAGCCAATGACCAGCGACCATCATGGAAATTCCGCAACATTTGTGTTACATTTCGCCCTACCAAGATTCTTCTTCCAGGAGATCTCATGTGTGCAACCACTTCGAGTCACGCATCGCATGATCCGTGGGGATGTCTCCGCGGACTATTGCTTACTCTCATATTGATGATACCGGGCGCGCTCTTCGGCCAAGGTTACTTTGGGACGGTGAGCGGCGAAATCACCGATCCCAGCGGAGCGGTCGTGCCGGGCGTCAAAGTCACGCTCGTTGACCAGCAGAAGGGCTACCAGTTCGCCACCACTTCCGACCGTGTGGGGCGGTATTTGTTCACCTCCGTTCCGCCCGGAACGTATTCCGTATCCGCGGAAATGCGCGGGTTTGAGAAAACGGTGCGGCCCGGCGTGGTCCTGGACGTCAGCGAGAATGTGACGGCTGACCTGCGGATTCGGGTGGCCACAGGGCGGCAGGCCGTCGAGGTCCAGGCTCAGGCAGAAAACCTCCAGACTGAGGACGCGGTGACGGGTCAAGTGGTCAATCGGCGCTTCCTGAATGATTTACCGCTGGTGGACCGATATGTGTTGGACTTTATTGAACTCGGGCCGGGAATGAACGACCAGAGCGATTCCAACTCGGTGGGAGATACCGGAACAAACTTCATCTCCAACGGCAGCCGCGGCGCCAATTCCGACATTCTGATGGACGGCGCTACAATCACCAACTTCGAGCCCAACGGCGGCATCACGAACGTCACCTATACCCCGTCCGCCGACGCCGTAGAAGAGCTCAAGGTGGAGCAGACAAACTTCAGCGCTGAATATGGCTTTACCGGCGCCACGATCGTCAACATGATTACGCGTTCGGGCAGCAACGCCTTCCACGGGAGCGCCTACGATTTCATTCGCAACCAGCTCACCGACGCCAACAACTGGTTCAACAATGCGACCGACACTCCCATTCCTCCCGTACACCGCCACAACTACGGCGGCACCGTGGGAGGGCCCATCATTAAGAACAAGACGTTCTTTTTCTTTGATTGGGACGGCACCCGCTCTTCCAGTATGGGCACCTACATGGCGGGCGTCCCCAGCGCCGCTGAGCGCACCGGGGACTTTGGCGAATTGTGCGCCGCCAATGGCGGTACGTTTGGCTCGAACGGACTGTGTGACACCATTGCCGGGCAACTGTACGATCCGTATTCCGGCACGTTTCAAACCCCGAACAACGGGCCCGCCGGCGCGTACCGCAGCGCCTTCATCCCGTACAACAACCTGGCTCTCTATTCCAGCGCCGGGAATCCCAATCTTGCTGGTACGGCTTTCCAACTGGCCCCCGGCGCGGGAAACCTGATCGATCCGGTGGGGCAGAAGATGATGAACCTGTTTCCGGCAGCCAATATCCCTGGTGGAAACATTTACGACAACTGGATTGCTTCGGGAGCGTCCCCCAGCGACAGCGACCAGTTCGACATTAAGATCGACCATCGTTTCAGCGAAAGGAATTTGCTCAGTGCGAAGTACTCGCAGAATTGGAACAGCAACACGCCCTATAGCTGCTTCAAGAACTTCGCCGACCCCTGCGGGAGCGGGGCGAACGGGGGCGCCGCTCATCTGTTCGCGATCAATGACACGTACACCTTCAGTCCAACGCTGCTGCTGACCAGCACGTTCGGCTTCACGCGCGGCTCGGAGCTGATCTTCGCCTACAACAAGAAGCTGAACGCTGATCCCCTCGGCACCCTGGGTTTCCCTTCCTATCTTGAAAGCAACGGGTTCCTGGGTGTGCCCGCCGTCTTCATCGGCCCCGGGTACTATTCCGCCGGTTATACCACCATGGGACAGGACCCTTACGGCAACTACGTGCAGGGGCAGGACACGGGCCAACTCACAGAACTTCTCACGAAAGTTCACGGAAAACACGAGTTGAAGTTTGGCTTCGAGGGACGGCTGCATCAGCAAAACTACATTCAGACGAACGCGCCCGTCGGCAACTTCAGTTTCGGCAGCCTCGGCAGTTCACAGTGCCCAGACCCCGATATTACGGTGTGCGGGGGCGACGGCATGGCCAGTTTCATGATGGGCCAGATGATCGGCGGCGGCGCCGGCTACGAAATCCAGTTTGAAGTGGCATCGGAAAACTATCAATATGCTGGGTTCACCCAGGATAACTGGAAGGTCTCCCCCAAACTGACTTTGAATTTAGGCCTTCGCTACGACGTGTCTATGCCCCGAACCGAACGCCATGACCGCATGAACTGGTTCGATCCGAACGTTGCGTCTCCCCTCTCCGTGCCCGGATTGGGTACGCTTTACGGTGGAGAAATGTTCACGAATGCCCGCGTGCGCTCGGACTGGGATACGGACTGGAAGGATTTCCAGCCGCGTTTCGGCTTGGCTTATCAACTCGGGAGCCAAACCGTTCTGCGCGGAGGTTACGGCATCTACTTCAGCCAGCCCCGCTCGGGAGCGAATGGCTTGTTGAGCTACGGCTCGCAGGGCTTCAACCAGTCTACGAGCTCGATCAACACTTATCAAAATGACGGCGCCACGCCGTGGCTGCATCTCAGTAACCCCTTCCCCAACGGATTGATCCAGCCACCGGGAAGCTCCCTCGGCTTGTTGAACGACGTTGGCTACGGGGCCGTCGGACCACTCAAAACCCCGGCGGCTGCCCGCACTCCCTACGAGCAAAGCTGGAGCTTCGGCATCGAGCGTCAACTCCCTTCCAATATGCTGTTGGAAGTGCTGTACATCGGCAAGAAGGGAACCCGTCTGTACTTTGGGGGCGACAATAGTCTCGACATCTTGGGGCTGCAGGTCGAGAGCATGAGTCCGGACGACATTGCCAACCTCGGCAACTATGTTAACAATCCCTTCGCTTCGGTGCTGACGAACTCTTACTACTCCGACAGCGTTCTCTCCAGCCCAACCGTCCCGGCCTACCAGCTCATGTTGCCGTATCCGCAGTTCACCGGCGTGTACCCAGACGAGCCGCCCAGCGCTAATTCCATCTACCATGCGCTGCAAATCACCCTGGAAAAGCACTACTCGAACGGTTTGCAACTCGCGGCAAACTACACATGGTCGAAATCCATCGACGATTCCTCGGTCGCCGACACCAATGTGGCATGGCTTTCGAATTATGGCCAAAACTCAGTGAATTATGGGCTCGAGGATCCCAATCGGCTCTACCTTGAACGCAGCCTCTCGACCTTCGACATGCCGCAACAGTTGAAATTCAACTACACCTATGAGCTCCCGTTCGGACGAGGACGAGCATTCCTTAGCAACATGTCGCTGCCCCTGGAACTCATCTTCGGAGGTTGGAAAACTGCCGGTGTGTGGACCCTCCACGACGGCTGGCCGCTTCAGTTTGCTGCCACTGGTTGCGGTACTCCGATATGGACGTACGGTTGCCAGCGGGCCGATCTCCTCAGCAGGCCGGTACGCCTCGGTGGGCCCGATGGAAACTGGATCAACAACTATTTTGCCAACACCGTATGCCTTCCAGATCCCGGACGCCTACACCCTGGGCACTGCGGCGCGGGCTGTCGGGAGCGTTCGCACTCCCGGAACCTTCACTAACAACTTGTCCATCATGAAGGATTTTGCCCTCTCGCACCGCCATGAAGCAATGAAGCTGGAATTGCGCCTGGAGGCAGAGAATGCTTTCAACCACCCCGTATTTGGCACGCCGGACACTAATGTCGGCGATCCCGACTTCGGCGTGATCAACTATACGGCCATCGGGCCGCGGCAGTGCCAGTTGGCTCTGAAATTCTACTTTTAGGGCGTCGCGGTCAGCGCCGCTACAGAAAAATGTGCAAGCGCTTCTGTCGATTGGCATCAAGACAGTATGCGTATGGTTCACCAACAACAAATCTCGCTTCGCACGTCGGGCCAGGGCGACATGCACGATATCACTCCGCAAGTTGCGGCCGCCGTCGCCGAGTCGGAGGTCAAAACCGGAACCGTCAATGTCTTCAATGTTGGCAGCACGGCAGCAGTCGGCACCATCGAGTTTGAGCCCGGCCTTCAGCACGATTTGCCGGCCACTCTGAATGAGCTTATCCCTCCCAGCCGCAACTACGGCCACGAACAAGCGTGGCACGACGGCAACGGCCATTCGCATTTGCAGGCGACTCTTCTGGGCCCCTCGTTGACCGTGCCTATTGCGCAGGGCGAACTCATGCTCGGGACGTGGCAGCAAATCTTCCACCTCGAATGCGACGTGCGCGGACGCGAGCGCACAGTGGTGATCACGGTGATAGGCGATCCGTAACCGTGCCACCGGCACTCCTACCGCTGTGGCCTGCACGGAATGTATCAGTCTGGGCACCTAGCGCATTACGGCGCAGCACCGCTTAAGGTACACGCAGGAGTGCCTGTGCCACCCACTCCAAGTTCACAGGCGCCCCGTATTCCGCTATGATGCAAATCATGGACGTCGCTGTTCGCTGCCGGGGACTGCGCAAAACTTATGATGGCAAGGTCGAGGCCGTTCGCGGGATCGATCTGGAAATTTTCGCCGGCGAGTGCTTTGGCCTGCTGGGCCCCAATGGCGCAGGCAAGACTACGACCATCGAAATCCTGGAAGGCCTGCTGGAAGCCACCTCCGGCGAAGTCGAAATTCTCGGACATAACTGGCAAAAGCACAACCGCGAACTCCGCGAACTGATGGGAATCTCGCTCCAGGAAACGCGCCTGGCGGAAAAACTGACCGTGCACGAGACCATGGAGTTGTTTGCCAGTTTTTATCGCCGCCCACGCGCCATTGGTGAAGTGATGGCGGAAATGGAGCTGACGGAAAAATCCGACGCCTGGGTGGGCAAACTTTCGGGCGGGCAAAAGCAGCGGCTGGCGGTAGCGACGGCCCTGGTGGCCGATCCTAAAATCCTCTTCCTCGATGAACCTACTACGGGCCTCGATCCGCAGAGCCGCCGTCAGCTTTGGGAGGTAATCCGGCAATTCCAGCGGCGCGGCGGGACGGTCCTGCTGACCACGCACTACATGGACGAAGCCGAGCGCCTGTGTGATCGCATCGCCATCATCGACCATGGCCTCACCATCGCGTCCGGAACGCCCGCCGAATTGATCGAGCGCTTGGGCGCGCATCATAGGGTGGAATTCGACGCCACGGGGATTGTCGACGGTGAATTGAATGCGTGGCGCCCGCTTCCCGGCGTCGAAGCGGTCCACCAGGAGGACGGGCGAGTGGTTTTGAGCGTGCGCGAACCTCATGAAACCATCCCTGCCCTGCTCGCTGATCATCCAGGGCCGCAAGGGGCGCCTGCTGCACCTCACGACGCGCCAGGCGAGCTTGGAGGACGTGTTCGTGCACCTTACGGGACGGCACCTGCGGGAGGAGTGAAGGAGTTGCCGATTGCCGATTTGTGATTGGTGATTTGCGCTTCGCGACACACGCTTTACAGTTTGGCACTGGTGATTCACGGCCTGCGACGTGCCGCTCGCAGTTTGCCATTGCCGATTGGTGATTGTCGACTTACGATTGCCAATTGCGGGATTTGCCATGGCCGATGGGTGATCAACAATTTCGGATTTCCGATGTCCCTTTGGGCAATTACGGTTTCGGGTGTGGGTTCGATCTTGAATCTTGAATTTTGAATCTTGAATCTCGGATGTCCTTCATGGGCGCGACCACCGACACACCGGAAACCGGCCGTTGGAAAAGCTACAAGCTTCTCCTGTGGCTCGATTGAAGGAGATGTATCGCGAGCCAGAGGTCGTTTTCTGGGTCTTCATCTTTCCGATTCTTTTGGCGTTGGGCCTGGGGATTGCCTTCCGCAACAAGCCTGCCGACACGAGCCGCGTGGCCCTGGTGGCGGGACCCGAGGCCGCGCGCGTGATGGATCTGCTCCGCAAGTCGCCGGCAGGTGCGGTGCATGTGGAAGTGCTCCCTGCCGGTGAAGCATTCAACGAGTTTCGGCTGGGCAAGTACGACTTGGTGGTGACGCCAAAAGCCGCGGGATTCGAATATCTCTATGACCCTGCGCGTCCGGAAAGCGTGTTGGCCCGCAGCATCACCAACGACGCCTTCCAGGCGGCCGAGGGAAGAAAGGACAGTGTCCCCACCTCGGGCCGCATCTCCAGCGAGCCCGGCGCGCGCTACATCGACTTCCTGATTCCCGGCCTGCTGGGTATGAATTTGATGAACTCCGGAATGTGGGGCATCGGCTTTGCCCTCGTGGACCTGCGTCAGCGCAAATTGCTCAAGCGCTTTGTCGCCAGCCCCATGCGCCGCAGTGACTTCCTGTTGGCGCTGGCCAGCAGCCGATTGGTGTTGATGGTGATTGAACTGGCGCTGCTGCTGGGATTCGGCGTGCTCGTGTTCCACATACGCGTCGAGGGCGCATGGACTTCCATCCTGGCCATCAGCGCGCTCGGGGCGCTTTGCTTCGGCGGAGTGGGATTGCTCACCGCCAGCCGCGCGCAGAAGATCGAGACGGTCAGCGGGCTCATCAACCTCGTGATGATGCCCATGTGGATTCTGTCCGGCGTCTTCTTCTCCTACGAGCGATTCCCTGCCCTCCTTCACCCGGTGATCAAAGCCCTGCCGCTCACCGCGCTGAACGACGCCCTGCGCTCCGCGATTCTGGAGGGCGCGCCGCTCTCCCATCAGTCGGGGCGCCTTCTCGTGCTGGGTCTGTGGGGAGTTCTTTCTTACTTGCTAGCTTTGCGCTGGTTCCGCTGGACGTAACTCAGGTACTTTTCTAGGGCCGAACGGTGTTCGGCCAAGGGGGAGCGCCGCGCGCCCCACTTATCCTTGCCCCGCTGTTTATGCCCAATCCATCCGGTGGCCTCTCGGATCGGGGCAAAAACCTTATCAATGTAGGTCGGTGGCACAGGCACTCTTGCCTGTGCGCTCGGCATGAAGGGATTCGCCTTCGCCACAGGCACGTGTGCGTGTACCACCACATTTGGCTTGTCGAACGGACCGTTGCCGGATAGATTGCTCGTGCCCAACCCTGCTCAAAGAGCGTCCCTGCGGGAAACCACAGACGGTAAACACAACCTTCTGTGCGAGCCGGCGGCGACAGGGCGGGGACAACATACTCCGGGCTCGGAGGAGATCTGGCATGACTCGGAAAGATATGCGAACTCGCGATTACTTTTTGCTGCTTGGCCTTAACCTTGATTTGCTCCTTGCATCCCTCAGACGCGCAAACGCTCGCGGCCGAATCGTTCCAGCGCGACCCCAAGCAGGCCATCGACGAGATCCTACACGCAGCTCATCCGGAAATACACCACCGCGCCGTACTTGAATTCTCCTCTTACCGATTACCTTCCGGCGTCCAATACCGTGCCAAATCCCGCGAAAGTTCTGGGCGATGTGGCCGGCGCGCCCGACGTTCTGCCCTATGCGGAAGACGTGTATCGGTACTTTCGATTGCTCGCCGCGGCCAGTCCGCGGGTGAAGGTCTTCACGATCGGCCATAGCGAGGAAGGGCGCGAGATGATCGCCGTCGCAGTCGCCGATGAGGCTCTGCTCGCTCAAGCGCAGGAGAACGGCGCACGCCTGGCACAGCTTGCCGATCCTCGAACACTGAGGCTCGATGACGCCAAAGCGCAGGCGCTGATCGGCAAGTCGTACCCGGTTTACTACATCACCGGCACGATCCATTCGCCCGAAACCGGCGCGCCCACCGCGTTGATGGAACTCGCTTACCGGCTGGCGGTCGACAACGCTCCCTACGTGCAGTTCATCCGCTCGCACATCATCACGCTGATCACCCCGGTGGTGGAGGTCGATGGGCGCGATCGCATGGTAGACATCTACAAATGGCATAAAGCGCATCCCGGCCAGAACTGGCCACGACTGGTCTACTGGGGCCACTACGTCGCCCACGACAACAACCGCGATGCCATGGGCATGACACTCGAGCTCACGAGAAATGTACTGAACACCTATCTCGATTGGCATGCGCAAGTTTTGCACGACCTCCACGAGTCGGTGCCGTTTCTCTACGACAATACGGTCGGTGATGGACCTTACAATTCCTGGATCGATCCCATACTGACAGACGAGTGGTCGATGCTTGCGTATGACAACATGGCGCGCATGCAAAGCTTTGGCATGCCCGGCGCGTTCACCCACGGAAACTTCGACACCTGGAGCCCCGGCTATTTGATGTTCCTCGCGGGTATGCACAACGGCATCAGCCGGTTGTACGAAACCTTCGGCAACGGCGGCGCGGACACGGAGAAGCGCGTGCTGTCTCCCTATGAGTATTCACGCACGTGGTATAAGCCCAATCCCCCTAACCCCACGGTTGAGTGGTCCCAGCGCGACAACAACAACTATGAGGAAACCGCTCTGCTGTCCACCCTTTCCTACTTCGCGCAAAATGCCAAGTTGTTTCTGAACAACTTCTACTTGAAAAGTAAGCGCTCAGTCGAGAAGCCGGACAACGAGGGCCCCGCGGCTTATGTTTTGGCGCAAGACGACTCTTCGTGGAACCGCCAGATGCAGTTGCTAAAAGTGCTGGCGCTTCAGCACGTCGAGATTCAGCGCTTGGCGCAAGCGGCTACGGTCGCGCTGCCGCCGCCAACGCACAAGGACAACGAGGAAGCGAAGCCAGTCGCCCCACCGCCGCCGACCTCCCAGACTTTCGCCGCAGGCAGCTTTGTCATTCGCATGGACCAGCCGTTCTCGCGAGTGGCCGATGCCCTGCTCGATCGCCAATATTGGTCGCCCGACGATCCGCAAAAGACGCCGTATGACGATACGGGCTGGTCTTTCGGCGATCTCTTCAACGCCAAGGTGTCTCGCGTCACCGACCGGAGTATCCTTTCCGCAGCGATGTCGCCCATTTCCGACCTCAGCCAAATCACGCCGCCTGCGCCTGGGACGGGACCGTTCTACGCTGTGAATAACTCATCACAGGTGTCGCTGGCTTCGCTGGTTTACGCGCTTCAGGGTTCCGCGGAGGTGTCGGTCTCCGAGGAGGCCTTCGAGAGTGGGGGGCAGAAGTTCGCTGCCGGCTCGCTCATCATTGGGCGGGCGGACGCCGTGAAGCTGAAACCATTTTTGCAGCAGCTCGATCTGGCTGCCGTCAGCATTGCCAGCCAGCCCTCGGTAAAAACTCACGCTGCCGCGGCGCCTCGAATTGCCTTCGTTCACACCTGGCTCTACACACAGACGGAGGGCTGGTGGCGCATGGTGTTTGACAAGCTCCATGTTCCGTTCGCTTACATCAGTACGCAAACCGTTTCCAGGAACGCAGACTTGCGCTCGCAATACGACGTCATCGTCTTCGCGCCGGGGGCGGGCTCGTCGCCGCAGCAGATTGTGGACGGCTTGCCGATGTGGGGCAATCCCCTGCCCTGGCAGACCACCGCGCTGACTCCCAACCTGGGCAAACTCGATTCGACGGACGATATGCGTCCCGGGTTAGGCGAAGCGGGCGTGTCCCACCTGAAGGACTTTGTTCAGCAGGGCGGCTTGCTGATTACGGCGGAAGATACGGCGGAGTTCGCCATCGACGAGGGCATGGCGCCTGGAGTGTTTGTGGCGCCGCGAAAGTCCCTGAAGGTTGTGGGCAGCGTTTTGAACTCGGCGGTAGTGGATGGCAAGCACCCGGTCGCGTACGGCTACCCCGCCGCGGTGCCGTTGTATAGCGCCGACGGACTGGCCTTCACCATCGGCAATCTCACCGTGAATCGCACTATCTTGACCGCGAAGGAGTATAAGCGACCGACGGGCCGCGGCGGTCCCGAGGATGAGGACATGCCCGAAGGGCGGCCGTTTGAGAAAGCTCCGCCGCTGCCGGCGCCGAAACCGTGGCAAGCTACTCCGCTGAATGAAGAGCAGGAGCGGAACAACCCCTATCTAATTCCGGCCGAATACCGGCCGCAAGTTATTCTGCGATACGCGGGGATGAAGGATTTGCTTCTCTCGGGTCTGCTGGAAGGCGGCGACGCGCTGGCCGAGCGTCCTGCGGTGGTCGATGCGCGCTTCGGCAAGGGTGACGTGCTGCTGTTCGCGAACAACCCGATGTACCGTGGCGAGACCATCGGGTCGTACGCGCTGGTCTTCAACGCCATCATCAATTTCGGTCAATTGCGGTGAGGCGGGAAAACGACTTCACGGTGAGGGAGTTAAAAGCCTATATATGTAGGCCTATCTCCCCATGGCGGCATCAATAGCGGTCAGAACCGCGTCAGGAGGCCCGGGCTTGCCATTTTGGTCGAGGGCCACGAAGTTGAAATTGCTGTTCTTCTTGGTGCGAATGTGGAATGCCCCGAGGGCGAGGAGATAGACCGAGTTGCGCCGCACCTCGCGGATCGAGTCCAAGGGAATCTGATAGCTATGAATATTATTTCCGGCGCTCCCTTTAATTCCTCTGTAGATGATCATTCCATTGCCAATGGTCATAACCCCGGTGCAATAATTTTGCGCGTTCTGTCCGTGGTCGTGGGCCACCGCGAATGACGCAACCGGGCCCGGCGGCGGTGGAGGCACAGGCGCCTGGCCGGTTAGCTGAACGGCCCGCGTGACCTGGCCCGATCCGCCATACCAGGAGATTTGCACCGTTTCGCCCGCCCCATGGCCGGCCAAGGCTGCCCTAAGTTCCTGAGTCGAGTTCACCATCTGTCCGTTGACCGCAAGGATCGTGTCATTGGGCTGTAATCCCGCCTGGGCTGCGGGGCCGCCCGGCGCGGTGCTCACGACCACGACGCCACGCCCGTTCGCAGACGCCTTGGCCTGGACGCCCAGATAACCCGGTTGGCTGGGGGCCGGTGGTTGCGGTTTGGGGATCACCGGCTCGGGAGTTGGCGTCTGAATCTGCTGAAGCGTGGCGGTGACCGTAGCGGTTTCGCCGCCGGCAAGCGTGATGTTTTGCTCGAAATCGGAGTAACCGCTCTGCGTGACGCGCACGCGGTGGTCTCCCGCCACCACACGGGTCAGCTTCAGACGGCCCTCCGGGCTGGTCGATCCCACAGGTTCATCGTCGACGTACACCTGGCATTGGCCGGGACGTGACTCAATCATCAGAACCGGCGCAGAGGCGGGAGGCGGGGGGTGAATGTCGGTCGGGATCTGTCTATGGGGCACAGGCGCGGGCTCGATCGACCGCAGGGTTCGAATCAGGTCATCCGTTCCACCCACATCGCGGATTTTCTTTTCCACGGAAGCAGTGACTTGAAACGAGATTCCCTCATCTTTCGCTGTCTTCGCCACATCGTCGCTGCTGGTGTCGGCGGTTAAGAGATCGATGATGTCCTGCGCAGAGAGTTTCTGTGGCGTTCTCTGCGCGTTTCCGAGCGAGGGAAGGAGCGCCATTGCCACCCATAACGCCAGCAGCAGCGCGAACAGATTCGAATAGCGTTTATCACCTGAATGCGAACCCATAGGTTTGGTCCCTGGATCTGAGGAGCAGCGCCGGCTTCCCGCCGGCACCGGAGCCGTCAAGATGGCAGCGTTACGATCCACACCTGAAGCCTTCGTTAAGAACGTCGTTTTCCTTCTTGCAGGCCTTGATAACTTCATCGAGCTTCTGATGAATTTCGGCGTTGTTGGGATCCAACTCCAAGCCTTCCCGGTAGGCAGCGATGGCCTTGTCGTACTGGCCGCGCTTATACAAGAAATCTCCAAGGCTAATCTTCCCTCTGATCACATGCGGGTCGACAGGAGGCTTGAAGGTTCGAACGGTCGGATGATGGGTAGGGACCGTTGGCTCTGTGCGCTGGCTAGTCGGCTCAGCGGTAGGTTGTGAACTCGGGGCCTGAGTCACGTTGACAGCCGCCTCAAACGTCTGTGGTCCGCCCGGACCGTTCGCTGTCAGTCTGTATGTGGTCGTGGAGTCCGGCGTTACGGTTCTTGAACCTTGGGCATTGACCGCGCCCACTCCCGGCTCCAAATCCAAGGAAGTGGCGCCCTCCGAAGTCCAGCGCAGGGTGACGGAATCGCCCTGTTGAATTGTGGTGGGGTCCGCGCTGAGAGATGCGGACATGGGTCCGGTTGACTTATGCGTGGCAAACCACAGTCCCGCTACCCCGAGACCCACCAGGAAAATGATCAGGGCCACCCAAAGTCCCCAGCGCGATTCGGGAGGCTTGGTGTATTGGGGGATCTGGGACACCTGTGGTCCCTGCTGCACCGCGACCTGCGGTATCTGTGAAACCAGGGGCGAGTTGGCGGCCGGCGCTTTGACTTTGGGGATCTCGGGCGCACGGGGCGGCGGAGCCTTGGGCCGCTCTTGTGGGATTTCGGGAGGCGGCGGTGTCGGCGCTCGAGGGGGGCCGCTTGGACCCCGCTGCTGCATGGTGCGAATCAATTCGTCCGGCGGAACGAACCGCGTCGCCCCGGGTTCCGCCAGTTCCTTTTCCAGCTTATCGATCTCCTGGATCAGCGCACGAGCGGTGGCCGGACGCAAGTCGCGGTTCTTCTCCAACAGGCGCAGAGCGAGCGCGGCTACATTCTCCGGGACTTGCAATTCCGGATGCGCCGTGGGGATGGGCATGGGAGCTTTCTGCATGTGGGCCAGCAGCATCTCCATGGTCGTGTCGGCCTTGAAGGGCAGGTCCGCCGTGAGCATCTGGTACATCACCACGCCGAGGGAATACAAGTCAGCTCGGCCATCAAGGTCGTCTCCGCGCTTGCCCATCGCCTGCTCGGGAGACATGTACTGCGGCGTGCCAATCACCACTCCGGCGCCGGTAAGAGTGAGGCCGGCATTCTCTCCCATGCGCGCCTCTTTCATTTTGGCGATGCCGAAGTCCAGGACCTTCACCATCTCCCCGTCGGGAGAATCGACAAGCGCGATGTTGTCAGGCTTGATGTCGCGATGGACCATGCCCAACTTGTGCGCCGCGTCCAGCGCCGCCGAGGCTTGCTTGATGATCGCGAGCACTCGCTGTGCGGGCAGCGGGCCCTCCTCGCGGATGAGCTTTTTCAGACTCTTGCCCTCGATGAACTCCATGACGATGAACGGGCGGCCATCCTCGGCCTCGTCAATGTCGTCCACGCGTACGGCGTTGGGGTGTTGGAGCCGGCGGGTGATGACCGCTTCGTGTTTGAACCGCTTTACGAAGAGGTCGTCGCTCATCAGCTCGGGGGCAATCACTTTCAGCGCCCGCATCTCATCAAAGGCCAGATGGGTGGCCTTATACACGGAACCCATCCCGCCCTGCCCGACCTTGGCGACCAATTTGTATTTTCCGCGGATGACGCTCCCCACGGTCCACGTGCCAACCTCTTCAAGCTGAGTACCGTCTTTCGGGCAAATAACGTAATTATTCTGATACGGTTCCTGGCATGTTGGGCAGGTCTTCATGTCGCTCCCGTCGACAACCCGATGCCGAAAGTATATCACGTGCGGGCACGGGGAATATCGGCTTGCAATGCTCGAGTGCGGGTGTGCCTTTCGAACCACATCCACGCCGCACCGCAGGATTCAACTCTATGACAATAGGAATCTTTTTCTTAACGGCCGCGAACCGTTTTGACCATCGCCTTGCAATTCGAAGTTTACTTCGAGTGCGGCTGGCGGGCAAGCCCCAAACCCGCGGAATCCCATGGGCCTCCGAAAGCCCCTCGTCTTTCCGCGGGACGCCGAACGCCGCTTTATTCCCCGGCGGTGCGGCCGAAAGGGATGGGGGCGCGATATTCCCAATCCGCGGTGGGGTTGCTCTTGTAGCGATAGAGCTTGCAAAGCTCGCAGACCTGCGCCACCGTGTACGGGCCCTTCTGATTCTGCCACTGGTGGTGGCAGGCGCCCGCCAAAGGCTTCTTCTGCTCCGGCAAGATCGAGTCATCGATGTCCATAGGGAATATAATCCATACAAATGATATGAAAATCTTAGCGCCCTCACCGGGGGCTGTATGCGCGCCCCCGGCGACAGAGGTGGATTCTTCGCGACCGCAGTCCGTAGTAAATTGGGCAGACTTCCCTGCCCTCTATCAAGCCCGAATTTCCGAATTCCCAAGCGCCGGGCGCAGTGTACTACTTCACGCCACAATCGTCCAGTTTCGTGGGGCGTCTGTCGTGGGGCGTCCGTGCAACGGCAACCGCAAAGCTTGCCTTGCAGCCATGACCAACGGCGGAGACTGCGCGAAGCGCTTTTGGCGGTAGCGGCAGCTACCGCCTTTAGCGTGGCATGGCATTGACGGTGACTGCACGCCCATTTACAATCGCGGCATGCCACGAAAACTTATCCTGGGATTTGGAATCAGCCTCGACGGCTATATTGCGCGGTGGAATGGGGCTCTCGATTTTCTGGTCATCGACAAAGAAGGTGAAGCGCTGATGGCCGACTTCTTCGCCAAGATCGATACCACCATCATGGGCCGCAAGACCGCGGCAGCCGTCGAGAAAATGCGCAAGAGTGGCGAGATCCCCGACACGCCGGGTATGACCAACTATGTGATTTCCCGGAGATGGAAGCCCGGCAAGCACGAGTGGTTTGAAGTGGTGGGTGGATCTCTGAAGTCCTTTGTGCGAAAGCTCAAACGCCGCCCGGGAAAAGATATTTACCTGGGAGGCGGGGGCGAATTGGCCCGCAGTTTCCTGCAAGAGGATCTGGTGGACGAACTCTACATCGGCGTGGGTCCCCTACTGCTCGGCGATGGCATCCCCGGCTTCCCGGGCAAGTTCCCACAGCGCGACTTCAGGCTGACCGAATGCAAGTCCTACTCGAATGGATCGGTCGGGCTACGTTACGAACGGATTCGGACCAAGATTAGCCGATAATCGGGGATCCGATAAGCTCGAGATCATTGGCTTTTCTCTCCCGGGGTCGAACGCAGGCGCCAGGGGCCGGGGAGGCTGTGTTCCCCGGCCCCTGACACCTGACACCTGTTTTCCTCAGTGCGGATTGGGTATTCCGCGCACGACACGGAAGGTGTCGCGGGCGATCAAAAGTTCCTCGTTGGTGGGTATCACCATCACCCGCACACGGCTGCTGTCGGTTGAGATCTGACTTTCCTTTCCCACCACCGCCGCGTTGCGAGTCGGGTCAATTTGAATTCCCATCTCACTCAGGCCCTCGCAGGCTTGGGCGCGGATGTCAGGCGAGTTCTCGCCGATTCCACCGGTGAAGACCAAGCCATCCACGTGACCTAGCGCCGCCGTATACGATCCAATGTACTTCTTGATGCGATAACAGAAGACGTCAATCGCCAGCTTCGCCTGCTCGTCGCCCTTGGCGGAAGCCGCCATCAATTCGCGCATGTCATTGGACTCGCCGGAGATTCCATATAGGCCGGAGAACTTATTAATCAAAATCGACATATCGTGAACGGTTAATTCGTCCTTCGACATGAGGTACAAGATGGCAGCAGAATCGATGTCGCCGCAACGCGTGCCCATCAGCAGACCCTCTTGCGGCGTCAGTCCCATGGAGGTATCAATGCAAAGGCCTTTGTCGATTGCCGTAATCGAGCAGCCGTTACCCAAATGCACGGTAATCAGATTGGCCCCTTCGCGCGGTATGCCGAATATCTTTCGGTAGCGAAACGCGACGTACCGGTGCGAGGTCCCGTGGAACCCGTAACGCCGGATGTGGTAGCGCCGGTAGTAAGAGTACGGCAAGCCGTAAAGATAAGCGTGCGGGGGCATCGTTTGATGGAAGGCCGTATCGAACACCGCCACCTGCGGCACCTGGGGCATAATTTTGCGCGCGACGTAATAGCCGCGCAGGTTGTGCGGGTTGTGCAACGGCCCGAGTTCGATACACTGCTGGATGCCCTGCTCCACTTCTTCGTCGATGATCACCGGAGCGGAGAAGCGCTCACCTCCATGCAGCACCCGATGCCCGACCGCCTGAATCTGCGAAATGTCGGCGACAGCGTGATGTTCCTTCAGCGTCGATATCGCTCGGGTCAGCGCCGTCTGATGATCCAAAATCTCTTCCGTCGAAGACACAGTCGGACTGGGGGGGACCGTTACCTTCAAAGTCGCTTCGTCCGTTCCAATGCGTTCCACCCCTCCTTTGGCGATGCAGCGGTCAGTGTCGGATTCAATCAGCTCGACGTCGGTTTCAATGAGCTGGAACTTTATGGAAGAACTGCCGCAATTCAAAACCAGAATCTTCATTGCTCACCCTAAGACCTTTCGTCGGATGATGGGGGCTGCTGAGACATTTCGTCCCCATCCCTCCGTTAAAATAGCAGCATATTATGACAGCGCAATATAACACTCCAACATTCTTCCTACAAATTGAGGGCCAAACTTGGAGCCAAACCCGCAGCCCTAATTCGGGCGTAGCGCCGGCTTCCCGTCGGCTCCGGAGCCGCCAAGATGGCGGCGTTGCGGATACCGCCAAACTTCTCCCATTAAGACTGATTGCCTCGGGTATTCTGGTCCGATATCATAGCTGCTTCAAATCATGTTGAATGACCCCAGCTCCGTGGTCGTGCGCGTGGAGAACTTGCGCAAACGCTACGGCGATCTCGAGGCTGTGCGGGGAATTACCTTTGAGATTAAGGCAGGCGAGGTTTTTGGCCTGCTGGGACCCAACGGCGCGGGGAAAACCACGACCATCGAAATCCTGGAGGGCCTGCGTCAGCCGGACAGCGGCACGGTGAGCGTCTGCGGCATGGACCCGGGGCGGGAGCAGAGTGCGCTTAAAGAGCGAATTGGCGCCCAACTTCAGGCCACCGTGCTGCCGGACAAAATTCGAGTGGAAGAAGCTCTTTCCTTGTTTGCCAGCTTTTATCGCCAGCCGGCCTCCATTGAAATCCTGCTGGGGCGATTTGGCCTGGTGGAGAAGCGCCGGACGTTTTTTGAAAAGCTGTCGGGCGGCCAGAAGCAAAGGCTTGCGTTGGCCTTGGCCATGGTGAACAACCCCGAACTCGTTTTGCTCGACGAACCCACAGTCGGCCTCGATGCCCAACTGCGCCGCGACATCTACGCCCTCATCGAACAATTCCGCGAAGAGCATCGCACCACGTTGATGACCACTCACTACATCGAAGAGGCTGAGCGCCTGTGCGACCGCGTCGCCATCGTCGACCGCGGTCAAGTGATCGCTTTGGGGACGCCCCGCGAACTTGTGCTCCAATCCGGGAAAGGGACGCGAATCGAGGTGTCCCTTGCCAAGCCTGTTTCAACCGACCGCCTGAAGCAGCTCGACGCGGTGGCGGATTGCACGGAATCCAATGGCCGATATTTTCTTCACGCGCAGCCGGCCGCCCCGGCGGTTGCGGCACTGGTGCACCTTCTTGAGTCCGATGGCAACGCGCTGCTCGACCTCCACATCGCTCAGCCGACGCTGGAAGATGTGTTCGTGGAGATGACGGGGCGGCGGATGGAAGACTGATGACCCGATGAACCTAATGCCCTCAGTTCGTATTGCCCTGATGTCGATTAAACTGGTGATGCGCACCAAGACGGCGCTTTTTTTCACCTTTATCTTTCCCCTCATTTTTCTGTTTGTTTACGCGGGACTTTTTGCGCATGGCCATCCGGAAGCTGTGCTTTACATGTTTGGGCCCGTCGTGACGCTCAACGTGATGGGAAGCGGGTTCTGGGGGCTGGGGATGCAGTCGGTGATGCAGCGCGAGCGCGGCAGCCTGCGCCGGTACCGGCTGGCGCCCATCGGGCCGGGCTCGATAGTGTTCAGTAGTTTGCTGGCGAACTACCTGCTGGAACTCCCCACCATTGCCCTGCTGGTCTTTTGCGCCACGGCTTTCTTCCACATGCCGATCAAAATTAACTTGCTCACACTTCTGATCCTCGTTACGGTGGGCGTCTTCGCTTTCGCGGGATTCGGACTCACCATTGCGAGCGTGGCCAACACGATGCAGGAGGCGCAAGTTTTCAACAACGTCGCCTGGTTCACCCTGCTGTTTCTTTCCGGCGTAACCGTGCCGTTGCCAATGCTGCCCCACTGGATCCAGGGCTTCGCCGCCTTCTTGCCCGCCACCTATTTGGTCAATTCGTTTCAAGCCATCATGGTAGGCAGCCGCTCGCTTTATGATCAGCGTGCGGAAATGTTAGTCCTCATCGTGTCCGGGACCTTCGGCTTGCTTTTTGCATGGAAGCTGTTCCGGTGGGAAAAAGAGGAGAAGATCTCGACCCGCGCCAAATTGCTCTCCATAACCTTTGTCGTTCCATTCCTGGTCATGGGGATTTGGATGATTGGGCGCGGAAGCTTGGCCGCAACATCGAAGGAAACCTTCTCCTTCATCAGCCAGCCGCCCGCGGAGGAAGAGCAACACCTTTCCTCCGGCGACAGCATTCTGCTGAATGACTTCGAAAGCCCAGACGAAGCGGAAGAAATTCTCAAAACCTGGCAGGTCTCGACAGAGGCGGATGCTCCCGGGCGCTCACTCGGAGAATTCGAGGTAATTTCGCCCGGCGCCGACGGGACTGCGCAAGCACTGCGCTTCAAGGGACGCGTGGAATCCGCCTCCGGGGCCGAGCGAGGCGCCGTCACCGCCAAATATCCTTTTGCTCTGCCCGCGGATGCTCCCAGTATGCGCGGCATTCAGTTTGAAGTCCGCGGCGATGGACGCCTCTTCCAGGTTAAGCTTGATCCGCCCGATCCCACACTTCCCATACCCACGCTGGCGTTTGTGCCGGACTCCAAATGGCAAAGCGTTCGCTTGCCGGCAGCCTGGCTGGCAGCGCCCGGCCCCGCGTCTCGCAAGAGCACCATGGTTCTGGAGTTCCGCGTCGGCGGGCCGCCTGGAAGCTTTCGCCTGGATATCGATGAGATTCGGTTTTACTAACGCCGACACTTCACCCTTGTTCTCTCTTCATTCGAAGGTTCCAAAATTTTCGTTGCGAATCAATTCGATGTCGCTCAGTGTCCGGCCAAGTCGCCGTGGATTAGCGGCTCGACCCAGGCTTGAAAATCCTGAGGATACTCAGTAGGCAGCGCGCTTGCTTCGTCGATCTTCTTCCACTCTTCCGCAGGAAAATCCCAGCCCTCCGCCCCCAAATTCTCGTGAAGCTGCGGCAGATTACGCGCGCCGATGATGACAGACGTCACCCCGGGCATTGCGAGTAACCATGCGAGGGCAACTTGGCTGAGAGTCTTTCCCAGACGAGCGGAGGCGTCTTCCGCGACGCGCAGGATGTGGTAATTCCGCTCCGTAAAGTGACGCTCCACCCAGGGACGTATGGATGGATCTGAATCCGCCAGGCGCGACGCCTGCGGCGCCGCGTCGCCGGAGCGATACTTCCCGCTGAGAAAGCCGCCTGCCAAGGGGCTCCAAGCGATGACGCCAATACCTTCAGCACGGCAAAGAGGCAGGATCTCGCGATCGACCGAGCGGCACACCAAGCTGTACTGCGGCTGAAGACAATCGAAGCGGACATAACCGTTCAGCGCTGACATGCCCAGTGCCTTGGCCAACTGCCACGCGCCAAAATTCGAGCAGCCGAGGTAACGGACCTTCCCTTGCCTGACCAAGGCATCGAGCGCTGCGAGGGTTTCTTCCAGCGGTGTGTGAGAATCAAAACAATGCACCTGATAGAGGTCAAGATAGTCGGTCTGCAAACGGCGCAAACTGGCTTCAATCGCCTCATAGATGTGTTTGCGAGAAAGCCCTTTACGGTTGGCGCCGGAGCCGGCGGGGAAGAAAACCTTGGTCGCCAGCACCACGTCATCACGACGGCCCTTCAACCCCCTCCCCAGGATTTCCTCGGAGCGCCCGTCGGCGTATCCATCGGCGGTATCAATGAAATTGCCGCCCCGGTCGAGGTAGGCATTCAGAATGGTCACCGACTCAGTTTCATCGCAGCCCGGCACGCGCCGGCCGCCCGGCAGGCTCCCGAACGTCATCGTGCCCAAACAGATTTCCGAAACTTTTAAACCCGTACGCCCCAGTAATCGTGTACGCATGCCCGTACCTCATTTCGCTTTGAAGCCGGCGGACAACACCAACATGCCCCACTTAATCGTGATTGTCCCCCCCCCGCCCGCTTTGCGAAGCGTTTCGGTCAGGGTCTCCACTGATTGGTGGGCCTTCGATTGTTTCAGAGGTATGAACACGAGATCCTGCGATCGATCGTGGTCCGTGCCCCACTGACCGTGCTGCTTGTTGACAATCAGATTCCAGGTGCTCGCATCGACCGCCCTCTGGAGCCAAAGGCTATATTGGCCGGCAGGGACCACGGCGTCGGCAAACACCAGATCTGCCGCGGTGGTTAAAGTTGTGGAGGTGTCGGCGCCCATTCGCCAGAAACTTCCAGACGTCAACTGGCCAAGCAGATCATCCGTGCTGCGTCCCTTGAGCGAGGGGCGGCCATACTCGATTGAAATCTTTTTCCCCTTCAAGGTTATTGTCGTTGTCCCGCGCGGGTTGCCCTGCGCGAGAGCCACGCTTGCGAAACAGGCCGCTATCAGCGCACTCAGCACTGCCGTTGCCAATAATTTCATATCAAGCCTCCACCGCGGGCATCAATGTTCGATGAAGCCTCTTAACACGACGAAGACAAACCCGCAACGCGGGCGTTCAAAACCAGCCCGCGTTCCGGGTGTTGGGTGACTCCCTTGTTATTTTGCTTTGAAGTGTGCGGTCGCTTCCAGCGTGCCCCACTGGATTACGAGCTTCCCGCCGCCATCGGCCTTGCTGAGGGTGAGCGTCACCATCTCAGCAGACTCGGCGGGCTTCGATTCGACTAAAGGCACGGAGGCAAAATCCTGGGATGCGTCGTGCTGGGTGCCCCACTGACCGTGCTGCTTATTGAAGACGAGCTTCCAGGAATTGTCGCTTTCTCTCTCCATCCAAATGCTATATTCACCGGCGGGCACCGCAACGTCGCCAAAGGCCAGGTCGGTCCCCGTCTTAAACGTTGTGGAAGTGTCAGCGCCCAATCGCCATGCTGCGCCCGGTTTCAATTTGCCGAGCAACTCATCCGTCGTGCGTCCCTTCAGCGATGGGCGTCCGTACTCGACCGAAACCATCTTCCCCTTGAGCGTTATCGTCGACGTGCCGCGAGGATTACCCTGCGGCATAGCAACGGCCGCGAGACAAGCCACCACCAGCACACTGAAAATTCCCAATGCAAGTTTTTTCATCTCATCCTCCATTTTTATAGATGCAGCTAACGAAGCCACGGACATCGGCCAGCCACTCAGGTAGCACGGGCACGCGATGCCGGCCCGCGCTCCCCCTGTTGACCGTCCCTTTTCGCTATTTTGCTTTGAAGCTGGCGGCAACTTCGAGAGTGCCCCATTGAATCGTGAGGGTCCCACCCCCATCCGCTTTGCCAAGGGTTAGAGTTAGCATCTCGATGGGCGCAGCAGGCGTCGACCCCACCAAAGGCACAGAGGCGAAACACTGCGAAGGGTTAGGCTCGGGCTCGCCCCATTGACCGTGCTGTTTGTCGAAAAGCAGCTTCCAAGAATTGTCTGCCTGTCGCTGCATCCAAATGCTATATTCCCCGGCGGGGATCGTCACGTCGCCAAATGCCAAGTCGATGCCGGTTTTGAAAGTCGTCGACGTGTCGGCCCCCAGCCGCCACACTCCTCCAGCTTTCAATTTGCCCAGCATTGCATCCGTTGTGCGACCCTTGAGCGCGGGCCGTCCGTAATCAACCGAAACCGCTTTCCCCCTGATCGTCAAAGTCGATGTGCCGCGGGGGTTTCCCTGTGCCAGCACCAGCGTGGCGCAGCAGGCCACCGTCAACACACCGAGGATTCCTACCGCAATCTTTTTCATCCCATCCTCCTGTCGATCCATTCTGTCAGTTGTACTCAGCACGCCTTCAAACGCTAGCCGTTTTCGAGCTCCAAACTGGGCGTTCCATTTTGAAGTATGACCTCCGGGAAGTCCCACGGGGTGGCGCAAGGGTAGCCCGGGCCTGAAGAAGCAAACGCTGCCGAGCCATGCGCGCCCTCCCCAAGACTTCTCGGTACTTTTGATGCAGCCCAAACAAATTGCGAGCCGTGATTATATCGCCGCCGTTCGACTTCCGCCAGATGTGTCTGCAAAGTCAGGCAGGCGGGAGGTCGAATAGAGGTGAAAGTCTCGACGTGCCACATACTACAGGCCCCCTGCACTCACAAATGGGGGTTTACGGAGGCGAAGCCTCGTGTCAAGATTGCGGCATCGTGCCGGAACTGCCTGACATCGTCGTCTACATTGAAGCTATCGAGCAGCGCATTCTCAACCAGCGTCTCGATCGTGTGCGCGTGGTGGGGCCGTTTTTGCTCCGCACCGCGATTCCGCCGATTCAATCCGTCGAAGGCAAGTCCGTGCGGGAAGTGCGGCGTGTGGGCAAGCGCATCGCTATCGGCTTGCAAGATGACCTCTGGCTGGTGCTGCACTTGATGATCGCCGGGCGCCTGCATTGGAGCAAACCGGGCGTAAAGCTCACACCCAAACGTGCACTGGCAGCAATGGATTTTGCCCACGGCAGCATACTGTTGACCGAGGCAGGCTCACAGCGGCGTGCATCTTTGCACGTGGTTCAGGGCGAACACGGCTTGCAGGACCTCGACCCCGGCGGCTTGGAGGTTCTCACGGCGGATATTGATTCCTTCGCCTCACGCCTCACCTCCGGAAACCATACCCTGAAACGAGCATTAACCGATCCCCGCTTGTTCAGCGGGATCGGCAACGCCTACTCGGATGAGATCCTTCACCGCGCGGAACTTTCACCCGTCACGCTCACCGGGCGGCTGGAGAGAAATGAAATCGAGCGCCTGTACACCGCCACGCAAAGGGTTCTCATCGAGTGGACCGACCGTTTGCGGGCCGAAGCTCAGGGCGGATTCCCTGAAAATGTAACCGCATTTCGCGAGAATATGGCCGTCCACGGCAAATACGGCAAGCCCTGTCCGCGTTGCGGGACGAAAGTGCAGCGCATTCGCTACGCGAGCAACGAGACGAACTATTGCCCAACGTGCCAAACGGGCGGAAGGCTACTCGCCGACCGCTCTCTATCACGACTGATGAAGCAGGACTGGCCGCGAACGCTGGAAGAGTTGGAGTCGTTAAAGAAACGAGGGTAGAGCCATGGAGTTGGAGGGAAATATTCCTGGGGTTGGTTGCGCGCGAGTGGAAGTCACTAACGAGCATATCAGCTCAGTTGCCATCACCGGTCCGACGGACGCTGGACTGCCGTTTATCAGCCCCGGATTTGTCGATATCCAAGTGAACGGTTTTGCGGGAGTCGATTTTTCCAGTCCGGATCTGGACGCGGAAAAAGCCATCAGCGTATTACCCGCCATCTGGAGCACCGGGGTCACCACGTTCTGCCCCACCCTGATTACCAGTTCTCTGCCAATGTTAGCGAGGAATTTCGCCATCCTTGAGCAGGCGGCGCGCATGAATCGGGACTTCGCTGACGCCGCTCCGTGCTACCACCTGGAGGGCCCCTATCTTTCCCCTCTCGGGTCGCACGGAGCGCACGATCCCCAGTGGATGCGACACCCCGATTGGGAAGAGTTTTTGGAATTGCAGCGCGCCGCGGGGGGAAAGATCGGTATCGTCACGGTGGCCCCGGAATTACCTGGAGCGGAGGATTTTATCAGAAGGGCAAAGAGCTCTGGAGTGGTCGTCGCCATCGGCCACACGGACGGCGGGTCCGAAGACGTCCATCGCGCGGCGGCAGCAGGCGCGACACTCAACACTCACCTCGGGAATGGCTGCCCCGAGTATCTCCACCGCCACAAGGCTCCGCTGTGGGCGCAACTGTCCACGGAATCGTTAAATGCGAGCTTAATTTGTGACGGTTTTCATTTGCCCCCCGACGTTGTCAAAGTCATTGTCGGCATCAAAGGGATCGATAAATGCATCCTGATTACCGACGCAGTCCACGTCGCCCTCTTGCCCGCGGGGGAATACACTTTCGGGGGAAAGGGTATCGAGTTTCTGCCTTCCGGGCAGGTCGTGACGGCCGATCGCGGGTGCATGGCTGGGTCCGCCCTGACTATGAATCGAGGGGTGGCCGTCTTCATGGAGTACGCCCGATGCACGCTGGCATCGGCAATTCAAGCTGCGACGGCGAACCCCGCAAACTTGCTGCGGCGCGACATGGTTTGCTCTCAAGTCGCCGCCGGGCAGCCAGCGAATTTAGTTCTATTTCGGCAAACCCCCGAATCTCTCAAGGTTGTAACCGTCGTTTCGAGAGGCCGGCGCGTCTACTCCGGTTCCTAAGGATAACTAGGGAAAAGACTGTAGAGAAAAAACTCTCGAGACCCATTCCCACACAACATGTTTGGTGTATACTTGGCCGACGGGGCGGGTAGCACCGGAATCGCGAACAATTCGAAGGCGGCGCGAAAGCGGAAACTGGTTCGCGAGGCTTGATGCATTGGCCAGCGTAGTTTGGTCCACGCTTCAAGGTAACTCAACTTCCTCCCCGGGGGCAGGCTTCCTTAAAGACAATCTGGCGTTAAGGCTCGGGGAGGAGTTCACGTTATGCGATCTTCCTATCGCCCACTGTCAGTCCTTCTGGCAACGCTCTTGCTGGCCATTCCATCATTCCATTCCAATGCCTCGGGAGCGACTCCGCCTCCGCCCGCAAGCCCGAAAGCTGCGGACAAGCCCGTTCCCCGAAGCCCGGTCCCGCCCTCTTCCACGCTGGCTATCCCGGGACCCCTGCTACCCTTTCTGCGCTTGGCGGCCGTCAGCCGAAAGGCGGATCCGGAAGAAGTATTGCCTCTTCTTTCCCACCAAGTCGTCTTGGACGGATTCGGCGGGGCAACACATGCCTCATCCGCCAGCGAGTATTTGGTTCTGGTCAGGCGCTATGTGGATCAGGCGCGCGAATTGCAAACCCTGGCTGGGCCGGATGGAAACATTCGCGTTTCCAATTGTAGTGATGCCGCCCGGCTCCTCAACGTGATAGGCTACAAGCTCCAGCAACCGTGCGGGCCGCAGGCCACACTTGAGACTGCCAATCCCAAGCGGGCATTCACCACTGTCGATTCCGGTTTCCCCCTTGCCGAGTTGGAGAAGGCTTTTCAGACCGGCAAGCCATTTGTCTACCCCTTCAGCAGCACGCAACTGCCGGTTCTGTTCGACGCAAGCGTTTGGATGGAGAACGACCGGAACAAGAATCACAAGGATCTGTTGGACGCGCTTTTAGGCGATCCCGACCTGCCGCGCCTTTACTGGGCGCTGGCTCAAATCGACGAAGAAACGCGGTCCGCCCTTCGGGTTAATCCGGGGATTGAGAAGCTCCTTCCGTACGCGGCGGTGCTGGATTTCTACGGTGAACAGCTTCGCATTCGGTCAGGGCATGTGGTGGTGCCTGGAGGTCAACAGGCGGAATCCGCATGGGAACATTTGGTGGGGGCGAACACCCATTCACCGGGAGATTTCGTGATCGCGCTCCTCTCCAAAGATGGCGGATGGCTGGCTCCTTATTATGACGCGCTGGCACGAGTCGATGGCCCACAGCAGGGGTATTTTGCCGACCCCAAACGTCTGCCGCGGTTTTATCAAGCGTTGCGAGAACGCGGTATCTCTCCCGGTCCCGCAAAAGCGGTGTTCCGTCCGGACCCCGGACTGCTGCTCTTGGTCACGCGGATGCTGCTGGATTCCAACGGCCAGCCACACGTACCGGGAGGATTGCCAATCTGGGACGAAACGATCCAGGCAAACAATTCGAAATTCGTTCGGGGCTGGTCGAAGAAGGTCGGCCACTTAAATACTCCCGATGATTTGATTGAGATGCTCTTCAGTCTCTCTCGCGAGCAAACGCAAAAGGGACCGCTGCAAGCTTATCTGGCGCTCAGCGAAATCGACCGCGCGCGCTCCGGGGAGACACCATTGAGTCCCGCGACCGCCCGCCTGCTCGCGAGCAAATACACGAAGCTGGGCGACCAGTACCCGGCATTTGCCGAGTTTCATAATCTGAACGACGCCTCGTTGACCGAATTCATCAACACCGCGGAGGCCATTGACCACATTCAGGATGCCACCACGCGAGGCGAGGCGACCGGGATAGTGCAAGCACAGAGCGGACTCTGGCAAATCCTGGCGCGCCAAGGAGAAATTCCCGTCGCGGACTGGAACAATTCCTGGCAGCGTATCTTCCATCCCTTTTATAGCGTTCATTCTTCACCTGAGCTTTATGATGCAACCCGGACGTCGATTGCCGAGCTCATGCGCGCCGCAACCGGGAACACTCAGGCCACTCAAGACGCACTGATTGAGCTAGTGGCGGGGCCCAAGCCGACCAGCCCAGCTCGCGCCCAGATTCGAGGGGAAATCGCGGATCGCATGCGTTCAGTCCTGGAGGCGCAGCGACTGGTATCTCTCAATACCCTGCTCGCACTCGGGGATGGCCTTCCGCAGGTGGCCCAGGGAAAAGCGCCGGCCGAACCCCTCGTTCCACTGGCCGAGGAGTTGCGAGAGTTTGAAATGCCCAAGCCCATCTTTTCCACGGGCGAGAAAATCGAGTGGACGTCAGGCCATTTTGGTGATTCGCACACCCAGGCTGAGATGGATACCAACATCGTCGAGGCCTTGCACACGCCAGGCGCGCCCAAGGAAATGGCCAACGCACGCGGCCGGCTGGTCCCCTTCTTGCGAGATTTCCTCGTAGGCTTGAACTATGCCTATTACGAGCCTCCTGGCGCTCAAATGCTTCACAATAACCCGCTCTTCATACGCCGTCATGATTTCTCCGGCGACTTGGCGCGGGGATCAGATCCACCCTGGTCCACACCTGAACTGGTCGGCCGCGGCGATACCTCCGGAGGGGGCGTGCGTTTAACCGGTGGACTCGCCGACCTGGCATATTCGTTGGGGCAGGTCGAACAGGAATTCTTTGTCCCAAGAAACGTCCAGTCCCTCATCTGGGAGGATTTGGTTCCGTCCCTGTTGAACGGTGCCGTTTTGCCGCGCTGGTGGCAAATAACTCCGAGAGAATTACACGCCGTTGCCCGCTACCAACAGTTTGGTGAGGACCTCCTGACGAGCGCAGGCCAGGACGCGAGCCTGCGACAGCAGGTCATGCCCATCCTCGCCAGCCGCATGGTTTCCCGGCGGCTGTGCCAATTGCAAAAGGATCTCGAGTCCGGACATCCTGAGGTATTCCTTCCCCACATCACTCCGGCTGAAACCCTATACCTGGGTTTGGAGTTCCAGAGCCAATATCCGGCGCAGATGACGCGATGGGGAAAAGCCGGGGTGGAGATTCAAACCCTCTCCCAGGAAGACCCCGAGGAAATCAACCGCCAAAAGCTGTCGGAGGATTTCGGTGTGCCGCATCCCGCGCTGGCACAAACGAACGCCCGCGAACTTCTCAACTTGCGACCTTTCCCCACATTTTTGGGTTACTCGAGTTACCTCTTGGCCGAAACTTGGGAGTCGAACAACCTCTACTGGGCCCGATTGGCGGACGAGAAAGGGTTACCTCCAGAAAGTCTTCATCAATTGGTCCCCGCTCTGACCCAACGGATGGTGGAGAACATCTTTGCTACCCATCTGGACGACTGGCCCGCCCTCTTACGCGCTCTGCGGGAAACGGGCAAAGAGTTCGAAGAGGGCAAGGTTCAAACCTTGCCCAAGACCACCGCACAGGCCCAACTTGGAAACTGATCGGGGGGGATGGAGGATTGACGATTATGGCAAAGCGAATCCTTTTACTGTCGGTTTTGTGCCTCGGAGTCTTCTCTGGGGCCAAAGTCTGGATGGCAGCGCAGCAAGACAAGCCTGACACCGTCTTTCGTGTCAACGTCAACATGGTGCAGTTGGACGTGGCGGTGACCGATAAGAAGGGAGACTACGTTACCGGCCTCAGCCCCTGGGACTTTGCGATTTACGAAGACGGAATCACGCAGAAAATCGCCGGCTTTGGCGAGGAGAATGAGGCACCGCGGCAACTGGAAGATTATCCCCGAAAGGACGCTGCCATCGGCGCCGATCCTCCGACCAAAGTCGGCAAGCAGGCACATGGCAGCGCGCCCCTGATGCAAGTGGAATCTCCTGATCGCGTTGCCTCCATGGTGGCGGGCGCCAGCGTCTTCATCCTTTTCGATACCAGCAATTATATGTACCGGGGATTTGTGTTTGCCCAGGATGCGATTGCGGAATTCGTGCGGTCGCTTGACCATCCGTACAGGGTGGCGTTCTATTCTTACAGCCGAAACTTTTCCCGGATCTGTATGCTCACGCCCGACCGCTCGGTGGCGCTGAGTGGAGTGCGCGAAACCGTGGCTGGCGATGACGCCGCCCTTTATGACGCTCTCTTGATGACTCTCCGGGATGCTGCCCAATATACCGGCAGAAGGGTCATCGTGGCTTTTTCCAACGGCCCTGACAACTCCAGTATGGTGGCGCCGGAAGATGTTCGCGAAGTGGCCCAAACCGAAGGCATCCCCATTTATATGATCAGCACACAAATGGCGCGCCTCGACCCCGTATCCTCCGCCGTTTTCGGGCGTATGAGTTCGAGTACGGGTGGCAAGTCCTACTTCGCCAAAGACTGGAAAGACCAGCAGAGCGCCTTCGCTTCCATCCGCGATGACCTTGCCCACCTCTACACGCTCACTTATTACCCCCAACCTAATCCCAACTTCGGCTGGAGGAGCATCAGCGTGAAACTGGTCGGCCAGACTTTTAAGGATGACCACGTCCGCGCACGGAGCGGCTATCGGCCTCGCGTCAACCGGCACTTTGTGCAGACCGGCGGCACCCCCTGACGCGGTCCGCAGGGAAACCGCGAGGGCTGGGAGTAGCGCGGGGGTCCCGCCAACTGGCGCGTGGGCATCCTGCCCGCGCTACTGCTGCCAAGGCCCGATCTGAGCTTGCCTTAACGAATTCGCCTTCATCTCCCTCGCGGATGGTGGCAACTCCCAGTTGATCCGAAGGTCATGCTCAGCGGCGCCGCAAGAGGCTGGGACACAAACGCGAGAACAATCTTGGATTGGATGGGCCCGCCGTTGAACGTGGCAGCCATGAATCGGAAATTCCCAACGACATCCTTGGCCTCATCGGTCAAGGGAGGAAGATCACGCAGCACTTTTATTTCCTCCGCCTTCCCCTTGTCGGTCACGGTAACCTCCAGCACCACGGCCCCGGCGACCACCGTGGTCGCTGGGTACCTCGGAAATCCGGCGCGTGTGACTTCCGCTGGCTGGAACTCCGCCTGAATGGCTGCATCGCCCTGCGGTATTAGGGTCGGAAGGGGAACGGGAGCGGCTGACCCAGGTGGACGGAACGTAACCGCCACAGGCATCCGGGAAGCGACGGCTTTTCCATCGAGGGTCGCCGGGGAGAACTTCCAGTCTCTCACCGCCTGTACCGCCAGCGGCGTAAGGACGTCGATATCCCGCCGGACCTCGATCTTCTGAATGTCTCCCTTGTCGCTTATAACCACGTCCAACACCACTGTCCCATTGCCGGCAACGGGAACAGTAATATCCGTTACCGATACAGTTTCCGCCGGGTGAAAGGGTGATTTATTACTTTGCGATTCGGTCTGCGCCATGATCGTAGGTGTACTCGCGACAGCCATGACCACGAGGAGTAATCTCCACATGACAAGACCCTCCCTTCAGAACACGAAAACCCCTTTGATGTAATCGCTCGCGCTCACCTGCTCTTCGGAGAAAACCTGACGGAAATCCTCAAGTCGAAAACGGTGGGTGATCATGCTTTCGGTGCGAAGCACACCGTCGCCGACGGCTAGGGCGGCCGGTTCGATGAACCCGGCGTTGTTTCCGGCGCCCAACATGCGAACGTTAGGCATCTGGACCGTGTCAGGCGCAAACGGCAAAGTCTCTTGTTTGCAGTACCCGGCTAGCACAAAGCTGCCACCTGTACGCGTGAGGCTGACGCCCAGCGGGACCAGGGGATGGTATCCACTAGATTCAATCACGATGTCCGTCCCTTCCGGATGGAGCGTCCGCGTCCAAGATTTGAGCTGGTCGGAGTCATCGGTCACGTCGCCCCCTCCCCAGGCCTTCGCCAACGCCAGGCGTTTGGGTTGCTTGTCGAGACACAGTATGCGCCGAGCTCCCGAGGCCTTCAAAACCGCCAAACAGTTCAATCCAATCGGCCCCATTCCAAGAATGGTTGCCGTTGAGCCCAGACGGGCCCCGGCGATACGAGCCACGGCAATCCCCACCCCAAGAGGTTCCAATAACGCCCCTTGCTCAAAGGAAATCGCGTCGGCGAGCGCGTGCAGGTTGTGGACGGGCGCAACGACAAACTCCGCGTAGCCGCCAGACGGGCCGAATCCGATTTGCCGATACTCAGGACAGCGCCGCCACTCTCCGCGGCGGCAATATCCACACTTCAAGCAGGTAATCTCGTTGTCCGCAACCACCTTCCGGCCCAGCCAGGCGTCATCAGTGGAGGAACCCACGCGGTCCACCACGCCACAGTACTCGTGCCCAGGCGTAAGCGGGTAGTCAACCATATGCCTGCCGCGCAGCAACTCGAAATCTGTCATGCAGACCGCCGCGGCGTGAATCCTGATCCGCGCCCATCCGGGCATCGGCTCGGGATCCGGCAATTCCGCCAGGTTCACTTTTCCCGGTTGTTCGAAACGGATGGCCCTCATAAGCTGATTGCCTCCTTGCAAATGAGGGGCAGTATACCATTGCGCAAGCGCCGGTCGTGCCGTTCTGTCTCTGCTTATTGCCCGCCTCCGCATCTGCATTACGAGATCCGTTCCGCTCGATGACGATTCCCGGTTAGAATAATGATTCGAAGACCGACGCCCGGTGTCGTTCGCAGGATTATCGCCGGGCTTGTCGCGCATTCATTCAAGGAGAGGAAAATTGGCCCATGGGGATTGAGAAGATCCTAGCCCTTGAACAGGCGTACCAGAAGGTCGACCAGCTCAAGCAGCAAGGCATGCACGTGGTTCTTACTAACGGCTGCTTCGACCTGATCCATCCCGGGCACACACGTCTGTTTGCGGAGGCGCGGAAGTTGGGAGACGTATTGATCGTCGCCATGAACAGCGATCGGAGCGTGTGTGCGCTCAAAGGAAATCATCGGGCTCTTCAGCCGGAAAAGGAACGCGCGGAAATTATCGCCGCGATGGCTGCCGTGGACTTCGTCACGATTTTCGACGATGAGTCAGTCTTGAGTGTCATAAAACGAATGCTCCCCGACGTGTTGGTCAAAGGCGGACATTACACTCTCGATCAAATCGTCGGTCGCGGCGAAGTGGAAGCCGCGGGCGGCCGGGTGGTGCCTATCCCCGTCGTTCCCGGTTACTCCACCACGGCGATTATCGAAGCGGCACGAAGAGCGGTCGGCCGAAGCCTGTCGGGCCAATAGTGTGCTACTATAAAGAGCAAGGTAGGTGTCCATGCCAATCACTGTCGCTTCTCAGGTTGAAATTGATGACCAGGGTGAAGCTTGGATCGTGGGTTCTAACACCAAAGTGGCGGAAGTCGTTCTCGACAAGATGGCTTACGGGTGGAGCCCAGAGGAAATGCATTTTCAGCACCCGCATCTTTCGCTGGCGCAAATTCATTCGGCACTAGCTTATTACTACGAGAACCAGGAAAAGCTTGACGCCCAAATAGAACGTGACAACCAGGAAGCGGTCGCGCTGATGTCAAGACTTTCCTCCCCTGCACATCGTGAGAAACTCCGCGCGCTGAAGAGACCCTAGTGAACGTACGTTTCTATATGGACGTTCACGTGCCGCTGGCAATCACGATAGAACTGCGTTTGCGCGGGGTCGATGTGCTAACGGCACAAGAGGACGGTGCTGCAGAGTTAAAAGACCCGCAGCTACTTGATCGGTCGTCCGCTCTTGGACGAGTGCTCGTCTCCCGGGATGTCGGATTCTTGCGGGAGGCTGCCCGCCGTCAGGATCAATCTGTTGGTTTTGCAGGAATCGTTTTTATTCCTCAACTTGACGTTACCATCGGCCGGGCCATCGCGGACCTTGAGCTTTGTGCAAAAGGCTGTAATCCTGAGGAATGGATGAACCGAGTCGAATACTTACCCCTCTGACAGGCCGAGCCGGCGGCATCGATAAGTCGGGGTCCCTCTTTATCATGGCCGATCTTCATTCCCTCCTCCACCCCCTTCTCGAACATCCAAGTGTGCGTTCGGCAATCGCGGCATTATCTGAGCCTGAAGCCGCACCCGTTTCCGTCTCCGGACTCACGCCAGCGGCCAAGGCGCTGGTGGTCGCTGCAGTGGCGCATCAGGTGATGAGGCCGGTCGTGGTCATTACTCAGGATAATGAGACGGCGCAAAACTACCAGCAGACGACATCAACATTTCTGCAGTGGCTAAAGCCTAGCGCGGCCAATTCGGTACAAGTCTTGCCCGCCCTGGACTGCTCACCGTACGAAAGCCGTTCGCCGCACGCGGAGATTCAGGAACAGCGGGCCGTGGCGCTCTGGCGCATCGCACGAGGCGGCGTCCGCGTGATTTTCACTCCCGTGGCTGCTGCTTTGGGGCGATTTCGCGATAGCTCCTTCTATTCCTCGCTAGCGCTCGAACTCAAGGTGGGTGACGAACTCAACCTGGACGACCTGGTGGAGCACCTGCGAAGCGTCGGCTATGAACCCGGGGAACCGGTCGCGGCCGTCGGTCAGTACTCCGTGCGCGGTGGGATTGTGGACGTCTTCCCGCCCGAGGCGGAATGGCCCTTTCGGCTCGAATTCTTTGGCGACCAACTGGAATCCGTGCGGGAGTTCGACCCGTCATCGCAGCGCTCGCGTAAGCCCGTGCCTCAAGTTTTCATGCTACCGCTCTCCGAGGCACAACGCTCTCCACAATTCTTTGAGCGCCTGGTGCGAGTGCTCACCTTGCGGGCCCGCGAGCATGCTCAATTGCGAGGCACGGCGCTCCCCGACCGCGAACCCGACTGGGCCGCCGAACATTCGAATACTTTTCCCGGGTGGGAGTTTTTCGTCCCCCTCGTCGAACCCCACGCGCACACGCTGTTTTCGCTTCTGGACCACCCTGTGGTGGTTTGGGACGAGTTCCTGGATCGCCTCGCCCAAGTCGCACCCATAATTGACGCCTTGCGGGTGAACTTCGATGAGGTCCGCGACATCACTCCGCCCCGCCCCGAACCCCGCGAGGTCTATCTGAGCGAAGCGGAACTCGATTCGTCCGTCAGGGGTCTTCCCCAAGTTTCGCTAAAGGAGTTGGGGCTGGAAAATCCCTCGCCGGCCGCGGGGGCGAGTGGCCAAGCGTTCGTCATTGGCGGCGACCTGTATTTCCCGCCCGAGGGGGCGGAGAGCAGTGACGAGTGGCGGGTAACGAGTGGCGAGCAAGCGCTCCCTTCCCCTGAGAGAAGTGACCAGCAGCACGCGCCAAATGTTGAGAGCACCGACAAACCTCAGGCGCTAGCCGACGCGCTCGAGCTAAACCGGGAAAGCAGCGCGTCAGAAAGCGTCCCCTCCCGCGCCACGTCCGACGATGGAACAGACTCCGAAAATCACAAATCACCAATCGCCAATCACCAATGGCCCGATCACCCGATCCTTACTCAGCCTCCTCCCAAGTATCAAGGCAGGATCAAAGAGTTGGTTGAAGATCTTCGCGTTCGGATGAAGCGTGGGGAGTCCATCATCTTTGTTGTTCCTACCAGCGGCAAGGTGGATCGTCTGCGGGAAATTTTGAAGGACTACGAAGTCCCGTACGAGCAACTCGCCGAAGGCGGTGAGCAACGGCGGAGCACAAGTGACAAGCGCGCGGCGAACTCAGCCGTTCACCCCATCGACCGATCAACCGATCGGCCGATGGGTTCACCCGCTTCCTCCGGCGTGTTCGTTGTTCGGGGCGAAATTCGCGAAGGTGTGGCCTTTCCCGATCGGAGGCAGCTATGGTTGGCGGACTCCGACTTGTTCGGAGGCTTTGACTGGGCGGCGCGCGGACGGCGTGAACGCTCGGGGATCTCCAGCTTCATCTCCGACCTGAGCGATCTGAAAGTTGGCGACTACGTCGTCCACATCGACCACGGCATCGGTATCTATCAGGGGCTCCGACAGATCTCGGTGGCGGGAGCGGTGCGGGATTTCATGCTGCTGACGTTTCAGGACGAGGCCAAGCTGTACGTGCCGCTGGAACGCCTGGACCTGGTGGAGAAATATCGCTCCCATGAAGGCGCCAAACCTTCGCTCGACCGTTTGGGAGGCGCCACGTGGGAGCGTACCAAGACGCGCGTCAAACGCGCTTTGCGCGACATGGCGCAAGAGCTTCTGCAGCTCTATGCGGAGCGGAAGATGCGCGGCGGGGTTGCCGCACTTCCCGACACGCCATGGCAGCGCGAGTTTGAAGACGCGTTTGAATTTGAGGAGACGCCCGACCAGCTCACCGCGCTTGCCGACATCAAGCGCGATCTCGAGAGCCCCGAGCCCATGGACCGCCTGCTGTGCGGCGACGTGGGGTACGGGAAAACCGAACTCGCCATGCGCGCCGCATTCAAGTTAGTCCAGGACGGCCGTCAGGTCGCGGTGCTGGCTCCCACGACGGTGCTGGCTTTCCAGCATTTCACCACGTTTCGCCAGCGCATGGCGGCCTTCCCCGTCCGCGTTGAGATGCTCAGCCGGTTCCGCTCGCCGCAGGAACAGAAGAAAATCATTGCCGACGCGGAAGGCGGCCGCGTGGACATCCTGATCGGGACACACCGCCTTCTTTCCAAGGATGTTCTGCTGCGCAACTTGGGATTGCTGATTGTCGACGAGGAGCAGCGGTTCGGCGTGGCAGCAAAGGAGAAGCTGAAGAAGTGGAAATCCGGGGTGGACGTCCTGACGATGTCGGCGACGCCCATTCCGCGCACACTCCACATGTCGCTTGGCGGATTGCGCGATCTTTCCGTCATCGAAACCCCGCCGCGTGGCCGCTTGGCCATACAAACCACCGTCGTACCCTTCAACCAGGCGCTCATCCAATCCGCCATCATGCAGGAAATGCAGCGGCAGGGCCAGGTCTTCTTTGTGCACAACCGGGTGGAATCCATTTTCCAAATGGCTGCGCTTTTGCAGCGGCTGCTGCCCACGGCGCGCTTGGGTGTGGCGCATGGCCAGATGAGCGAAAAAGAGCTCGAGCGGGCGATGCTGAAGTTCATGCACGGTGATTACGACGTGCTGGTGGCCACATCGCTCATCGAAAACGGCCTGGACATCCCCCGCGCCAACACCATCATCGTAAATCATGCCGACCGCTTTGGCCTTGCCGACCTCTACCAGCTTCGCGGGCGCGTGGGCCGTTCGAGCCGTCGCGCTTACGCTTATCTGCTGATCGGATCGGAAGACACGCTGACGCCCATCGCCCGCCGGCGGCTCGCGGCGATGAAGGAGTTTTCCGATCTTGGCGCGGGCTTTCGTTTGGCGGCGCTCGACTTGGAATTGCGTGGCGCCGGCAATTTATTGGGCGCGGAGCAGCACGGCCACCTAAATGCCATGGGAATTGATCTTTACCTCAAAATGCTGGAACAGACGGTGGAGGAATTGCGCGGCGCTCCCACCAAGATTGAAGTGCGCACCTCGCTCAACCTCGGCCTCGACATCAAAATTCCCGATTCCTACATTCCCGATGAGAATCAGCGCCTGCGCATGTACAAGCGTATTTCGAGCGTCGCAACCCCTGCCGAACGGTCCGACTTGGAGGCCGAACTCGCTGACCGATTTGGCCCCATCCCCCCTTCGGTTGCCAACCTGCTCGACTACGCTCTTCTGAAGAGCGCGGCCGAGCAGTTGCTGGTACAATCCGTTGAGCACAAAGGGGACGAAGTCTGGATCAAGTTCCACGAGCAGGCGCCGGTTGATCCCCAGCGGCTGGCGCAGTTCGTGCGGCGACGGCGCGAGGCGAGTTTCCGCCCGGACCGCGTCTTGCGCTTCCGAGAACGCGGCCGCGAGGGTAACCTGATGACCCAGATCCAAAACGTGTTGCAGGAATTGCACAGCGCGACGTAACATAGGTAATTAGGCCGGATGTTTGGAGCTAACAGCTCACAGCCGCCAGCTGACAGTAAGGACTGGTCGTGGGCTATGAGCTGTTGGCTTTCAACTATAAGCTGTGAACTCTCGACTGTGAGCTGTAGGCTGTAAACTGTCGGCGGTTAGCTGCCAACCACTGACTGTGAGCTGTTAGCTGTCGGCTGTCAGCTAGGAGAAAGCCATGAAACGATCGCTCAAAACTCTGGCACTCGCCGCCGTGGCGATGGCCTTTGTGGCGCCTCTACTGCGGGCCGCCCACGTGGTGGAACGCATCATCGCGCGCGTCAACAGCGAAATCATCACCCAGCGCCAGTTTGAGCGGGAAAAAGGCAAGCTTCGGGACGAACTCGCCCAGCAATACTCCGGCGCCGACCTCGAAGCCAAACTGAACGACGAAAGCAAAAACCTTTTGCGCGACCTGATTGACGAGTCGCTGATGGTTCAGAAGGCCAAAGACGAAGATATCAATGTGGACACGGATTTGATCAAGAAGCTGGATCAAATACGGAAACAGGATAACCTGTCGACGATCGAAGACCTGCAAAAGGACGCGGAACAGCAGGGAGTTAATTGGGAGGATTTCAAAGAACAGATCCGACGCCAACTCCTGATGCAGGAAGTGATCAGCCGCGAGGTCGGCTCCCGTGTCATCGTGACCCGAGAAGATGCCCGGCAGTACTACAATCAGCACAAGGACGAATTCAAATCAGAGGGCATCGTCCACCTCGCGGAAATCCTCGTTTCAAACGAGAAGTACAAGCCGGATGAGGCGGAAAAGCGCGCCAATGCAGCGGAAGCGGAACTGAAGGGCGGCGCGAAGTTTAGCGAGGTGGTGAAGAAATATTCCGACGGACCGAGCGTTGACTCCGCCGGCGACATCGGCCCGATGAAAACCAGCGCGGTGACGCCGAGCATCCTCGCGGCCATCGACAAGCTCGATATCAACGATTATACCGAAGTGCTCCCAACCAAGAACGGCTACATGATTCTGCGGCTTTTGGAACGTTTCAGTCCCGGCGTCCCCAAGTTTGAAGAAGTTGAATCGCGCGTTCAGGAGATGCTCTACAATCAGCGCATGGCGCCGAAACTGCGCGAGTATTTGAACCAGCTTCGCACCGACAGCTACACCTTTCTTGCACCGGGATACATTGACACGGGCGCGATAACGCCGGGCGCGGCGCTAACCGCTGAAAAAACTCAATGAAGCAGACCTTCGTCAAGGACCTCGCGCCGGACTCAGCGGTGCGCACCGCCTTTTTGGTCCAATCGAAAGAACGTAAGATCACCAGCAATGGCTCGGCCTATCTGGACCTCGACCTGCAAGACACCACCGGCGTCATTCCCGCCAAACTCTGGGACTACTCCGAACGCACGACTCCGCCCTTCGAAGCTGACGACATCATTCAGGTAGAAGGGTACGTGGAAAGCTATCGCGGCGCCTTGCAACTGCGCATTCGGAAGATCACGCAGTGCGCGCCCGACACCGTGAACCTGCTTGATTTTCTTCCCCGCACCCAGCGTGACCCGGAGGAGATGTACGCCGCATTGCTTGAGCGTGTGCGGCGCATGGACGAGGGGCCGCTGCGGGTTTTGTTGCTGGGAATTCTCGAAGAACCGTCAATGGCGGAAAAATACAAGATGGCTCCCGCCGCCATGAGCTATCACCATGCCTTTTTGGGCGGCCTTCTGGAGCATGTTTCGTCACTCATCGCCTTGGCCGATCGCGTGGCGGATCATTACCCCTGGCTCCGGCGCGACCTGATGGTGGCCGGCATCGTCCTCCACGATATTGGCAAAACGGAAGAGTTGAATTTCACCCGCGGTTTCCGCTACTCCACGCGCGGACAACTGATCGGGCACATTGCCATGGCGCTGGAAATGGTCCAGTCCAAAATTCACCAGATTCCCGACTTCCCTGCCGGACTTAAGGACGAACTCGAGCACATCATTCTTTCCCATCACGGCAAGCTGGAGTTCGGCTCGCCCAAGGAACCGATGTTCGCCGAAGCCATGGTGGTGAACTTCCTGGACGACATGGACTCCAAGCTCGAAGCCGTCCGTCAGCAGTACGCAACCGATCAAGACCGGCCTGGCGATTGGACCGGACGCAATCCAGCCTTAAAACGCGAACTGCTGAAACCGCCGAAAGAGAAAGTGTAAAGTTTAAAGGATAAAAGGAGGCCCGCCGCTTTTACCTTTTATACTTTATCCTTTAACCTTTGCCCTTCATCCTTCACACTTTATCCTTCACACTTTGTCCTTTACCCTTAGCCTTTCCCCCTTCATAATTCAGAATTCATAATTCCTCCTTGTGTCTTTTAGCCTTTAAACTTTATCCTTTTCCCTCATGACCGCTGCCGACATCACGCGCATTCTGCCCCACCGCTATCCTTTTCTATTCGTCGATCGAATCGCGGAGTTCGTTTCCGGCCAGCGCATCGTGGCGATGAAGCATTTCTCCATCAACGACCAGGCTGCGCGCGGGAATCCCGCGGGCGTGGCGATGATCCCCACGGGCGTTGTCCTGGAACTGGTCACGCAAGTCGGCGCCGTCCTGGTGATGGAGCGCCCGGAGATGGCCGGCAAGATTGCCATGATTCTTTACATCCCCTCAGCTCGCGTAATCAAACCGATCGAGGCTGGCGACACGGTGCGGGTGGAAGTCGAGGTCGTGCGGATGAAAGCGCAGTTCGGCGAATTGCGAGGCTCGCTCTTCCGCGATGGCGAACTGGTGGCCGAGGGCCAAATGCGCTTCGGCATCGCCGACGCCAAAGAGATCCTGCCGGGCGCCAGGTAGTGAATCAAGCTGTGATCAATCCGCAACGGAGCGGCTAAAGCTGTGATTAATTGAAGCCGGTGACGCGCCACAAGGTAACACCGCACGCGATAAGGATGACGAGCATGGCGGAAGCGAGGCCCACCAGCCAGACCCAGTTGAACTCCATGTGGGGGATGACGGCCAGCGCGCCGAAGGCGACGAAGACCGACGTGGCGCCCACAACCAACGACCAATCCAGCCAGGTGCGACGGAACGGGGTCGCGCTCTTTTCCTTGCCCTCCATGCTGGACGCAACATAGGCTGGATCAATCGCGTAAAGGTCGCTCTCCCGCTGTGCCGCTTCTTTCCAGCTCACGTATTCGCCCTCCGTGGCGGAAGAGAAAGCAATTGCCACCGCGCCAGCGGCCATCAACAAGGACCCGCCGACGACCTTCGCGACGGTCCCGTGCGGGGCGCCTCGCATTTCGCCGAAGACGAGGATGCCCCAGAGTAATCCCCAGAGCTGGTTGGTATTCGAAAGTGGAATCCCCCGGCTGATGCCGACATACTTGGCGGCGAAATTTTGAAAGAGATCCCCAATCACCCACATAAAGCCGCCGAGCAGCGGCCAGAAGAGGATTCCTTTGTATCGAACCAGCTCATGCCAAACGGGGATCACGCCGCCCAGAAATGTCACCGTCAACACGGTAATGGTTCCCATCTCGCCAAAGGTAAAGAAGGTGACGAACGATAGCGGGTTCATCCCGCTAAGGTAAGCCTTGCGGTAGGGGATATACATCGAGCCAAACATCATGCCCGCGCCCAGTGCCGCCGCCACTCCGCGCAGGGGATGCGGTGATGAACTTTGCGAGGTGGACACGAACGACAGCAGCAGCGCCCCGCTGAATATAATGACGGCGCCGCCCAGCACTCCCACCCAGCGGAGCCATCCGGCGCGGCGCAGTTCCCGGAAGAAAAGAATCCCCCATGCAATTCCAATCAGGCTGTTGGAATTCCACAAGGGAAAGGCGATGCTCAGGCCGATATCCCGCACGCCGAAGATGGTGAGCGTATTCCCTACCGCCCAAAGGCAGCCAGCCAAGATTCCCCACAACACCAGATGGGGAGCTTGGCGGACGTCTTTGCCGATATCCGAAGTGCCGCGAATCAGCGCCGGAAGGCTCCAGCGCGAGATGAACGCGCCAAGAACCATCATGAAGGAAATGATAAGGGGTGAAACCGCGATAGTCACGAGCTTCGTGGGCGCCTCGGCCGCAGCCAGCCACAGCGCTGCCGCGATCCCGCAGAAAATCCCCAGTGCCGAAAGCGTGCGCTGGCGCGATCGATCGGTCAAGCTTCCGGCAATAATTGACCCCATAGGCCTGTGCCCCTCATGGAAATTTGGACTGTTACTGGATGGCTTTCAAGAGAATCAACCCGCCCATCAACACCGCGAGAGGAACCCAAAATTGCACGTCGCGAAACATCGCGACCCACCACTTCCCGCTTCGCCTATACGCAACACGATTCTGATCGTTCGTAACGGCCAATGGTTTTCTCCCGAAGAGTCGTTTCGCCCTGGTGATGCTGACTATATCATTCCCAGCCGTTTCGTAAACCCTATTCCGTATATTTCTGAAGGGGGACGGAGGTGCGCATCAGCGACGATGGCGAAGTTGTGGCAAGCACTACTGCCCTCAATCGCGATCCAGCGATTGCTGGCTATTTATTTGTTTTGGCGTCTTGCCGCTCTTTCCAGAGTTTGTAGAGGCCCCAAGCGGCGAGGGTGCAGCCATCACGAATCGTTCCATCGAGAATCATCTCCTCGAACTCGACAATCGAAACGGCTCGCAGCACCAGATCGTGCTCTTCGGGATCAGGCTCAGCGGTAGCGCGCGATAGTCCCGTGGCGAGGTAAACGTGCTCCTTCTGATGGACAAAGCCGTAAGCGATCCAATTCGTCCCGAGGAAGGTCATGTGGGCGGCAATCAAGCCCGTTTCTTCGCGGAGCTCTCCCCGCGCCAGCTCCTCCGGATCGACTCCAGCGGTTTCCCATCCGCCTTGAGGCAGTTCCAAGCAGCGCTCCTGCACGGTATACCGAAACTGCTCGATCAGATAGATGGTGTCGCCCTCGATGGGCACGATGATGGCGCAATCGTCTTTGTCCACGACGCCATAGATGCCGTGGGCGCCGTTGCTGCGCTCCACTTGGTCTTCGCGTACGCGCAGCCACGGATTGCGATAAACTTCGCGACTGCTCAGGGTTTTGATGCTCATGCTAGACAGTGTATAGCGGTCGGCGTTCTGGCAGTTCGCAAATCGCCGCCCGCCGTTGAGGTAGCGCAGGGCCCGCACTCCGGCCCTGCGGTTTTTCTATCCCGCCGTGGCTTTCACGAGTCGGTCGAATTTGTGACGATTTTCTTATAGGCAAGTTCAGCAGGGCCAAGATTGCCGAAGGCGCGGTGGGGAAACGAAGGTCAAAAGCATTGGAAGAGCCGCAGGGCCGGAGTGCGGGCCCTGCGCTACGTTTCCCGTCGGGGGTGGCGCAGGACTCCTGGCTGTTCCCAAGGGCACGGGGGCTACGTTCCTTGAACAGCCACCGCGTTCGCTGGTTTTGGACTGGCGGACGGTGGCCGCGCCCAAGCCTCGTGGACCGAAGGCACCCTGATGCGTCGGAGTGCCAGCCGCTCTGGCGCTGATATGGGTTGCGCCCGGATTCGTGCCGTCGTACGATTCCTAAAGGGGACGCTGTTTTCGGCTAGAGGGAGGGTGCGGATGGCGACGACCAACATCAAGAATGAGGCTCGAAGGCTTATCGAAAAGATGCCGGACGACTCCACCTGGGACGACCTGATGCACAAGATCTACGTGCGTCAGGCCATCGAATCGGGGTTGGCGGATAGTCAGGCCGGGCGCACCACCAGCGTCGAAACGCTCCGCGCGGAGTTTGGCCTCGAAAAGTGAAAGTTCACCGGACCGACACGGCGCGCGACGATCTGCGAGCCATCCACGCCTATGTTGCACGGAACTCGCCTGAATATGCCCGGCGGGTTGTCGACCGACTTACCAGACGCTCCCAACAAATTGCCGAGTTCCCCTTGTCAGGGCGCGAGGCATAGACGGGAATGCCGAGCCACGGTCTATGGTGATGTTTGCGCCGGCCACTCGCGATGTTACACTATGTGAGGGACGGGCGGTGTCCTATGAAATTGCCAGAACCGCTCTGGACCCGAGGATGGTGACGCCATGGCTAAAGCAACCCTGAAGCGTCCGTCAAAGGATGCCCGGGAAAGCAATCGCACGCCGGCTTCCCGCCGTGGTCCTCTCGCGAAGCCTGGAGGAACGTCGGCAGTGGACTCATCGGAACGAAAATCAATTGCAGAGCTCGCGGCAGAGCAAGGCGTGAGGCTTGAGGGCCAGGTCGATCGGATTATCGGCGCCGGAACCGGCCTGTGGGCGAGCGATCAAGAGTTCGACGAATTTGTCCAGGGGATATACGCCCGTCGAAGAGAGGGTCTGAACCTCGACAAAGCGTGAACAACCTGCTGCTCGACACGAACATTGTCTCCTACCTGATGAGGAACGATCCCCTCGCTCGTGCTTATAGGCCGCATCTGGCAAATCACTCGTTGGCAATTTCCTTCATGACCCTGGCCGAACTCTACGAAGGGGCGTTTCGCGGCAACTGGGGTCCTGCGAAGCGCCGCTATTTCGACGAAATTCAACCTTTGTTCGTGGTGATTCCGTCAGATAGAAGGTTGTGCGCGCGATGGGGCGAGGTTCGCGCCATGCGGAGGCGGCAACCGATCTCCGCGGAAGATGCCTGGATGGCCGCCACTGCGATTGAATAATCCTGCCCGCTGGTAACTCACAACGCCCGGGATTTTCGCGGCATACCGGGACTGACCATCATTACTGAAAACGCGTGAATTAAAACTCGTTTCGCGGTTGGCACAGGCACTCTTGCCTGTGTCCAGCGAGGTAGCGCGGACCTGCTCTTGAGGTCCGCGATACGCTTGCTGGTTTTGATGTTGCTGTGAACTGTCAACTGTGAACTGGTTTTCAGGGGTTACTTCCGCGCACTCGCTGACCAATTGCCTTCGGCGCAAAACCGCGGGTTGGCTGTTTTACGGTTCCCCCGGTGTAAGATGTACCCTTTTCGGGGTGCCGTTGCGGATGGCATTTTCCAATCAAGACGGCGGCGCCTTCGACACCCACGGCCCCGAACCACGCGGCCTGCTTCGCTTATAAAAAAGGAAGGGGTTCCTAACACCGCTCCCCTCCGTCGGGCACGCGCACACACCGGGGCGACATGAGGTACGCTTCGCTAATTTGCTTGACCCTTATCCGTCAATGCCGTACAATGGGCAAGTGGCTGCGGCGATCGCCTATACGAGCGTTTATGCGAAGCGCGTCGGGAAGGTCCTCCGCGCGGAAGAGCGAGACGCCATGGAATTCCGCATCGCGGAGAACCCGGAAATACACCCGGTGGTTGCAGGAACGGGTGGGGTTCGAAAGGCGCGGTGGGGCCGCCAGGGAAAAGGAAAATGTGGCGGGGTTCGAGTGATCTATTTCTACCGGTCGGCGGCCGATGTGGTCTACTTCCTCGACATCTACGCTAAAGCGATGAAGGAAGATTTGACCCCGGACGACAAGCAACAATTAAAGGAACTTGTGAATCGATTGAAGGGTGTCCAATGACCAAGAACAAACACTCCAAGACGGGTAAGCGGCTGATTGCCGCCATGCAGGAAGTTGTTGACCACGTGGCGGGGAGGACGGCCCTTCCCATGAGATACGTCGAGGTCCCTGAAGATGTGAATGTGAGGGCGATCCGGTCCAAGCTGGGCTTGTCGCAAGCGGAATTCTCGCGCCGCTATGCCGTCAGCCCGCGCTCGCTCCAGGAGTGGGAGCAAGGGCGCAGGCGCCCGGAAAGCGCCGTGCGCGCCTACTTGACGGTGATTGCTAGGAATCCGGAAGCGGTGGAAAAAGCCCTCATGAACAAGTTGTAGGCCGCGAGATTATCGTTGGACATTCCGTTAAAAAGCGTCTGCTTTTGGTATGTTTCACCGTCCGCCAGGAAAGCATTCGATTGATCAGCTCGCGCAAAACCACGCGCCTGGAGCGAAATGGCTATGAGGAAAACGTCGGCCCATAAAAAGCATCAGCCTCTCGGCGATGGGATGCGAAAAGAGTATCGGTTCGATTACCGCCGAGCCAAGCCCAATCGCTTTGCGGAAAAGATGGCGGAGGGCGTGGTGGTCGTCATCCTGGAACCGGACGTGTCCGCGGTGTTCAAGTCGTCAGAAGCTGTCAACGCCCTCTTGCGCTCCGTCATCCCCGCCATGCCGGAGCGTCGCACCCGCTCTGCCCAGTCCTCATAGTGTCTATAGCTGACAGTCGACAGTTAACAGCCGGGGGCGTTTTTGACGGCACGCCTGCATGTCAGTATGTTGTGGAGGTTCGGCGTTCAATGGCCGTCACCACCACGCGGTGCTGTTCGGGATAGACATCGGAAAAAATACGCCAGTCGCCGACGCGGCGGCGGAACCCCTCCAGGCCTCCCTGGAGCTTGCGCACGTCGCCCTGGAAAGGGTTCTCTTCCATCGCCTCGAGCGCAAAGCGGATGCGAGCCTGGTCGTTGGACGGGATGCGTTTAAGAGATCTTTGCGCGGGCCCGGCGAGGACTACCAGCCACGCCTTTTTCTCTTCTGCGGAGATCATCAAGGGTCACGTAGTCGCCGCGTTCGTAGGCGGCCCGGCCGCGCCGGATAGCCCGCAGTTCGGCCGGCGTGGCAGCCTCCTCCGGGAATTGCCGAATGGCGATATAGGTGCGGAGCGCTTCCCGGACGAGCTCCGACCGGGTCCGATTCTCCGCCTGCATGGTTCTCTCCACCTGCTCCGCCATCGCGGGGGGAAGCGAAATGGTAAAGGTCTGCCGTGTTCTCATGGTTGTTACCTCTTAACACCTGGTCTTACAAGCATAACAGAGAAAATCGCAGTGTCAACACCGACCTCGCCGCGCGCGACTGCTCAGCCGTCGCGGGCCGGATGAGGGGCTCAGCACTTCCTTAAGTTCAGCCGCGACAGGCAAAGAGAGCAGGATTGTGCCGTGGTCCAAGGCATAGTCGAAGGCATGCCGCGACGTCGACTCGTCGGAAAGCGCTGCGCTAATGAGGACGTTGGTGTCAAAGCGAGGTACCGCGGACCTGTTGTTGAGGTCCGCGGCTTTTCGTTGTCTAAGGGGGAAGAACCGCGGACCTACAAAACAGGTCCGCGCTACGCTTCCTGCAAGAGGTTTTCCAATGTCTCCCGGGTGAGGCCACAGTCGCGGGCCTTTTTGCTGAGATCGTTCATCATTTGTTTTAATGCTGCGGGTTCCGCCGTGGCCACGTCCTTCAGCCAAAGGCTGACGAGCGCGTCCATCTTTCTCTGGTCGGCGGCCGGCGCGGTTTTGTATGCCCGTGCCGCCTCAAGGTCTACCTGAATTGTGATCGTCTCTGTTGCCATGCCTATCACCTCTACTTGATTGTATCCAAGTAGCTTGCAATCCACAACGTGAAGGGCTAGGGCGTCCGGAAAGCAAGTAGCCCGGACCGGTCCGCAGGTTGTCATGGTTCGTCAGGGACTTGCGGGCGCGGGTCAGATCGGTCGTCGCCACGTAGGGCGACAGACGGAACCATTACGCGTATGATGACCGTTCGTGATCGCACATGAGAATCGACGACCTTGAATGGACGCTTGAACGTGTCGACCAAATCGCTCTGCATGAGGTCACGCCGGAAGAGGTCGAAGAAGTGTTCATCTCCGCTCCGGTCTTCAAGCGGGGTCGAGGTGGAGTTTACGAAGCCTGGGGACAAACCGAATCCGGGCGATACTTGCTGGTAATCTTTCGGTATCTGGGACATAATCGAGGGCGGCCCATTACTGCCCGCGACATGGATGAAAATGAAAAAAGGTTCTTCCGCAAAAAGTAGCGACCACCGCACCCGCAAAAAGCTGATTTATGTGAAATCCGCGGCGGAGGTCCCGGATTTCAAGTCGGAGGACGAGGTTGCCGCGTGGTACCAGACCCACAGCACGGTCTTGATCCAGGACCAGCTTGAAACGCTGCCCGCCCGGGTGGGTGGCGAATTTGCGAGCGCGCCTCGCCGCCCGCCGGGGCACGGTGAACCCGCCGCCCCGAGGCCAGCGTCGCACCCGCTCTGCCCAATCCACATAGCGTCTATAGCTGACAGTCGACAGTTAACAGCCGGAGCGCTTTCGATGTTGCTGCGAACTGTCAACTGTGAACTGTAAATCGTGAATTGCTTTTTGATTTTGCTGTGAACTGTAAACTGTAAACTGTGAACTGGTCTTCAGAGGGGCTACTTCCCCGCACTCGCTGACCAATTGCCTTCGGCGCGAAACCGCGGCTTGGCCGTTTGTGAATTCGTTTGTGGTGCCGCTTCTCTTCCCTCGCGGTCGCGCTGCTGTAATCGCCCCGTGCGTATCCCTACGGCGCGAGTTCGGGAATTGCGAGCCACTTCGACCGAAGCAGAACGAGCGGCCTGGGCTCTACTGCGCGACCGTCGCTTAGGCGCGAAGTTCCGGCGGCAATTCCGCATTGAAAACCGCGTTCTGGATTTCTACTGCTTCGAATATCGACTGGCCACCGAGCTCGATGGCGGCGTTCACTCGCAGATCGATCGGATGCGCAAAGACGCCGCGAAAGAGGATTATTTGCGGACCCTCGGCATACGATTGTTGCGGATTCCCAATGCCATGGTGCAGGAGCACGCGGACGAGTTCGTACGCGTCGTGGCGGAGGCGATGCGGGTGTCGGCGGAGAAGGCGAGCAAGTGACCCCTCACCCGTCTCGCCGCGGCTGGTAAAAGCGCCAGCGGCGAGCCACCCTCTCCCCGGCGGAGAGGGAAGTGATTTTTGCCGCGGGCGCGGGAGCGCCCAATTTCTCCCTCCCTTCTCCCAGGGGGAGAAGGTGGACTGCGACAGGCGTACTCTTCAGCCGTCGCGGGCCGGATGAGGGGTTACTTCCCCGCACTCGATAAACACTTGCCTGCAGCTCAAAACTGCGGGTTGGCTGATACGATTGTTGCGGATTCCCAATGCCATGATATTGGAGCACGCGGGCGAGTTCGTGCGCGTAGTGGCGGAGGCAATGCGGGTGTCGGCGGAGAAGGCGAGGAAGTGACCCCTCACCCGTCTCGCCGCGGCTGGTAAAAGCGCCAGCGGCGAACCACCCTCTCCCCGGCGGAGAGGGAAGTGATTTTTGCCGCGGGCGCGCGGCGCCCAATTTCTTCCTCCCTTCTCCCAGGGGGAGAAGGTGGACCGCGACAGGCGTACTCTTCAGCCGTCGCGGGCCGGATGAGGGGTTACTTCCCACGCGCCCGCTGACCAATTGCCTGCGGCGCAAAACCGCGGCTTGGCCGTTGTGAATTCGTTTTTGGCGCCGCTTCTCCTCCCTCGCGGTCGCGCTGCTATAATCCCCCCGTGCGTATCCCTACGGCGCGAGTTCGGGAATTGCGAGCCACTTCGACCGAAGCAGAACGAGCGGCCTGGGCTCTACTGCGCGACCGTCGCTTAGGCGCGAAGTTCCGGCGGCAATTCCGCATTGAAAACCGCGTTCTGGATTTCTACTGTTTCGAACATCGACTAGCCATTGAACTTGACGGCGGCGTTCACTCGCAGATCGATCGGATGCGCAAAGACGCCGCGAAAGAGGACTATTTGCGCACGCTGGGAATACGGTTGTTGCGGATTCCCAACGACATGGTGCTGGAGCACGCGGACGAGTTCGTGCGCGTCGTGGCGGAGGCAATGCGGGTGTCGGTGGAAAACGCAAGGAAGTGACCCCTCACCCGTCTCGCCGCGACTGGTGAAAGCGCCAGCGGCGAGCCACCCTCTCCCCGGCGGAGAGGGAAGTGATTTTTGCCGCGGGCGCGCGGCGCCCGATTTTCCCCTACCTTCTCCCAGGGGGAGAAGGTGGACCGCGACAGGCGCAGTCTTCAGCCGTCGCGGGCCGGATGAGGGGTTACTTCCCCGCACTCGATAACCACTAGCCTGCAGCTCAAAACCACGGGTTGGCTGATACGATTGTTGCGCATTCCCAATGCCATGGTGCAGGAGCACGCGGACGAGTTCGTGCGCGTCGTGGCGGAGGCAATGCGGGTGTCGGTGGAAAACGCGAGGAAGTGACCCCTCACCCGTCTCGCCGCGACTGGTGAAAGCGCCAGCGGCGAGCCACCCTCTCCCCGGCGGAGAGGGAAGTGATTTTTGCCGCGGGCGCGGGAGCGCCCGATTTTCCCCTACCTTCTCCCAGGGGGAGAAGGTGGACTGCGTTTGGGGCGCGGGAGCGCCCAATTTCTTCCTCCCTTCTCCCAGGGGGAGAAGGTGGACCGCGACAGGCGTACTCTTCAGCCGTCGCGGGCCGGATGAGGGGTTACTTCCCACGCGCCCGCTGACCAATTGCCTGCGGCGCGAAACCGCGGCTTGGCCGTTTATGAATTCGTTTTTGGCGCCGCTTCTCCTCCCTCGCGGTCGCGCTGCTATAATCGCCCCGTGCGTATCCCTACGGCGCGAGTTCGGGAATTGCGAGCCACTTCGACCGAAGCAGAACGAGCGGCCTGGGCTCTACTGCGCGACCGTCGCTTGGGCGCGAAGTTCCGGCGGCAATTCCGCATTGAAAACCGCGTTCTGGATTTCTACTGTTTCGAACATCGACTAGCCATTGAACTTGACGGCGGCGTTCACTCGCAGATCGATCGGATGCGCAAAGACGCCGCGAAAGAGGATTTTTTGCGCACGCTGGGAATACGGTTGTTGCGGATTCCCAATGCCATAGTGCAGGAGCACGCGGGCGAGTTCGTGCGCGTAGTGGCGGAGGCAATGCGGGTGTCGGCGGAGAAGGCGAGGAAGTGACCCCTCACCCGTCTCGCCGCGGCTGGTAAAAGCGCCAGCGGCGAACCACCCTCTCCCCGACGGAGAGGGAAGTGATTTTTGCCGCGGGCGCGGGAGCGCCCGATTTCTCCTACGTTCTCCCACGGGGAGAAGGTGGACCGCGACAGGCGTACTCTTCAGCCGTCGCGGGCCGGACGAGGGGTCACTGCCCTGCACTCGATAACCACTTGCCTGCAGCTCAAAACTGCGGGTTGGCTGATACGATTGTTGCGGATTCCCAATGCCATGATATTGGAGCACGCGGACGAGTTCGTGCGCGTCGTGGTGCAGGCGATGCGGGTGTCGGCGGAGAAGGCGAGGAAGTGACCCCTCACCCGTCTCGCCGCGGCTGGTAAAAGCGCCAGCGGCGAGCCACCCTCTCCCCGGCGGAGAGGGAAGTGATTTTTGCCGCGGGCGCGCCCGATTTTCCCCTACCTTCTCCCAGGGGGAGAAGGTGGACCGTGACAGGCGCAGTCTTCAGCCGTCGCGGGCCGGATGAGGGGTTACTTCCCCGCACTCGACGAAGGACAGGAGCTCGTTACACCTGTTTTCGAGGCGCTGCCCGCTGCGGTGGGGCGAAGGTAATGTTTTCTGCCTTGGGTCCACCACGGCTGGCCGCAGCCCCCGTCCGACGCTCGAAAACGAGTAAACCGAGGTGTCTGTCCCCCTCCCTCGGTCCTCGTCGATACCAACGTGTTGCTGCGGGCCTTGGCTGTGCGACATTCCCTCCGGCCCGACCCCGAAGCATCTTTGATTACGGCGGTGAGACTGGGCTATGCGCTGAGGTCCGTGTAGTTCATTCGCAGAGGAAGTCCCATCTCTTTACAAATCGGCCACTCATGCCGCTGGATGTTGTCGACATCGAGGACCACGAACCACGCTTGGCCCTTTGCCCTTTCCGTGGTTTTCGGCAGGATTGCGTCAACCTTCTGTTTGGTGCTGAGCCCGCCACGCGCGCCCGGAGGCCCGGGCGCCGGGGGTGCGCCCGGAGCGGGCGGTATGCCCGGAGCCGGCGGTATGCCTCCCGCGGGACCGCCCAGTCCGACAATCGGCGTCGCCAGCTTCTTTTCCCACATTCCTCTGGCCTTCAGTTCGAGCTCATCGCGAAAATCGGCCTTCGCCTTCGCTTCCCCATAGAGGTTATACCACGCCGGGCGCTCGATATATTGCCTCGCGTGACCCAACTCATGCAGAAGCGCGATGCGGTTATCGAACGTGACCATGTTCGGGTCTCTCGTTTGACTCCTCGCCAGAATGTTCTCATGAGGCGTTCTCACATAGACCCTCAGCCTTCCGCGCAGGTCGATGTAGATCGTTGGCTCGTGTTTGTTGGTAATGTGGTTGTCGGCGGTATTGTCGAAACACTGAAAGCCTCCGTGCATTCCCACGAAGTTGATGACCACGTCGGATTCCTCGACGTCCTTCATGATCGCTCTCGCCGTCTTGCTAGACTTCGACCACTCGCGAACTTCGCTGAAGTAGTTGATCGTTGCCGGCTTTGGGCAAAACAGCGCATGGTATTCCGCCTGCGCAGTCCCAAAGGCCCGCTCTGCATCTTCTTTGGAAAGGAAGTTGATCATTTGTTTTCTCCCGCGGCTACAGTCTGACCTGCTTTTTTAGTGATGCCGAAAACCTCCCCGAAGCTGACCTCGGCGTGGAGGGGGGAGGAGGCAGACACCTCGTTTTACTGGTTTTAGACCGGCGGAGGGTGGCCGCGGCCAGCCGTCGTGGACGCAAGGCACAGAACGTACCCTCCGCCCCACCGCGACGTTCGCAGCGGCCGCTCGCGCAAAAACGAGTTCAACGAGGTGTCCCGCGTTCCGCTGGTAGCCTGCGACGGAAGCGCGCGGATGGAGCGTACCGCGCCGGCCCGACCGTGAAGGTTCTTGGCTCGGCAAACCGCACTCCTAGAGACCGATTGAGGCGTCACCCGGCGAATATTCCATCTGCCCGGAACTAATGGATCTTTCCCGACAGGTCAAAAATCGTGTCGCAGTTGAGGCAAACGAACCGGGGGGGATCGTGCTCCTGTTTTTGCCCATCCCAGAATACCTTGGTTTCACCGTCGAGCTGCCACGACCCGTTCTTGTCAAAGTGTCCGTAGGCGGCTCCGGGAATCAAGTCGAGCTCCCCCAGCCCGCGATTCAGACCACATTTTGGACACCCGCGCAGACTCGGACGTCTTGCCTGTGCCTTAATCATTTCGTCGGTTATAAGACCGCACTTCCCGCTCCGCCGTCAAGGTCGATCTGCCGCGGGCGACGGCGTTGGCTCGATCGGCTCGCGAGATGATATAACGCGAGCTAAGAGATAAGCGCAAGGACAGTAAATCCCGCCGAGGCCGCGGCTTGGGATAGCTGCTGATCGCCAGAAACAAAATTTCGGTTCCTGGGTTGTTGGTGACACCAAGTGAGAGCCGCCGCCAGTTGCAAGCTTTCGGCCGCTCGGAGCTGGTGAATATCCAACAATTGCCTTGCCAATTCGCGCACCGAGTCCGCCGGGAGGATCTCCCGCCATGCCCTGTTCAACAGGTCCAACCGAGCCAGAGCGCCCTTGAGTTCGCGATCGCTCAGAACTGACACGCGGTGGAGGCGAGCCACGGCGCTATGGATCTCGACCGGAGTCCCCCACCACACCACCGGCAGACTCTCGCGCAGGTAGGCCTGGGCTTGGCGGCTTGTAGCCTCCCGAACGCAGAGCGGCACCAGCGCACTGGCATCGAAAAATGCCGGTTGCGGCTTCATCTCCCCTCCGCGCGTTCGTCCACGAGGGCCTGGACGGCTTGACTCGCGCGAACTCGGCCGGTTCGAATCGCGAGTAACTTGTGAAGGTCCAAAGGAGCTTGCGGCAAACGCATTTTGCCTGCTGCGACTAAAATCAGCTCTTCCCTGCTGGTTTCGTCGACGGAGAGCGGGACAATCTTCGCCACGGGCAGATTGCGGTCGCGGACGACGATTTCTTCCCCCTGTTTGGCGTACGTCAGATACCGGCTTAGGGAGTTCTTCAGCTCGGCAATGTTGACACTGCGCATGCGGTTTCCTCCTGTCATGGCTATTATAGCCATATCGGAAGGGGAATCGAAGACGCTTTTTCCCGAACTTGTGGGCTTGTGAGTCGCCTGCCGGCGAAAGGAGCGGTTCCGGGCGCATGATCAGCCGCTCGGGAACAATCCGAGTGCCCACTTGCCGATAAGCAGGTAGCGCACAGGTACGCGTATTTTGCGTTCCTGTGCGGCTTTTCACTTCATGTTGCCTCGAGAAACATGGTAATGCTACCCGAATTTGCGAAAAACCGCGGAGGAATCCGTCCGCTGAAGGATACCTTGGCGCTACCGACTTACGGCTCCGGTAATCAGCTTAAGGTTTGGGAAACGGGGGCTGGCGCAGAACGAAGTTCTGCGATTCCGGACATGGGGGGATCAGTTTGGATGCCTTGGCAAGGGGTAGTGGTGTCATTTGGAAGTGCCACGGGCGTCCCGCCCGTGAACGGTCACGGCCAAGATGGCCGTGCCACACCAAATGACACCACTACCTGGCAAGGATAGCGCGTGACAATGGCGCGCTAAAATCGTAAGCTTAGGGTGGGCGTACAGCCGGAAGGCGAATTCTATGATACACAAGGCAAAGGATCTATCCCCCGACCAGAAGGCTGCTGTCGAGAGCCTGCTCGGACGCCAAATACTTGAAGGCGAGGCCGTGAGTGTACGTGCATTCGAGCCCCCGGTCCTCTCCGACCAACGGCGCCAGGAAATCATCGATTCGCTTAAGCGTTATTTTGCGCAAGTAGATGCTAACAGCAGATCGGTTTCCGCCCAAGAAGCGGAACAGGCCATTACTGAGGCCATGCGCAGTACGCGGCCGCATTACGCTCCCCACGCGTGAGAGTTGTTCTCGATACCACGATCCTCGTTCGGGCAGGCGCAAGTCCTCATGGGCTGGCCCGTCATCTGCTGCTCGCCATCATCACCGCCAAACATCCGTTAATTCTCTCGAACGAAATGCTTCATGAACTTGCCAAGGTGTTGCGCTACCCGCGTGTGATGGCCATCCACAGGTTGCCGGAAACGAAGCTATACGATTTCGTCGAATTCCTTCGGGAGGCTGCCGAGATAGTTCCGCTCAACCCCCTGTTTACAGCGCCCATCCGCGACATAAACGACCTGATTGTTTTGCAAACAGCCGTTATCGGCGAAGCGGACGTGATTTGCACAACCGACCGGGATTTCTTCCAACCGGCCACTTCAATGTTCCTTCATCAGCTCGGAATTGCCGTGATGGACGACATCGCTTTGATTAAGCAGTTGCGCTCCTAATGCATTCTCTGGATGCTCTCGCCGAGTTTTCGATCCGGCGTTACGCCACCTTGGTTTGGGATTCAAACAGACCCCTCCAACGGGCACGAGGGCAGTGGGATGACGGCGTCGGCTCGATAGGCCGGTGCAATGCTATAATGCATCACAAGGAGATAGCCAGGGGTCGAGTTCGGTAAACCATGATTTTTCAAGACCTGAAAATTCGCGATGTGGCGATCCGTCCGGCGCACATTCTGGCGCCGATGGCGGGGATTACCGACACGGTTTTCCGCCGCTTCATCAAGCGTCTGGGCGGGTGCGGGCTCATCATGACGGAGTTTGTCTCGAGCGAGGGGATGATTCGCCAGAACTTCCGCTCCGAGCGCTATTTGTATTACACCGAGGAAGAGCGGCCCATCACGGCGCAGATTTTCGGCGCGGAACCCGCGCACCTCGCCGACGCCGCGCGCCAAATCGAAGACCTGGGGTTCGACCTGGTGGATCTGAACCTTGGCTGCCCCGCCAAGAAAGTGGTGAAATGCGGCGGCTCGGGCTTGCTGCGCGACCTCGCGCTGCTGGAACAAATCCTGCGAGCGATTCGTGCCGCGGTAAAGATTCCGTTCACCATCAAACTGCGCTCGGGCTGGAGCGAGGTGGAAATTGTGGCGATCCAAGTTGCGCGCATGGCCGAGGACTGCGGCGTGGAAGCTTTGGCCGTCCATCCGCGCACGCGCGAGCAGGGCTTCAGCGGTCGCGCGCGTTGGGAAATCATCCAGCAAGTCAAACAGGCCGTGCGCATCCCGGTGATTGGCAACGGCGACGTGTTCAAACCTCAGGACGCCGTGGCACTGCACGAACAGACGGGCTGCGACGCGGTGATGATTGGGCGCGCGGCGGCTTCCAATCCCTGGATCTTTCGCCAAATGGCGGAGTTTTTTTCGACGGGAGCCTATCGCGAGCCCGCCGACGCCGATCGCTACGAGATGATTCGCACGTACTACTCCATGCTGATTGCGGAGGAAATTCCCGGCGCCATCGGCAAGATGAAGCAGTTCGCCAGTTGGTTTACCCACGGCGTGCGCAACGGAACGGAATTGCGGCGCCAAGTGCAAAGCGCGCGCGAAACCGGAGAAGTGATCGAGCGCGTGGACGCGTTCTTCCGCTCGCTCGCCGCTGAGCCTGGCAGCGCCGAACCCGCCATCGCCTCTTGATTCTGGACTTCACCACGGAGGCACAGAGAGAAGACCCAAAGAAAACCCAAAAGAAGTTCACCAGAGAGATACGGAGAGCACGGCGAGAGGACCAAAGAAGACACGAAAAAGACTTCACCACAGAGTGTCTGCCCGCCTTTGGCGGGTCCATAGTGCCGGAAACTTCCCGTTGCCTTTACGAATAATCAACAGCTTACGTGAAGTTTCTGGAGAGACACAGAGAGCACGGAGAAAAGACCCAAAAGAAACCATCGGGTCAGCAGTGCACTGGATGGTAATCTTACCGCGGAAACAGGAGTGCTTCTCCGTGACCTCTGTGTCTCCGCGGTGAACTTTTTTTGCGGTTCAGTTCTCTTCCTATACGGGCCGGTGATTAACTCCTGCGGTTTTTTTCCGTTTGCAATTGGCGATAGGCTTCGCTCTTGGGCACGCCTCGCGCGCGGGCTACAATTTTCAAGGCGGCGCGCTCGTCGACTTCACGCTGGGTCATGACCAGGCGGAGTTCTGAAAGAATCGACGCCGCGGGCGCCGCGCCTTCGCTCGCGTCGGTTTCTGTGGGCAGACCAATCAGCACGGTAAGCTCACCCTTTACCGGCCGTTTCTTTAAATATTCCAAAGTGCTCCCAATGGTTCCGCGCATGAATTGCTCGTGGACCTTGGTGACTTCGCGGGCAACAACGATTTCGCGCTCGCCCAGGAGTTCGCGCGCGTCCTTGAGCATCTCCAGCAGGCGATGCGGAGCTTCGTAGAAAATCAGTGTCTTCGTAGCGTCCTTGAGTTCCTCCAAGGCCTTACGGCGCTCACCCTTCTTGCTGGGCAGGAATCCGAGAAAACGGAACTTATCCACGGGCAATCCGGAAGCCGCCAGCGCCGCGACAAACGCCGACGCGCCCGGCACGGGAACCACCGGAATGCTGTGCCGAACGGCAAGATGCACCAAGCGGAATCCGGGGTCGGAAACCACCGGCATGCCGGCGTCGGTGACCAGCGCGATGCTGCTGCCCTCTTCCATCTGAATCACCAGCTCGGGAGCGCGCGTCATCTCGTTGTGCTCGTGGTAGCTCACCATGGGCGTCTGAATTTTGTAGGCAGTCAAAAGCTTTGCCGTGCGGCGAGTGTCCTCGCAGGCAATCAGATCAGATTCCTTGAGGATGCGAATGGCGCGCAGAGTGATGTCCTCAAGATTGCCAATGGGCGTGCCAACCACATAGAGCTTGCCGTGTTCGCCGTTGGTGGGCTCCAGTGGGTCAAGAAAACTAGTTCGAGCTGGCATAAGCAGTTGACCGTCCGCGATTAGATATTGACGCCGAAGGGAGAGTGTATCAAGTCGGCGCGCGTATCTCAAGCTGGTCGGAAACGGTTTCGGAGATCGGCAATCAAAATTCCGGTGTCCCAAGGGGCCACGGATTGCGGCTGGGACTCCACTTTGCAGTCACGGCCACGGGTGATCATGGCTGTCGCTCCCCGCCCGGCTGAGTGACAAGTAGTCCATTTTCGCCACCCGGCACCCTCGCCTACCGCGCCCCGGCCGCTCCTTCCCGGACCTTTGCGGACTGCGGCTTTTTCGGGTCTGCAGTTTTTTGGAATAGCCGGCATCTTCGCTTTATCCACAATCATCCAATGTGGTAGTATAAAAAAAGATCGGAGCGGACGATTTGCGGTCCAAGCTGATGCAACCCCGTTGCGCTGTCCGCCATCACTGTAAAGGGTTACCAAAACCTCGCGCCAGGGCGAACGCTTAGCCCCGGGAAACGGAAACAAAGGTTCATGTCGACCAGCAACCTTCAGGTTGAAGCCAGGCCGGTAGCACCGAGCAAGAATGCGCCCCCTCCTGACGACCAATTCAAGGTCACGTTTGTCGAAACCCCGAGCACTCTCGTTTCCGCCATCCGCCAAATCCGCGATTGGATGCGTGAGCCGAAGGTGACCGTGCCCGCGCAGTATTATCGCGGCGAGGCCAAGCTGCCAGCCACCGACATGCGTCCGTGGTTCATGGATCTGCCCTCGCAGCTTCGTGTAGCCTTTGAAAAACCGACCGATCCGATCGGGCTTTACAACCACGGGCAGCAGGAGAAGCGCGCGCTTTGCGCGTTCATTTTGGCCGCGGCATTGGGAACCGCGGGCTGGTTTTGGCATCAGGCGCCGACACTCCTGTTGGGAGTGATTGCCGGGTTTGCCGTAGGTGAACTCGCAGGCGCGCAGATCTTCAAGGCTCGGCGGTATCCGCTCGACATCTGGCACGACTACCAGATGCAGAAGGCCTCCTGGATCAATTCTGTTCTGGTGCACACGATCGCGCTGACCCTCTTGCTGCTGCCTTACATCCTCACCCGCATGTGGCAGCCGGTAAAGGCCGCTACCAAGACGGAAGTTGTGGATATCTCCCCCTACCTCCCGCTGTTGACTGCGAGCACCAAAAAAGCGGGCGGCGGTGGCGGTGGCGGCGACCGTTCGCCGACTCCGGCGTCGAAAGGCGCGATTCCCAAGTTCGCCAAGGTGCAGCTCGCCCCGCCGATGGCGGTCATCCCCAATACCCAGGCCCAGTTGCAGGTAGCGCCGACACTGGTAGGCCCACCGGAATTGAAGCTTCCGGCGATGGCCTCTAACATGAACTGGGGCGATCCCAGTGGCGTGGTCGGTCCGCCCTCGAACGGGCCGGGATATGGCGGCGGCATTGGCAGCGGATCGGGCGGAGGGATTGGATCCGGCAAGGGCGGCGGTCTGGGACCCGGCGAAGGTGGCGGCACGGGAGGCGGAGTCTACAGCGTGGGCGGAAACGTCAGCGCACCCATCCCCATTTTCAAGCCCGAGCCGCCGTACTCCGAGGAAGCTCGCAAGGCGAAGTATCAAGGCACCGTTGTGCTGTTTATCGTCGTCGATGCTTCGGGCAACGTGACGGAATGCCGGGTCATCAAGCCACTCGGCCTCGGGTTGGACGAAAAAGCGGTGGAAACCGTGAAGACTTGGAAATTCAAACCTGCCCAACGAAACGGTACCCCGGTGCCCGTGCAAGTCACGGTGGAAGTCAGCTTCCGACTATTCTGACCGCCCGCTCCATCCAGGGCTGTCATTTCCAGGCGAGCAACTCGCCCACACGGTGAAATGGCGGGGTAAACCCGCCGCTACGAGATTAAACTCCTTGACAAGCACCCGCCCGCCCGTTTAAGTCTATAAGATTGTCCCACTGGGAGGTCGTCTAACGGTAGGACTGCAGACTCTGGATCTGCGTATCGGGGTTCGAATCCCTGCCTCCCAGCCACTGATTCCGTGGGGTTTAGATAGCGATGATTTTACATCCAGAATGTGGACAAGGTGCGCAACAAGGAACGCATCGATCTTGGAACTGACCCACCACCCGACTTGGTGATTGAAATTGAGATCATTAACCCTGCAATTCACAAGCTGCCCCTTTTTATGCAGTTTGGCGTCCCCGAAGTCTGGCGCTATAACGGAACCCGGCTGGAAATGTTTCGCTTGCTGGCGAGACAGTATGCGGACGCCGAAGAGAGCGCGGCCTTTCCCGGAGTCTCCGCCACGGTTCTGACGCGGTTGCTCGCGCAAGGTAAGTCATTGGGCCGGACTGGTTGGCTGCGAATGACCAGGGCATGGGCGCACGAGCGGTACGCGAATCGAAGTGGTCACACGTCTTCGTAGTTGTTCCTGAACCGCCGGCAGGAGCGCACCTGCCGTCCCCCTTGCATTTCCTGCCTGCCGGGTGTATACCTCGTCACGTTTATTTCGTGGTAGATGCCAAGCGGACGGCCGACTCGCGAAGACCGCAACAGTCTCCCCCACCCGCCTCTTGCCAATCCAAGGAGGAATCCGTGGACTATAACCTACTCAAGGAGAATTGGATTCCCGTTCTGTGGAAAGATGGGAATACCAATCGCGTGGGCGTTATCGAGGCGCTTACGCAAGCAGGCCGGATTCGCCAAATCGCCGCCAGTAACCCCATGGACCGCTTGGCAATTCTCCGTTTCCTGCTGGCGCTTCTTTATTGGTGCAAGGGGAATCCCCCGGGCGATGAAGACTCGGGCTCTTCGTTCCCCTCGGATTGGTTCAAGAAACTCGATGCCAATAGGGATTGCTTCAACCTTCTGGGCGATGGCAAGCGTTTCTATCAGTGCAATTGCATGTCCGGGAAGGAGGCAAAGCTCCCCGCCAACTACCTTATGCAAGAGGTGCCGACTGGCACCAACTCTTGGCACTTCCGTCATTCGACAGATAAAAGCGATGGATTGTGTCCGGCGTGCGCCGCTATGGGGTTATTGCGCCTACCCTTGTTCGCCACATCAGGAGGGCGTGGCAAGCCGCCGGGAGTCAACCAGAAGCCGCCGATTTATGTCGTCCCCCTCGGCGGCTCACTTGCGGAAACCCTGCGGCTCTCGTGGCGCAAAGTCTCCGACGCGGACTTGGGAACGCCCGCTTGGGAATCACCGGATCTAGCCCTCCCGAAACATGGCGACGTTCCACTGCTTGTCGGATTAACGTCGTTGCCCCGGCGCGTGTGGCTGGACAATCCGCATGAACCCGAGGCCAGATGCATATCGTGCGGACGCAAAGAGTCTCTCATCCGCCAGTGTGTGTTTGCCGGCGTCGGGAGCACTAAGACAGATGACAATGGTCAGGGCCGAACCTGGAGCGATCCGCACACCGTCAATGATGGCGAGGATGTCATTAAACCCAGCAACGCGCTTGGCGCCACCGACGCGGCGGCCGGCCAGTGGGCAAGAATAACAGCGGGAATCCTTGGTGGGAAAAAGACGAATGGCAGAAGGGGCTTGTGGGTCGTCAGCTTTGCGACTGTCCAGAACGACAAGTACCTGGAAGCGATGGAGTATGAGATTCCCTTCCCCGCCACCCTCGATGATCGGCAGGCCGCCGAGGGTCTCGAAACGATTGAGATGTGGCAAAAAGAGGGCTGGAAGCTCGCTCGCAAAGCCAAGCCGAAGGGGACTTCCCGAAGACACCTTGAAATTCCTCCCATCATCGCCGCAGTTCGCCCGTACGTAGAAGCCAAGGTGTTCGCGAAGGTAGGCGAGTTAATTTCCCAAGGCGACGACGCTTGGAATCAAGCGGCCAGAGAATACAAGCCGATGATGGACGTCGTCGCGCAGTCGCTTTCGCCGGGCTACACCACCGCTGCGCTCCGCCGGCGACACGAGATTGCGAATGTGAGGCCGAATATGCAGCCGAGCACCACACGCGCCGAGAATGCCGACGAGAAAAAGCGAGGCGGAAAGTGACTCCTACGGAGGAGTACATCGAAATTCTGACACATCTGAAGTCGGGTGAACTCGGGCTCCTGCGCAAGCATGCCGGGCAAGGGCTCGACCAGTCAGTCGACGGATTTGACCTCTTCGCGGGGCTTTGGTGGCCACTGCGAGAAAAAAATCAGAGGGCACCCCGGCGGGCGGTAGCATGGCTGATCGCTAAGCTCTACGCTTTTCGGCCGCTAGAGCATTCGCCGGGCCGAACGCTCGCCGGGCAGCTTGGGCGTTGGCGAAACGACAAAGTCCCCGAGAAGGACCCTGTCGCGCAGAGATTCGACAGCATGTTGACCCTGCCGTTGGAAAAAATCGAGCCACCCTTGCATTGGGCGCTTGACCTCATCGCCTCGAAAGACCCGAAGCTCGACTGGGTGAGGCTCGCAAACGATCTTTCCATCTGGGAACGCGAAATCACCCGGCTCAAGTGGGCCGAGGACTTCCTACGCAGAACGACATAAAGATGCGCGCGTTCGGCTGTAGCGGCGGTCTCCGACCGCCGTCGTCGATCGGAGATCGACGCTACAATGTCGATCCATATAAATCCTTCCAAGGAGGACCGTCATGTTAATTGAAATTCATGCCATTCAAAATCACAGCCCGGCCAACCTGAACCGGGACGACTTGGGCGCTCCCAAGACCTGTTATTTCGGGGGCGTACTGCGCTCCCGCATCTCCAGTCAATGCCTCAAGCGGAGCATCCGTATGAGCGACGAATTCAAGCAGTTGCTCGGTGGCGTCCGTACCCGGCGCCTGGCGCAATTGATCGCTCCAGGCGGTCCTGATACCGCCGAATTTAAAAAAGCTATCGCGGTGTTAGAAATCTGCGGCATCGCAGCAAAGGAGAAGAAAGGAAAGAAGGGCGACGACGAGGAATCTGCGCCTGACGACAAAAGTGCGGGGCTGGTTTACGTAAGCAATCAAGCGGTCAACGAGATGTCTAACCTACTCAAAGCGAAGTTGGCGAAGAGCGATAGCGAACTCGCCAAGCAATTTGCGCAGATCATCGCTGGTAATACCGGCACCCCAGATATGGCACTCTGTGGCAGAATGCTGGAACCCAAAAAAGCCAAGAAGCAGGTGTCGGATGAAGGCTCCGCCAAGCCCAAAGGGGGCGACGTCTGGAAGGGACTCGACACAACCGTCGAGGCGGCTCTGCAAGTTGCCCACGCGATTTCTACCCACGTAGCTCGCCCGGAGGTTGACTACTATGTGGCCGCCGACGATGTGCCCGGCGAAGACGCGGGCGCAGGCTTTGTAGATGAAGCACTGTTCGGCTCGGCGTGCTTCTATAAGTATTTTTCGATTGACTTCGAAACCCTCATCAAAAATCTGAATGGCAACAAGGAACTGGCCGCCCATACCGTCGGCGCATTCATTCGAGGAGCCGCCTTGGTGAATCCCACGGGCAAGCAGAACAGTTTCGCCGCGCACAACCCACCCGAGGGAATCCTGGTCGAAATCAGGAATTCACCTCTCAGTTATGCCAACGCCTTTGCCCGGCCAGCCCTAGCCCAGGGCGAGCGGGACATCATATCCCAGAGCGTCGCGCAGCTCGGCCAGTACGTTCACGATATCGACACCGGGTATGGCAAGCCATCCAAGCGGTTCTGGTTCTCGCCCAATCTTCGATATCCCTTGACCGTTGCGGAAGGAAATCAGGAAAACACATTGGCCGAAAACAATCTCAAGTCGCTCGAAGCATTGATCGAGGCGGTCATCAAAGGAATTGGGCACGACTGGGTGGAGGTGCAGAAGGTGGTGGTGAACTCGGAGGTGGCCTGATGAGCGCCAACACCCTCTTTCTTCGCCTCGAAGGCCCGCTTCAGGCATGGGGCGATCAGCAATCGAAATTCGTCATTCGGCGGTCGGCTGAGGCGCCAACCAAGTCGGGCGTCATCGGGTTGCTTTGCGCGGCTTTGGGCGTTTCGCGGGCTGCGGCCGCCGAAGGTTGGCTATCCAAGCTCGGGGCGTTACGGATGGGCGTTCGCATGGATGTGCCCGGAGTCCGCTGGTGGGATTATCACACGGTAGGCGCGGGACTGCCGATGCGCACGGCTGAAGGAGGAACCAAGCCCGGCGCCATGCTCACACGGCGTGAATACTTGTGCGATGCTTCCTTCCTTGTCGTTTTTCAGGGGGAAGCAGATCTGATCGCCGAACTCGATGGCGCCCTCCAAGTCCCAAAGTGGACACTCTACCTGGGCAGAAAGTCCTGCCCGCCCTCGCGTCCTCTGTTGGAGCATGGGCCCGGAGAATTTCCCGACCTGCTTTCTGCCCTCAGGTCGGTTCCTTGGCGCAAGCGCCTAGCCGGCGATCCGCAACCCGAAACCGTAGATTGCCTCCTTGACTGGCATCCAACGGCGGAGCAGGCGGAGGCTCCCGATGATGCGCTTGTCTGGTATGACGTCCCTGTAACCTTCGACCCGCCCTCACACCAACCTCGATTCGTTATTCGTAAGCAACTGGGGATAGGACCGGAGGGGGAAGTATCCCTCGCCCTCTCGACTGCCCAGACCCTCACGCCGGCGCCTCCCCGGCCAAGCGCTGACTATGCCAACTCTGAATACAAAAAGCGCAGGGGTGAGCGGCTCGCTGGTGATTCTCATTTGTGCGTCTTTTGCAAGTCGCCCGCTACCACGGTGCAGCACATCACCTACCGCCGTGCGGGCGGCAACGAAGAGCCAGGATGACCTACGCTCGTTGTGCCGCCTCTGCCATGACGCCGTGACCATGATCGAATACGGGATGGGGATGGGGCTGGACCGGATCAATCCGGAAGACCCGCGCTGGCGCGATTTGATTTGCCAAAAGCGCAAGGAGATCATCAAGTTCCGCTCCCTCGAAACCCGGCGCAGACATCTTGTTGCCGAGGAGGTGGAGTAGCCATGTTTCTATCCTGTCTCCTGATTGACACCGGCATCAATCCTGACCGCCCACGCCCCGGGCGCGTGTGGCTGCGAAACCTCTATCATGTTCACCAACGCCTGTGCATGGCGTTCCCTTCTGCCGCGCGAAAATCCGAGGACGCGGAATTCCTGAGGCCATTCGAGCCGGCGGAATTCGGCAAGGGCCAAGTCCATGTTAAGCGCGCCGATGACTCCGGTTTTCTCTTTCGCGTCGACCCGCACCCTGCCGGGCGGGCTGTGATCCTGGTGCAATCGGCGGTGAAGCCCGACTGGGACTACGCCTTTCAAAATGCCCGATTTCTGCTGGCTGCTCCCGCCGAAATAAAGGTACACGAACCACATTCCGCGGCGGGCCAAAGGCTTCGCTTCCGGCTGGCGGCAAATCCCACGCGGAAATTATCCCAGCATTCTCTTGAGCGGGACGGAAAGCCGGTGAAAAAGGAGTCGATAGGAAAGCGCGTGCCCGTACCCGCCGATGAACTCGTCGACTGGCTGGCTCGCCGGGCCGTAGCAGCGGGGTTCTGCATCGACAACGAATCCACCAGCGCTCAGGCCGGTTACATTTTTGTGAGTAAGACCCGGGATGGCAAGGGACAGCGGCTGCGCTCGGTCCGCTACGACGGCATTCTTGCCGTGACCGATCCCGTCAAGTTCCGTAACACGCTTGTGAGCGGTTTGGGGCCCGGGAAGGCCTTTGGATTCGGCCTGCTATCCGTGGCTCCGTTGTAGCGGCGGTCTCCGACCGCCGTCGTCGATCGGAGATCGACGCTACAATTCGTGGAGGCAACGTGCGAATCCAAGATCTCCACGTTCTACCGAAGTTCAGTGACGGGTGGAGTTATCTCTACGTCGAGCACTGCCGCGTGGATCAGGAAGACAAGGCCATAGCCTTCCACGATGCGGCGGGTAAAACCCCCGTGCCTTGCGCCAATCTGGCGCTCCTAATGCTCGGTCCCGGCGTGTCCATCACTCACGCGGCCATTTCCGTCCTGGCGGACCATGGATGCCTGGTGGCCTGGTGCGGGGAGGAGGGGGTTCGCTTCTACGCGACGGGCATGGGTGAAACGCGTAGCGCGGCCAACTTTCTGCATCAGGCGCGATTGTGGGCGCACGAAGGATTCCACATGCAGGTGGTGCGCCGCCTCTACCAGTTGCGCTTCTCGGAAAAATTCGCCCCTGCCCTAACCCTTCAGCAAATCCGCGGGATGGAGGGTGTTCGGGTGCGCGACGCCTATGCCAAGGCCGCCCAGGAAGCCGGCATCACGTGGTCCGGGCGCAGCTACAAACGCGACGAGTGGAGCAATGCCGACCCCGCCAACCGTGCCTTATCCGCCGCCAATTCCTGCCTCTATGGAATCTGCCATGCGGCCATCGTTTCGGCGGGTTTCTCGCCCGCCTTGGGCTTCGTCCACACCGGCAAGATGCTCTCCTTCGTTTACGACGTCGCCGACCTCTATAAGACCGAGATAACCGTGCCTGTGGCCTTTCGCGCCGCCACCGAGGCCGCGGGGCAGTTGGAGCGGCGAGTGCGCATCACCTGCCGCGACCAGTTCGTATCCGCGCGCCTGCTGGAAAGAATTATTCCCGACGTCCAAGCAGCCCTGATGATGACCAAGGTTGCCCCCTCCGGCAGCGATTTCGATCTCGACGCCGGCGCCCCCGGCTTCCTGTGGGATGATGCCGAAGGGGTGGTGGAAGGCGGGCGCATGATCACGCCCGAAACAGACGAAACGGAGCCCGGCGATGGTGGTCCTGATTCTTGAGCGCGTCCCGCCTGGATTGCGCGGCGAATTGACACGCTGGTTCCTGGAACCTCAGGCCGGCGTTTTCGTCGGGCGCGTCTCCGCCCTGGTACGCGATCGCCTGTGGGAAAAAGCTTGTAGTCAAGCCAAGGGAGGTGGTTGCCTTATCCTTTATTCCAGTGACAATGAACAGGGTTTTCGTGTCCGCAGTTGGGGCCGTACAGCCCGCGTCATCGATGACTTCGAGGGCCTTTTTCTCGTGCGCATGCCGCCGAATCAGTAAGTTGGTAAGTGTTGTCCCCACGCGCGTGGGGGTGAACCGGTACTGCGGCACAGTCGATCGCGTCAAGATTGCGTTGTCCCCACGCGCGTGGGGGTGAACCGACGTACGCGCGCTGGCAGTCGCGACGTGATGAGTTGTCCCCACGCGCGTGGGGGTGAACCGGATGTGGCACGGCATGCGGCGTCACGTGACAGAGTTGTCCCCACGCGCGTGGGGGTGAACCGCGTAGCACGCGCAGCGAGCATACGGCCATGCAGGGTTGTCCCCACGCGCGTGGGGGTGAACCGTCATACGGCATGTGCATCGATGCACAGCGTAGCCGTTGTCCCCACGCGCGTGGGGGTGAACCGGTACGGTGCACTGCGCTGAATAGCTGGCATGCGTTGTCCCCACGCGCGTGGGGGTGAACCGGCTGAGCCGCGCTGAAGCAGATGCCGCAGATTCGTTGTCCCCACGCGCGTGGGGGTGAACCGATCGCCGTGGCGACCGTGCAGCTGCGAGCATGAGTTGTCCCCACGCGCGTGGGGGTGAACCGATCATGGCGAACGCAGTCATCGCAAGCGATTACGTTGTCCCCACGCGCGTGGGGGTGAACCGGTGCACGGCGACAGCAAGATCATTGTCTTTACGTTGTCCCCACGCGCGTGGGGGTGAACCGGCGACATGCTGCATTACGCACGATGGCGCTTGCAGTTGTCCCCACGCGCGTGGGGGTGAACCGCCATGGCGAGCTGAGCCCCAGCTGCCGCGCTGGTTGTCCCCACGCGCGTGGGGGTGAACCGCAGCCGCCGCCCATTGTTTCGATTTCGATGCTAGTTGTCCCCACGCGCGTGGGGGTGAACCGATGTATCGCCTGCTGTTTGATCGCTCTGGGCATGTTGTCCCCACGCGCGTGGGGGTGAACCGATTACGCGGATCTCGCGACGGTGCCGATCTGAGTTGTCCCCACGCGCGTGGGGGTGAACCGTCGCTGATGCGATCGCGAGCTGGCATCGCTGACGTTGTCCCCACGCGCGTGGGGGTGAACCGATCCGCTGGACGATGTGCTTCGACCGATCGTCAAGTTGTCCCCACGCGCGTGGGGGTGAACCGCGATCGGCGCGACCATCAAGGTCACTTGTCACGTTGTCCCCACGCGCGTGGGGGTGAACCGACGGGACGAGAGCGTGCTACATCCGTGTCGGTTGTCCCCACGCGCGTGGGGGTGAACCGGCCGAGATCGAATTAATCGCTCATGCTATGGGGTTGTCCCCACGCGCGTGGGGGTGAACCGTTCTGCGGGACTCACCGAAGAGAGCGGTTGACGTTGTCCCCACGCGCGTGGGGGTGAACCGCCATAGGATTATCTCTTCTTAAACAAGTACACGTTGTCCCCACGCGCGTGGGGGTGAACCGTACTACTGGGAAGGTCCTTGCTCCGAAATCCCGTTGTCCCCACGCGCGTGCGGGTGAACCGAAACCAGGAACGATGGCCGTGGCGGATGATAGGTTGTCCCCACGCGCGTGGGGGTGAATCAAAGAGCTCTTCTCGCGGAGAACGACAAAATTTACCGACGAAGGGCTGCTACCGGGGCCGTCGCGACTAAGCACGGGTGGGAGGGATGCCCGGCGCTATGGATGACCTGAACCCTGCCGACCTTGCCGTCCTGGAGCCCTACCTTGATACCGTACGGTTGGAACGAGGAGTTCTTGAGAAGGTCCCGGACGATGCCTCGGATCTGCTTCCCAGTGCGCTGGTTCTCTTTGAGGGCCATTGAAACGTCTGCGCCTCGCACGACGTCACCCCGGTTGCGTCCATCCATAAAAGTTACCCCTTTCGCAGCCTCGTCAAGAACCTCATTCAGACCACATATCACAATAATTCGTCGTCGCAACAAAATCATCCCCACCTCGGGGCTGTTTGAGCGCTTCTCTAAACGTCAGTGAAACCTTGCTGTAACACTGGCCTAACATAGCCCCAATAGACTTTGCCTCTCATGCCCTCAATTGGATCCGTCCTTTGCGATGCTGGATCATTCCGTTATGAAGGAGATTGAAAATGAAGACTCCCCGCGGGAGCTTGATGATGTTGGCCGTAATCATCACCCTAAGTTTCGTTGCGTGTAGTGGGAACAAGAGTTCTTCGGAAGGTTCGAAATTGCAAGGTGCCGGAGCGAGCTTTCCGGCCCCGCTTTATCAAAAGTGGTTTAAGTCTTACGGCGCCAGTCACAATGACGCCGAGATCGATTATCAATCGATTGGCAGCGGAGGCGGCGTTAAAAGCGTCATCGATAAGACCGTCGACTTCGGCGCCAGCGACGCGGCGATGACCCCCGAGGATATGGCCAAGGTTGACGGTGGAGTCCAACTCCTGCCGATGACTGCCGGGTGCATCGTGCTGACCTACAACCTCAAAGGCGTGACGGGTTTGAAGCTCTCTCGCGCGGCCTATGCGGGGATTTTTCTGGGCAAGGTCAAGAAGTGGAACGATCCGCTCATCGTGAAAGCAAATCCCGGCATGAGTCTTCCTGACCAACCCATCAACGTGGTGGTCCGCGCGGATGGCAGTGGCACGACGTTCGTATTCACCAAGCACCTGAGTGCGATAAGTCCGGAATTCGCCCAGAATCCCGGTGTCAATACACTTCCCAATTGGCCCACCGGAACCCGCTCCAAGGGGAACGAAGGGGTGACTGCCAGCGTCATGATGACTCCTGGCGCCATTGGCTACATCGAATACGGTTACGCCAAGAGTCAGAACCTGCCCATGGCCATTCTGGAGAACAAGTCGGGCAGCTTCGTCGCGCCCAACGTCGCGTCCGCACAAGCGGCCCTGGCCACGGCACAATTTCCCGATAATCTCATTGCCTGGGTTCCTGACCCTGCCGCCCCAGATGCTTATCCGATTGCCACGTACACCTGGATCATTTGCTACAAACAATACAAGGACAAGGCCAAGTTCCAGCTTCTTCAGGGCCTCTTAACCTATTGTATAACCGACGGGCAGAAGGATTCCGAAGCTCTTGGTTACATTCCTCTGCCACCGGCGGTGGTGGACAAGGACAAGGCGGCCATCCAGAACATCACGCTGGCCCCGAACGCCAGTTAGGCTGGCAAAGTGACAAGGTGCTTTTCATGAAGTAAGCCCCTCGTGTAGGATATTGAACTCAACTCGGGGCATACACAAAAATTCAGGTGAATCGTGGCAGAAACTAAAGCCATAACACAACCACCGTCAGGCTTGCAGCGATCTACGGACGCAGTTTTTCGCGGACTCTGTTACTCGTTCGCATGGCTGTCTGTCCTGGCGGTCATCTTTATAGTTTTGCGGATCGCCCTCTCGGCTGCGCCGGCCATTCGGCAGTATGGCCTGGGGTTCCTCACCTCCCGGACCTGGGACCCCAATAAGGATCAGTACGGCATTCTCCCCGAAATCTGGGGCACCCTGTACACCTCGGTGCTGGCGCTCGCGATCGGCACTGCTTTCGGCGTCGCGGCCGCCGTTTTCTTGAGCGAGGGCTATCTGGGCACGTTTGTCTTCTCGGTACTGAAGATCTTCCATGTGGAGTTTCACCCCTTTTGGGGGAAGCTTCCGGAGCGGATGGAAGACGTATTGAAGAACCTGGTGGAACTGCTCGCCGCGATCCCCAGCGTCGTTTACGGTCTGTGGGGGCTGTTTGTCATCATTCCGCTCATTCGTCCGGCCTGCAATTGGCTCCACCTGAAGATGGGTTGGTTCGCTCTATTTGGAACGGACCTCAGTGGCCCCGGCGTTCTCCCCGCCGTGATAGTTCTGTCGATCATGGTCCTCCCCACGATCACCGCCATCAGCCGGGATGCTTTAGTCTCGGTGCCACCGAAGCTGCGCATGGCTGCTTATGGATTGGGGGCAACGCCCTGGGAGACGATTTTCGCCGTGATTCTCCCCACGGCCGCCCGCGGAATATTCGGCGGAATCCTCCTGGCCTTCGGTCGCGCGCTGGGAGAGACGATGGCGCTCGCGATGCTCGTAGGTAATTCCAATTCCATCACCCTTTCGCTCTTCTCTCCCGCCAACACCCTGGCGGCGTTGCTGGCGAACACTTTTCCCGAGGCGCAACACAGGGAGGTCGGAATTCTGATGTACGCCGCGTTGGTCCTCTTAGGGATAACGCTGGTCGTCAACATGATCGGCGCCTTCATCCTGCAACGTGCTTCCGCCGGGCTGGAAGGAGCGAAATAATGGCGACCCCCGAACTCTCCGCCGTCCCCGGCGAAGGGGCACTCAATCCGTTCGACGGCGTGGATTTCAACGAACTCGAGAAATCGTTGCGGCGTCCCCGCACGCTGGTCAACGTGCTGTTAACCTGGTTGGTGGCCGGCATGACCCTGGTAGCGCTGGTGCCGCTATTCTCCGTGATCTGGATGCTGGTCTGGCGCGGTGGCAAAAAGCTGAGCCTTGCTTTATTTACTCAACTCCCGCCCGCCCCCTTGGAGCAGGGAGGAGGATTCGGGAACGCCATCATCGGGACGGCGATCATTGTCGTTCTGGCGGTCCTGATCAGCGTGCCGCTCGGCGTCCTCAGCGCTTTATTCATGGCGCAAGCGCCCGGGGGGAGCCGTCTCGCCAGCGCCGTCCGGTTCTCTGCCAAGGTGCTTACGGGTTTCCCGTCGATTCTGGCGGGCGTCTTCGCCTACGGAGCGGTGGTTTTGGCAATGGGAGGGTACTCGGCAATTGCCGGGGCGGTGGCCGTCTCTATCCTGATGTTACCGACCATTATGCTGACCGCCGAAGACGCCATTCGCATGGTCCCGGCGAAAATGAAAGAAGCGGCAATCGGAATGGGAGCCACGAAAACTCAGACCGCCACGATGGTGCTCTTGCCTACGGCCTTTCCAGGGATTCTAACCGGTGTCATGCTGGCCGTAGCACGCGCGGCGGGGGAAACGGCCCCACTGCTGTTTACCGCTCTCTTCAGCAGTTACTGGCCTTTTTCGAGCCACCATCTCAACCTCATGCAGCCCACGGCGTCGCTGGCGGTGCTGATCTACAACTTTGCCGGCATGCCCTTTCAAAACCAGGTGGAATTGGCTTGGGCTGCGGCCCTAGTAATGGTTCTCATGGTGCTGATCACCAATCTCGTTGGGCAGAGTTTTTCCCGACGCCAAGTGCAATCCTAGGAGCAACAAATTATGCCAGGCACTGGTTCAGGTCAACAACAACAGCTCGGAAAGAAAACACCGGGGAACGCTGAACACAGGGCAGTGGACCCACAAGTGGTGATCGACTGTCATATTAGAGAATTGTATTACGGACCATTCAAAGCAGTCCGCGACACCACCATCCCCGTCAAGAAGAATCACATCACAGCTTTTATCGGCCCTTCCGGATGTGGTAAGAGCACGGTCCTGCGCTGCCTTAACCGGATGAATGACCTGGTGCGGGGTTTCCGGTTTGAAGGCCATGTCCATTTCCGGGGTAAGGATATTTACCATCCTTCCGTTGATGCCGTCGCCGTTCGCCGCTTTATCGGCATGGTGTTCCAGCAGCCCAATCCCTTTGCCACGAGTATCTTCAACAACGTGGCTTTTGGTCTTCGTCTGAATAATTTCAAGGGAGACAAGCACGCCAAAGTCGAAGAGGCCTTGAAGCGCGCGGCTCTCTGGGATGAGGTCAAAGACAAACTGCATAAGAGCGGGCTTTCCCTATCCGGTGGGCAGCAACAGCGGCTCTGCATCGCCCGCGCCATCGCTACGGAGCCCGAAGTGCTCCTGATGGATGAACCTTGCTCCGCCCTGGACCCCATCGCGACGCGCAAGATTGAAGAGTTGATGCTGGAACTAAAGACCCGGTTCACGATTGCAATCGTGACGCACAACTTGCACCAGGCCTTACGTGTGGCGGACCTTACCGGGTTCCTGTATGTCGATACCACCCAGGGGGGGCGTACCGGCTATCTTGTGGAGTTCGGAGATTCGCATCAGCTCTTCGAAAACCCCAAAGAAAAGTATACCAAGGAGTACATCCGCGGCGAGTTCGGTTAAAGTACCGCGCTTGAGGTGGTTCGATGCCCCTCTTGGTGTCTTTCTTCATTCGTGGCCGGCGGCAGGAAGGGCGCCATCCACAGGGCCTTCATCGTTGCCGCCCCGAGCCACGCGAGAGTGAGAGGATCTATGGGACCGGGAAGCAGGTGTGTATGGAAATTCGGCCGCGTCCTGCTGGCCCTGGCAGTATTGGGACCCTTGGGGAGTTTCCTTGCTTGTTCGCGGCAAGGCGAGGGGAAGGCATCGCCGTCCATCCCACCCGGTGGCGTCCTGCTGGAAGGAGCCGGCGCTACATTTCCGTTCCCGCTCTATAAGAAGTGGTTTGCCGCCTACCAACGAGCCCATCCCCAAACGGTCATCAGTTACGATGCCGTGGGGAGCGGCGAGGGCATCCGTCGATTCATCGGCCGCAATGTTTCGAACGACGATAAGGTGGACTTTGGCGCCAGTGACGCCGCCCTCGAGGATAGCGAGATTTCCCAGGTTCCCGACGGCGCGGTGATGCTCCCGGTGACCGCCGGGGGCGTGGTGCTGGCTTACAACGTTCCCGGCGTGGAGCAAGGACTGAAACTCTCGCGGCAAGCCTATGCCGGCATTTTTTTGGGGGACATCAAGAACTGGAACGACCCGCTGATTGCCGCCTCCAACCCCGGCGTCAAGCTGCCCAGACTCACCATTGTGACGGTGGTGCGCCAGGATGCCAGCGGCACCACCTTTGCCTTTACCAAGCACCTCGATGCCATCAGCGAAAAGTGGCGGAGTCTTTACGGTGCGTCCACGCTGGTGAATTGGCCCGGAAACGCGATGCGCGCGAAGGGCAATGAAGGCGTCGCCGGAGTGCTTTCCCATGCGGTCGGCGGCATAGGTTATGTCGGTTATGAATTCGCGCACCAGTACGGTTTGCAAACTGCCCTGCTGGAAAATGAGGCAGGGGATTTCGTTAAAGCCGACGGCGAAAGCCTCCGGGCGGCGCTCGCTTCGGCCGAGATGCCGGGGAATCTGCGCGTCTACGTCCCTGACCCCACAGCGCCCAACGCTTATCCGATTGCTACGTTCACCTGGATTCTTCTCCGCAAAGACTATGCTGATCCGGCCAAGGCCCGGGCGCTGCGCGGCCTGTTTGCGTGGACTCTAGGCGAGGGGCAAAGCTCGGCGTCGGATCTGGGCTATATCGCTCTGCCTCCCGAAGTGGTGAAAAAAGCTCAGGCCGCGTTGCAAACCGTCAAACCCTGAGGATCGCTGGCACCGGACTGACAGGGGTGGATTACCAGGGGCCAAGAGGGCAAAAAACTAATTCCGTTTAGCGAGGGTGAGAAATGTACACACCGGGGCCTAATCTGTTTCTCAATCTGTTTGGTGACAAGGAAACGGTGAGCTTCGCCGCCGGGAAACCAATCGTCCAGGCGGGGGATGCGGGAGAAACCATGTACGTCGTCATGGAAGGCGAAACCGAAATCCTGGACGGACCGCTGATACTGGAAGTAGCGGGTCCGGGTTCGATTGTCGGTGAGTTGGCACTCATCGATGACGTACCGCGCAGCGCCTCGGTGGTGGCAAAGACCGACTGTCGGCTCGTACCCGTCGATCGGAAGCGGTTTGAGTACATGGTGCAAGAGACTCCATACTTCGCGCTCGCGGTGATGAAAGTTCTTGCCGACCGGCTGCGAGCGAAAAACATTAGGACTCGATCCAACTTAGAGAGTCGCGTCTAATTCAGTTGGGAAATCCCCCAAGTTTGCCTGCACGCCGAAGTTCTCGAGCGCGGTCGCGCCGAGCAGGTAGAGCGAATCCGTTGGGGCGAAGATGACAGGGCACGTCAGCGATTCGTCCAATTGGGGAATCGTTAAGACCGCCTCCCCGAGTGATCGCCGATCACGCCGGCCATCCGCGAGAATCAATTCGCGCGTTCGCAGGGGACCGATCCCAATCTCGTCCAGCCTTTTTTCCGGAATGAAGGAGTAAAGCGCCCCGGTGTCAACCCAGAAATCTTCATCGAAAAATCGGGACCGCTCACTCGGATTTGCCACCCTCACGCGGACCTGAAACATGCCCTTAGTTCGAGCCTCTTTTTAAAGTATAGTCTTCGCGGACGGCTAAATCCGCGAGGGCGCGACGCACGGCATCTGGCTCACAGAAATCGGGGACACCATATTTCCTATTACTACTTATGCCAGCGCGATCATTATCCCTGAGAATAAATCGGAAAGACGGGGTTCCCCCGTTGTTTTATGCCAAAAATTTGTGCGAACTTTACAGACATTTTCCCTTCGGGCAAGTATGCTCGCACGCGGGCCTTTAATCACGCGAGCCGCCTCGCACCGGAACGTAGCGAGGCGGGGCGGAAGCTCGCCGCGAGGATTTCGGGGCCTGCCAGAACTTTTTTCAAGCCGACAAAGGCTGAGGAGTACGAAACTTGGCTAATATTCGCTTGCAACGCCTCTTCAACAGAAATGAATGTGCTGTAATCGTGGCGATGGACCACTGTTTCTTTGGCGGACCGGGAGAGGGTATGAAAGATCTGGCAGAGACTGCGCGCAAAGTGGAGCCTTGTATTGACGGCGTTCTACTCTCGCCGGCGATGCTTTCTCATTGCCAGGACGCGTTCAACTATAAGGGCGCTCCCATGGCTGTCGCGCGGATGAACTGGAGTACGACGATTCACTCCCAGGGGAACACCGAGTCTGCGACCGTCGCGGCCTTCACTGCGGCCGAAGCTCTGAGTTTAGGGGCAGATGTTGCGCTGATCGCGCTGACACTGGAAACCGGGAATGGACGTACCGATGCGCATAACATTGCCATTTTCCGGCATATCTGTCGCGAGGCCAAGGAATTGGGTATGCCGGTGATCGGTGAGTGTGCACCCGTGGATTGGGAAAACCTGCCTCCCGACGAGTTGCAACCGAGGGTATACCGGGGCGTCCGAATCCTTGCTGAGCTCGGCGCTGATGCCATTAAAGTTACCTACACAAAGTCCTTTCAGGAAGTGACCGCGAGTTGTCCCGTTCCGGTACTGGGACTAGGGGGAGCCAAGTTGCCGACCCAACTCGCCGCCCTGCAACTAGCCGCTGACGAAGTAACTGCGGGAGCCCGGGGTGTCGTGTTCGGACGTAATGTGTTTCAATCTCCCGATCCGCGTGCTTTCCAGCAAGCCCTCTGTGAGGTGGTGAAGCACGGACTTGCTCCGGAAGCGGCGGCACGCAAGTACCGCTTAAGCTAGATCGACGCCGCGGAAACGCTGCGGAGGAACCAGCCCGCCGCGGTGTTCGCGTCCGGGGCGATCATCACGAGGAATTCATAAGAGGCTTGCAGCGATGACATTTGCTTCAGGTTTGAGTTTCCCCGAAGGTCCAGTTGCGCTGGCCGATCGGAGTTGGTTGTGCGTGGAGGGCGGGCCCGAACGCGGGTGCGTTACCCAGATCAGCCCCGACGGCAAAACGAAACGGATTGTGGCCAAGACTGGGCGGCCTAACGGTCTGGCAGTCGATACGGAGGGTTACATCTGGGTGGCGGAATCCAAGACACCCTCGCTTCTACGGCTGACGCTTGATGGAAAAACGGAAGTCGTGGCGACCGCTTGTGACGGCAAGCCCTTCCTTTTTCCCAACGACCTCTGTCTGGGCCTGGATGGAGGGATTTATTTGACCGATTCGGGCGTGCATATCGATGAGTTCGCGCCTGGTGGAAAGATTCGGTCGGATTACTTGCAGGCGAAATATGACGGGCGTATTTACCGTGTCGACACAAAGAGTGGCAAGGTCCGTCTTCTCGATTCCGGCATCAAATTCACGAATGGAATTGCCTTCGGACCGGACCGCGCCCTCTACGCGAATGAAACTCTGACGGGAATGATTTACCGCTATGAGTGGGAGGACGGCGACAATATCGGTCCGCGCCAAGGCTTCGGAAACGTCATTGATCCGAACGCACCACCAGGATGGAAAGGCCCCGATGGCATGGCGTTCGGCTTGGATGGCAACCTCTATGTTGCCGTATTCGCTCAGCAGGACATCACGGTTCTGGGACGTGACGGCTCAGTGGTAAAGCGCCTTCGCACCCAAGGAAAGCTGCCCACGAATTGCGCCTTCGGTTTGCCCGGGCAAAAGAAGCTCTACGTTACCGAGTATGAGTTCGGGCAGATCGAAGTGTTCGACTTAGAGACCGACGGTTTGCCGCTATACGCCTGACGATCGGCAGAGGGGATCGTCCTAGCGCGGCTGCCACGGCCTGTCCGCCTTGCTACGCCCCGTGTTCGATGGTGAAAACCTCTTCGACCACTCCATTACGGACCCCAAACATGCGACTGTGGAGGTGAACGGTACCATCGTGATAATGCACAGCCAACTCGATCTTGTCGCCGACTTCAGGAGCGGCGGCAGGACTGAGGAGTTCGATCGGCGCATGCTCGGCGTGGAGGGCTTTCACCCGCAACCCGGCGATTCCCTTGACGCTGGGAAGTCCCCTCTCGCCGCTGATGGCCTTTACCCCGGCGTCCACAATAATCCGCTCGCCTGGTGTTTTGCTGACCACCGTAGTGAGAACGCTGAGGGCAGGCCTGAAATCTGGAGCAGACGGCGCATACCAGGTATCCATCAGCAAAGACGACCCTGCCTGGTTCTCGGTCACTCCGGGGTAGGGTCCGGCGATCCGATAGTCACCGGTGCCTCCGCAGCTCACGATCTCGACTGGAATGCCCTCTAGTTCGATCATCTTCTTCGAGCCGACCAGCCACTCCATCGCCTGCGTGACAACCTTCTCCTTATTAGGGCCGGGTGGAAGCGGCTGGAGATGGCCCTCGTAACCCATGAGGCCGCGAAACCGGAGGCCGCTTTCCACGACGTGCTTCGCCAGGGCCACGGCGGGTTCACCGGGTTGAACACCGCAACGCTTCAGTCCCAAATCAATATCCACGACTACGTTTAGCTCGGCATGTGTATCGCGTGCGACGCGCGCCATATCCGCAACCACGCGGGCATTGTCGACGGCAGCGATGACGGGAACCTGGCGTGATAGTTCCGCGAACCGGCGGATCGGCTGCTCGCCGGCAATTTCGTTCGCCAACAGGATGCTCTTGATCCCGTGTCCGGCCAGCGCCTCGGCCTGCCATAAGCGTGCGCAGCATATGCCAACGGCCCCAGCCTCCATCTGTCGCGTCGCGAATGCCAGCACCCGGTGATTCTTGAAGTGCGGCCGCACTTTACTCGCCTTATCGCGAAAGAAGGCAGACATCTTCGCCAGGTTGGCCTCCATGATTTGAAGGTCAACAAGCAAAGCTGGCGTGTCAACAGCCTGAACCGGCGTCTTCATCAAGAGGTCCTTTCGCAAGTTCGAAGCAAGCGGGGCCACCTTGGGTCTCAGGGCAGAACTTCCTTGTAAAGCGTGACAACCACGCTTTCCATCAGATCCGGCGCGGTGTGGTCAAAGAAGTTTTTGATGTAGGTCGTGTTGCAGTGAAAGTCAAATGCTTCCTGGCTCTTGAACTTTTCGATGAAGGTGATCGTGCGGGGATTATCGATGGCTTGGTTCAGTTCGTAGCGAATGTAACCGTCCTCTTTGTGGGTGGGTTTGATCAGGACATGAAGCGCCTGGAGCAACTCCTCATCCTTGCCGATTTTCGCACTAAACTGCGCCACACAAACAATCTCATTGTCGACTTTTTTCAAGATAGGACCTCCTCCAATTTTGAATTTACCCTTAAGTATCCCGCGAAATCATACTCCTTTGACGATGCCTTCGCTGAATCCTTCAAACATCATGGCCACAGACGTGGCCCCTGCGTCCTGATGGCCCAGCGTCCGTTCCGCCGAGAATCGTGCCTTGCCGAACCTGGCGATCAGGTTTTTCGTCGAGGCCGCGCCCACCGCGGCAGCTTCCGCGGCGTCACGCAGGGAATTGGCAAGAGTTTCGCCAGCATCGGCCCCGCGGCGCAATGCTTTTACGGCTGGGACCAGAGCGTCCATCATGGTCTTATCGCCCACCTGAGCTTTGGTCTGCCTTTGCACGGCGGCGAGACCCGCCTCACAGGCAGAGGAGAAGGCCGCGCAATCCAACTCACTTTCATTGCCCACTGCGTCCGCCATGCCCATGAAGAAGCTCCCGAACAAGGATCCGGTAACCCCGCCATCCACGCCCATGATCGTCCAGCCGAGCCGGTCGATCAGCGCGCTGAGGCGCTCTTCCTCCTTCGTCGGCAAAGCCTTCTCCAGCAGGCCCATCGCACGGTGCATGGTTGTTCCATGGTCGCCGTCTCCGCCCGCCGAGTCGAGTTCAGACAATAGAGTACAACCGCTCCGCACGCGGCCGATGGCGCCTGTCATCATCATTACGAACAGTCCCTTGTCAATCCGTGTGCCCACTGAAACTCCTTGCCATCTCCTTTACCGGACGACGAGGTAAGGTGTGTCACAGGGTGCATCCCACAGCCTGAGAAGCTCGCGGTCCAAGCGAGCAATGAACAACTGGAAGCCTGCCTGTTCCTGTGCGGTGATGTACTCGCCGACCAGGCCCCGCAAGAGTTTTATCCCTCTCGCATTCAAAAGGTGGCTGACACGCCGGAAGACGATGAAAAGTTCCATCAACGTGGTCGATCCCATGCCGTTGGCGATGACGAGCAACTCTTCACCTGTCTTAACCTCCAAGTCCTCGATCAACCGGTTGAGCATGATCTCGGCCGTCTCGTCTGCGGTCTTCAGCTTCATGCGCCCAGAACCCGATTCCCCGTGCTGGCCGGCGCCGATCTCCATCTCGTCTTCGCCTAGAGGCGAAAGCTCCAGGCCGGTGGAGGGGTGGGTTGCGGTACGGGCCGCGACGGAAACTGTTCGCATATTCATCGCCATCCGCTCGGCAATCACTTTTATCTCGTCGAGCGACTGCCCTTCCTCCGCCGCTGCCCCTGCCACCTTGTATACCGGAAGGAAGCCGATCAATCCACGACGCTCCTCGGGCTTGTCACGCGGGCCAGAAGCAATGTCCTCCTGCGTGAGGACCATCTTCACATTCAGCCCCTGTTTCTTTGCCAGCTCCATGGTGATGTTGGAGGAAATGACGTCGCCAGGATGATTAAGGACTACGAAGAGCACGCCTGCGCCGCGGTCTGCCAGCTTGATGGCTTCGAGGCAGCGGGGGGCGCCCGGGGCGGCAAAGATCTCGCCCGGCACGCTAGCGTCAAGCATGCCCATGCCCACAAACCCGCTCAGACCGGGCTCGTGGCCGCTGCCGCCCAACGTCACGATTCCTACTTTTCCCAGGCCTTTGGGGACCGCGCGGACCACCAGGTTATCCCTCGCCAACTTCACCTTGTGGGGATAAGCCAGAACGTACCCTTCCAGGAGTTCCTGCACCAGGTTTTCAGGATTGTTAATGAATTTCTTCATCTTCATATTTGCCAACCTCGCCGCTAGTGTTGCGTTCGGAAAATACGTTTACCGTAGAGCCGCCCTTTAGGGCGGCACATGCCGGGCTAAAGCCCGGCGCCTGGAGTTTCTACATTGGCAGGGCGCTCTATCTCCGAATTCCTCTGCCCTCGCCCTCTTGGGGGAGAGGGTGGATCGCATCCGGCGCTTTCACCAGCCGGTGCGAGACGGGTGAGGGGGTCCATGCCCGAGCGTCTTACCCAGATGCCTCCGGTAACGACCACACGGCGTCCAAGATTTTTTGCACAAACTTAGTGCTCCGCAGCAAGCACCACGCCGCTGGTTCGGTGTCCGTCGGCGTGTGGCGGAGTTCGAGCGCTTTCTGGATTTGCGCGCCGCCCCAAGCAAGAGAACGCGTGGTGCGATAGGGATGCACGCCCTTCATGGTTTCCGCCGCGCCCGCGGTTGTTGACCCCCTCACCCCCACAACAAGCAGAACGTGGGGCCCCCTTCTCGCCCCGGCTGATGACAACGCCGGTGGCTCGCCACCCTCTCCCCCAAGGGGGCGAGGGGAACGAATTCACGAGAACGGTCCATGATCACCGGAACCACCCCCGGCCCCGACACTTTCGTTCCCTTGCTTCGAAAACGTAGAAACTCAAGATGCCGGGCTAAAGCCCGGCGCTACAAGAGCTTGCCATTCGCCGCATAGGTAAACATATTTCGAGAACGCAACACTAGCCGCCAAGCCAGACTCTACTCGTCATTCGGAAAATCTTTCCACCGAAATCCTCAAACAGATCCTCGTAATTCCATTGCACTGGGCAAGCACCCTCCCTGGGCGGATCCCAAGACTTTAAGAGTCTACGTCGAGGAAATGCAGAATATACGGGCTTCCAATCTTTCAGTCAACAGGGCGCACCCCGGCGCGGCGAAAGGTGGAGGCTGATTTGGGCGGGGACAATCTCTTCTGTTGCGCTGCAAGGCAACTAAAATGTACCCGCCGCATGCCTCCGACGATTGCCCTGCTCTTCGCGGTGAAATTCGATTGTGCCAAAAAAACATCATTTTGTTATACGTCAGATCCTATTTTCTGATTTATAAGTTAGGGGGCCATTGAGCACACCTCGGATTTTGGCCGCATTGGCTGAGCGCTTCTGGCGTTCCCATGTCTGACCTTGGCGTGGAGGGCTTGACCCATATTCACGCGGGGAGAGGGCGCCGGGGCGAAGTAACCCTTTTATCGACATGATACAAGCTCGCCGCTGGCTCAACGGAGGAGACTGTGAATCATAATCCGCAGGATTCGCCAACGGCCACTTTAGCCTCCTCGACGATAGGGACGGACCGCGGAAAACAAGGGCGGTTCAAGCCGGTGCTTTCTCTCTGGGCGCTGGTCCTTTTCGGGCTGGCTTTTGTGGGCCCCACAGCTCCCTATACATTTTTTGGCGTGGGTTCAGTGCAATCACGTGGTCACTTCTCGCTGGTTTACTTGATCGCAATGGTGGCCGTAAGTTTTACCGCCGTCAGCTACGGGCGCATGGCCGCGGCTTTCCCGGAAGCCGGTTCTACTTACGCCTATGCCTCCAAAGCGATTCATCCGGTCGTGGGGTACCTGGCGGGCTGGGTCATGATTCTCGACTACATTCTGATGCCGATGCTCTGCGTCATCATCATTGGCGTGACCTCCAACAAGCTTCTTCCTGCTGTGCCCTATTCGGTTTGGGTTGTCTTTGCGGCTTGCGCCATTACCGCCATCAACCTGAGCGGCATCGAGATGACCATGCGGGCTACCATCGTATTCACCATAATTCTCTCGGTGTCGGTCGTCTGGTTTTTTGCCGCAGCCATTCGCGCCTTGCTGCATGGTGTGGGGCTGGGGACTTTGATTTCTCTGAAACCCTTTTACAATCCCGCGACCTTTTCCCTAAAAGCGGTGATGGCCGCGACACCGGTGGCCGTGCTCTCCTTCCTGGGCTTTGACGGGATCTCCACGCTCGCGGAGGACGCCAAGAACCCGCAGAAGGACATCGGACGCGCCACCGTGCTGGTTTGTTTCATTGCCGGGGGCCTTTTCATCCTGCAAACCTATTACGGCCAATTGCTCTGGCCCGATTACTCCACCTTTTCTCCCATTGAAACCGCCTTCAGCGACATCGGCAGGCTGATCGGCGGACCCGGCCTGTTCTACCTGATTGCCTTCTTGGTGGTCGCTCAGGCTTGGGCCAGCGGCATCACGAGCCAGGCGAGCGCCTCACGGTTGCTGTTTGGAATGGCCCGGGACGGAAAGCTCCCGCGTCTGGTTTTTGGCTACGTCCATCCCCAGCGGCGCACGCCGATTTACAGCATGCTTCTGATGGGCGGAATCGCATTGGCGGGGGCGCTCCTGCTGAATCTCGACAAAGCCGCCGAGCTCGTGAACTTTGGCGCCTGCGCGGGCTTCATGGTGGTGAACCTCTCCGTGATCGGACATTACTTTTTCCGTCTGCGACAGCGCGGCGGGCTATGCTTGTGGGTCAACCTTGCCTCACCCGTCGTCGGCTTTCTAATTTGCGTGTGGATCTGGTTGAGTGTTTCACCGCTTGCCATGAAAGTCGGTTGGGCGTGGACGATTTTGGGCCTCGTCTACCTGTTTCGCCTCACCCACGGCTTTCAAAAACGGCTGGGGAATGCCGAGAGCGCGGCGTGATTTTGAATCACCGAAACGTGTTCCCCGGCGATTGACAGGTGCAGAGAATGATGCGGTGGCCTTTCCACTAATGGATGCCACCGGTCTCACGATTCAAAGGAATGTGAAATGTCCAAACGAGCTTTCACCTACGGTGCGTACAAGCTGTTTGCCGTCGCACTCGTGTCCTGCGTCATCGGCTTGGGGCTCGCCAACTCGGGCCCGGTGGCTCGACTGGGATTTAGCGACGATGATGCAGGGAGCCTCCACGAAGGTGGATCATCCGCGATGGGGGCCCCGCCGGGCCAGTTCATCGCACTCAGCGCGGATAAAACTCATCTAGTAAACACGTTTTCCAATAAGCCGGTCTACATCAACGGGGAGGACGCGTTCGACTTGGCGGTCCAGTTGTCCAGCAACTCGGATATCGACACCTATCTTGCTGATCGTGCTTCAAGGGGAATCAATCTTATTTGGGTCGCCCTCGCGGACAATGCCTACCACGACCCCAAAGGAAGTCAAAAGAATGCGTTGGGCCAGTCTCCCTGGGGGGGCAATGCCAATTTCACGAACGAAAACCCGAGTTATTGGGCGCATGTCGACGACGTTGTCCGCCGCGCGGGCGCTTACGGGATCACGGTTCTGGCCGGACCGGCATTCGCCGGCGCCTTTGGCGGATGCTCTGAAAGCGGTGGTTATTGCCCGGACCTCAAGAGCGCCTCGGATGCCGTAATGACGGATTACGGGGTGTTTTTGGGAAGACGATATAAATCCTATCCCAACATCGTTTGGTTGATCGGCGGCGACGCCAACATCAGTGGAGAAGGCAGCGCGCAATATAACAAGTTGAATGATATGGCGCTGGGGATCAAGTCTGCAGACCCCAATCACCTGATGGTGGTGGAGGCCGCGAACAGCAAGACTGGCGGCGAGCCGAGTTGGACGTATTTCGGCAGCGCGTCCTGGCTCGACGTTCACACCATCTATACGACGTGTTTCTGTAAAGACTTCGGGACTCATATGATGGACGTGCTTTCGCAGGCGAGTTCAGGCTACAGCGGAGGTCACGTTCCGTTCTTTGTCGTCGAGGACTGGTATGAAGGGGAGCATGGCACCACTCCTTCTTCAACTCCGCCAGGAGGCTTACCAGGCCGTTCTCAACGGAGCCTACGCCGGCGGGATGTTCGGCAACAATGCAATCCTGGCGTTCTCGGCCAAATGCAGTGACACGATGGGCAAAACGTGGCAAAGCCAGCTCAATTCCCCAGGGACGCGGGGCCGCGAATACCTGGGGCGACTCATGCGAAGCCGCGAGCATTGGAAGATGGTTCCAGACATCACCCACGCCGTGGTCACGTCAGGCTACGGATCGGGATGGACACTTACAACGACTTCGAGGACCAGCGACGGCCAGACGATCATCGCCTACGTCCCGACGGGGAGTAGTGCAACCTTAACGGTGGACATGAGCAAGATCACGAGCCGCAGCAACCAGGCGAATTGCTGGTGGTACAACCCCAGAGACGGCCGGGCAACACTGATCGGAGCCTATGCGAATACTGGGAGCCGTAACTTCACGCCGCCCGACTCGAACGATTGGGCATTGGTTATCGATGCCGCGGACGCATATTTGGCCGCTCCTGGGAGCGCGGATTTGTGAAAATAACTCACCCTCTCTTTGAGATGCATCGCCCCATCGACGATAATTTAGTTGGGCGTTACCAGGTCGATCCTCAGTCAAGACACGCGTCCTACCCTTCTCCACCAACGTCTCGAGAGGGCAAGAGCGGCATGTTGATCGAAGTACAGTTTACGAGAAAGATTTGTCGGAAACTGATAGACATTGTATCTCTTGGTGGATATTCTCGCCCTGGAATGGCCGATCACGGCAAGCTAACCATCAGTGACAATAGCGAACTAGGTCGGGGCCATGCCCATTCGGCGAGGTTAAGACTGCATTACTGAAGGTTTGCGGTTTCCCCTCTCTCCCTTTCCGAGGTCACGTCGCGGAGGAGCAGGGACCAGTGGGAAACATGCTGCGCGCGGGGACTTGGGAGGATAGTGTACCCTCTCCAGTGAAACTCAGGAGGTAAACCCATGTTGGGATTTAAGGCCACGCGTGTGAGGCTTTTCCTAGCTGTCCCCTGTCTCGTGATGTTGCTGTCCCCAATGCTCTGGGCCCAGCTTTATACGGGTACAGTAACGGGAGTGGTTTCGGATCCTTCGGGCGCCGTTGTTCCCGGCGCACAAGTCCAAATGGTAGATGAACAGAAGGGGTTTACTTCCACGGCGACCACCGACACCGCCGGGAGCTACCTTTTCCGCAGTGTGCCTCCCGGAAGTTACAGGGTTAACGTGCAAGCTCCAGGCTTCAAGAGCGAAACGCGGGGCGGCATCATCCTGGAGGTCAACCACAACGTGACGGTGAACTTTTCCCTGCAAGTGGGGGCGGCAAACTCAGTCTGTAGAAGTTACGGCGACAAGCGCCGGTGCTGGACGCCCAGGACGCCGTCACCGGCCAGGTCATTGATCGCAAATACATGAACGACCTCCCCCTCGTCGGCCGCTCGCTTTCGGACTTGGCGTTCCTTACGCCGGGCGTAGTGGAAGTGGACAACACCTGCCCGACCGATAATCAGAGCCCCGGAGCAAACATTAGCGGCTGTCCTCCAAATAACTTCATCTCGAACGGCAGCCGCATGGCCACCTCCAATTTTGTGATTGACGGTACTTCCACGGCCTACCCGACTCACGCGATTATCTGGCCTACCTACGAACCTGCGGTTGACTCGGTGGAAGAATTCGCCGTACAGGAGTCAAACTTCAGCGCGGAGTTCGGCTTCACCGGCAGCACGGTTACCAACATCGTGACGCGCTCGGGAAGCAATCAATTCCACGGGAGCGGCTACGACTTTTTGCGCAACCGGGCGCTGGATGCCAACAATTTCTTTAACAATGAAGGCGGCGTTCCCCTCCCGGCGCTGCGCCTGAACGATTTTGGGGCCACCGTGGGCGGTCCGATCCAAAAGAACAAGACCTTCTTTTTCTTCGACTACAACGGAATTCGGAAACAGACTCTGAGTACCTGGAACTCCGGCCTGCCCGACGCGGCGGAGAAGGTGGGAAATTTTGGCGAGCTCTGCACGGCTGGCTACTTCGCCGGTGGGACATTTGGACCCAATGGGATGTGCTCAAACCCTGCTGGACAACTGTGGGATCCTTATACGAGTGTCTATAACGCCAACGCGGGTGGCCCCGTACGCTCCGGGTTTATCCCGTTCAATAATATGGCCACCTACCAGAGTCCCGGGAATCCCAACCTCAATGGCACCGGTTATCAGCTTGCGGCGACCCCTGGGAACCTGATGGATCCCGTCGCCCTCAAATATATGGGCTTTATGCCGCTTCCCAACTTGAATGTGGGAACCTCTGCTTACAACCCCTACACCAATTGGGTAGGATCTCCCGCCTTCGTAACCAGCATCAATTCCTTCGACGTCAAAGTCGATCACCGCTTCACGGAGAATGATCTTCTGAGCGTGAAGTACTCGCAGAGCAAAAACCTCATACCACCGTTCCCCTGTTATAGTGCGTCTGATCCCGCCGATCCTTGTACTACGGGCACGAACGTCGCGACGGCGCACTTAGTCGCCATCAACTATAACCACTCCTTCGGCCCCGCGCTCCTTTTGACGGCCACGCTCGGGATCACGCGGGGATTCTTCCAGAATGGGTCAGTAGGCAACGAGCCCCAGTTCAAGGGCCTCTCCCCATCGGCCACGGCCGGTATGCCGGCCTACATGGACAGATCAGGCATTTCATGGATGCCGGCGGTCAGCTTCGACGACTATTCAGTTCCGGGCAATATATTCGGTTCGGCCGTTGGCCAGGTTGGGACGGAACCCTGGTGCTGTGAGCGCGAGGGCAACGACATCAACGACCTGAGGACGGCGCTCGCCTGGGTTAAGGGTAACCACAGCATGAAGTTCGGATTTGACGGCCTGATGTATCGATTAAACTACATCCTCCCCAGCTATCCCGCCGGATATTTCACTTTTAACCCTAGCAGCACCTCCGAGTTCCCGACTTCGGGGGGTGGCGATGACATCGCGAGCTTCCTTACCGGAGTGGGTGGGCCAGGGTCGTATGGCAACTATGACGTGCCGTTTGCAAGCGCAACGCAAGCCTTTCAATACGCACAATTTATCCAAGACAATTGGAAGGTCAGCAAGAAGCTCACGCTGAATCTCGGCTTCCGTAACGAGATCAACGTGCCCCAGACCGAGCGTCACAACCGTATGAACGAACTCGACCTGAACGCGGCGTCGCCGCTCCAGGTTCCGAGCTTGGGAACGCTCCATGCTGGCGAGATCTACATGACCCCCAGCAACCGGAGCAACTACCTTGCGAATTATCACAACGGCGGACCGCGGCTGGGCTTTGCTTATAGCCCCACTAACAACCTGGTGATTCGAGGTGGATATGGAATTTACTACTCGATAGGTAATAACGAAACGTCAAACGCGGGCGCACCCGGATCCCAAGGCTTCGACCAAATCACGCCTTGGCTCACCACTTACCAGAACGACGGCGCAACACCCTGGGGGAGATTTAGCGATCCCTGGCCGATTGTCGGGCCCAATCTTCCGGTCGGCAGCAGTTTGGGGTTATTGAATAACGTCGGTTTCGGCCTCAGTTCGCCAATACCCCGCGAAGATTCCACCACTCCTTATGCGCAGAACTGGAGCTTTGGAATTCAGAGGCAGTTGCCTTCCGGCATTCTCGTGGATGTGTCCTACCTCGGTAACAAGGGTACGCATGTTCTACAGAATGTATACAACTGGGACCACCTTGGCCCCCAAGTGGAACAATACACCTCCGACCAGATCGCCACGCTCAAGACCTATGTCCCCAATCCTTTCGACGGGATTATCACCAATCCGACCAGCTCGCTTTCGAGTTCGCAAGTGCCCGCTTACCAACTCCAGTTGCCGTACCCGCAGTTCACGAGCGTCAATGGTGACAACGCACCATGGGACAATACCAGCTACAACGCCCTTCAGGTAAAGCTGGAGAAACGCTTCGCCCACGGGCTCCAGTTCCTGGTGACCTATACCTGGTCGAAATCCATCGACGAAGGGTCCTTGCTAGGGGGCGCCGGCGAGCTTGGCAGCTTTACGAGCCTTCAAGACCCCAACAACTACAAGCTCGAACGGGGTTTGTCAACGTTTGACATTCCGCAAGTATTTCAGCTCGCCTACACCTACGAACTACCGATTGGCCGCGGCAAAGCTTTCGCCGGCAAGGCCAATTCAGTGGTCAATGGCATCATTGGTGGATGGCAAACCACCGGCATCTGGCGGTTTAATGAAGGTCGGCCCCTAGCCTTGGGGCTCGCGCAAGGTCTGAGCCTGCCGACCTACGGAGGGCAACGGCCGGATCTGGTTGGCAGACTGGCCTGCGCCTCCGGTTCCTGGAATGACCGCTTGAACAACTATTTCTCGAACCCGCAAGTGGTGGTCACTCCGCCTTCTTATGCGATCGGCACGGCGCCGCGGACGGATGGAAGTTGCCGGCAGCCGGGACAGGATAACGCCAACCTGTCGATTTTTAAGGAATTCCCGCTCTCGAAGTTCCGCGAGGGCGCCCGCATCGAATTCCGGCTGGAAACCTACAATGCATTTAATCACCCGCAATTTGGAGGACCCAATACCACTCTCAATTCCGGCAGTTTTGGAGTGATCACTTCCCAGGCAAACCAACCGCGACAGGCCCAGGCCGTCTTGAAAGTGTATTGGTGAGGGGGCTGTGACTTTCTGCCCGCCAAGGCTCGTTGCAGCCCTAATCCTCGCCAGTTCCGTTGTGGTTGTGCGAGCTTCCCTGAGTGCGTACGGCCAAGCGGTTGCTGAACACGGCCAGCAGAAGTATGCTGACGCCCGGCAAACCCTAGGGGCCGCGGAAGCAGCGCAGGGCCAATTTATGGCCCTCAGCCCCGATAAGACTCACTTGGTGAACACATTCACGAACCAGCCTGTGTTCATTACCGGTGATACGGCTTACGCCCTTGCCGTTCAGCTTTCGTCAAATTCGGATATTGAAGCCTATTTCTCAAATCGACAGGCCAAAGGGATTAACCTGATATGGGCTGCACTCGTTGATGCGGGTTATCACGCTGACGCAAAAACCGAGAACGACGCCGCAGGCAACAACCCTTGGAGCGGTGGCGCTGACTTTACAGGGATGGTCAGCGCCACCGCTTATTGGGACCATGTGGACTATGTGCTTCGAAGGGCGGCGGCCCATGGCATCACGATTCTAGCTGGAACGGGTTTTACCGCCACCTTCCACAACTGCAATTCCTCCTACTACGCCAGCATGGCGTCAACCTCGGACGCCACATTGACAGCCTATGGCCAGTTCCTGGGCGATCGCTACAAATCCTATCCAAACATCATCTGGCTGATGGGGGGGGACGCCAACCTGAGCCTTTGTGGCAGTGGTCTCGCGAACAAGCAGAACGCCATTGCAATGGGAATCCTGTCTCGCGACCCGCAGCACCTGATGACGATCGAGGCCACCAGTAATAATTGGGGTGAAGCCAGCGCCACGCATTGGCTGCCTTACACTCGGGGGGTGAGGAATCCGAATGGGTGGATCACGCTCGGCACTATCTACCCCAAGGGGTCGCCCGCTAAGGCCTTCGCGCTGGAGATCGATCAAATTGTTTCCCAGAATGCGACGGAAAGATCGGCTGACCCGTTCGCCCCCTACTTCAGCATGGAAGATCCTTATGAGACGGAGCCCAATGAGCTTCCTTACAACAGTCAGCAGTTGCGGCAGGAAGGTTACACCGAGGTTCTAGCCGGTGCTTATTTGGGCAGACTTTTTGGCAGTGGTGCTATATGGCCTTTCAATTCCACTTGCTGCGAGGCTGCCGGCTATAAGTGGCAGACGGATCTTGATGCTACACCCTCCTTTGATCAGCAGCGCCTTGGTCAACTCTTCCGCAGCCGCGAGCATTGGAAATTGGAGCCGGATATCAACCATACCGCCGTGAGGGATGATTACGGTTCAGGAGTGACCCTTACCGCAACTTCGAGAACCCGTGACGGCCAGACCATAATCGCCTATATTCCGAACGGCAACGCAACAACGCTGGCGGTGGACCTGAGCCGGATTACAAGCGCCGGTAATCAGGCCGTCTGCTGGTGGTTAAATCCGTCCTCGGGCGCTGCGAGCCGGGTCGGAACATACGCGAATTCTGGAACGAGAAATTTTACGCCGCCCGATTCAAACGATTGGGTGCTGGTTATCGACGATGCGAGCGCGAATCTACCGGCGCCAGGAAGTCACGACCTCGTAAATTCAAGTCGATGAAAACAATCCTGTTCATTCGCCTTAGTACGATAGCTGGATCAAGCCAAGCAAGATTTGGCACGTCACGCTCTTGAATTGTGGGCCGCGACTCGCGCAGAAGTCAAAGGATGGATCAATCCATGGAAGAACAGTGCAACGGTCAGAGCATGGTTGCGGCAGCGTGCGTAATGTGCGCTCTGCTGCTGACGCCGGCTGCGAACGCTCAATCGGGGGGTGGCGTGACCCCACTCACAGTGAGCGCCAACCACCGGTACCTCGTCGACCAGAACCATGTTCCCTACCTGTTGCAGGGCGATGCGGGTTGGTCTTTGATTGTTGCCCCCAACGACGAGGAGGTGGAGCAGTATCTACAGAACCGCAGAGACAAGGGATTCAACGCTGTGCTGGTGGAGTTGATCGAGCACAAGTACAGCAAAAAGCCTCCGTTGAACGCGGCGGGTGATGCGCCGTTCTTGACGCCGGGGGATTTCACCACGCCCAATGAAAAATATTTTGCCCACGCCGATTGGGTCATTCGCAAAGCCGGCGAATATGGTCTCCAGGTGCTCCTGACCCCCATTTACCTGGGTTACCTTGGGACGGACGAGGGATGGATCGAGGAGATCAAAAAGCTCGAACCCGAGAAGTGCCTCGAGTACGGCCAGTATTTGGGAAAACGCTACAAGGATTTCGACAACATTATTTGGGTCATGGGCGGGGACCGCAATCCCAGTGACGTCATCGAAAAGGTCGACTTGATCGCTCTGGGGATCCGGGAATTCGACAAGCGCCACTTATTCACTGCCCATGGCAATTCGGAGCCCTCCACGCCCGAGCAGTTCGGAAGCGGCGGGTGGCTGAACGTCAATTCCTCCTATTCGTGTGAGACCGTTCACGAGAGACTTTTCCGGGATTACAACCACCAGCCCGTCTTACCAACTTTTCTCATCGAATCGTGTTATGAAGGGGAGCACAACTCCTCCGAGGTGCAGATCCGCCGGCAAGCCTACTGGGCGGTTCTTTGCGGCGGTTTCGGCCACATCTTTGGCAATAATCCCCTGTGGCACTTCGAGGGCCCATCTCTCTACCCGTTCGAGGGAACCTGGGAGAAGGCGATGGATCTTCCCGGCTCGCAGACCATGATGCACTGGGGAAAACTCTTCCGCTCGCGCCGCTGGTTTGATTTGATTCCGGATCAAAAGCACGAGGTCGTCACCGCCGGCATTGGAGAGTTTCTAGGTAATGATTACTTGGGGGCAGGCCGCACGCTCGACGGCAATACCGTGATTGCTTACATGCCGACCAAAAGGACGATCAAGGTGGACATGAGCAAGGTCTCAGGCGCACGAGCCGTCGCTCGATGGTTCGACCCCAGCAGCGGACGAGTGACCGAGGCGGGCGCCTTTCCAACCGCTGGTATACTGGAGTTTACTCCACCTGCGGAAGGCGATTGGGTTCTGGTGCTCGATGATGCCTCACAAAAACTCCCACCTCCCGGTCAGGGTAGCTGAGGCCGGTTTGATGCCTACCAGGAGCCGGCGGAAAGCCGCCCAAGCTTCGGGATGAGCCCTCGACACGCGGCGCTGACCGGACCTCCGGACCTGCCGCCGCTTTAGCGCAGACCACTTCATGCGCGCGACACGACGCTTCATCACGGCCACCGCGAGCTTGTTTCTTGCGACCTCTTTAGCCTTGGCGCAAGTTCCCGAAAGTGTCTACGACCAGGCGGTCGCTGATTTCGGCCAGCAGAAGTACACCGAAGCCGAGCAGGCTCTGAGGCCGGCCGTAGCCGAGCACCCCCGCGATGCCCGCGCGTTAGGCCTAATGGGCTTGATTCTCGACGCGCAGAAGCAATTCACGGAAGCCGAGACGTTTCATCGGCGCGCCCTCGCGCTCGCGCCAGGCTCCGCCTCTCTCTACAGCAATTTTGGGAACCACTACCTCGCGCAAGGGCAGTCGGGAAGAGCCCGAGCGGCCTACCTCCGAGCGATCGAGCTTGACCCTACCGATCGAAACGCCAACTCGCAGATGGCCCAAATCTCGGTCAATGAGAAGAACGGAGCGCAGGCTCTTAAATATCTCGACCGGCTGCCCAGGGAGGATCAAGCCACGCCTGAGTTCCAGGTATTGCGGGCGCAGGCCCTCAAGCGCGCGGGGCAATCCTCCAGCGCAGAGACGCTGTTGCTAGATCTACTAGGGCGATCGGGGCAAGATCCGCGGGTTGCCTATTCGGTAGGAATGGTCTTCGCCGGCTGGAAAGACTACGCGCGGGCGGAGCAGGCCTTTTCGGCTGCCCTACAAGCCGCTCCGGGCGAGTTCGAGGTCCTTTATAACCTGGGTCTGGCAGCCTTGGGAGCCCATGACTACGATCGCTCTGGTCAGACGTTCCAGGCGGCACTCGACCAGCACCCGACCGACGTGGATTGCATGATAGGCCTGGCACGAGTCAAGGAGGCGTTGAATCAAAATGACCGGGCGGCTGCCGTTCTTTTCCAAGCTCAGCGCGTGGCGCCCGACCGTGCCGACGTTCTCGAATTTCTGGGTAGCGTACTCGACAAACTGGGGTTCTATCGCGAGGCGGCAGCCGCGTACGACCACTGTTTCCAAGTGCATCCGGACGACGACGAGGCCAGGCGGGAGCGCGGCTACGCCTTGGCGCGGGCAGCTCGACTGCCCGAGGCCTTCCAGGACTTGAACTGGTATGTGGAAAGGCATCCGCGCAACCCCATCGGCTTCTTCGAGCTGGCTGCAGTCGAGTCGCTTCAGCAACCGGACAGATCCATCGAGCATTTGAATCGGGCTTTGCAGCTCGACCCGCAGAGGGTGGAGGCTCACCTCGTCCGTGGCGTACTGTTGCGCCAGGAAGGCAAGATTTCGCCGGCGCTCACCGATTTGAAGTTTGTCCTGGACCGGCAGCCGGAAAACTTCCGAGCCTGGGAGGAGCTTGGCGAAGCTTCGCTCGCAGCAGGCCGAAGCCCAGAGGCCTTGTCGGCTTTTCAGAAAGCGGCGGCGCTGGCGCCTCAGAACTCTGAGGTCCTTTGGCGTTACGGCCATGCCCTGATGCGCGCAGGACAAAAAGCGGCAGCAGAGGAGGTCATGGCAAAAGACCAGAGTCTGCGAAAAAACGCGGCGAATCTTCGACCCGCTCCCCCCGATACCCTCGGCTTGGCTTCGCCCGGGGAAACTCCGGCCAGTCTGGCGGCGTTGCGAGACCTCGCGGCCGGCAGCCCCGCCGACTGGAGGTTGAAAATCCGTCTGGGACAGGAATTGCTGGCAGAGGGAAAAGTGCCGGAGGCTCTAGAACTCTTCCGGCAGATCAAGGGTTTCGAACCCGGGGGGATCGTTTCCGCGGAGTGCGGCAGAGCTTTGCTTCATGCCGGGCAGTACCATGCCGCGCGCGAGTTTCTCGACGAGGCGGCCGCAGCGGATCCCTTAAATGCCCAACTTCGCGTGGATGTTGCCCTCGCCGCAATCCGTGACGCTGGCCCGGAAACTGCCTTGTCGGAACTCGACACCGCTCCTGCGGAAGCACGGAATGGTGATTACTACCTGTTGCGCGCCGAGCTGCTGGATACTCTGCGGAGGCCCCAGGAGGCCGCGGAAGCTTTGAATCAAGGTATTCAAGCGTCGCCCACGCAGCCGGACCTCTACCTTCAGGCTGCGTTGTTTCTGGTGACCCATGGAAAGGTTCAGCAGATGGTTGACTTGCTGACGAAAGCAGACGAGGTGGTACCGAATAACCCCCAACTCTGGTTGACTCGGGCCGTCGGACTCGCCATCCTTCACCAGGATGATCCGGCGGCTGCCGCTTTGACCAAAATGGAATCGCTCTGGCCGGAATGGGATCTCCCCTACCTCGTCCACGGTGTGATCCTTTCTTATCGCCTTCGGGGGACAGAAGCGAAGCCCCTGCTGAAAACGGCCATTGCGCTGGGCGCGCACCAAGCGATGGCTTACTACAACCTTGCTTTCGCGATCATCAGTGCCGACCCGGGGGACGTTGCAGAGGCACAAGAGGCCATCCGTGAGGCCATAGCCTTGAGTCCCAAGGACCCCTACATTCAATCACTGGCAGGAAAAATCGCATTTCTAAGGAAGGATTATCCCGCGTCGGTCGAACATCTTCATGCGGCCCTCGAAATCTGGCCGGATATGGTGGAGGCACACGCAAGGCTCAGTGCCACCTATCGCGCCATGGGTGACGAGGCTAAATCTCAGGAGGAGATGAAGGAGTTTTCCCGCCTTAAGGAAGAACACCCGGGCTACCAAACACCTCCCTTCCCAACCAGCGACCTGCTGTTCAGCTTGGACGAACCAAGTTCCCCGCCCTGAGCGGGTGGGGCAAGGAGTTGTCGCGACAGTGGTCGGTCGCTGCAACGGAATCTTTGAAGATTCTAGTCTCGCCGGTTAAATAGGAGCTCACATGGTTAAGCGCCCTCCAAATTCTGGCCGAACTAAGCTGTTTGGGGTCGCCTCACTGACCTGCCTGATCAGCTTGGCGCTCGCTCACTCGAGCCTGGCTCGACTCCGATTCAGCGATGAGGGCGCGGGCGCTGCACAGGGGGTCGGATTATCCGCTACGGCGACCGGAGCCGGCCAGTTCATGGTGCTCAGCCCGGACAAAACTCACCTGATAAACTCCATTACGAAAAAGCCGGTATTCATCACGGGGGAAGCGGCATGGTCCGTGATCGCGCAACCTTCCGATGCCGATGCTGAAATCTATCTCGCGGACCGAGCCGCGCGAGGGTTCAACGCCATCATCGTGAACTTGATCGAGCATCAGTACGCCGATCATGCCCCGGCGGACCGACATGGGGATGCGCCATTCAGCGGACCCGTTCTTTCCACTCCCGACGAAGCCTATTTCGCGCATGCGGATCAGGTGATCAGCCGCGCCTCAGCGCATGGAATCACGGTGTTTTTGTTTCCGGTGTATGTTGGTTACAGCACCGGCCGATGCAATTTTGAGAACGAGGGTTGGGGAACAGACATGGAAACGGCATCCGACGCCGTCATGAGGGATTGGGGCGTCTACGTGGGTAATCGCTACAAAGGTTTCTCGAACATCGTCTATGTCATTGGCGCTGATGCCGATCCACGTAGTTGCGCCCCTCCTCTGGTGGAAAAGCTCAATGCCGTGGCGATGGGGATCAAGTCTGTCGATTCCGTCCATCTGATGGCAGCCGACAACGCCGGCCAACAATCCTCTCTGGACGTGTTTTCCGGGTACTTCTGGCTGGACATCAGCGATTTGTACGGTGGCTCGAATGTCCGCAAGCTCAACGCGGAATATTCCCGTCCCGATTTCCTGCCCTTTTTTCAAGGGGAAGATTGGTACGAGAACGAGCACGGGACCACTCCGCTCCTCCTGCGGACTCGGCAATATGAGAGTGTTCTGAGCGGCGCCTATCTGGGAAGTTTCTTCGGCAACAACCCCATCTGGTGCTTCAATGAGACCAATCCGGCTTCGGCAGTGCCTTGCGAGAACGGGAAAACCTGGCAAAGCCAGTTGGGATCGCCGGGGTCGGTCGGGCAGTCATGGTTCGGGAAGCTTTTCCGGTCGCGCGAGCATTGGAAGCTGGCACCCGACATCAACCACACGGTGGTGACGGCAGGCTATGGATCGGAATCGACACTCACCACGACTTCAAGAACCAGCGACGGCCAGACTATTATCGCGTACATTCCGAACGGGAATGGCACAACCTTGAGTGTCGACATGCGCAAAATCACAAGCGTTAGCAGTCAAGCGAAATGCTGGTGGTTCAATCCTGGTGACGGTTCGACGAAACTGATCGGGTACTATGCGAATGCCGGGAGCCGTGACTTCACGCCGCCCGATTCGAACGATTGGGTATTGGTAGTTGATGCCGCAGACGCGAATTTGGCCGCGCCCGGAAGCAAAGACTTGTGAAGATGAAAGAGAGTTTCGGAGTTTCGATTTTCAATCCCCGGTGTACTTAATCCACATCGGCGAGACCCAAACGATTTCACCATTATCCTGTTCTCCGCGCACATAGTAATAACTCGTCTTATTCTTTTGGGGTTGGTTATCACGCCACGAGAATTCCACTTCCTGCGTGTTGGGAGAAGTCGAGAAAGAGTACTTCCCATCGCGAATAATGACGACTTTGGCGAATTTGGAGGCGCCGCGGAGTTTGATCTTCAGGGTGGGCGGATCGGAAGTGGTGAATTCGTCCCCATCATATGTGAACCGCTCTCGACGTCGGCAAGGATGTTATCCAGGGCAGCATAAACATGTCGTTTTTGAAGGGCGTCGAGAACGGATTCGCGGGTCAGGTCCTTGACGTAAAGAATGCTATAGCTGATGTGCGTGGAGTCATGGTCTGAACTGGCCTCGAATCCAAGCCTGTAACCTTTGTTTAGCGCGTCACTGACATACCCCTTGGGCCGCCACCCGCCAATGGAATCCTTCTCACTGCTGGAGCGGGGCGATCCTGGCATTTCGTAACTCTGGTTATCCAAGAGATTGTCGCTATGATTCAGAAAGATTGGGCTCGTCCAGGCTTTGCCATCGAATGATAGGAGATACTCTGTCCACACGCTCCCGATCGGATTCCACCGTGTGGGGTGAGGCGTGCGAAAGGCGAGCCAGAAGCGGCCTGACGCGTCCACGGCCAGGCGAGGCTGAGAATTTTTCGAAACGCGGCGCAGATAGGCCAAATCGAGCCCCTCCCTTCAGGGCCGGGTCGTATCTACTGACAGTCGCCACACCCCGGGCAGACAAATAGGTTTATGCCAAAAAAACATTTTTTCGTTATATCTAGGCTTGCGGTTTCTGATTTATAAGTATGTGAGCCACACGGTCACATGGGGACCCTTTGAGACTCGATCGATTTCGCGATCCATGGTGGACGGAGCGCAGGGCGGGAGGTTCGCGTCGAGGACTTTTGTACCTGTTGGCGAGTAACAGAGTGCATCCACCATGGTGAGAAGAGGGTCCAATGAGGCTTCTTCCAGGAATCCCAAAACCTTGCGCAAAAATGAGGAGTCCCTTTTCCCCGAGCGGGGGTGACGGCAACAAACAAATCAGAATGTGAGACCGGAGGGACCGATGAACTCTCTAGATTTGGAACATGACGCCTGTGAGTACATCCTTCACGCTGTGCGGAGGAACAAAGCCATCATATTTGACCATGCGGAGAATGCCAAGCTGTGGGACATCCACGGGAAAGAGTTCTTGGATACGATGTCTGGATCGGCTGGCCCGGCGATGGTCGGTCACGCGAACCCCAAAGTGGCGGAGGCCGTGGCGCGGCAAATGGCAAAACTCCCTTCGCACAACATTTTGCACGACAGTGTGCCGATGATCGAGTTTAGTAAGCGACTTGCTGCCATTGCTCCCCGCGGGCTGACCAAAACATTTCTGTGTCCTGGCGGTGGCGATGCTGTTGAAGCTGCCGTTAAATTTGCGATCCGTGTGACCGGGTGCAACGAGGTCATCTCCCTGACGGGCGCATATCATGGAATGTCACTGGCAACCCTCAGTCTGGGCGGAATGCCGGCCCTGCGTAAGTGGTTCCCCGGCGGCATGCGGTGGCCTACCTTCCGGCAGGTTCCTTCCGCAGATGCCTACCGGCCACCCTTAGGCGGAGAAGGCCCTGAAATCTGGCGATCGGCCATTCATGCACTTGAAACGGCCATCGGCGGCGAGGGCTACGGACAGGTGGCGGCGCTCCTCATGGAAGTTGTGCAGGGGCCGAACGGCCACACGGTCTTTCCGCGGGAGTACTATCGGGAAGTGCAACGCGTGTGCCGCGAGCGAAAAGTCCTGCTGATCGTCGACGAAGTCCAAACGGGTTTGGCGCGTTGCGGTGCCATGTGGGCTTGCGACTTATTTGACGTCGTCCCGGATATCATCGTGGCGGGCAAGGCTCTGGGAGGTGGCGTACCGATTGGCGTAATGATCACCAGAAAAGACCTCATCCCCGACGGCATGGAGTCCGAGCCCTGGCACATGCTCACCTTTATGAACCAGCCGCTATCGGCGGCCGCAGGCCTGGCGGTGCTCGATATCGTGGAGGAGGAGCACTTGGTGAACCGTGCCCGCGATCTGGGTGCCGAAGCCACGGCACGCTTCCAGAAGATGGCAGAGCGCTACGACGTGATCGGCGACGTCCGGGGCCCCGGTCTCTTCATCGGTGTGGACTACGTCGAGGATCGGAAGACCAAAACGCCCGCTTCCGCCGCCTGTGTGTTGGCTTGGGAGTTCGCGCTTGACCACGGCCTGATCACCCAGTTTGGCGGCTTAAGCAGCAACGTTTTGAAGTTTAAGCCACCGCTCACCACGCCGGCCGCGGACTTCAGGAAAATGCTCGATCTCTGCGAGGAAACGACGGCGTTCATCCAACAGGAAGTTGAAAAGATGCGAGTTTCAACGCATCGAGCGAGTGCCCCAACGGGCGAGGTGTAAATATGCACAGATACCCGGATTGCGATTCTCGAAGACCCGAGGCATCTCTCGGGTAGCCCTCGTGGCGTTGTTCCCGATCATCGCCAGGTTGGGTAGGGAGACCAATACCGCGAAATCGTGCAAGCTGTCGAGCGCACCCACCCGGGAGGCAATATTGATGTCGAACTCGACGATTGGGACCTCGATCATGACAAGATCCTTCGTTGGATTGCCGATGGGGGCGGGCCTAACCTTACAATCGTTCCCGACGTGTGGCCGGCCGAATTCGCTCCCGGACTCGATTCCTATCCTGATCGCCTGCCCGCGGGTTTCCTAAATAATTTCAACCCAATCGTGTGTGAACGTTGGCAATCTTAGGATCTGATTCAAGGTTTGATTTGGGCGGCTTCCACCAAGGCATTGCTTCCCCGGGCGAACTTGTGTGACCGTGCACGCACCTCGCCCGCCTCAAATTGGCAGGATTTGCTTTGGGGGCAGCTAAGAAATTCAATCGACCTCCTCCGAAATCGTCACCGGGAAGATCGTGTGCGATATTTGAATTCTCTTGTGCTTTTGAGCTGATTCGGACCGCTGGTTGTCCCATTTTGTTTTTGAACGGGGAGTGCGGCGATGAAAATTCTGCGGGCCAGCGCTATTCTTTTTTCCCTAACTTTGACGCTGATGGCACAGATAGCGATTGCGTGGGCAGAAGGGGATGAATTCTATCCGAACGAAGAGGCCACAGAGCGCAGCACGATCGTGTGGCCCCGTCTGGTGCAATTGCACACCAACTCGGCCGTGCTGGAATGGCCGGGTGAACCACCCCACACACTTCCGGTCGGAGAGCGTTACCGAGATTACGAGCTGCTGGCGGTCATTCCTCAACCAACGCCGTTAGCGGTGCTCGAGCGGAGTCTTCCCCGTTGGGGCGTCCTCGCCTATGTGGGAACGAAGGGACCTGTCGCCTCCATGAGAAAAGCCGTCGGCAGCTTGGACAGCATTCGTCCGCTGACGGCCTTCCCCCCTGATTACTTTGAGCGGATCCTCAACGCCCAGGAGGATATTCTGGGGAAGGAAGCTACCTCGAAAGGAGATGAGCCTTCTTATGAGTCGTTAGCCGGGTTGCTCCCGCCGCTCCTGGGCTATACATTTCTCGGAACCACAACGTCATCCCAGAAGATCATCGTTTGGCCGGACGGACGTCTGGGGTATGGAGTTGGTCGTGACCGAAAGATGAGCAAGGTGGTTTTTGACCCCACCGAGGCCTTGCACATCTTGAATAGTAGATCATCAGCGACCAAGCAGGGACTGATCGGGCGGTATCTGCCGGTGATTGACTATGGATTTTCGATCCCGCGTCCCACAAAGGGTGGGAGGAGATGGCGTTGGCCAGCGGTGCTGAGGAACTTCAGACCTACGTTTGTCTTCGCTCGAATGACGGAAAGCGAGCTTACTGGCGGTTGCCAGAACAACAGCCGCTGGAAGACGGAACAGACTTCTACCGCGCGCTGCTCGCCGAACAGGAGAAATGGGAGCGGTTTTTTGCGGATGGAATGCAACTGGAGGTGCCGGAAGCCCGCGTGAACGACTCAGCCAAGGCATCGATTGTGCGCGCGCTGATCTCCGAGATCGGAAATCACCCCAAATGCGGAGTGGGCGTGTATTGGGGCGCCGAGCATGACACCTTCCCGCCGCCGACGATCCTGCTTAATTTGTGCTTGCTGGATTGGGGATTCTCAGGAGAGGTCAAGGCGCGCTTCAGTTACTACCTTTCCCACTACATAAAGCCCGACGGAACTTTTGACTATTATGGGCCGGCGATATCCGAGTACGGACAGATGCTGACCGTGGCGGCGAGATACGTGCAAGTAACAGGCGACACGAACTGGTTCCTGGAAAACCTCCCGGCCTTACGGCGGATTACGGAGTCGCTCGTAGCGCAGATTCTGGCCAGCCGCAAGCGCGATCCACCTGACTCGCCCGATTACGGTCTGCTGTATGGCTCCGCCGAAGCGGACACTCGCAAAGACAAAAGGTTCTATTTCTCGGGTGATGTGTGGTGCTGGCGCGGGCTGGAAGAGATGGGGCACTTGCTGAACGAGGTGGGCCAACGGGAAGGTGATGCTGCTCTCGGGCAGTTCGGGGAGAACCTGCTGGAGGAGGCCGACTCATTCCAAGGCGTGGTTCTTGCGGCAATGCGCCGGGCGTTTCAGAACGATGCGACTCCGCCATTCCTGCCTCCGGACGCCGGCACGGAAAAACCCTTTGCGCACATGACCGAAAACGAGTTTGCCACCTACACGAACTACCGCTATTGGCCAGAGATGCTATCAGCGGGCATGCTCCCTCCCGAATTGCAGGATGCCATTATTACTTACCGCACAGCCCGTGGCGGCGAGGTGGCGGCAACGACCCGCCTGGAAGATGTGATGGACGACTGGCCGTATGCTAATTACGCTTGGGGTCTCATGGAGGCCGGACAGATCGAGCATTTCCTGCTGGGGTTCTATGGCCACCTGGCCTTCCATGAAACGCCCGGGACTTTTAATGCGTACGAGTCCGTGAACATTAAGGGCGACAGCAAGCGCACCTATGCCAGCGATTACTGCGTCGCGGCTCAGGTAGTGGAACCGCAAATGTTGCGATGGATGATTGCCTGGGAGCCGTGGGAAAACCAGGAGTTATGGCTGGCCCGGGCTGTGCCCAAGAAGTGGCTTGACACCGGCTTTTCCGCTACTCACATTCCCACTCGATGGGGCCCTGTGAATTTTGCTATGGTCCCGAACGCCAAGTCCCTTACCGCGCGCGTTGAAATTGCGCCAGCACATCCCGAATTGCGGGTCCATATCTGTTTCCGCCAAACCGTGGCTGGCTCGGCGCCACATGTGACGGTGGAGGGTACGAAAAACTGGAAATGGGATGCCGTCCATCAAGCGGTGGAGCTTTCAGGGCCTTGGAACAAGGTAACCGTTATCGTTGATAGATGAATCCGATTTCGGTAACGCAGGGAATAAGTTTTCATGATCTTGCTCAGAGAGGAGCAACGATGAACTATGTGCAAAGGTTCAGTTATACCACCCGCCGGATCTCAATCCGCCGATGGGTAAGCCCGGCAAGGTTCGATGCGTATTCTGGATGCGACCGGGAAACCAGGCGCAGGCACGGCCTCAAAATGAGACGACTTGGCATGCTCACTCTGGGGTTTGCTGCCTTGATTTCGATCGGGCCTGTTTCGGGAATGGCTCAGGGTGTGGCGAAAGGGCCATTGCGTGTCCTCGCCGGTAATCCCCGCTATTTTACGGACGGCTCCGGCAAGGCAATCTACTTTGCCGCCGCGCACACTTGGACCAATCTACCCGACATTGGGCTTACCGATCCTCCTCCTGCCTTTGATTTCGACCAATACTTAAAATTCATCGCGGACCACAATTACAACTACATTCGGCTATGGCGGTGGGAGACTCCCAAAGACATCGAGAAGGATGGGATTGTCAGGTACAGCACGCCCCATCCATGGATGCGAACGGGTCCCGGATTGGCCTGGGACGGGAAGCCGAAGTTTGACCTCAACGCGCTTAATGAGGCGTACTTTGCCCGGATGCGCAAGCGCGTTGAATTAGCGGGCGACCGGGGCATCTATGTTTCGGTCATGCTTTTTAACGGGTGGGAACTCCAGTTCTCTAATTGGGTTGGCCATCCCTTCAACGCGCAAAACAATATCAACGGGATCGATGGGGACCCGGATAAAGACGGGCGCGGTACGGAGCTTGAGAGTTGGCCTCCTCCTGCAGGGGTGGAGAAGATTGAAAAAGCTTATGTACGCAAGATCATTGACACGGTCAACGACCTGGACAATGTTCTCTATGAAATCTCGAATGAGAGCGACGGCCATCGTCCCCCACTGGGGTACGATCTACTGAGGTTTTCCAGCATCACGTTCGGAATCCTTGCCGAAGCGATATCGGTAGGTAAGGGGCGTTAATCCCGCCAGCATCTTGAAAGTCCTGCCAAAATGGCTTTGACTGCAGAATCCCAAGAGGGTGCTTATCTCCGCGATGGGTGTGGTAGTAGTCGAGAGTAAGGACTGCGCTCTGGCAATCCGGTAGCGCGTCAGATAGTTGAGAAATGATTGGCCGGTGACCTTTTTGAAAAATCGCATAAAGTTAACAGTGCTCATGGCGCAGATGCGGGACGCATCGGCGATGTGAATTTGCTGACCATACCTCTGGTCAATGAACCGAAATAGGCCATCGAGGCGCTGCAGGTCCCCCTGTCTGCCTTCCAGTGCTTCGCGTGTGGCTACGTAGTTGTTGTAATGCCGAAACAGGAGTAGAAGCACAACCCTAAGATAGGTTTTGGCCGTGAGGCGAGCCACGTCGTTCGAGGGAGGAAGTTCCTGATGGATCTTCAAAATCAGTTCCAGCGCCTGGTCGGGCACGGGGGAAGAGGGAGCAACCACGTGTGGGAACCGCGCGTCCTGGCAAAGGAACGGAGCCAGCAACTTCTCATCCTCTCCGCTGCCGTTACCCAGGAGGACTCCGGACTGGAAATGCAAAAAAGCAAGCCTGAGTTTCCTCTTCGGGCTATTGAAGATCTGGTGGTAAAGATTCGGTCCCAGGACCACCAGGCTACCTTTCTTCATCGGAAAACGGCGCTGACTGACTTGAATGAGACCTTCTCCGTCGTAGACATACAATACTTCGAAAGAATCGTGCCGATTCATTCGGACGTTGTGATCGACATCGTGGATATCGAAACCAATTTCGATTGGAAATGAGGGGTCGAAATGACAGGGGTAGACCCCCTCCGGATTGATTATCGGCGGGGCGAATTGATCGGCGTGCTTCCATAGCGACCGACGTATGTACACGGCCCTGCCTCGCTTCGATGATGAACTTCCCGGCCCGATGAGTAAAACTTACCACGACCTTCGGCGCCTGTTCAATCTGAAACGGTTCTTCCCCAATTATGGCTGTGTTTGGACCGAGCCACGATCTGATATAAAGTCGCGAACTCACCGGAGGAAATCGGAGAATTCGGATTACCGGATGTCTTTTTGACAAAGTATTATGCGGTTGTGATAGACGCTGGAGTTCACGTCGATATAATGGCCGTCTGAATCAGAGCGGAACACTTCTGGATTCCAGCAATTAAGAAGGTCGGAAACGCCTCGGTCGCGACTCGAGAGGATCAATATGCACCGGTGGTTGGTTTACAGTTTGATTACGATCGTTCTGTTTGGTTTTTGGGGCTTTGTTTCGACCGTCGTAACACGGGACGTCCAGCCCCTCACGGTGCAAATCCTCTCTACCATTGGGCTTCTCCCCGTCGCGTTGGTCCTGGCCTTTTCGCAGAACCTTAGTAAGGCCAGCAACTTCGGCAAGGGCATCCTGATTGCCACGGTCACCGGAGTTTTGGGAGGAAGTGGAAACATTGCGATGTACAAAGCCCTGCAGTTGGGCGGCGAAGGCTCGGCAGTTGTGCCGCTAACGGGAATGTACCCCCTGATCACCGTTGTCCTGGCGAGATTCCTTCTCAAGGAAAGGTTGAACCGGATTCAAACCGCAGGGATCGGGCTGGCCCTGGCCGCCATCTACCTTTTCAGCCCTCGAGAGAGCTTGGGGGCGGCGACGAATTGGCGAAACCTGCTCTCCGCATGGATGGTGTACTCCCTGACCGCCTTGGTCCTTTTTGGCGTTTCTTCCATCACCATGAAATTCTCGACCCACCACATTTCCGACGAGCTTTCGACGATCTTCTACACCCTCGGTTACATCCTGATTGCCGTCGTAATCATTGCTGTAGGTTCCACCGAATGGCACTTGTCGAAGAAGGAGTGGTCCCTGGGAATTCTGGTGGGCCTCCTGATGGCCTCGGCGACTTTGACCCTTTTCATTGCCTATCGCTGGGGCAAGGCCTCGGTCGTGACACCTCTCGTCGCGCTCTACCCCCTGGTGACCGTGGTGCTGGCGGGACTTTTCTTGAAAGAGCACTTCGATCTGATCAAGAGTGCGGCGATTGTGCTGGCGCTTATGGCGGGTCTGGCCTTGAGCATGGAGGGCAAATCCGGGGCGCCGGTAAAGACGGCGACCGAATCGTGAGCCCCTGGGCTACTGTTCCCCGATGGCGACGGCAGTGACATTTCACCAGCGATGGGGGTGGGCTTGTACACTATCACCGCCGAAACGCCGGGCTTACCCGCGATCGGCAAAAGCGGATCCAATTGACGGTGGGATTACAAGCGCGGACGTTCACCGTTTCGTAGGTTTCGTGACCCAAAACGTCGAGGTTACCGGGCTTCGCCCCTCGGGGAACACCGTGATTGGGTGCTTTATCTTCACAAAGAAAGGGGGCGGTCAATGACGATGTCCTCCAAGGTTGTTAACCATGAGCGTGCCCTCGACACCTATCGCCAAGCGATTGGCCGGCAGCGCCACGCGTTGACAACCCCCGCGCTGATTCTTGATTTTGACATCCTCCGGCGCAACATTGCGACCATGGCGGCATGGAATCAAGAGCATGCCAAGATCCGCCCTCATGCCAAGATCCACAAGTGTGTGGAGATCGCTCGCCTGCAGGTTGCCGCCGGGGCAGTGGGTATCACGACGGCAACGGCCTGGGAAGCGATCGTGATGGCGCATGCGGGCTTGGATAATATTTTGATTGCGAATGAAGTGATGGGGGAAGAGAAGCTCACCCGACTCGCGGAAGCGGCTCGAGAAACCACCATTCTCGTTGCCGTCGATAGCGTGGCCGGGGGCGAAGCTCTCTCGCGCACGGCCGTGGCGGAGGGGGCAAAGTTCGGGGTCTTGGTCGAGCTGGACGTCGGATTACGTCGAGGGGGCCTGCGCACCTATGAGGACGCCTGCGTCGTTGCCGCCGCGGTATCCAGCCTGCCCGGGTTGGTGTTCCGCGGCGTCATGGGTTACGAAGGGCACGTGGTGGAGGAACCCGATCGCGCAGTGCGCGCTCGCAGAGCTGCCGAGGCTATTGACGTGCTAATCGGCGGTGTGGAAGTCCTCGAGCGCGCAGGTTTTGCGATCGAGATCGTTTCCGCGGGCGGAACGAACACCTACGACATGACCGGCGCCAATCCCCGCGTGACGGAACTTCAGGCGGGCTCTTACGTCTTTATGGACGCTACTTATGGGCCCCTTACTCCGGTTTTCCAGCCTGCCCTCAGCATGCTTGGAACGGTCATCAGCCGCAACGGGCAAACCGCGCTTCTGGATATCGGCACGAAGGTTATGGCCATGGACCTGGGCCCCCCCGCCTTGGTGGATCCGTGCGCGACGCTCCGGGCGATGCACGAGGAGCACACCCTGCTCAATGTCGTCGACGGCGCACGGTTGCAGGTCGGCGAGCCCGTGGAGATGGTCGTCGGCTACTGTGGTGGTACCGTTAATCTGAACGATGTTTACTACGTCGTTGAAAACGACCGAGTGGTTGACGTCTGGCCTATTCAGGCGCGAGGGCCGGGCCGGGCCGCGGTGGCATAGAAGTACCCGATTGAATAGAATCGAGAACGCTATGAGTAACTCCGCGAGTGAACCGCGAAAATTGACAGAATATGAGCTGTGGTACGGGCGCGATGAACCTCCCCCGCAGGGTACCGTACTGCATGCCGGGTTGGTGAGAGCGATATTGCAAGAAGGCGACTTGCGGGACGTCCGCCTGGGGGAAACGGAGTTGGTGCGTCGCATCTACGTTGCCGTTCGAGACGAGAACTGGGACACGATCCCCGCAGAGATCCGGGATGTTTCGACCGACGTCGCCGACGACCGGTTCATAATCTCCTATGAGGCGGAGCACAGGGCCCGTAATCTTCATTTCCGGTGGCGCGCAACGATTGCCGGCGAGCGGGATGGAACCATCACTTACACGATGGACGGCCACACTCTGCAAGACTTCTCCTACTGCCGGATCGGCTTTTGCGTGCTGCATCCCTTGGCGGAGTACTGCGGTCAACCTTACCGCGGACTCGGGCCGGGTGGGCGGATCTCGGGAAACCTGCCGACCTTGATCGCCCCCCAGCCCTACGAGGGCGGCTTATACCATCCCCTGTTTCCGTCTGTTTCGGAGTTGACAGTCTCACTGAAGACCGGTGGCGACATACGGTTCGCTTTTGAGGGAGACTTGTTCGAGACCGAGGATCAACGCAACTGGACCGATGGCTCCTTTAAGACCTACTGCACTCCCCTCTCTCTTCGATATCCATTCAAGGCGGTCGCCGGCCAAGCGTTCAGGCAGCGCGTAACCTTTGCCGTGCAACATCCTCCCGCCCACGGAATTACTCGAGATTCCAAGGTTCAACTTCATCTCGGCCCTGCGCTTCGCCAGCGGTTGCCGCGCATAGGACTGGGCGTGTCATCACAGGACGGGGATCTCACGCCGCGCGACGCGGACCTGCTCGATAGGTTGCATCTGGATCATTTGCGCATTGACCTGCACCTGAGCGAAGCCGGCGCCAGTCAGGCTCTGGTGAGAGCCGAACGCCAGTGTCGCCTCTTGCATTGTGGCCTTGAACTCGCGTTATTCGTTACCGACAATGCCGAGCAGGAGGTTTCGGGCCTCACGCCCCACTTACCCCCATCGGTTCCCATTTCGAGCGTTCTTATATTCCACGAGAAAGAGCCGGTCACATCAGCCCGATGGATCGAGTGTGCGCGTGTCAGGCTGGCTCCCAAACTCCCCCGCGTGCCGGTCTTTGGGGGTACGAACCTCTATTTTGCCGACCTGAATCGGTCACGTCCGCATGTCTCCGCGCTCGATGGTGTCACCTATTCCATCAACCCGCAGGTGCATGCCTTTGACGAAAGGTCACTGGTCGAGAATCTTGAGGGGCAGGCCGACACGGTCGCGACTGTGAGCTCCTTTTGTGGTGACCGGCCTGTAGCGGTGAGTCCGGTCACCCTCAAGCCGCGGTTCAATCCTGACGCTATCGGCCCCGAGCCCCCTCCCCCGACTGGCCAACTTCCGAGCGCCGTCGATCCCCGGCAAATGTCGTTGTTCGCTGCGGCGTGGACGTTGGGAAGCGTCAAGCAACTTGCGAAAGCAGGCGTCGCCTCCGTAACCTATTACGAAACCGTCGGTTGGCGCGGAGTCAAGGAATCCGAGCAAGGGTGTGAGCTACCAGGGGCTTTTGCTTCGTTCCCCGGAATGGCTTTTCCCCTTTACCATGTGTTCGCGGACTTAGCCGAACTTAAGGACGGGGAGTTGACTGCTTGCGACTCGTCAGACCCCCTCAAGGTCCAGGGGCTTGCGATACGCTCCGACGGCGGACTCCACGTGGTGGTGGCCAACCTCACGGCCGAGCCGCAGGAGTGCCGCATCGGGCCTTTGAGAGACGGTGTCGTCAAGGTCCGTTCGTTGGACGCCGACAGCGCGCCGTTGGCGATCGTTGACCCCCTGAAGTTCCGTTCGGCGGCACAACGTCAAGAAGTTGGGCTTGCGGATTCGGCGCTGGCCCTCACGTTGCGCCCTTACAGCGTGGTAAGAATCGACTCCGCCGGCTAGGCCCGGGTGAGGTTGCAAGCGTAAATGACTCGTTTACTGGGCATTGATCTCGGAACCACTTCCTTCAAGGCCGTAATTTACGACGAACACGGCAACACGCTGGCGAGTTCCCGAATATCGCCACCCGACGAGGAGCTGACGGTTAAGGGCTACCGGGTGACGATCTGGCATCCCGAGAAACTTTGGGAGGCATGCTGCCACCTGGTCCGCGAGGCTGTTGACCAGTTGCCGAATCGCGCGCTCGATGCTTTGGCGATCGGAGAATTGGGCTTGGTCGGCTATCCGCTAGATTGCTCGGGGAATCCTCTCTATGCCGGTGTGACTTGGATTGATGCAGCGGCGCCACCCTCCTCGGTGTTTCGGAATTGCGGCCTTGATGATGCGGCGGTTTTCAGCAATACCGGCAATCATTTGAGCCCCATTTATCCTCCAGCCTGGATCACCTGGATGTCAGAATCTGTGCCCTCATACGCTCAGGGGATGGAGCGATGGCTAAATGTCGGAGACTATCTTGCCTACCGAATGTGCGGCGAAATGGCCCTTGATTACTCGATGGCTTCGCAGACCACGGTGTTCGACCAGCGGAGTTTGACCTTGCGCCCCGATTTGCTGCGCGCTTTCGGGTTGGATGAGAAGATTTTCCCCGCGCCGCGCCCCGCTGGAACCGTGCTCGGCCGGGTTTCCTCTGGGGCAGCGTTAGAGACCGGCATTCCCTCAGGCGTCCCAGTTGTGCTGGGTGGGGCGGACTTTGTCTGTGGCGCCTACGGGGCAGGATTCCTGGATGCGGGGGATGTGGCAATCCTCACGGGCACTTGGGAGCTCGTGGTTGCCTGTTCGGCCCAACCGGAACTTGATGCTGAACTCGGACAATGCGGAGCTATTTGCGACGCCCACGTGGCCCCCAATCGATGGTCGATACGCATCGAGAATCTGTCGGGTGATGTGACTGAATGGTACCGGAAGAAAATCAGTGCATTCGCCGACGGCGAGTTGGAAGACTCGGAAAGGGTGTGGGAGCGTCTGATCGGATACGCGGAGGAGGCCGCCCCTGGGAGCGGCGGACTTGTCTTTTTGTCCCACGTGTTCGGTAGCTATGGCCCGCGCCATGATCCGCTAGCGCGGGGAGCTTTCATCGGCCTCACGGGCACTAGTCGGCGGCAGGAACTGACCCGCGCGCTGTTTGAGGGGCTGAGCTTCCAGACCCGGCATGCGGTCGAAGCGCTGGTCAAAGGAATTGGCCGACCTCCGGGTCGCGTTGTGGCGATGGGCGGTGGTGTGAGAAACCGCTTCTGGGTGCAGAACAAAGCTGACATTCTCGGGCGCCCACTCGAAGTGGTCACCACGCCTGACGTGACGCCGCGGGGTGTCGCCATGATTGCCGGTGTAGGCATCGGAGTGTTCAGCGACTTCCGCGATGCCCTTGGGCGTTTCGAGCGACCCGTAACCGTGGTCGCGCCGGATCCCCGCCGCAAAGATTTTTACCAGCGAGTTTACTCGGAAGTGTACCTGCCGCTTTGCGACGCGCTCGCTCCCTATAACTCCCGGCTCGCGGCGCTTACGGCCCCAGAACAAGGTACCTCAGGATAAGGCGGGATTTTTTTGCAATTAGGAGGTTCTCCGTGGCCGACATCAGTCTCCCCGTCCCCATCTCTCAAGTCGCGCTGGTGGTAAATGACATGGAAAAGTCGATGCGGATGTACACCGAAACGATGGGCTGGGGACCCTGGAATATCTACGAGTATAAGGCACCGCGTCTTCACGATGTCTTTGTACGGGACGTGCCACAAGAATTCACCTGGATTGGAGCCGAAACGCCCGTCGGCTCAACCTATATCGAACTCCTCCAGCCTCTCGAGGGGCCGAGTATTTGGCGCGAGTTCCTGGATCGACAGGGCGAAGGCCTCAATCACATAGGCTATTGGGCCAAGACCATGGAGGAGGCGGAAAGTATCAAAGAATCCTATAAAGCCCGTGGGACACCGGTGTTAATGAGTGCCTGGATCGATCAGGTCTATTTTTACTTCTTGGATTCGAAGCCGATGATCGTCGAAGTATGGACTGGCGATCTGGACTCACTTCGACCGAGCCGCACATACCCGTGACAGCGCCAACTGGCTCCTTGCAAGCGACTCTCGCCTCCAGGCGCAGGCCAATAGCATTTCGCGTCAGCGCCAAATCGTGGTGCCAAGAGCACCTCTAATCTTGCCAGCAGAGGACTGGCTGAATGGAGATCGTATGCGTTATCAGATTGCGAAAAGAGTGCCCGCCGGTCGAAGGATTCTTCTGGCTGGCGCTTGCATGATCGTGGTTCTGCTGGGTGCCGGGATTGGAAAAGGGCAATCGCCCAAGGTAGTGACACAACTTTCCCCCAGCTCCAACAAAAGATACCTTATCGACCAGACGGGTGCTCCCTTCCTAATGCAAGGCGATGCCGGTTGGTCGTTGATCGTGGGGTTAAGCGATGCGGAGGAGGAACAGTATCTGAAGGACCGGCGCCAGAAAGGGTTTAATACCGTCATCGTGGAATTGATTGAGCACAAGTTTTGTAAGAATCCTCCGCTGAACAGAGCGGGAGACGCACCCTTCACTACGCCGGGAGATTTCTCCGCCCCCAACGAAAAGTATTTCGCACACGCCGATTGGGTCATCCGCAAAGCAGCAGAAAATGGGATCCAAGTGCTCCTGGCTCCGATCTACCTGGGGTATATCGGTACCGATGAGGGGTGGATCGAGGAGATCCTGAAGCTCGAACCGGAAAAGTGCCTTGCCTATGGCCGGTATCTGGGAAAACGGTACAAGGACTTTGACAATATCATTTGGGTGATGGGTGGTGACCGCAATCCTGGGGACGCATTGGAGAAGGTCAACTTAATTGCTCTGGGAATCCGGGAATACGACAAGCGCCACTTGTTCACTGCCCACTGCCACCCCGAGAACTCCGCTGTTGACCAGTATAGTGGGGGAAAGTGGCTGAACATCAACTCCACTTACACCTATAACATCGTGCATGCAAAACTGCTGGAGGATTATAACCGGAAAATTACGTTTCCCTTCTTCCTCATCGAATCCTCCTACGAAGGCGAACATAATTCCTCAGAAGTCCAGATCCGCCGGCAAGCGTATTGGTCGGTGCTTTGCGGCGGATTCGGTCACGTCATGGGAAACAACCCCATCTGGCACTTCGACGGACCCTGGCAATATCCAACCAAGCTGAATTGGGAGCAGTCCTTGGATCTCCCCGGCTCCGTCGGCATGATGTATTGGGGAAAACTCTTCCGTTCGCGCGCCTGGTACGATTTGATTCCAGATCAGAAGCACGACGTCGTGACCGCGGGGCTGGGCGAGTTCCGAGGCCTTGACTATCTGGCGGCGGGGCGCACCTCCGACGGCAGCACGGTGATCGCTTACATGCCGACCAAACGGACGATCACCGTAGATATGAGCAAGATATCAGGCTCTCAAGCGGTGGGCTGGTGGTTCGATCCCCGCAACGGTCAAGCCGCTACGGCGGGCACCTTCCCTACCACTGGCACACAGGAACTGACTCCACCTGCAGAGGGTGATTGGGTACTAGTGCTGGACGACGCCTCAAAGCAGCGCCTGCCTCCGGGTGGGACCCAATAGGTCTGCCCGTCAGCGCTAGCCCAGTGTGTGCACCGGGTGCCGTCTGTGCCCGAGGAGGTGCTGGAAGCGTTGGCCGCGATCGGCATCCGAGCCGGCCGCGAACGGGCTGGAGAGAGCTAAGTCTCACCCGGCTTCTGAGATCCGAGGAGGTTTGAATCATGCGTTTACAGGATAAGGTAGCTATCGTCACAGGTGCGGGGGCCGGGATCGGCCAGGCCATTGCTGAGCGTTATGCGCGCGAAGGCGCCCGCGTAACGATTGCCGAGATCGATCCGCTAACCGGGAAAGGAACCGAGGATGCGATCCGCGAAGCCGGAGGCGAGGCAATGTTCGTCGAGACCGACATGGGTTCGGAGGATCAGATCAAGGCCATGGTTGACGCGACGCTTGCTAAGTACGGGAGGGTCGACATCCTGGTGAATAACGCTGGAATACTAATTACCAAGAAAGAGGCGCGCGCTCATGAACTGACCAACGAGGCCTGGGATCGCACCTTAAATGTGAATCTACGCGGCTATTGGCAATGCTCAAAGTATGTGATCCCCTCGATGCTGGCGCAAGGCCGCGGCTGCATTATCCTGATGGCCTCTCCCACGGGGATGCTGGGGTTTACCGGTATTACCGCGTATAGCACCAGCAAGGGCGGGGTTTTTGGCCTAATGCGCGCGATGGCCGTGGATTACGCTCCGAACCACATCCGCGTGAATGCGATAGTTCCGGGCACCATCGATACTCCCATGAATGCCGAAGAGTTTCTGATTCCCGGAGCCCGGGAGAAGTGGGCCGCGGCGGCACCGGCAGCGCGACTGGGTGTGGGCGCTGACGTTGCAGGAATGGCGCTGTTCCTTGCCAGCGAGGATGCCGACTACTGCATGGGAGGGATATACATGGTCGACGGAGGACAAACTGCCATATAGTCCAGCCTAACGATGCGGCGGGCTAGAACTGCCGCGGCGAAGCGACGAATGGCTCCTGTTTCATACACTTATTGGCTAAGTGCGAAATGCTGAAGCTATAGGGCTATTATTTTCTGCAATTTAACGGGGTAGGAGGGACAAAGCGGAAAAACCGTGACTTTCTTGGGTCAGAAATCAATGTAACTAGCTTTTGTTTCTATAATTAATCGGCTATTTCCTATAACTATTGTGTTTTCAGATACTTGATGGCTTCAGCCATTTTGTCTGAAATGTGTCCGTTTGTTTTCATCAACTTATCGGGATCATCCTTCATTTTCGACATCTTTTTTAATTTCGTGAACTGGCCCGGATTGGCATCGACGAAATGACGGTTTGCATGCCTTTCGAGGAGTCAATTCGTCTCTTCCTTTTGCGACTTCCAGCCCGCGGGAGCAACTTTCCCCACCCGGCCGCAAGTGGGCGGTTTGACTCGACCAACTGTTGGCCGAGCAATTCGGTCTCCAAACCTAGCATCGAGGCTGACAGACTGCCCGAGAATCAACGGCAAAAGGGAGGGGTCCCTTTTTTTTGCGGCGCTCTGGCCGCTTTTGCCTCCATTCCGCTGGGCCTGAGGGAACTTCGCGGAATTTGACGTGGCCCTAGCCCTGAAACGCTGGCGCATTGACCAAGGCAATCACCGTCGCAACGGGTTTTCTGCCGGGAGCCTCCCTTTTGCGGTAAAATGCCTCCATTCCACCCTTTGGGAGACACTCTTGCAACCTGTGGACGGGGAAGTGACCAAGCTGCTGGCTGAACTCAAGAGCGGCAAGCCCGAAGCCCAAGCCAAGCTCATCCCCTTGGTTTACCAACACCTACATCGCTTAGCCGCAAGCTACATGCGGCGCGAAAGGCCTGACCACACTCTCCAGGCAACGGCCCTTGTTCATGAAGCTTATATGCGACTGGTCTCTCAAGGGGAGACCGATTGGCAGGATCGCGCCCACTTCTTTGGTATCGCCGCGCATTTGATGCGGCAAATTCTGGTGGAGCACGCTCGGGCTCGGCAGGCGGGAAAACGCGGCAGCGCGGTCGAGAAGCTTGCCCTCGACCAAGCGCTCGAGTTCACTCCAGCGCGGTCACGAGAGTTGGTCGAGTTGGACAACGCTCTTGAATCCCTGGAGCAGATCGATCCCCGGCAAGCTCGCGTGGTGGAGTTGCGCTTTTTCGGTGGATTAACGGTGGAAGAAACCGCCGAGGTGTTGGGCATAGCGCCACGCACCGTGAAGCGTGACTGGAGAGTAGCTCGCGCCTGGCTGCACGGAGAGATCTTCCCGCCGAACGGAGCGGACACATCCAGCACGGATACCTCCGGCGGCTAATGGTTGACTGGACCTTTACCATCGCGGCCGCCGGGACCTACCGAGGCGTTGCAATCGGAGTGGGAAGCATTTTATACACTTCCGCGGTGTTAAGAGCCGCCCCGGAGCTCGTAAACCCACCGGTAATGAGGACTAGGCCGTCAGGCAGCAAGGCCGCGGCGGCCATCTCGCGATGCGCTGCCATCGTAGCGGTCAGCGCCGTGGCGGCAGCTTGCGATGGCCCGGCAGCGACCTCAGGAGCTGACGGTATGAGTGCTGCGGGGGCCGTGAAAGTATTGGCGGTGGGATCGTACAGCTCCGCGGTGTTGAGAACAGTACCTTGGCCATTAGTCCCGCCCGTGCCATTCCGAGACCCGCCGGCCAAAAGAACCTGGCCGTTGGGGAGCAGGGTTGCGGTGTGACTGAATCGCGCCGTCGCCAGGGTGGCGGTGAGAGCTGTAAAGGTCCGGGTTGCGGGATCGTACAGCTCCGAGGTGTTGAGGTCAGCGCCGAAGCCGTTACCCTCCTCTCCTCCCGCCAGAAAAACTCGGCCGTTGGGGAGCAGGGTAGCGGTGTGGTAAACAAGGGCTCTGACCATGGTCGACGTGAGAGCCGTGAAGGTCTGGGCAGTGGGATCATAAATCTCCGCGGTGTTGAGACCGGCGGAATAGAGGATGTTAGGCACCCCGCCGGCCAAAAGGACTTGGCCGTTCGGGAGCAAAGTCGCCGTATGACCGCGCCGAGCCGTGGTCATGGTGCTTTTGAGGGCGGCGAAGGTATTGGCCATCGGGTCGTAGAGTTCCGCGGTGCTGAGAACGCTCTCGGAGCCGTTAACCCCTCCGGTCAAGAGGACCTGTCCGGTAAGGAGCAGGGTCGCTGTGTGATCATAGCGAGCAGACTTCATGGTCGAGGCGAGGGCCGTGAAGGTCTGGGTCGCGGGGTTGTATAGCTCCGCTGAGTTGAAAACGGGGGGTGGAGTAAGCGAATTGATCCCGCCGGCAATGAGGACCATGCCAGTGGGAAGCAGGGTCGCCGTGTGACCCGCACGCGCTTTCGTCATCGTGGCGGTGAGGCCGGTGAAGATCGACGCCGAGGAAGTTACGCAGGTCACAGCCACGCTATCGGCGTTGCTATCCGTCACCGTGCCGTTGCCAGTCGTAACGCTGCAGGTCTGGGTGGGATCGGAGGGCTGTGTCAACACCGTGACGCGGTAGGCGGCACCACGGGGAAGCGCCGCTCGAAACTTGAACGGTCCGTCGGACGAAATCGGGAGATCGTCGTTCCCGTTTTCTTGCAGCACGAGCCCTGTACCCGCAAGGCTTGATACCGTTCCGCCGACCCTGATCGTTTTGGAGGCTGGATACTTGCCTGGACCGGTCAGCACCAGTTTAACTGCCAATAACCCAGCAATGAGTAAGCTTCCGACAACAGCACCGATGGCAGCGCCTCGAATGCGCCTACTGGCGGGGCGAGCCGATCGAAGCGGTCCGCCCTGCCGAGTCGTCCCGGCCCTTACACCGTTCAGGTCACGCACCAAGTCGGCGGCGCTCTGGTAACGCAACTCGCGATCCTTCTCAAGGGCCTTGTCGATGATTTCTTCGAACTGCGACGGCAACTCGGGATTAAGCTGACTTGCCGGAATGGGCGTGCGTTTTAGGATTGCGTCCAAAACCTGGGCTGACGAGCCACCCGGGAACGCTCGTCGACCGGAAGCCATCTCGTAGAGGACCGATCCAAAGCTGAAGAGATCGGAACGGGGGTCCAGTTGCTCGCCCCGCGCTTGCTCGGGCGACATATAGGACAACGTTCCCATGGCGGCACTCGGGGTTGCGGGGTTTTCGAGACTGATGGGGCTTGTCGCCCCATCCCTTGGCGTTATTTCCGCGTTCGGCGCAAGCTTGGCGAGTCCAAAATCCAGGATCTTCGCCTGTCCGCGAGCGGTGACGAAGATATTCGACGGCTTAATATCGCGGTGGATCAAGCCATGGGCGTGCGCCGCTCCTAGCGCATCGGCGATCTCGAGTGCGACCTGCAAGGTGGTGTCGGCGGGGAGGGCTGTGGTTTGCTTCCCGCCCACCCCGCTACTCTCCGCTGCCGAGGGATCGCTTCCGATCAGTTCCTCCAATGTGGATCCCTCCAGGTACTCCATCACAATGAACGCCTGTCCCTCGCTTTCGACAAAGTCGTGAATGGTACAGATGTTAGGGTGATTCAGTGCCGACGCCGCCTGTGCTTCCCGCCGAAATCGCGCCAGAGCTTGGGGGTGCCGAGCGACGGCGTCCGGAAGGAACTTGAGGGCCACTAACCGCGGAAGGCGAGTATCCTCAGCTTTGTAAACCACACCCATCCCGCCGTGGGCGAGAAAACTCACAATCCGGAAACGCCCGGCAATAATCTGGTTGGCTTCGAGGGTCTGCTGCGCGCCGGCCAAGTGTCGAAAGGCTGCATTCGCGTTGGCGGAGCTCTCAAGGAACGATCCCGCCCGCTCATGCTCGCCAAGCAGGCGCTCCACTTCGACCCGGAGAGATTCATCTCCGTCACAGGCTGCCGCTAAGTGCTCGGCTCGCTTCTCCGGCGGCTGCTCCACCATCGCGTCGAATATTTCTTTGACTCTTTCCCACCGATCCGGGGTCATTCTTCCTTTTCCGAGTCCGCGGTATAGGCACGTCTGGGCGTGCTTCGCCGAGCACTTCAAATCCATATGAGAGTGATATAAAACGGGTACGTTCGGTCCTGGGAGGGCACTCCTGCCTCAAAAAAGCAGCGTCGAGATACTATTTCTTTAAGAAGGTGTCCGGTCGCAAAGTGAGATCCGGCTGCTCAGGCCCAAGGAATTGCCGGGCAGCCGCTGGAACTGTTTTTCGATAAAACCCGCAAGCCTCGGTTCAACATCAGGGTAATCTTGCCCGACGTGACCCGGCGAGCGTGCTCCTCCCAGGCGTAAGTTCTCTTGATTCCACCTTGACGAACCAGCGAGATTCTAAGCTATCAAGCGAAGATTTGGCAATGAGTTTTGCGGTGAAATTGAGATGAAACTTGAAATTTGACTGTCGATGAAGCGCCGAGTCGCCATCCACGCTGAAGCCTAGCGCTACCGCCCGCAAAGCTTTAGAGAAATCCCGACCAGGGCGAATTCGGCCAGGAGCGAATTTTTTTTGATCGTATGGCCCGCTTTGAGGAGGAATTCTCGCATACATAAGGTAGAGCTGATTTTCGAGGGAAGCAACTCAAGCCGGAAGAAAACCTTGAAATGGCTCAACGGGTGGCAGACCGCGGTCATCTTGCCATCAATCGTTTGCAATAAGGTCATAAGGCGAATGCGCTCCAGCGGGCGGCGGCCGGCTACTGTCTGCGCTGAGGTGCCAGCGATGGGCCATCGCGCCGCTATTACGCTCCACTCATTCTATTGGGGGATAAAAATGAACGGTCAACTGCACACTTTCGCTTCGCGAGTTTTCGCACTTTTTGGTTTGATCACCGTTCTATCAACCTTCGGTTGCGGTGGTGGTGGTTCGCCGGTCAACAACGCTCCCCCAACGACCTATACGGTGGGCGGAACCGTCGCAGGCCTTGCGGGTACCGGGCTGGTGCTTCAGAACAATGGCGGAAACAATCTCTCGGTTACAGCCAATGGGTCGTTTACCTTCACGGCGGCTCTCGCCAGCGGCGCAGCCTATAACGTCACGGTATCGACGCAGCCTTCCAATCCCACCCAAACCTGTGCGGTGACGTCCGGCACTGGCACGGTGAGCAGCAACGTCACCAGCGTCGCGGTAGCTTGCACCACGAATACCTATACCGTGGGGGGGACCGTCTCCGGCCTATCGGGCTCGGGGCTGGTGCTGCAAGACAACGGTGGCAACAATCTGGCGGTTACGGCCAACGGGTCGTTCACCTTTACGACAGCAATCAACAGTGGCACGGCCTACAGCGTGGCCGTGTTGACCCAGCCGTCTGATGTTTCTCAGACCTGCGTGGCCAGTTCCAATAGCGGCACGGTGACGAGTAGCGATGTCACCAGCGTCGCCGTGGCCTGCACGACCGACACCTTTACTGTGGGGGGGACCGTCTCCGGCCTTGCGGGCACGGGGTTGGTGCTGCAAGACAACGGCGGCAATAATCTCGCGGTCACGGCCAACGGGTCGTTCACCTTCACGACAGCGATCGCCAGTGGCGCGGCCTATAACGTCACCGTCTTGACTGAGCCCAGCGCCCTCAGCCAGACCTGCGTACCGAGTTTGAACACTGGAACGGTGACCAACAAAAATATCAACAACGTGGCAGTGGTGTGTACGACGGACACCTTTACGGTGGGTGGAACGGTTTCAGGCCTGACCGGCACAGGGCTCGTACTGCAAGACAATGGGGGCAACAATCTCGCGGTATCGGCCAGTGGTCCGTTTACCTTTACCACGGCGCTGGCCAGCGGCACGGCCTATAGCGTCACAGTGTTCAGCCAGCCGTCCACCCAGTCCTGCAGCGTCACGAATGGAACGGGCACGGTTACAGGCGCCGCGGTCAACACCGTTGCAGTGAGCTGTGCGGCATCCCCATTTACAGCCCTCACCGCCACCATGACGATAGCGCGTGCGGGTCACACGGCGACCCTGCTCCCAAACGGCATGGTCCTCATTACTGGCGGGATTAATTCGCTTACTCCACCCCCCGTTTTCAATTCAGCCGAGCTGTATAACCCCACCACGCAGACCTTTACGACCCTCACCGCCACGATGGCGTCAACGCGCTACGATCACACCGCGACCCTGCTTCCGACCGGCCAGGTGCTTTTGACCGGAGGGGTTAACAGCTCAGGCAGCGTTCTCGATACCGCGGAGCTGTACGATCCCGTGGCGAATACCTTCACCGCGCTTACCGCCACCATGACCTCCGCCCGTCGCGGTCACACGGCAACCTTGCTCCCCAAGGGCCAGGTCCTCATCACCGGTGGGGTTGATAACACCCTCTATACTGCTGCTCTCGACACTGCGGAGATTTACGATCCTACGGCCCAGACCTTCACGGCCCTCACGTCCACGATGGTGACGGCTCTTGTTTACCACACGGCGACCTTGCTCCCCAGTGGGCAAGTCCTTTTGGCCGGTGGAGAAGAGGGTAACGGCTACGGCACTGCGCTGAACACTGCGGAGCTGTACAACCCCACGGCCAATACCTTCACTGCACTGAGCGCCACCATGACGACTGCTCGTTTTAGTCACACGGCGACCCTGCTCCCAACCGGCGAGGTGCTTTTGGCCGGCGGATCGATGAATGGCACGGGCGGGAGCGGTGGCCAGGGCACCGTTCTGAACAGCGCGGAGCTATACGATCCCACGGCCAATACTTTCACCGCCCTCGCTGCAACGGTGACGTCAACTCATGAGCTCGACGGTGCGACCTTTCATCCTGCCGTCACGGCCCTAGTCGCTACGTTGACGGCAGCTCGGGAGCTTGCGGCCGCAGCCTTGCTCCCTAACGGACAAGTCCTCATCACCGGTGGATTTAGTGCGACCGGGACCGCCCTCAACACGGGAGAGGTCTACGAGGCTCTGCCTCCGTCCGTGCAGACCTTCACCGCCCTTAGCCCCTCCTTGCCTTCTGCTGTTGTTGGTCACTCGGCAACCCGGCTGCCCAACGGCAAGATTCTCTTGGCGGGCGGATTTAATGCCTCCGAGACCGTCCTCAACACCGCACAACTTTACGACCCTGTAGCCAACGCTTTTACCGCCGTCGCTGCTAAGATGACAACCGCTCGCGGTGGGCATGCGGCGACATTGCTCCCCAACGGCTTGGTCCTCATCACTGGCGGGGCTACCACTGCGCAAGGCTCGCCCACTCTGGACTCCGCAGAACTCTACGACCCGGTGGCCAATACCTTCACGGCCCTCTCCGCCACGATGACCTCAGCTCGATCTGGCCACACAGCGACCTTGCTTCCCAACGGTCTGGTTCTGATCACGGGCGGATTTACTGATACCATCACTGCCCTCAACACCGCCGAGGTATACAACCCCACGACCCAAGCCTTCACCGCCCTCTCCGCCACGATGGTGTCTACTCGCGGCGGCCATACGGCAACATTGCTCCCGACCGGCATGGTCCTCTTGGCTGGCGGATTTAATGACTCGGACACTAATCTCAATACCGCGGAAATTTACAATCCCACTGCCGGGACGTTCACGGCCCTCACCGCCACCATGACCTCAAGTCGCGACCAACACACGGCGACATTGCTGCCGAACGGATTGGTGCTCCTGGCTGGCGGGTCTACCAGCGCCCACGGCGACCCTGCTCTTAACACCGCGGAACTTTACGACCCCGTGGCCGGGACCTTCACGGCTACCACCAACACGATGACCACTGCGCGCGAGTTTGACGCGGCGGCGTTGCTGCCCAACGGCACGGTCCTGCTGACCGGCGGAGCGACCAACCCCTTCCCCACCATTATTGGCACGGTGGAGGTGTACCAACCGTAGCAAACCCGATTGCGACCGAACAACGCCCTGCCAATGTTGCCAGCGACGCCGGGCTGCCTCAGGTGAAGGCGACGATAGCTCACGATTCTGAAATTGAGTGGTAATCCCAGGAGGGCCATCGCGACTAAGGACGGTTTGGTTGCCCGGCGGTATGGATAACTTGAACCCTGCCGACTTTACCGTCTTGGAGCCTTACCTTGATCCCGTGCGGGTGGAACGAGGAGTTGGTGAGAAGGTCCTGGACGATGCCTCGGGTCTGCTTCCCGGTGCGCTGGTCCTCCTTGAGGACAATTGAAACGTCGGCTCCACGCGCCACATCACTTCGGTTCCGTCCGTCCATAAAAGTTACCCCTTTCGCCGCCTCGTCAAGAACCTCCTTCGGGCTGCATACAACATAATTCATCTCCGCAACAAAATCATCCCGGCGCCGCGGATTCGTCGCGCCGGCTTTTGGTCGGCACAGGAGCCGCCACGGTGGCCGCGTTACGTTCAATTTGCGCCGCGCGGCATGATGCTGTATCATGGCAATTTGCCGATGATCGTATGGCAAAATGTAGGCAGGAGGGATGGGTATGAATACAGCCAACGTCCAGATCGGTGATTGGCTAGGAGTGCCGCCTCCGGCAACGGAGAGCGAAATTCTCCATATCGTTGAGGGGCGGCTCGCTCCCAGCATCATCAACCGTTTGGTTGACCTTGGATTGGAGCGGCCCGAGATAAACGCCACCATCATTCCTCTACGAACCCTTCAACATCGCAGATCGCGTCGTGAAAAGTTGACGATCGAGGAAACGGACCGCGTGCTTCGCGTCATCCGCGCGCTTTCATTGGCAGAGTCCGTCTATGCAACTCGAGAGCGAGCCCTAGGCTGGCTGCGCAGGCCCCATGCCCGGCTCGATGGCCGCACGCCGCTTTCACTTCTGAGGACCGATACGGGCAGCCGGATTGTCGAAGAACTGTTGGTTCAAATTGACGAGGGCATGTTCATCTGATGACCCTATGGAGGATCAGCCGCCATCCCGACCTCAAGGGAGCAGGTGGCCTGAAGGTTTCAGGCCGGTGGCACCGTGCTGGTCAGCCGGTTGTCTATCTCGCCGAGAGTCCCGCCGCTGCGTTGCTGGAAGTCTGTGTTCACACAAGCGCGAATGACCTTCCTCCGGATTTCGTGCTTTTGAAAATAGAGGGGCCGGGCCAGCATTTTTCGGTCATTACACTCGATGACCTGCCTAAGAATTGGCGATTCCGCCCCGAACTGACTCGAGATCTTGGCACGGCGTGGCTGCGAAAGAAGGATACCGTCTTGCTCCAAGTCCCCAGCGCGATCCTGCCAGAGACAGTGAACTTTCTATTCAATCCGGCCCATCAGGCCGCAGAAAAGTTCCGCATTGCCGCAATATTCTCGTATCCGTTCGACACGCGTCTCAAGAGGTAGCTGGCTCCGAGTGCTTTGATGGGACTGGTATCGGCACGAAGAGGGATGGCCATTTCGTTCTTATCTGTGGGTAGTGACCTAGCTTTAGGCGTAGCGCCGGCTTTCAGCCGGCATGCGAGCCGCCAAGATGGCGGCGCTACGCCCGGTTTTTGGGCGCGTCCCGTTTTTGGATGTTGTGTTATGGCGCCCCACTTGCGATACAATGAAGTGTGAGGTGATGGGAGTGCGGCGCGGCGTTTATCTCTTGCTTACAGTCTTCGTGGTGCAGCTATCCGGGCTGAGGGCGCTCTGCGTTCCGAGGCACGGTCAGGCGCACGCGTGCTGCCCCACGAGCACCAAGACCACGCTACCCAGTTCTTCCTCGCTTCCGGATTGCTGCATCGCTTCTATTCTGAATTTCCAAGGGTCCATCACCGAGATCCGCAATCCTGACCGACCGTCGGAGTTAACGGCTCGCAACGGAATGGCTTCAGCTCCCATGGCCGTGCCGATGGTTGCAATCACCTCTCCGGTGCGGCAACCCGCGCTGCCTTCGAGTTCTCCTCCCCGAAGTCCTCTTTCCCAATCCTGCTTACTTCTGATCTAAAACTCTCCTCCAACGCTAAGCCCGAAGTGCCGGCCCCTGCCCGGTGAGGCAATCCGGCGATTCTCTAGATTTTCGTTCAATCTCAGCGGCCACTGATCAGCGGTTGGTGACCGCCGACTGATGTTGGAATGGCCCAGGGCCGCGATGGCCTTGCCACGGAGAGTTGGAAATGAAACGGAACATATCTTGGCTTGTAACGTCCCTCATATGCATTGCCGCACCCGCGCGGATTTTCTCGCAGTCAACTCCTGCAACTGACGCCGCGGCCGGCCCGCTATCCCTTGCCAAGCTGGTGAAGGAAGCAAGGGAGCGCAACCCCGAAGTTCTAGCGGCGCTCCGGGCTGTGGATGCCAGAAGGGCGCGAATTCCGCAGGCCGGCGCGTGGCCGGACCCCACCGTTTCCCTCAGCTACGGAGGCAACGCGCTGCCGCCGTTCACGGTGATGCGGGCCGATCCCTCCAGCGCCCGGCAGCTCATGGCTGAACAGACGGTCCCCTTCCCGGGCAAGACGCGACTGCGCACCGAAATCGCCACTCGCGATGCCGACGCCGAGACGCTCGCGTACGAGGCGGTGGCAAGACGGGTGGCGGCGGAAGTGAAGCAAGCTTACTTCGACCTTGCCTATATTGACCGCAGCCTTGCGGTTCTGCAGAAAGACCGGGGGCTGCTGGAGGGATTCGAAAAGGTCGCGGAGATCCGCTACTCGGTCGGCAAAGCCGCGCAGCAGGATGTTTTGCGGGCGCAAATGGAAGTGACGCGGCTCTCCCAACACGCGACGATGCTCACCCAGCAGCGGCGCACGCTCGAGGCGCAACTCAATAGCTTGCGCAATGCTCCGATTGACTCACCCATCGGGGCGCCCGCCGCCCTGCAGCCGAGTCCCTTCGCGTACACCCAGGATCAACTCGAGGCATCCGCGCAGGCGAACTACCCCGTCCTCAAGCAGCGCCAGGCAATGGTGGAACAAGGCCGACTTTCCGTGGACCTGGCCCGCAAAGAAGTGCGCCCCGATTTCAGCGTCGGTTACATCTACATGCAGCGCGATGCCTTGCCGGATATGTATGGAATCACGCTCTCGACGTCGCTGCCCGTCTTTCGCCACCGCAAGCAGAACATGGCGATCGCCGAGGCAGCCGCCAACCTGGAATCCTCGCGGCAGATGCAAGCGAACGAACTCACCGTGCTTCGTTACCAGGTACAACAGGATTTCCTGGAAGTTCAGGCGACTGAGCAACTCTTAAAACTGAATACGCAGGGGATTGGTCCGCAATCGTCCTTGACGCTCGAATCCTCCGTTAACAGCTATGAGACCGGTGGAGTGGATTTTCTAAATGTGCTTAGCAACTTTCAGGCGGTCATCGACAATGAGCTCGATTACCACATGCAGGTGGCGAATCATGAAAAGGCGCTGGCACGGCTCGAGGAAGTGACGGGATTGAATTTGATACAGGAGGAAGACATTCACCATGAGTAGAACCAGAATAATTGCTGTCATGGCCACGCTGGCGGCCTTAGCCACTGTCCCTCTGTTGGGCGAAGCCCCCCACTCATCGCTGCATCGCCGGACCGCGACATTCCCCACGCCAGCCCCGCGGATGGAGGCTGGAGGCCAGGCAAATCCCGGCCAGGGGAAAATTCTTTATTACCAGGACGCGATGAACCCCTCGTATCACTCGGACAAACCCGGCTTGGCGCCAGACGGGATGAAACTCGTGCCGGTTTATGCCACGGACGTGCCGGCGGCTTCGCTTCCTCGGGGGAGTGTGCAAGTCAGCCCAGCGCGCGAGCAAGCGATGGGAGTCACCAGCGCCCCGGCAGCGTACCGCACGATTGACCAAATCATTCGCGCCACAGGAGAAGTGGAAATCGACGAGACGCTCATCGCGAGCGTCAGCACGAGAACTAGCGGATGGGTTCAGAAGGTTTTCGTGGATTCCACCTTCCAGCACGTCACCAAGGGCGAGCCACTTTTCACGGTCTATAGTCCCGACCTTCTGGCCGCTGAACAGGAGTATTTGCTTGCGCTCAAGGCGGGCAAAACGCTGGGGCAAAGCTCTCTTGTGGAAGTGAGTTCGGGTGGAGCGAGCCTACTGGAAGCCGCGCGCCTGAAGCTTTCTCTGTTGGACGTAACACCCGAGCAAATAAGCGATATCGAGTCTACAGGGAAGCCCCAGCGCGAGATCACGATCTATTCGCCCGCCGTCGGCCACGTTCTCGAGCGCAAAGTATTTCCCAATCAATATGTCACGCCCGAGGTTGAACTCTACAAGATCGTGGACCACAGCACGATGTGGGTCTATGCGGAGATTCGCGAATCGGACATCCCCTACGTGAGCGAAGGCCAGGCAGCGGTGGTGACGGCAGAGGTGTTTCCCGGCGAAAAGCTTGCGGGGCGCGTGAGCTTCGTCGTACCGCACATGATGGAAGAAACCCGCACGGAACGCGTGCGCATGGAGTTTCCCAATCCCGATTTGAAGCTCGAGCCTGGGATGTTCGTTAACGTGGAGCTCCATCGCGGCCTCGGCCGGCAATTGACCGTGCCCGTCGACGCGGTTTTGGATTCGGGCGTTCATCAACGTGTGTTCATCGCTCACGGCAAAGGCGTCTTTGAGCCCCGTACCGTAACCGTGGGCGCGCGATCGGGAGATTTCGCCGTAATCCTCAGCGGCCTTCGAGCCGGTGAGCGCGTGGTGACCCGCGCCAACTTCCTGATCGACTCGGAAAGCAACATGCGCGAGTCGGTGGAGGGCATGCAAAGATGATTCACAAAATCATCGATTTTTCGGCAAGAAACAAATTCCTGGTCTTCCTGCTCGTGGGAGTGGCGGTAGCCGCGGGGTGGTGGTCACTGCAAAACGTGCCCCTGGATGCGATCCCCGACCTTTCCGACACGCAGGTTATTATCTACTCACGCTGGAACCGCAGTCCGGACATCATGGAAGACCAGGTTACCTATCCCATCATCACAGCGCTGCTGGGCGCGCCTCATGTCAAGGACATCCGCGGTTTTTCCGACTTTGGCTATTCCTACGTTTACATTATTTTCGACGAAGGTACGGACATCTACTGGGCGCGCTCGCGGACGCTGGAGTATCTCTCCAAAATCATCGCGCGCCTTCCCTCCGGCGTGCAGACGGAACTGGGGCCCGACGCTACCTCCATCGGCTGGGTGTTTCAGTACGCGCTGGTGGATACCACCGGAAAGCACAGCCTGGACGAACTGCGTTCGTATCAGGACTGGTACCTCCGCTATTACCTCGAAAGCGTTGCTGGCGTGGCGGAAGTTGCGCCGATCGGCGGATTGGTGCGGCAGTACCAGATCCAAGTGGACCCCTACAAGCTGGCAGAGTACAAAATTCCCTTGATGAAAGTGGTGGAGGCGGTGCGCGCCAGCAATAATGACGTCGGTGGACGCCTGGTGGAGTTCGCCAGCCGCGAATATATGGTCCGTGGCCGCGGTTACGCGCGTTCGCTTGACGACTTGCGGAGCATCGTGGTGGGAGGCGACGCGCGGCGAGGAGTGCCCATCACGGTAAGTGACATTGGCCAGGTCACGCTCGGCCCCGACATTCGCCGCGGAATTGCGGATCTGGACGGCAAGGGCGACGCGGTGGGCGGCGTGGTGATCATGCGTTCAGGCGAGAATGCTTTGCGCGTAATTGACCGCGTAAAGACGAAACTGGATCAGATTCAACCCTCTCTACCCGCCGGCGTAAAGATCATTTCCACCTACGATCGGTCCGAATTGATTTTGAACTCGATCCACACGCTGAAGCACACTTTGATCGAGGAAGTCGCCATCGTCAGCCTGGTGATTTTGGTCTTCCTCTGGCACATCCCCAGCGCGCTCATTCCCATTCTGACGATTCCCATTACGGTGCTGATTGCGTTTGTCCCCATGAAGGCAATTGGAGTGACTTCCAACATCATGTCGCTGGGGGGAATTGCCATTGCCATCGGCGCCATGGTGGACGCCGCCATCGTGGCGGTGGAGCAAACGCACAAGAAGCTGGAGGTGTGGGAAGCAGAGGGACGGAAGAGTGATTACCGCGAAGTGGTCATCGACGCCATCAAGGAAGTCGCGCCCGCAAGTTTCTTCTCGTTGCTGGTGATCGCGGTTTCGTTTACGCCCATTTTCGCGCTGGAAGCGCAGGAAGGGAGGCTGTTCAAGCCGCTTGCCTTCACCAAGAATTTTTCCATGGCCATCGCGGCCGTGCTCGCGATCACGCTCGACCCCGCGATGCGGCTGCTTTTCACTCACGCCACTTCCTTTGACTTTCGCCCGCGTTTCCTGGCCCGCATCGTCAATGCTGTCCTAGTGGGGAAAATCCACCCAGAGGAAAAACACCCGATCAGCCGCGTGCTAATCAAGTTATATCGCCCGGTAGTGGAGATGGCGGTGCGGCTGCGGTGGATCGTGATCGCCGGGGCCATCGCCGCCGTCGTGCTGACGATTCCAGTCTTCCAGCGCCTGGGTTCGGAATTCATGCCACCTCTCAACGAAGGCACATTGCTCTATATGCCTACCACGCTGCCGGGCATCTCGCTGGCCGAAGCGCAGCGGCTACTGGAAATCCAGGATCGAATCCTCAAAACTTTTCCCGAGGTTGAGCGCGTGTTTGGCAAGGCGGGGCGGGCGGAGACTTCCACGGATCCCGCGCCGCTTTCGATGGTGGAGACCACGGTCCTCCTGAAGCCGCAGGACCAATGGCGCAAGAAGCCGCAGTGGTATTCGAATCGCGCCCCAGTGTGGATGCAAAAAGTCTTGCGCCACGTCTGGCCCGACCGGATTTCGCAGGACGACCTGGTGGACGAAATGGATCGCGCCCTGCGCCTACCCGGAACGTCCAACGCCTGGACCATGCCCATTCGCAACCGCGTCGATATGCTCACAACCGGGGTGCGCACCCCCGTCGGAGTCAAGGTGCTGGGCGCCGATCTCAATAAAATTCAGCAGATCGGCGAGGAGATCGAACATGTCCTCTCGAAGGTGCCGGGCACCCGCAGCGTTTACGCCGAGCGCGTGAGCGGCGGCTATTTCCTGGATTTTACCCTCCGCCGCGACCAACTGGCGCGATACGGGCTGACCGTGGGCGACGTGGAGGCTTACATCATGTCGGGGGTGGGCGGCGAGAATGTCACCACGACTGTCGAGGGCCGCGAGCGCTACTCCGTGAATGTTCGTTACTTGCGCGATTATCGCAGCGATGTGGGCTCGCTCGCGCGCCTGCTGGTGGCCACCCCTTCGGGAGCGCAAATCCCCATCAGCCAGTTTGCGGACATTCGCCTGGTGGAAGGGCCCAGCATGATCCGCGACGAAAACGGCTTGCTGAGCGGATACGTTTACGTTGACGTGGCGGGGCGCGACCTCGGGAGTTATGTGGAGGAAGCTCAACGCGCGGTGCGCGGGCAAGTGGAATCGCATCTACCCGCCGGGTATAGTTTGAGCTGGAGCGGCCAGTACGAATTCCTCCAGCGCATGCACGAACGGCTGAAACTGGTAATTCCCATCACCATATTCCTGGTCTTCATCCTTCTTTACCTCAATACGAAGTCCGTCGTGAAAACGCTGATCATTTTCGCGGCAGTGCCGTTTTCTGCCGTGGGAGCCATCTGGCTGCTTCATTGGCTGGGCTACAACATGAGCATCGCCGTATGGGTGGGCTTAATCGCGTTGCTGGGCGTGGACGCGGAAACCGGGGTCTTTATGCTTCTCTACCTCGATCTCGCTTACGAAAGCTGGAAGGAATCAGGCCGCTTGAAAAGCTACCATGATTTGCAGGACGCCATTGTGCACGGCGCGGCCATGCGCGTTCGCCCCAAGGTGATGACCGTCGGGTGTATGTTCATGGGCCTCTTCCCTATTATGTGGTCCACCGGCACAGGCGCGGACGTGATGAAGCGCATCGCCGCCCCCATGGTCGGCGGCATTTTCACGTCATTTATCTTAGAATTGCTTGTTTACCCCGCCATTTATGCGGTATGGAAGTGGAATTGTGAACTGAAAAATAGGTGCTAGGTGTCAGGTGCTAGGTGCCAGGTGTAAACTCCTAACGGCATTAATTGTCTCGCGAGGGGGAGAATTAAAATGTTCAAGGGGTATAGGGATCTTAAAGTGTGGCAAAAGTCTATGGACCTTGTCGTCGAAAGTTATCGTCTCGCTAAATTCTTGCCGAAGAGCGAGACGTTTGGGTTGACATCGCAGATTCAGCGGGCTGCTGTCTCAATCCCCGCCAATATCGCGGAAGGCCATGGAAGGGAGCACTTGGGCGACTATTTGCGGTATCTGTCGATAGCCAATGGTTCACTAATGGAGCTTGAGACCCATATACTTATTATGCAGCGGTTATATACAATTGGAAGCGAGGCGCAAACTGCGCTGGTAATGACGGATGAGTTGGGGAGAATGCTATCGGGGCTGACCAAGAGCCTGAAAGAAAGATTAATCGCCGCCTAGCACCTAACACCTAGCACCTAACACCTTTGGAGAATCCATGAAGGCCCGCGAAATCTTTGTAACGCTCGTCGCGCTATTGGCGATCGCGGTCACATCTTTTTTTGCCTATCGGTATGAACAGAAAAGCGAGACCGCGGGCATGTGCCCGTTCTGCGACCGCATGGTCCATCCGGTTACCGCCTACCGATTGAAAGTTGGCGGTCAAGTGCTGGCGGCGTGTTGCCCGCGTTGCGGCATGCATGCCCAGGTGAGCCAGACGAACGGCAATACGGGTCAAGCCTGGGCCACTGACGTCGATACCGGCGAGAGTATCGCGGCAGAAATCGCCACTTACGTTGAGGGCGGTGACATCCAGTACTGCACGCACGGAAACCAGCCGGTGGAGCGCGAACCCCACGGCGTTTCCGTGCGCGAGTACGATCGCTGCCTGCCGACTCTGGTGGCATTCAAGTCGCCCCAAGAAGCCGAGGCTTATCGGCAGCAGCATGGAGGGCACGTTTTGAGCTACTCGCAGGCGCTCGCCACGGTGCGGCAGCAATGATCGCGGGCGCCTGACCGATTCGGAATCGTAACGCCCTTCCATCACCCAAGCGATCTGCGCGGCAGGACTCGGCGCAGTGCCCCGCTCCGCTCTCCCTACTTAGCCGTGCCAGGCATTAAACCGAGCGTCTCCGCGGGCGGCAGGGGCTTGCCCTGGTCGAAGTCGCTTCGAACCCCATCGATCCGGGCGATCATGTCCTGCCACATCAAGCTCTGCCGATCGTAAAGCTGCAACATATTGGGCAACCAGTTCGCGTGATTCTCGCTGAGCCACAAATCCTTGTAAAGCTCGCGCAGGCGCGTGGTGTACTCGCGCAGGTCCTCGAGGCGGCCGCCGTCGGGCTCCTCAATACCCCCGAGTTGGTCCATCGCCATGTCTTTGTTATCTTTCTGGTGCTGAAGCGCGGTCGCGTAGTAATTCGCCATCTCCTGCATGTAGAGATAGCGCATTCCGAGTGCATCCAGCTTGAGCGCGGCGAACCGCAGGTTGGCGAGAGTGTCGCGATGCCGGCGGGCGCGGTCGGCACTGTCAGTCAGGACGTTGTACGCTTCCTCGGCCGTGCGCCTCACCTCCGGCATGACCGGAAGCGCCTTGCGGGCGTCGGCTTGGCCGCGCGCGGTGAAGGGGTTGTGCCAGAACAAGCCGTCGTCGGTGCCGCCATAATTCTCGTCGTACAGTTTCCCCGCCCCGCTCTGCCGCATAACTTCGTTCAGGTGGCCGAGCTTCCTCAGGGCTTCCACAAAGCGGTGGTCGGTGTTGCGATAGAACGCCCAATCGAACTTGCTGTCGAAGTCTTGGACGTCCGTGGGGCCGGCCTCCCACGACACGGCTGCTCCGTACACGATGCTCCACCAAGCCTGGCCGTAGAGCGTTTCGCCGTCGTCGTTCCAGACGGTGTTATTCATCCCCACGGCGCCCGCCTTCTTGCCTTCGTTCACAAATCTGCCAATATTCAAGGCAGCCTGTTCGTAATCGGGCATCATCACGCTGGTATTTCCCACCCAGGGGCAGATGATGACCTTCATGCCATTATCGGCGAAGGGCTTCAGCCAGGCGTCGTAATTGGCGTGCGTCCCGTATTCCCAGGTGGCCACAATCATGTCCTTGGGCAACTGTTTGAGCAGTTCCGGATGCTTCAAGGCGATGTCGCCCCAGAAGATCACTTGCTTGTTGTGCGCGCGCACGATGTCGCGGACACGCAGCAGGTTGTCAATATAGAGCTGGCCGGGAGCCTCTTTTTTCGCGAGGTCGGCGCTCTTTCCCTGCCCCAGCTCTTCCGTCTCGTCGCACCCGACGTTATACATGGGCGAAGTAAACACGGGCGCCATGTGCGCGTAGAGCTTCTCGAGGAAGCTGTAGATCTGCGGGTCGGAGGGCGAAAGCAGGTCGCTGTGCGGGAACTCCGCCATGGGCGCGTACAGCTCAAAGCGCAGGAGCTTGTGGACGTGTCCGCACGAGTTGTGAGCGGGAACAATTTCCACGTGGTAGCGCGCACCGTACGCCACCAGTTCCTCCCAGTCACGGCGTGTAGGCATGTCGGTGAGCGCGCCCATCAGCGGCTGTCCGCTGAAGGGGAAGGAATCTTCCATGTAGAAATAGAGCTGGTTGAGCTTGAACTCGGAGATGGTGCGGATGATGCTCTTCAGGTATTCCTGCGTGGGGACCGGCCCGCGCGCCATATCCACCTGCGTGCCGCGATAGATCAGGGCCGGCCAGTCGCGCACCCGGGCGCCAAGGATCGCCGCTTCCCCGCCCTCGCCGACCACGAGTTGGCGAAGGGTTTGCACGCCATAGAAAAGCCCGTCGCTATCCTTGCCGGCGACAAGGATTTGGCCGGGCGCTACGTCCAACACGTAGCCTTGCTCGCCGATGCCGGCGGTCGAAATTCCGCGTTCTGACAGGAGCTTGGCCATCGTTCCTTGCGTGAAGCTCCCCAAAAGAATTGCCGGACCGCTCGGAACCTCGACGGGCGAGGAGATGCCGAATTCATGATGGGTCACTTGGGCAAGTTCCTCCTGAATGCTTTTAGCAGCGGAACGGTCGCCCTCAGCAAAACCGGGGAGCAAGGCGATTTGCAGATCGCTCGTCACGGCGAAATTCGCGGCCTTCGCCTGGACCTCCCGAGGCTGCGGAATCAGCATCGGCTGCTGCGCGTTTGCTGTGCTGGGCATGAGGAATAGCAAAATGGCAAATTCTAGAATCGGCGTGTAATGGAGCCCGAACCTTCGCATCGGCGGCTCCCAGAGTCTCTTCATGGTTTTCCCCTTTAGGAAATCGAGATAGCAACAAGAAATTCTATTTCCAACCGCCCCACACTTTACACCGCGGGAAGGATTCCAGCGCAGTAATTTTCTTGGCCTGATGGGATGGGGCCAGTGTTGAGTCACGCGTGTTCAAAATAACCGAGCCTTGCGGCTTCGCCGCCCCGCTCTGCGGAAGGGCTCCGCCCTTTCGGGCCGCGACACCCCTTTTCTCTCCTCCTCACCGTGCCGGAGGCTCAGCCCCCGGCGCGGTGAAAACGAGGTTGGACGTTTAGGATAGTATTCCGGGCAGGCGCAACCAGACGCGATGGGAAGCGGCAGAGCCGCGACTCCTCAGTCGATGAGTAGACTTTAGTTGGGAAGCGTGTGAGGTTGAGTAGCCGCCGGGGATGGCCCTGAGACAAGAAGGACGCCCCGATTCCCTGCTTTATAGGAATCGGGACGTCCCTTGTGCCTTTTCCGCCGCGACACCTACCGCGGCAATTCCAGCCCCATTATTAGAAATCACCGCGGCCGGTTGCGCAAGGTGTGAAAAGGCAAACTGTGTAGCGATCGAGAACCAACGCCCAAAAGGTAAGCTGCTCAGGCGCCGGCGGGCAGCAGCAAGTACCCCGCGACGCCGTCCGCGTTCACCGCGGTCACAACCAGGCTGTAGGGATGGTTAAACTGCCGCGAGTAAAGGTCGACGGGCTCTTGAGCACTCAGATTCTTGAGCCACATCGTCTTCCCTTCGTTGGTCAAAGAGATGTAACCGTTAAACCGCTGGTAGCTCACATCGGTCTTCAGAATCGTCAGGGTCACCCCCGGCGCGAGTTCCGTGGGAGAGTCCTTAACGAGTTCGAAGGTCATCTTGTTTCGGTGCAGGTTCTGCTGGAGCGTTTGCAAATCCGCCTGATTGTTGCGCGTCTGCTCCTGCACGTTCGCAAGGTCACGCCCGGTGCTCTGCTGAGCGGAAGTGAGTTGTGCTTGCAGGCTGGCTACCTGCTGCTGCAGTTCCTCGTTGAGCTGAGCCAGTTGCGCTTGGTCGTGCTTTTGCGCCGATTCTATACCGCGCAACCGAGTGTCCACGGCGTCACCGCGTTGGTCCATTTCCGCCTGTAAGTGGCTGGTAGCCTGGCCCACCATTTCCCGCGTTTGGCCGCGGGCTGCGCGCAGGCCGGAATCGACCTTGCCGTCGAGCACGGCCAGACGGCTAGCGACTCCATCGGTGTTGGCCGCTAGGCCGCGCAGTTTGGCTTCGGTTGCATCCATGCGGCCACCCAGAGTGGTGATGGACCCGAGCATCCGCGGAACCTGCGTTACGCGAATGTGATTGCTGTGCAAAACCAGATACCCGTAAGCGGCGGCGCCCACCAGCGCCAGCACGAGGACCATCAATAGGAACCACGTCCCGCCACCTACGCTCCGGTACGGCATGTAGCCGCTCCTGCGGGGGTCACTAGGCGAATCCAACCTTTGCTCGCCGATTGGGTCGCCGGGGTGGTCCGTGTACCGCCGACCGCCGTGCAGATGGATGGGCGGGATGACAGGCGGAGGAGTTCCACCGATGTAATCGGTTCCCTTACCTCGTTCCACCTCCTGCGTGCCTAATTCCGGCTCATCGCGAGGCCCCTCCATTCGTTCAACTTCCCATACCCGTTGCGTGCCGGCAGCCTCTGCTGTGCCCTTCCCCTCGAGGTCTTCGCTCGGTCCTGGCGCCCTGACCCCGGAAGGGTCTATCGGCGTAGGATCTTCATTGAGATCTCCGAAGATTGACATCGGATCACCTCCCCAAGTGAAGTTGGGTGCTTCCGCCGTGTCCTTTCCGTGATGTTTGATGAAGCACCGGAGGTAGTATGCAATGGTTTTGCCAAAGAATCGGCTACCAGGGGCCGCCCCTATAGAAGCAATAACTTAACTGTGACGCAGGGTCTTGGGGGACCCCCGACAGTATTACCCCCTTACCTTGTGCGAGCAGAATTTACCCGCGCTCCCAGGTTACTTGTGTGCCGGTATTTCGCCATCCTTTAAATAGGACGGAGAGAGTGTGCCCTTGCTTTTGGCGATAGGCAGCAATGTTGGATAGAACTGGACGAACGTGGTATCCACGGCAGCGTGCGCAGCGTGGCAGGAATAACAGTCGGCCGAGGTTGGAATCATTTTGGCAGTCTTGCCGTTATCGAAGGAAAAGAAAGCCCATTTGCCCGGAAAGCGCGCTTCGTCTTTCAGGTGTACCTCCAAGCCCATCACCTCCGTGCCCTGATAATTGCCCTTTTGGTTGATCGAGCCCCTGCCTTCCGCGCCACGGACTTCGAGCACCAAGGTGGTTTTATCGGGCCACGTTCCCGTCGCCACGAACGCCTGATAGGCCTTGGGCTCGACAAAGACATTGTCGAACATGTGGTGGCCCGTCTGCTCCCCGGGGTTGTAACTCATGTCGAATCCGGAGGTCAGATAGACCCACTCGCGATAGTGCTGGGGATAGCTGAGCTCCGCGTTCCCCGTAGTTGCGGGAGTCGGTGGTGGCGGCGTCTCGTATTGGCGAAAGGCCAGCGTGGAAAACAGAATCGCCACACCGAGCATAGCGATTTTCGATTTGACCATGATGCGTGCAGTATTGCACAGACTTCGCTGCATGGCCAGACGGCCTGCACTCACACTCCGGTTAATTCGCTGCGTTCGCGGGTTGCGTCGACGTCTAACCCAGGTCACAAGAACCGCGACCCGACAAATCAGCCAGTGGCGGCCGGCGGCGCACGACCTCGGAACAATTTGATTTGACGTAGCTACATAATGTACCTACACTACTTGAATGGAATATGAATGGGATGAAGCCAAACGGCAGTCCAACATTCAGAAGCACGGGCTCGACTTCGTGGGGATCGAAACAGCGTTTGCCGGAACCACGCTTACCATCTTGGATGACCGGTTTGACTATGGCGAATCCCGATTCATCACTTTGGGGATACTCAGTGGGCGCGTGGTGGTTATCGCCCACACCGAGACCCCAGACGTTATTCGAATCATTTCTGTTCGAAAGGCGACCAAAAATGAAGAAGCCAATTACGTTAAGGAAATCGCGGACCGATTGGAAGAGGGTCGACGCCCTGAGAGACCACAAGCTTGATTTTTCTGATACTCCGGAATTGACGCCGGAAATGTTTGCTCGCGCCATGGTGCGGCGGGGTCTAAAACCTGTGGCGCGGAAAAAGCTGCTCACCCTACGGATCGATAGCGATGTCGTGGAATGGTACCGAAGCCAGGGGTCAGGCTATCAAACCCGCATCAACGCTTTGCTTCGCGCTTATATGGAGGAACGAAAGAACGCGTAAGCCCACGCCTTTGGCCTCGACCTGCGAGATTCTGAGGGATGAGGACCGCTGCGTTTCCCGGTTCCCCATATGGCATTATGCCCATTGCGATGCGAGCAGCGTTAAGTTGCTGTTCACGCTTCGCCGATCTTCGAAAGTTGCGCATTAGGGACGGTGGTGTCTGTCTCCCTTTCCGTCTCCCTCAAATATGCGGGGATTCCAAATATGTGCTAACTGCCCACCCAAGGGCGCCGGTTCAGGGCGCGCAAGGTGCCCGCGCTCCCAAACGCTGTCCACATTCCCGTTAGCATCAGCGCTGGGATATGACAGCAATTAAAAAATTTAGTTTGACACAGAGCTTTCATTTGCTTATTTTCGGAATGCATATCCATTGAATTGGGCTTTTAAGACTTTAACCACATCAACCAGCGCGCCACCCGAAGGCGGGCACTTGCCGTTGTAGCCTTCGGGCTTTGTGCCGGAATCGTGCTGATTTCGCTCGGCTTGTCGACTTGGCGTCGGCCGGATGCGGAGAAAAACTGGGAGGGGTTAATGAAAAGGGATCGTTGTGTGTTGCCTGCATGGAGGGTTGGCTTGTTCGTCGCGCTAACTCTCGCCACAGCGGGGGGACTGCAAGCGCAACTGAACCACGGAATCATCGAAGGTGTTATTACCGACCCTTCGGGAGCGGCCGTGGTGAATGCGACCGTAATGATCACCTCCGTCGACACGGGCGTCGCGGCGCGTGTGAAGACGAATTCCACGGGTTACTATCGAGCCGTCGATTTAACTCCGGGTGTATATCGGGTTCACATCGAGGCTCCGGGGTTCAACCCCGTCGAGGTTATCGACGTCCAGCTTCTCGCCGGTCAGGAAGAAAGAGTGGACCGGCAGATGGAGTTGGGAACCACACGCCAGACAATCGAAGTGACGGCTTCGCAGCCCTTGCTTGAAACTGCCTCAGCCAACACTTCCACGACGGTCACCTCCGACATCATCGTGGATATTCCTCTGCAAGGCCGCGACCTGCAACAAATCGTTTATATGATGCCGGGCGTGCAGAGTGACGCCGGGCCGCCGGGCAGCAACTTCGGCTTCAACAGCCAGTTTGGAATCTTCCCCGATCCAACTTATGTGCAAGGCTCGGACGTTTCGGTCAATGGCGGACAGGGCGGCGCGAACGCGTGGTACCTGGACGGCAGTCTGAACGTCTCGACCCTTTCGGAAAACATTAACGTCAATCCCTCGCCTGACGCGGTTTCGGAGTTCCAAGCGGTCACCAGTGATTTGGCTGCGCAATATGGACGGACAGGAGGCGGCGTGTTCAACGTCGTCCTGAAGTCCGGCACCAACAAGCTGCACGGCAACCTTTACGATTACCTTCGTAACAGCGCCACCGACGCACGCAATCCCTTCACTTCGATTACCGACACGGGCACCATCATTCCCAGCCGGCGCCTTCAGTTCACCGATGCCGGCGGGACGCTGGGCGGACCCGTGGTGATTCCGCACATCTACAATGGCCACGACAAAACGTTCTTCTTCGTGTCCCTCGACAAGAGCATCCTGCACTTGACCGGCACTTCGGTGTTTACCGTTCCCACGGCCGCCATGCGCGGCGGCGACTTCAGTGAAGATCCCAACGCCGCGGCGTTCGGCATTTGGAATCCCTGGAGCACCACGGGACCCAATGCCAGCGGCACGTTCCAACGCACCGCTTTCGGGACTCCTCTGGTCGCCAACGGATGTCTGAACTCGGTGGTCGAGGCAAGCTCCACTCCCACTTGTCAATTTGCCACGCAGATCCCCCAGGGCATGATCAATCCCATCGCCCAATTCTTCATCAACTCCTACCCGCTGCCCAACTTCAACGACCCCAATAGCAACTGCCCGATGGGCAACAATGGGTATCTCATCTGCCAAAACTTCCTGGGATCGATTGGCAACAGCCAGGACCCCTGGAATATGTCCTTCAAGGTGGACCATCAGTGGAGCGACAAGAGCAAGTACTTCGTCGAGTATCTCTTCAACCCCGGAAGCTATGGCATTTTCAAGACGCCCTGGACCGGCGCCACCTTCCCGTCCGTGGGATTTGGCGCTTCCTTCCCCGTCACCTTTGCCAATCAAGTGGCGACCGTCGGGAACACGTATTTGCTCAGCCCAACGCTCGTCAATGAGTTTCGTGCCAGTTTCAGCCGCCAGTACATGAATAGCCACCCGTCGAGGGGAGCCTTTCCGGACAGTGTGTCCAATCTTTCAGGAGTGCAGGCGGAGCTGGCAAACGCCGAGATTTTCGACGGACCCGGTATCCCCGACCCCGGATGGGTTGTGGGCATGCCGGAAGGGACTGGGTCTACCTTTGGCAATCCGGGGTTTCTCAACATGATGAGAGCCGGAGAGGCCTATACGATTCTGGACAACGTGACCAAAACCTTGGGGAAGCACACCATCATGACGGGCTTCATGTATCGCGACGAGCATGACGGCCGCCTGATCTACGATCCCACGACGCTCAACTTCGGCTCACCCAGCCTGGTCGACGACCCCGTTACCGGCCTGGGCGGCTTCGGCTTGGAGCAATTCATGCTCGGCGCTCCCTCGCCCATCAATAGCGCCACCGGCCTCACTGGTCAGCCCTACCAGACCGATCACTACTGGGGATTCTTCGTTCAGGACGATTTTCGCCTAAAGCCCAACTTCACTTTGAACGTGGGGTTGCGCTGGGACATCCCCCAGTACTGGAGAACACGCCAGCAGCCCATGTCGAATTTCTGTTTGAGCTGCATAGACGCCGGAAGCGGTCTGAAGGGCTCGGTGGTTTACGAAGGCTCGCCGCAGTTGCCCGCCGGGAGCAACATCTTTCCGGCCAATAAGAAAGACTTTGCTCCGCGCTTTAGTTTCGCCTGGAGCCCAGGGGCTGACAAGAAGACCGTGGTGCGGGCGGGATTCAGCGTGATCTACACCAACGCCACCAACGCTCTGAACAACGATGGACAGGGCGTGGCGCCAGGGCCACTGTGGCAGACCTTTAATCCTTGGGACGGAAGCTTCAATTCCACCCAATGCGCACCCTTCGAGGGCGCTTGCGCGCCGTGGATGTTGGGCAACCCGCAGGCTCCCACTGGAACTCTGACGAATCCTGCCGTCCCGGCCAACCAACTTTCGCCGGCCCAGGAAAAGGTCCCCGGCTACGGGTATAACCTGCAGTTTTACGCGCCTCCTCCGGCAGTCGATCCCATGATTCAAATGTGGGACCTCGACGTTCAGCGCGAACTCCCCGGCGGCATGATGGTGGATATCGGCTATGTAGGTAGCCACGGCACGCACCTCGCCGGCGACACCTTCCGCAACTATAACTACGTTCCCACCGCCGACAAGCTTCAGTATCAAAACCAATTGAATACAGAAGTGCCGCTGAGCAACTACTTCTCCGGCAACGCTCTGAGTCTTATGGAGCAAACCTGGGGAGGCACGTCGCTTCCCTTTGCCGACGTCCTCACCCCCTATCCGCTGTTTGGCAGCGTCTTTTCCCAGACCGTGCTGGATGCGTCGTCGGATTACGATGCGATGCACGTCAAAGTGCAAAAACGTCTGTCGCATGGGCTGAACTTCATCGCCATTTACACGATTTCAAAGGAGATCGACAGTTGCACCGAAGCTCAACTGGCGTCGCAATTGTTTGACCCGATTCACTCCGGTTACGGCGGCAACATCGGCGGGCGAATTGGCGCCGAGGGCGGCGGATTCGCTTCCGGGGCCTCGGGGGTGTTTGGCACCGGCTGCCAGAACGAAGACAACCGGCGGGAAGATCGAACCATTTCGATTGCCGACATTCCGCAGCAATTCAACGTTGCCGGTACCTACCAGTTGCCGTTCGGACCGGGCCGGCCGTTCCTGAATCAAAAGGGAGCGGTGGGAGCTGTTCTGGGCGGCTGGGTACTATCCGGAAACATGAACGCCGAGAGAGGCACCCCGCTGGAGGTTAGCGGCCCCTGCGACGCCATAACCTGCCGTCCGGACCTGATCGGCAATCCTTCCCTTCCCAAGAGCCGCTCCAAGGCGGATCGGATCAACGACTGGATTAACCCCAACGCGTTTGACCCGCCGTATGGGTCGGACCAGACATTCTGGCAGAACCCCACCCCCACCGATCCGCGATACTGGCAGTTTGGAACCGCCGGACTCTACCTTCCCGGGCTGCGGGCGCCGGGCTTTTGGAACCTGGACTCGTCACTTTCCAAACAGTTCCACCTGAGCGAGGCGAAATACTTTCAATTCCGCTGGGAGGTCTATAACACACTCAATCACCAGAACTTAGGGCTTCCCAACACAAACTTCTGCCTGTCGCCCGGGGCCGGCGGCGAAACCGACGCGGTCCATCAGGCGGGGTGCTCGTTTGGAAAGATTACCAACATCCAAACCGACCCCCGCGCCATGGAATTCAGCCTGAAGTTTGTTTTCTGATTCGTGACGCCCTCCTCAGTTCGTGGTCGAACTGAGGAGGGCGTCCGTGTGTCAACCAAGCACGCGACGGTGCCCTGCCGATCAAAACAGTCCAGCCTCGACTCCAGGAGGAATCATTCCATGAAGCTCCACGCTATGGTAGCCATTCTCGCTCTATCCACAATCGGAATCCTGACCGTGCTGCCCCCGCACGTGCATAGTGCGGAAGACGAGCCTGACTATTCCGCTCTCTTCAACAAGCAGGACGTCATGATCCCCACGCGCGACGGAACCAAACTTCACACCGAAATCTACACTCCCAAAAACCAGGAAGGGCCGCTGCCCTTCATCTTCGAGCGCACCCCTTACGGTTTGCACGACGACGACAAAGGCTACACCACGAAATTCCGCATCTACGACGAACTGGTCAAGGAAGGATTTATCTTTGTCTTTCAAGACATTCGCGGGCGGTATGGTTCGGAAGGCCAGTTCGTGATGTTCCGCGACCCGCGCGACAAGAACGATCCGCACTCGATCGATGAAGGAACCGACACCAACGATACCGTCGAATGGCTGCTGAAGAACGTGCCCAACAACAATGGCAAAGTCGGCATCCTCGGTATTTCTTATGGAGGCTGGCTCACCACCATGGCGCTGCTCGATCCGCATCCCGCCATCAAAGCCGCTTCCGAGCAAGCTTCCCCTGCCGACCAATTCCTGGGCGACGACTTTCATCATAACGGCGCCTTCCGGTTGAGCTACGGATTCGAGTACTCAACAGAAATGGAGACGGGTAAAGAGAACTACTCTTTCCAATTCGACCGCTTCGATACCTACGACTGGTACCTGAACGAGTTAGGCCCCATCAGTACCGGGAACTTGAAATATCTCCACGGCAATGTGCCGACGTGGAACAACTTCATTGACCATCCCAACTACGATGAGTTCTGGCAGAAGCAGGCCTTCGCGCCGTACCTGAAATCACTGAAGTTGAAAGCACCGAATCTGAATGTCACCGGTTGGTGGGATCAGGAGGACTTCTACGGGCCTAACAAAATTTACGAACTGCTCGAGAAGAATGACACGGATAACATGAACTATCTCGCCGCCGGCCCGTGGAATCACGGCGGCTGGGCCGGGCGCGACGGAAGCCATCTGGGCAAAATCCAATTTGGCAGCAACACCAGCAAGTATTTCCGCGAGAACATCCAAATGCCGTGGTTCGCGTACTGGTTGAAGGGCAAGGGTGAACTTCCCGTCAAGGAAGCCATCACTTTCGAGACCGGCTCGAACAAGTGGGTGAAGTACGATAAGTGGCCGCCGCGTGAGGGCGTCGCCGACCGCAAACTTTACCTACACTCCGGCGGCCAACTGGCTTTCACCGAGCCTGCGGACACGGGCGCCAAGGCCTATGACGCCTATGTCTCCGACCCTGCGCACCCCGTGCCGTATCGTCATCAGCCCGTGAGCCGCACTTACGGCGTGGTGCCCGGATGGTCAACGTGGCTGGTTGAGGATCAGCGATTCGTTTATTTGCGGCCCGACGTGGCTGCGTGGGAAACCCCGGTCTTAGATAAGGATGTCACCGTCACGGGCGATATCGTCGCCCATATCTTCGCCTCCACCACCGGGTCCGATTCCGATTGGATCGTCAAGCTGATCGATGTCTATCCGCAAGAGTACGCAACCGATCCTGCCATGGGCGGATATCAGATGATGGTGGCGGACGAGGTGTTTCGCGGCCGCTTCCGCAATAGCTTCCAGCACCCGGAGCCCGCGACGCCCGGCAAGGTGACCGAGTATACGGTCGACCTCCACACCAATGATCACACGTTTTTAATGGGTCACCAGATCATGGTGCAGGTGCAGAGCACGTGGTTTCCGGTGATCGACCGCAACCCGCAGAAGTTCGTGCCCAATATCTATAAGGCTACACCGGCGGACTATCAGATTGCCACGCAGCGCGTGTACCACTCGAAGGAGTTCGCGTCGTACGTCAATCTGCCGGTGAAGACGGAGTAACGGGCCAGGTCCGGGTGGGCAGCTCGCGTGAGTGCCGGCGGCCCCCCCGGCGGCCTACTGCCTGCTGCCTCCCTGCCCGCCGAGGCTGTGGAGCACGACTCCGCGCATCATTTCCTTCTCGCGCTCGTCGGCGTTCACCTTCATGGCCTGAAAGTGTTCACGCGCCTTGGCAGCCTCGGCAGTGTTTCCCAGACGGCCATACACTGAAGCCAAGTGGTACCAAGCCCTCAGAGAGATCCGGGGCCAGATGGACCGCTTTCTGAAGATCAGAGAGGGCGGCCGGCAAATCGTTCTTTTCCTCGCGGACTTTGCCGGAGGCGACATAACAGAGGGCACAATCGGGAATGCCCTTCTCCGCCGCGGCGAGGTCGTCCAGAATCTGAGCGTGCTCCTGGCCGTGCTGTTTGATCAGAGTAGCAGCCTCGAGGTAGTAGAGGTAGGGATCAGGGTCGGGAAACCTCAATCCCTCGCCGGCGATGTCACGCGCCTCCGCGAACTTTCCGTCAAAGTAAAGGGAGAAGCCGAGAAGCAAGCGGGCTGGCGAGAACTGGGGGTCGGCGGCAAGGACCCGCCTTGACGCGTCCACGGACTGGGTCGCGTGGCCCCCCATGAACTGAGAAAGGGCAAGGCCCAGCAACAGGTAATTGGAGTGCGGGTTAAGGTTTGAGCCCTGCGTGAAGACTCGCTCTGCCTCGGGGTAGGCATGGGTTTCAAGGTCGAGAAGGCCAAGATCCAGCGCGTAGTTCTCCTCGCCGGGATTCTTCCCGAACGCGGCGGCGAGGTCCTGTTGCGCGAGGTCCGTCCGTCCCATGCCCGCTTCGATTTTGCCCCGGAGATAGACGCGTGCTGTAGACTCTTCCTCGGACTGCGGCTGCGCTCGCTCGATGGCCGCGAGGGCTTCGGGGTGGTGGTCCTGGGCCAGTTCAGCGAGCGCCAGGTTATAGTGTCCTTCGAACAAGGCCGGATAGTCGCGAACGCAACGCGTGAATGCGCGCACCGCTTCCGGATACCGTTCCTCTTGGGCAAAGGCGATGCCGGTGCGCATGAGGGCGTCGGAGCTTGGATGGGGCTCAGCCAAGAGTCTGTTGAGACCTTCAGCCGCCTGTGAGTTCGTGCCTTGCGTGAATGCAACATCGATTTGGTGCTCGATCGAGGATTCCGCACTCGGCGATTGCGGTTGGCCGACGCAAATCACGGGACAAAGAGACACACTGGACAGACAAAACGCCAGCGCTAGCCGGGCGTGAACCGGGGCTGTCCGGGGCCTGTTGTTCTCTAAGTTGGAACGTAGTCCCATTCTCGGCATTATATTATGGCAGGATAAAACCCGATGTCGAGAGAATGCCTCTGTGCCTCAGTGTCTCTGTGGTTGAAAGGAATGAACATGGCCGAGAATGATCCCGTTGACGTAAGGCGGAATGAACCACTGAGATACTGAGGCACAGAGAGGCCCTGCAGGAGGCGGCCGGAGCCGTGAATGGTCAACTCGCCCTGGAGGCCGTCATACCCGGACCAGACCACGAAGCGGCGGCCGGAATAGGTACCTTCATACGGATTGTAGATGAGAGGTTCCCTTGGCGAAGATCGTGTACCCTTCATGGGCGTCCGTACAGGCAATCTTTTCTCCCCGTCGATTTCAATGCGCGCCGCAAAAATCCTGCCGGTCGGACAAAAGCACGCTACAATTTGTAAAATTTTGATCTGCGGGTATGAACTCTGTAAGAATTGTCTTGACATGCTTGCCTGGGCTCTGATATAGTCTACGGTAGGGCGAGGTGCGGATCGCCGCACGCGCAGGATGAGGACGAATGCCAAAACTGACCGAGCTACGCAAATTATCTGACGGGGCGCAACTTCCCTTGGTGGCGGGGGAAGAGGAAAAACCGTGCCGGACGCGGAAACACGAAAAGAAATTTTAAATAGATACGTTCGAAGCCCGAATGTGTATGAAAACAAAGGATCACACGACACAATGCCCGAAAATAAACGGACTTTTTGGTCTTAGTTTTCGACATTTACGTCGAATCGAGCGCTATTTTGCAGAGTTTTACTGAAATCGACGGCTTTTCTGCCACTCTTTGAGCGCGGAGAAATGATTTTTTCGCATTAAAAAATGCAGACTCGAAGGCAGAGCGTCACGCTCTCGCGGGTGGCGCGGGCAGGATGCCCCCGCTACGTCCAACCCATCGCCGTTTCAGTTCGAACCTGCGATAAATTTCGAGGCAGGCACTTTGGTCAATCAGCTTCTTGCGCTCCTTTTGCTTGTCTATAGCCAGGCCGCACCTCCGCGCGTGCCCGTCCAGCCCTCCGCTCAGGCCCACGTCGGCAAGGGGTACGAACTCGAGAAAGACGACCGTTTCGGCAACGCGGCGGCAGAATTTGAGGCGGCGCTTGCCCTTGATCCCAAACTGTCTCGCGCGCGCTACCAGCTTGGCGTTTGCTACTTCGCCCTCGCGCGCTACGATGACGCCCGGCGGGAGTTCGCGCGCTTGCGCACCGAGACGCACGCGGACCCCAGCGTAGTTTACTTCCTCGGCCGCCTTGACCTGGTGGGTCATGACCTCGATGCCGCCATTCGTGAGTTCCAAAGCGTGGTGGCGCAGCCTCCCTTCCCCGACACCGCATACTATCTGGGCTCGGCCTATCTTGAAAAGGGCGACCTTCCCACTGCCAAAACGTGGTTTGAGAAGGCGCGGCCCCTCAATCCCCGCGACTACCGCATTCCAGACCATCTTGCCCGCATCGACCAGCGCGAAGGGAACGCTGCCGAGGCTGAGCAGGAATACGCCCAATCGACGAAGTTGCGCCAAAACTACAACGAGGCTGCCGAAGCGGGTGTAGCGTGCAGTGAAGCCTTGGAAAAGGGTGAGGCCGACGCTGCGCGTGATGCGTGTGGGAAGCTCGATCAGCCGGGCGATCCCGATCGGCTTACGGAATTGGGCATGATCTACGGCCGACATGGACACTATGACGAAGCGGTAGAGCCCCTGCGGCGCGCCGCCGCCCTCGATCCCGACTCATACGAGATCGAGCACGATCTTGGGCTTACTTACTTTCGGTTGAAGCGCTATCAAGAAGCGGAGGAGCCTCTCGAACGGGCGGTCGAGTTGCGGCCGGATTTCTTTGACTCGAATGCCCTGCTGGGTGCAACGCTCTTCGCCCTTCAGCAGGATTCAAAGGCTTACCGCGTGCTCGATCACGCTCACCGGCTCAACCCCGACGATGATGACACGCGGGAATTGCTCTTCAAATCCGCCTCGATTCTAGGGATCAAGAGCCGCGAGGCGAAAGACTATCCAGCCGCGATCAAGTATCTGCGCGCCGCCGAAGATCTGAAGCCGCAAGACCCGCAGGTCCACGCGCGGCTTGCGGTGGTTTATGGCGAGGCCGGTGATCCTAAGAATGCCGAGATCGAAAAGCGCTCGGCGGAGCGGCTCGCAGCGTCCCACTAATTCGAGGGCCGGAGTAAATCCCCATGGAGGCTTTGCATGCGTCACTTTATCGTCCTTTGGCTCGTGTTGCTCCCCGTTGCGGCATGGGGACAGAGTGCGGCGACAAACCCGCTCGACCCCTTGGAATTCCCGCGCCTCAAAACCTTCGGGGCCTATCGAACGTCCAGCAACAATCTTTACGTGGACAGCAACGACGACTGCAAGCACCCCATTCCGGGAGAAACCATCGTGCTCGCGGCGCTCGATGGCCCGGGAATCGTGACGCACCTCTGGCTGACGGTGGCCGACAACGAATTTGCCTGGCCGCGCCTCCTCCGCCTGCGCGTTTACTATGACGGGAGCAAAACCCCTAGCGTTGACTCGCCGCTCGGGGACTTTTTCGCCGTGGGGCATGGCTACGAGCGCAACTTGAACTCGCTCGTAGTACATAACGCTTCCTTCGGCCGCGCCCACAACTGCTATTGGCCCATGCCCTTCCGCAAATCCTGCCGGATCACGGTGACGAATGAGGGCAAGCGCCGCGTGACCAGCCTCTACTATCACGTGGATTGGCAGAAGCATGCTTCGCTGCCGGACGATATCGCCTACTTCCACGCTCATTACTTTCAAGCCCGGCCGCCCGAATCCGGCAAGCTGTATCCGTTTCTGAATATCCGCGGTGAGGGCCATTACGTGGGGACGGTGCTGAACATCGTCCAAACGCAAATGGGCTGGTTCGGCGAGGGCGACGATATGTTCTACGTCGACGATGAGGTCAAGCCCCGGATCGAGGGCACGGGGACGGAGGACTACTTTAATGATGCCTGGGGCCTGCGCGTGTCAGACGGACCTTGGACCGGCACTCCCGTGGCGGAGGGCGAAGGGTTTGGCGCGCGGCTCACGGGCTACCGATGGCACGTCATTGACACCGTCCCCTTCAAAAAATCGCTGCGGGTCGGCATCGAACATATGGGCTGGACCTACAATCCCGACGGCGCCGCGCGCTCCGGCTTCGAGGAACGCTCCGACTTCTTTTCCAGCGTGGCGTTCTGGTACCAGAAGGGCGTGAACGAGGATGTCCCCGAGCCGCCTTACGGCGCCGCCCGCTTACCCCTGGGAGAGGCATTGCAGATCGCCGTCCCGAATAACCTCAAGGACGTAACGACCGAGGGAGGCGAGGTCTCTGTCCAGAAAGAAGTCTTCTGGTCGAAAGACCTGCTATTTCTCCAGGGCCACGGCGTGGGGACCAAGATGAACGTTCCTTTTGATGTTCCGAAGGACGGTTTCTACGAGGTTGTGGCGCAAATTGCCCAGTCGCCCGATTATGGAGACTACGTGGCCCTGCTCGATGGAAAACAGACCAACTCCACGATGCTCACCTGGGGCCCTCTCGAAGCGCAGACTCCCCCTGTCGAGATTCTGCATAACTACCAGGCGGAAACCTTCGTGTCGATCGATCGGCGGCTCGGATGGTTCAAACTTTCGCAGGGGCGCCATACTTTGACGCTGACGTGTGTAGGCAAAGATACCCTCTCGACAGGCTTCAACCTGGGAGTCGAGGGCGTGGTGCTGGAGGAAATCCCGAATGGAGAAGCGCTCGTGAAAGCTAATGGCCAAGGGCTGCCGCAGTTCGAAAGAATGCCGGCTGGGATTCCCGCACACGGTCCCACCGCCGGTGTAGTCTATCGGGGCCGGTCGCTGAGGTTCTACCTGTCACAGCTTAACCAGTCTGCAGACGAACGACGAGCGGAGGCCATCCGCGCCATCGGAGCGTTTGGCCACGACGCCGCACCCGCCGTCCACGCACTGACTGCTGCGCTGGCCGAGCATGAGCCCGAGATTCGCGCTGCCGCCGCTGTCGCGCTGGGACAGGTAGGCCCGCAGGCTGCCGAGTCAACGCCGGCTTTGGCCGGACTTCTGAAGGATGAGAATCTGCAGGTGCGTGAGGCCGCCACTCTGGCATTGCGGGAAATTGGCCCTAGCGCGAAAGGGGCGGTCCCGGCGCTCTGCGAAGCATTAAAGGACCCCGCAGGAACGGTCAGAATGTCCGCCGCACTGGCGCTCGGGCGCATGGGTGCCGCGGCCAATTCCGCCGTTCCCGCCCTGACGGCCGCTTTTGATGTTCCTGACGAAAATGCTCTCAACAACGAGGACATACAGGTGCTGCGCAACATCGCTTACGCCTTGGCCGACATCGGGCCCGGGGCGAGCAGCGCCATCCCTGTCTTGAGCCGGGCGAGCCATATTCGCATTAAGTATATTGCGGACGAAGCGATCGCCAAGATTGAAGGCCATCCCGTTGCTACTTGGCACTGAGAAGGCAGTAAACCGGGCAAAAACAGGCGCAAGCCGTGTCGGCCCACCCGGCTTCATCAACATCCTGATATGCAACGGAAGCGCTCCGTGCATGAGGGGCCGATCCCTGGGGTCAGTTGTGCGGTACCGTCTCGGCGGGCGTGGTCACGTTGGGATCAAAGGGTCCGAGTTCTTCAGGAGTAAGGGCCTCGACCGGAGTCTCGGTACGGCCGATCAGTTTCTTTTGGGCGCGCCGTTCTGCTTTCTCGCGCTGCTTCTCAAGTCTCTTCATTTCTTTCTGACGTTTCTGAAACGTGGCCATGGGGTCTCCTATGAATCTAAATATAAGCGGGCGAGGCTTCGGCCGCTTCGGGGAGGGGATTACCAGCGAGGTTCACGCGGCTTGCGCGGGGCTTCGCTGTAATCTTCATTGGAGAAGCGGTCACGCCCGCGTCCCCCGCCCCCACCGCTGCTACGAGGTGGTCCGCCCCGGTCGGTCTTGGGACGCGCTTCGTTCACCTTCAGTGCGCGGCCTCCGACTTCTTTTCCATTCAGGGCAGCGATCGCCTTGGCGGCTTCTTCATCATTGGGCATTTCCACGAAGGCAAAACCGCGGGCCCGCCCTGTCTCCCGATCCATCGCCACGTGGACTCGGGTCACCTGCCCGAATCCTTTGAACAAATCCGACAATTCGCCTTCTGTTGTTTGAAAGCTCAGGTTGCCTACAAAGAGGTTTTTCATGTTTTTCCTTTAAACACCCTACATTGCCGTTGGCGGACGGTCTCGAGCACCGGCGCGCCTCCCGGTTTGTCCTACGCAGAATTTTGTACAAAGAGACGGAAATGGCCCGACCGCGACGGATGGCGAAGCTTCCGAAGCACGATAGCTTCAATCTGGCGAATCCGTTCGCGCGTCACATCGAAGGTCCGGCCCACTTCCTCGAGGGTGCATTCGCTGCCGTCCCCCAAGCCGAACCGCATGCGGATAATAGCTTCCTCGCGGGCCGTCAGCGTCTTCAGCATCGACGCCACGCGCTCCTTCAAGTTGAGATCGATCACCGCCTCGGAAGGCGAGGCCGAAGATTTGTCCTCGAGCAGATCACCCAGGGCCGATTCGCCGTCTTTCCCCACCGGCGTCCCCAGCGACACGGGTTGCTGCGCGATCTTCCGGGTGTTGCGCACCTTTTCCACGGCCACTTCCAGGCGCTGTGCAATCTCCTCCGCAGTGGGCTCTCGGCCCAGCTCCTGAACAAGTTGACGGCTGGTGCGAATCTGCTTGTTGATCGCTCCAAACATGTGGACGGGCACGCGAATGGTGCGCGCTTTGTCAGCGATGGCACGGGACACGGCCTGATGGATCCACCACGTGGCATAGGTGGAGAACTTGTACCCGCGGCGCCAGTCAAACTTGTCCGCTCCCCTCATCAGCCCAATGTTCCCTTCCTGAATGAGGTCGAGAAACTCCAACCCGCGGTTGGCATATTTCTTGGCGATGGAAACCACCAAGCGAAGATTAGCTTCGGTCAGTTCCTTTTTCGCTCGCTCGGCGTCCGCTTCGCCGCGGCGGATGAGGGCCATAGAGCGCCTCAAAGCGGTAATGCCGACCCCGCCTGATTCCTCAATTTCGCGGAGCTGCGACCGGCGCGACCGCAGGTCTGCCCGCGAGGATGCGCCGCCGTGCCGCTCGAGGCGCGCGGACTCGCGGCCCAGCGATTCGGCTTGCTCCACCGTGTGCCGCAATTCGTCAATCAGGCGCTTCCTTTCAAGCGGGTGAAAGCGGATCGACCGAGCTAGTTGCGACATTTCCACGCGCGTGCGCGCCAGTTGGCGGCGGGCGCGCAGATGCGTCCGCCCGCCCGATTTCGGAAGGGCGCTCAGGCGATCGGCCTGCCGCAACGCCACCGCATAAAGCTTCTCAATTTTGTCGATGGTCTTCAGCGTGTTGCGGGTAATTTTCTCGATTTTCTTTACCGTCAAATCTTCTTCGTCGAACTGGACCACTTCCCGAATCGATCGCGTGCCTTTGTCAATCTCTTTGCCGATGGCGATGATCTCCTTGAGCACGAGCGGAGAACGGGAAATTGTACGGAGAACCAGCGCGTGGCCACGCTCCATGCGTTTGGCGATCGCCACCTCGCCTTCGCGCTTAAGCAGCGGGACGCGACCCATCTCGCGGAGATACACGCGGACGGCATCGTTGTTCTTGTCGGTAGAGTGCGAGGCCTCTTCGACCTCCGCCTCTTCGTCGGGGCCTCCGTCTTCTCTTCCCTCCATTGTGGGGTGTGCATTTTCTCCGGACAAATGGATCGCCGCCTTGGCCGCGGCCGCATTCTCATAGACGTGAACGTTGTGATGCTCGAACGCGGCAAACAGGCTTTTGATTTCCGCCGATGTGCGCGTCGCTGCCGGAAGGGCGGCGTTCACCTCGTCATGGATAACATAACCGCGTTCCTTCCCCAAATCGATAAGGTTGCGGACCCGGTCATCGATTTTTTGCAGCACACGCGACAAAGGACTCTCCCTTAAAGTGGCGGCTGGAATCAGCCGTCCCTTTTTCCTAAGACCCTTTCACTACCGAAAAGAGGCCGTGGATTCCCCTATTGAAGGATCGATACGACAATTTGCAGAAGTTGACCACAATCGACAACGGGCGATAGTACACGCAGAGTCTCAAAAGCGAGACTGGTAGCACTTGCGACTCGCACCACCCCCATTGTTTAAGAATTTCACCTAACTATTCTACACCAGATGGCCATTTCTTGCTCGGATATTCGCAGGGGTGTACCAACCCCCGCCGGGGGACAACCGCTGCGCAGCTTTAGAGTGCGGCAGCTTGCTGCCGCTTTCTCACCAGCCAGTTTGCCGGCTGGGAATGCTACGCGCAGGCGAATGCCGCGAGCTAGTTAGGGGAAGGAAAGCGGCGGCAAGCTGCCGCACTCTAAAGCTGCGCAGGCTATCCGGGGAAGGCGGAAACGGAAAGAACGGGCGTTCGGTCGGGCGACTGCGGCCTCGCCGCCTCACGGTTGCCCTACTCTGCATCCGCCGCATCCAGGAGCTCGAAGAAATGGTGCCCCATAATTGCAAGGGTGATTGCCTTGCTAAAGTGATGCCGATGCTGGCTCAGGGACTGCACAAAGAACTTCCAATACTCCTGGCGGTAATTGCTCAGCAAGCCTTGTCGCCACAGCGAGCGGGCGAGCGCGAGAAAATCGGAAAACACCACCGGCGAGCGCGATCCCTTGCCTAACTGCCCCAGGAAATCCGAGGCGCGTTGGAAGTATTCCTGTGGATTGTAAATGGTCTGCATGATCCGCCGGTAGCCATTCAGCAATTCTTGCGGGTCCATGCGCGGCATGAAGTTCAAGTCGGCAAGTGTGTTGCTGCCCAGGCTGGCCTTGAGAAGCCTTCCCTCCGCTTTGAGCCGACGCCACAATTGCGTATTCGGCAGGGCTGTGAGCAGACCCACCATCGAGAGGGGAATCGCGGCTTCGCGGATGAAGGCAATTTGACGGTCAAAAACGTCGGGCGGGTCGTTATCAAAGCCCACGATGAAGCCTGCCATCACTTCCATTCCGTAGGCTTGGATGAGCTTCACACTTTCCAGCAGATCTTTGCGAAGATTTTGGAATTTGGTGGTTTCTTTCAGACTTTCAGCCACTGGTGTCTCAATGCCCAGGAAGACGCGGGTGAAATGTGCCTCGCGCATCAAGGAAAGCATCTTCTCATCCTCCGCCAAGTTCAGGGAAGCCTCGGTGTAAAACGCGAAGGGGTGCTTATGGTTACGCATCCATTGCACCAGGCGGGGCAGCAGAAGCATCACGTTTTTCTTATTACCGATGAAATTGTCATCCACCATGAAAACCGAGCCACGCCAGCCCAGCCGGTAAATCTGGTCGAGCTCCGCGCACACCTGATCGGGGGTCTTCGTTCGGGGCCGCCGTCCGTATATCTCGATGATGTCGCAGAATTCGCATGTGAAAGGGCAGCCGCGTGAGTACTGAAGCGCCATGGAACTATAGCGCCCCAGGGGAGCGATTCGCAGGTCCGGTAGCGGCACTTGGGTAACATCGGGCCATTCCTTTTTAGAGTAGTGAGGCCGCACCTCTCCCCGTTCGAGGTCCGCAGCGAGTTGGGGAATGATCTCCTCGGCTTCCCCTTCGACGGTGTGATCGGCTTCGGCGATGTGCGAGTCCTTGGCGCTGACAATCGGGCCACCGACCACAGTCCGAAGCCCACGTCGCTTGGCTCGCGCGATCTGCTCCTTCATCGAAGGTCCCTGCACGATCATGCCGCTGAAAAAGACCACGTCCGCCCAATCCAACTCGGAATCCTTAAGGCGGCGCACATTCAGATCCACCAGGCGGCGCTCCCAGTGCGAAGGCAGCAGAGCCGACACGGTAAGTAATCCCAACGGGGGGAATGATGACTTTTTGCCTTCAAAGGGCAAGGCGTGCTTGAAGCTCCAGAACGTGTCCGGAAACTCGGGGTAGACCATTAAGACTTTCACGCAGACCTCCGCCTCACGTTGAATTTCTCAGGCGACATGCCATTTGGTGCGCCAAGGGTGGGAACCGCGGCAAAACGTGCTCCGGGACATTCATCATGGGCGACCCGACCGATCTAAGCCCAAGTTTTTCGTATTTGAGCCCCGCGCAATCATTAAAGCATATCTAGCTCGAAGTCTGTTCAAAATTGCTCACTCTTACGAAAATTGCCTCTTCCTCCCGGGGGACGAAGGGAGGGCAAATTCTTGAGAATTTATTGGCGCTTTCGGCGAGCGCTGTCACAAGGCGAACCGTCCAGCGCGCCGGGGAAGTAGCGAAATAAACCCGCCGCTACGGCATCGAAATAATTCATTTAAGTTGGACGCTGTCGGGCGCTATCACCGCAGGTGGAGATTTGGTCAGCATCTGCCGATATACGATTCGCAATGTTGCAAGCACCGGCACCGAAAGGAAGCTTCCTGCCACCCCGGCGATGGAGCCACCCGCCAGGACTCCGAAAATGATCAGCAGAGGGTGAAGCTTCATGCCCGAACTCAGAAGGTGGGGTGACACGACATAGTCCTGAAAGAAGCGGAACGCTACGAGGAACGCAAGAATCCAAAGCAAGTGATGGGAACCGCTCAAACCCGCGACCAGAAGAACGATGACGGCGCCGGTCAAAGGCCCCACCATGGGTATGAATTCGAGTGGAAACGCCACCGCCGCCAACAGTATTCCGTACGGAACACCAATTAGCGAGAAGAAGAGACCATAAGCTACCGAGGCCACGACTCCCAGCGACACGAGGGCCCGCATATATTGTGCCAACAACACGTGCAGATCGCCGGCAATTCTTTCTACCGCGTCATGGCGGGCCCAGCCGGAGAACAAACCCAGTACCGAACCGCGTATCTCGTGCCCATCTTTCAGAAAGAAAAAACTGAGAATCGGTACCAGAACGACGAAAATGAGGTTTCCGGCACGCGACACAACTCCGAGGGCCGCATTCGAAAGTAGTCCCAGAATGTCCCTCGAATGTCGCGCCAATTGCTGCTGCACCGTTGCCATCATGGTGCTCCTGATGGTCGCGGCGGTGGATAGGTCGGCGGGGGGCGGCGAGGTGGGCTGAAAGCGCGTCAGGAGCTCCGGAAGCCGTGTAGCGAGTGCATTCGCCTGTTGGACAACCCGCGACCCGATGGCAAACCCTACGACAATCAAGACTCCGACTAGCGCCAGGTACACGAGGGTGAGCGCCAACGCCCTCGACTGTCCCGGCAGCCTACGGTCAAGAAGCTTCACCAACGGCCAAAGCAGATAGGCAAACAAAAGAGCGACGACGAAGATAAACAAAGTCTCACGAATGCGATACAACAGTCCTACCATGAGCAGAACGAAAACCGCTGTCCACGTATAACGTGCGGCGTTGCGATCAAGACCCAGCAAGGTTTCGCTCCCTCATTCTCGGATCATGGATTCTGTCACGAGGCTTCGTACTGATAAGTTACTGAATCATGGTCCCCTTTCGCTACCAAAATCTTGGATGGCGACCCCTTTTGGGAGTGGAGACAGCCGGAACTGGGCAGCTTCAGGCGCGAGAAAGAAAAAACCCAGCCGCGCCGACGGGAGCGGGACGCTCCCGCGACAGCGGGCAGGATGCCCGCGCTACGGATGTCATTGTCACTATATTTTGCAAACCCCTGAGGGTGAATTGAGGCGCGAGAGCCCAGCCAGCGCGCAGACACGCGGAAAAGCGGCAGCAAGCTGCCGCCTAGAGTTTCTACATTTCCGAATGTGCGTTGGGCGCGTCATCCCTCACATCCCCCCAAAGTGACAGAAAGACGGTCTGGCGACTATACGTCCAAGTGACGGGGAATTGGTAAACACTACTCACCGGCCAACTTCCGAGTACGCTCGTGATCCAGGACCTATCTGGAAGCAAGAAGCAGCTAGCGCCAATCGTCCACGACGAAGGCGTCCGGCCGATTATAAACAGGTGAGTCAGGCTTGTGCATCGCAACACCCTGAATATCAGTGCGAAAACCGCGCCGACGCATCTGACGATAGGCCTGACTGCGGTTAAGGTTCATGCCAGCTTCAATTCTCTGCAAACTGCGCTCTGCGGCGAGCGCGTCGCAGGCGTCCAGTAGATGTTCGAACCCGTTCTCCGCCCGCGGCCCTGGTGCCACCGCCCCAAACTTGACATAGCAAGTTTTTTGTCCGGCTTCGGTCCCCTCACCGCAATGGCATATTGCGAACGCATCCAGCGAGTCGCCACCCCACACGAGGACGGTCTCGCCCAAGTTCTGATCCGTCACCGATTGGATTTCGGAGGTCAAGTCCAGCCCTTCGTAAATAGAATCCGTTAAATTGCGGCAGGCCCGCAGAGCTTGGTCTTGGCCTTCTTCATTCAGCCTCGAATACTTGATTGCCGATGTCGCTTTTCCAGTTACTTCTACCGACATGATGGCAGTCAGGAATCGCGGCCAGAATCCGAACTTTTGATAGAGCCCGATGTGTTTGGGGCTGTGTGCAAACGTGAAAAGACCGGATTCTCGCAAGTCCCACTTCTCGAAGAGTTCCATTGTTGGAGCCAGCAGTTTCTGAGCAATGTGCTGGTCCCATAGATCGGGCCGGACCGTTAGGGGGCCGAAAAAGCCAAAACTGCCCCAGTGCGTTGCAAAATTTGACCCAGCCAGCTTGCCATTCTCTTCAGCTATCAAGGCCGCCCCCGGATCGGCTCGCCACCGCGTGAAAACGTACTCTCGATCCGCCCAGAACGCCTCCGGATCCGGCACGCCGAGGAAGGTGCCAAAAGCGAGGCGGAAGATTCTGCGCGCTTCACCCAAATCGGCCTCCTTCATCGGACGAATGAAGACGCTTGATTCCGTGCTTGCCGACGGCGTGGACATGTAAGAACTTCTTCCAGACAAATATATCTACCGAGATTCTAAACGCTCATCGGGGTTCTACAGTGTTTGCCAGCGCCGAAGTCGATGTTCGCGTTGCCAGCGCCAATGCCATTGTGGCCCAGTTGGTGGCCGCCGCCGAGATGAATTGATCGCGCCCGTGGGGAAAACCGCTCTCGAAATACGGCTGGATTGGCAAAGCCCGTCGCTTCACATACCACGACCCGTCTGCGAGTTGAGTGCCCATCAGATACTGCGCGCCGCGCTGGTAAGCTGCGTCGGCCACAGCGAGCGCTCCGGACCGTGCCAGGGCCACAAGCGCCTGACCAGTGGCAAAGGCGTCGCTCGCGAGCGACGGAAGCTGCGCCCAGCCGCCGTCCGGCCTCTGCTCAGCGAGCAATCCGGCGGCGGCTTGCTTGATGATCTTCCGGTCTGTGCCCGCCCACGCGAGGCCGAGCAGCTGATAAGCACGGTCCTCGGTCGTCCGGGGTTGGGCCCTGCTGAGCCACGCCGCAGCATGCTGGACCGCCCGATCGTAGTCCGCGCGCTGGGCTTGCGGTGCGTACACCTGAACCGCGTGCAGGGTGGTGGCGGTCGTCTGAACATCGCTCGCTTCGAGCGGCGGACGGTACGCGGTTGAGTACCATCGCCCGTCCGGCGACTGGTGGTCTTTGAGAAACAGAGCCATTGCGTCGGTGGCCGGGTCAGGCGGATAGTTTGCGTCAGCCATGCCGAGCAGGATGGCGCCCATGCTGTCGGCATCGCCCGGGATTCCGACACCCTGTAGCGCGCGGTCGCGCCAGCCTTCGAGATACGTCGCGGTAGCTTTCACTTGCTGGGTCGCGATCTGCTCGTCCACGACGATTCCCCTCCGGCGCGCCGTGGCCACCGTCGTGGCCGTCAAGGTGTTGTTGTGGCACGACACGCAACCAGACTTTTGCTTGAACTCCACGTCGTTCCGCTGCAGAAGCGGCAGACTCCTGGCGACCGCCCCCCGAGCCGTGTGTGCCGGCGCGGGCTTGATTTCGACCCCATCGGCAGGCGCTTCGGCGGATGCTTCGGCCGGCCCTTCAGAGGGTCTGGCGCCCGCTCGCATCAGCAGGTCGACCACAGGGGTATGCCCGTGGCGCATGGCGAGTTCCAGGGCGGTCTCGCCGTGCGGGCTCCGGGCGTTGACGTCCGCGCCACGGTCGATCAGGAATTTGACCAGGTCCAGCGGAGCTGTGTCGGCAGCGCAAACCATCGTGAGCAGGGTGTTACCGTCAGGATCTTTAGCATTCAGATCGGCGCCGCGATCGAGCAGCAGCTTGACCAGGGAGCTGTCACCGAGGGGTGGTGTGTCGAAGAGCATCGCCATATTCAAGTCCGGCTTTGAGGTCGATCCAATCACGAGATTGACGCAGGAGACGCAATTCACCTCCAGGGCGAAACTTAGCGGATTCACCCCAGCGCCCTTCACGTCCGCACCGCGCGCGATGAGAGTGTGCATGGCAGTTGCGTCGCTCGCGTAGGCCGCCTCGGCAAGCGGGGTCATGACGCCGAAGAGCCCCGGCGACTGCGCTGAGGGATTCGCTCCATGGTCGAGCAGAAGCTGGAGGATCGGCGTGGACCCGTGGTGCGTGGCTACGATCATCAAGGGGGTGCGCCCGTTGCCGGAGCGCGCGTTGACGTCGGCCCCGTGATCGACGAGCAGCCGCGTCTTCTCAAGATCGCCTGCGGCCCACATCAGCGCCGTTGCTCCCGCATCGTTCTTCAGATTAGGGTCGGCGCCGGCGGCTAGCAGGCGCCGCAGGGATTCGGAATCGCCATAGAGAGCGGCATACATCAGCGGGGTGGAGCCGCCCGGTCCTTTGCGATTCGCGACTTTGGGATCATCATGCAGATTCTTCTGGAACACTGCCGAGTCGCCGCGCCGCAGCGCGTTCATGAGCGCAGTGGCGCCGGGATCAGCAGGCGGGGGCGGTGTTTCACCGCTCAGTTCGTCGGGCCAATTGGCGCCCTGATCGATCCACGCTTTGATGATGCTGATCTTGTCTTCGCTCAACGGACCGGTGGGCGGCATTCGCAGCCCATACTGGTCGCCGACGAGTCTCTGATACAGCCGGCTGCCGGCGCTGTTGCCGGGCCCGATGACCGCAATGGTGCCGCCGCGCATGGCATCGCGACGGCGATCCAGCCGGAAACCGTTCATCTGCTGCGTCGGTCCGTGACAGCCGATGCAGTAAGTCTTGAAAATGGGTTGCACATCGCGCCTGAAATCGACCTTCGCCGGGCGCTGCGCCCGCAGCCCCGGCGAGACCGCGATCAGGCCAATCATCACCATCGCCGGCAGCAGAGCAGTTGTTCCACGCCGGCATGTTCGCGAAATGTAACCTTCCGCACCATTGGTCGCCATAGCCCCCCCTCCACCTAGCCTGGAATCTGGCCGACCTCTTGTAAGGCGGGAAACGACCGCAAAAACAGTAACGGCCCTGAGAATTCTTTGTGGTGAGCGCTGCAATGATATCACGAGACGGTTGGTACCGGTAGTCGTTAATTCGGTTAGTTCGGTTGATGACTTTCCGGCCAACTCCCAGAACAAACAATACAAGGGTGGTTGACCGTCCAGGAGCGGGTCGCGATGGCGTCGATTTGCTCAGGGAAATGCCCGCTCTTCGGGGGTCGGTCCACGCTGTCGCGGATTACTCCTGCCCGGTTGCCTACTGTTTACTAATCGCCACTGGCTCTGCAAGCCGGGCGCTTTGACGAGTAACGGCCTTAACCGCGCTTCTGGAGACGGGCTGTGAGGGGGCCGGAGCGGCGAAACCACATCCGAAATGTAGAAACTCCAGGGGAGCGGGACGCTCCCGCGACAGCGGGCAAGATGCCCGCGCTACGGACGTCATTGTCACTATATTTTGCAAACCTCTGAGAGTGAATTGAGGCGCGAGAGCCCAGCCAGCGCGCAGACAGGCGGAAAAGCGGCAGCAAGCTGCCGCACTCTAAAGCTTCGCCAACTGCACGGCTCGCGCCGTGAAGTCACTTGCCACGCTTGCGAGCGGCCTTCCTGGCCTTTAATAGGGCGCGGCCAATCGTACGCGTACAGATCTTAAATGCGCGGGCGCATTCCACCTGCGACTTGCCAGCCCTGAGCAGGTAAAATATCCGCGCCCAGTCCGTTTCACTCAGTTTCGGCGGGCGTCCACCCAGCTTTCCCCACTCTTTGCGTTGGCGCTTGCTGTATATCTTTGAGCGCGCACGCCCTCCCTTGCTTGCCATCTCACGTACGGTCATTTCCTTGGCCATGCGCCGAAGCCTAGCGCGCTCCCGAATCGCTGTCAAGACATATCTTGCTTGCATAATGCGTCCGGCCAAGCCGTTCGGCCGTGCCCCGCCTGTAATCGACACGCCTTTTGCCGACCTGGTTGAGATGATAGTGGGCGGGCATCCTGACCCCGGTACCGCAAATTAACCTCATATCGCAGATTACGCGTCTCAAATTCGTTGAAGTCCACTTCCAGGGCGCCGCGGCAGGACTCTGGCTCCCACGCGACGTGGAAGTGGAGACGAGGTTTTCCGATGCAAGTTTCCGGAACACCCACTCGTACTCTGATTTTAAGCTGTTCACTGTCCAGACCGAGGAACGGCACGATCTCCCGGCGTCACCGTGAGAAAAAGGACGGACCGCGGAACTACCAAATGGATTCACGCTGCGCGCCTCGTGGATTTGCGGCTGTAATCGGGCCACAGATTATGATACTCTTGCTAAGGATCGCTCGCCTCGTATACAGTTTATGCTCCGCCAAAAAGGAGTTTGGTTTAAGTCTTCCCTCAATGTAGTTATCGCCCTGGCGGCCTCCGTCACGGCCGCATGGTCACACCCCCAAACGCAGGATTTGAAAGGCGTGGTCGCGAGTGGGAACGGTTCGCCGATTGCAGGAGCCGTCTGCACACTCAAAGGGATCGGATTACCGGCAGAGGGCATCGGTGTGACCACCAACGAGCGGGGGGAATTTGATTTTCCCGGTCTCGAACCGCGCGAATACGATTTAGTGTGCGTGGCCGTCGGCCACTTGCCGGCAATCGAAGCTGGCCTCAGAGTGGCTGCCGAGAATCCGACGCTTTTGCAAATCGTCCTGCCCGAATCAGAGAAGCTCCGGCAGAGCGTTGAAGTTCACGAATCCGCGACGCCTCTCGCCACAGAAAACACACCCTCCACCGGCCACGTAAACACCCAGCAGCTCAGCACCCTACCACTGGTACACGAAGAATTCCTGGCGGCCTTGCCCCTGGTTCCGGGGGTGGTGCGCACCCCAGACGGCAAGATCAATATCAAGGGCTCAGAAGAGGGCCAGAGCATGCTGCTGGTCAATAATACCGAGATGGTGGATCCCATTACCGGCAGCTACTCCATCGACCTTCCCCCCGACGCCATCGAGTCGCTGGACGTGTCCAAGACGCCTTACAACGCGGAATATGGGCACTTTTCCGGAGGTCTGACCACCGTCGTGACCAAACCGCCCTCCGACAAATGGGATTTTCAATTGTACGATGTGGTGCCCTCATTCCGCTTCGAAGCCGGTCACCTCTCGGGCGTCGATGGCAACAGTCCACGCATCAGGTTTACGGGCCCGCTCAACAGCAACCGCTTGACCATGTCGGAATCCTTCACCTACTTCATGCACAAGCAAATTGTGCGCGGGTTGCCGTGGCCCCACGATCAGACCATCCAGCAAGGCGTCAACTCGTTCACCAATTTCCAGTATGTCGTTTCCTCGGAACACCTTCTCACTTTCAACCTCCACGTATTTCCTGACCGCCAGGAGTGGGCGGACAGCGATTCTCTGGTACCGCAGACCGCTTCCTCAAACTACGGTCAACGTGGTTTTTCCGTCGGCACGCAAGACCGGCGCGTGTTCGCGTCGGGAGGACTGCTCAGCATGACGCTCCAGTACACTCGTTTTTCCAGCTACGGCCACGGACAGGGAATCACCGATATGCAAGTGACGCCCAACGGCTGGGGAGGCAACTTCTTTAACGCTTACACGCGCACGGCCGATCAAGGTGAGGCACGGGAGACCTACCAATTTCCTCGACGGGAATGGCACGGTAAGCACGAGCTAAAGGTTGGCGGCGACGGCGTGTATAGGACGTTTGGCGGCGTCAGCCGGTCGATGCCGGTCAATGCGTTGAGGCTGGACGGCTCGCTGGCGGAGCAAATCACTTTCAGCGGGCCGGGGCTGCTCAGCGCGCACGATTTGGAGATAGGCATCTTCGCGCAGGATCACTGGGCGCTCGGTGACCGGTTTGCCGTGGACGCCGGATTGCGCTTTTCCGGGCAGACCCTCGGATCGGCGGCCGCCATCTCACCTCGATTGGGCTTCGAATATGCACCGGGCAAAAATAACCGCACCATTTTGCGTGGCGGCGCCGGAGTGTTCTACTCGGGAATGCCTCTCCTCGGGGGCAGCTTCATCGGCAATCCTGAACGCGTGATTACTCTGTATAACCCGCTCGGAGGTCCGCTGGGACCGCCAGTGACTTTACAGAATGTCTACGCGCATGTGGATAACAGAATGACTCACATTCTACCTCCCGGGCAGGACCTGGAGAGCACACCCTACAACGTGACTTGGAATTTGGAATTGGACCGCGAGTTGGGATCGCGCGTTACCCTCCGGCTCAGCTACCTCGCCAGTCGCACCTACGACCTGTTCGTCGTCGGGCCCCAACAGTTGCCGGGGACGAGTCCCCTTCTCCTCATGACCAACACCGGCGGCTCGCGCTATCAGGAATTCGAATCCACGCTGCGTTATCGTACCGGCAAATATGCCGACATAGATTTTTCTTACGTTCACAGCTCGGCGCGTGGAGACCTGAACGTTCTCTCCCAGGTGTATGTGCCGTTTGAAGAGCCTGTGATCCGGCCGAACTTCTTTTCGGCCTTAAACTCGGACATTCCGAATCGCTTCCTAACCTGGGGGCAATTCAAGCTTCCCTGGAAAATTACCGCGAGCCCGGTGCTGGACCTCCACACCGGATATCCGTATTCGGCGCTGGACGCACTGCAAAACTACGTGGGCCAGCCCAACAGCCTGCGCCTTCCCACGTTCCTCTCTCTCGACCTTAAACTTGGCAAGGACTTCCGCATTCCGTTCCTGCCCTGGGTAAGGAAACACACCCTCCGCGGAGCCATTGGCGCATATAATGTCACCAACCATTTAAATCCGCGGGACGTCTACAACAACGTCACCTCACCCTATTTTGGGCACGTTGCGGGCCCCCAGCACCGGACCTACGAACCCTTCATCGATTTTGTGTATTGAGGATGTCAGATCATGATTAAACCGTGGCGGATGCCGAGGGTGACGGCCTCAGTGCGGCTGGCCGCTCCGAGCTTGCCCATGATCGAGGCGACGTGGAACTTGACGGTATGTTCGGAAATCCTGAGGCGAGGAGCAATCTCCTTATTGCCGAGCCCGGCCGCGAGAAGTCGAAGGACCTCCAGTTCGCGGGGCGTCAGCGCCTCAACCAGAGCATCAGAGCCATTGATCGCGGCGGCTGGAGCGCGCAGGAGAGCCTCTAAGTCGGTAGGGTCGAGGACGACCAGGCCGGCTGCCGCCGCTTCAATTGCCGCAACAATTTCCGGTCCAGTCCCACCACTGCTGAGCACCGCTTTGACTCCCGCGCGCAATATACCCGCGACCGCCTCGGTGGGGGGATCGTGAACCAACAACACTACGGCCCCACCTGCGTTCGCCCAATCGATGGCCTTTCGCGCCGCGGCGTCGGCAAGCGTCCCAGATTCCACGAGCACCACATCCGGCAGCGAATCCCCTTCCACCCCGCGACCGCCCTCAGATGAATCGTCGATCAAGCGCAGGGTGGAATGCGCCTGAAGCAGGGCCTCGAGGCCTGCCTTGGCGATGGGGGACGAAGCTTTGACCTGAACGCGAATCATGCCATGGCCGCCTGCGAAACTCCCAAGCGCACCGCCACCTTGCGAATTTTGTTCGGATCGCCCCGGACGAATTCTAGACGCAGCAAGCGCTCTCCGTACCCTTCCAGCGCCTGCTCGAGGTCATCGAGCGAGCGCAGTGGTTTCCCCTCGATTCCAATCAGCATATCGCCGGCTCGCAGCGAGGCGTACTCGGCACAACCACCTGGAACCACTTCCAGAACCACCAGTCCCAGGCGCTCCGCGCCTGAAACGCGGACAGAAGCAGGCCGGAGAACCACGCCCAACGGCGCTTGATCGAAATCTCCGGCGAGGAACCGGGCCACCGCGTTGGCCGGCACTGCAAGCCCCAGTCCCGCCGCAACCATGGTGTTTACGCCGACGACGTTGCCGCGCACGTCGGCCAAAGGCCCACCGGAATTTCCCGGCGCAAGCTGAACATCCGCCTGGACCCAATTCGTCGGGCCCAGGCCGGGGCGGCGGCCAATGGCATGAACGATTCCCGTGGTGACCGCGCCCATGAAGCCCAGCGGATTGCCGACAGCGATGACCAGTTCGCCGACGCGCAGATTATCGGAATCCGCTAGAGTGACGGGAGTGAGGTTCACCGTGGGAATGCGCAAAACCGCCAGGTCGCGCCGGGTGCTCCGGGATTTGAGCTTCGCAGGAAACGAACTGCCGTCCCAGAGCCGCACCACGAGCCCGGGATCGCCTACCACGTGCGCGCTCGTCACGATCACTCCATCCGATTTTACGATGAAGCCCGACCCTTGGCCGCGCCGGCCGCTCGTTACTTGCACCGTGGACCGACGCAGGTGTTCAGCAATCTGACCGAAACTCTCGAGAGCCATGTTTGCCTCACCTCCCTGGCCTTTCGCCAATAGTGATTTCAACCTCGTGGAGTGCGCCGGCGCGAATCAGCTTGGCCTTGACTGGTTTTCCAATTACACCTGAATCCGAAAACGCTTGCAGGTCATCAATCTGGTCGAGCTGCGTACTTCCAATGCCCAGCAGGATATCACCAAGAAGCACGCCCGCTTGATCTGCCGGTCCGCCACGTTCCACGCTGACCACCATGACGCCGCCCTCGTTGGGCACGGAGAGGCTTGCGCGGAGAGTCTCGGGAATAGCGACCGGCTGAATCCCCACTCCCAGGTAGCCGCGCGGCATGTACCCCTTCGCCAGCAGCGCGTCGATGACGCGATTCACCGACGACGCCGGAATTGCCAGACCCGCGATCCGCGAGAGTCCCGACGTGGCGATTCCGAGCAGCCGGCCGCGACAATCCATCACGGCCCCCCCGGATGAATTGGGAAAGAGCGTCGCGTCCAGACGGATGTATTGATCCAGACGGCCTCCTCGCCACGTGCGCCACGGACCCGATATGGCGCTGATCACTCCAAGGCTTGCATTCGGCCCACTGTCGGGAGAGCGCCCGAGGACCAGCGCCAACTCGCCCACGCTGGCGCCTCCAGCTCCCACAGAATTGGCGGCCGCTGAACCCAGGCCCTCCACTTTCAAGGCCGCGATGTCGGTTCCGGGGTCGCGGCCCGCTAGAGTGGCATCGACCCTCTTGCCGTCGGGAAGCGTCACCTGAATGTCTTCGTCCTGACCAATCGTGTGATCCGCAGTCACGACCACGCCGGGCCGCCAGTGGACCCCGCTCGAAGCGTAATGCGCTCGAGCGTGAACCGCTACGACGTGCGGCTGATACTCCGCCACTAGTTTTGCCAGTTCGTTCGAGAGACTTACTAATGAGCTTTGCATTTGTAACCTCCAAGTGCATTTTGCCGGAGCCCGAACTGAGCCACATCCGCCATATGGGGAGGTTGATGCCCGGACTTTTGGCTAGGAACATTGTGGATAAACCGCTAAAGGGTGCAATAGAGTGGAAGTGGCGGAAGGCGCTTGGGTCCAGCCGGGGACTATGATAAAACATTGATTCCATTCAAGATATTATCCAGAACCTTCAAGTCGAGGTGCTCGCGGATCAGGCTCGCAAGGGAGTCGAGGCCGGTGACGGCTTGGGTGCCGAGGCTGGGTGGCAGCGGCGGCCATTGATGGCGGGCGCGCAAGTCATTGAGAATGCGGCGCCGGAAGGCCGGGGCGTCAAACGCTCCGTGCAGATAGGTCCCCCACACGGCGCCGTCGGGGGAGACTGTCCCGTCAAAGCGCTCGGTTGCCTTCCCGCCTTCACTGACGATTCGGAAGCGCGGCTGCGTCTCCGGCGGGCCTTGCGTTTGCCCCATGTGGATCTCGTAGCCCACAACCTCCTCCTCGTGATCAAGGGTCAGCGCGCGCACCTGTTGGGTGGTCTTGGTGGGCTCAAAGGTGGTGGTGCTTTCGAGGAGGCCCAAGCCTTCCATTGACCGCGTACTCGATTCAACTCCCATAGGGTCAAGCAGTTCCCGGCCCAGCATTTGGTAGCCTCCGCAGATTCCCACCACCGAGCCGCCCGATTCCCGGCAGCGGCGGACGTACTCAACCAGTCCCGAGGATCGCAGGTAGGCCAGGTCCGCCATCGTGCTTTTCGACCCCGGAATGATCAGTAGGTCGGGCAGTGGTTCGCCCGCCGGAGGCACTTCCGCGACGTAGCGTAGGCCCACGTCGGGCTCGAGTTCCAGGCTCTCAAAATCCGTCGAATTCGAAATGTGCGGCAGCAACAAGACCTGAATCTGGAGCTTCGTCGGGTCGGAAACCCACTTGCCTTTCCATTTTGAATCCGGAATGCCGTCCTCCTCCGCCACGGCGAGGTCTTTCACGTAAGGCAACACGCCTAGCACTTTTTTGCCGGTCATGTTTTCGAGCATTTCGAGGCCGTTGTACAGAAGCGAGAGGTCGCCGCGAAATTTGTTAATGATGAATCCCTTGACCCGGGCGCGCTCCTCGACGGTGAGCAGTTCGAGGGTTCCCACCAGCCAGGCGAACACGCCGCCCAGGTTGATGTCGCCGACAATCACCACCGGAGCGGAGGCCATGCGCGCCGTCGCCATGTTGACGATGTCGTAGGGCCGCAGATTAATTTCGGCGGGACTGCCAGCGCCTTCGATCACCACGATGTCATTTTCCCGGGCCAGCCGCTGGAACGCCCCTTGAATGACCTCGAGCAGGTGGGGCTGATATTGGTGGTACTCGCGCGCGCTCATGACCCTCACGACCTTCCCCAGCACCACCACTTGCGCGCCCGTCTCGCTGCTGGGCTTGAGCAGGATGGGGTTCATGTCCACGTGCGGCTCCGTTCCGCACGCCTGGGCCTGGAATGCCGAGGAGCGCCCAATTTCGCCACCTTCGCGCGTGACGAACGAATTGTTGGACATGTTTTGCGATTTAAAGGGCGCGACGCGAAAGCCCTCTTGCCGGAAGTATCGGCACAGCGCCGCGGTCACCACGCTCTTGCCAACGTACGAGCCCGTGCCCTGAATCATGATCGTGCGTGCGGCCATCTCCATGCTCTCCCTGGCAAAACGCGAACCCACCGGCGCTGGGCGTCGATTGGTGCGCCCAGATTACTCGATCGCCTCTCAAGAATTCTGCTGTTTCGCGCGCTTCACGTTTTCGACAAAGGTTGCCGCGAGGCCGGGCGAGGATAGGAAGTGAAGGTGAATGTAGCTCGCGAGCACGTTATGCGCGCGCTAGCCTTCCGATTCTTCGCGCCGCGCCAGCGTGTAGCTGACGCGGTAGGTTCGATCCATCTCCCCGGCCTCGATGATTTGCGAACAATGGAAACTGTGGCCGCGAGCGCGAGCTCCGGCGGCGCCCCACAGGCAATCCGCCGTCAACGAGACTTCCGCATAGCCGAAGTTCACCAATCGATCGGTCATCTGCACGCCCAGTGGCAGAATCCCGGCCATCGGAAACACTCCCCCATCGCGAGCGACGATTCTGTTGGCCAGATACATCAGGCCTCCGCACTCGGCGTAAATGACTCCTCCGCCATCGGCAAATTTCTTCACGGCGGCAATCATGCCCACGTTAGCGCTGAGCTGGCCGGCATAGAGCTCCGGATACCCGCCGCCAAAGTAGAGCGCGTCGAGCCCCGCGGGCAGCGCGGCGTCTGCGAGGGGGCTGAACTCCACAATTTCCGCGCCTGCCGCCCGCAGCGCGTCGAGATTATCTTCATAGTAAAAGCAGAAGGCTCGATCGCGGGCGACTCCCAGGCGCACGTTGGCGATTTTCGGGGCCGAAGGTTCGGCGGTGAAAGGCGCAACGATGGACGCGGCACACGCAAGTAGCTTATCCAGCTCGATGTGCTCCTCCACGATTTCCGCGAGCACGGCCAAACTCGAATCGGGCAAGAGATCCTCGCCGGCGGTAAACAATCCCAGGTAGCGTTCAGGGATTTCGATACGCGGGTCGCGCGGCAGGTACCCGAGCGGAACAGCGCCGCACGCGCTTTCCACCGCGTCGCGCAGCAAAGCATAGTGGGTGGGCCCGGCGACTTTATTGAAGATCACTCCAAATGTTTCCAGTTGGGGATCGAAGGTTTCAAATCCGTGGACCAGGGCCGCCACACTCCGGGCCACGGAGGACGCATCCACCACCAGGACGACGGGAAGGCCCAGCAGCTTTGCCATTTCCGCCGTGCTGCCCACGTCGGATTTGCCCCTCGCGCCGTCGAAGAGCCCCATGACCCCTTCCACAATGCAAACGTCCGCCCCCGCAACGCTGCGTCGGAAAGTGTCGCGATTACTGTCGCGAGAGAGCATCCAGCCGTCCAGGTTGCGCGACGGGCGGCCGCAGGCACGCGTGTGGTGCCCCGCGTCGATGAAGTCCGGCCCGCACTTGAAAGGCTGGACCTGCAGGCCGCGTTTCCTGAACGCCGCCATGAGGCCGAGGGCCAGGGTGGTCTTGCCCACCCCACTCGACGGTCCGGCGACAACGAAACCTTTGATCGTCTTAGCCATGATGGATCGCTGGGAGCGCGGGCATCTTTCCCGCTGTTGCGGGAGCCCCCGCTCCCGCCGCCGCTCGGGCAGCGGAAGCTGTGAAACAATTAAAAACATTTCACGCGTTCTCTTGCCCACAGTGGCGGGAACGTCCAGCTCCCGTCGTCATCCTGGCGGCTCAGGTGCCGGCTGGAAGCGGGCGCAACGCTCGCTCGTTAGGCCCCTATAAGGCGCCAACGTTGAGTAGCCCCAGGTTCTAACCTGCGGATAACGAAATCCACTTGACCGCCCAACCCAAACGGGGTTGACCGTGCGAAAGGTCGGCCCCGTCAGGGCCGGAGACATTCCACCGCTCCGGTTTCCGTAGGTTTCTCCTACGGCTGCTCACCGCTTCGCGGAAAGGTTACGCGTCGGATCGATAACGAACTTATCTTAGTTGTTTAAGCCACTTTTGAGCAGGAATTGTTAACGCAGGCAATCGGCCAGAACGTCTGTATTAAGAAGATTCCGGGGTGTCCCACCCTTGCGACCGAAGCCTCCTGGCGAATTCCGCGCTATCTTCGGTGTCGGCGCGATCGCGCACATCCCTAAGAACTCGGAATTTAGCAGGTCGCCAAAAGTGGAAGAGGTGACGGAACCGGTGAAGCGTCTTTATCACATGCTATATTAAGACTCGACGCGCTCGAAGGAGAGAGCATGACTGTTGATGAACGACTCGACCGCTTGACCGCCCGACACGAGGCATTGACGGAAAGCGTGGTGATGTTGACGCGCGACCTTCACGAAATGAAGTCGCTAGTGGGCGACATCGCCGAAGGCACCGCGCGTTTGCTGCATGTCGCGGAGATTCACGAGAAGCGCATCAGCAAATTGGAAGGGTAATCGATTACATTGACCACTGAGACACGGAGGCACAGAGGAAGGTCCTTTCATTTCAGTTCTCAGTGCCTCTGTGCCTCAGTGGTGCGAGGTTTGTTTCGTGATTTTTTCACGCGTTCCTGACACCTTTTTCTCTCCGCCCATCCACAACGATCAGATGCCCGAGGAAATTGACTTCCACAAGGGAGTCCGGGGTCTGCGCCACATTCCCCCGAACGCGAAGGTCTTTCTGCCTGCCTCCATCGAGCAGAGTGTGTGGCAATATTTTTCCGCCAAGGCCCAGCAGAAGGGTGTGGACTTGTCGGAACTGTTGACCGATGTGCTCAAGCGGGACATCGAGATTAACGAAGCGCTGAAGTAACACACGGCAGCCTACTCCCTTCTTTCAGGAAATCGCCGGACGGGCGCGAGTTATTGGAAAAAGAAGAGCGGCCCCTTGAGTAGTGCGTCCCGAACCGCCTCTCCCAACTGGCGCTCTCCTTGTTCCCACCGCTTCACAAGATTCTCGTGGGCTGGACGGGACCGGAGGGGGCAGTCGACCACGTGAAACCTCGGCGCGACCGGCCTACCGAGCCGCTCCCACAGGTTGTTCAGGTCATTCGGGTAATAATCCGGCGGCACCCGGCCAGAGCGGAAGAAGATTTGGTAGACGACCCTGCGATCGGGCCGGTCAACGGAGCATACAGAGGCTGTGCGGTGGATTAACTGATACGGAAGGTCCATCACGCTGTGAACGCTCAGCGAGGCGCCGGTTACTTTCCGAATCAAGTCCAGCCACCCTTCCAGCACGTCGGTCCGATTCGTCTCCGGCGGGTCCCGAAGCCACTTGTGCACAGTTTCGCCACGCGGTTCGGTAAACTTTGCCTCGATTGCCACTGCCGCCGAACTCGCCGTGATCATGAGGTCGGTAAACGAAGCCTTGCCCCGGCCCCGCTGAACGGGAACAGGATACTCGAAGCACAGGCCAATCGGCGGCGACAACTCGACGCCAATCGTGCCGCTGAGCTGTGCGAGGACGGAATCCGGCCTCCGCCAAAAGTCGACCAAGGGCACCGTTGAATGGACAGGAGACAGCACTGCGCCGGGGATGAGCAATTTGACGATCTGCTCGAAATCCGCGACAACCTTGTCACCGTACCGCATCGACACCATAGGTTCTCTCCTCTTTCCAGATCGGGCTCGTCTGGCCGTAGCCCTCCAGACCGCGCGCTCGCATTTCAAGGAATATCTTATATTGAGAACGGTATTGAATTCGGCTCCAGCCGCAACGAGCGAGAGCCCAGACGTTGAAAGACAGGTGTGCCTCACACGTGGTTCAACTTGCCATCGTTGCGGTTGAGAATCCAATCAACGTAGCAGACCGCCCGGCGAAGCTCATCGTTTACAGCGCTATCGCCGTGCGCATAGTACCTATTGAAGATTTTTTCTAAGAGGCCCTTCACAAATTTCGCATCAAGTTCGTTGTCGGACAGCGTGCGGATAACCGACAGTATGTCTCTCAAGCACCGACTGTTCAAGTCAGCGGGAACTTCGTTTTGGAGCAGAGTTTCACGAATCTTAAGCTTTCTTTGTCCCGATGCGTTACCCGATGACGGCATCGGCGTCTTGAGATTCGAATCGTCCTTGATTCGCCCCAAGAGTTTAGCCTTTACGGGCTGGGTAGAAGGCTCATTGGTAATGAGTTCCTCCGCCTCAGACAGCGTGAGTCGCGCCAACATGGTCAGATAGTAGAATGGGAGAAATGCGCTGCTTTCGTAGCAGATTTGTGTGAGGTAGCTTCGCGCATCCTGTACCTTCTCGGACTTTAGAAAGCCCAAGATGATATCGGGGGCACGGATGCCCTTGGTCTTGATTATCTGTGGCTTGCCGCTCCCGATGAACTTATTGCCTCCGACCGTTTGCGCTTCTCCGATAATCTTCAGCGTCGGCTTGCCCTTCTTTTCGGTGAACTCGCCCTCGCGAATGAAGGCGATTTGTGAGAGCAGGCTCTCATCGATGAAAAAGTGTCCGCCAGCCCCTGACACCTTCCCACCTCGCAGATCTAATATCGCGGCATCTTGGATTCCGACACGAGCAATTTCCTTGAGGTGCTTGAACCAGAGGAGCTGCTCACGCCGCCGTCGTTCCTCGATGAGATCTTTGAGTTCGGCGTACCGGATCGTCTGGGTCCGTCCGCTATAGCGATAATAAATTTCGCCCTCTTTAAGTTGCTTTCCGTCATCCGTTCCCTTTTTGCAAATGACGGGTTTGTTGCGTGACTCGGCAAAATACAGAAGCCCAAAGTTCCTGCCCCTCAATTCGTAAAGGTGGCGGTCCCATTCGATCTCCGGATCAAAATGCTCGTTTAAGAATTCAGTAAGCTTTGCAGGATCGAGGGAGTCAAAAGTCTCGTCTTTCAAGCCAATAAGTTTGTGGGGGCAGTTCCCCGCTCCGTAGACAATGTAGCCTCCTTTGGCGTTGGCGAAAGCGGCCGCCGAACGAATATACTTGCCTATGCCCTTGAAACCGAATGCCTCCTTAAACTCGAGCCAGCCACTTTCACGGGAGGTTAGACGATCAACGTACTTAGCAGAACCGATAAAAATCTTGTTCAGTGCTTCTTGACTGAAGGGATCGCCGGTTTTCACCACGTCTACCACCCCAGGGTTCTACCCGCTTTACAGCGCAAAGTTTTCGCCTCGTGTCAGCGGCCGGATTTGATCAAAATGGAATCTCGCCTTCCTGCAAGCTAGCAAGGTCGACGAGAAGAATGATCTGCGATGCCGCAACTGCCAGCGCGTATTCGGCGATAGCAGGAGTAGCCGGTCCGCCGGACGCTCCGCCGTGCGCTACTCCGTCACCACCGTTGCGGAAGCCATAGAGCCCAGTAAATGTCCGGCCGATAGCTTTTGGCACCTCGCCTGCCTCGTTTCCTTCCAACCATTTGATAAGGTCGTCTAAGGTGGCGCCCTTTGCTTCGGGAAATAGTACTTTCCCGGCTGCCTCGACAGCGCAAACGGCCTCCTTCACCGCATTTTCGGGATCGGGATCGGTTACGCTCCGGAAATATCGCAGGGCTTTGGAGAAGTGCTTTCGCGCGCCTGCGAGACGTACGTCGCCGAGGACAACTTCTGCTCTGGACACCCGATCAACCGTATGCCGTCTGCCCCGTCTCCGGACAAGACCGTCGCTGAACTCGAAAGCAAGATTCTCCTCTAAGAACAATCGTTCTAGTTCGCTAGAGAAAAAGAGCTGGACATCACTCCGGGCGACTACTACAGCCTCCTGATTGTCATACGTGCAGGGATACACAGCTTCCTGCGCCAGATGACCATGTAGGCGCTCGCAGAAATCGTATGCCCTTTCCCAGGGGAGTTTCATCAAAAGGTCTATCGCATCAGACTGTGCAGTACGATCTGACTGAGAGGACGGGTCGTACGACGCCGGCACTTCCCGAGCAATGCGCTGCAACTCCAAGGCAACATCTCGCCAGCCGGCGAGATATTGCTTCTCAAGGCCTGCGCGCAAGATATGAAGGAGGCCAATTCGAGCACTCTCAGGGAAATCTTCATCGATCTGAGCGTGAGCACCACGATTCCTTGATGAGAATGGTGAAACTAGTTCATCTGCCATTGTTGTGACCTCCGTGGCGGCGTACGAGACCTCTGCATTCGTGTCCCCGGCTTTCCCGAGATGAACTGCGGACCCCAAAAAACGTTTGGGGCCACTCAACCCGCGCTTCCAAGGGGCCGTTGCTCGCTAGCGCGAACGGCGCACCCTCCGCCAGGCCCGTGTTAGGCGCCACCTACGCCCTTTCGTTTCGTCGCTCGGTCCCTGTGGTAGTGGTTCCAGAACGCCTCTGTGAGAAGCTGATCGTTAGTTTGGAGGCGCACCACTGAGCCAGTAAGCTGCTCCTTCAGGCGCAGGTAGCCCGGCTTGGGTTGTTCAAGATGGTAAACCATTCGATTCTCGAAGGTGCGCCCAATTAGCTCGGATACCTCGTCAAGCTTATCTGTCACCATCGTGCCAACCGCTACCCCGGTCTCGAACTCAATGAGGCGACTGAGTGGGTGAACTTCCTGATAGAATCTGCGTCGCTGTTCCTGGTCGCAGTAAAAGATAACAGGCTTACCGAGGCTAAGTGCCATTGCAGCCTCCGCGTCCTTTCCATAGCTCTCCTTCTCGCCCGCGCAATATACGAGTAATTTTGCGCACTTTACCATGAGACACTCGATAAGCCCCTTGTCTTCGTGTCCACCGGCGGCACTGAGCGTCGGATCGAAGTAGCGAAGGTTCATGTCCTTCAGCAGAGGGTTCGCAAAGATATGCTCGCAGGTGTCGGCAATGCTCCGGAAGTCCTGCCGGCTGCGCATGCTTGTCGCGACATAAACATCAAGGTCGCTCAGCATCGAAAGGTAATATCGAGTATTGTCGAGAGCTGCTGCTCGGGCCACTGCAAACTTAGACGCTACTCGCTGGTACCTTGCTGAAAGATCGGACTCCGATGAGACCGTCTCATCTAACACTTCTTCGGCAGAGAACATTAACTCCTTCTGGCGGGCCTGGAATTCAGCTGGAACAGGGTCCTCTAACAGTTGCCGGATGGTGGGTGAGGGGTTTCCAGCCGCAGAATGCTCTATGTACGCCTCGATGAGAGCCCGGCGTAGGTCGCCCTCTGTATCGGGGGAATCGCCGTACGACTTGCATGCCATCTCGGATATGAGGTACCGACTGTCCTTGGCGATGTGCTTCAAGGGAAGAAACGGGCCGCGCTGCTTGATCGCTTCTGTGTCGAACCTCTCGGATTTGAAAAAGGCCTCAATGTCTGAGAATGCGAGGTCTCGCAGGCTCCGAAAGGCCGTGCGAACGTTTCCGAATATAATAGGGCGTCGATGTAGAGGCGGTAGAGGCCCCACTTAAGGTGGGCAAGAGATACAATTAAACCACCGGACTGGACGAAAGCGTCGGAGAAGCCCGGGACGTCGCGGACACTGTACGGGTGCCGGTCAGGTGCTTGCAACCAGTAATAGCGAAAGAAGCCGTCCGCAAGAGGCGCCACGTGCCCAAGCACCAAAAGCTGGTTAAGTTGCACTGCGGGAAGTGGGTCCGCGTCGATCTTGCCGAGTCTTTCGAATATGTCATCGTGCCTCTTCTCGGTCAACCAGTTCCCGATGCCTCCGGTAGGCACCGAGAAGAGAGCGAAGTCTTGAAGAATCTGGGCTTTTGATTGCATCTTGCTCTCCTGCGGCGGCTAAATCCTATTATGGGCAGCCTGCATGGACCTTCCCGGTCACCATGGCAAGATGGCGGCGCCGCTTGCCCTGCCCTTGTAGAACTGCGGAATCAAGGGGCCAGGGAATGGCGCCACAGGTGATTGCTGATGAATGTGGGAATGATTCATAACGCCTAACCCCCCAGGGCTTCCCGAGCTGGCGAAAAGATGACGGCATTTGACAACTTATTAACCTGAGAAGCAAGGGGAAACGGCAGGGGTTGGGGACCAGCAAGTGTAGCGCGGACCTTCCCAAAGGCGGCGCGCTACGCTCGCTTCCGGCGTTCGTGGATAGCCCCGCCCAAGCAGGGGAGGAAAGTGGTGTCAGTTGAGGAAAATGGTGTCAGGAACATGTGAAGAAATTGAATTTCCATCTGTTATCCACAATGTAAGCTGATGAAAATACATTGTGCCAAAACTGGTAAAACCAATTTTTTCACATGTTCCAGGAACCAATATTCTCTTGGGGGGAACGGCGCCATGTTCCGTTTCTCCTCCTCGCGATTTAGTTGCTGCTACCTGGGCGCCGGTTCGATCCTGCCGAGAGCCTCATCGGTGGCTAGCTCGAGTTCAGCCGTTTCATCTTCGGTTAAGTCCCGGATTTTAGTCAGAAGAGCCGTTCTGGGAATTGCACGTAACTGACCGGCGATCCTCTTCATCGAGGTTCGCCGCCCAGCCCTCCAGACCCTGCTCGGCAAGAATCGCTTCATCGGTGGCGGGGCTCCGCCCCAGACGAGACAAGTCCCATCGCTTCGGATCCGGCTGCCGCATCACGATGAGATGGACACGCTCTCCCGGACGAAGCGTCAACGGCGTGCTCGGCTTGAGCATGCCCTTCTCGTATTCAGCCTCTACGACCCGTGATCCCATGGCGCCAGTATATCTTCTGTGCGAGACGTAAACAACCTGTCATGGGTTTTGGTGGTGTCCTAATTTCAACGTGACGTTGCCATCTTGGCGGCTCCCGTGCCGGCTGGAAGCCGGCGGTACGCCTTCAAATGCGTGTGAGCGGGTTGGCGGGCAACAACACGCGATCGACCGACAAACCGCTGGGAGTTACGGGCGAATTGGCGAGGTTACCGGTGTAATCCTGGATGCTCGACCAAGGCCAATCCTCCAGACGCTTTGCCAACTCCGCCTTCATCGGGTTCAGGTGAATATCCAGTATGTTCCTCAAACCCGCCACCGCAGCACGTCATTTCCGTATGAGTTCCAATCCCCCATGGCGTAGCGCGGGCAGGATGCTCACGCCCCAGAAGCTGTGAATTTATTGATTTTTTCGACTTTCGCCCGCGTGCTTTCAGCTACTTGCAGGCCAAAAAACGCGTTCTTTTCAATTAATTCACAGCTTCCCAGCGGGCGGGACCCCGATTCATCGGGGCAGGCTGCCCGCGCTATGGTCGTTGTCCCCACGTCGGGAAGCGCGAGTTTAGGAAAGAGCCGCGGACCTCAAAGGCGGAGGTCCGCGCTACGCTCGCTAAAATTCCCTTGGCACAGAGTACTCTATTGTATAGAGTATATTTTCAGAGCGTGACCGGAAACGATAAGGTCAGGCTCGTTCGAGAAAGGTCACTTATGAAAAACGCATTCCCCGGTCTTCCCTCTCCCCGATTCATTTCTGCTATGTGTCTTGCTGGGGCGTTCATCTTTTCGTTGAGCCTTGCGGCCGCCGCGCAGCAGAACGCTTCGAATAGTGCCGACGCCCAACGCGAATCCATGCATAGGCTCGGTTTTCTTGAGGGTCGCTGGTCGGGCCCGGTCACGGTCATTCGGGGGCCCGGCGAATCTCTGCATTTCACCCAGTCCGAAGATGTACAGTACAAACTCGGCGGGCTCGTTCTCCTCGTTGAAGGGAAGAGTACAAGCGCAGACGGCAAAGCAGAGTTCGGCGCACTGGCCATGATCGCCTTCGACGATGCCACGCGGACCTTTCGTATTCGCGCTTACAACAACGGTCACTACGTTGACACGGAACTCTCCGTGCTTGCCGATGGCTTTTCGTGGAGCTTTCCCGCCGGCCCGGTGCGTATTGTCAACACCATGCACTTGACCGCGAAAGGCGAATGGCAGGAAGTCACTGAAGCCACGGTGGGCAACGCTCCTCCGCAGCGTAGTGTTGAGATGTTGCTTCAACATTTGCCTTGAAGCAACATTCACTCACCCACGCCAAGTGAGGCTTGGCGGAACGAACTTAAAGAGTATTCGCAGCCTAAAAAGGAGAACTGCCATGGATTCAGAGACGACAACCCAGGACTTGAAGGACCGGATCGCCCTGATCGAAACCATGATCGCCGAAGGGCGGCGGACTACCGAGAATTGGGCTTGGGCCTTTGTGCTTTGGGGGATCGCGTTTTATGCCGCTATCGCCTGGGCTACCTGGGGTCACAGTGCATGGGCGTGGCCCGTCACAATGGCGGCAGCCATGGCCGTCATGGTGATCCGGGTTTCGATCAGGACAGATCGTGCGGCGGAAACTGCTCTGGGCCGGGCGGTCTGCTCGGTCTGGCTGGCGCTGGGAGTCACAATGTTCCTGCTCTTTCTTTCGCTCGGCATCACCGGTAAATATACTGACCCTGATCTGTTCATTGCCGTGGCTTCCGCCATACTCGGCATGGCCAATGCGGCGTCGGCTCTTATGCTGCGGTGGAAGCTTCAGTTCGGCTGCGCGGTGATATGGTGGGCGGCTGCCGCGGCTGCATGTTTTGTCACAGGGAACCAGGCTGCGGTCATCTTTATCGTAGCGATCTTTATCTGCCAGATTGCTTTCGGAGTCTATGGAATGTTTCGGGAGGCCGGCGCGAAGTCGCACCGGGACGCAGCACATGCCTGACCTACCGGAGTTGAATCCCGTAATTCACGGCAAGCTGCGGCTGGCTTTGCTCTCGCTCCTCGCGGGCGTGGAAGAGGCGGACTTCATCTGGCTGCGCAACAAAACCGGCTCGACGGACGGCAATCTGGGCGCGCAACTCGCCAAGCTCGAAGAAGCCGGGTATGTGCGGGTGAAAAAGAGATTTGTGAACCGAAAGCCACGGACTCTCTACCGCATGACTGATGCTGGGCGTCAGGCGTTAACCGAGTACGTCCAGGCGTTGAAGCAACTTCTCGGCGCGGCCATCAACACTTAGCCCGTCTCTGTCCGGCCTTCCTGCCGGAGTACCCCGCAGGCGAAGGCGGGTACACCTCGTTACACCTGTTTTCAAGCGCCAAAACAGCAGAGTTATTTTTCTCGAAAAGAATGACTCTGCTACGCCGCTATGCGGCGCGGGTTTTTTCCCGCTGTTGCGGGGGCGTCCCGCTCCCGCCGCTGCGCGGGCAGGATGCCCAGGCCCCAGCGGGCGAGACGTCCGCGCCACGCTCCTCCCGGTGCCGGCTGGAAGCCGCCGCAAGGCGCGCTCGTTAGGCCCCGAAGGGGCCAACCGTGAGTAGCCGCAGGTTTCAACCTGCGGATGACGAAATCAACTCGACCACCCAACCCCAACGGGGTTCACCGTGCGAAAGGTCGGCCCCGTCAGCGTCCGCATTTAGCATGACCGTTCTTACCATCGATGCTACTGAACGGTGATGGTGACGGTGCCCGTTGCCGTGGTCGAGCCGGAAGTGCCGGTTACGGTCACGACGTAGTTTCCCGCCGTGGTAGCCGGTGGGCAATTACTAGTACCCGTAGAGGTTCCACCGCCGCACGCCAGCATAGCGCCGACTAGAGTGGCGAGAAGAGCGAGCGTGGCGAGCATCCTCCACCGATTGCGCCGTTCTAGCGCGATGCCCAAAAGCAGGAGGCAGGCGAGAGCCGCGCCGCCCGCGGGGTACCAGGGAACTCTGAAGTCAATGAGATTACCTGGAGCGCAGCCGCCAGGCGTGGTCCCGATTTGGAGAGTGGCCTTCCCTGCGCTGGTGCCGGTTATGCTTACCGAGTTGGCCGCTCCGAAGCTCACGGTGGGCGGACTCTGCGCGCCGCTCGGGCTGGTGGTGATGGCGGCGGCGAGCGCTACGCTGCCGGTAAAGCCTCCCGCGGGTGTCACGGTAATCGTGGACATCGCAATCGGGCCGGGAGTGACTGTGACCGCTGTGCCCGTGATCGTGAAGGTGGGGTTGCCGACAGTTTGCGTGAGGACCGCCGAAGTGCTGCCGCTAAAGGTTGTGTCGCCGAGATACTGCGCCGTGAGCGAATGCGACCCGGCCGCCAGCGAACCGGTCTGCATCGTCGCCTGGCCGGTACTGCCAAGGGTGCCTGAGCCGATCATGGTCGCGCTATCAAGGAAGGTCACGCTTCCAGTGGGTACCGTGCTGCCGGAGGCGGCCTTGACCGTAGCGGCCAGGGTGATGCTCGCTCCGACCGCCGCAGGGTTGGCGGAGGAGGCCAGAGTGGTGGTAGTGCCCACCAGCGTCGCGGCATTCACCACCTGACTCAGCGTTGCAGACGTGCTCCCGGTGAAGTTCGAATCACCGGAGTACTGCACCGTAATCGGATGTGTTCCTTCAGTCAATGACGAGGTCATCAGGGCCGCCTGGCCGCTGCTCAATGTCCCGCTGCCAATGGACGTGCCGTTGTCAAGGAACATCACCGATCCCGTCGGGGTTCCGGTTCCAGAGGTTGAAGTCACGGTTGCGGTGAAGGTTACCTCTTGCCCCACCGCCGAGGGGTTTTGCGACGACGCCACGGTCGTCTGCGTCGACGCGCCGCTAAGTGCGACCCAGTCGTTCGTGTTGATGAAGACTGCCAGGTTGCCGCCCACTGACGAGGTCTGGCCCACGAAGAGTTCGGGCAACCCATCGCCGTTCAGGTCGGCAGCGCTGACAGCAAGAGGCCGTTGACCCAGTGCCAGAGCAGTGTCGATCAGGGTTCCATCGCCGTTGCCCACCAGGAGCTCGGTATTGTCATTGGGATTGCCCAGAAGGACGTCCGGATTGCCATCCTTGTTAACATCTAAAAACGCCAGCGAGGTCGCCCCAATTCCATCCTGGCCAGCCAGGGCGAAGGTGGTGGCAGTCTGAAAAGTCCCATCGCCATTGCCCAACAGGGTGTAGAGATTGGCCGTACTGGTCGGGGCGGTGGTGCCGTCTCCGATCACGTTTCCGGCTACCACCAAGTCAAGCTTTCCGTCGTTGTTCAAATCCACGAGGCCGGCGACGGAGTAATTGGAAGCCGAAGTGGTGGGCGTGCTTGTTGGCGCCGTAAAGGTTCCACTTGAATTGCCAAGATAAACGTGGAGGGCGCCGTTGACTTGCTGCGTGCCACTGGGATCCCAAACTCCCTCATCCGCCACGAGCAGATCCGAACGCTTGTCGCCGTTCAAGTCGCCCACCGCGAGGCCCGTGGGGTATACCGAGCTGTCAATCTTGGTTGGCGCTCCAAGCGTGCCATTCGCCTGCCCCAGCAGGACAAAGACGCCCGAAACGCCGCCCCCGCCGAATGTCGCCACGCCCACGGCAACGTCCATCAAACCGTCGCCATTGAAATCGCCCACGGCGAGACTGATGGGGGTGTTGGCAATGGCATAGTCGGCTTCCTGGGCGAACGAACCATTGCCCTGGTTGAGCAGCACGCCGATTGCCGGTCCCATGTTGCTATTCCCGGCCACGACCACATCCAGTTTTTGATCGCCATTCATGTCCGCGCCGACGAGTAGCGAAGGCGAGACGTTCGGCGTGCTGGTTATGGGCGTCCCCAGGTTTCCCGCTCCGTCACCCGGCAGGACGATCAGGGAGTACGGAGTCCGGACCAGCACATCGTTCTTCATATCTCCGTTAAAGTCACCGCCGGCAACCTGCTGGCCGGTATTGCCGTAGGTTTGGGAACTGAAGGCTGCCTGGTTGTACACCTGCGAATCGACAAAGGTGCCATCGCCGCGACCCATCAGAATCTGCGACATCGCCGGCTCGATGTCGTAACCGCCACTGGCGTAGATCCCATCGGTGCCCGTGCCCAGGAAAATGTCGGGATTCCCGTCCCCATCGATGTCAGTAATCACGAGTTGCTCGAAATCGGGCAAAGCCGCGTAGAGAGGCCCGGCGGTAAAGGTGCCGTCGCCGTTGCCGTAGAAGATGGCGACCACTCCCTCCTGCGAAATCGCGACATCGAGCTTGCCATTGTTCCGCAGACTGCCCACTGCAACCGAAGGAATGCTGGTGGTGAAATTGAACGAAGTATTAGCCGTTACCGGCGAGCCCGCCGTGAACGTGCCGTTGCCCGCTCCCAGGTAAACAGTGCCTTCCGCCAGCACATCCTTCTTGCCGTCGCCATTAAAGTCCCCCGTCAGCACCTGGCCCGGGGCTTGACCAAAAAAAGTCCGGCTAGTGGCCGAGGCCGTCCCCACGGTAAACGTCCCATCGCCCTTGCCGGTCAATGTCGTGATTCCAGGGTTGGTCAAGACCACAATGTCGGGCTTGCCGTCGCCGGTAACGTCGTCGATTGTGACGTCGCCGGGCACATCGTAATAAACGCCCGCCTTAAAAGTTCCGTCTCCATTGCCGAGGAAAACTCCCGTGGCCGGCAGAGAGGTGGCGGGATCGGTTACAAACGTGGCAACCAAGTCGATATTCCCATCACCATTCAGATCGGCGGCAGCGAATCCGCCATTCACGTTAGAAGCCACAGCGTGAGTCGCAAAGGTGTTGGCCGTAGTGTCGGTGACTTCACTCATCAATTGGCCGCTGTTGCTCAGTGTCGCGGAAATCGCCGCACCGTCGGAAGTGGTTCCGAGGAGAATGATGACGTTGGTGCTGGGCAACCCCAGGTACTGCGAACCGCAACTGTTGGCGAAAACGTCAGGCGTCGTCGAGAGCCCCGATAAAATATGAAAGTAGTCCTGCGCGGAGGTCAACGAAGTTATCACCCCAGCGTTGGGTGTCGTCGCCGATGTATCCAAAATGTCTTCGGTCAAGCTGCAATCGGTTCCGCGGCGCAAGGCGACCGAATAGGCCGCGGTGGCGTCCACTGGGTTGGGGTTGTTGGGGAGATAGCCGAGAGTCACGAGCCAGTTTCCCAGAAATGGAAGCTCGGGAACGCTGGAGGTTAAATCAAAACTCGGACTCGCGTTGGCTTGGGCACTCAACCGTGCTGCACGACGGGAACGCCCGCCTGAGGTCTGGGTTTGGGGAGGAGGCGCGGGTATGAATTTATCGGGGATACCTGTAGCTTTCATCTTAAGCCAGCGTTCATCGCACGTTTCCCAAATATTCTCGAGCGCGTGATAGTTTGGGTCTGATTCGCTCGGTGGAAATTTCGGGCACGCAATAGTGACCACGGTGAATGCGCCCACGGCGATGCCTCCCCCAGGAGCGCTCCATGTTCCGTAAAATACTCCTACCTGCGCACGAACGCTTCGAACCGCAAACAGGCTGACGACGACCAAGGCTGCAGCGATCATCAAGCTGCGGCCGGCAAGGGCTGGCAAAATGCGATTGAGCACGGAACGATCAGAGCTTACCGGGATGCTTGCCAATTGAACCCTCCCAATGGAGACTTGGATCGAGCAATCAGCTTGATGATGTTGTTATTTCGATTGGAATTTCCGGCGCTGGTTCTAGAACAATTGAGAGTATCATCCCTTGGCCGTAGCCGCAACCGCATGGTCATTTCTTTGGTAATCCCAGCAATTGCTGCACCGGTCTGTGGCGCGGCATCTTGCCCGCTGTTGCGGGATCGTCCCGCTCCCGCCGCTGCGCGGGCAGGATGCCCACGCTCCAGCGGGCGGGACGCCCGCGCTACGGTCGTTGAGCCTACGTCGAGAAGCGCAAGGTAAGGGGAGAGCCTCGGACCTCAAAGGCGAAGGTCTGCTAGGCTCCTATTCCGGCTGGTAGCTAGCGCTACGCCTCAAACTCGGGCACTACCTGACCCGCCATAGGCTGGGGCCGCGATTTTCAAGGCAAAGCTCATCAAACCTGTTGTAACCTGAGATAAGCTTGCGGGCTTAGGTTGGACCACCACATTGAGGATCGGTGCCGGTTTACGAGCATTTCGAGGAGGAGATATGAGCGCTGCGTCTACGGCGAATACACCAAAAGTCCTGGCGATTGACGTGGGAGGTACCCACGTTAAAGTGCTGGCCACGGGACAGCGCGAATTCCGCGAGATTCCTTCCGGGCCCACGATGACCGCCCGGACGATGGTCACGCAGGTTAAGGCCCTTACGAAGGATTGGGATTACGAGGTGATTTCGATTGGCTTTCCCGGGCCGGTCATTCACGGGCGGCCGTTGCGCGAGCCTTACAATCTCGCCGCCGGATGGGTCGGTTTCAGCTTCCACAAGGCTTTCGGCCGCCCCGTCAAAGTGGTGAATGACGCCGCGATGCAAGCGCTGGGAAGCTACAAGGGCGGCCGCATGCTCTTTCTGGGGCTGGGCACCGGACTGGGCTCCACGATGATTGTCGATGGGCTCATTCAGCCCATGGAGTTGGCTCACCTTCCCTACAAGAAAAAAACTTACGAGGATTATCTCGGCCTGCGCGGGCTAATCCGCATGGGCAAGAAGAAGTGGAGGCGGTATGTGGCCGATGTGGTCGAAGAGCTTCGAGTGGCGCTCCAGGCCGATTACGTGGTGCTGGGCGGTGGAAACTCCAAGAAGCTCAAGACCCTGCCTCCGAAGACCCGCCTGGGGGATAATCGCAATGCTTTCCTGGGAGGATTTCGGCTGTGGGAGCAGGCCGACAGCGCTCAGCCCGTCTGACCGTAACGCCGCCATCTTGGCGGCGCCAGTGCCGGATGAAAGTCATCGCTACTCCTTCGGAGGGCAGGGCGCAACATGAGGTATCACCCACTGAGGACAATCCCGTTTCATCCGCGCAGGGCTGTCGCATTCGCCGCGTGTCTCTGCTCGCCGCGACATTTCAAGCGCTGCTTTTGCATGTTCGTCGCCGGGCCGGTGGCAGTGGCCGCCGCGCTCACAATGTCCCCTCAAGTTCTCAACGCCGCGGAACCAAGTGAAATCGCGCAGCTTTTGCAGCAGCATCACGTGAAGAAGCACATCGTCAAACCTCCTAAAGGATTGTTGAAGCATCCCTACCTGGTTCCCAGCGGCCCCTATTTTCAACTGTTCGATTGGGACATGTACTTCATGGGTGTTGCCTTGAGCTACGACGGAGTGGGACGGCCGGTGGCGGACTCGGTGAAGGATTTTCTCGAGTTGGTGGACGAGAATGCCGACGATCGGGGTTACACGCCCCGTGAGATTGCTCCCGATGCCCTATGGGCGCTGCCGGAAATGTGCAAGCCGTTTTTGGCGCAAGCGGCGTGGCGAGCCTCCCAAACTCTCGGCAGTGCCGATTGGGCCGGGCCCTACTACACCAAGCTGGCTCACACGCTGGAATTTTGGGAGACGACCCGGCAGTCGCCCGACGGCTTTTTCCGCTGGTACAACGGCGTTGAGAGCGGAGTGGACAACAATCCCGCCGTTTCCGATTCGCCCGCCGACGTGACCGAAGGCGTGGACTTGCAGTGCTATCTCTATCGCGAATATGTGGCGATGGGGCTGCTAGCCGCACGCCTGGGCAAAAGCGATGACGCGGCGAAATACAATGCCAAGGCCGCGAACTTGAAATCCCTGGTGCAGCAAAAGATGTGGTCCGAACAACGGGGGATGTTCCTCAACGTCGACGCGCGCACGGGCCAATTCGTTTCCATCAAGACTTGGACCAACTTCGTTCCCTTGTGGGCGGGGATCGCCACGCCCAGCCAGGCCGCGCGCACGATCCACGAGCATTTGCTGAACCCGCAGGAATTCTGGTGCGACTTTGGCATTCGCACCATTGCCCCGGAGGAACCCCTTTACGATCCGACGAAGGGCTACTGGCGCGGACCGGTTTGGGTGATCTCCAACTATTTTCTCATGCACGGCCTGATGAATTATGGGTTCAATCCCCAGGCGGAAGAGCTTGCCCGCAAGACAGTAGACTTGCTGGTAAAGGACCTGAAGGCAACAGGCGGCATGAACGAGAATTACAACCCCGACACCGGTGCGCCCACGTCGGCCGGAAACTTTGTGAGCTGGGACCTGCTCGCAGAGCACATGAACGAGGAAGCTCAATCGCGAACCGACCCCACAGCGCTCGCGCCGCTGCGGTAGGGGCTTTTGTGTGACGCGAACCTTACTTGTCCTTTTTGATCAGCCAGACTTCCGCCAGGCGCGACTGATCGCGCCAGTTGAGGTTTTCCTCGCCAGGGGGCGGATCCCACGTCAGGCTCAACCTGCCACCCTCTAAAAGTTCCGGCGGCACGGGAAATTCTTTGAACGCTCCCATCTCCTGGCCATCGGCCGTAGGCTGAATTCGCACTCCGTTGATCCGAAGCAGCGCCTGTTTAAAGCCAGTCGATCTCACCACGTACGTACCCGTCGGGTCGAGTCCGCCGTAAACCATCCGCTCGGGCCACATCGTTACCTGCCAGGAAAGGCGCGCGCGACTCATCCCTTCATCCCACCACCAGAAGGTGGGCGTGTGCCCATTATCCCCATCCATGCCCGGTCCATGAACCTCCGTGCGTGCCACATGGGGGGATTTGGCCACGTTGCCGACGGCGTCGTAGAAGCTACCCGGCCCGGGATTTTCCCAGGTGGCGATGACATGAAGCCGGCTGCACTTCTCCTCTTCGGACCCAAGCTGCCGGATTTTCTGAAACTCATCTTCCAACCACCAGCGATTGTTCAGGGGATAATCCACAAAGTCGAGGACAGCTCCCCGCTCCTCGCCAATCGCGTAATACTTAGTCACACTGGTTTGCAGGCCGATGGAATGGAACAGTTCGTCGCAAAGGTCAAAAATGCGCTGCCGCAGGTCGGGTGCCGCCGGGTGGGTGCCGGCGTCATTCAAAGTGGCCATCGCTGCGGTCATGGCATTTTCCGCGCCGCGCGTCGGGGCTTCCGCGAGAAGGGCGTTGGCTTGCACCTCCAGTTCTGATTCGTGGATCAGGCGGCGCCGCACGTAGGCGTCATAATTGGCGCGGAGCAAGCACATCTGCCATCGCCAGTTTCCCTGCAATTCCGGCGCTTGCCTCTCGAGTTGCTGCCAAGTTGAAAGCGTTCCTTCCACCGCCCCATTGTCAACCAAAGGACCATGCCAGTTTTTCTCCAGGGCGAGAAGGGCATCCGCGGCTCGCTCCGCCAGCGGAGGGCCAAAGAAGACGCGAGCATAATCGATGAGAATGTCCCGCGTACGGAGTTTGGGGTCCCACGCGAGGGCGCTCCAAATGGTCTTGTTCACATCGTCGTGTACGCCGTCGGAGTAGGAAATGAATCCGTCGCTCCAGGGAGCGAGATTATGAAATAGTGCGGCGTACTCGGCGGGACGCGGGTTCACTGCTTCCCTGCCCAGGGTCAAGGCATACGCCTGGTCCCATTCCGGCACCTCAAACTGGCACCGCACGTTGTGAGTCAAATCCGAATAAAGCCGCAGCCGATATTGTTTCGCGGGGCGCTGGCGCGTTGCGGCGATGGACGGACCCGACGGGCCTGCCACCAGTCCCGCAAACCACTCAGGGGCGTTGCGGCCGATATAGTCGTAGATGGCGTCGATCTGGGACGGGGTGAACCATTGTAAGGAAATCCAGATCCTCGCCTGCGGATGACGAGGGCGAAGGAGCTTTGCCATGTCTGCAAGAAATGGAAGTACAAGTTCGGGGGGATTGTGGCCCGGATCGCCTCCCGGAAAGAAAACGCCGGTCAAAGTCGGGGTATCGCGAAAACACTCCGCGTACCTTTCGAGCTCTTGGCTGCGCCGGCGGCGATCCGTGAGGTCGAAATCCGCCGGCGCCCACACCCAATAATCGAGTCCATACCGGTCACAGATTTCGCCGATTGCGCGGTTCATGTCTCGCCGAGAGTATTTCATGACAGGCGTGGGACGATCGTCCTGAAAGGGAATGCCCTCAATGCTGTTCACGCCGAAAAACGTGAGCTCGCGAATGTATTGCTCGAATTGTTGGGGGCTCCAGGCGTCGTAGGAATTCGCCTGGGCGCGGTAGCCGAGTTGATGCCCACGGATGGCATAGGCGGGAGCAGAGGCGATGTCGAGTGAGGCTGGGACATTAAGCTTTCCGCGCGCCCAATCGATTCGGCGCAGGAGTTGACCCACGCCAAACAAGGCGCCGCGAGCGTCAGCCCCCAGCACCCAAACCACCGGCGCCGCGCCTCCTTTCGCTTCGACAAAGAGCCGGTACCCTTCGGGCCGCTTTTCGGGCAAGCCTTCTCCATCTCGAGAGGGAATGCGGTGATCCCAGGCAGGTACGTCGGAAGTTGAGGTGATGGCGATGACGGGGTTGCCGGTCGGCCAATGCGTCGTAGTTTCGATCCGGATGCCCGTGCGCTTCTCGAGTTCTTCTCGGAGGACTGTGGCCGCGGTCCTCTCAGCATTCGGCAACGATCCGGGCCGGACGAGCACCTGCGCGCCATTCAGGCTGACGCTTTGAGCGAATAAGGGCGCCCCACACGCCAGGAATATCCAGATTAAGACCGATTTCCGAAGCATGGGTTATTCTCTCCCGATGATCCAGAGTTTCATCATAGAACGATTCGGATTTTCCCGACAGAAGGCTGCGAGCGTTCAGTAATGGAGATTGCGGTTTAGACCCTTCGTTTCCCCCGCGTCGGACTATCTGATAAAATCCGTGGCGGGAAAATTGCGGCGGCTGCATGAAAACCTGCCCCGTTTGCCACCAATCGTATTCGGACGAAGTTGAGGTCTGCCCGCGCGACCGCGCTCGCCTTGGCGTCAAGGGTGCGCCAGCGCGATTCGAGCCACCTGTGACCACCCCTACCCAACGGACGAGCGCCTTTGCCTCTTCGACCCCTCCGGCTAAATCGCCCGAATTCCAAGTGATCTCGCAACAATCCGGTAACATCAAAGCGTTCCTCGCGGGGGGGCTGGTGCTGGCTCTAATCGCTGCCGGCATCCTGTATTTCTTGCATAGTATGCTTAAGAAGGGTGAGGTGAGGGTCAACCACAGGGACGGCCTGAAATACGTGTGGGTTCCGCCCGGCACCTTCATGATGGGCTGCTCGCCCGATGACCACGAGTGTTACGAATTTGAAAAGCCACCGCACCAAATTGCAATCACGAGCGGCTTCTGGATGGGGCAGACAGAAGTAACGGTGGGCGCATACCAGCGATTCGCCACGGCCACGGGAAGGCAGATGCCGCCGGAGCCAAGCATCAGCGGGCGAGCGCTTAACCCTGGCTGGGACGACGCTGCCATGCCCATTGTCGAGGTGACGTGGGATGATGCGCGGGCTTATTGCCAATGGGCGGGCGGACGGCTGCCCACTGATGCCGAGTGGGAATATGCGGCGCGCGGCGACACCACCACTGCGCTGTATGACGACCTGAATGAAGTTGCCTGGTACGCGAACAACAGCGGACGTCGATACCTGGACAACGTCAACCTATCGCGGATGCAAGACCAGGCCGGATACGAGAAACGCCTGAGCGAAAACGGCAACACCATGCACGAGGTCGGGCAGAAACAGCCCAACGCGCTCGGGTTCTACGACCTCCTGGGGAACGTGGGGGAATGGGTTTATGACTGGTGGGATCCGAACTTCTATCAATACAGCCCACCTCACGACCCGGGAGGGCCAGTCAGCGGCACCGAACGCGATCTGCGGGGTGGGTCATGGATCGGCCGATCCCGTGACATTCGCGTTTCGCTTCGCAGCAGGCGAAATCCGAAGGACAGGGACTTCGACGTGGGGTTCCGCTGCGCAGACATGGATCTGCCCTAAGCGCTAATGGCTCGCCCGCACATTCCGTAGGCGCGCACCTCGCCCCCCAGCCTATAGACTCGGGGTGACGGGTCGTGGGCCCCCACGACCGTACCTGGGTGCCACGCTCCCGTCCGCGCGCGGGCAGGTTGCCCGCGCTACTCTCGGCACACAAACAAAACGCCGGTCTCGCATGACGAGACCGGCGCCGATCGATTATCGTTCGATTTTTCTCCCGCGGCCGAACCTAGTGTCTTCCGCGCGGATGATGTTCAGAATGTTCCGCGTGCTCCGCTTGCTCGGCGGGAGGCGCGGGCTCACCCGTCTTGGCGCGCTGGTCACGCAATACCGCTTTTCGGCTCAAACGCACTTTGTTGCCTTCGACGGAAATGACCTTCACCAGGAGTTGGTCGCCCAGTTTCAGCTCCTCGCGGATATCGCGGATGCGATGCTCCGCAACTTCGCTGATGTGAAGCAAGCCGTCAGTGCCGGGGAAGATCTCGACGAAGGCGCCGAAATCCGCCAGCCGCACCACTTTTCCCAGATAGGTCTTGCCAATCTCGGCTTCCGCCAGCAGGTCGCGAATCATCTTCAAGGCCTTGTTGGCTGAGGGTTCATCGGTGGCGGCCACGTTTACGCTGCCGTCGTCTTCGACGTCAATTTTCACGCCCGTCTGCTCAATGATGCCGCGAATCACTTTGCCTCCGGGACCGATAAGTTCGCCGATCCTGGAGGGATTGATCTTCATCGCGTAGATGTGCGGTGCATAGGCTGAGATGTTTGTGCGGGGTGTGTCCAAGGTCTCCAGCATTTTTCCGAGCACGTGCAAGCGCCCGGCCTTCGCCTGGGTCAAGGCCTCCGCCATGATCTCCGGGGTAACGCCCGTGATCTTGATGTCCATTTGGAGCGCGGTGATTCCATCTTTGGTGCCGGCAACCTTAAAATCCATGTCGCCGTAATGATCCTCGGGTCCGGCGATGTCGGTGAGGATGGCATACTTGTCGCCCTCCTTCACCAAGCCCATGGCAATTCCCGCCACCGGGGACTTCACGGGAACGCCCGCGTCCATCAAGGCCAGCGTCCCGCCGCAGACAGTGGCCATGGACGATGAACCATTGGATTCCAGGATGTCGGACACCACGCGAACGGTGTAGGGGAAGTCTTTCTCTTCTGGAAGCATGCTAATCAGCGAGCGCTCAGCTAGAGCTCCGTGCCCGATCTCGCGCCGTCCGGGGCCGCGCAGGAATCCAACTTCACCCACGCTGAACGGCGGGAAATTGTAATGGAGCATGAAGCGCTTGAAAGCCTCACCTTCCAACACATCGAGGCGCTGCTGATCTTCGCCGGTCCCGAGCGTGGCCGTGACCAACGCTTGCGTTTCACCGCGCGTAAAGAGCGCGGAGCCGTGGGTGCGGGGAAGCATCCCCACTTCGCAATTGATGGCACGCACCTGATCGAAGGCGCGTTTGTCCGGGCGCTGGCGCTTGGTGAGCACGTCATCGCGGAACAGGCGCTCTTCCACCTCGTCCACAAAGCGTGCCACCAGCTTGCGCTTCGCCTCATCGTCCTCGGGATAAGTCGCCACCAGGGCTTTTCGCAGCTCGGAAATCCTGCGATGGCTTTCCAGCTTGATGTACTTGGAAGTGTCCATCGCGTCGTGCAGAGACTCTTCGATTTTTCCGCGGACTTCCTCGTAGAGCGATTCATCGCGCGTCGGCGCCGTGAACTCGCGCTTCTTTAGGCCGAGCTTTTGGAAGAGCTCTTTCTGCGCCGCGACAATCCGGCGGATTTCACCGTGCGCGTATTGAATCGCCTCGATAATGGACGCCTCGGAAACTTCCTTCGCGCCCGCCTCCACCATCACGATGGCATCTTCCGTGCCCGCCACCACCAGGTTCAAAGCGCTGCTCTTGATCTCGCTGTAGGTAGGATTGGTGGTCAGTCGGCCGTCCACCAAGCCCACGCGGACAGCGCCGACGGGATTGAGAAAGGGGATATCCGAAAGGTAGAGCGCCGCCGTGCCCGCAACCAACCCGATCACGTCGGGGTTGTTTTCGGTGTCAGCGGAAAGCACCATGGCAATTACTTGCGTTTCGTCCCTAAATCCATCGGCAAAGAGGGGCCGAACCGGGCGGTCAATCAGGCGGCTGGTGAGGATCTCTTTCTCCGTCGGCCGGCCTTCGCGCTTGAAAAAGCCGCCGGGAATTCGTCCCGCGGCGTAGGTATATTCTCGGTAATCTACGGTGAGAGGGAAGAAATCGATCCCCTCCCGCGGGTTGGTTGAACATGCCGTTGCCAGCACGACGGTGTCACCGTAGCGAACGTAGGCGGAGCCATTGGCTTGCTTCGCCACTCGGCCACATTCAATTGAAAGGGTTTCTGTACCCAGGGTAATACTAACTTGTTCCATATAATCCTCCAACAATCCACGCCGAGCACCCATAAGGGGCCACATAGCGGGTCATGGCATGTGCATTCGGCCCGAGGTGTTAGACCTCACGGCACGATGCGGCATGCGGGTTATTCAGGGAGCTGCGAATCGAGGTGGAAGTTGAACGGAACGGAGCCCCAAGCCCGTTTTGAAGCCGCCCAAAAAGCAAAAGCGACCCACGCCGGGAAACCGGGGGGTCGCTTCGACAACAGATATTGTTTTGCCAGAAATCTTGGAACGTTCTCTGTATGCACCGGGCTACTTGCGGATGCCCAACTTTTCGATGACCACCTTGTATGCCTCGGGGTCACGCCGTTTGAGGTACTCTAAGTGCCTCTTGCGCCTATTCACCATGGTCAGCAATCCACGCCGTGAAGCATGGTCCTTCCGATGGGCACGAAAATGCTCGTTCAGGTAGCTGATTCGCTCACTGAGCAGCGCAATTTGAACTTCAGGTGAGCCCGTATCCTTGGGATGGACTCGAAACCGCTCTATGGTGTTGGCTTTCGATTCACGGGCTAACGGCATCCGCCTCTCTCCTCGCTTCTCATCTCTTCTTTTGTACGCAGAAAGATTAACATGAACCCTGGCTTTTGGCAAAAGAAATCAATGAACCCACCATCGGAGAGCAAATCGCGCGGTCTGGAGGTTTAGCCGCACGGGCGCCTGAGTCCGTCTGGCTGAGCCATCGAAACGATTCGGTTTATGTTAAAATGCCTACCAGTTAAGATAAACGATTAGACTCACAAGCTAACTCATGAACGAAATGCGCTTAAGACGATATCCCCGGCTCAACGTAAAGGTGCCGGTGAACTATACTGCGGGCGAAGAGTCCTATCGCTGCGTCGCTATTACCCTGAGCGGAGGCGGCCTTTTCCTCGCCAATGTTGCCGGGCTCGCGCCCGGAGTTGAAATCTCGTTACGCTTTCGTCCGGCGAAGCACCTGCCTATTATCCAGGCCAAAGCCAGTGTCCGATATGTCGTTACAGGGGAAGGCGCGGCTGTTACCTTTACGGAGATTGTCGAAGAGGACCGGAACAAGCTCCTCCGCCTCATCCATCAGAGGACAGCGGACCGCCGGGTTCACCCTCGCGCGCCGCTGGCCACACAAGTTCAATGCGAGGAATGCATGACGTTGGCCTTCTCGCGCGACATCAGCGTCGCGGGGATGTTCATCGAAACCTCTGCCCCGCTCGACGTAGGTACCCCCTTCACTGTTCGTTTCAACCTCGATCAGAAAGACAGAGTCATCAAAGCCGAAGCCATCGTGAATTATGTCATCGAGAAGATGGGGATGGGTGTGTTGTTCACCGAGGTGGAACCACCGGACCGCGACGCCATTAAAGAGTATATCGCGAGCACGCCCGACCTGGACGAGGGGAAACCGGTAAAAACCGGGTCCGCTTAGTTTTCCCCGCCCAGAGCCCCTTCGGAACGCATGAGGAGAATCTCCTCCACCGTCGCGCGACGGGGCTGGAGGAGCGCGCTCAACACTGCGGCAGCCACATCCTCGGGCTGCAGCAGGTCCTCGCTTCGCACGGGGAAATCCAGCTCATCTTTCATCCGCGTCGCGGTCATCCCGGGCATGATCCCCATCACACGAATGCCGTCCGCCCGAAGCTCCCGACGCAGAACACTCGTTAATCCCCATGCACCGAACTTCGAGGCGCTATAGGCCGAGCAGTTCGGGAAGGCCACTCGGCTGGAAACGGAAAGGATATTCACTACATCGCCGTGGCTGCGCTTGAGGAGCGGCAGCGCCGCTTGGGTCATGAGGAAGATGGAGGTGAGGTTGGTCTCGAGATTCCGCCGCCAGTCCTCCAGGGTGGTTTTGACGAAGGGCTTGAACGTAAATACCCCGGCATTGTTGATCAATATATCGAGCCGGCGGGTTCGCTTTTTTACCGCAGCGAAGAGCCGCTTCACGTCGGCGGGCTTGGTAACGTCGGTAGGCATGCTCAGCACGGTGCCGGGAAGCTCCGACTTCGCACGCGCCAGCGGGCCGGGATTTCGAGCTGACAGAATCAGCTTGGCGCCTTCTTTATCAAGCGCACGCGCGATCGCCAGGCCGATTCCGCGGCTCGCCCCTGTAATGAGGACGACCTTCCCTTCAAGGTTTCCCATAGTTCGCCGCAAATTGGGATTGCCTTCCACGCTCTGGGGTTGGGCCGGTCGCTCAGGCCCTCTCTTTGATCAAGCGGAGAAATTCCGAACGCGTGCCCTCGCAGTCGCGAAAAACCCCGAGCATGTGCGAGGTCACGGCGACGGAGTTTTGCTTTTCCACGCCGCGCATAATCATGCAGAGGTGACGCGCCTCCACGATGACTCCGACCCCTTGCGGCTTGATCTTGTCCATAATGGTCTCGGCAATTTGCACCGTCAGGCGCTCTTGCACCTGAAGCCGCCGCGCGAATACATCGACGATGCGGGGAATCTTGCTCAGGCCGATCACCTTGCCATTGGGAACATAGGCCACGTGGCAGCGGCCGAAAAACGGCAGCAAATGATGCTCGCACAGGCTGAAGATCTCGATGTCTTTCACGATCACCATCTCGTCATACGCCACGGAATAGAGTGCCCCATTCAAAACCTTGTCGATGTCCTGGTGATAGCCGCTGGTCAAAAAGCGCAGGGACGTGGCCACGCGCGAGGGCGTCTTCAGGATGCCCTCGCGATCCGGATCTTCGCCCACTTCCGCGATCAGGCTTCGAACCGCCCCGGCAATCGGGTCGGCGGGACCCGCCGTTGCCAGGTCCTCGAGATTCTCCAGCTCATGTGTATTCATAGTTGTTGTAAACCAATTCCCTTCCTCGTGTCAGCGGTATCGGGCACGTATTCAAAGGAATTCAAACTCGTCTCCTCCAGGCGCACGCGCTCAAGCTGCAGGCTGCATTTCGCCCCCGCTTCCTCCAGAGGAACACGCAGGAGCCTATAGATTTCCAGGCAGACGTTTTCGGTTGTGGGAACTTGCGCGCGAAAGTTCTCCATGTCAAGGTTCAGATTCTTGTGGTCGAGCTTCTCCAGCACGTGTTCGGCGACAATCCCATCCAGCGCCACCAGGTCAAAAACCATGCCTGTCTCTGGGTTGATACAGCCCGCTACGGTCACCTCTAGAAGGTAATTGTGCCCATGTCCATTGGGGTTGTTGCATTTGCCATAAACAAGGCGATTCTCCTCCGCGCTCAGGCCTTCGTTGTGAAGGCGATGCCCAGATGAGAATCGGTAGCGGCGCGTCAGGTAAACCATCATTCTCCGTAGTAGTCCACAAACAGGTCCTGCGTCTCGTACACTCTGATTCGATGAAGTTTGCCATGCGTAAGTTTCGGCGCCAGCAAATTCCAAATCTCAACCGTGATATTTTCCGTGGTGGGGTTTTTCTCGGCGAAGGCGGGAACTTCCTTGTTTAGGAATTTGTGATCCATCAGTTGAATCACCTCTTGCTCCAGCAGAACTTTCAGCTCCTTCAGGTCGAGCACCATGCCCGTCGCGGGATTAATCGCGCCACTTACAGTAACTTCGACTGAATAGTTGTGGCCATGCCCGAGGGGGTTATTGCACTTGCCGAAAATTCGCCGATTCTCTTCCGGTGTGAACTTCGGATTGTGATAGTAATGCGATGCTGAGAACTCCGCTCGCCGGGTTACGTAGATCATTCCTTCCCTTTCGTGGCGTAGGAACGCCCCTTCCATTCGATGCTTCCGGCGCGGCGATGGGCACGCAAAGAGCTCAGCATCAGCAACCCTAACAGGGCGGCGCCGATGGGCTGGTAACTCGCGAGGTCTGGTGCAAATCCCAAGCGACCGAGTGCCCGTCCGTAACTCCACTGACGAGCCAACGCCAGCAAAAACAAGCCCAAGAGTGTTACCGTAAGGGTGACCCCCGCGCGGGCAAAGGCTACCCACAGGCAAGCCAGCATAAAACCTAATGCCGGAAACAAATCCAACACCCAGAGTGAGGCAACCGCCGCAAGCATTTTGGAAGTGTTGCCGTCGTATAGCAGGTAGAAATTCTTGGTCCAGCCCTGCCACATCTCCCGAAACCCGCGGTACATGCGCGTCCGCACCCAGCGCGCGCCCGGCAGAAACAGCAGCTTGGCCCCCGATCCTTTGATCCTCCTTGCCAATTCCACATCCTCGAGGATTTCCGATTTCACCGCCTTGTGCCCCCCACATCGCTCGTACACGTCCTTCCGTAGGAGCAAAAACTGGCCGTTCGCGGCAGCCGCGGGCGAATGCGGATCGGAAACATCCTCAAAGCTAAAGAGCGAGGCGAGCTTTACGAACACATAGGGGATGACCGATTTCTCCCACCATGTTGGCGTCTGCTGCCCGGGGGACACCGAAAGCAGATCAACATGCTCATCTTCCGCCCGCCTTAGGAGTTCGCTGAGGCTGCCCGGAAGATGCTCCGTGTCGGCGTCGGTGAAAAGCAGCCAGTCCCCCGTAGCAACCTTCGCTCCCATTGCCACCGCGTGAGTCTTTCCCAGCCAACCTTCCGGCAAGGATTCCACGCTGATCGTGCGAAGCAAAGGAGTCTCGCCTTCAAGCGTCGCCAGGATTTCTCCTGTCCGGTCGACCGACTGGTCATTCACCACCACAATTTCCCGAATGTCCTCTTGCGTCGCAAGTGACCTCACCACTCGCGCGATGTTAACCTCTTCATTGCGTGCCGGGATGATCGCAGATACCCTTCGCTGATCGGATGTGCTCATCCACCTGAAGCAATCAGAAGTTCGACGGAATGCGTGATCGTCCGCGGCTCCTGGCTTCTAACTCCTAGCTCCTGCGTAATCTCCCATGACGGAATGCAAACTTTCATTATAATAGACCCTTCGGCCATGAGTAAAACCAACGCCGTTAAGATCGCAATTTTGGTCGTGATTCTCGGGGGAGCCACTTTCCTTGCGCTGCGGGAACGCCAAGCACGCCCTCTCGCCATCGGCGATAGCGCGCTCGATTTCTCTGTACCCGCTGTTCCCTCGGGCGTGCTCGATCTGAAGGCGTACCATGGGCAAATCATCGTGCTTAATCTCTGGGCAACGTGGTGCCCCCCCTGCGTGGAGGAGACGCCCAGCCTGGAGGAGTTCGCAGAGAAAATGCGGGACCAGGGAGTAACGGTGGTCAGCGTGAGCGTCGACGAGGATCTCAATGCTCTTCAGGATTTCATTCAGAAATACCACCTTTCCTATCCTGTGGGACGCGATCCCGACCGCGCGCTCGCGGCCCGCTATGGCACGGTTCAATTCCCCGAAACTTACATTTTCGACCACCGCGGACTGCTTGCGGAAAAAGTGGTGGGCCCGACGGACTGGGCTGACCCCCGCATCCAGAGTTTCGTCCTCAACCTCGCCCACGGTTCGAACCCTTAGTGGTCTGCTTGCGATATTGATCCCCGCACCGCTAGGAGCTCACCTCAGATTTGGGTGCGGAGCTCAGGACGCCCATCACCGTTCGCCAAAGGCCGAGGACCTCCGCCACCAGCTTTTCCTCCGGAACATTGACCCTTGCTTGCCGGTTAAACAATTTGGCCTGATAGATAATCCCTGTCAGTGTTGCCGCCACTGAGGCGTCCGCTTTCACTGCCGTCTTCGGCCGCTCACGTCGGTTTGCCATCGATCCTCTCCTTTTCGTGGTTGAGTTGCGGCGATTCTAACATATGAACCCAGCAGTTCTGTGAGCGGGCGGTGCAATGATTCTGCGACCTGGTCCAGCTTTCCTTCCCGAGGGCCGTTTGTTATATTCAGACACCTACGCCGACGAGTGGACGCACCCCGCTCGCGCGACGGTGGAATGAACCGCAACGACCGACAGGAGCACATCGACGATGACCACACCCAAAGTCTATTCGAACTTCATCAATGGCGAGTGGGTTCGCTCCAACAGTGGTCGAACCTTTGAAAACCTCAATCCCGCCGACCGGAGCGATCTGGTTGGATTGTTTCAAGAATCCGGCCCCGAGGACGCGGACGCAGCCATTCGAGCGGCCAAACACGCCGCCAAATCGTGGAAGAACACTCCGCCTCCCAAACGCGGGGAACTCCTGTATCGCGCCGCCACGCTATTACAAGCGAGCAAGGAAGAGCTTGCGAAAGACATGACGCGCGAAATGGGCAAGGTGCTGGAGGAAACTCGGGGCGATGTGCAGGAAGCCATCGACATGACGTTTTACATGGCCGGTGAGGGCCGGCGGCTCTTCGGGCAAACCACGACCTCTGAACTCCCCAACAAGTTCTGCATGACAGTTCGCAGCCCCATAGGCGTCTGCGGGCTCATCACGCCCTGGAATTTCCCCATGGCGATTCCGTCGTGGAAGATCATGCCCGCGCTGATCTGCGGCAATACCGTGGTTCTCAAACCCGCGACGGACACTCCGCTTTCCTCGTACAACCTCGTGCAGGTCCTGGTGGAAGCGGGACTGCCGCGCGGCGTCGTGAACCTGGTGACAGGCCCCGGAGGCGCTGTGGGCGCGCACTTGATGCAGCACGCCGACGTGGCCGCGATTTCCTTCACCGGATCGACGGAAACCGGCCGCAATGTTTCGCAAACTTGCGCCGCCACTTTCAAGCACTGCTGCCTGGAAATGGGCGGCAAGAACGTCATCATGGTGCTTGATGACGCCAATCTGGACCTCGCCGTGGATGGCGCGGTCTGGGCGGGTTTCGGGACGACCGGCCAACGCTGCACGGCGGCCAGCCGCGTGGTCGTGCACAAAACCGTCTACAGGGATTTCGTTGAGAGGTTCGTGGAGCGAACGCGCGCCTTGAAGATAGGCAACGGCCTCGACCCTTCCGTACAGGTTGGTCCACTCATCAACGAAGCGCAGCGGAAGACCGTGGAATCCTACGTCGACGTGGGGAAGAACGAGGGAGCGAAACTACTCTGCGGCGGCCAGCGGCCCAGTGGCAGCGAATACGAGAGCGGCTGGTTCTATATGCCCACGATCTTCGCCGATTGCGATCCCAAGATGCGCATCGCCCAGGAGGAAATCTTCGGTCCCGTTGTCACCGTCATTCCCTGCGATGGCTTGGATCATGCTATTGAGATCGGCAACGGTATCGCCTACGGTCTTTCGTCCTCGCTTTATACCCGCAATGTAAACAACGCTTTCACCGCGATGCGGGAAATGGAAACCGGCATTTTCTATGTGAACGCTCCCACCATTGGAGCAGAGACTCACCTGCCCTTTGGCGGAACCAAGCAGACGGGGAACGGCCACCGCGAAGCTGCCACCGCGGCTCTCGATTTCTACTCCGAGTGGAAATCCATCTACGTGGATTACAGCGACAAGCTCCAGCGGGCGCAGATTGACACGTAGTTACGAAGGCGGCCGGGCCTGGGATACCGGCGGTGAGGGGGCCGTCGCGGGAAGGCCGCCCGGTTCGGGCTCCGGGCTGGCACTTCCACCCTGGGTATGGTCGAGTTCAGAAGGCAAGGCATGTGAGCCTAGGCCTAACTTCATCAGCGATTTCGCTTCCGGCAGACCCGTAGCCGGGAACCCGTGGTCCGCCTGATAGTGCTGCATCGCTTCGTGGGTACGGGAATCCCATTCTCCTGTGGCATCACCCTTAAGATAACCCTCGCGAATCAGCGCTTCCTGGATTTCCTGCGTGCGCGCGGGCTCTAAATGAAGACGCGCCAGACGCTGGCGGCCGGTGAGAGTGCGCACATTGCGATTATGCGTAGACGATCCTTTGTGCCGGGAAGCATAAGCCGTGGTGTGCTTCGGCGCCGTTTTCCCGGCTGCCCCGGTGGAGGGGTGCGAGGCGGCTTTTCTTGCGCCCGAATGTGTCGTGCCTGGACGATGAGTGGCCTGGAGATTGGCAGTGGAATGGGAGTGCGTTGTGGGCGGGCTTGCCTTCTTCACCACGGGGTGTGGAGGCGCGGAATGGGGCGACGCGGCAGCCAGGTGCGTCGTGGGCTTGGTGCTGGCGGTCGAGCTATCCGCGGCGGAAAGGCCGCTGGCGGCCAGACAGACTCCCGTCACCAGACCCAGCAAGATCTCGCTCGTTCTATGACCGGAAAAAGTCAAATCTCTCCTTGCTTCGGCAGTATCCTAATTTGAGGCGTAGCGCCGGCTTCCAGCCGATACGGGAGCCGCCAAGATGGCGGCGTTACATTCAACTACCCTCGCTTCTCCCTAAGGCAGGCGGTCTGCCAGGAAGAGAGTGGTGAAGCCATGCGCCCCGTTTCGTCGCGCCAGCAATAATACAACGTCCGAGCCGGATTTCAACTGCCCTTGGAGTTTATTGTAGTCATCCACGGAAGCCACGGGATGCCGATTGATGCTGAGGATCACGTCGCCGCGCTGCACTCCCAGGTCGGAAGCAAAGCCGCTTCCCTGCACATCGTTCACCAGCACACCCTGCTTGGCTTCCAGGTGGAGTTGAGTGGTCATTTCCTGGGCTTGGTCCGGGGTCAAGTTCTTGACCGCCATGCCCAGAATGCCGCCGCTCTCCGGGCTTGATTCAAAACCAGGTCCCCCTTCTTGATCGGCGCGGTTCTCACCAATAATCCGGTTACGATCGGCCACTTCCACATCCGCACTCGCCTGCTTGCCTTCGCGCAGGTATTCCACCCGCAGTTTCTTGCCGATATCGGTTTCAGAAACGATGGCCACCAATTCGTCGCCATTGTGCACGGCCTGGCCATTGACGCTCAGAATCACGTCGCCCCGTTTCAGGCCCGAGTGGTCCGCGGGACTATCGGGCTGGACACTGTCTACCACAATGCCGTGGTCCGTGCCGAAGCTTCGGAGCAAGGCCGGATTGGCTTGCGCCTGGAATTGCACGCCGATGGCGCCACGCTTCACCGTTCCGGTGCTGACCAGGGAGTTGTAAACCTTGCGGGCGGTGTTCGAGGGGATGGCAAACCCGATTCCTTCGTAGCTCCCGCGCCGAGTCGCAATCGCGGTGTTGATGCCGATCACTTGCGACGCCAGATTCACCAGAGGTCCGCCGCTATTGCCGGGATTGATGGCCGCGTCGGTTTGTAGGTAGCGCTTAAACTGGCCCTGAGTTCCGCCTTCGATGTCCCGGCCTTTAGCGCTGACGATCCCGGCGGTGACGGTGCCTTCCTGGCCGAAGGGACTCCCGATGGCGAGCACCCAGTCGCCCACGCGCATCGAATCGGAATCGCCGAGCGAAGCCGAGCGCAGCGCCTTACCCGCGTCGATCTTAATCACGGCGAGGTCCGTCCATGTGTCCGCGCCAATCACCCGGGCCTTGTACTTGGTATCGTCACCGTGCAAGAGGACGGTGATGCGGTCCACGGGCTTATCGTCACCGTCGCGGGAACTCTGGGTAATCACGTGGTCGTTGGTGAGGATGAATCCACTCTTGTCGAGGATAATCCCCGAGCCAAGGCTTTGCTGGCGAAAGTCGCCTTCGCCGCCTTCCGAGCCTCCCGGCCCCTGGAAAAACTGACCAAAAAAATCGTCGAAGGGGGAATCGTTCGGTGAATGCGGGCCGCGGCGGCTGACGCGAACCGTGGTTTCAGTATTGATGTTCACCACCGTATCCACGATGTTGTCGGCGACCTGGGAAAACGAGTTGGAAAGATCCACCGGAGAGGGCATGGGGAGAGGTTTGGCCTCCGCGCCAGCAAAGCCCTTGGCCGCCCGAACGCTGTGCGATACTACCGTGCCAATCAAAATTCCAATTCCCAGGGTCACAGCAATGACCACGGCAGGCAAAGCCCGTCGACCGCTTCCACTCATTTTGAATTCTCCCTCAACAATCCGACAATCCCCCACCAAGCACTATTTTTCAGTATACACCACGAATTGGGTTTCACCAGCGATTCCCCAGTACCGAATGGTGGGGAAACTTGCTGTAGAGGCGGCTTTACGCCGCCACATGGCGAGGTAAACTCGCCGCTACGACTCCAAACTGCACCACGACCCGGTACCGGATAGTGTCCCCATTTGAGCGTAACGCCGCCAGTTTGGCACCCCCAATGCCGGCTGGAATCCAGCGCTAGGTCGGAAAATTCTGAGTTTGGCAAAATGTAGTGACAATTACATCCGTAGCGCGGGCATCTTGCCGGCTGTCGCGGGAGCGTCCCGCTCCCGCCAACGCGCGGGCAGGATGCCCACGCTCCAGCGGGCGAGGCGCCGGCGCTACGAAGGGAATTCATCGCTAACATTTGCGCTCCTCAATGGGACGGCGGCATCCCTCGCAAATGGGTCGGATCATGTCATGTATGAGAAAACCTGTAAGAAACCGCATTGAGCTGACAACTTGTCGTAGCCAAGCAGTAATTTTCTGCAAAATAGCTCTCGATTCGACAAAAATGTCGAAAACGAAGACCTAAAAGACTGTTTTTATTCGGGCATTGTGTCTTGCGATCCTTTGTTTTCAAACACATTCCGGCTTCGAACGTATTATATTAATTTTTTTCAGGCTCTCCCGGGAAGTGGGCCGCGGCGGGGTTCACTCCGGCCCCCAGCGTCCAGCCCTCAAGGGCCTTGAGGGCGGTCGACCCCGGCGCACAACTACCTTTATTTTCATGAATATCGTGGCTATACCGACTTAAGTCTATTGTTTTCATGAATATCGTGGGAGTAGCCAAAACTGACATTTTTTCTACATGTGTTTTCAATAACATCGTGGGAGTAGTCTCATTTTTTAATTCCCTTTTTTCTCTCCGCTCGCGCCGATGAAGCGAACTAAATGTTTTTGTGTCATATACATACATTTTTTAGGATTTCTTCGCTTCAGCGCCTAACTACCTTATTTTTCTAAGATATCGTGGCCTACCTCGCTTTGTTAAGGTGGTCGAAGGGCTCCGTCGGTTCGAAGGCCTAGGAGGATCGCACCGTCGCCGCCATGTCCTCACCCGGCACCTTGGCGCGAATGTTCTTGAGCGCCAGGCCGTCACGGATGCGCTGGGAGCGCCGCATCCGCCAGAATGTTTCTCCCATTTGCTCGACCCGATGGCTCTCCAAACCGAGTTGCAGGTCCTCCAGCAGGGACTCCATCATCTGCTGGTACTCTCCCTCCCCCATCCCCATGAGAACTTCGAACTGCGAGCCTTTCGTGAAGCCCTTTCATGAAGCACTTGCGAAAATTGGGCAGGGTGGGGGTAACCTCGGCTTCCGGGGTCGATCCCGCCGAAGCGCTCGCGGCGTTCACGTCCTGCTCGTGCGCATTCGATAATTGCGGATTGCTGTCGGCAGACAGTAGCCCTCCTTTATACTTAATGATGACTGTACATTAGATAATTATACACGTCAGTAATGACCTTAGTCAAGAACAATCTTTGGCTAGATGTATATACCCCCAAATCGGACAGAATCCCCGGCCAAAGAGAGGTGATCCAACGACGCCCAGGATTTTGAGCCCCAAGGCGGCGATCTAATAACCCAGGCCAACGGCCTGGGTTTAGGTTATCCGCGAATTCCGCGGCAAGCCCTGAAAGGGCGAAATAGGTGTTCAACCCACCCCCCAATCGCTTTCGCAACCATAGGCAGATCACACACCAAGAAACCAACCGCCGCGTGAGAGAAATCCCGGAAGTTGTTGGAAGTCTATGGAATCGCCTACGATGACCGGTGCGCGCGGGATTGAAAAGGACTGTTCCGCCCCGTCAGGGCTCGGGTATCACTTTGGATCCCGTCGACTTGATTTGGTCGTTAATTGCGCGTATAAAGGCTCTAGTTAATGCCGTTCGAAGTACGTAACGAGCACCGGCGGCAGGTGCCAATCCCGCCGGGACCGTCGGAAATGGACCAAGAGTTCAGGGCGCGGCCGGCAGGGAAAGTGTAAGGCGGACGGGCCTCAACAGTTGTTGTCCAAGCCGTGTTGAACAAACGGAATCGAGGTAAATTATGGAACTAGTCCTAAAGAGCTACTTCAATAAATTTAAGAAATCATTCGAATTAGAGACTGGCGATGAGCCTAAAAGGAGTCGGCCGCTTTTGAGCAATTCGTGAATTACGTTCTCTTCAGTCTTGACTATCCTGATATCTTCACGGCAAATGCTGGGTTGCTTGACTTTGTGAGCGTCGGCGGCGGCGATGACATATTCATCGACGGCATCGGAATTAAGATTAATGACAGATTGGTCGAGAGCATTCAGGAGGTTAGCGAAATAGCAGGAGCGAGCAGGAAATTGAACGTCGAATTTGTCTTTGTCCAGTCCAAGATGCGGCACGGATTTGAAATGTCTGAGCTAATTAACCTTGGAGCCGGTGTCAGAATGTTTTTTTCGGCCAAGGCCCTTCCTGAGAACAGCAAGGTTTCCGAATTCCGTCAAATCAAAGACCACATTTACTCAGATGAGCAGGTCATCTCTAAGCTCACAAGTAACCCAAGTCTGTCTATCTTTTACGCGACCACGGGAACAGAGCCAGTTAACCAGCATTTCTCGGCGACCCAAGAAATGATGACAAAAGATCTTTTCGGGCTGACCGAGTGTTGTTTCGATAGGGTTGATGTCCGCCTTGTCGGTGGAAAACAGCTCATTAGGTACTGTCGCGAGTTGGAGAACACATTTGAGGTTCAGATCAACATCAAGGACATCTTCCCACTCTTCGTCGACCCGAAGGCTGACGTGAAGAAGGCATACGCTTTTACCTGCGGCGCTCCCGAGTTCCTGAAGATTCTGCAAAACGAGGACGGACTCCTTCGCCGCTCACTGTTCAACGACAATGTTCGCGACTATTTGGGAAATCAGGGAGCCATAAACAGTGAAATGGAGAAGACGATAGTCACCAACCCCGAGATGTTCTTGCTGTGTAACAACGGAATAACCATAGTGTGCTCGGGGTTCGAGCAGATTCGCGATAAATTGGTCAAGATCGAGAACCCCCAGATCGTCAACGGGTGTCAGACGAGTAGCACCATTTTCAGCCTCAGGGACGACCCTAATATCGGCAAAATTCAGCTGCTTGTAAGGGTCATCTCTACTGATAATCACGCGGTTTCAAACAGCATTGTTCGGGGCACGAATAGACAGAATCAAGTCCTCGAAGAGGCCTTTGAGGCAACCCTTCCATTTCACCAAGAGACACTTGAGCCTTATTTCGCGGCTTGTGATGGTGGAGTGAAGATCTACTACGAGCGGCGCGCAAGGCAATACAACAACGACCCTCTCATAAGGAAAACCCAAATTGTGAATCTGAGAATCTTAACTCAGACATTCGTCGGTATGTTTTTGGGTTCCCCGCACGAATCACACAGACACGAGGCGAAGCTCTTGGAGCAGTTTGGCGGTGATAAGGGGGCAAGAACGCTGTTCCGGGAGGATCACAGCCCTGCGCCATACTACGCATGTGCCCTGGCTTGGTACATGTTCGAGAAATATTTCAGGGAGGGACGCATCGATAAAAGATATACGCCGTATAAAGTGCACCTTCTCTTGATATTTAGACATTGCGTTGGTGAGTACCCGCCCAAGTTGAGTAGGTCCAAAGCTATCGATTCATATTGCGAGAAACTTCTAGCGATGCTCAAGCCACCGGAATTCGACGGGCAGCTTCGCGAGGTGCTAGAAGTCTTCGATTCGTCCTACAACCTGTGGACCCACAAAGGCGGGAGTCGGCTCGGGATCAAAGACCGTAAAGAGTTTACTGACATCCTCGCGCAACAAGCGCGCGCGCACTTTATCCAGAAACCACGCCCTGTAAGTCACGAGCAGAACCGGGGAGACTCCGAAGGGCGGATCCTTAGGATAATTCAGCGGCACGGTGTGTGGTTCGGTTTCATTAAGCGGGGTTCAGCGCAAGATAATCTCTATTTTGATAGTCGGGGTTACAAGGGCGACCTGGCAAAATTGGTGCCTAACACCGAAGTAGTGTTTGACCTTGCGCGCAATGAAAAGGGACTTTTCGCGAGGAATGTTTCGATTCCAGGGCAAGGCTGAGCGAGCAGCGGAACGCCGGCTCAAGCTATTCGGAAGAACCTGGGGAGGAGGTTTTGCAGCATGGCAAAACTCGTCTATGGATTGAACCAGTCCTTGGATGGCTACGTCGACCATCTGGAATTTAGGCCAAGCCCGGCGCTCTTTCGTCACTTCATGGAGGAAGTGCGCGGCCTGACGGGCAGTGTGTACGGTCGCCGCATGTACGAGGTCATGCGTTATTGGGACGAAGACTGCCCGGAGTGGGACGCGGAGGAACACGACTTCGCGGCCTGGTGGCGGCGCCAGCCGAAGTGGGTTGTGTCGCGCACGTTGAAGTCGGTCGGTCCCAACGCCACACTTGTCAAGGATGACCTCGAGGCGGTGATCCGTGGGCTGAAGGCTCAGCTCGTTGGAGAGATTGAAGTAGCCGGACCAGACTTGGCAGGAAGCCTAACCGCCCTTGGTCTTATTGATGAGTATCGACTCTACCTTCACCCCATCGTACTGGGTCGCGGCAAGCCCTTCTTCTCCGGCCCTCGGCCGCCGCTCCGTCTTGTGACCAGCGATCGAATTGGCGAGGACGTGATGAGGTTGACGTACGTTCCCGCCTAATCGCGCGACTCGCCGGACGGATTGCGCCTGGGGGTCAGGTCCGCTTTGGGTCACGTCCAGCCACCCCCTCCCCGAGGCGAGGGAAACGCTTTTTGGGCGCGAGAGCGCCCGATTCCTCCTACCTTTTCCTAGGGAAATCCGATTTTAGGCCCCCTACGACGCAGCCCACAGTAAGTGATATAATGTCCGTTATCCTGTAGGCATTCGTGGGGCTGATAAACTCCGAAAGGACGGGAAATATGTCATTTTTCCGCGATCTAAGAGTTGCGTTCCACTCGCTGATGCGCAGCAGAGGGCTTGCGACCATTGTGACCCTCACGCTAGCGCTCGGCATTGGCGCGAACGCCGCCATCTTCACGCTCGTGCGGGGAGTGCTGCTCAAGCCCCTGGTCAACCGCGACGAGGACCGACTCATCTACATCCGCCAGAGCGCTCCGAGCCTCGGCGACAACAACACCACCTTCTCCGTCCCCGAGATCAAGGATCTCGAAGCCAACATCCATTCCGTCAGCGAGTTCGGCGATTTCTCGACGATGGGCTTCACGATGATCGGTCTCGGTGAACCGCGTGGAGTTCGAGGTGGCGTCATCGGCGGCACCTACTTCGATGTGATGGGTCTGCGCCCCGTTCTCGGCCGCCTGATCGGACCTCAGGACGATGGCCCCAACGCGGCTGGCGTCATCGTGCTCACCTATCGCTTCTGGTCCACCGTTTACAAAAAGGATCCCACCGTGATCGGCAGGACCGTTCGCCTCAGTAGCATTGGCGATCGTTCCGCCACGGTCATCGGCGTCCTTGAACCCTGTGTGCCGTATCCTGCGGATACAGAAATCATCGGCAACATCGTCACCAGCCCGCACCACCTCTCCGCCACCATGGTCACCGGGCGCGTCCATCGCATGACCGAACTCTTCGGTAAGCTTGCTCCCGGCGCCACTCTTGACCAGGCTCGCACGGAGTTACGCACCGCCTACTCCTCCATGCAGAAAGACCACCCGCAAGCGTATCCCGATAACGGCGGCTTCCGGATTGATGCCAGGATGCTCCGGGACCAGATCACTTCCGGCGCGCGTACGATTCTCCTTGTCCTTCTCGCTGCCTCGGGCCTCGTCTTCATCATCGCCTGCTCGAACGTCGCCAACCTGATTCTTGCGCGGACGGTTCGCCGCGAGGGCGAACTCTCCATCCGGGCCGCGCTTGGCGCAAGCACTTGGACCCTGCGGCGCATGCTGTTAGCTGAAAGCCTGCTGCTCTGCGGCGTCGGCGCAGGAATCGGCGTGATCAGCGCGCAGCCCTTGGTCACCGTTTTGGCCCGGTACGCCTCGCGCTTCTCTGTTCGCGCTCTCGATCTTACCGTGGACGCAAGCATGCTCTGGATGGGAGTGGCCCTGGCGGTAGTCGCCGCGGTGGTTTTGGCATTTGTGCCGCGCCTGCCCTCGGCCAACGCGTCGAATGGCATGAACCTCGCGAGCGGCAGCGTCCGCATCACCAGCAGCACCAGTCGCCGCCAGCGCGCGTTCGCGGTCACACAAATCGCCGCGTCCTTCATTCTGCTGGCGGGCGCAAGCATGTTGGTCACGACGCTCATCGCACTACAACAGACGCAGCCGGGCGTCGACACGCGCCGCGTCCTCGCCGTCGATGTTCCGGTGCTGTCCTACGGGAAAACGCCTCAGCAAGTCCTCGATTTCTACAAGGAATCGATCCGTCGCGTCGAGGCTCTTCCCGGCGTCACCACGACTGCTTTCAGTACTCTTGCGCCGTGGCGCGATGCCGACACCGTCGGTATCGGTTTGCAGTTCTCGGGTGATGGCCACGTCCACGGCAAAGACGATCCCCGCGCGCAGTGGCGAACCATCTCGCCGGGCTTTTTCGCCGCGCTTGGCGTTCCCTTGCTCGAGGGGCGCGATTTCAACGACCTGGACGGCAAGAATAACGAGCCCGTCGTCATCGTCAGTGAGACCCTTGCGCAGCGCATGTTCCCTGGCCAGGATCCGCTCAACCGGCACGTTTACTGGACCGATCCCGTCCTCGCGTTCCTTCCCGGTAGCGATGCCGAAAAGTCCAGATTCACGTCGCCGCACCGCATCATCGGTGTCGTCGCTGACTTGGATGATTTGCACATTGTTCCTAAACCCAACTCCACAATTTATGGCACCTTTGCCGACTCTCCCATGTTTGGCGGTCACCTGTTCATCCACACCACCGCAAATCCTTATTCGCTGGTAACGCCAGTAACGAAAATTATCCGGCAGATGTCCGCCGATGAACCCGTTGAGCACGCCGCCACTCTCGAAGACATCCGGGCGAGAGTGCTTGCGCCCGACCGCTTGAGTTCCCTGGTGTTTGGCGTCTTCGCCGGGGTCGCATTGCTGATTGCCGTCGTGGGCGTCGCAGGCGTGCTGGCGTTTTCTGTCAGCGCGCGGACACGTGAATTTGGCATCCGCTTGGCGCTCGGGTCACAGCCGGAACATCTGCTTAGAGGGGTTGTCGCGGAAGGCGCGTTGATGGCTGCCGTCGGCGTTCTGGCGGGCGCGGCATTCGGGTTCGTCGCGGCGCGACTTGCGGGCAGTTATTTCGGCGACTTGAAAATGCCCGGCGCATTGCCCGTGATTGTTTCTGCGTTGGTGCTGTTGGGCGCGGCGGTCGTCGCTTCCATGCTCCCGGCGGCACGCGCCGCCCGCGTCAACGTCATACAAGCGCTTCGCTCGGAGTGATTTTCCCGGCGCGGCCAACTTTCCCTAAGCCAACGAAATCGCTCCGGCAGGTCGATGGGGTCTCAGTTTGAAGTAGAGGCGGCTTTACGCCGCCATTTTGGCGAGGCAAACTCGCCGCTACGAATTCTGACTGAAACACTGCGGCCAGGTCGGGGCCCACTCGCAAATCTACCCCTCAACCGGGGCCGGACCCGTCCCGCCCCAGACCTCGGAAATAACCATTCCCGCCAGAATGAGTGCGGAGCCCAGGAGCACCTTACCACCCAGGTGTTCTTTGGTCGCGACGCGCGAAGCGAGCGCCGCGAAGACGGGTTCCAAGGCGAAAATCAAAGCCGTGTGTGCCGGCGGCGTATACTGCTGCGCCCACACCTGGGTGCTAAAGCAAAACGCCGTCGCGAAGATTGCGGTCACGGCAATGGCAACGATCAGGCGAGCCGTCCAATGCACGATGAAACCTGGACCCAAGGGTATCGCCAGAGTGCCGATGATTCCCACTACCAGGATTTGGGCCGGGGCGAGGTGCAGGAATGAATACCGGCGCGTGTAGGTCCCGACCAGCACAATGTGAACCGCGAAGGCGATGGCCCCAAACAACGTTAGGACATCGCCGCGATTCACCGCTCCTGTCCCGGATGGCAGAACTAGAAAGTAAAGCCCGAGCAAGCCCAAGCTCGCTCCTGCGAAATTCGCCGGGCGCAGGCGATACCCGTGAAAGAGAGAAAGTACAGGGACTAGGATGACACTGAAGCCGGTAATAAATGCGCTCTTGGAAGGCGTCGTAAAATTCAGCCCCCAGGTTTGAAACGCGAAACCGGTGAAGAGCAGAATTCCCAAAAACAAACTCGGCAGAAGCACGGCGCGGGGCAACCTCCCGCGCGCCATGAATGCGAACATCAGCAGACCCGCGAAAATGAAGCGGACCGCGATGAAGGGGAAAGGGGACGCGTCGGCAAGGGCGCCTTTGACAATCACAAAAGTCGAGCCCCAAATGAAGGTTGCAACAACGAGGAGCAACTCGGCTTTCGTGCGCTGGCTCAATCCTGGGGACCTCTTTTATGGGCCGCGCCGATGGCGGCGAGGATGGGTGAATTCCCTTCCCGCCTCGGTATCGGAAATGGTTGGTTCAGGCGCAGCTACTTCGGGGCCTTGCCGAAGAAATCGCCCCAAAGCGTTACGGGGCGAACACTAAATTTTTGCCCTGCCGTCGAGTTGTCCGCCGCTACCGGGCGATAGAGCGTGTGGCAGCGCTCGCAGCGGTAAATCTCGGCGCTCTTCCCGAATTCCTTCCGGGCCGCTTCTTCTTCGTCGCTGAAAGCGAGCCGCAGCGGGTGGTAATAATACCACCGCTTCAGATGCCCAACGCACAACTCGCCCTTGGCATCCTTTTCGTCGCATGCGCGCTGACCGGGCTTCTTGTCTTTAACCTTTAGGGTTGCTGTGCTCACTGAGGCTCACTCCATCCTGGATGTTGGATTTGCGATTTTGGATTACGCAGGTTAGCCCGCGCATGGGCCCCGAATCGGAAATCACCAGCTATATTACTCGAACCGATTGCCGAAATCCAAGCGGACGAAGAGGATGCTTTCCAAATCACCCGATCATCGGAGGCCCGTACTCAACATGCATTAAGCACAGTCCGTGCGCGGGCGCGGTGGGACCGGCTTGGGCGCGATCGCGCGCCTCAAGGATGGTGAGCATGTCCGAGGGGTCAAGCCTGCCTCTCCCCACCTCGATCAAGGTTCCAACAATATTGCGCACCATGTAACGGAGAAAGCCCTTCCCTGTCACCTCATAAACCAACATCGAGGATTGCGGCCGCCAAAGGAGGCGCGAGCGAAAAACCGCACGCACGTTGGATTTGCTTTCCTCATTGTCGTGAGCGTCAGCGGCCGCGAAGGATGTGAAGTCATGCTCGCCCTCAAAAACCCCTGCCGCCACCGACATCAAAGCGCGATTCAATTGGTAAGGGTGGTGGTAAACGTATCGGCACAACAGCGGGGAGCATACCGCGGTCGTCACGATTCGATAGCGGTAAGTCTTTCGCCGGACGTCGTAGCGGGCGTGAAAAGTCGTGGGGACATCGCCGGCACCCCTGATGCGCACAGTGGGTGGAAGCAAATGATTCAGTGCCTTAACAAAATTCGCGCAGGGGATGGTGGAATCGGTATGGAAATTCGCCACTTGGTGCTCGGCATGGACGCCGGCATCCGTCCGCCCCGACCCACATACCTCGGTGGAAACGCCAGTCAACTTGTGAAGAGCGCCCTCGAGGCATGCCTGAATGCTGGGGGCATCCGGCTGGCGTTGCCAACCGCAAAAGTCAGTTCCATCATAAGCCAGGATTAGTCGGATGTTTCGCATGAAGCCTTCATTCTACCAGAGCCTTTTGGCGGCGCGACCAACGAACCGGGCCTGCAAGAACGAAGTGAAATCCACTTGACCTGAAGACAGGCAACATGTTATTTAACTATCTGGTTAGTTAAATATTTGGGTGGGTCCGATAATTCAGCGGGTGCGGAGAAGAGAGGTCCCCGCGGCGTCACGGACAGTACAAACGGATTGTATAGCGGGTAGTGCAAAGGTTGTTTCCCCGGCATTCGGGTGATAAACTTCCATGCTTTGCTTTTGAATGCACTCGTCAAGAGGCCTGCGCACTTCCCAGTCTTCGGACTTCGGGGCGGCCACTCGATCCGGGGAAAGCTGGTGGCAGATGAGTGTCCATGGCCCCTGCTCCGATGAATCTGCAAAGCTGCCGACCGGCAAAGGCATTCCACCTACTCGGGAGCAGACTTTCCGTCTGTGTCGAAGCCAAGGTCTAATGACAATCCGTGAAACTTTGCGTCCAATAATTGCGTAATACCGGGTAGTGCCGATGACGAAGGAAATTTTCCGCATATGGGAGAAGGACATTTGATGAAGCCTAACCGTCAACGCCTCGTCGCCTTGCTTTTCGCAGTGGATATACTGGTATTTGGAGCCCCTTGCCTTAATGCGCAGGTGGCCACCCCCGAGCCCAACGCTGCGCCTGTCCAAAACTTCAATGTCATGAAGTATGGGAACACGCGCTGGTTCCCAACCTTTTGGGACCCGTATCAGACGCCTTATGTTCCCGAAAAGAACATGAATAATTCGGAGCGTTTGCACTCCTTGCTGAGCGACGGCAAGCTGCACCTCTCCATTAATGACACCATCGCTCTCACGCTCGAAAACAATCTGGACATTTCCGTTGCTCGCTATCAGCCTGCGTATGCCGAGACGGATGTCCTCCGCGCCAAGAGCGGCGGCGCTCCCCGCGGCGTGCAAGGCGCGTTCTCTTCGTCAGCCTTGTTTGCTGGGGCGATCGGAGGCGGTCTCAGCAGCGCATCGGGCGCTTCCAGTTCGGTCAGTGGGGGAGGGCTTACGGGCGGTGGGTCAGCGCTCAATTTCGGAGCTGTTCCCTGCTGTGACCCTTCCGCAGGCGTGAGTGTCGGTTGGAACCGCGCGACGACTCCCCTAAACTATACCGTGGTCAGCGGGATCCCTGTGGTGACCACTCAAACCACCAGCTTCTCCCCTTACTTCGTCCAAGGCTTTTTGACCGGCACGAGCTATGTTGTTGCCCTGCCAGGTTACACACAAAACAACACTTCCGGGAACTTGCTATTTAATCCCGTCGTTCCCACCACGCTTTATGCCGGAATTAACCAGCACCTCCTGAATGGGTTTGGCTATCGGGCCAATGCCAAGTTCATCCGCATCGCCCAGAATGATGTGAAAATCGCCCAAAGCGTCTTCCGCGAGCAGGTGATGACCACCGTGTCGCAGGTCCTCAACCTATACTGGGATTATCTTTCGTTCAATGAGCAAGTGGCTGTCGCGCAACAGACACTCACCTATTCCCAGAAGCTTCTGGAAGATAACAAACGCCAGGTCGAAATCGGCACGCTCGCCCCAATTTCAGTGGTGCAGGCGGAAGCGGAAGTCGCCACCGACCAGCAAAACCTGATCGTTGCCCAGACCAATGTCGAGCAGCAGGGGGAATTGATCAAGACTGCTGTGGCGAAGAGAGTGGACGGCGACCTGGTCAGCGCGCAAGTGGACACTGTCGACAAGCTTCCCGAGCCCCGGCCAGATGATGTTCCGCCTCTCGCTAAAGCGTTGGAGCTTGCTGCTCAAAACCGGCCGGAAATCGAACAGGCCGATCTCAACCTTCGTTACCAATCTATTGTTATCAAGGCGAATCGGAATGCTTTGCTCCCGACCTTGGATTTCTTCGCCACCTATGCCGGCAGCGGCCTGTCGGGTGTCGAGCCGATTTACGGCGCTTGCCCTGCCGGCTACGTTGCCGCGGCGACGGAATGCGTCAGCGCTAGCAACGGAGCTACCATCGCCTTGCCTGTTACGGGTACGAAGTCTGGAGGCGCAGGCACGTCCCTTTCCCAGATCTTCCACAACGATTATCCCAACTATTCTGTAGGCCTCTCGCTTGCGATTCCCATACGCAACCGCAGCGCCCAAGCCGATGCGGCGCGCGCCATGCTCGAAGAGCGCCAGTTGGTGGAGACTCTCCAGCGAACGAAAAATCAGGTGGAGCAGGACGTCCGCAATGCTGAGATCGGTGTGATCCAAGCCAAGGCCCGCATTGAGGCCGCGCGAAAGGCTGTGACTTACAATCAACAAACCCTCGATGCGGAACAGAAGAAGTTCCGGCTCGGTGAATCGACCGTGTTCCTGGTAATCCAAGCCCAACGCGATTTGGCTACCGCAGAAGGAAATGAGGTCACGGCCCGCTCGACTTACGCCAAGGCCCTCACGCAGTTCCGTCAAGTTACCGGAACGATTCTTTCCGAATACAACATTGAGCTCAATGACGCTCTGCAAGGAAAGGTGACCAAGGTTCCCAACATCCCCGGCTCGGCGGAGACCCCGAGGCCGGTGACCCTGCAATAACACGCGGCACATTGGGGACGGTCAATTTGACAAGATCGCGACCGGTTATGAGCGAAACCGGATAATTGGCAACCGTAGTCATGACCATCAGCATCGACGCGAGACGCAAACGTGGGAGTTAATTCACAATTCAGCATTCATAATCTATAATTGCTTTTTTCCCGTCGTTTGACTTTGAATCCGGCCCTGCTCTACCATGCCTCTGGGGCGGAACATCGACGTGGCTGAAAACAAAAAGGTGGGCGCGGACGTCATCAACGAGATTCGCCACCGCCAACCCTCTCCCGGCGAGCAGCGATGGGATGAGCATACCCTCAAGCTGGCGCTGGCCAAGTCGCCCGAGCGCGAGGAAGTTTTCACCACTCTTTCGGGCGTGCCGATCAACCGGCTCTACACCCCCGCTGACCTTTCCGAGTTCGATTACTCCCAAGATCTTGGCGACCCCGGCGAGTACCCTTACACGCGGGGAATCCATCCCACCATGTACCGCGGCAAGATTTGGACGATGCGGCAATTTTCCGGCTTTGGGAGCCCCGAGGACACCAACGCGCGCCTCCATTATTTGCTGAAACAAGGCCAGACAGGCCTCTCCATCGCTTTTGACTTGCCCACATTGATGGGTTATGACTGCAACCACCCGCTGGCCGAGGGCGAGGTGGGCCGGTGCGGCGTCTCCATTTCGTCCCTCGCCGATATGGAAACACTTCTCGCGGGATTGCCGCTCCAGCAAGTGACCACCTCGATGACCATCAATTCACCGGCCGCCATGATCTGGGCCATGTACCTGGTGGTCGCGGAGAAATGCGGGGCCGATTGGAAGAAAATCTCCGGCACCACGCAGAACGATATTCTGAAAGAATACATCGCTCAGAAAGAGTACATTTACCCGCCGGCGCCTTCCATGCGCCTGGTGGTCGATACCATCACTTTTGGCGCGCGCGAGGTTCCGAGGTGGAACCCCATTTCCATCAGCGGCTACCACATTCGCGAGGCGGGCTCGACGGCAGTGCAGGAATTGGCGTTCACCCTGCGTGATGGGATCGAGTACGTGGAATGGGTCCGTCGGGCGGGCATGCCGGTGGATGAATTCGCGCCGCGCCTGAGCTTCTTCTTCAACGCTCACAACGATTTGTTGGAAGAAGTGGCGAAGTACCGGGCGGCGCGCAAAATCTGGGCGCGCGTCATGCGCGAGCGATTTGGGGCAACCAATCCGCGCTCCTGGCTCTGCCGATTTCACACGCAGACGGCGGGATGCTCGCTGACGGCGCAGCAGCCTTACAATAATGTCGTGCGCACGACGATCCAGGCGCTCGCCGCGGTTCTGGGCGGAACCCAATCGCTGCACACGAACTCCCTCGATGAGGCCTGGGCGCTGCCCACGGAGGAAGCTGTCACGATCGCCCTGCGCACGCAACAGGTGCTGGCCCACGAAGCCGGCCTGACGAATACCGTCGATCCCCTGGCCGGTTCCTATTTCATCGAGAAGCTCACGCTCGAGACGGAGCGCGCGTGTTACGATTACTTTGAGAAGATCGACACAATGGGCGGCATGGTGCCTGCCATCGAGCGCGGATACCCCCAAAAGGAAATTCACGACGCCGCGTACGCCTATCAAAAGGCCGTCGAGCGCAAGGAAAAGATCATCGTGGGCGTCAATGACTACGTGACCCAGGAGGACCGCCCCATCAAGCTGCTGGTGATTGACGACAGCGTGGCGCGCCACCAGGCCGAAAAACTCGAGGAAGTGCGCAAGCGGCGCGATAGCACCCGCGTCCGGCGGGCGCTCGAGGCCCTGGCAAGCGCCGCCGCGACCGAGGCGAACCTGATGTCCTACATCCTTGAATGCGTGCGCGCTTACGCGACGCTGGGCGAAATGTGCGACGTCCTGCGTAAGGTGTTCGGCACCTACGAAGAGCCGGCGTTTCGATGAAGAGTAATTCTGAATTGTGAATGATGCATTATGATGTAGAAGCAACACAGAGTGTGCGATATGGCAACCAAGACCCTCCTGACAATTGGACAGTTCGACCAGCTCCCTATTAGGGAAGGAATCCTCTACGAGCTCAACGAGGGAGAGGTCGTCACCATGACTGAACCGATGCCGAGGCATAATTGGGTACGTGACAATATCGCTCGCCTTATGGGGAACTTCGTGGAAGAACGTAAGCTCGGCAGGGTTTTCCTGGAAACCGGTTATCAACTCACTCCCGAGACCGTGCGAATCCCGGACGTCTCCTTCGTGACGGCGGATCAAATGCGTGACATTGACTTGGACAAGCGCATTCTCGGTGCTCCTGCGCTCGCCATCGAAGTCGTCTCGCCCAGCGATCTCGCGCAGGAACTGACGCAGAAGGTGGCGCAGTATCTCAGTGCTGGCGCTAAGACGGTTTGGGTCCTTTATCCAAAGACCCAGGATGCACATGTTTTCCGTGCCGACGGTGGGAGCTTTGTCCGCCGCGAGCATGAGGCCCTCGAAGACCCTGAGCTGCTCCCGGGCTTCTCGCTCGATTTGAAGACAGTGTTTGAGAGATAATTGGAATCAACTTGCCATGGATGATCGTCGCATTCGTGTACTAGTTGCCAAACCGGGATTGGACGGCCACGACCGTGGGGCCAAGATCGTAGCGCGCGCGCTCCGCGATGCGGGCATGGAGGTCATTTACACCGGATTGCGGCAGACCGCCGAACAGATCGCGAGCGCCGCCGTCCAAGAAGACGTCCATGCCATCGGCATCTCGATTTTGTCCGGCGCCCACAACACGATCATTCCCCGCATCTGTGAACTACTACGCGCCGAGGGCATGGAGGATGTGCTTTTGGTGGTGGGAGGCATCATCCCCGACGAGGACATTCCGGGACTGAAGCAGGCCGGCGTCGCCGAGGTCTTCCAGCCCGGCGCGTCCACCGAGACCATCGTCGAATTCATCCGCAAGAATGTGAAGGGAGTCCCCGCCGGATAAGCTGACAGCTCCGAATGCCCAACACTCCATCACCCGAACAGACACTTCCCCGGCAGGATCCTGCCACCTCACTCTCAAAACGGGCGGCGCGCCGAATTATCCAACGCGCTTTCGTTCTGATGGGGCGGGACAAAGTATTGCGGCACCAAATCCGCGAATCAGAATTGATAACTCTCTGGATCATTGAGGACTGGGACCTGGAGTGGACTGTGTTCCTCCACCGCGGGAGGTTTGAGGTGGAACGGCGCCCTGCCAAGCATCCGGCCGTGACCTTGTCTTGGCCCACAGCGAAGGAGTTCTTCGAACAGGTCGACCGCGCGGAGAGTGCGGGTATCCAGGCCAAGATTCTACCGGCGCAGGAACGCCACCGCTTCTTCGAGACGCTGTTGCGGGGTTTCTTTGCTTGCTTGCGCCACGTCCTCGCGACTCCGGTCGACGACGTGGGCGAAAGCCTGCTGTGAAACTATCGTCAGGGTTTGCGAAGTCGCAGTTTTCTTATAGACTGCGTGGGAAGGATTTCCTTCGAGCGCACGAAAGAGGATTAGCGTGAACACCGACCCTCCAAGCTTCTGGACTGAAACCACCCTGCGCGTCCGCTACGTCGAGACCGACCAGATGGGAGTGGTCTATCACGCAAACTTCCTGGTCTGGTTTGAAATCGGGCGAACCGACTTCTGCCGCCAGCGCGGGTTTGTCTACCGAGACATGGAGGATGAGGCCGGTTTGTACATCATGGTGGCGGAGGTGCGTTGCCGCTACAAAGCGCCGGCGCGCTACGACGATGAAATCACGGTGCGCACGTGCCTCAAGGAATTCCGCCGACGCGTCCTGATTTTCCAGTATGAGGTCCTCCGGCCGCTCACCGACGACCTTCTGGCGGAAGGGGAAACCGTGCACGTCATCACCGATCGCGACGGCCGTCCTCGTTCCCTGCCCGACAAGTACCGCGAGCTCTTTTCGGCGGCCCTCAAGGCGACCGAGCCCAGCACACCCTGAGGCCGCGGCCAGAACGGGCCTATTGGTTGCGCCCACGAAGCCTATGCCCACACCGCTACTCATCGACGGCCGGCGACTCACGCGGCGGGATTTCTCCGCCGTGGTGTTGGGGAATCGCCCGGTTGGCCTTTCCTCGCGCGCGCGTGCGGCGATGAAGAAATCGCGCGCGTTGATCGAGAAGATCATCGCCGAAAAACAAGTGGTCTATGGCGTGACCACCGGAGTGGGGAGCCTTTCCACCGAACACATTGACCCGTCCGCCGCCCGCGAGTTGCAACTGAACGTAGTTCGCAGTCATTCCTGCGGCGTAGGTGAACCATTAAGCGCGGAGGAAACCCGCGGGCTGCTGCTGCTGCGAGCGAACACGCTGGCACGCGGACTCTCCGGCGTGCGGCCTCTGATTGCCGAAACCCTTTGTGCCTTCTTAAACCATGGCGTGCACCCCGTTGTCCCTCGGCGCGGCTCCGTCGGGGCTAGCGGGGATCTCGCGCCGCTCGCTCACGTGGCCTTGGCTTTGGTGGGCGAAGGAGACGTGGTATTCCGAAGCCGACGGCAGCGCGCGGCGGCGGCGCTGAAGTCGATTGGGATGAAGCCCGTGACCCTCGAAGCCAAAGAGGGGCTCTCACTCGTGAACGGCACCCAGGCCATGCTTTCCGTCGGCTTGCTGGCACTACGCGAGGCGGAGATTCTGGTCAACACGGCAGACGTCGCCGGGGCATTGTCGCTCGACGCGCTTCGCGGTTCCACGCGCGCGTTTGATGAAAGGCTGCACGCGGCGCGGCCGCATCCCGGACAGATGATCTCCGCGCGCAACCTCGCCCGGCTCAATCGCGGCAGTACCATTAACAAATCCCACCAAGGGTGCTCACGTGTTCAGGACGCCTATAGCCTGCGCTGCATGCCCCAGGTCCACGGCGCGGTGCGGGACGCCTTGACTTACGCGCGCCAGGTATTCGAGATCGAAATGAACAGCGCCACGGATAACCCTCTGGTCTTCGCCACAGAGGGCGAGGTCATATCCGGCGGCAATTTTCATGGCCAGCCGCTGGCGTTGGCGCTTGACCTCATGGCCCTGGCCTTAACCCAACTGGGCGGCATTGCGGAAAGACGCATCGATCGCATGGTGAACCCGCTCACCTCGGAGCTTCCCCCGTTTCTAACCCGCTCGCCGGGCCTGGAATCGGGGCTGATGATCGCGCAGGTCGCCGCTGCCGCGTTGGCATCGGAAAACAAGGTGCTGGCTCATCCCGCGTCGGCCGATTCCATTCCCACATCCGGCAACAAGGAAGATTTCGTGAGCATGGGAATGGCCGCGGCCTTGAAGCTCGAACCGGTCATCGCCAACGTGAGAAACATCCTAGCCATCGAATTGCTGTGCGCTTGCCAGGCGCTCGATTTGCTCGCGCCCTTGCGTTCAGGCAAGCTGGCGGAGCAAGCGCGGCAAATGGTTCGCAAGATTTCGCCGCACATCGCCAAGGACCGCCCCTTGCACGCGGACATCGCGGGCATCGCCAGGCTGATTGCCGCGGGCGGACTTTCCAGTCGCATCGTGCCGGACCGCGAATTTTGATCTGCCATGCCAGCCATTTCTGCCACGATCATCACCCACAATGAGGAGGCGAACATCGCCCGCGCCATCCGCTCGCTTTCCTGTGCCGACGAGATCGTCGTGATTGACTCCGATTCCACCGACGGTACGCGCGAGATCGCGAAGGGACTGGGCGCGCGGGTCATCACTCATCCCTTCGAGGGATTTGCTGCCCAAAAGAACGTCGCCAGTTCGCAGGCCCACTATGACTGGGTCCTGAGCCTGGATGCGGATGAAGAACTGGACCCCAAGGCGCAAACTGCGGTGGCGGAATGGAAGCGCTCCAATCCCTCTTTTGCCGGATATCAGTTTGCCCGCCGCGCACAGTACCTCGGCCGATGGATCTTGCACTCGGGTTGGTATCCTGACTACAAAGTCCGCCTGTTCGATCGCCGGAGTGGCCGCTGGGCGGGCGCATATGTACACGAGTCCGTGGCGGTAGATAGTGCGGTCGAAACGCTGCCGGGAGAGATTCTTCACTACACTTGCAATTCTCTGGAGGAACATCGCCAGCGGATTGAGTTCTACACCGACCTCGCCGCGAAGGAGATGTTTGATCGCGGCGAGAACGTAGGCCCGCTACGCCGCGCGTTAGGACCGCCATGGGTTTTCGTAAACTCATACTTGTTCCGCCTGGGGATGATCGACGGCGTGCCGGGCTACTTCATCGCCAAGATGGCCGCGCATTACGTGCAAAGAAAATACGCGAAGCTGGAAGAATTGCGGAAGCGCCAGAGTTCATGAAGCCACCCCGTCCCCTCAGAATCGCCCACATTGATACCGGCTGGACCCTCCGAGGCGGCCAACGGCAATTGCTGTTCCTGGCTCATGGCTTGCGAGAGCGAGGTCACGACCAGGCGATCGTGTGCCTGGAAGGCAGCAACCTGGAAGACCGCGCGCAGCAGGACGGTTTTCACGCCTTCTCCCTGCCAGCCTATGACCCTGGACACTCGCTCGGGATCATGCTGTGGCGCCAACAGCTCAAAGCTTGGCCCCCTCAATTGATACACGCGCACGACGGGCGCGGGCAGACGCTCGCGTGGCTCGCGTCGCTGGGCCTGCCGGTGCTCCGGGTTGCCAGCCGCCGCGTCACCTTCTTTCCCTCCGACCGCTGGACATACCGCCTGAAATACAGTCGCACATGCCATGCGGTTGTCGCCGTCTCTGAAAACATTCGAGAGCTTTCCGTGCGGGCCGGCGTCCCGCGAGAGAGAATCACGGTGATACCCGACGGCATCGAGGTCCCCGCAGAATTGCCAACGGCTGTGGGCCGTTCTCGTGTGCGCGCAGCGTGGCGGTGCGCCGAATCCGAGTTCGTCGTGGGGATGCTGGGCGCATCCACGCCGGAAAAAGGACGGGACGTCGCATTCGAAGCCATGAGGCTCCTCACCGAGAGATTGCCGAACGCGCGACTGGTGCTTGGCGGCGAGGAGTCGGCCGAGCCCAATCAAGGATCGCAGATCGAGAGCGCGTCCGGCGCGGACCGAATCCTTAGCCTTGGGGCCGTCGGCGATCTCGCGGATTTCTTCCTGGGTCTCGACCTGTTCATCATGCCGTCGCGGGCCGAAGGGCTGGGATCGTCCGCCCTCTGGGCGATGGCTTACGGGCTTCCCGTAGTTGCAACCCGTGTGGGCGGCCTCGCTGAGATTGTGGTCGAGAATGAAACCGGCTGGCTTATTCCGCCGGGTTCCGCGCAGGCCCTGGCGGATGCGATTGTCATGGCCGCTCGCGACCGCGCAAAGCTCGAAGATTTCGGCCGTAATGGTCGCCAACGGGCTGAAGGATTCTCTGCTGCTATAATGGTCGAGCGTACCGAGAACCTCTATCATCATTTGATCCGTGACGGACGCCGGTAGGCGCTAGAGTCGAAATTCGAAAATCGAAACTAAGTTGACTACACTAAATAATGCTCTTAATTATGGCCCGACCGAGTTTGCTCAAGCTGTCCGAGGGAGACGCGCGCCAGTTGCGGGAAGCCGCTGCCAACTCTGCTGAAGCGGATTTTCGTGACGCCTGCCGTGCGGTTCTCAGCTTGGCCGGAGGCGCTACTCGGCAGCAGGTGGCGGAGCAGCTTCGAGTGCATCCGGCGACCATCGGGCGTTGGGCGGCCCGCTACCGCCGACGGGGTCTGGCCGGGCTCCGCGGTCCCGAGCACGATGCCCGTGGGCGACCGCGCCGCCTGCAGGTGGAGCATTTGGAACTGTTGCGGCAAACGGTTCTCACCCCGCCCCGAAAGTTGGGTTATGCTTTCACGGCGTGGACCTTGTCGCGGCTGGGGGAGTTCTTGAAGCGGCGGACGGGGGTGACGGTTCAACCGCACTACTTGGGACGGTTGCTGCACCGCATGGGAATTGCCCGGAGAAGGCCCAAGCATGTCCTGGAAGGCAAACGCGATGAGGTCGCTCATGACCGCGCCAAAACTGAACTGCAAGCCCTCAAAAAGCATCTGGGACGCAGGAAAAAGACCGTCGTGATCAGCCAAGACGAAACCGAATTTCATCTTTACCCTTACTTGGTGGCGATCTGGTCGGTTGTCGGCAGTCCCCAACCCCAAGTGCGCACGCCGGGGAAGAACCAGAAGCGTGTCCTGTATGGAGGCTTGGACCTGAAAACCGGACATCTCACCAGCCACTGGGCGGCGACGAAAAGCGGTGCGCACTTTGTGGAATATCTGGAAACTCTCTTGCATGCCTACCCCGACCAGAGAATCTTGATGATCGCCGACAACGGGAGCTTCCATCATACGCAAAAAGTGGAGACCTATGTACATGAACACCGCGACCGTTTAGAGATCAAGTGGCTGCCTCCCTATTGTCCCGATCTGAACGACATCGAACGCACCTGGAGACGGTTAAAGGCCAGCCATGCATCGAACTTCCTTTTCAACTCGCTGGACGGGTTGGTCGAAAATGTGCGCCAAGGCATTGAGGAACTGAACGCTACGGTCGTCACTAATTACGCGCAATATTTAGTGCAGTTAACTTAGAAGCTCGAAGGCGAGCACGCGAACCCCGATTTTCGAATTTCGAGTTTCGAGTGTTCGCCAAGCGCTTGAGGCCTGGAGTGACATCGCGTGGCTATTCTGTATCTCATCATTGGGCTGTTCGGGCTCTGTTTCGGAAGCTTCCTGAATGTCTGCATTTCGCGCCTGCCTCGCCGCGAATCGATTGTCCTGCCCCGCTCGCATTGTCCGCGCTGCAATCACGCCATCCGTTGGTACGACAACATTCCGCTGATCAGTTACCTGGTGCTGCGCGCGCGTTGTCGCGATTGCCACGCACTGATTTCGCCGCTCTACCCGTCGGTGGAAGCTTTAACGGCAGTCCTGTTGATGCTGACCTTCCACGTTTACGGGCTCGGACCGGAGCTCGTCAAATATTCTCTCTTTGGCATGATGCTCATCGTTCTGATTTTCACCGACATCCTGGACCGCCGCATTCCCCACGCCGTGACGATTTTTGGGATAACAGTTGGGCTCGTGTTCAGCATTTTCATTCCCGTTGACACCAGACCGCTGGGTTGGATTCTGCGACATTGGAATGTCGAGCTGGATGGCAGTTTCGGGTCCCTCATTGGCGCCGCCGCGGGAGCTTTGGCGGGAGGCGGGCTTTTCTACGCTGTGGGAGAGGCATTTTACCATCTCGGCGGCAAGCAGAAAGAATATCTGGGATTCGGCGATGTCATGTTGATGTTGATGGTCGGAACGTTTCTCGGCGTGCCGTTAACATTGATGACGATTCTTCTGGGCTCGCTCGGGGGATCGATTCTCGCTCTCGTCATGATTGCCGTAAGCTCCCGGTTCCGTGGCTACGCCTGGCCGTATGGCACGTTCCTGGGAGTTGCCGCAATCTACGCGGCCCTGTACGGCACCGGGCTTCTCGACGGCTATTTGCGCTGGTCGGGGATAGCAGGTTAACAATGAACCCACACCTCAACTCGCAGCAGATGGTCTTGCTCGCGGGCGTCGCCGTATTAGTGATTCTCGTTTTGATCATGGCTGTATATCTCCTGCAAAAGACCCTTGGCCGCGGCTTGAAATCCGAAGAATCCATACCCACAAGAGTACGCTTGGAAGGCGAAACGGGCTTCACGCTCACGACCGTGCAGGGCGTCATCGCCCAATTGAAAACCGACCAGAAGGCGACGCAGGAAAAGCTTGTTGCCGCCGAGCGCCGTGCTGATGAGAACACCCACAAATTCGAGCTCCTCGCCCGCGAACTCGACTGCGGATTGTTGATTTTTGACCCCGCGGGTTACGTCACTTTCTCGAATCCACTCGTACGTCAGCTCCTTGCCGTGGACACCTGGGCGCGGCGGCGCTATGGTGAAATACTCCAGGATATTCCGGACTTGTCGCAACTCATCGGTGAGTGCTTCGATCTGGGAACGGAGACCCGAAAGAAACCCATCCAATTCCAAGGCTCGGACGGAACTGAGCGCCATATCGAAGTTTCAGTCCTCCCAACCCGAGACCGCGCGGGAGCCGTGGAAGTCGTGGCCTGCATCGTTCGCGATCGCCCGTCATCCCCACCGGCCACCTAGCTGCCCCTCCTTCGATCAACGGAAAATGCGAAGACGTGGGGAGCCGTTCGCGGAGGCAGACCGCACCCCCAACACCGATCTGCGGCGTTGCGCGGTTGGATTCGGTGCCTGCGAGTTCATTGCTTCAGCCACTTCACCAGGTTCTGGAAAATGCGCAATCCATCTTGGGAGTACTGGGTGGGGAGCGACGCGCGCTCGGGGTGAGGCATAAGTCCCAGCACGAGGCCGCTTTCGTCAGTGATGCCGGCGACGGCCCCGGGAGAGCCGTTGGGATTGCTCGGATAATCCATCGTGGGGTGGCCGTGTTCGTCCCCATAATAGAAAACCGCACGCGTCGTGGTTGCTGAATCCGCGGCGCAGAGCAGCGGGCGTCCCTCGCCGTGGGCGGAAGGCATGTTCAGCACCTGCCCCGCCAGGCCGTCGGTCCATGGGCAGTCTTCGGTCGAAACAATCAGGCGGACTTTGCGGTCCTCAAAGCGGGCGGATTGATTTTCGAGCAGCGCCATGGTGCGTTCGCCGGGAGTGCGCCCCGACAGAATCCCTGCTTCGGTCAGCACCTGATAGCCATTGCAGATTCCTAGCAGCGGCTTCCTTGCGTCCAAGAAGCGCACCAACTGATCGCGCAGTCGGGCCACCAGCATGGTGGCGAAAATTCTTCCCGCACCGAGATGGTCTCCATAGGAGAATCCGCCCGGAACCACTGCGGCTTGAAAATCGTCGAGCCGAGTTTCGCCATCGATCAAGTCCTTCAACAGGACGAGTTCAGCCTTGCCACCGGCCAGTTCAATCGCGGCAGCCGTCTCTTCGTGGCAATTCGTTCCGGGAGCGTAAAGAATGGCGGTTCTCGCTTGGCTCATTTCACCACCTCACGAAAAGTCTCAGTCCATTTCTCTGTTAGTTGAGCCACGGATTCTTCCCAAATCACGGCCCCGTGCTCTTCGAACGTCAGCCGACGCGCCTCTGTTACCTCGCCGAGAAAAAGGTGCGGTGTCCTGGCAAATTGGTCGGGAATTTCGAAATCCGGTGTGACCTCGAGCAAGCATGACCCGATGAATTCACCGAAAAGCAAGCCGTCGCGGCGAGCTGTCTGGATGCCGTCGAAATCCACCCGCGCGCCGAGGCCGGACCCAAACGCGCCTTCAAACAAACGCAGCAGAATCCCTCCCTCGGCGATGGCGGAGGCGGAGACATAGCTCCCCCGTGCGTGGAGTTCCCGAAGGTAATCCCATTGCGCCCTCATCGCCCCAGCGTCGTAGGGACTAAACAAGCGATTCCCGCGCTGTCCGAAGGAGTCGGCATAGACCGAGCCTCCAAGAGCCTCGGTATCATGGCGGCCCAGCAATAGCAGCCGATTTCCGGCGCGCTTGAAATCCTTGGTCACGATGACTTTCACGTTGTTGACGCGGCCCATTACGGCCACTGCCAGCGTGGGAGGCACTTCAATCCTTCGCCCTCCCGCCTCGAATGTTCCCGAGCTTGAATCCTTGCCGGAAATAAACGGCACGCCCAGTTCAACAGAAAGTGAAGCGATGGCATCAACCATCTCAACCAGTTCGTGGGCTGTTTCCGGGCGCACTCGAGGCGTATAGAAGTTGTCGCACAGAACCATTTCCCGGTAATCGGCGCCTGCCGCCACCGCCTTGGTGATTGCCTCGATCATCATGAGCCGCGCCATGACCCCAGGATCAATCTCGCCACAGAAGGGATTGAACGCCAATGTAGTAATGACCCCGTTGGGCCTCCCACGCAAGGGGGCGGAGACGTAGATGTTGGTGGGCATGCGGTGATTCTTGCCGGCATACGGCCCAACAGCAGTTCGGCCCTGCACTGTCGAGTCATAGCGCGTCCCAGCGGGACTCTGATCGGCGCAGTGGAAGTGGGATAAGACACGGCAGACGGCGACTTGCCAGTCCATCGCGGTCTTCGGCTCGGGAATGTTCAAGGGGACAAGATGTCGCTTTGGGGGCGCCGTCGCGGTCGAATCGATCGGGCAGGCTTGCCAGAGGAACTCCATGTCCAGATCGACCACGAGTTCATTCCGCCATTTTGCCCGCAAACGGCCTGTGTCGGTGAAGTGCCCGAGAATGCACGAGGCCACCTCGAAGCGGCGCAAAATCGCCAGGGCTTCATCGAGTTTCTCGGGCGGCACGGCCATCAGCATTCGTTCCTGCGATTCGGAGAGGAGAATCTCCCACGCGGTTAGGCTCTGGTCCTTCAGCGGGACGGCGTCCAAGTCGATTTCCACGCCCGTCTCCGCCCCCATTTCCCCCACGGCGCACGAAATGCCGCCCGCTCCGAGGTCGGTAATGGTGCGGACGCATTCCTGGTCGCGCAGAATGGGAATGGCAGTGGTGAAGCGGCGTTCAGTGATGGGGTGGCCAATCTGGACGGCGGCCGATTCCTTTTCCAGGGTCTCGCCGGTCATGACGGCGGAGCTGGCGGTAGCGCCGTGGACGCCGTCGCGCCCGGTCGCGCCGCCAAACAGCACGGCAAGGTCGCCGGGCCGGGGCGGGTCCTTGTGCACGTACTTCTTGGGCAAGAGCCCAATGGAGTGGCCCAGAGCAAAGCACTTGGCGTAGCCCGGATGGCACCGGTAAATTGGGTGCATCATGGGGATGCCCATCGGGTTCATGTAGTAGGCCGTGGCGCGAATCGACTCCGCCACGATCAACTCCGGGTGGAGCGCCCCCACGGGCACCTCGGTCTCCGCCAGGCGCGGGTCCATGGTGCCCATGACCGTCGTGCCGCCAATCGGATACGCGCCTTTGCCGAATCCCAGGGTGTCGCGAATAACTCCTCCGTGCTTGGTGGCGATCCCGCCAAAGGGCGCAATGGAGCTGGGGAAATTGTGCGTCTCGCCCTTGATCGTGACCACCCAACCGTCGGCAAATTCCATCCCCCCGGCATTGTCGGTGAAGGATGAAACCACCAAGGGGTGATTGATCTCGCGGGTGGCGGCCATCAGCTTCTTTAGTAATCCCAGGCTCTTCCAAGTGGTGTGATAGCAGTGGTCGCTCCAGCTCTGCACCAGGATTTCAATTTCCGCGTCGGTGTAGGGCCTTCCACGCTTCTCTTCGTGCGCCTGAATCACCTTCATCTGCGATAACGGAGCGTACCAGGAGCGTTCCTTTGATAGGGCCTCAAGCTGATCCGGGCCGAGGCCGCGGAGGGAAACCGACCCCACGGGATCGGGCTTGCCGCTGGGCCGGAGCGTGGTCATGACCTCGTGCGGCTCGCGAATCCGTTCCACAATCTTGTTGTAAAGGAAGCGTGCGGCGAGGCTTCTGGCCTCCGGCTCATCGAGCCCGCAGAATTGGTAGCGCCGGCTCAGGCGGGCGAATTCCAGGCCGCTTTCACCCAGCGCCTGCGCACCGGCCAGGATTGACGGCGTCTCCGGGTCGGTAACGGCGGGGCGATAGGCAATCTCCACGATCGGTCCCTGCTGCGGATCGAGCTGCGACTTCGCCGCCGGAACCTGATAGAGCGAATTGATGAGCAGGGGCATCAATCGCTCCAAATTGAACGCGCCTTCGAGCCAAACCACTCGTTCAATCCTCACGTGGGTCAGTTTGCTATAGCCGCGGCGGTGGAAGAAACTCAACCAGTTGCGCGCCTCGGGGTCATCTTGAGAAAGGGTATAAATGCTGTCGATCGCCATCTTCGCCTCAACGATAGGGTTCGAGTGTGCAGCCGGGCATTATAACTGGGAAGTGCGACCTACGTCTCGTATAGCGGCTCTCCAGATACGAAATGGCCAAGAAAAACTTCACCACGGAGGCACAGAGATCACGGAGAGAAGCGCTTCGACATGCTCGGATAACGATCATCGCGGTTACTGCTGAGAATTGTAATTTTGGGCGCATTATCATGCAAATTTCGTGCGAAAAACCGGTTTTTGCGAACGACAATCTGTCGCTCGGCCCTGTGTTTTCATAGATATAGTCGGATCATCCTTCATTTTTAACATCTTTATGGTTTCCGTGCCTTATCGGGCTCATTCTAACTATATTAGTTTCGATAGCTTGGATTTTCGCCGGCACCGTCGAATTTCTACTGAGTCTCTTCTATCTGCCATTCTTTTCACAGACATAGTCGCTTCATTCGCCGCTTTCGTCAATTTCTGCCTCCTCGGCCTGGCCTTTGACGATCATAAAATTCCTTGTCAGCCGCCATAATCGCGCACATTGGAGTCTTCCATCTGCGAACCGCCTATTGCCTTCTGTTTTTGGCCGCGGCCCGCGCCAGAGGTTCGCGGCGGTTCCGGCCGGCGGACGGACCAGGCCTTGTCACCTAGCGTACACCATAGTATTCACTTTGTCAAGTTATTAATAGAGATATACATCAACAACTATGATTTAACACGAGTTAGCGTGCGTGACATCGTGCAAGCTGCCCATGCTGTCGGACAAATTCGCAAGTGAAATTGACCGATACAGTACGCCAGCCAAACCCGCCAGCAAGATTCACTCGACGTACGCCCCAAAGCGTCCCAGGGCCCGGCCGGCCTCGGCGCTGCTGCGGTAGCGGCCAAATCGTACGGGCATGCCATGGTGTGCGCCGCCGGCATGTGGTGGAGTGCCCCAGAGCCATGCCATGACATGCCCCCACCGGCGCCCTAGTACCGCAGAGTAGTTGATTTGAATCGAAGAAAGAGGTAGATTGTCCTTAGGGATCGACCGCGCCGCCCCTCGAGGAAGGGTTTATGAGGATACGTGTGAATGTTTTGGCCCTAGGAATCGCAGTTTTCTTCCTGGCGGCAGTGGGTAGTTTCGCCCAAGAACACCCCACTTCGAGCGACACATCGCTCGGGGATATTGCTCGGCAGCTCAAGGCGCAGAAAGCCAAAGAGCCCAAGCCGGTAAAAGTTTTCACCAACGACAATCTCCCCAGCGGCAGCGACGACGTAACCAAGCTCCATGCCAACCCGCCGGCCAAGAGCGCCGACGACTCGGCATCTAAGGAGACGCCGGAAGTCCACGACGCGGCGTATTACCGCTCGCACCTGAGCAAGCTGCAGGACCAACTCGCCGACGACAAGCGCGAACTTAACGTGTTGCAACAGAAACTCTCGCAAAGTCAGATTCAATATTATCCCGATCCCAACAAAGCTCTCCAACAGCAGTACTCGCGCGATGACATCAGCAAGCTGACAGCAGATGTGGATGCCCAGAAGCAGAAGATTGCCGATGACGAAAAGGCCATCGACGATCTGCACGAGCAGCTTCGCCGAGAGGGCGGTGATCCCGGGTGGTTACGGTAATCGAGGGACGCATGAGCAGGTTTAGGCTGCTGTTGACGATCGTTGCCTTGAGCATCGCGCTGCCAGTCGTCGCCCGGCCGCAGCAGGATCAATCGCTCGGCGACGTGGCGCGGCAATTACGCGAGCAACGCGCGAAGGACACGAAGAAGGCCACCAAGGTCTTTACCAACGACAACCTGCCGTCGCCGAAGCCGATGGAACCCGTTACCACACTTAACGCGTCGACGGAGAGTCCGTCGCAACCCGCGCAGTCTGCTGCCAAACCCGCCGCACCGGCGGGCCCCGAGGAGGCAAAGAACAAACCCTCCGTGCCTTCGGACGACAAAGCCAAAACCCGCGACTATTGGCAAGACAAGTTCAAATCCGCCCGTCGGGACGTGGCCCGCGCAAAAGAACAAGAACAATTGTCGGAAGATGAATTGAATTTGCTGCAAATCCAGCAGGCGCGTGAGATGGATCCACTCACCAAGCAGGATCTCGATTCCAAGGTGCAGGCCAAGCAATCCGAGGTTGACGTCAACAAGGCCGCGACTGATGCCGCGCAGAAAAACCTTGATGACTTGGCGAAGGAATTCAAGGATAGCGGCGCTCCTGACGATTGGAGCCAGACCGAGCCGGCGCAGCCTTAGGTGAGGTTACAGGGGATAGCTAACGGCTCACAGCCGACAGCTCACAGTATCCTCCGCCTTTGGCCACATTCTCTCTCCCTTACATCTTAATGCGCGAGAATGACAAACGTAGCGCGGACCTGTCTTGTAGGTCCGCGGCTTTACACTAACACCCACTTCTAAACCTGAGGGCCGGCGCACGTCCTCAAGATTTGCCTCGATTGCAAGGGAAGAGCCGCGGACCTACAAGACAGGTCCGCGCTACGTTTGCTTGGCGGTGGGTACGAATTGTTCGAGAAGGTTCTTGAACCGATCCGTCAACTGCAGTTCCCTACTGGCCTCAGCAAGCAACTCGTGCGGTTCAGCCGCTTTCTTTAGCGCATAGCGGAGGTATGACAGTCGCATCAGCCATACCGCGTGCTCTAAGTCCTGGTCGCTCCGAACCCTAAAAGTAACCCATCCCGAATCGGGAACCCATCGATGCTCTTCCGCAAGCCCCTCGGCGAGGAGCGCATCGCGGAAGGAACGCGGAAATGGAATATCGACGATCCCTCCCACATGAATGTGCCCAACCTCCGCGTTGGCAAAGGAGAACTCACGCCCGCCAAACCGATGGGGGCTGACCGACACTTGGGGCCACGACGCGACCATGGCTTCAAGATTCTTCAACGACGGCATAATCCTGACTCCTCGTTTTGTTGGATGCCTGAATAAGCTCAGTCGATTCATGCCGGAACGTGCGGCGGTTTCGGAGCATGGCAAAACATGGTGACATGTTCCTTGAGTAGCGCGGGCGTCTCACGCGCTGGGGCGTGGGCATCTTGCCCGCGCGCGGACGGGGGCGGGACGCTCCCGAAACAGCGGGCAAGATGCCCGCGCTACGGACATCAGCGTCACTGCATTTCGCGAGCCTCAGCAGGAAGAATAATACTCAGGGTGAGCGCATTTGTCTCCCGTTGGTGGCACAGGCACTCCTGCCTGTGCCTGCCGGACACAGCCAGGAGTGGCTGTGTCACTTCTGTGCCGGCTGGAAGCCGGCGCTACGAAATGTTCCTGTTGCTTTCCCAAAGGAAGTCTGGCAATCTTCCTGTTGGAAACCCAATGGACTCGACAGGAGCAAAAATGGACGTTCGACAGGGCACGCTGGCTTTGATGGTACTGAAGACCTTGGATGTATTGGGACCTTTGCACGGCTACGGAATCGCCCGGCGCATCGAGCAGATCAGCGGCGACCTGCTCGCGGTGAATCAAGGGACTCTGTACCCCGTTTTGTTGAAGTTGGAACAGGAGGGATCCATCGCTTCGGAGTGGGGCTCCTCCGAGAATAATCGCAAGGCGCGATTTTACCGGCTGACGCGCGATGGGCGCAAGCAGTTGCAGTCCGAGACGCGGGATTGGGAGCAGACGGCGGCCATCATCGGGCGATTCTTTGCCGTGAAAGCGGAGGATCTAAAATGAGAGTGTTACGGCGACTTCTCAAGCGACTGGCCTTCTGGTCGAGCACGACGCAGGATGAAAACCGGCTGAAATCAGAGATTGAAGAGCATCTCGCTCTGCAAACGGCGGAATACCTTCGGGCCGGCTTATCCCCGGAGGAGGCACGCCGGCAAGCGTTGCTGAAGTTCGGGGCGGTCGAGGCCATGAAGGAGGATTACCGGGACCAGCGGGGACTCCCGTTCGTCGAGTCACTAGTGCAAGATACCCGACATGCACTGCGCCGCTTGCGAAAATCCCCCGCGTTCACCGGTACGGTTATCCTGACGCTGGCGCTGGGCATCGGCGCCACCACTTCCATTTTCACGTTGGTACACGCCGTCTTGCTGAAGTCGCTGGCCGTGGCGAACCCGGCCGAGTTGTACCGTCTGGGTAAAGAATCGCGCTGCTGCTACTGGGGCGGGTATAGCCAGGAGGGCGAGTTTTCGATTTTCTCGTACGATTTGTACAAACATTTTCGGGACAACACTCACGGGTTTGCGGAGTTGGCGGCCTTCCAGGCGGGCGGAGCGCTTTTTGGCGTCTGGCGCGCCGGGAGCACGCAGCCAGCGCAGAGTTATCCGGGCGAGTTCGTTTCCGGCAATTACTTCACCATGTTCGGCATCAGGGCATATGCCGGACGGCTGCTCGCTGACGCCGACGATCGACAGGGTGCGTTGCCGGTTGCGGTCATGAGCTATCGCCTGTGGCAGCAACAGTACGGATCGGATCCCTCCGTCATCGGCGGCGCCTTCAGTCTGGATCAAAACTCTTTTATCGTAGTGGGTATAACTCCGCCCGGTTTTTTTGGCGACAAGCTGCGGGCCATCCCGCCCGATTTCTTTCTGCCGCTGAACACCGAACCCTTGGTGGAAGCCGACTCCAACCTCAACCAGCCAGACTCATATTGGTTGGACATGATCGGGCGCGCGCGTCCCGGCGCGGCCTCCGCATCAATAGAGGCGGATATGCGGGTGGAACTCAAGCAGTGGCTGCGCTCGCACTGGGCCGACATGAGCGCTAATGACCGCGTGAAATTTCCTGAGCAGACTTTGTTCCTCCGACCGGGCGGCGCGGGCATTACCGGCATGCGCGAGGAGTACGAGCACTGGCTGGAAATCCTGATGATGGTGGCCTCATTCGTGCTGATCATCGTCTGCGCCAACGTGGCCAACCTCATGATCGTTCGCGGCATGGAGCGGCGGCGGCAAATTTCGCTGAGCATGGCCTTGGGGGCGCAAGCGTCGCGAATGGTACGACAGGCCCTTACCGAAAGCATTTGGCTGTCGCTCGCAGGGGGAGCAGCGGGTCTGGCGGCCGCATTTGCCGGTACCCGCCTGATCCTGCATTTTGCGTTTCCGCATGTTGACGGCATGGGAAGCGTGCCCATCAGCGCGTCGCCGTCGCTGCCGATCCTCCTGTTTGCCTTCGGGGTCTCGATGGCGACGGGGATCGTCTTCGGCATTGCTCCCGCCTGGATGGCCACACGCGTTGATCCCATTGAAGCGCTGCGCGGAGCCAGTCGCTCCACGGCGCGAACAGGCTCGCTTCCCCGGAAGACGCTGGTGGTGTTCCAGGCGGCATTGTCGCTGGTTTTGTTGGCGGCGTCAGGACTGCTCACCGCTGCACTCCACCGCCTTGAAAGCCAGAATTTTGGCTTCGCCCAAGACCGACGTACCATCGTGCACATCGATCCCAGGCTTGGCGGCTACCACCCGGACCAGCTCACGCCGCTTTACAGCCGGATTCATGATTCTCTCGTCACCGCACCTGGGGTTTCGGCAGTGGCTGTCTGTTTGTACTCGCCGCAAGGCGGCTATAATTGGGGTACCGGGGTGTGGGTGGACGGACATCCCGCACCCGGACCCCACGACGACAACTTTGCGGCCTGGGATCGCGTCACGCCCGGATACTTTGACGTCATCGGAAATACCATCTTACGGGGGCGCGGCATCTCTGATGAGGACACGGCAACTTCCCGCCACGTGGCCGTTATCAATCAGGCGTTTGCACGCAAGTTTTTTCAGAATGAGGACCCGATCGGAAAATACTTTGGGCAGTCGGATATGAGAGCCTCCCGCCAGTACGAAGTCGTTGGCATCGCTAAAGACGCCCGTTATCTCGATTACAGCCTCGACAAGCCAATCAGCCCGTTTTTCTTTCTGCCGGAGGCGCAGCACGACCCTCTACCCAATACGCCCGGCACGGACAGCGACCCAGGCTCGCACTTCCTGCACGACATTGTTGTCGTGACCCAGCCCGGAGTTCGCGTGTCGGCGGAGCAGCTTCGGCAGGCCATGGCTTCGGTGGATCCCAATCTGCCTATCATTTCCGTTCAGACTTTGAAGGAGCAAGTCGCCGGTCAGTTCCGGCAGCAGCGGCTGATCGCGCGCCTTACGTCGTTCTTTGGGATTCTATCGCTCGTTTTGGCTTCAATCGGATTGTATGGAGTTACCGCGTATAATGCCGCACGCCGCACCAACGAAATCGGCGTGCGAGTGGCGCTCGGCGCGCATCGCTCCCAAGTTATTGCGCTGGTACTCCGCGGCGCGATCGGGTTGGTTGCAGTGGGTCTCGTGGCCGGCCTGCCGCTGGCTCTGGCAGCAGGGCGCTTCCTGGGCAGCCAACTTTACGGAATGAATCCCTACGACCCTTGGGTCATTTTGCTGGCCGTCCTGACCCTCGGGTTCTCGGCGTTTGTGGCATCACTGATTCCGGCGGTACGAGCGAGTTTAATTTCGCCGCTGGACGCCCTGCGGGCGGAGTGAGGTCTCGTAGGGGCACCCCTCGTGGGTGCCCACCGGAGGGCAGGCACGAGGCCTGCCCCTACGCAGTGCAATCGAATTATCTACGCCTGTGCCCCACTGCCGGACGGGAACAACCTCGCAACTTCCGAGGAGTCCGCGAACCTCCGCACGAAAAACTCCTGGCACTCCTCGTCGGCGAGGCGTTGAGCGTTGTGCTTGGCCGCCTCGAGGTCGGCGAAAGATCCCCTCCACAAAGTCCTATCCTTATCATCCTGGAATAGGACGAACTGAAGTTGAGGTGACATCCGTGTCCTCCTGAATGTAGGGAATTCCGAGATTGCTCAGCCCCCTTGGTTTTCAGTTCCAAACCTAGAAATCTGTGAAATACCTCGGCCGACCAAAGTTACTCCGGCCGCAACCGCCGCGCGACCGAGCGAAGTCTGGGCGTTGGGGACGCGCTTCTTTGACAGTCAAGGGCCGGCCATCGAGCGACTGTCCATTCAAGCCGACAATGGCTCGTTGACGATCCTCACCCTCCGCAAGCTCGACAAAATCGAAGCCGCGAGGCATGCCCGGCATCCTGTCGCGAATCACCCCGGCGGAGGCCACATGGAAGCCCGCACCGCTCACAAATTCGCTTAGAGTTTGATCGGTCGCGCTACGGGGGAGATTACCAATGAAGAGTTTGGCGGACATACGTTCCTCGAATTGGTAGAGTCAAAAGTGTTTCACTGGACTATGGATTATTCGGGGACCCACTCTCTTCCCCGTTACCCACACTCGAATGTTTTAGTCGACTTGGCCGTCCAGTTCAATCGGGTGAAAACTCGACTTCTTTGTCGGGTTCATCCTTGAGGTCTGAAAGAGGTGCGCAAGGAAGGGACTGCCCGTCTTAGGCTTTGCCGGATGGGTTTCGGCCTCATAAAAACACGATTGCGAGCTGTTGTCCGGGGTAAAGCGAGATTGGACTGTAGACTGCCCCCAGCGTTATCGCTTCTCGCCCACGTGCAGCGCGGCAACTCCTCCGGTGAAGTTCCTATAGCTTACGTTATGAAATCCCGCTGACCGTAGCATGTCCGCCAGGCGGTCTTGATTCGGAAATTTCGAGACCGAATCCGGCAAGTACCTGTAGGGGCCTTCGGTTCCGGAGATCCACGCACCGACTCGCGGCAAAATGCGGCGAAAATAGAAACGGAACAGCGGCCCGAAAACCGGCCAGCGGACCTGCGAGAATTCCAGGATAGCGACGCGTCCGCCGGTTTTCAGGACACGGCGCATCTCTTCGATTCCCTGGCGATAATTGGCCAGGTTGCGAAAGCCGAAAGCAGACGTGACCGCATCGAGTGATCCATCGTCAAAGGGCAAATGGAGCGCGTCGGCTCCCAGAAAGTGGACGGGTAAGGCTCGCGTGCCACCTTTGCTTCGAGCGATGGCCAACATCGGAGGGCAGAAATCCGCGCCCATGACCAACCCTTGGGAATGACGGCCAAGACAAAAACTCAAATCGCCGGTTCCGCAGCACAGGTCGGCAACCCTCGAACCAGGGCGCTTCAGAACATCTTTCAGCGCCCGCGCCGCAGCCCTGCGCCAAGCGATGTCGCGGCCGAGCGAGAGGAAGTGGTTGAGGAAATCATAACGATGCGCGACCCCGGCGAACATATCGCGCACCGCGGCGCTGGTCGAGGCTTCGTCGCGGTCCGAACCAAGCGGACTTCCCTGCCCCGGCGCCCGCGTGGCGCTAATCATTCCACGCTCCGCGCTGGACATCGCGGAAAGCCGCCTCGACCGCCGCATCGGGCACGTCGGGCGTTACCTTCACTTTGCCAATGCCTTCCGGCAAGACCCAATGGATTTTTCCACTCACCGCTTTCTTATCGCGGGGCAAGAGTCCCAAGATTTTTTCTGCGTTGAGGCCGCGAATCGCCGGCAGGGGCCCCACCGACCGCACCACCTGGGCAATGCGTATGCCGACCTTGGGATCAAGCACGCCCGCGAGTTCCGCCAGTCGGGTGGCCATCAGCATCCCCCAAGCCACGGCCTCTCCGTGCAGGAAGCGTCGATACTCCGTGGCCTCCTCCAGCGCATGACCAAAAGTGTGGCCCAGGTTCAGGATGCGCCGCAGGTCCGCCTCGCGCTCGTCGCGGCTCACGACATCAACTTTCACCTGAGCGGCCTTGGCGACGAGAGTTTCCAGCAGCGCCGTGTCCCCAGGATGGATGCCGGCCACATGGCTTGCAAGCCAACCGAAAAGATTCGGACCGGAAAGAATCCCGTGCTTAACCGCTTCATACACACCTGATTGAAACGCGCGCGGTGAGAGCGAGGCGAGCACCGCCGATTCGGAGACCACCAGTTGCGGCGCGCAAAACGTTCCCACCAGGTTTTTCATGGCGCGGATATTGACAGCCGTCTTCCCCCCGATGGCGCTGTCCACTTGAGCCAAAACAGTGGTGGGTGCCTGCACATAATCAATTCCGCGCATATAGGTGGATGCCACAAACCCGCCCAGGTCGCCGACCACGCCGCCTCCAAACGCCACCAATAAGGATCGCCGGTCGGCGCCGCGGTCCAGCAGGTCAGAAGCAACGCGGCCGGCCATGGTCAGGCTTTTGGAACCTTCGCCCGATGGCACGAGGATGGGACGAACCCTCGTCCAGCCCGCGTCGTGCGCCAACTTGCGTCCCCATCTCTTCCACAGATTGGGTTCAGTGAGCACGAAGGCGGAAGAGTATCCCTTGAGGCGGCGCAACGCGCGCCACGCGCCGCGCCCTACGATCACACTGTAATCTCCCCCGCTTGATCTCACTTGCAGACGCCGCATAAGCCTCCCAGGGTAGTGCGCAACAGATTCACATTTTAACAAATACCACTCGGGACCGAGGCCGACAACCGAAGAAGCCGTGATGCGCAGCTTTGGAGTGCGGCAGCTTGCTGCCGCTTTCCTTTTCGCGAGCTTGCACGCGGGCCTAGCCGGCGAAGCGAAAAATCCCATCCAGCAAGCGGGTTGGCGCAAAAGCGGCAGCAAGCTGCCGCACTCCAAAGCTGCGCATCATCCGGTGGTAAGTGTTGCGGAGCCGGGCGCCCATCGCTATGATGGAGTGACTTATGGAAGCGCGCAAAGACAGCGGAGTGGACTTTGTCGTTCTTGGCGGGGGAATAGCCGGGATGCGGGCCGCCGTTGAGTTGGCTCATGGCGGGCGCGTGCTCGTCCTCACCAAGGATGATTTGTTCGAGTCCAGCACCGAGTACGCTCAGGGAGGAATTGCCGCGGCGCTCGGCGAGGACGACGAGGTCACGCTTCACCTGCACGACACGCTGTTGGCCGGCGATGGACTTTGCCGGGAAGAAGCCGTCCGTGTGCTCGTGGAGGAGGGGCCGGATCAGATTCAACAACTCGTCGAATGGGGCACGCGCTTTGACCGCAACGGCACCAAGCTGGCCTTTACGCGCGAAGGCGCCCACAGCCGCTCGCGCGTTCTTCACGCTCACGGAGATTCCACCGGTAGTGAAATCCTGCGGGCGCTGATGGCCAAGGCGCGGACGCTGCCCTCCATCCAATTGCAACCCCACAGCTTTGCCACGGAGCTTATTGTAGAGACCGGCAGGGTGTGTGGGGTAACTTACCTTGACGCCAAAAATCCGATAGTCAAGCGGACCTCGGCCCGCGCCGTCTTGCTGGCTACCGGCGGACTGGGACACGTCTACAAGGAAACCACCAATCCCGCAGTCGCTTGCGGGGATGGCGTCGCCATGGCCTACCGGGCGGGCGCGCTGGTCAGCGACATGGAGTTTGTTCAGTTTCATCCCACGGCGTTATATGTGAAGGGAGCACCCCGATTTTTGCTTTCGGAAGCTTTGCGTGGTGAAGGGGCTTTGCTGCGCAACCTTCTGCTCGAACGCTTCATGCCGCGCTACCATGAGGCCGCGGAGTTGGCTCCTCGTGACGTGGTGGCCCGCGCCATCACGCTGGAAATGCAGAAGACGCGCGGCGAGTTTGTCTACCTCGACATGACGAGCCTGGACTCCGAGCACGTCAAGAAGCGGTTCCCGAGGATTTTCTCGACATGCATGCAGTACAACATTGACATCACCGCGGACCTTGTCCCCATACGTCCCGCTGCCCACTACGCGATGGGTGGGGTTGCGACCGATCTGCACGGCGGGGCTTCGCTGCCCGGACTCTTCGCCGCCGGGGAAGTCGCGTCCACCGGCGTCCATGGAGCCAACCGCCTGGCGAGCAATTCCCTTCTGGAAGGTCTGGTGTTCGGCGCTCGATCTGCTTCCGCGATGCTCAACAACCATACGGCCGCGCCCTTTCCTTCTCCACCGCTGAATCCGGGCGCGGAGAGATCGCCAGCCCCGACAGCCGCGGCCGTGCCCGCAGATCTGACCAAGGCGGTTGAGGAAGCTCGGGCAATTCTGTGGCAAAAGGTGGCCATCATCCGCAACGGCAAGCAACTTTCCGAGGCAGTCAAGCACCTGTCGGAGATTTCCCTGCTCTCGACCTCGCAGCCAACGCGCGAGTCTCAAGAGGCCGGAAATATTCTGGGCGTTGCCCGGCTGATTGCACGCTGCGCCCTGGCGCGCGAAGAGAGCCTAGGCGCACACTACCGCTCAGATTTTCCTCTGAAGGACTCCACCAAGCCGCCCCGGCACTCCTACATTTCGAAAACTTCCCCACCGTTTTTTGCATGACCGCCACCAATTCGGTTAAAAGATGTCAGCACGGGAAGGCCGCCTTGCCACGACTCCACGGTGTAAGCTACACTACATTTTCGAAGATTCAATTAACCCAGGGCCTACGAAAATACAAATAAGGAGGAACATGATGCTGCGGTCTATAGGTGTCCGTGGTGTGATCTTTGCGGCCGGAATGATTTTGCTCGGTGTAGCGCCATTGCTTGCCGCTGGTGGCCTGTTCGATTTCACGCTTCCCTCGATTGATGGTGACCCGACGCCGCTGGCGAATTACAAGGGCAAGGTCATTCTGCTCGTCAACGTCGCCAGCAAGTGTGGCTTCACGCCCCAGTACACCGCTTTGGAGTCGCTCTACGAGAAATATAAGGATCACGGATTTGTGATCCTGGGTTTCCCCGCCAACAATTTCGGCGCGCAAGAACCCGGCACCAACGCCGAGATCAAGAGGTTTTGCAGCACGAAATACAGCGTAACGTTCCCCATGTTTTCAAAGATCTCGGTGAAGGGCGATGATACGGCGCCACTTTATCAATATCTCACGGAGAAGGCCAACCCTGCCGTGGCCGGTGAGATCAGATGGAATTTTACGAAGTTCCTCGTGGACCGCAACGGCCACATCGTAGCCCGGTTCGAGCCGAAAACTACGCCGGACTCCCCCGAAGTGGTGGCGGAAGTCGAGAAGCTTTTGAAACAGTAGCGATGTAATTGAAGGGTTTGGGTGGATACGCGAGCGGGGCGGAATGGCATTTCCGACGCCGTCAGCGCCCCGCGGAAATGCTGTACCGTCCCGCGCCAAACCTGCTGCCCGCTAACCTTTCCCATCGGTCGCGAGTGATGCCAAGATGGCGATTCCCAAAATTGAAAGAATCCCTGCCAGGGCAAAGCCAGTAGGAATTTGGACCCAAGGCCCAACTAGCATCTTTGCCCCAATGAACATCAGGATTAGCGCCAACGCCGGGCGCAAGTAGTGGAACCGCGACATCGCCCGCGCCAGCAGAAAGTACATTGAGCGCAATCCCAAAATCGCGAGGACATTTGAAGTAAAGATGATGAAGGCGTCTTGCGACACCGCAAAGACGGCGGGGATGGAATCCAGGGCAAACGTGAGATCGACGACCTCGATCATAAACAGAACCAGAAGGAGCGGCGTGGCCACAAGGCGTCCATCGACGCGTGTGAAGAAGCGCCCTCCGTCATAATGCTCGGAAATCGGGAACAACCTACCGGCCAGTCGAAAGATTCTGCTGCGGGTCGGATCGTATTTCTTCCCTTGCTGACGCAGAAAGCGCACCCCCATGATGAACAGGAAGGCGCCGAACAAGTAGAGAACCTCATGAAAATGCCGGACAAGTTGGACTCCGGCGACGATGAAAGTCCCGCGCAGAACCAGGGCTCCGAGCACGCCCCAGAAAAGCACTCGATGCTGGTGTTCGGCGGCCACGCCCATCGCTGCGAAGATCACGGCGAACAGAAAGATGTTGTCGGCGGATAGAGATTTTTCCAGCAGGTAACCGGTGAAAAACTGGAGCGCCGCTTCCTGGCCAAGGCGCCAATAAAGGACCAGATTAAAGGCAAGAGACAGTGCTACCCAGAAGGCGCTCCAGCCGGCGGCCTCGCGGAATCCCACCGCGTGCGGGCGACGATGGAAAACGCCCAGGTCCAACGCCAGGAGAGCCAACACAAATGCAATGAAGATAAACCACGGCCAAAGGGAGCTCATGCTCGGTCAGTTCGCCATGTTATCAGTGTGAAGGGTCAAGGATGATGCTATTTTACGTGGGGCGATTTCTCAAGGTCGGCGAGGGTGGCAAGAAGTACGCGCCCGACAATGGTTAAACTGAGCGGACTGCAATGGTCCACGGTGTCTCGGGCTGTGTGCCAATATCCATCTTGGGGATTAAAGTCAATCAGGTCTACTGCGGCGATGCCGGCATTCACGAAAGGGATGTGATCGTCTTCAACCGCGCTCGGGGCATCCAAAAAGTATTTAGCGTAGCCCAAGCGGTGGGCGGCGGCAAACACTATGTCGGTTAACCAGGGCGAGGAGTTTTCCTCGCGATGGATCACCAGGTTGGAGTCGCCGATCATATCGACCAAGATCAACGCCCGGATGCGCCCGAGTTCACCGGCGGAGGATAGCTTCTGGACCAGATGACGGCTGCCATAAACGCTGTCGGTATCGGTCCACTCGCGAACGGCTTCTTCCCCGTCAAAGAACACCAGCCAATAGGTCAAGGTGTGCTTGCGCCCGCGCAATTCACGGGCCAGTTCGAGGAGTAGCGCGGCGCTTGAGCCGCCGTCATTCGCACCGACGAACCGGAAGTTCTCGAAAAGCTTCGTGTCATAATGGCCCGTCACCATCACTACTTTGGTGGAGTCGCCGGGAAATTTGGCGATGACGTTGGTCATGGGGATGGCCCCAATTGGAGTCTCGGCGGTGAAGTTGTCTTCTTCCACCTGTGCGCCCGTGTCCTTAAGTTGAGCAATGATCCATCGTCGCGCCGCCGCCAAGGCTGCCGAGCCCGCGGGGCGCGGCCCATAACTTACCAACTGCTTCAGATCCGCGAAGGCCCGCCCGCCATTAAAGGTTTCCGCCGACGCGTCTGCGGAAAACCCATAGGGGACGGCTAAAAAGAATAGGACGCTGCAAGCCCCGAGCTCCAGCCACGGTGTCGGGCGCTTAGGCTTCATCGTCTTTCTCTTTCTTCTTTTTCCGGTTTTTCCTCAGGTAAACAAGCCAGGAAAGTCCAATGCTTAAGAAGTAGAGGCCTACCAATGGAATCCAGACGACAAAGATGCTCGCCAGATCATTGCTCGGGACAATGCCCAGGGCAATGACGGCCGTCACCAGGACCGCATAACGGAAGTTTTTCAAGAGGAACTTGGGCGTGACAATGCCAAAGATCGAGAGCAGCAGAATCACCACGGGTAACTCAAACACCAGGCCCACCGAGACGACCAACGTAATCGCCAAGTCCCAGTATTCGTTGATCGTCACCATGGGAGTAAACTGCGAGGCAAACTCGAGCAGGAAACGAAACACCTTGGGCAAGGCCAGCTTGTAGGCGAAGAACCCGCCGGACATAAACAAGCCGCTGGTCATCAGCACAAACGGCCAAATGTATTTCTTTTCGTTGCGGTAAAGTCCCGGCGAGATAAACATCCAGAGCTGGTACAAAACGAAGGGCGAGGCGAGGAAAATCCCGCCCATGATGGAAAGTTTGATGTAAAGGTTGAAGGGATCAACCGGATTGGTGTAGACGAGCTTTGCCGGCAGGTGCAGCAAAGTCAGCGTATCAGTTAGAGGCTTCGCCATGTAGGCGTATATGGCCTGATGATACCAGAAGCATATGCCCGAGGTGATAATAACGGAATAGATGCTACGCAGCAGTCGCACCCTGAGTTCCTCAAGGTGCTCGAGGAACGACATTTGCTTGCCGCTCAGTTCTACTTCCTCAGGATCTGGGTCCGGTGTCTTTAGAGGTGGGTTCTGGATCGTGATGCCCATAGGTGGAGGTCGTGTCGGAGCCGCTCTCGGGTGGGCGGTCCAAATTCTTAATTTCCTCTTCCAGTGAATTCTTCAGTTCATTCGAGGCGCGGCGCAACTCACCAAGACCTTTGCCTAAGGTCCGGGCGATTTCCGGTACTTTCTTGGGGCCGAATAGGAGGTAGGCAACAAAAAGTAAGAAACCGATCTCGAGAAACCCGCCACCAAACAATGTCCGCCTCCACTGGGATAATAGGTAAACCCCTCGGCGTTGTCAAGGTGAACCGGGGGTCGGAGCGCGTTTTTGTCGCTTAAAGACTTGCTTCTCGGAGAGAAAGCGCACTTTTCCCTCAATTCGCGCGCCTAAAGCCCTTCTTGCAGAGGTCGCCCTGCCGAATGGTGTGCTTCGGCCGAAGGATCGAACCTTGGGCTGCCAGACTGCATCCAAACTGAGGGTGCATCTGGCAGGCTGCATACCAAACGGTGTTTTTTGACTGAGAATGCGTATGTTATAATTAAGTGGCAGGGTGAGGAGCTGCAAATCAATGAAACAGGCACGCCGCGCGGTATGGTTTATTTTGTCAACGGTCCTTCTGTGCGCTCTTTTGGGCGGAGCGTACGGGCGCCAAGTTGAGGCCACGACCGGCAGCGACGATTCTGATATCAAGGCAAGCCTGAACGCCTTCACCCGAGTTTACGATATCGTCGAAGCGAATTACGCCGACCCCCTCGATCCCGACACGTCCATTTACGGTCCGCCCAATGGCAACACCGGCGCCATTCCCGGCGCGTTGCGGACCCTGGACCCGCACTCCAATTTCTTCGACCCCCGCGCCTTCGCCCTTCTCCGCGAAGACCAGGAGGGTAAGTACTATGGCGTTGGGATGTCGATTCAGGCGCGCCCCGGTAAAATGGGCAAGCTCATGACCGTTGTGGTGGCGCCAATTCCCGGGTCTCCAGCGTTTCGCGCGGGTCTGCGCCCGGGTGACATCGTCGCGAAGGTTGATGGCAAACCCACCGACGGGTTGAACACCACGCAAGTGGCGGAATTGCTCAAAGGCCCCAAGGGCACGCAAGTTCATGTGACCATCATTCGCGAGGGCTACGAGCAGCCCCTCGAAGTGAGCATCACGAGGGACGAAATCTCCCAGAACAGCGTTGACGTTGCCTACCAGATTCGGCCCGGTATCGCCTACATCCACATCAGAAACTTCAACGAAAACACCAACGACGAACTGACCGATGCGCTGCGAAAGATGGGGGAGAAGAACTTGCAGGGCCTGATCCTTGACCTGCGAGGTAACCCCGGGGGATTGCTCCAAGAGGCCGTAGAAGTTTCCGATCATTTCCTCGAGAAGAGCCAGCTTATTGTCTACCACTCCGGCAGGCATTCACAGGAGAAGCGGTACTATGCCACTCGAGGCGACGATGGCCACGAATACCCCATGGTCGTCCTCATCAACCGCCTGTCGGCGAGTGCGTCGGAGATTGTTACGGGGGCGCTCCAGGATCACGACCGCGCCCTGGTGATGGGTGAGCCCAGCTTCGGCAAGGGATTGGTCCAGACCGTGTATCAGTTGAGCGAGCACACCGGGTTGGCCCTGACCACGGCTCATTATTACACGCCCAGCGGGCGTTTGATTCAACGCCAATACGAGAACGTTTCGTTGTACGACTACTACTATCACCCCGAGCTTACCAAGCCCGACCATGCCGAGGTCCGGTTGACCGACGGCGGGCGCGAGGTTTACGGCGGCGGCGGGATCACTCCCGACGTCCAGTTTGCCGACCCCAAAATGAACCCCGCGCAGGAAATCCTGATCCAGCACAACACTTTCTCTGAGTTCGCCAAGTACTACCTGGGAATCCATAAAACCATCCCCAAGGATTTTGAAGTAAATGACGCCGTTCTGGATGAATTCAAGAAATTCCTTGCTACCGAGAAAATACCCTTCTCCGACCTGGACATGACAGCCAACCTCGACTTCGTTAAAAACTATATCGACATCCAACTCGTGCGGTCGATCTTCGGCGAGAACGAATCCGACAGAATAACGATCTCCAAAGATCCCTTGGTAATGAAAGCGCTGGATGACATGCCGCAGGCGAAGGAACTGATGGCCAAGGCGAAACGGTATGTTGCCAGTAAGACACACTGAGGATGGCTTCCACCCACGTTCTAGACACATTATAGAGTAGACAAATTCCCACGGGGTTGACCTTGCCCACCGGGAAAATCTACTTGCCGCGAACCTTCCTTACAATGTAAAGGGTCAGTACGACCAATGTGGGAATGGGAAAGAACACAATGTGAGCCCAGACGGGAGGATGCCACCCTGGCTTCTGGCGCTCCGCCTGCGCGGCATCCTTGGCTTGAAAGACCATCAGCGCCGCATATTTGGCAAAATCCACCCCGCACTTTTCGCATTTTCCGCCTTGTAATTGCACATGCTTGCAGGCTGGGCAGGTATACTTCAGCGGCGCGTGGCACCGCGCGCAATAGGTGAAACTTTCGGGGTTATCCGTGGTGCATTTTGGGCATTGCATGGGCAGCCTTGCATTCGTCGGGATGAATTTTGGCCGCGACGGACACGGTCACATACTCCCGGCTCTGTTAACCAGTGATTATACAGGATTGAAAAACGAAAAGGATTCTTTGGTGGACGCGAAGGGATTCGAACCCTCGACCTCAGCGTTGCGAACGCCGCGCTCTCCCAACTGAGCTACGCGCCCATCCGATCGATAAGAAATATAACACGGCAGGCGATTTGCCGCCAAGTTTCAACGCAATGCTCCGACGCAATGCCTCAGGACAACAGGCTCTCGGCAAAACTCAGCGACGCTTCCAGTTGGTCCTCAGGAGTCCCGCCACCCTGCGCGAAATCGCGTGTTCCGCCCCCCCTGCCCCCGAACTTCGCCAGGGTCTGCTTCATCGCGTCGGAAAGGTTTGCCCGTCCGCCCCGCGACTGGGAAAAGAAAAGCGCGGAGGGCGATCCCTTGACCCCGATCAGCGCGACTGCGCCGGTCTGCTTCCCCAGGGCGTGCGCTACGAACTTCGCTTTCTTACCGTCGGTGGAATCAAACACTCGTCGGACCACACGAACGCCAGCTTTCTCCGGGGCCCGCTCCCACAATTGGCTGGCTTCCATTTCCGCCAGGTCCTCCACGAGCTTCTGTACGGATTTTCCCATGTCGCGCAATTCCTGAGCCTGCTTGGTAATCAGCTCGGGGACATTCTCGAAGCCGGTGGAAAACAATCGCGCGGCTTCACTCAATATGGCGAAATCGTGCCGCGCCCGGCGCTGCGCCCGCCCGCCACACACAAATTCGACTCGCGTCAGGCCCTTGGCGCGCTCAATCTTCCGAACGGAAATAATACCCACGCCCCCGCTTTGGCTGACATGGGTCCCCCCGCAGGCGGAAAGATCGAATCCCTCCACTTCCACCAGCCGAATGTCGCCTTCACGTTCCGTAGGTTTGCGCAAGTCAAGCTCCTGGACTTCGGCGGCGGAGCGAAAGGAAATTTTTACGGGCCGATTTTCGAACACGGTGCGATTTGCCAAATCCTCCGCCTCTTCGATTTGCTTCGAGCCCACACGGTCAGAATCGAGATCGATCGTCGCGCTTTCAGTGCCCATGTGGAACGACACCGTCTTGTAACCTCCGGCGTGTTCAAATGCCGCGGAGAGAATGTGCTGCCCCGTGTGTTGCTGCATGTGGTCGAACCGGCGCTGCCAGTCGATGGCGCCCACAACCGCATCCCCCTGGGGTATAACCGCGAGAATGTGGGCAACCTCATCTCCCTCATCCACGACGTCAAGCACGGGGAGACCCGCCAGCGTGCCCCGGTCGCTCGGCTGCCCTCCAGACTCCGGGTAGAATGCCGTGCGCTCCAGGTATACCCGAACACCGAGCGGGTCGGTGTCGGTGCGGATGACGCGCGCCGTGAATTCCCTTAGATAACTGTCGGTGTAATAGAGGCGTTCAGTGTGTGCCATAGCAGTCTGTCTTGGGTCGCGTGGCCGGGCAAGACATCGGCCCGGAAAACTTTAAATAGCTAAGCTATTTAATAACAGTAGCTTATCAAAACAATCTAAACTAATTTCTCAAGTGCTTCCATGTATTTGTATCCTGTGGCGGTGAGGAATAGCACGATGGATTCGTGCCCGCCCAAGAAGCCATCCCATAAGAGTTTCTTTAGTCCTGCCAGCGTGGCGCCGCCCTCCGGTGACGTCATCAAACCTTCCGTTTCGGCAATCTCACGGACGGCCGTCAGCATGTCCGCATCGGAAACGGCGAGCGCGGCGCCGCGACTCTTTCGCACCGCGGCCAAAATCAGGAAATCACCAATCCCGGAGGGGACGCGCAGCCCGGACGCCAGTGTTTCCGGATTCTTCCACTCCTCCGCCCGCTCTGTTCCCTCGGCGTAGGCCCGAACCATGGGCGCGCAGCCATGTGCTTGGACGGAAAACATGCGCGGCCGCCGATCGGCAATCCATCTCATTTCCTGCATCTCGTCAAACGCCTTCCACATGCCGATCAACCCCGTGCCTCCACCGGTGGGATAAATCATAGCGTCCGGCAAGCGGCCGCCCAGTTGCTCATAAACCTCGTACGCCATCGTCTTCTTGCCCTCGACTCGATAAGGTTCACGCAGGGTCGAGATGTCGAACCAGCCGTCCCCTTGCAGACGCTCGCGCATCACCCGGCCGCAGTCCTTAATGCTCCCCGGAACCATCGTCACCTTGGCGCCGTGCAGCGTGCATTCCAGGCGATTCGCCAGGGGTGTCCCTTCCGGCATGAAAATCTCCGCCTCCATCCCCGCCTTCGCAGCGTAGGCCGCTAACGCGCCGCCCGCATTTCCCGCCGTGGGGACGGCCACCTTGCGAATGCCCAACTCGTGCGCTTTGCTCACCGCCACCGCCATACCGCGAGCCTTGAAGGACCCGGTGGGATTCTGCCCCTCGTCTTTCAGGTAGAGATTCGGCAAGCCGAGCTTGTCGCCCAAACGCCGAGCGCGCAGGAGGGGCGTAAAACCTTCGCCGAGGCAAAAGATTGACGCATCGCTTTCTACCGGCAACACTTCCCGGTATCGCCATAAATTTCGAGCGCGGGATTTCAAGGTCTGGGGTTCGAGCCGGGTCGACACTCGCCGCAAATCATAACGCGCAAAGAGTGTCGAGCCGCATTCGCAGAGGTTGAGGACCTGTCCCGCCGAGTATTTCTTTGCGCACCGCGCGCATTCCAAATGGGTCATGAAGGACATCGCAACCGAGTCTAGCAGAAGGTCGAACGCCCGTGCTACAACTTCTAGCCTTTACCATTTGCACTTTACCCTTTACCATTTTGCTCGCATGTCGATTCGCCTCATTGCCCTGGACCTTGACGGCACGCTGGTCAACAGTCGATGGGAAATTTCGGAAAAGGACCTTCAAGCTCTGGCGGCCGCGTCGGAACGCGGAGTTCAGGTGGTCGTGGTGACGGGGCGGCGCCCCCGCGCGGCGGCGCCCTACGTTGCGAAGATTCCCTTTCCCGTCACCCTTATCACTTCGAACGGCGCGATGATTCGCACATCCGCTGGCGAGGTAACCTACAAAAACCTGCTTCCGCGTGATGTTGCCCTCAAAGTGCTCGAAGTCGTCAATGAGTACCGGCCCTATTCGGTCGTCATTTTTGACCTCCCAGGGCGTGGGCAGGTGACCATGGAGGATTGCGCGATTCCCGAGGGTCCGCTCGGATGGTACCTCAGAACCAGTCTCGATCACCTGCTGCTCGTGCCGCAACTGGATGCCGCAGTAAAATCCGATCCCGTGCAGATCATGATTGGTGGACCGGAGTCGCGCATCGGAGGCGCCGAAAAGCTGCTTCGGGAATCGGAAATTGCCCCCTCCATCCACCTCACTTGGACCAAGTATCCCGAGCGAAATATATCCATCTTTGACATCATGAACGAAGGATGCTCGAAAGGAAGGGCGCTGAAATTGTGGGCCGCTCAGTGTGGGATTCCCGCGAGTGAGGTGATGGCGCTGGGCGACAACTTCAATGACGTTGAGATGCTGGAGTTCGCCGGCCTTCCCGTGGTTATGGGCAATCACATTGACGGACTGCACCGGCCGGGCTGGGCGAAAACCACTCCCTGCGACGAGAGCGGCGTGGCCTGCGCGATTGAAACGTATGTGCTGAAGGACTGAGCTTGCTCAGAGGTCGAGCACGCTCGTTTTTCTGCACCAATCGCGATGTGAATTCCCGAAACCTTCGCCATAATGTGCCGTCCATCGTACGCGTATCCGATCCACCGTGGAGGTTGTTCATGCCCTTCCGAAATCTATTCACGGCTCTTGTAGGTCTAATCATCTTGCTCGGAGGTAGTCTCATGGCGGAAGCGGCAGAAGCTCCTTCTAAGAACCCTGATACCTATATTAGCAATTACCGCTTTATGTCCAAGTTCACCGCTCAGGATTTTGTACCTGACGGTAATCTCGCGAAGCCGGCCTGGCGCGTCGCCTCTTGGGTCGAAGTCGTACACGATCCATTCACCCACGCAAAGCTGCCGCAAGCCGCCACCGAAATCGCTTCCCTCTGGACGCCGGGGTACGTTTACGTTGCCTTCAGGTGCAAATACACGACCTTGAATTTGTACGAGGACAAAGATCCCAGCAAAGATTTCTGGACGCTCTGGGATCGCGACGTGGTGGAAGTTTTCTTAAACCCCCAGCCGGAGCATATGAAGCACTATTACGAGTTTGAGGTGGCGCCCAACAACCTTTGGATCGATCTGGAGATTGACCTGGCCAAGGACCCATTCAACGATCCTAGATGGGATTCGGGATTCGAGCACGCGACGCATATTGATGCGGAGAATCACGTGTGGACTTGCGAGATGCGCATTCCCGTGGCCGGTTTGAAGGGAACGAAGCCGATCGAGACCGACACCGAGTGGCGAATCAACTTCTTTCGCGCCGATGGCCCTGGGAACGATGACCAACGGCGTTTTCTTTCCTGGAGTCCGGTCCAGAACGATACCCACTCGTTTCACTCGCCTTGGTCATTTGGATTGATTCAATTTGTGAAGTAAGAATGCCTCATCGGCTGATGGTGGGGGACTTCGGCCAATCGAGATTCCATCCGGATCTAGGGCTGAGCTGGCTTTCTTACCAGATGCCGCCGGAAAACCTTGTTACCCACTACCGCGTAAAGGTATTGGTGGTCCGCGCCGCCGAAAGCGATTCCGGTAATTGGACCAAGGGACGAATCAGCCTGATCTGGCCGATTCAGGATCGCCTCCACCCTTCCCTGCTCATCGCAAACCTGAATACCCAAGAGCGTCGCTACAAATACTGAACCCTGGCTATCCACCGCCATGCTGGAAGCACCGCTCTCTGACGATTCATCGGTTGTCTCCATGCGAAAGTAAGGCTCGCCGTTGGCGATAGAGCCGTCGGATTGAACCTGGTACGACCATATCCATTTGCCCGTGGCGTCTGAAACATAAAGCATCGATTGGTCGGAGGACAGGCTGATCCCGTCGGCTCTGGGAGTATCAACGCCCTCGAACTGAGCGCTGGGGCTATGGCCCAGATGATTCGAATTGTTGGGAGGGAGGTATCCGACGATGCCCGAAGTGGAGTAAGTGAAATAGAGCCCCCCACCGCGGGCGAAAGCGATCTCCCCACAGTAGAAATCATGGACGCGGACGCTTCTGTTCCCGCTCCCGCCATAACTCACAATCCCCTTATTATCGCAGCCATAGAGGCGCCCATCTGGGCCAAACGCCAGGCCCCGCGCGCCCTCGGCGTTCTCCACGTAATTCGAGGCGTGCCCATCCACGCCGATCCGGTAAATCGATTTCCATGATGAATTGCTGGTGAATACGTTGCCCTGCTGATCCACCGCGATTCCCGTAACATCCTTGATTGGCGGGATGCCCCCGGACTTCAAATCGACCTTGATATCGGGAGGCGCTTGGCTTGCAGTGTTCACCAACTCCCAATCCGCGGCCATATCCACAAACCCAATCTGTCGATTGCCCAGAGAATGCATCGCGGGCTTCGCAATCGGCTGGGGATAATCGCGCCAGAGCCAGCGAAGGGCATCCGGCAGAATTGCCCCACCTTGAATCATGTCGTGATCTTTGTCGCCGGTTACAAACTTAATGTCATATCCCGCGTAGGTGAGAGCGGAAGCCATGGATTGATTGGCGAGCCACCAGTCACCGGCATAATTGTTGAGGTCGTGGTTGCCATCTTGAAGGAAGACCCGAAGCGGCTTGGGCTCGGTCTTGCGTACGAGCGCCGGATAGATATCTCCTCCACGCAGGTCAGTGAAGCTGCCGATAAAGCTCAGCACCCGGCGAAACGCTTCAGGATGCGCCCAGGCAACCGTAAAAGAGGAGATCCCCCCCGAACTGCTGCCGGAAATCGCCCGGTCATTGGGGTTCGCGGATAGGTTGTAGTGTTTCGCTACCTCAGGGAGGATTTCGTTGAGCAGGAATTGCGCATAGCGGTCGCTTAAGCCGTCGTATTCGTAACTGCGGTTAATTCGGTCATGTTGCCCCGGCGCGAGCGCTTTCAGCAGCCCGGGGTCAATTAAGATCGCGATGGTCACCGGCATGTCGTGCTTGGCGATCAGATTGTCGAATACAATTGGAATGCGCGCCCTGCCATCTTCGCTGATATAACCCTTGCCATCCTGGAACACCATCACGCAGGCGGGTTTTTCCGGGGCGTACTGGGCAGGCACATAAACCCAGTAGTCGCGCACCGTCCCGGGGAAGATCTTGCTGGTCCAGGTGTAGTGCGTCACCGCGCCTTGCGGAACTCCGGGCTGGCGCTGGGAGTCGGCGCCCAAGGGGTAATCTTCCGCCAAGCCGGCAATTCCCGAGAGCACCGAGAACAGCGCTACAAGCAGACACAACTTTTTCATACCTTGTCCTCCGCCTTGGTTTGGGCATCGTACCACGTGCCACTGGATATCGAAAGCACGCCCTGCTCCTGCACGCAGTTCTCCGTTGAGATATTTGTTAATAGCTTTGATCATCTAGCTTTTCTTACAGGGCGCTGTGTAGATTAAACGGCGCATAGTGGAGTTCTGCGGCGACATTATGCACACATCGTTTCGACAAACCGCGTGCTTGCAACCGCTTAATCCCAGGCAAACCTTGGAAAGGCGATTGCAGGTAAGTGCAGTCCCGCTTGCGTGCAAGCCAGCTATTTTTAGGCCGGCACTTATGGAACGGAAAAACCAGATACACAAACATTCGCAAGGATGTAATCCATTGACCTAAGGGGGTAACGATGCGCAGGACCGCGCAGACTCTTCTTGTTGTAGTATTTCTCCTCTTTATGTCGGGATGTGGAAGCCAAAATCAATCTCAGGTTGTCACCCCGACTCCAGTAACTCCGAGCACAACCAGCGTACCCGTCAGCCTGTCGGTGACTGACGACCCTCCTGCTGGCGTGACGGTTCTATTCTTCCAACTCAATATCACGGGAGCCTCTCTCACAACTTCATCATCGGGGAGCGTCTCGCTGTTGAGTAGCACGAACCCAATCCCTGTAAATGTCACTCAGCTCCAGACGGACTCGGCTTTTCTTGGCAACGCGAGTGTGGCGGCCGGAACCTATACCGGCCTGAATCTGACCTTCTCGAACCCTCAACTCACGATCTATAACGCCTCAGGTTCAACGATCGGCACCGGCGCCAATGCGTGCGCGAATAACACGGTGTGCCAGCTCCAGCCGTCAGCCACCGATCTGAGCCTTACGCTCAATTCGACGCCTCCCTTCCCAGTTACCTTGACCGCGAGTTCGCCCTTGGCTTTCTTGCTCGATATCCATTTGAACACGGTCATTCAGTCTGATCTCAGCGTGAATTTTGTGGTCACGAATGGGGTGACGATCTCGCAACTGCCCACACCTCCCTCGGGAACCCCCATTCCGCACCTGGGCCACTTAGTTGGGACGATTCAGAGCATCAACTCCAGCACGACTCCCAACAGTTTTACCGTCCAGAGCGGCTTCGGCAAGGCCTTTACCATCGACGTAAATGGCAGCACGACTTACGAAAATTTCCCTGCTAGTTCCGCCTGTACGACTTCGGCTGAAACCTTTGCGTGTCTTGCTGCGCAGCAAGTTGTGAAAGTCGACGTCAGCGAACAGACTGACGGGACGTTACTCGCCTCGGATGTCGACTATTTGCAACTCGCGAGTCAGATCATGGTGGAAGGCAACATCATTCGTCTGAGCGCTGCGAGTGGGAACACGGTTATGGATTTGATTCCTCAAGGTGGGTGGGCAACCCCTGGCACACTTCCCCTGGGGCATCGGGTCCGCGTGACCGTTCCTTCTTCCGGTGTCACCTACGCCATCGACTCCGGCAGCTTTACGCTTCCCAGCAGCGGCTTGAGCTTTGCCAGTATCTCCGATCTAGCCGTAGGTCAGGAAGTGACAGTCGTTGTTCAGGGATCCGTCACTCCTGCGGCAGGTTCGTCCAATGGGAGCACTTGGTTTGGTTCCGGCCCGGCCACATTCACGACAAGTAGCATCACTCTTGAGCCGAGCCAGATTACCGGTTCGGTCGGCGCGCTTCCAGCTACTGGCCAGATGAACTTCACTCTCAGCACCCTGCCGTTTTTCTTCGTGCCACCTGCACCGGCCAGCGCGCCACCTTCTTGGGCACCCTTTAACCTCACAGTGGATACAACCGCAGCAACGACCTTTACCAATTTCAGCACCGAGAACCTTTCCGGACTCGCTCTGAACGATATCGTTTCTGTCCAGGGCTGGGTTTTCTCAACGCCCACCGGCGCAACAAGTATTACGATCGCGGCGGAAGCCGTGGACGACCGTCCAGGGCCAACACCAATGTTCTGAGACTGGCCTCGACACACCTGCAATAACCAAAGGGGGACCGGATAACCGGTCCCCTTTTTGATTCGCGCTGAGGCGATGCCATCTCCGGCGCGATTGATCGCCACCGTTCTGGCTTCCCTTCCCGATACCCGATCGTTCCTAGCGACGTGCCTTCCCATCAGTACCGTCATCGGAAGCTTGCTTCGTATGACCAGCCGAAACTAAGTCTCTGCGTTTGATTTCCATACATGCTGGCCAGCACTATTCCGCTCTGGCCTCTGCTACAATCGTTTTGTCTCATGAGTGAGAAGAAACCCATTCTGGTGGTCGCGGGCATCCTACAAAATGGCGACCGCATTCTAATCTGTCAGAGGTGCCGCGCTGACGCGTACGGTCTGCAATGGGAATTCCCTGGCGGCAAGGTCGAGAATGGCGAGGAACTGCCCGCCGCGCTTCAGCGCGAGTTGGAAGAGGAACTTGGGCTTCAGGCAGAAGTTGGGCCGGAAGTCTTTCGACTGCGCCACCACTATCCCGATCGCTATGTGGAAGTGGTCTTCTTCGCCATCGCGAGCTATCGCGGAGAGGTCAGCAACCGAGTGTTTGAGGGTGTCGAATGGGCTCTCCGCAACCAGCTTCCGCAATACAACTTCCTCGAAGCGGACCGCGAACTCGTCAATCGACTCGCTAAGGGGGAACTTGTTTGAGATGCATCCGAGGACGAAGTCAGGCAAGTTCCACTGCGCGCTGCTCCTCGCGACGGCTCTCCTGCTGATCCCCGGCAACTTGTGCGCGCAAGTCGAGACCGTGCAGTCGCCCTCTGCCGCTCCCGTGTGGGTCAGTCATGGCCGGGTGGAAGGCCACCTGGACCTGAAGTCATCCCCCGACGGCGCCTTCTCTCCCGATGCTTCATTGCTCGCCGTCGTGGCGGACGACAAAGTGCTGTTAATGAATTTGCACACGGCGGATGTCCAGAAGGTCCTAAAACCCCGCCTCCCCGACATTGAAAATCTGGTGATCCATTCCGCCAATTTCCTTTCCCCCCACCAGCTCTTCCTTTTGGCGAATGGGGCGTTCCATGTCAAAGGCAAGGGGACGACTCCCAGTCCCCTGTTGGCATTCGTGTGGGATGCGGATACCGATCATCTCGAGGGGAAGGTGGACGCCGTGGGCGTTAAGGGGGGGTTCAGTCCCGCGCGTTACTTTCCCATGATTGGCTACCTGTTGCTCTACAAGGACAGCAACTTTGACCTCTGGAATCCTCGGACCGGCCAGGGGGGTAGGATCACCATTCCCGACTTAACCCAAATTCCCAATCTCTACGAATTTTCTCCCGACGGCCATTGGCTGCTGCTGGCGCAGATTCAGACGGCTTCGGGCGCGGACCCCAGCGTGGTAGAGCTGAAAACTCACAAGTTCGTGGATGAACTGCACGGCCACGAGGGCACCGTGCTCAGCATGGCTTTCTCCCGCGATGGGACGAAAGTGGCAACCACCTGCGCCGACGGTAAGGTGCGCGTCTATTCTTCGGACGGCTGGAAGCTCCTCGAAACGCTAACGGGTCACCACGGACCCGTGCACCGTGCCGAGTTCTCCCCCGATGGCAGATGGATCGCCTCCGCGGGCGAGGACAAAACCGTGCGTGTCTGGTCCGCAGAGGATGGGGCACTGCTGCAAACCCTTCAGGAGAGTCAGGAGCCGGTCCTGGAAGTCGCCTTTTCCCCCGACGGTCGCTTTATCGCCGCCTCAACCGAGAAGTTCGTGCTCACTTGGCAGCGGCAGGGGGGGAACTGACGCGGGACACGGGGAACGGGATAAGGGATTCCGGCCCACGAATCGGGAGGTCGGGCCGCAATCGCGGTCCCGTTACTCCGAACCCCGTGTGGCATGCCCCGTATCCCGTGTCCCGACTCTCACCAAGATGTGTTAAAATTTATACTGATCAAGCGCTTCAGGAACGGACGCGAAGCAGAAACATTATGCCCAAAGTCGGAATGATAAGCCTGGGCTGCCCCAAGAATCTTGTGGACAGCGAGGTGATGCTCGGAACGCTGGTACACCAGGGATTCGAGCTCACGCCGCGCCCTGACGAGGCCGACGTTATTATTGTTAATACGTGCGCCTTTATTGAACCCGCCAAACAGGAATCGATCAATACGATTTTGGAGATGGCTGAGTACAAGAAATTCGGGGTCGCGAAGAAACTGGTGGTGGCCGGGTGCCTCGTCGAACGCTACCGGAGCGAGATCCTCGAGCAGATTCCCGAGGTCGATTACGTCATCGGCACCAATGAGCTGGAACGCGTGTTGGAAGCTTGTTCGCAACAATCCGCGCTCCACACCCCAGATAAGCCTGCGGAGCCTTACCTCTACCATGAGTTCACGCCACGTGTGCTCTCCACGCCGGGCTATTCCGCCTACCTGAAAATCGCCGAGGGTTGCGACCACCCCTGCACGTTTTGCGTGATTCCTCAAATGCGCGGCGCGTTTCGTTCCCGTCGCTTCGCCTCGGTCATCCGCGAAGCGGAAAACCTGGCCCGGCAGGGTGTGCGGGAAATAACCATCGTCGGCCAGGACACTACGAGTTACGGCGAAGACCTGGGCTTGCGTGACGGATTGCCCGCTCTATTGCGAGAGCTCGGCAAGATTCCCGAACTTGTCTGGGTGCGCTTCCTGTACTGTTACCCGAATCGGGTGACGGACGCTCTGATCGCGGCCGTCGCGGAAACGCCCAAGGTCGCGAAATATTTCGATATCCCCTTGCAGCATGCGAGCGCTAGCGTCCTAAAGCTCATGAAACGCGGCTCGAACGGCGGGCAGTTTCTGCGCATGCTGGAAAAGATTCGCGCCGCTATTCCCGGTGTGGCGCTACGAACGTCGTTCATCGTGGGTTTTCCCGGCGAAACCGAGGATGATTTCAAGGCCCTTCTGGACTTCGTCGCGGCGGCGGAGTTTGACCACCTCGGCGTCTTCCTGTATTCAAACGAGGAATCCAGCCGGAGCTTCCCCTTGCCGAATCAGGTGCCGGCAGCGACGGCTCGCCGCAGGCAGAAGCAGTTGATGTCGCTCCAGCGAAAGATTTCCCGGCGCAATTTGCGGCGGCTGGTGGGAAAATCGCTGCCCGTGCTGGTGGAAGGGCCATCGGAAGAAACCGATTTGCTGTATCAAGGCCGCAGCGAGCGCCAGGCGCCCGGCATTGACGGATGCATCCTCATCAACGATATCGAGGGATCTGCCCCGGCGCCCGGGGACTTCCGCTGGGCAACGATTACCAAGGTCGGCGATTACGATCTGGTGGCACGCCTGGAGGCGCAAGTATTTGCCGAGAGGCTGCCCACCGTCAGCCCGTTGCCAGCGATCGGGGCGCTGGTGCAAATTCAACCGGCGTCAGCTCCGCCAGTTCCCTGATGTAGCGCCGCCCTTTCGGGCGGCATGTCAGGGAGTGCCGGGCTAAAGCCCGTCGCTACGGTGGCATGCCCGTGGAGTACAGGCGGAGATCAGGCGCTAAGTAGCAATATGCGTTGCCCCATTTGCAAGCAGAGCGTCGCGTGGGAAGGCAATCCGTTCCGCCCCTTTTGCAGTGAGCGATGCAAGCTGCTCGACCTCGATAACTGGTTGGAAGGACGTTACCGCATCCCGGCGCCGCTTGATCCCGACGAAGAAAGCGCGGCGGACGACAGCACCACGGAATCCAAGGGGGAGCGTGACTGATCGGCGGGCGGGACCGGCCATTTGGATCGCCACCGCGGGCGGAGCGGGCTACTTCCCCATCGCTCCCGGGACCGCCGGCTCCCTGGTGGGAGTTGCGGTAACGGTAGGCTTGGCGCAACTGCCCCTTCACCGCGCCGAAGCGATTGCCGTTTTGGCCGCCGCCTCGCTGGCGCTCTGCGCCGTGGGCATTTGGGCGGCGGGAAAAGCGGAAGAGTTTTTCGGACGGACGGACCCCGGCCAAGTGGTGGTGGATGAAGTCGTGGGTCAGATGGTTACGTTCCTGTTATTTCCCCACGCCACGTGGAAATGGTTGGTTGGGGGTTTCCTGTTATTTCGAGCATTCGATATCGTGAAGCCTTTCCCGGCTCGACAAGCAGAGCGAATTCCCCGCGGCTGGGGTATCATGTTAGATGATGTTGTGGCGGGATTGTACGGGTTGGCCGTGCTGGCCGTCATAGGATTGATTAACCGATGAGCTTGTGGAAGAAAGCTGAAAAACCCGATTCCGCGGAAAAGCCTGCGGGCAAGGAAACCGAAAAGCCTGCACTCCCTGTGGACAAGGCGGCGGGAACCGGAAAGAACCGGCCGCAGATTACCGGGGTCAGTCCGCGTGCCGCCATTCCTGGCGGCGAGATCGTGATCCGTGGCAGCGGCCTTGCCGAAGGCAGCAGCCACGCGCAGGTGCGATTTGGCGACATCCCCGGGGGCCTGCTGCTGAGTTCATCAAACCGTTTAATCGTGCGTGTCCCCGATGAAGTCGTGAGCCGGACCTTGACGGTCGAGACGCGATCGGGCATCAGCGCTCCCGTCCCCGTCATCGTGGGCATTACTATCGCCGAAAATCTGCATCCAGTAGCCAATCCCGCCGTAGACGCCCAGGGAAATGTTTTCAGCACCTTCAGCGGCACGCGCGGACAGAAGGTAACGACATCGGTCTTCAAGATCGATACAAACCGTGTCATGCACCCGTTCCTGAGCGAGGTGATGAATGCGACGGGGGTGGCCCTCGACCACGATGGGAACCTCTACGTGTCGAGCCGCATGGAAGGGTCGATTTACAAGGTCACTCCCTCCGGCCAGCGCTCCGTCCACGCGCAAGGGATGGGCGTAGCGACGGGAATCGCTTTTGATCGCGATGAGAATCTTTACGTGGGTGACCGTACGGGCACGATATTCAAAATCAGCCCGGATCGCCAGATTTTCGTTTTCGCCACCATCGAGCCCAGTGTCTCGGCTTATCACTTGGCCTTCAGCACCGTGGGCGACCTGTATGTTACCGGACCCACGACTTCCAGTTTCGACCACGTGATGCGCATTTCCCCGACGGGCGTGGTCGCGTCTTTTTATCGGGGCCTGGGACGACCTCAGGGGATGGCCTTTGACGTTGATGGTAACCTTTACGTCGCAGCTTCGCTCGCAGGCAAGCGGGGCGTGGTGCGAATAACCCCCGACGCCAAGGCGGAATTGGCGATTTCCGGCTATGACTTGGTGGGCTTAGCCTTTGGCCGCCATGGGTCGATGATTCTCGCCACTCATGGGTCGTTGGTCGATCTTCCGCTAGGCATTGAGGGAATGCCGCTGGTAAAGTAGCAATCAGCTTTCAGCTCGCCGGAACGAGGATTGTTCTTTGCGTAACCGCCCTGAGCTGTGGCCCCACATTTGAAAGAATTGAAAGCTAAGAGCAAATCACCGAAGGCTGATCGCTGAAAATGGATGCTGAAATCATTGCCGTCGGTTCGGAACTCCTCACCCCCCAGCACACCGACACCAACTCCCTCTTTCTCACGGAAAAACTCAACCAATTGGGAATCATCGTGCGATTTAAGACCATCGTGGGGGACTCGAAGGAGGACCTCGCGGCGGTACTGCGTGTGGCGCTCGAACGGTCGCCTCTCATTATATTAACCGGCGGTCTGGGGCCTACGGAAGACGACTTGACGCGCGATGTCGCGTCAGAGGTTCTGGGGCGCCCTTTGCACGAAATCGCCGAACTTCGCCAGCGCATTCGGGACCGCTATGCGCGCTTGGGCCGGGCCATGCCCGAGAACAACTTGCGCCAAGCTCAGGTGCCGGAGGGTTGCGAATGGCTGGAAAACCGTAACGGCACCGCGCCAGGAATCTGGATCCAAGATAAGGGCCGCATCGTCGTGCTGCTGCCCGGCCCACCGCGCGAACTCGAACCGCTGTTTGAGGCCACCTGCATTCCCCGCCTGGAGCGTGTCGCATCCGGGGCGCGAATCAAGACGCGCATCTACAAAGTGGTGGGATTGCCGGAATCTGAGGTCGACCAGCTCATTGCTCCGCTCTACCGACCTTACACAAATCCCTCCACTACGATTCTCGCCTCGCCCGGATCGATTGAAGTTCACCTGCGCGCCCGCGCTGCGACGGACAAGGAAGCCGAGGCAGCCCTGGCCGAACTCGGCGACAAGATCGAGATGGCCCTGGAAGATCATGTCTACTCCACTAAGGGCGAAAGCTTGGAGGAAGTCGTTGGCATGTACTTGGTGTTGCGGCAGAAAACTGTGGCCGTGGCGGAAAGCTGCTCAGGTGGATTGTTGGCGGAACGGCTGACTCGCATCCCCGGAAGCTCGAGCTATTTCCTGGGCGGCGTGGTTTGTTACACCAACGAAATGAAAACCCGATGGGCGGGAGTCCCTGCGGACCTGATTAATGCTCATGGCGCCGTGTCCAAACCCGTTGCCCAGGCGCTGGCCGAGGGCGTTCGTGCCCGCGCGGGTGCGTCCATAGGCGTGGGTATCACTGGAATCGCGGGACCCACGGGCGGCACCCATGAAAAGCCGGTAGGATTGGTCTTCGTCGCTCTCGCCGATGAGCGCGGCACACAAGTGCGCGAGTTCCATTTTCCCGGCTCCCGCGACCGCGTGCGTCACTGGGCCACACAGATGGCCTTGGAAATGGTGCGGAGGAGGATTAGGGATTAGGGGTCAGGGATTGGGGGTTAGGGATTCGGAATTCGGGATTCGGAATTGGTGATCTAATGCTCGGGGTTAAGAATGTCCCCTAATCCCTAACCCCTGCCCCCCAAGCCCGGCACTTAACCATGCGCGCGTTCATTGCCATTGACCTGCCTGATTCGCTTCACGCCGCGCTGGCGGCTGCGCAGCAGAGATTTCGCGCCGCCTGCCACGATGCGCGCTGGACGCGGCCCGAAGGAATTCATCTCACTCTGAAATTTCTTGGCGAAATTTCCGACACCCAAACCAAGCAAGTGGTGGAAGCGCTATCGCCAATCGAAGTGTTCAATGCCTTCTCCGTAGAACTGAAAGGATTCGGATTCTTCCCTCAGGCGCACCGCCCGCGGGTGTTCTGGGTGGGAATTGCGTCGCCGCCGGCATTGGCAGAGCTCGCCGAGAAGGTCGAAACCCATATGGAGAAGATCGGCATTGCTCGCGAGGATCGCGCCTTTTCACCGCACCTCACTCTGGCGCGATTTCAGGTGCCACGCCCGCAGCCAGCACTTGAAACCGCAGTTGCCGAACAGGCAAATGCATCTCTGGGTACATTCGAGGCCTCGGAATTCTTCCTATTTGAAAGTAAACTGTCGCCTCAAGGCGCGCAGTACCGGAAAGTGATGCGCTTTCCCAAGAGCTGAGAGCTCGAAAGTCGAAAACCGAAACGCGGAAATCGCGTCGAGTTTCGCCGTTCGAATTTCGACTTTCAAAACACAATAAGGCCGACCCAAAAGCCATGCCGGACATTCTGACTCCTATTCTCGCCTATCTTCTCGGGTCAATTCCTTTTGGATACCTCATTGTCCGCTGGCAAAGAGGGATTGACGTCCGCAGCACCGGCAGCGGCGGCACGGGCGCCACCAACGTGATGCGCAATCTCGGCATCATTGGCTTCGTAGCCACCTTCCTCCTGGATCTGGGCAAAGGGATTGCCGCCGTTCTATTTGCGTCGCGGCTGACGGGCGGAGACCCACGATGGATCGCCGCTTCCTCCGTTGCAGCCATCATGGGCCACTGCTTCCCCGTTTGGTTGAAGTTCCGCGGCGGCAAAGGCGTGGCCACCGGCGTAGGAGTCTTCATCGCGCTCGCTCCCGTGCAGGTGGCGCTGGTGTTGATCATCTTCGCCATCGTCGTGGCGATTTGGCGTTATATTTCTTTGGGCTCGATCGTGGCCACTGCGGCGTTTCCGATTGTTGTTTACCTCATGAAAAGGCCGCCGCTGCCCATCGTTCTTGGCGCGGCAGGCGGAGCCATCATAATCATCTCAATGCACCACGCCAATATTGGCAGGCTCATCAGCGGAACGGAAAGTAAGCTTGGACAAAAGAAGTCAGGAGTCAGTAGTCGGTAGTCAGTTTCAGTTATTGGTGATTTGTGATTGGTGATTTGTCGAGATGACCTTGGTTTGCGCGACCATTGAACGCGATCCCAATCACAAATCGCCAATCACCAAAGCCAAGGACAATTGACAAGTGACGAAGGACAGTTTTTGATGAAAAGAATCGCCACCATCGGCGCTGGCAACTGGGGGACCGCACTTGCGGCGACGTTTGCTCAGTCGGGCCATGCCGTGAGGCTCTGGGCGTATGAAGCAGAGGTGGTGGAGAGCATCCGCGCGCGGCATGAGAACGAGGTCTTCATGCCCGGCGTCAAGCTGCCGGAGGGCCTGCTCGCCACCGGGAATCTGCAGGAGGCATTGGCGGACGCGGAAATTGTGGTTACCGTAATGCCCTCGCATGTTTGCGCGACGCTCTTTCAGAAAATGCTCCCCTACCTGCGACCGGAAATGATTTTCGTGAGCGCCACCAAGGGCCTCGACACCGGCCGTCTGATGCGTATGAGCGAAGTCATCGAAAGCGCCGTGGGAGAAACCTTCGCACCCCGTCTGTGCGCGCTGTCGGGCCCCAGCTTCGCCAAAGAAGTCATTCGCGGCGATCCGACCGCCGTAGTCGTGGCATCTCGCGACCGCGATGCGGCACAGGAAGTCCAACGCGAATTTGCTTCCCGGGCGCTGCGCCTTTACACCTCGAGCGATGTGGTGGGGGTGGAGTTGGGTGGCTCGGTGAAAAACGTCATAGCCGTCGCTGCCGGCGTGGTGGAGGGTCTCGGGCTCGGGCACAACCCCACCGCCGCACTGATCACGCGCGGGCTAGCAGAGATGACCCGTCTGGCGTGCGCCTTCGGAGCGAAGCGCGAAACCCTTGCCGGCCTCGCCGGCATGGGTGACCTGGTCCTCACCTGCACCGGCGACCTCAGCCGCAATCGCATGGTGGGCGTCGAACTTGGCAAAGGGCGCAAACTGGCGGAGATTATCGGCTCGATGCGCATGGTTGCCGAAGGCGTCAAGACCACCGCCGCCACCGTGGCGCTGGCCAAAAAGCATCAGGTGGAAATGCCCATCACCCGGCAAGTTCACAGAATCTTGGAAGGAGAAATCTCCCCGCGCGAGGCGATTCGGGAGCTGATGGAGAGGTCGTTGAAGGAGGAGTAAAGGAAGGTGTCAGGTATCAGGTGTCAGGTGCCAGGGGGGAGAACATCCACTCCCCGCGGAAGCTCAGAACCCCGCACCAAGAACCGCGTACCTGGAACCTGACACCTTTCATTCTCGCCGACACCTGATGCCTGGCACCTTATCTTTTCTTCTGACACCTGGCACCTGATACCTGACACCTACGAATTAGTTCGCCTGTGCCACGCTGGCTTGACTGCAATAGCGATCGAACGCCTTGGTCAAGTCTTCGGCGATGGCGTATGGATCTCGCCCTTCAATTTCCTTCCGTTCCAGCATGAAGACCAGCTTGCCATCGCGGAGCAAACCGATTGAGGGCGACGAGGGCGCATATCCGGTGAAATAGCCGCGCGCCTGAGTGGTGGCGTCGGTATCCTGGCCGGCAAACACCGTGGCCAGGGTCTCCGGACGCGATTTGTTTTCAAGCGCTATAGCGACGGCCGGCCGCGCCCGTCCTGCTGCACAGCCGCAGATGGAATTGACGACCACCAGCACGGTGCCGCTGGATTTAGTCAAAAGCTCATCCACCTCCTGCGCCGTGCGCAATTCCTGAAAGCCAATGCGCGTGAGTTCTTCCCGCATGGGTTGTACGAATTCTTCTGGGTACATTGTTAGCCTCCTGATTGCCTCGGCGTAGCTACGCCGGACCGCCTCTTTCGAAACGATTCCGAACCATGGCCCTTCGCCAAGGGGTTCTGACCTGCAAATTGTCCAGGTTGCCCTGAAAACAACCGAACATTAATTATACCATTTTCCTGAGCGGCCCGCGTGATTCAAGGCCCGGTCTGGCAAAAGCCGCACAAGACCTCGCGGCAAGCGCATCTGGCCTCTGCGGAACGCATTGCCAGGACGGCCACCTCGCAGCCGGCCTGCCATCTCTAGGGGTTACTTTGGTCCTATTGAGCTCAAGCAGGAGGGCTGCCTAGAATGTGACGATAAGGCCGCCGATGAAACAGAAGCGAACGCGTGTCCGGATTCTATACGTCATCCTGTTGATCCTGATTGGCATCACAGTCGGTCCGCTCTGGTTTTACGGATCGAGAATGATGTCGCTGAATCGGGAGCGGCTGGAGACACAGGAAAGTATTCTTCAGACGATCACCTCGCAATCGCTTTCTCAAGTCATCTCGCTCTACATGGAGAATTTGAATCAGCAATTGAAAGAGTTTTTTGACACTGCGGTGCCCTTGGCAACGCGGATTCCCGCCGACAAGTATTCCTCCGACACGGATTTACGCGTGGCGCTGGAAGGGTTCGTGGCGGACCGCCCGGCGGTTCTCTATGCCACCGTACTGAACAATCAGGCCCGCGGCGCCCAGGCGCAGACGCGCAATTTCACCGAGGCAGGAGGCCCCTTCCTCAGCCGGTCCCTTGCCGCGGCTTTCACCGCCGCCCAGCAGGGGCAAGAGTACCGGAGCAATCCCATCACCGTCTTAGGCCCGGGCGGCAATGACGTGGTTATGGTGATGGCCGAACCCATCTTGCTGAAGAACCAGTTCCTGGGAATGGTAGCTGCCGTGGTCACCCTCAAACCCATCACTCAGGCGTTAGCGGAAACCTGCGGGAGGTCGGGCCTGGAAGCTTATGTGGTGGACAATGCTGGTCGCCTCGTTACCTCGTACGATCGCGACAAGTTTGCCGGGACGGATATGGTGGCGAGCCCCATTGTGCAGAAATACCTCAATTGGGCCGGACGCGCCCGCGTGGCGGAGACCTCCCTGTTCCCCTTGCCCATCGGCAACCAAATCGTCATGATGCTCGGCACATACGCTCCCACGCAGAAATTAGGGTGGGGAGTGATCGTCCAACGGAAAACCAGTGACGCGTTCTTCACGGTGTTTGAAATGCGCCGCCAGACGGTCCAGTTGGGGCTAGTGCTCGTCGTCCTGAGCGTGGTGATTGGCTTTCTGGCTGCCAAAACGATCACCCACCCCATTGATATGTTGACGCGCACGGCCCGATCCATCGCCCAGCGCGACTTCACCCAGCGCGCGGAGGTCAACAGCCGCACCGAAATTGGCGAACTTGCGTCCACTTTCAACCAGATGGCCGAGGACATTCAGCGCTACATCGGCAATTTGAAGATGGCTTCGGAGCAGAACCGCCAGCTCTTTATCGACTCCATTGAAATGATCGCGGCGGCCGTCGACGCCAAGGACCCGTACACAAAGGGCCATTCCGGGCGCGTGGCGCAATTCTCAGTAACACTGGCGCGAGAGATAGGACTGCCGGAAGAGGAAGTCGATAAGATCCGGATTTCCGCCACCCTGCACGACGTTGGCAAGATCGGTATCGAGGATCGCGTGCTCAAGAAGCCGGGGGTGCTGACCAGCGAAGAGTTTGAAATCATGAAGCGGCACACGGTGATGGGTTATGAAATTGTTCGCCAGGTCAAGCAGCTCAACGAAATGCTGCCGGGAATCCGCTGGCACCATGAAGCCTTGAACGGACACGGCTATCCCGATGGCATCAAGGGCGACGATCTGCCGCTGATGGTGCGCATCATCTCCGTCGCGGATACGTTCGACGCCATCACCACCGACCGGCCGTATCAGGCGGGAAAGGAATTTCCCCAGGCGCTCGAAGTCCTGCGCAGGCATGTAGGGACGAAGTATGACCCTCTCGTAGTGGATGCCCTGGACTCGGCATTGGCCAAAGGGAGCTTGGCAAGGTTTGAACAGCGGCGGAGAGCCCTAGCGGAGGCCCCTGAAGATGCGGTTAGCCTCCCACACGTCTAGGTGGCTTCGACGTCAGTGCTTGGGCCGAGGAAGTAGCGCTCGCAGGCCTCGCGAATCGCTTCCATGGTGAAAACAGGCTGTACGCCTTCGTATTTGGCTTTCCAACAAATGTGCTGGATGATGTCGCGCGGATAGCAAGCCCGCAGGGGCTGGCGCAGGTCGGCGAGAACCTTCGTAAATCCCTCCACGACGGCGCCGTCATATTCCAGGCCCGATTTGGCGCAGACCCGGCGCGAGATCTCGTGGAACTGCTCGTAAGTCACATATCCCACTTTGACCTTGGTCTGGATTCTGCGCATGAAGGCTTCATCAGCCAGGCTGGCAGGATTCAAGTTCGTCGAGAACGCGACAATCATATCGAAGGGGATTTCGAATTTGTTGCCCCCCGCCAAGGTTAGGAAGTCGATCCTGCGGTCCATGGGCACAATCCAGCGATTCAGCAACTCCTCCGGCCTTATCCTCTGGCGACCGAAATCATCGATGATCAGAATGCCGTTGTTCGCCTTCATCTGCAGTGCGGCGGAATAGAAGCCGAGGGCAGGATTGATCTGAAGGTCCAGCAGTTGCATGGTCAACTCGCCGCCCACCATCACCCGGGGACGACGGCACAGGACCCAGCGCCGGTCGCACTCCCCTTGAATAATCTCCTGCCGCGATTTGTGGACCAGCGGGTCAAAGACCGTAATGATTTGGCCGTGCACCTCCACCGCGTATGGAATCCATACCGAATCCTTATAGACGCGGGGCAGGGTCTCCGCGATCAGGGTCTTTCCCGTTCCGGTGGGTCCGTACAGGATGATCGATTGCCCGGAAACCAGCGCCGCACCCAGTTGATCCAACATGCTGTCGCTGGCCACGAGATTCTCGAACGCCTTGTAAAGCTCGGGCCGGTGAACGTTGACGTCCATGACGCTTTGGGCGCCGATCACTTCGACGTAAGCCGCAAGGGAGACGGGGGCGGGGCCTGAATACATGTCGCGCGACATCACGTTCTGCGCCTCAACTTGCCCCTTCGCCGTCGCGACAATCCGGTGAACGGGGCCCACCAGGCCGACGACCTCAACGAATTGTTCCTTCCGGATGTGTTCGAAGATCTCTTGCACCACCCCCAGGTGAAGCTGCATCCGGCTGGCCAACTGCGAGAGCGACAGTTCACCGGAAAGGTAGAGTATCTTCAACGCCAGGTCTTCGAGCAGGTTTATGGGGACGCGCGTCTCCTCAACGGTCCTCGGCTGCCGCCCCACAAATTTCATCGTCTCCGGAACCGGGTCGGCATAAACTGTGGTTCCCACCGTTGTTCCCATCTTGATCCTCCGTGGCTCAAAAATCCCCTATTGCCGATACCATACACCCGACCACGTCAAAATGGAAAGACCTTCTGAGTTATTAGCATTGGGAATATGCAACATCGCTGTTACCATTTCATCCGCCGCAATTCGGAAGTTCAAGATAGAATGAAGACTATGGTTTCCCTGTTTGGTTTCGGCAGTAAGGATAAAGAAGAAAAGAAACCCGGCTTCCTGGATCGGCTGAAGCAGGCCGTCGCTTCCACCAAAGCCCAACTCGTAGAAAAGATCGAGGAGATTGTCGAGGGCAAGGCGACCCTCGACGAATCGGTGCTCGAGAAACTCGAGGCGACCCTGATTACCGCCGACTTGGGGGTCACAACGACCCAGGAGATTTTGGGCCGGTTGAAGCAGCAAATCAGCCAGGGGAAGCTGCGGGAGACGTCGCAATTGCGCCCTGCCGTGGAGCAAGGAGTTTTGGCAATTCTGGATAAGCCGGCAGTGGGAACCACGGCCCCTAAGGCCAAACAGCCGCCGCCCGGCATGCCTAGCGTCATCTTTGTGGTGGGTGTAAACGGCGTCGGCAAAACCACCAGCATCGCGAAACTGGCCCATTATTTCATGCAGCAGAACCGCCGCCCACTGCTCTGCGCCGCGGACACCTTTCGGGCGGCGGCCAACGAGCAGTTGGAGATTTGGGCGGGACGGCTGGGCATCGAGATGATCAAACAGAAGTCTGGAGCGGACCCCGCAGCGGTACTCTTCGACGCCCTGGCGGCGGCTAGAAACCGGCACCCCGATGTCGTCATCGTGGATACGGCGGGCCGCCTGCACACGAAGTCCAACCTGATGGCGGAACTCGAAAAAATGTGCCGCATCGCGGCGCGCGAAATACCCAATGCCCCACACGAGGTGCTGCTGGTAATCGATGCGACGACTGGACAAAATGGTCTCCAACAGGCCCGCCAGTTCGTTGACCACGGCGGCGCCACAGGCATCATCCTGACGAAGCTCGACGGCACTGCCAAGGGTGGCGTGGTGATCGCCATCGCCCGCGAGCTCGGCCTCCCCATCCAGTTTGTCGGGGTCGGCGAAAAGATCGATGATCTCCTGCCCTTTGACCCCCACGAGTTTGTCGAGTCGCTTTTCGAAGCCTGATGATCCCTCCGGCCAACCGTTGGTCATACGCCGCCGCCTTAAACTACCCGCGCGCCCTCCCCAGCCTGCGGTTACTTTGGCGAATCCGGACTTTTTCGCTAGATCATTTGTCCGAATCCTTGCGCAGGGCAATGGGCTTTACCATGTAGGCTAAAAAAGTTCTTGACACGGCGGTTTTCGGATGTAGACTGGTATCGAGGCGATTGTTGGCAGAAGGTGTCAGGTGCTAGTACTACTACGTTAAGTTATTGACCTCTCATTCGAGAGGTGCTAATCTCCGGTCCATGACCGAGAGCGAAATCGAGAAATGTCGAAAGCGTTTGGAACAATTTTTGGCCGACCTGCTGGAGCCGTTGGGGCGGCGCGAGCGACGCCACTGGGGTTCGGTCTATGTGCGTGGCCTTTTGCTGGACGGCGAACGCAAATCCATCGAGCCCATGTCGGCGCGGTTGCCCGAGGGCAACGCGCAGGCGATGCAGCAGTTGATCGGCCAGAGTCCCTGGCTTTGGACGCCGGTTTGGCAGCGCTTGGCGCAACGCATGTCGGCGGAGTTGACGCCCGAACCGGTGTGGGTCATCGACGACACGGGATTTCCCAAACAGGGTCGTCATTCCGTGGGCGTGGCGCGGCAATATTCGGGCACGCTGGGCAAGACGGCCAATTGCCAGGTGGCGGTGAGTCTGCATCAGGTGGCAGGCGAAGAAGGCACGATCCTGGATTGGCGCCTCTACTTGCCGGAAAGCTGGACGCAGGATGCCCAGCGGCGAACGGAAGCGAGGATCCCGGCGGAGGTGAAATTCCGGACCAAGTGGCAACTGGCGCTGGAATTGATCGACGAAGCGCGGACGTGGGGTTTGCGGTGTGGGGTGGTGTTGGCCGACGCCGGCTACGGGGAAGCCACGGAATTCCGCCAGGGACTGGAGGATCGCCACCTTCCTTATGCCGTGGGGATTCCTTCCACCGTGCGGGTGTGGACGAAACCGCCCCGGGTGCGGAAAACACGGGGGCGAGGACGCCGACCGCAGGTTTACCAATACGGCGAGCAGCGGCCGGGCGCGGTGCGGGAAGTGGCGGAGAAGGCCCGGGGATGGAAGCAAGTGCGCTGGCGAGAAGGTACGAAAGGCTGGCTGGAGTCCCGCTTCTACGCGGCCCGTGTCCAGCCCGCGCACGGCTTCGACGATGGCGACCCGCCCCACCGGGAGGTCTGGCTGTTGGTGGAATGGCCCCCCGGCGAAAAAGAGCCCACGAAATATTTTCTCTGCGACCTGCCCAAGACCTACAGCCTGCGGCGGCTGGTACGCGTCGCCAAGAGCCGCTGGAAAATCGAACAGGACTATCAGCAGCTCAAGGAGGAACTGGGACTGGATCACTACGAAGGCCGCAATTGGACGGGCTGGCATCATCATGTCACCCTGGTCATGTTGGCGCATGCTTTCCTGACCTTGGAGATGTTGCGGAGCAAAAAAAACTTCTGGGTGGACCCTGCCACAGACGCGTCGTGAGATCCAACGCCTCCTGTTCACCTGGACCGGTGAGTGTGCATATTGTGGCAGCGTAATTTGCAAGCGCAACCGAGCACCTTAACTTAACGTAGTAGTACTAGGTGTCGGGTGCTAGGTGTCGGGTGTCACCAAGACGGTAGCGCGGACCTGTTCGTTAGGTCCGCGGCTTGTCACTCGGGTGGTACGTGCCAACTTCGCGGGCGGAACTTGACATAATGTCTTCCAAATTCACAGACGAGGCCCGGAAAAACTGCAAAAATGAAGGTTCATCCGGGGATGTTGATGAAAACAAATGAGAGCAGGTGTCAGGTGTCGGGTGTCAGCTACCAAACCTGGGGGCGGCGTCTCAGACACCACTTGGCGAGCTCGGTGGCCAATGCGGAAAAGCTGCAAAAATGAAGGTTCATCCGGGGATGTTGATGAAAACAAAGAGGGGGCAGAATTCAGGGTAATCGAGCCGAACTAAACCCATGCCCACTACCACCATTATCTTCGACTACGGCTGCGTGCTGAGCTTAGCTCCGATCCTGGAGGACTACGAACCACTCCGCAAAGCCGTTGGGGCCGAAGCATCGGCCTTCCAAGAAATGTACTGGCGAGATCGTGACGCCTACGACCGGGACGCTCTCGACAACCCATCCTATTGGCAGAAGGTTGCGCTCGCTGCGGGAGTTCCCTTCTCCAAAGAACAGGTGAAAGAGTGGTCGACGCTGGACTGTCAAATCTGGGACAGACCCAATGCCGTTATGGTCGATTGGGTTCGAGTGCTGAGGCGCCGCGGAATCAAGACTGCGGTGCTGTCCAACATGTCTCGACATGTGAGCAGCTACCTTCGCCGGCAGGCTCATTGGCTTGGACTATTTGACCATCTCTGTTTTTCCGGCGAGTTAGGGATCGTAAAACCCAGTCCGGCCATTTATCACGTCTGCCTGGAGGCGCTGGACGTGCCCGCCTCGCAAGTGCTATTTATCGACGACCGCGAGGTCAACATTACGGGGGCTCGGGCGGTGGGAATCCGCGGCATCCTGTTCCGCTCGGTCGAGGATCTTGCGCGAGACCTCAAGCCTTTCGGCTTGGCCGAGTCTCTGGCGGAAGCCCACCAGAGGTGATCGGGGCACGCGACCGGCACAGTTCACCGCCTGACGAGAAAAAACGCGCGATGGCAAGCAACCCGCAGCCGCCGTCGCACCTCTCAGAGAGTTGTAGAACAGGTGATTATGCGGAAATCCCTCTCCCTCATTCTTGCGCTTTTGGGCCTTTTTGATTCCCTTTATCTGCTTTGGATTTATACCTCTCCATCGCGGACGATGGTCTGCCTGGGGACGGGTGGGGGCTGCGACGCCGTGCGCGCCAGCGTTTATTCGCACATTGGCGGCCTGCCAATGCCCGTGCTCGGCGTCGCGGGCTATGTGGTTGTGGCGTTGCTCATCATGGCGGAGTCGCTGGTGCCCGCGGGCCGGGCCATCGACGTCCGCTACGCGCTGGCCGGCGCCACGGGCTTTGGATTCTTCTTCTCGTTGTACTTGGAATACCTGCAAGGCTTCGTAATCCATGCCTTCTGCGCATGGTGCGTGACCTCCGGTTTGGTGATGACCGCGCTCTGCGCGCTCGCCATTTACAACGTGAGTCATCCCGCGCGGGAGGCCGATCCGAACACGCAACTGGCCCAGATGCGCAGCTACTTCGTGGTGAGCATCGTGGCGGTGCTCATTGGCGTCCCGGCGTTTTACCAGCTTGCCGCGCATGGAGAGGTTCCTCCCCCGCCGCCCGCCGCCCCCAATGAGACCACGGCGGATCGATTGGTGAGGCCGGACAGCCACGCCACAGGCAATCCGAACGCGGCTGTTACCGTGGTGGAATTCGGAGATTTCGAGTGCCCCGTTTGCGGGCGTGAGGAGCCGGTGGCAAAACAGCTCCGCGACAAGTATGGCAAACAAATCCGCTTCGTGTTCCGCCAGTTTCCCCTGATCCACGCCCACCCGTTCTCCGAGCGCATGGCCGAAGCGTCAGAGTGCGCCGCCGAACAGGGCAAGTTTTGGGAAGCCGTAGACGAGATTTATTCCCATCAGACCGACTTGACCGATGACGGCTTGAAGCGTGATGCCGCCGCAATCGGTTTGGACCAGGGCAAGTTCAACCAGTGCCTGGCCAGCGGCGCCGCGGCAGAGCGGGTCAATCGCGATCGGGAAGACGGCAAGGCGCTCGGGGTCAACGCTACCCCCACATTCTTCGTCGGGCGCCAAGTGGTTTCGGGAGCCCCGGACCTTGACGAGTTATCGCAAATGGTCGACCGGGAACTTTTGGCACAGGGCGTCGGGATGTCATCCGCCCCCGCAACGTCCTCATCCTCCGCGCCTGCCGCGACCAAGAATCCGCAGAAATCCGCGGCCAAACCCCACAAAGATGCTTCCGTTCAGGGGGCCACCGAACCTGCCCCGTCTTCATTTGGATCCCTTACCTCTGCTCCAGGAGACGCGTTTTCAAGCTTCCAGACCCAGGGAGTGGCGTGCAGCGAAGCCGAAGCCGCGATGAAACAGCCTGCTTTGATCAATACGAACCAACTCCGTGACCTCCTCGCGGGAAAGACGAAACCGCTTTTCGTAGATGTGCGGCCGGCAAAGGAGTTCGCAGCGGGACAGATTCCCGGGGCCATCAACATTCCCGTGGACGATATGCCGCAGCGCTGGAGCGCCTTGCCCAAAGACCGCGTCATCGTCTTCTACGAGAGCGGCCAATCCGCTGGAGACATTTGCGCCTCCGGCCGCGCCGCGGGAAGAATCCTGCTACAGCACGGCTATGCCTTTGATCAGGTCAAGGTGTATCAGGATGGCCTTGCCGGTTGGAAAAAAGCGCGGTTAGAATCCACTCTATAAATACTAAATAGTAATATACCACAATAGTTAAGATTTCGCCAATCGAAGGCGTCCCCTGGAAAACTTGCGGCTGGATGCGGCCGGACCGGCGGATGTGCGGGATTCAGGCAAAATCGGCGGCAACTTCGGTAAAAGTGTCCACCCGCACAGCCACAATCTGCTATTTATCAAAAGATAGCTATTGCAATAGCGCCTTTACCATGAGTACACTAACCCTTCCTCGTTCGCTCCGTCGGGAGCCCCAAGTCCGAACTAGCAGGCGGCTGCTGTGTATTCTCAATACTTGTCCCTCACTGCTCTTATCTTAGGTCACCCTCCAAACTACGGGCAAGGGCTCACCGCTAAAGGATAACACCATGGTCAATCACTCCGATCCCGTGACACAACTGGCATTCACGATTGTGGTTTCCGTGGTGATGGGAACCTTTCTTCTGATTGCTGTCGCGCTCTTCCGGCGCTGGCAACAGATCCGCTATGGCCGCTACGTTCATGCCCTCCAACGTAGGTACCGGCCGGTGCTGGCCGGGGTTTTGTCCGGCGCGCGGCGTCCTGCCGCCATCGAGATTCTCAGAGAAATGCCGCTGGCTGATTTGGAGTTACTGCTTGAACCGCTTTTCTCCCGGCGAAAGCTTTCGGAGCGATCTCTGGTTTTCTTCCAGGCCCTTTGCCTGGAGTTGGGGTTAATCGAGCTATGGCAGAGTCGAGTGGCTCAAGCGCCACGGATGGCGGCGCCGTATTCGCAGAGCGGGGCATCTCGCGAGAGGCCAGGGCGCCCCGGCATGCGTCTACTGCTGCGTGCGAAGAGCATGAGAAACCTGGGAAAGCTTCACCATCGGCCCAGTTGGCCGTTGCTGGTTAAAGCCCTGGATGACCCCCGCGCCGAGGTTCAGTTTGTGGCCTTACGGGCCTTGGGGGCCCTGGGCGCGCCGGAGAGCTTCCCGCTGCTTCGCGAGCGGCTTCACGCCGTGGCGCAAGGGAACTCCCAATCTCCGCCTTTGCGGGGGTTACAAGCCGCCATGGCGAGCTTTGACCTTGCTTGCGCGCCGGCTCTCGTGCCTTCACTCCGCCACGCCGATGGCAAAGTCCGGCTGCAAGGCACCGAGATCCTGCGGATGATCGTCTGTCGCGAGGCAGCGTGCCAGCCGCATCTCACTCTCACCGCGGAATTGCTTTCTCCCCAGATGGTGGAGTTGTTGCTGGCCACGCTCGCGGTGGACGCCAACCCGAAAACTCGGGCGCGAACAGCAGAAATCATCGTCTTTCTCGCCGACCAGCGTGCCACGCGTGCCCTGCGAAACCTTCTTCTCGATCACGAATGGTTCGTGCGCCTTCGCACCGTGCAGGCCCTTGCCCACTTGCACCAGGCCGCCGCGCCCTTGCATCTGCAAATTCGCGGATGCTTGCGCGACTCGCATTGGCAGGTTCGGGAGGCGGCCATCCATACTCTCCTCTCCCTGGGCGAAGAGGGAACCCATCATCTCTATGACTACTTTCTGACTTCGCCGAACCCTTCGGCACGGGAACAAATCGTGGAGGTGATTGAGCGGAGGGGAGTGGTGTTTGAACTCGTCGGAATGTATAGCAACGGCGCCAACGGCGTGGATGCCCGCATGGTCGAACGACTCGCAACCGAATCGGCCCGCGTAGGGCTCCCGGGAATTCTCCGTAGCGTGGCGCCCGAGGTCCGTCTCAGGTTTCTGAGCCGCCTCTTCTCTTCGGCAGAGGCCAAAATGCGGTTCCAGGAAGGAACACAACCCGGCGTCGAAAGCGCCGTCAGCACAGAGCACGTTCTCGAGTTTCTGCCGCGTCTCGCGGCCTGAAGGAAATGGTCCGTCATGAGCCACATTCGTATCTTCTTTGAAGACTGGGTCACGGTTTTCAATCTCGTTGTGCTCTCTTACTTTTTCCTCGGCAACGGAATTTACACGATGCTGATGTTGCTGTCACTGCGCGCCACGTGGGTGCATCAACGGCAATTGGCCTATCAAGGATTGGACGCCTTGCGCGTTTCACCCCTGACCCCGCCGGTAACCATCATCATTCCCGCATGGAATGAGCAGGACGTTATCGTGAATTGCGTCCGTACCGCATTGCAGGCCGATTATCCCCAGCTCCAGATTATTGTCGTCGACGATGGGTCAACCGACAGCACCCTCGCTCGATTGGTGGAAAGCTTCGGGCTGGTGGAAATGGATGGAGCCTACCATGCCAGCCTCCCAACGGCGCAGGTCCAAACCTTTTACATCAACCCGGCGATTCCCAGCCTTCTCGTGATCAGCAAAATCCGAGGGGGCAAGCCTGATGCCCTCAACGCCGGCATCAATCTCTGCCGTTCACCTTATTTCTGCAACATCGACGCCGATTGCCTGCTCGAGCGCGACTCCTTGCTGCGGCTGATGGACCCGGTCGTCAACTGCACGACTCAAACCGTGGTGAGCGGAGGAATCATCCGCATTCTGAACGGCTGCGAGAGCCGCGGCGGGCGTTTGCTGAAAGTGGGGTTGCCCCGAACCTGGCTGGAACGATTCCAAGTGGTCGAGTACCTGCGCAGTTTCCTCTTCGGCCGCACAGGGTGGCATCTGCTCGGAGGCACGTTGATTGTGTCGGGCGCATTCGCGGTCTTCCATCGCGCGACCGTTATCGAAGCCGGTGGATTCAGCCACGACACCGTAACGGAAGACATGGACCTGATTGTGCAACTCTGCCAGTGGGCAGCGGACAACAACCGCAAGATTCGCACATCCTTCACCTCCGACCCCGTGTGTTGGACCGAATGCCCTTCCACACTCGCCGTACTGGCCAACCAGCGCCGCCGCTGGCAATTAGGGCTCTGTCAAACGCTGTGGAAGCATTCCGCCATGCTCTTTCGAAGGAAATATGGAATCGTCGGCATGCTCAGCTTCCCCTTCCACTCTTATGTCGAGGGGGTGGGCGCGGTGGTTGAATTCCTGGGGTATGCTCTAGTCCCGGCGTTCATCTACCTGGGCATGATTCCCACCCGACTGCTCTTGGTTTTCATTCTTCTCGGTTTCGTCTATGGCGGTTTTCTGTCGGTAGGAGCCGTGCTCCTCGAAGAGCTCACCTACCGCCGGTACCCGGGGTTTCGGGATCTAGTGACCCTCTTGATTTTCGGCCTGCTCGAAAACCTCGGGTACCGCCAGTTGGTTTTGTTCTACCGCTTTCAGGGAGTCATGAAGTTTCTGTTCGGCAGCCGCCGCTGGGAGAAAGTAACCCACGTGGGCGCCACTGCCGAGGAAACACCCTAAGGCATTTCCGTCCTAACCTGCGCACCGAGGGCGCTGTCTTGTCCCCCGGCAAATGGAGCCGCGACACATGAACAATTCCCCAGAAGTCCACTCTGATGTGAGGAAGTACTCCCCCCACTTCTTCGCCTCGATGACGCGCTTACGGCCGGGCTTGGAGAACCTCTGCCTCACGCTTGTCGTAGTAGCGGCAGCAACTCTCCTGGCGGCCACGGCCCTCCCGTCAGAGGGGCCAAGCGCAACCCTTCCTGGCACGACGGCGAATAGCAACTCACACGAGCCCTCGCGTCTAGAAAAGGCTTATCACGAGCGCGCCACCAGGAATCCATGGGATCTGGAAGCTTTCGAAGGAATGGCCATCCTCCAGGTCCAGCGCGGTGACTATGCGGAGGCGATCGAGTCCTACCGCCACATTTTGCAATTCAACCCCAACGATCATGATGCCAAGATGGGCGTGGGCCGCGCGTTGGCCTTCGACGCTCAGTACGACGCCGCCCTCCGCGAATTCCAGGAGGTGTTGGAGAAGCACCCCGGGGACAGCGACGCACTGGAGGGATTGGCGCGGGTCACGGCGTGGGCAGGCCGCTCCGACGCCGCGATTCTCCTCTTCGCCAACCTGGCGGGGCGATATCCAGCCAACCCCGAATACGCCGTGGGCCTGGCTCGAGTGGAGATGAACCTGCACCAATATCCCGAGGCGCGAAAGACCTTGATGGTGCTCGTCTCCGCCAACCCCCGCAATCGCGACGCACAATTGCAACTTGCTTACTTGGACCTCTACGAAGGCCACGAGAAAGAAGCCCTGCGGCGATTCAATTACGTCATCAGCCAAGACCCGACGGATGTCGATGCGCTGAAGGGCAATGTGCGCGTTGCCTACCATCGCGGCGATCTGGTCTACGCGCGCAATCTCGCCGCTAAGATCGTCGATGACAATCCGCGCGACGCCGACGCCTTGTTGCTGCTCGCCAATTTGGAAAGGGCGCTGCACGACTCTCGCCGCGCCCGGGCTTTGCTCTATCGCGCAGAGACTGCCGACCCGCGCAATGAAGAAGAGGGAAACCTGGAAACCAGTCTGCGCAGCGATGCTCGGCCCACCATGCATACGTCGGCATCGTGGGCGAGAGAAACTGGGTCTGGCAATTCTCTCGACGCGGAGGACCTAACGGCGTATGGATACGAAAACACCTGGGGTTTCTCTGCCCTTCCGCGATCGCAATCCTACTTGTCGTTGGTTTATCTTCCCTCTCAAAGTTCGAGCGGTGGAATCCAGGGCGCCGCGGGACCGTCGCAGGCCCTCTATCGCCAAACCACCTACATTACCCCGCAACTCACTTTGCGGGGCGGTGTGGGCCTGGCGCGATTCGGGCCGGGCATGCTCACCAGCATCCCCACTCAGGACCTACCGATTACCTCCGCCGGAATGCGCCCGCTGGGCTTTGTCGGTACCAGCTACGCGATGCCCAAGAGAAAGCTGACGGTGGATCTTACCGCCGCGCGCTCGGCCATTACCTATACCCCCACTGCCGTCCGGCTGGGCGTGATGGAGGACCGGCTGTCCCTCGGACTCGATTATCACTTCAACGCGAGCACCGAGCTGCGTCTGGAACCTTTCGCTGCCGACGATTTCACAATTTCCTATGCCCACGAATTCGAGTTTGCTGACGCCGGCTCCTCGCAGTTTCACGAAGCGGAGCACAATCGCGCTGTCGGCACGTCGGTGACTTTTAACCGCAGGTTGTTGCAGCGCCCGCGAAGTGTCTTTGATATTGGCTATTCCGGGCTCGCTTACGGACTGGCGGGCGGCTCCGAGCGGCCTTACCTGGGAATCTTCAATCCGGGATTTTATCAACGCCATTATCTGACCACGCATGTGGCGGGGAAAATCCACGGACCGCTCGGATTCGACATTTCCACCGGCACGGGAGTCCAACAAGTCGAACATGCCACGCCCATCAAGCCGGCTCTGCTCTTCAGTCCTGCCTTCACTTTGAAGGCCAGTCCCCGGCTCTCGCTGACCCTGGGTTATACGCACTACGATAGCTCGCAGTCGCTCGGCACTCTAAGCGGCAATGCCGTGCGGCTTTCCACGGACTATCGATTCTGAATTCAGGGGCTTCGGAACGTGGTATATACTCCGTGGGGGGAACGTTTGCATGGACTCTTTGGAATTGAACCGTCTTTATGATTTTACCGGAAAGACCGTGGTCATTACCGGAGGGTCGGGAATTCTTGGCGGCGAGATGGCCTGCGCGCTGGTGGAATGTGGAGCCCACGTAGTGATTCTCGCGCGCCACCTGGACGCAGCTCAGCACGTCTTGGATCGCATGGGACCTCGCGCGAACCAGGCCATGGCCATTAGCGCCAATGTCGTGGACGCTTCGAGCCTGAACCACGCCGCGGAGGTCATCCATGAGAAGTTCGGCAAGGTCGATTGTCTGTTGAACGCGGCAGGAGGCAACAAGCCTCAGGCCACCGCCGGCGGGGATCTCGGCTTCTTCGATTTGCCTCCCGACGCTTTACGCTGGGTTTTCGACCTGAACCTCATGGGAACTATCCTGCCCTCACAGGTGTTCGGAAAGATGATGGCCGAGAAAGAGGAAGGCGTCATCCTCAACGTGTCTTCGATGAGCGCCATCCGCCCCTTGACGCGCGTGGTGGCATACTCCGCCGCCAAAGCCGCCGTGAACAGCTTTACCCAGTGGCTCGCGGTGCATGTGGCCCAGCAGTACTCGCCCAAGATCCGTGTCAACGCTGTGGCTCCCGGCTTCTTCCTGACCAAGCAGAATCGCTTCCTCCTGACCGACGAGAAGACAGGGGATCTTACCGCGCGCGGCAAGTCCATCATCACGCATACGCCGATGGCGCGCTTTGGCCAGCCGGAAGATCTGCTCGGAGCCGTGCTGTGGCTCCTCTCACCAGCCTCTGCGTTTGTGACGGGAATTGTCTTGCCGGTAGACGGCGGGTTTTCGGCATTTGCGGGAGTGTGAAAGCGAGTGACAGGTGACAAGTGACAAGGGCGGTCTGTTCTTCTTGCTTGTCACTTGTCACTCGTCACTTGTTGAGGTGCGGGAGGTTTCAACCAATGACCATCGGAACGGGCTTCGCGGATCGCTTCTTGAGCCCCGCGGAGATCAGCCAGGTCGTGCAGAAGGGCCTTGCCACTCTTGCCGTGGATGGCAAGCGGGTGCTCGTCATCATTCCCGACGGCACGCGCACCATGCCCATGCCGATGATGTATGACCTGTTCGAGACCCACCTCGCCCCGCGCGTGGCCACCCTGGATTACCTTGTGGCGCTCGGCACGCACCCGATGATGAACGACGAGCACCTCAGCAAGCTTGTGGGCCGGCCGGTGATCGACGGGCAATGCGGCAAGAGCCGAATCTTCAATCATCACTGGGAAGATCCGCGGAACTTCGTGACACTAGGTTTGATCCCTGCGGTGGAAATCGGCGAGCTCACGGGCGGTTTGCTGGCGCAGGATGTTCCCGTGCGCCTTAACAAGCTCATCCACGAATACGATCAACTCATCGTTTGCGGCCCGGTCTTCCCCCATGAAGTGGCGGGCTTTTCCGGCGGCACCAAGTACTTCTTCCCCGGCATCGCGGGTTCAGAGATCATCAACCTCACGCACTGGTTCGGCGCCCTGATGACCAACTACAAGGTCATCGGCGCCGGTTACACGCCGATCCGGGCCATCATTGACCGCGCGGCCAACATGATCGATACGCCCTCGGCCTGCTTTGCGCTCGTGGTCACGCACGAAGGGCTGGCGGGGATTTACTTCGGCTCGCCCCAGGAGGCGTGGAAATCCGCGGCAGCGCTCTCGGCGCAAAAGCACATCGTCTACGTGAAGAAGCCCTACAAACGGGTTCTGTCCGTAATGCCGCGCCTCTACGACGACATCTGGACGGCGGGCAAGGGCATGTACAAGATGGAACCCGCTGTGGCCGACGGCGGCGAGGTGGTGATCTTCGCTCCCCACATCACCGAGATCAGTTATACCCACGGCGCCTTGATTGAGGAAATCGGCTATCACTGCCGCGACTACTTCCTGGCGCAGTGGGACAAGTTCAAGAACTACCCCGGCGGAATCCTGGCGCACTCAACCCACGTCAAAGGCCTGGGGGCCTACGACGCGCCCACCAAGACCGAGACTCCGCGGGTTCAAGTAACGCTTTCGACGGCCATTCCGGAAGAGCGCTGCCGACGCGTAAATCTGGGTTATATCGATCCCGCGAGCGTTAACCGCGAAGAGTGGCAGGGCCGCGAAGACGAAGGCGTCCTCGTAGTGTCCCGCGCCGGCGAAATGCTCTATCGAGTTCAAGAGGGTCCCACAACGTCGTAGCGGCGGGTTGACCCCGCCGTGCGGCGTCGTGCCGCCGCTACGTGGATGCACCGCGCCGCCAATCAGCTTTGCTCATCCGCCGATGGGCCGTAGATGGCGGGGACCGGCACATCGTTGAGCCGCAGATAGACTCCCAATTGGGCGCGGTGGTGAATCAGGTGATTCATCACCATGCCGCGCAGGACGGCAATCCTCGGCATTGAGAAGATGGTCTTGCCTCCGGCTAGCAAGCTCCAGGTCTCCATCAGATGCGCGTCGCTCGCTCCCTTCAATGCCGCCCGCGCTTTGGGGACGTCGCGGTCGAAGACCTCCAGCAGTTCCTTATGAGAGTTCATCACCGGCGGGTTGTATCCCGGGCCGTCCACCAGCGCATAGTCAAATGACGCCTTCTCCAAGGTATCGATCATCCAGCTTGGGAATAACGCGATGTGGGTCGTCAACTGCCGGACCGTCGCTGATTTCGTGTGGGGTTTCCAATCGAACTTGTCGTCGGGCACGCGCGCCAGACTCTTGCGCGTGTGGGCCATTTCCTGGTCGAACTCGGGCAACAGTGCTTCGCTCAATGCCATAGGTTCCTCCAAAGATTTGAGATAGGTAACCCGCCCCGTGCTCCTGAACTGATTGGGTTAACGGGAAAGAATCATAGGCGAATAAAAAGCGAATGTCAAGCGCAATTCTTCACCTTCCCTTGTCCTCCGTTCGGAGCAGTTTTTGAGGGGGTCGAACTCGAACCTACACGGGCGGATCCAAGCGGACGCGGCCTAAATCCACTTCAGCGCGCCGCGTTTCACCAGCCAGATGTAGCCGACAATCAGGATGCCGAGGAAGACGAGCATTTCCACGAGTCCCAAGAGTCCGAGCGCCTGGTACTGCACGGCCCACGGAATCAGGTAGACGGTCTCCACGGCGAAGACCACATAAAGGATGGCGACAACGTAGAACCGCACCGTGTAACGGTGGCGCGAGTCGGACTCCGGCGTGATGCCGCACTCGTAAGGCATCACCTTTTCCGGCGTGGCGCGGAAGGAGGGGCGAATGAACTTGAAAATCCACAAAGTCGCCGGAGCGAAAATCGCGGCGATTACGGCAAAGATGAGGATCGGTCCGTAGGAGTTAAGCACGCGTGAGATGCCTCCGTATTCGAGCGAGAATCATAGCACACATTGCCGTAGCGCGGGCAGGAGCATGGTTGCTCGGGGCGAGAAACCCCGATCCGACAAGGGTCACACATATCACGCAGAAAACGTGCAAATTGCTGTCACATGTGCCGGCGACATTACCTCTATCCATAGCATTTTCATAGATATATGGCTAATTTCTGCCGAATTTAATTAACTCTTTTATTTTCATCAAGATCTGGGGACCAATCGAAATTCTCAATTTCCGCCCATTTGTTTTCAGCAACATTCCGGCTTTGCTCGTAGCAAAAAATCTCCTTCGATCTGCCACCGGTTCAGCCATGATCCCACCTAGCCCTCCGCCACTCGCGGGGTGGTGGATTTGATTGCGGTTCGGTCGCCGGCACCAAGCAAAAGCAGAAGCCGGAATGAAAGATTATGCAATGACATTAATCCGCCTCAGACTCAAACTCCACCATTGTATACCATACGTGGACTCTTGTCAAGAAAAATAAATCATGCCGAGAGGCTACAAAATGTCGCGGCACCAGACTGTCGGTCCCCCTGCATATTTGGGGCTAATAATTCGAAGCTGTTGACGAGGGAGCTAGATCAAGCCGGCTCCCGTGGAGTCCCTATGGCTGCTGCGGAGGCTTCGGGGTCCACCATTCGGGAAGGATGCTGGGGACGCGGATCTTTTTCAGGATGGGCGCCCACTGGGGGCGAAACTCCGTCAGGATATTGCGAACCGCGGTGGTTTCCAGGCCTCGCAACGCGCGGCGCTCGGCGTGGGTGACATCATTGTAACCGGTCGGCAGCATGCCCATCCCAACGAAGCCGCCCGCCGCCGCGCCCGCGAAATTCGAGAACGCAATCGTGTTGCATCCCGAATCGGTTTTATCGACGAAGGTGACGGCGACAGCATGAAACGTGCGGAGCACAGCGCTCTTGCTGCGGGACGGAACATAACGAGGATCCTCATGCAAGGCCACTTCCGCCAGAAGCTGTCCGCTACGATTGGAAGTACTTGCGGCGATCTGTTCCCCATACCAGCGCCCGAAGGCTCCGCCACCGTCCTCCCACTCGCGCGGATAGTGGGGTGGCGGATTCAACAGCAAGTAACCTGCTCCGAAAGCGGGAAGAATGAAATTCTGCGGACCAAAACTCTGATGGAGATAGATTGCCAACTTGTCTTTCGGCGTGAGGCGCTTTTGGCTTATGGCCGGCGGCAGAACGGCAATAATCGTAGAGCCACTTTCACTCGACCCCGGCGCTCGCTCCGACGACGAAGGATTCCTCGGGCTTTGAGACGACGCGGAGGTCTGCGCCTCCGGGGCATCGGATGGAATTCGGGCGGGGCCATCCTGTGCGAAGTCATTTGGAGGCCCGGAGAGGTTGAGCATCAGCCAGGCGAGAAAGAAGGGAAGAACCTTTCTGACCAGTTTCCAGTCCACGGATCGCTCTCTTAAACGGCGACAGCACGTATCTACTGTGCCGGCGCGAGTGGCCGCTGTGCGCCGTGCCCCTGATTCGGTTCCAGACCGCAGGGCTGCGCTCTGCGCAAGCCTGTTGAACCCTTTTGCCTACGTCGGCCCCTGATCCTACCTGAACGTCACACCAATGCGGAAGCTGGCAACGTTGTTGGGCGCTGTATAGAAATTGCCGGATGACTCAAAGTCTTCGCTTATACTTCGGCCGCCGATCGTATCACGCAGCTCCAAGCGAAGGGCAGCGTGCTTCGTCAGCCAAATGTTGGCGCCGCCCCCGAAGTTTCCCCCACTTGCCGGACCGAGCGTGATATTGGGGATGGAAAAATGGGTGTAGCCCCCGGTCACAAACAGTTCAAACTTGCGGTTTTTCTTGCTGGGCCCAAAGTGATAAAACAAATTGACTGAGATGATGTTCTCATCGAAGGGCGATTCTGCCTTGACATACTCACCGCCTAAGCCGAGCCCATCGGAGGAAAGCCCTTCTACGCCGCCCCCGCCGGCGGGACCTACTTTCGCCTCCTCCGCAGCGAACAAATAGCCCTCGACGTGGTACGGATGGTCGCTGTTCTGTGCCGACGCCAACGTCGGAGTCATGAGTAGCAAGACTGCTGTCGCAATGAGTTTCTTCATGTTTCACCCCCACTGAAAATTTCTAATCGGCGCTCGCTTTAGTCGAATGCTGTTCGGCCCCACCGGTTCTAATGCACACATGTATCCCCGATCCTCACAGCTACCATCCTGGCTAGTGCCAGTCGGAGGCCCATGGGGCAACTTGAGAGTTATGTCAATGAGAACTGCGAGACGACGCTGGCGCTGCTATGGCGAGTGAACATGAGGTCGGCCCAGAAGGTGTCGCAGGAGTATGAGGATGAGGCCGCTGACACCGAGCAGCGTCACGCCGGTCCAAACGTAGAAAAGAAAGGTGGGCGAGCCGGAATAAAGCAGAGCATTCCACAAGGAAATGTCGGCGCGGGGTGAAAGTCCGAGCGGCATCTTTATGGCATTGAGAAAGGCGCCCAAGTCGCGGGTCTGGACTCTTTCACCGCTGAGTATGGCGCTTTGGAAAATGTACCAATAGGGCCGATAGGTCAGGTATAGGGTAATCGAGGAAAACAAGGCCCCCACGGCGGTGGTCATGACCACGATCGTCGCGACTGGACGCGCGCGCTTAGCGGCCACTCGCGCCCCGCGGCGACTCCCCACTATCAAGATCGACAGGGCAATGGCCAGGAGTCCGACAAAGACGAGGATCATGAGCGCGGAAATCTCCACCACGGCTGCGTTGCGTTCGGAGGTGGCCAGCCCAAAGGCCGATTCCCCGGGGAAATCTGCCCGCTTGCCCTGAACGGGATCGAATTTTGCCGCGAGATAGCCAAAGAGCGCGGCCTCCGCCCGATTCCCCTCCCTTTGCGCAGACGCCTGAAGATGCTGGTAGGCCATCGCCTGGAGGCTCGTACCCATCCAATGTTCCAGACCGGTGTGCCCCTGGGCATCGATCAATTGGCCAAAGCGCGCGACGGTCCAGTATTTGTCGCGTCCAGCGCTTCGCTCGCCGTGGGCATCCAGTACTGCCCCATCGTTAAGAAGCGAGTTGGCAAATCGCTCGGAATTCTGAAAGGCATGAATAGGCAGGTCCAAGCTGTCGCGTGAAACGACCTCGTACGGGTCATAGAAACTGTAACGGGGAAGCACGCGGCGATTGAGCTGCGCGACCCGGTCAAGATAATCATCGAATTTGGAGGACTGAAACGCCGCCGACATTGCGGCCTGCCACGCTTGCTCTTGCTCCTGCGTGGGCGGCGACCAGACGCCCCGGCGATAATGCGTCCGCTCGATTGCTTCCGCCGCGATCAAGTGGAATAGCGCATTCTGCGGATCCCACCGCTCGAGCTTCTCGACCCACGTGCCCGTTTCAGGAAGCCCTGGATTGCGCATTCCGACCGCGGCATAGACCCAAAGGAGGTTCGGATCGAGGCGGACGGCTTCCTCTGCCAGGCGTGCGCTTTCGTGGGGATCCTGGACCCGTACGGCGCAAAAGGCCAGCCCTTCGGAATCGTGACGCATTTCCGCCCGCTGGGCGAGCGCCTCAATACCCGGCTGAGAATTACTGGACGCGCCCTGAAACAAGTGGTGCCAGGGCTCGAGCGCCACCTCAAAGGCCTGCCGGAACGGCGGGGCAGCGAAAAACAACAGCGACGCCAGTACGCATCCTCCACCCAAAGCTAATGCCGCCTTACGCAGAGTAGCGCTCTTGGCGAAAATTCCTCCGTCGGGAACAAGACGGCGGCCGGGAATCACCAGCGAGACCACGGCCTCTTTGGCCAAAACGCTCGAACCGCCCAGCGCCCACATCGCCGCCGCCCAGGAGCCTTCCACGTGGCTGAGTTCACCCCGCATCGCCTGGCCCCAGTCACGCGTATCGGGCGGCGCAATTCGAATCGCGGATTCCAGAAGGACGGCCGCAGCTCGACGGAGCTGCACTTCCAGCATGGTTTTCACCCACGTCAATAGGCGGGTTGCCGCACCAGGGAGCGCGGGCGCGCTTCGGCCAGCTTGGTTCTGGCCAACTCCAATCCGTTCGACGTCAATCGATAAGTGTGCCGCGGCGGCACTCCGTCTTCGGTCGCCACCCAGCAGGCTTCCAGCAACAAGTACTTCGCCAGGCGCATGAGAATGGGGTAGAGCGTCCCGGACTTCAGACCCGTTTCGCGACTGAGCTCGTAACCGTATCGCCAGTCGGTGGGACGCGCCATGAACCCTTCCAGGACCAAGAGCGTTTCGGGCGACATACGAGGGCTTTTCATGGCATAAGTCTACATATATAGAACCTGCGTGTCAAGCGATTTTTTACCCCTTCTCCGAACTTCAATTGAATTGATTTGGGCGGGCTCGATGGGCTCGAGGCGATCACACTCTATGAGATTTCCCTGCTCCAGCACGAATCGCTAGCCAGAGTGGGCGGTGCGGCCTTGGATGAGGTCTACGACGTGCGGCAGCAAATCAACGATGCTTTCAATCGATTCGCGAGCGCCGCGCGGGCTGCCGGGCAGGTTGACGATGAGTTTACCCTTGCGCACACCGACCATTCCTCGCGATAGGGCGGCGCGTCGGGTCTTCTTGACGCCCTCGGCGCGCATCATCTCCGCAAGCCCAGGGACTTCCTTCTCGATAACCGCGCGCGTCGCTTCCGGGGTGACGTCACGCGGGCCCACACCCGTGCCGCCAGCCGTCACAACGGCGTCGCAGTCGCCCGCATCGGTGAGGGCTTCCAGCCGTTGTCGTATCGTATTTAAATCGTCCGGGAGAATTTCGATGGCGGCAACTTGCCAGCCAAGCGCTTCCAGCACTTCGCGGACCGCCGGACCGGACAAATCCGGGCGCTCGCCGCGCGACGAAGCGTCACTGAGAACAAGAATTTTGGCACGCAGCATTTTAGGTTCCAGATGTCAGGTGCCAGGTGTTAGGTGCCAGAGCGGAAACCCCAAATTGAAACACCCAACACAACCATGGAATCCGAGTTTCGAGCTTCGATTTTCGTTCTTGTCTGGCACCTGGCGCCTAACCCCTACCCCGCGTCACGACTGGCTTCGTCCATCATGCGCAGACCTTCGAGCATCAGGCCCTGCGTCGACATGGTGGTGGTTTGCTCGGGAGAATTCTTTTGGAAATCTACCTCCCAATCGCCGTCGACCCACGTCAAGACTTTGAAAACGGCGGCGTCGCCTTTCAAGTCGCCATACGCGGCGTGTCTTACCTGCCCGTCTCGAAAGTACAGTGTACAATCCTCGGAGCCCGAGCGCAGAATCAGGGCGCAGGTCTTTCGGCCCTGCTCGAGCGTTTGCATCCAATCGATCAAACTGATTTCCGTAAGCCGTCCCTTGATTCCCGCGCCACCGCCTTGCTTTTCCATGCGCTGCTGAAGCAATCGCGCGGTAATGCGCCGAGCCTGCTGCAAAAGGTCGCGCGCAAAGAAGGGCTTGACGAAATAATCCTCAACGTCCTCCAGAACCATGCGCAGACGCTCATCAATTTCCTTTTGTGAGGCAAGTAAGACGAAAGGAATGTTTTGAGTTTCCTTGCGCGAACGCAGCTTGTCAAAAAGCGCGCGGCCGTCCATTACCGGCATGGAATAATCCGAGATGATCAAATCGGGCTTGCTATCGATCGTCTTCATCAATGCATCGGCGCCATCCGTTGCGGTAATGATCTCCCCGCACTTCTCCAAGGCCTGACACATCAGTTGGAGAATCGTTGGGTTGTCATCGACGACAAGAATCTTGATGGGTGCCGACACTCTCGAAACCTTCCGTTAGGGATCAGGGATCAAATATCGGGCATCAGGTTCCAAGCGTCGAGAGAAAGTGAAACTCGAAGTTCGATGTAGAATTGCGAGTTCCGAATCGCGGTGCTCGCTTCTCGAAGCCGACACTTGAAACTGGGATTCTATTTCGCGCGCCTCACTTTGGCGTGATAATGCCCGCTCCTGCCTCCACTCTTTTCGAGCAAGCGGAGTTCGGAGATTTCGATACCGTGATCAGCCGCTTTGCACATGTCGTAAACCGTCAACGCTGCCACAGCCGCCGCTGTGAGTGCCTCCATTTCGACGCCGGTGGGGCCGGTGGTGCGAACTGTGGATGAAATCTCTACGCCATTCTTGCAGAAACGCGCCTGAACATCAATATGAGTCAAAAGCAGCGGGTGGCAGAGGGGAATAAGTTCGGCGGTCCGTTTTGCCGCCGCGATGCCCGCCACGCGCGCGATCTCTAAAGGGTCGCCCTTGGGATTGTGCCCAGCCGCACGCCGCGCGGAGGCACTCATCTTGACGCGCACGCTCGCCGCCGCCTCCCGCAAAGTATCGGGTTTGGAGGAGACGTCCACCATCTTGATGCGGCCAGCGAGGTCGTAGTGGCTTAGCTTTTCAACCATATTGGATCGCCGATTGCCGATTTATGATTGCCGACTAAAACCAGCCGTCCTCTGACACGGTCGATCCTCAATCGGTAATCGACAATGAACAATCGACAATCCTCCTTCTCAGTGCTCTCTGACCATCACATCCACCCAGTCTCCCGTCGCCAGTGCGTTTTGGTCCGGGAGCAGGACGACGAAGCAATTTGCCGCCGCAACTCCCACCAAATCCCCCGAGCCCTGCCAGGCCACCGGGCTCACCAGAGGATCGCCGCCGGAGCAATCGATTCGCGCGGGGAGGAACGCGGTTAATCCGGAACTTCCCCGAAGGGCCGTCGCCAGGCGGGCGCGGAGAAACAGCGGCGGCTCAAAATCAGCTCCCCCTATGACCGCGAGCGCCGGTCGGGCAAACAACATAAACGTGACGTAGGTCGAAACCGGGTTTCCCGGCAGGCCGAAGAAAAACTTTCCGGCCACACTCCCGAAAACCACCGGCTTTCCCGGCCGCAGTGCCACACTTTGGAAATAGAACTCCGCTCCCAAATCGGCAAGAACTTGTTCCACGAAATCGTATTTCCCGGCGGAAACCCCTCCGGTCAATACCAACAGGTCCGACCGCAAGCCATCCTGAATCAGGCTGCGGAGCGCTTCGGGGCGGTCCGGCGCGATCTCCGATGGGCGAGGTATCCCGCCCGCCGCAGCCACCTGGGCACCCAGGGAGGCGGAATTACTATTGCGAATTTGGAATTTTTCCGGCGGCTGGTCGACCGGGACAACCTCATCACCGGTAGGAAGAATGGCCACCTCGGGGCGAACGAAAACGGGCACATGCGCTTTTCCCACCGTGGCAAGCACCCCCACCTCGCCCGCACTCAGCCGTCGCCCGCGCGCCAACACACATGACCCCGCGCGGGCTTCGCTTCCCTGCCGGACAACGTTCTCCCCGTGTCCAACGCCTCTTTGGATCGTCACCCGGTCGCCGTCAAATTTCGTGTATTCCACCATCACCACCGAGTCCGCGCCGTCCGGCAGCGGCGCGCCGGTCATGATGGAAACACACTCACCGGTGCCAAGGGCGCCCGCATAATGTCCTCCCGCCCGAACTTCTCCGCACACCTTCAAATCCACTGGTGGAGCAGTCACATCCCCCGCGCGCACGGCATACCCGTCGCGAATGGAGCGATGAAATGGGGGATAATCGCGGTCGGCGAGAACGTCCTCCGCAAGCACTCGGCCGCAGGCTCCGCCCAGAGGCACAACTTCCCTTCCCGGCCTCAGGTCAGCCGCTGTCAGCTTCTGTTTGACGATGTCAATCGCCTGTTCAAAGGAGAGCATAGATGCGGTCAGTCGTCATCGGTCATTAGTCACTCGTACTTGGTCCCGGGTCGTTGGTTCTCTGTCAGTTCTCAAGCGATGTTCATACACGGGTCTTCGGGGAGTGCAAACGAGTTCATTTGCTCCGATCGACCAATGTGCGCAGCATGTGGCTACGGACAAAGGACCACGGACTAAGGACATATGACTGATTTATCAATCCAAACACATTGCGAGCGCTCCGGTCCGGTTGATACCATGGCGACCTTCACACCCACCTGGTCAGCAAGAAAACTGAGGTAATCCTTCGCGTGCGGCGGCAGTTGCGACGGATCGCAGGCGCCGTAAGTGGGTTTTTGCCAGCCGGGAACTGTCTGGTAGTGGACCTTCACCTCTTCCAGGCTTTCGATTTCGGGCGGGAAATCCTTGAACCGTTTACCCTTGTACTCATATTCGACCCCTACGGGAATCTCCGCCAGCGGATCAAGAATATCCAGCTTGGTGATGATCATGGCGTCCAGATGATTGATGCGGGCGCTGAAGCGCGCGACAGGCACATCGAACCATCCGCAGCGCCGCGGACGCCCAGTTACGGCACCGTATTCGCTCCCGCGCTGGCGAATCTTCTCACCCTCCACCCCGGGATCTTCGGTGGGAAAGGGCCCGCTTCCTACGCGCGTGGCGTATGCCTTTGACACGCCGATCACGGAGCCAATGCGCGTGGGCCCCACACCCGTCCCCGTGCAAGCTCCCCCTGCCGCCGAACTCGAAGAAGTCACAAAGGGGTATGTGCCGTGGTCGAGATCCAGTAAAGTTCCCTGGGCGCCTTCAAAAAGAATCCGCTTCCCGTTATCCATTTCGGTATTCAGGTATACGGAAACATCGGCCAGGAATGGAAGAATACCTTCGCTCGCCCGCAGGAACTGGTCCGTCAACTCTTCGGCGTTCAAGGGAGGCGCGCCGAAAAGCGCGGCGTCGATGCGGTTTTTCTCAGCGATGATGGCGTGGCACTTTTCGCGGAATCTCGCCGGGTCGCGCAAATCACAGGCACGGAGGCCTCGCCGCCCGGCCTTATCCTCATAGGCAGGACCAATCCCTTTGGCGGTGGTCCCGATTTTCCCCACGCCGCGAGCGGCCTCGGCGGCTACTTCGTGCGAACGGTGGTAGGGCAGAATTAAGTGGGCGCGGTCACTCACCTTCAGCCGCCGGTTGACGCTCACGCCTCCGTCTTCCAGCTTGCGAATTTCTTGCTGTAATGCATCCGGATCCACCACCACGCCGTTGCCGATCGCCGCAGTCTTGTCCGGGCGGATGATGCCGGTGGGCAAAAGCTGGAGCACATATTTTTTCGCCCCCACCAGTACGGTGTGACCGGCATTGGCGCCGCCCTGGTACCGGGCGACGATATCAAAGTGTTCCGCCAAGGCGTCCACCACTTTACCCTTACCCTCATCACCCCACTGGACACCCACCACCACCACATTGTTTGACATACGAACCTGCTCTTCCCTCTGTCGAATTTGTGCTTTGCGATTTTCACTCGAATGGCAGGAAACCCTGTCGTCCTCACTCGGTGTGGTCCCTCCCGACCGATCAGGCCTTGGCCCCCCGCAACGATTCATATATACGCGAGTAGGCCCGCGCCGAAGTAGTCCACGAGAAATCCTTCGTCATGCCGTTCTGCACGAGGCGCTGCCAGATGGCTGGTGTAACGTAAGTTTCCAGAGCTTCGTGAATTACGGCCAGCAAGGCCTGCGGCAAATACGCCTGAAACTTAAAACCCGTGCCGGAGTTGCCGTCGAAAGGCTCGATGGTGTCGTCCAGGCCGCCCGTGGCTCGCACGATCGGCACCGCGCCGTACTTCAGGCTGTAAATCTGATTGAGCCCGCAGGGCTCGTAACGCGAGGGCATCAGGAACATATCGGACCCGGCTTCGATCTGATGGGCCAAGGTATTGTCGTAAGCGATTTTAACCAGGAACTTGTGCGGATACTTCATGGCCATGGTGCGGAACATCTCCTCGTAAACGGCGTCGCCGGTCCCGAGTGCCACGACGTAGAGATCGAGCGACGCCAACTGCTCGGCGATGCCCGAGATCAAGTCAAATCCCTTCTGCGAAGCGAACCGCGAAACAATACCGATCACCGGTCGGTGGAGAACCGGCGCCTGTACGCCCATTGCCTCCAGCAGAGCCTTCTTGCAGGCCTTCTTGCCCTCCAGGCCGGAAGGCGTGTAGTTCGCCGCCAGGAGCTTGTCCGTCGCGGGATCCCACTCCTCATAGTCAACGCCATTTAAGATGCCCTGAAGATGCGCCGCCCGCGAGTGAAGGACGCCCTCCAAGCCATACCCGAACTCCGGGGTCTGGATTTCCTCCGCGTACCTGCTGCTTACCGTGGTGATAAAGTCCGAAAAGATAATCCCCCCTTTGAGGAGATTCACCTTGCCGTAGTATTCCAAACCGTCGATGGTGAAAAGGCCCGCGTGAAGGGAAATCTGGGGCAGCAGGTGAGGAGGGAAAAGTCCCTGATAACCGAGGTTGTGAAGGGTAAACATTACCGAAGCCCGGCGAAAGTACGGATCATCCTGATAGAGATTGCGGAGATAAATGGGCACTAGCGCCGTCTGCCAGTCATGACAATGGATGATATCCGGCGAAGTTTCGCCATGTTTCATGAACTCCAGCGCCGCCATCGAGAACGCCCCAAAACGGTGGGCGTTGTCAGCGTAGTCTACGCCCTTTAGCTGGTAGAGACCCTCGCGATCGAAGTACTCCGGGCAATCGATCAGGTAGGTTTGCACTCCGTGGGCGCGGCCGCCGTCCTGCACGGCGGCGAACTTGTAGCCGGAACCGAGCGACAGGGTCAAACTCTGCGCGTACGGCACGCTAGACCCTTGCGGGGTAACCCGATAACGAGGGAGTATCACTTCAACGTCGTGGCCGAGAGCTGCCAGCGCCTTGGGCAGAGCTCCCACCACATCTGCCAACCCGCCCGTCTTGGAAAACGGGACACCTTCTGATGCAACAAATACAACTTTCACTCCGCCTCTCCTTTCGCTCGCGTGCAGATTCCAAGCCTCGTTAAGTTAGAAGATGACCCCGGCAAAGTCAAGGTCTGGGGCAGGTACCAGTGCCCATGTTATGATGCAACGCAGAAAGAGGAGTAAATCTTAAATCCAAAGGCAAGAGCCCATAATTCGCCATCATCGCCCCAAACTCGGCCAGCATTTTCTCCACGACCAACGCTATCGTGCCATGATATTGAAGGCGCTGCCCCTCACCGCGAGCGACGTGGTTTTTGAAATTGGTCCAGGACGCGGCGCCATGACTAGCCTGTTGGCCGAGCGCGCGCGCAAGGTTATCGCTATCGAAATTGACGGCGCGCTCGCGCAGGGCCTCCAAGAGGGTTTTAAGGATGAATCGTGCGTTGAGATCATCCGGGCGGACGTGCTGCGCGTTGATTTTACCGCACTCTGCCAGCGGGAGGGGGTCGCCCAGGGATTCGTTTTCGGCAACCTCCCCTACTACATCACCTCACCCATTCTCCATCATCTCTTTGGTCAGAGGGAATCGATCCGCGCCATGGGTTTACTGATGCAGCGTGAGGTGGCGGAGAGACTAATGGCAGCGCCGGGAACTCGCGATTACGGATATCTGACCGTCGCCACACAATGCTACTCACGGCCCAATATCGCCGTAGACGTTCCGCCGGGAGCCTTCTCCCCCGCGCCGAAAGTGCAGTCAGCGCTGGTGACGTTTAAGATGAAAGCGAAGTTCGACCGATGGCCGCAGGAAACCTATGATGAGTTTCTGGAATTCGTGAAGCGCTGCTTTGCCCAGAAACGAAAAAACCTGCTCAACAATCTGGCAGGCATTTATCCTAGGAGCCGGATCATCGAGGCGCTTGAACAGGGAGGCAAATCCACCAATCTGCGCGCCGAACAGCTCTCGCCGGAAGACCTAGCGCTAGTATTCGACTTCCTGGCTCGCGTCGCCGGACCTGCCCACGATTAGGGCGAGAAAAGGCCCCCGGTGTATTTCTTATAGAGCGCGATGATTTCAGGATTTTTCGGGTCTAGCTGATACGCTGTGTAAATCTCCTTCACCGCCTCGGTCAGGTTTTTCTCATCGAGAAGCGTCGAGCCGAGATTCGCGTGGGCCATCGCGTACTTCGGCTCCAGGCGAATGGCTTCCCGATACTCCACCTCCGCTCCCGCGTTGTCTCCCTTGTGGTTGAGCAGGACACCAAGATAGTTATGGTAGTACGGGTTGCGAGGAGCCACGCGGATCGCCTGGTGCATTTCGTTAATCGCGCCGTCGTGATCTCCACTCCCATCCAAGCCCTCCGCCAGAAAGTAATGAGCTGTGGCATTGTCGGGGTCGAGGCGGATGACTTCGCGGTATTCGTCCATCGCCGCCGGCATCTTTTTCTCCGCCTCCAAGAGCATGCCATTCACCAAGTGCGGCCAGGGAGTATGGGAATTAATTCGTAGCGCATGTTGGATTTCCGCTGTGCCGCCTGCCAAATCCCCCTTGCGGCCGAGAGCGTAGCCCAAATTGGAATGCGTCGAAACATCATCGGGCTGCAAACGCAGGGCCTGGCGATACTCATAGATCGCGCCGTCCCAATCGCCCTTGGCGGAGATGGCATTGGCATAATCATTGTGGGGAAACGCGGTGTAGGGATCCAAACTAATGGCTTCGCGAAATTCCGCGATCGCGCCATCCGCATCATCTTTTTCCTGGAGAAGGATCTCAGCGGTCGCGTAGTGGCCCGCCGCAGTGTCGGGGGCCATTTCCGCCGTCTGGTGCAATTCCTTTAGGGCACCGGCAAGGTCGTGCAAATTGTAGAGCGAAAATGACAGAATATTCCGAGCTTGCAGGTCCTGAGGATTTAACGCCAAGGCCTTGCGTAGCTCAGGGATGGCGGTGGCGGGATCACCTCGCGTGCTGATGGCAAGACCCAATGCGCCATGGGCCTCCGCGGATTGCGGATTTAAGCGTATCGCTTCGTGATATTCCGGCAGGGCTTCATCCCACTTCTCCTGTTTGCTAAGGGCGCGCGCCAAGCCCACGTGTAAAGTGCTGCTCTGGGGTTGAATGGCCAGGGCGGCACGATACTCCTGCTCTGCTTGAGGGTAGGATTCCAGTTTCTCCAGTTCCAAGGCTCGGGCCAAGTGCTGCTCGACTTGCAATTCCGCATCCGACCGCGTGACGGGAGTGGTGTGCGAACCGGCTCCGTGGGCATTGCGCAGAGCCTCGATGAGATCCTCTTTTCCTCCGGCGGCCCGCACCTTCTTCAGGTAATCTTCCTGCGGGTCAAAATCGATCCCGTTCTCCTTAACCAGATTCGTCACACTTTGGCTGGAAACATAATTGTTCAAGAGGTAGAGGATATCGTCACGTGTCACCGGTTTATTGGCAGGGCTGGGGAATGCAGCGGCGCCCAAGCTGGTTCCCATCAAAATGATGATCAGCCACCAAGCCCTCAGCATTTGCGCCTCCCTATTTGTCCGGATGTGTTGCCATTGCTCAGAGCATACGCTGGAAGAACATTCGAAAACAAGCCCTTCGTGGGCCTTCATGCATCGGTGGCGTCTATGCCCAAGCTTCATTACCCATCGGTTCTAGACGTTCCAATCCCCTTTTGGGCGGCTACATTTTTGTCTCCATTTTTGCCTTGCTTCGCAATACCCCGCTCGTGCTACGATATGGGCGCTTCAGCACACAAAACAAAGATTCGTCCCTCTGAGGAACACCGCTTGAGTTGCGGAATCGGGAGGTGGCGATGTTTCGAGCATCGGGGCCGATGAATTCTCAGGACTTTGGCGCTCCCTGCCCATCGAGGCCGATTCTCGCAGGGCACATGCCCAACCTGGGACAGCATCACTTCAGATCAGGATGATCGTGTCGAAAACACAAAGTCTGGATTGGAGGATGACAGATGAAGCGGATCACGAAGATTCTGGGTATCACGGTGTTGGTCATCGTCCTTCTGCTCGTGGCAGGCATCTCTTTGACCATCGGCTGGAGGCCGTTTATTGGACCCAAAATACGCCCCCTCACCACCCGCAGGTTTGAGTCGACCCCGGCGCGGATGGAGCGCGGCCAATACCTGGTGGAAAACATCGGCTGCTTTGATTGCCATGGCGAGCATGACTGGACAAAGCATGACGCGCCAATGGTGGAGGGTACCCGAGGCGCCGGCTATGCCTCATTTCCGCTGGTCGGACTTCCGGGCAGGATCGTTCCCCCGAATATCACGCCCGACCCAGAAACGGGCGCAGGCAAGTGGACCGACGATCAACTGGCGCGCGCCATCCGCGAGGGCATTGGGCACGACGGGCGGGCGCTTTTCCCCTTGATGCCCTACGAGCATTATCGCTCGATGTCGGACGAGGATCTGGCCTCAGTTATCGTTTATATCCGATCCATCCCGCCCATCCATAAAGCGCTTCCCCAGACCGAGATCATTTTCCCGGTGAAATATTTGATTCGCAGCGTCCCGGAACCCGTGACCCAACCCGTACCACCGCCGGACCTCTCCACTCCCGTGGCGCGGGGCAAGTACCTGGTCACCATCGCGGGATGTAGTGATTGCCATACCCCACAGGTCAAAGAGCAGAGTATTCAAGGGCTGGAGTTCGCGGGTGGATTCGTTTTGGAAGGTCCCTGGGGCAAGGTCGCCAGCGCCAACATAACTCCGGACCCCTCGGGAATTCCCTATTACGATGAAGCTTTATTTGTTCAGACTTTCCGCACGGGCTACGTCAAGGCGCGGAAACTCAACCCCATCATGGGCTGGTGGCATTATCGCAACCTGACGGACGACGATTTGAAGGCGATGTTCGCTTACCTGCGCACCCTCAAGCCCGTCAAGCACCGAGTGGATAACACTGAGTCCGCGACCCTGTGCAAAATCTGCGGAGGCCAGCACGGCTTGGGAGACAAGAATTAGCGCTTTGCATCGCCGAACGATCACGCGGCCTGAAGCTTTTGCAGCGCGGCGCGAAAATAGCCGAGGGCAAATGCCATCCCCGCGTGCCAGGGTGCCCCGCACTCCACCTGCGGAGTATGGTCAGGGATGATGACACCGTCATAACCGTTCCGGTTGAGGATTTCGAGCACCCGCAATACATCCACATCGCCGGCGTCAATGAAGGTTTCGCGATAGCGCGGCGCCTTGCCGTAAACATTGCGCAGGTGAACATAGGCCAATTTCCCTTGGCGGCTGTAATGGTCCACAACCTCGTAGATATCTCCCTCGGTCATTTCCGCAAGCGTGCCAACGCAGAATTCCAGCGCGTTTCGCGGGCTCGGCTTCGAGTCAATCAGCTTTTGATATAACCGGGGCTGATAGACCAATCTCGGCTGTCCTCGCAGCACGGGCAGCGGGGGATCATCGGGATGCGCGGCTAAGGTAACGCCGGCTTCTTCCGCTACGGGAATTACCGCTTCCAAGAAATCTGCCAGGCGCTGCCATAACTGCTCCGAGGTAATCGAGGGGATCGTCCCCGGGGGCGCGTCAGGATCGTAAACCATGTTCCAAATCATCCCATTGGGGATCGGTGTTTCGTCCGCCTCATCCATGCCCACCGAAATCGCGCCTCCGCGGGCGAATCGGCCCTCGATCCTTCCCGCCACGCCGGGAAGAGAAAAGTTGTATCCCAGGACTGGAATACCTGCGCGCCCCATATTGCGGATGATGGTTTTCACGTTTTCAAGTTGTTGCATTTTCTTCGGACCATCCAGTAGCACATCGTACCAGTGGGCCGGATCGAGGTTCTCGATGGCGTGCAACTTCAGGCCTTCGTTATTGATCTTCCCCCTTAGCGCCGCCAGTTCTTCATAGCTCCATAGCTTGTTGGGATCGCCCGCACAGCCCCATCCGGCACGGCTGCCCACCGGCTGGTTTTGCCGGTCACCGCCTCCCTGATGAAAGTAATCCACCAGATGGACAATGATGTGTGTGCAAGCACACTGCCGGGCAAATCTGAAGTTCTCCGGCGTCAGCATGTGACGGTACAACCCCAAACCCAATTTCATGATCACTCCTATTGCAACTGCACCATGATCCTGCCGCATGGCGATTATAGCCGCAGGGCTAACGTTATTTAACACCGTTTTGCCCCTGAGATTCAGTTCAAAGTCCTGGATCATCCTGAGATCCGGTTCATTAACTCGCCTCGGAACGGCAATGGCCGTGAATGGGTCAAGGTCAAAGTTCTTGTAGAAGCCTGAGCAAAATAATTCGGGCGGCGCCGGGAATTTCATCACAATCTTCAATTGGCGTCTGGCATCATAGAAGAGGAGGACTATGCCCATGGCCACAGCGACCATTGAAAAACGAGAATTCCCCATGTTGATCGGCGGCGAGTGGGTGCGCACGGGCGCACCGCGCACTATCCTCTTGCCCTACGATGGCACGCCGGTGGGAGAAATCTATGAAGGAGATGCGGCAACGGCCGAAAGCGCTGTGTCCGCAGCCCACGCCGGAGCGGCGGCGATGGCGGCCCTCACCCAACACGAGCGGGCCGAGCTTTTGGAGCGCATGCGCCGGCTCTTGGAGCGTGATTCCGCAGAGTTCAGCCTGCTCGTCTGCTATGAAACCGGAAAGCCGATTCGCGAGGCGCGGATGGAGGTTGACCGGTGCCAGCAAACATTGATTGCCTCCGCCGACGCTGCGCGCAACCTGCGTGGAGAAGTGATTCCGATGGATGCCGCCCCCATCGGAAAAGGCCGTTGGGCAATGACCGTGCGCGAGCCTCTCGGAGTCATCGGCGCCATAACACCGTTTAATATGCCCTTGAATCTTGCCCTGCATAAGATCGGTCCCGCGTTCGCGGCGGGCAATAGCGTCGTCCACAAGCCTGCCGGGAACACTCCGCTCAGCGCGCTGCGTCTAGCCAGATTGATTCAGGAGGCGGGAGTGCCCGCGGGCGCCTATAACATCATTACGGGCCCGGGCGGCAAACTGGGGCCGCCGATGATCGCAGATTCGCGGGTGGCGATGATCACCTTTACTGGCAGCGTCCCCGTGGGTGAACAGATCCGCGCCCATATGGGCCTGCGTCGCGTCACCCTGGAGTTGGGCTCCAATTCATCGGTCATCCTCGAACCTGATTGCGACCTGGACATGTTAATTCCGCGCGTCGTGACGGGGAGTTTTACGCATTCCGGACAAGTGTGCATTTCGGTGCAGAATATTTATGTTCACGAATCCATTGAGAAAACCTTCACCGATCGATTCGTAGCAGCCACAAAGAAGCTCAAGATCGGCCACCCACTTGATGAGAGCACGGATATATCCTCGCTGATATCGCTCGGCGAGGCGGAGCGTGTGGAAGGGTGGATTGAGCACGCGCGTTCCCGCGGAGCACAAGCGATCGCCGGTGCGAGGAGACAGAATGCGACGATTGAGCCCACTATTCTCACGAATGTCGCTCCTGACCTCGAGGTCTGCTGCCGGGAAGTTTTTGGCCCGGTAGTAGTCTTACATCCCTACCGGAATCTGCGCGAAGCTATCGCGGCAGTGAATACCAGTGAGTATGGCCTGCAGGCTGGCATCTGCACGCGCGATCTGGGGAGAGCATTTGAAGCGGCACGCCAGTTGCATGTGGGAGGCGTCATCGTGAACGACGTGCCCACCTTCCGCGCCGACCATATGCCTTATGGGGGGATCAAGAAGAGCGGAGTCGGGCGTGAGGGGCCGCATTTTGTTGTGGAGGAAATGACGGACCTAAAACTGATCTGCTGGCGTTGATCGCTTGTCCGCCGCAGATCATACGGTTCACGCCGAAGTTATAACGCGGAAACGGACGCTCGGCCGTTCGACACATTCACCTATTTTGCCATCAGCGAGTTGTTGATTGAAATTGGCGTCCCCGACGGGATTTGAACCCGTGTTACTGCCGTGAAAGGGCAATGCCCTACCGTAACTTACTGAAACGATGCGATACGGATGGCTACCGAAGACACGTTCAGTAAGCTTGAGGAAGAGTAAGTAGCGCGTAACTGGACCATAAGTGGACCATAAAATTCCCGAAGGGTTTGCCTCCAAGGCACGTCAGTTAATGTTTGTTCATCATCCGCCACGATCGTCTCTGCAAGCTCAATTGTGGACATCGGTCCCCTGCTTCATCACGGCAGATTTGCGTGACGAAGCGTGCGACGAATTGCGCGGAATACTTCCTCGTATTCCGGCAGAATAGACACCTGATAGGCCAAGCGGCGTGACCACAGTGCTCTCAGCCGAGCCTCTTTTTGGAGGATGGCGGCTTCGAGGTCTTTACACGGCTTCCCCCGAAAGGCGAGTTTCTGGCAGATGGCATCCGTTAAGTGATCCAGTTGGATGCCCTGGTTGGATGTCAGGTACCAAAAATCATAGAGGTCACGCGGCTCATTCCTTGCCTTGTCGACTAGAGCGACTGTCTTCTCAGCGGCGATTTCTTCCAGCGAATAAACTTGGATCAATCGGTTCTCGGGTACATCCGCGAACTCATTGTGACTGCGGAGAATTGGCCGCTCCGCGAGTGGGAAGGCTATGTGCTCGCGAACCGTAATGTCCACCTTGGCATCGCTCCCGGTGGGCAGCGGTCCGGTGTAGCTCAAATAAAACGTATAGCTGTTGACGTGTTTCTGGCGATCTTCCCGATCAAATGCGAACGTGATTCCAGAGCTTTCCCGCACTCCCCTGTACACGGCGTCCAGCCGGCGGAGAATCTCCTGCATCGGCATTGCTTCGAGCAGGGTAAAATCGAGGTCTTCTGAAAACCGGTAGTCAGGGAAGTAGCATCGCTTCAGTGCCGTTCCACCCTTGAACCCGAGAACAGTTTTGAGTTCGGACTGCGAAAGCACCGCCAGGAACCACGCCAGACAGTAGTCGCGTTCGAGCACATCCTCTCGGATGCGCCGGCCGCCTTCGTTTGCCAGACGGTTGGAAAGCAGCGAGATGTTTCGCTGTGGAATCACTTTAGGTCGCGCGGACTCCTTCAAGTTCTTCGGGTGAGATATTCACCTGCAGGCGCCAGCGCGCCACGTGCGGCCCCTCTCTCGGTAGGATGGGATCAAGCGGTTGATAGGTCGAGGTGAGGGATTGCCGGAGCCGCGCCAATTCGTGTTCAGGCGCGATCTTGTACAACTCGAGCAGGTACCCGAGGCGACGGGTAACTGCTCCGACATGCAGACGCAAGGCATAGTCCACGAGCTTGGCAGGCTGCATCTCCGCGTGCCGCATCCAGAGACCCTTGGCGACCTCCGTAACCCCTCCGCAATACTCCGGCTGACGGAGTCCGTCAACTACGGTCCGCTCCAGGTCGCTGACGTCAACAGATTCCTGTTTGGTTACCCAATGTCTTGTTGTACCGAAGAAATGGTCCGGCTTGATCAGAACGAAACGGAATTCGGTTCCGTTCAGCGTCCGGCTCGGGACACGTTTCGTGCTCGAGGCAAAGACCACAAACTGCGGCTGGGTGACCATGCGATGAATCTCCATCGCCGACGCGTGGGAGATGAAATTGGGCGCGTCGCCCACGAGCCTTTGCGCGACCAGATACGGATTCCCGGCGTACTCGGTGGCGCTCCCCATCTCCGGCGGGACCAACATCCATACCCCGCGCTTAAGCCGTGAAAATAGTCCGCGCTTGGCAGCTTTGTAAAGGAGACTGCTAGCCAATGCCGAACGCAAGCCGGTAATTTCTACGGCATCAGCCAGAGTGAAGGTAGTCTGAGCACGATCATAGAGAGCATTCAGAAGGGGTGCCGTCTGCGTGCCGACAGTTTTCAACGAGTTATGCTTTGAAGCCATTAGTTTGCCCACTGGGCGACTTTCGAAGCATAAACTATCACAGTCTCATTGTTTATGTCAACCAGTTCGCCCGCTAGGTGATGGCTGCTGCACAAACAGTCAGGCTTTGCGGCCTTGAGCAAAACCATGCAACCGTTGTGATGCTTCGATCCTACCTCGGCGCGTTCTCAAGCATACCTTCAGGCACACCTTCGGAACATTCCTCAATGCCAACCGGGAGAATGCGAAGTTTGTGCAGGAACTCCTGCGCCACGCCAGTATGAAGGTCACGACCGACGTCTACATGCAGGCGGTCATTCCTCAGAAACGCGAGGCGCAGAGCAAACTTGTGAGGATGGTCCTGAAAAAACCGGCTTCTCAGGACTAAGTGGACCAAATTGGACCATGACCGAAAACTGCCGATTCTTGGAAGTGATTTCGAATGTTGGCGTCCCCGACGGGATTTGAACCCGTGTTACCGCCGTGAAAGGGCGGTGTCCTAGGCCGGGCTAGACGACGGGGACTTGGCGGGTGAATTCTTCATGAACTTGACGCATGAGTGGCGCATCAATGGGATGGACTTGGGCGAACGTCGCTCCGATGGCCCCCTGTAAAACGCGCAACATTTTTATGCTATCAGTGGCACTTTCCAACTGTCAAATAATCTTCGCAGCCGGCGCAGCGCCCCAATTTGGCCGGCTCGCCGCCATCTCGGAGGTTCTTTGCCGGCTGGAAGCCAGCGCCCGGCACTCCCCCTCAGCCGCTATTTCTCGGCTGGCATTGTCCCAAAACCCAACTCAGTCTGCTTCGGTTCGGAGGGCGCCGTACGCGGCATGGAGATTTCCGCCAGTTGCGGGTAATGCTCAAGCAAGACCTCGGGTACGGGCACGGGAGGGCCGTCCAGAATACTAATCAGTTGCAGAGCGTTGGTGATCGCCTTCCCCTCGAAGTGATTGTTGGCGATCACGAAGACGACCTCGGCGGCTTGCGCAATGCTCGTAACCCGTCCGGCCCACGGCCTCAATTCCTCGAGGCTGTAAAGATAGTTGTAGCGCTCTTCCGGGTGGCCGCCCGAACTGAACCAGTGTTCGTAGTTGCGCCCGTGCAGCCGCACGTAACCCACCGGCATGGTGACCTGCTCGCTCGGCCCAAGGGAACGGCCGATGACCGGCTGGTCGATATTGCAAAAGCCCACGCCTTGTTCACGCAGCCAGGCGAAAATCTCCGGCTGGTTCCAAGAACTGTGCCGCACCTCAACCACCAGCGGGTATTCCATGAACTGCATGAAAAGGCCGCTCATGTACTCATGATTCTCCCGCGTGTTCTTGAACGACCAGGGAAACTGCAAGAGGAGCGCGCCCAGCTTGTGGGCAGCCGCCAGTGGATCAAGCCCCTGCTTGCACGCCTTTTCGTCCTGGAGGTTGGCGCTGCGCTCATGCGTGAAGCGTTTCCATAGCTTGGCCGTGAATTGAAATGAAGGGTTGTGCTGGACCCGCGCGATCCATGCCTCCGCCAGTTCCGCGCGCAGGGGATTGTAGAACGAGGTGTTTATCTCGATGGTGTCAAAATACTGCGCCAGGTAGGCCGCTGGGTGAAATCCCCTCGGCTTGCTGCGGGGATAAACAATGCCCTCCCAGTCGGCATAGGACCAACCCGCAGGGCCCACCAGGATTTTGCCGCTCGAAGGCTTTTGCATCAGATTCGCCTTTTGTTCGCCTCTAGAATATCCCTCCCGGCATGCCCACGTCAAGCGGATTTTCGCGGTCGTTTCGCGCGCCTTTCCCCGTTTCTGGCCGGCTCCGGCCAGATCGTTCAGGCCCGCCGTGCTCATCCGAAGGTCCTCGATCGGCGTTCTTCTCGATGTGTTGCGCATCAGAAGGTTGTCAGTCGGATATTTGCGCTCCCCACCGCGTCAGGTTAGAATCCCCAATCGCATACAAAATCCTGCTAGAAGGTGAAATCTTATGACAGAGTGGAGCGGTCCCCTGAAGATTCGTCCTGCGCGCATTGATGATGCCAAGGAAATTGCCCGCATCTACAACCAGGGGGTGCAAGACCGTGCTGCGACTTTTGAAAATGCTTACGTCACGCCCGACGAGCGTTACTTGTGGCTTGCGGCGCGGCCCGACAAATACCCTGTGCTAGTAGCAGAGGTCAAGCACACGCTGATGGGCTGGTCGGCGCTCAACCCTTACAGCCCGCGCCATTGTTACGATGGGATGGCGGAGCTCTCCATCTACATCGAACGCAGTCTAAGGGGCCACGGTGTAGCGCAGGAATTGATGAAGGCCATGCAGAGCGCCGCCCGCGACAAGGGCTTTTACAAAATCATTGGGCGCATCATGGCTGTCAACGAAGGCGCGCGCAAGCTTTGCCAATTGACCGGCTGGAAAGAAGTGGGCGTGCACGAAAAGCACGGGAAGCTGGGCGGCGAGTGGCACGACCTCGTGCTGGTGGAATTCCTGATTCCCGACAATCTCAAGTAGGCCCCGTACTTTGGTGCAAACTCATGCCGCGCCAAGTCAGGTACAATGAGAACGTAGGGGAATTCGAGTCTATTCATGACGGGCATGAGGCAATGGCTGCGCGTGGGCGTGGTAGCCGTGATTGCGGTGGGGGGGTCGTGTACGTGGATTCTGAGGGCTCACCCCCAGAATGCCCCCGCGCCCGCGACCCCTTCCACCGGCGCCACCACGGCTCCGAGCACGTTAGAAAGCGGCGAGCACACGCTGCTCTTCACAGGCGACATCATGCTTTCACGCGCGGTGGGAGCGCGCATGGCAGCACTCGGGGATTGGTCGCTTCCCTTCCATCTCATTGCGGATACCCTCCGCGACGCCGACCTTCGCTACTGCAATTTGGAGTGCCCGGTCTCAGACCGCGGCCATAACCTGCACCATCTGTACTCTTTTCGCGCCGACCCCCGCGTGCTCGACGGGCTGAAGGCCGCGGGCTTCAACGTAGCTTCCCAGGCCAATAATCACACCTACGACTGGGGGCCGGAAGCGCTGCTCGATAGCTTGGAGCGGCTACGCGCGGCGGGCATTCAGCCGGTGGGAGCGGGGCAAAACTTCCTGGCGGCGCACTATCCGCTGTTGGTTAATGTCGGCGGCGTGCGTATTGCCTTTCTTGCTTATGTAAATATTGACCCAAAGGAAGCAACGGCGGGGGCGGATCGGCCCGGCGTGGCGTGGCTTGATCCCACGCAGGTGGTCGCGGACATCCGCTTTGCCAGGCCGCTGGCGGACTTGGTTATCGTCTGCCCGCACTGGGGGGTTGAATATGCATTGCAGCCGACGCGCGAGCAAGTGGAAATTGCTCACCAAATGATCGACGCGGGCGCGGACCTGGTCGTCGGCAGCCACCCTCACGTGGTGGAGCCGCTCGAGAAGTACCACGATCATTGGATCGCTTACAGCCTTGGCAACTTCATTTTCGACCAGCAGAATTATGCCACCCACCACGGCCTGATGTTGCAGGTCAAGGTGCGAGGGAAGCAGATCGCCGAAGTTCTTCCCATCCCCATCAAAATCAACTCCACCTTTCAGGCCGCACTTGCTCAGCCCGACCCACGCATGCTTCCACCGATTCTGGCCGGCCGCGGTTCCGGCTTATTTGCTGGGCGCGAGTAGGCGGGATACGTGAGAAGCGCTCGGAGCCTTTCCGTCCGGCTGGCCCGAGCCTCTACCGCGTTCCGACCTTCTCCAGCTCCGCGCCGGTTGTCGCCGCGACTTCAGCGTGCAGCGAGTTTCCGTGCGAATCCATGGTCACGATCGCGGGGAAATTGCGCGCTTCAAAAACCCACATTGCTTCCGGGACGCCGAGTTCATCCAAAAGGAACACGTCTCGAACTTTGGGCAGGCACCGCGCGTAAAACTGCGCTGCCCCGCCGATCGCATGGAGGTACACCGCGCCGAACTCCTTAAGCGCCGCTCCCGTTTTGGCTCCCATGCCACCCTTGCCCATCACCGCGCGCAATCCAAACCGGCGAATGATATCGGCTTCGTAAGGTTCCTCGCGAATGCTCGTAGTCGGGCCGGCAGCTTTGACCCTCCACTCATTATCCTCTTTGAGCATCACCGGGCCGCAGTGATAAAGAATCGCACCGCGCATGTCGTAGGGCGTGTCGTGATGCAACAGATAGTGATGCGCGGCATCGCGACCGGTGATCATGGGGCCATTGATCAGGACCACGTCGCCAACTTTCAGGGCGCGGACTTTTTCCTCGCTGAGAGGAGGCTCGAGACGCACCTCGCGGCCGGTCAACTGGAATCCAGTGCCGGCCGAGACCAATTGCTCAACGGGTCGCTTGGGATCGCGATACAGCCACTGGAGGATGGCGCCACTCTCTGCATCGAGCAAGACACCCAGCCGGCGAAACGCCCAGCAATCGTAAGCCACGGTCACAAAGAAGCTGGCAGGGAGCCGGTTTGCTGCGGTGATCTTGCATCCGATCAGCGAGCTGGAACCGCCGAATCCCATGGCGCCGACCCCGAGTCTGTTGGCTTGCTCCATGATCTCCTGCTCGAGCTTGGCCAATACCGGATCGGGGTTCGTATCGTCCAATGTCCGAAAGAGTTGTTGCTTGGCGAGATGATAACCGCCCGCGCGATCGCTGCCGATGCAAACGCCAATAGCGCCCGGCGCGCATCCCTGACCTTGGGCCTGCCACACGGCGTGGAGGATGCATTTCTTCACGCCCTCAAGATCGCGGTCGGCGCGGCCTAGGTGCTCAAGCTGGCATGGCACGGAATACTGAATATTCTTGTTCTCACACCCCCCACCCTTCAAGATCAAACGGACCTCCACCTCGGGCTTCTCCCACTGCTCGAAATGGAAGATCGGCGTGCCCGGCCCGAGATTGTTGCCACTGTTCTTTCCTGTGATCGAATCCACCGAATTGGGGCGCAACTTTCCGCGCTTGGTGGCCTCCGCCACGGCTTCCAGAGTTTGCTTACGGATCGCGATCTGGTTCACTCCGATAGGAGTTTTGATCTCGAAGGTAGGCATGCCGGTGTCCTGGCAGATCGCGCCTTCATCCCGGTACGCCATGTCAATGTTCTCGCCGATGATGGCCAGCGCTTGCCCCGCCTGTGCTTGAGGGTTTTCAGTGCGGAGGGCCCAGGCCATGGCCTTACGAACATCGGGCGGCAAGTTCGTTGATGTTTGGATGATCAGTTCGAGCATGCTTTCTTTGAGAAATTCCATAAGCACCTCCGCATACAGTCGCCGGACCGCGCCTCGGCGGCTTCCTCACTCTTAGATTATACTCCGTGCCGCTAGACGAAAGGATGCTTGATGACAGGGTTCAAGCCCAATCGCTTTCCCAGATCATCCTTTAACGTCGCGAAGGCCTGCTGGGGAGAATCGGCAAAGCGGATCAGTTTCAACTCCTCCCGTGAAATGGTCCCCGCCTCGAGCAGCCAATCGAAATTAAGGACTCGCTTCCAAAACTTTGAGCCGTACAGAAGGATGTTCACGCGGTGTCCCATTTTGTGGGTCTGAATGAGGGTGAGAAACTCGAACATTTCATCCATCGTTCCAAAACCGCCGGGAAAAACGATCAGCGCTTGTGCGGGCTGTGCGAACCACAGTTTGCGCATGAAGAAGTAACGAAACAGCATGCTGAGTTCCGGGGAAATGTAGGGGTTGGGCTTCTGTTCCATGGGCAATTTGATATTGAGTCCAATGGATTTTCCACCGGCTTCGCTGGCCCCCCGATTGGCGGCTTCCATAATGCCAGGTCCCCCTCCCGAGCAGACCATTAAGAACCGGGGGCCTTTGCTGAGCTTCATCGCCCATTCCGTGACCAACCGGGATAATTCGCGCGCATCTTCGTAATAGCGCGCCATCTGAACGCCCATGCGGGCTCGCTTGAGGTCAGCTTGCAGGGCCGCTGCCGGTCCTGCCTTGACGCCAAGCTCGACGTCCTTCAGATTCTGCAGTGCCGCCTCGCGCGAGAGAATTCGCGCTGAGCCAAAGAAGACCACGGTATGCTGCACGCCGGCTTTCCGCATGCGCGCTTGCGGGTCAAAGTATTCAGATACAATTCGCAGCGCCCTTGCGTCCGCGCTTTCCAGGAAACGGAGATTGCGGTAAGCGAGTTCCGGCATTTGCGCGGCCGGTTTGTTTTCGTTCGACATGAAATCCTCACCTTGTTAGAGTGTATACCTGAGCGGTTATAGAGGATATCAGAGCCACTGTCACTTCCACCGCAAATTCCCTCCCGGAGGGCGAGCGCCGAAAAATTCCAGTTGACCCGTGGGTGCCGAAGGGGTAAGAGTTGTGGGTTGACTCGAGCTCGCCAGGTATACCGAATGCGGTAGGAAGCCTGCCAATTTTCAAAATCCGTGGAGGAATTACCCCATGTCATCATTTTCCCGACGTGAATTTATGCGCCGAAGCACCCTGGGAGCTGCGGGCTTCGGCTTGCTTGTGAACGGGAAGCCCGTTCCCCTTGAGGCGGCTCCCCTTCCTCCCCCGGCTGGCCCGAACGACCGCGTCAACGTTGCTTTCGCCGGCTTCGGTATCCGTGGCAATATTCTGATGGAAGCCATCAAGAAGACCGGGCAAGCCAATCTGGTGGCCGTTAGCGATTGTTACCAGGGGCATTTGACACGCGCTAAAGAGCGAACCGAAGGAAAAATCGATACAAATTTCGCCCAGTATAAGGCCCTGCTCGATCGTAAGGACATTGATGCCGTCATCCTTGCTCCCCCGGATCACCAGCATCTGCCCATGGTCTTGGACGCGCTCGCCGCGGGCAAGGACGTCTACATCGAGAAACCCATGACGCACCGGGTCGAAGACGGGCCCAAAATGATCGAAGCCGTCAAGCGTTACAACCGGGTTCTGCAAGCGGGCAGTCAAGGGCGCTCCTCTTTCCTGCAAAAGAAAGCGCAGGAAATCGTGGCCTCGGGGCAACTCGGGAAGGTTACAAAAATCATCGCTTCCTATAACCGCAATAGCTCGACGGGCGCATGGAACTATCCCATTCCCCCCGACCTGAAGGAAGGCGTGAATTTTAACTGGGCCGAATGGCTTGGCAACGCGCCGAAATGCGCCTATGACCCGGAGCGCGTATTCCGCTATCGGAAATACTGGGATTATTCGGGAGGCATTTCCACTGACCTGTTTGTTCACCTAATTACATCCATTCACTTCATCATGGACGCAAAGGTTCCATCGAGCGTCATGGCTTCGGGCGGAATCCTGGTCCGAAAGGATGGCCGGGAGGTGCCCGATACTCTCGACGCACTCTTCGTTTATCCGGAGGGGTTCAACGTCAATATGGGGGCAACCGCGAACAACGCTAGTGTGCCCGATCAAGGGATGACCTTTCTCGGAACCAAAGGGTCCCTCGCGCTCCTCGGAAGCAGCTTCATTGTTACGCCGGAAAACCCCAGGGAAGGTTATGCGTATTCGATCGATTCCTGGCCCAAAGGCCTGCAAGACGAATTCATGAACACGGGCAACCACCGCGAGGAGGCAAACCCGCCGATCATCGAGGAAGGAACCGCCACGTACAAAGATCAGGGCACGGACTCAGTGGTGCTGCACACGCTGGAATTCCTCGACTGCGTGCGCACGCGGAAAGAATGCAGCGAGAACGCCGTAGTCGGCCACCATGCTGCTGCCGCCGGGCACATGGTTAATCTCTCATACCTTTCCGGAAAGAAAATGGTGTGGGACGCTGCGAGTGATACGGCGCGGGAAGCATGAGAGGCGGCCCACGGCTGGCAGTAAGTAGTCAGGCGGCAGACGCATCTTAATCACATAGGCGGGCGCTGCCAGCCGCCGAGCGCCTCTTGTAAGAACTGTGCGACTGCCAGCGCCACATCTTCGCGCCACGGCCCCGCGACAATCTGAACACCAATAGGCAAGCCGGCCTGAGTCGCCCCGCCGCGAACAACTGCCGCCGGCCAGCCGGTCAGGTTGGAAGTCATGGTGTAGCTGAAGCTGGGAAGCTGATCGTAAGTTGACCCGTGGGCCATGCCGGCGAACGCGCAAACGGGACAAAGCAAAACGTCGTAGTTTGACATGAAAGAGAGCATTTCGCGCCGCAAAGCATCCCAGCGCCCAACCAGCGCGCCGAGTTCCGCGACCGATTTTGCACCTTGACGTTGCAATTCCAGCACCCGCTGCATCAGCGGATGGACGCGGCGAGTCCCAACCTCTTGCAGCAGGGACTCGATGCCTGCACCCCCATCCGCAGTGAAGAGGCCAAGATAAATCTCGTACGTCTGTTCGATCGCCGGAGGACGCCTCTCTTCGACGGTTACCCCTTCATCAGCCAACGCCGACGCCGCGTTTTTCACAACCACAGCGACAGCGGCCGAAGGCGCCGCAATTCCATTGTCGATGTGAAACGCGACACGCAATCGCGTGATGTCAACCGTCTGGGGATCAGCCAGGGTCATCGGCGTGATCGCCGGGTCTCGCCCATCCACTCCGGAAATCACCGGGAGCACGAGCGCCAAATCCTCCACGTACCTCGCGAGCGGCCCGATTTGCCAGAGCGCATCGAGAAGGCCCCCGGGCCCAGGAAAATGCCCCGTGCGCGGAACGCGGCCCGAGGTCGGCTTGATGCTGGCAATCCCTGTGCAATGCGCGGGAAAACGCACGCTGCCACCCGCGTCGCTCCCTAACCCGAATGGCGACCCTCCTGCGGCGATGATCGCCGATTCGCCACCGCTGCTCCCGCCGGGAGACAGGCTGAGATCGTAGGGGTTGTTCGTGCGGCCGTAGATCAGGTTGTCAGCCTCCCACGCCCAGCCCAATTCCGGGCAATTGGTTTTCCCTAGCAAGATTGCTCCGGCCTCGCGCAATCGCTTCACGACAACCGCATCTTCGTGAGGCACGTAGTGCGAGCGACCCTCAGTTCCGCCCGTGCAGATCCCTCCCTGCGTCTCGATGGCATCTTTCAGGGTAAATGGTACGCCGTGCAGGGGACCGATTGCCTCTCCGCGCGCGAGCGCGTGGTCGGCGTCGCAAGCATCCTTGTGGGCCTGTTCGGTCACAAGTTGTACGATGGCGTTCAGCCGCGGATTCACCTCCTCGATCCGTCCGAGGCAAGCGCGTACAAGTTCGTGCGCGGAGAATTGCTTCTTTCGAATCGCTGCCGCCATAGCGCTGGCGGATTGATAAATCCAGTCACTCATACGCGCAGAAACCTTCTTTGAACACGCCAAGGAGATGGGGGTTCATTGAACACATCGAAGTTTGAAATAGCATTGTGTCGATCGGAACGAACGGCGAAGAGCGGCAGACGAAGAAGGTGGTGAGCCGGCTGGGATTCGAACCCAGAACCCCTGCCTTAAAAGGGCAGTGCTCTACCATTGAGCTACCGGCCCGGCTTTCCCTGACCTGAGAACATCTGCTCCGCAGTGTTTCAGGGCGAAGTGTCTGGCAGACCACAAGGAAATCCGTCTCTCTTTACAAAGTTACATCACTCCGCCCCTTTTCGTAAACCCTGAACTCGATTTTGGGTAGCGCACGCGTCTTCACTTCAGTTTGGCCACCAACTGTTCGAGGTAGACTTTTTCCCGCTTAATGTCTTCGAACTGCTGAGGACCAGAAATCTCGCGCTCAATCGTCAGCGGTCCGGTGTACCCGAGTTCCTTGAGGCGGGGAATCAGTTTGGGAAAATTCGCTTTCCCTTTGCCGATGGGCACCTCCTCACCGAGTTCCTTGGGATTGGTCGGGAAAAGTCCGTCCTTGGCGTGCGTGCCGCGTACCATGTGGCCGACCACATCCAATGCATCCACTGGATTGCCCTTGCCGTAAAGAATCAGGTTAGCGCAGTCCAGATTTACGAACAGGCTTCCAACGGCGGCGTCGGTGATGGCACGCAGCATCGTGATGGGAGTTTCCTGCCCGGTTTCCATCAACACGATTTGACCATTGCCCTTGACGTGCGAACCGACATCGCGGAGAGCGGCGACTGTCGGTTGATACAGCGGATTGTTGGGATTCTCAGGGATAAATCCAAAGTGCGAGTGCAGGGCAGGGATGCCCAGCCGCTTGGCGAAATCGGAGGCACGCTTATAGTTATCAATCCGCTGCTGACGATACTTGGGAGGAACCACGCCGATGGTCTCGGGGCCCTCATAAAAAGTGTATTCGTTGGGGGGCCCGCCCGAGGTGTTGACGGCCGTGACCTCAATGCTGTACTTTTCCATGGCCGCCTTGAGACCCTCATAAACCCGATCCGAGAAATCATCCGTTCCGGCCTGGCAGGTCGGCACTCCAAATTCACGAACGCGCTTTAGCGCTGCCTCCGGGTCTTTGGCAACACCGATAATGATGCCCAACCGGAAAGGCTTTCCCTCGGTAACCGCAGGCGCTGCCGGAACAGCCGGCATCAAGCCCGCCGTGCCCGCGACAACCGACACTTGCAGAAAACGACGACGATTAAGATTTTCCATTCCCTTCCCCCTTTGTAGAAAAGTGCTGCGCTGTGGATTGCTGAGTGGCCTTAAGTTCCTCAGCACTCCGCATGAATCATATTACGATCCTAGTCGTCATGAGTCGAAAAGTTCATGCGCTCAGAGACCATCGCAACAACATAATGAGCGATTACGGACAGCCTCGACACATTGACAACCTTTTACGGTAAAGCATAGTATCCAATTTCCGGCAGAATTTCTTGTCGAGAATTGGGGAGGAAGTGGAAAGCGCGATCGAAGCTGTGCGCCGAAGCCTGCGGACCGGGCAGATTGTGGCTTTCACGGGGGCGGGAATTTCGGCGGAAAGTCATGTTCCCACCTTCCGCGGGGCGGATGGCTTGTGGAGGAATTATTCTCCCGAGAAGCTGGCGACCGCCGAGGCCTTTGAGCGCGATCCACATTTGGTTTGGGAATGGTATGACTGGCTCCGCGGCCTCATCCACGCCGCGCAGCCAAATCCCGGCCACCTCGCCTTGACCGAGATGCAACGTAGGGCTCCTGGCAAATTCACCCTGGTAACGCAGAACATGGATGGCCTGCACGAAATCGCCGGCAGCCAGGACGTGGTGAAATTGCACGGCGATATCTGGCGGCTCCGATGCACTTCGTGCGGGCGCGAAGGCCGGAACGAACAAACGCCCATGGAGCACCTCCCTCCACTGTGCCGCTGCGGAGGGACCCAGCGCCCGGCCATTGTCTGGTTCGGCGAGATGCTCCCCGTGGATCAGTGGGACCGGGCCATGGACGCATCACGAACGGCGGATATTTTCATGGCCATAGGGACGTCCGCATCGGTCTATCCGGCGGCCGGACTCGTGCAGGTGGCCCGACAATCGGGCGCACGAGTTGTCATCGTAAACCCGGATCCGACTCCGGCCGATGAACTGGCCACATGGATTCTGCGCGGCCCGGCGGGTGAAATTCTACCGAGGTTAATATGAGACAGGCTTACCTGGATTGCTCTTCGGGGATCAGCGGCGACATGTTTTTGGCCGCGCTGATCGACGCGGGCGTTCCAGTCGACCATTTGTTTGGCGAGCTGAAAAAAATGCCGCTGGGTTTCTATGAATTCAGGCGCACGCGCGCCATGCGGAGCGGCCTGGTGGGAACCCGCGTCGAGATCCATATTCCCGCCGAACAGCCGCACCGCCACTTGGCTGACATCCAAGCACTGATCGAGGGAGCATCGCTGCCGGAAAAACCCGCAGCGCAGGCGCTGAAGGTTTTCAGCCACCTCGCTGAAGTGGAAGGAAGACTTCACAATACTTCTCCGGACAAAGTTCACTTCCACGAGGTCGGCGCGGTGGACGCGGTGCTCGACATCGTGGGCACCTGCGTTGGCTTGGATTTGCTCGAGATCGATAACCTCATCTGTTCGCCGTTGAACGTTGGTGGTGGACGTGTCGACGCCGCGCACGGAAGTTTGCCCGTTCCCGCGCCCGCCACGGCTGAACTGCTGAAGGATATTCCGGTTTATTCCACAGGCGTCGAAGGCGAGATGGTAACTCCCACTGGTGCCGCACTCGTCGCTACCTTGGCTTCCGGATTCGGTCCCTTCCCTTCGATGAAGATCGCAAAGATCGGCTACGGCGCCGGCGAAAAAGAATTTCCCGGTCACCCTAACATCGCTCGCCTCTTCATCGGCGAGCAGGTTGAGCCCGTGAAGGCCCAGCCAGGCCTGCCCGGCGACGGGGTGGTGTCGGTGATCGAAGCCAATGTTGATGATATGAGCCCTCAGATTTACGGTTACTTTCTGGAGCAAGCGCTGGCCGCGGGCGCGCTCGACGTCACTTGCAGCTCTCTACAAATGAAAAAGAATCGGCCTGGCCTCGCCATCAGCATTCTCTGCGAAGTCGAAAAGACTGACGAGCTCGCCCGATTGGTTTTCGAACAGACCACCACGATCGGCGTGCGCATCTCCGAGGCACGGCGCAAAGTTCTGGAGCGCGAGATGGTGGCCGTGGAGACGGCCTACGGCACGGTGAAGATGAAAGTTGCTTGGCACGGTGGCAAAGTGGTGAACGCCGCTCCGGAATTCGACGATTGCCAGCGCCTCGCGTCAGAGAAATCGGTGCCGCTCAAGCAGGTGCTCGCCGCCGCCGAAGCCGCTTATTTGCAGCAAAGTGAAAAGGCGCTCAGCGCATGAAAACCTTTTTCCTCACAACTCCCATTTATTACCCCAACGCCCGCCCGCACGTGGGCTCGGCCTACACCACGATTGTGTGCGACGTGTTGGCGCGATACAAACGCATGTGTGGTTATGACGTAGCGTTTCTCACCGGCACGGATGAACACGGCGAGAAGCTTGAGCGCGCCGCCGCCGCCGCGGGACAGTCGCCCCACGACTTTGTCGCGGAAAAACGCAAGCTGTTCGTCGCGCTCTGGGAGAAACTCGGCATACCCGTCAAGGTCTATCCCGAGTCCGACCCGAATTCGCTGCGGTTCATTTATACCGATCATCCCGACCACGTCATCTCCGTCCAACGATTGCTGATTCGCGCTCGGGACAACGGCTACATTTTCACGAAGCGGTACGAGGGCCGCTATTGCGTCTGGGACGAGCGTTATGTTTCCGACAACACGGACCCGGTGAACTGCGACATCTGCGGCCGCCCCGCGGAGCTGATTAGCGAGGACAATTATTTCTTCAAACTATCGGCATTTGCCGAACGGCTTTTTGAACTGTATGAGCGGCGCCCGGATTTTGTGAAACCCGATTACCGCATGAACGAAGTCAAAAGCTTTTTGAAAAGCGGGCTGCACGACATCTCCGTCAGCCGGAGCCGGCTGAAGTGGGGCATCCCCTGGCCGGATGATCCCCATCAGGTGTTTTACGTTTGGTATGACGCGCTCACAAGCTATATGACCGGCATTGGCTATGCGCAGGGCGAAAATGGCAATCCCAGTGCCGAGTTCAAGAAATACTGGCGCAACCAACCGGGTGAATCCGAGCTCGTCCACATGATCGGCAAGGACATCCTGCGCTTCCATGCCGTCTATTGGCCGGCGTTTATCATGGCCGCATATCCCGACCAGCCGGAGATGCTGCCGACAACAATCTTCGCGCACGGATGGATTTACTACGAGCACGATAAGATGTCGAAGTCGAAGGGCAACGTCGTTTATCCCGAGCCCATCGTCGATGCGCTCGATTCCTTCGGAGCCCCCGGCAACGACGCGCTGCGCTATTACCTGCTGCGCGAAGCGCCCTTTGGGCAGGATACAAGTTTTTCGTACGATGGCCTGATCCAGCGCTACAACTCAGACTTGGCGAACGGCCTCGGTAATCTGGCGAGCCGGACGATCAATATGCTCTACCAGTTCTGTGAGGGCATCGTGCCCGAGGCGAGTTCCGCGACTCAAGACCGTGCGAACCGCGGCGCGACGGCCATCATTCGAGACTGCCTCTCCGCATTCGACCGCTGTGACTTCTCCGCAGCACTTAGCGAAATCTGGACTTACATTTCGCTCGCCAATAAGTTGATTGTTGAAAAAAAACCTTGGGAGCTTGCCAAGTCCGCTTCGCCGAGTGATCACGAGACGTTAAGGAATACGCTATATGAAGTTGTCCAGCATTTGCACACGCTCTGCGTCATTCTTTACCCGGTCATGCCAGCTACTGCTACAAAACTCTGGGGGCAACTCGGGCAGAGCGGAGAGATTCAAAATGAGCCGGTAAGCGATTCCGATGGGAATCCTGTAGTCCAATTGGTTTCGCCACACACCAAGGTTGGCAAGCCAGAACCCATCTTCCCGCGCCTCGACAAGACAATCGCACTCGCTAAACTGGAAGAAACGGCCGAGGCTGACCGCAATCGCGATAAACCTAAGGAGGCATTGAAATCCGTGGAAAACGAAAAAGCACCGGAAGCAACCCCCGCGCCGGAGAGTTCAGCGGCGAGTCCCCAGCACCCAGCACCCAGCGCCCAGTCCCCAACTCCTAGCCCTCAACCCCCGGTCCCCACCCACATCTCCATCGACGACTTTGCCAAGGTGGAGATGCGCACGGGCGAGATCAAGACCGCGGAACCCATCCCCGGAGCGAAGAAGCTTCTGAAGCTCACGGTGGATATTGGCACCGAGGTGCGCCAAGTCTGCGCGGGCATTGCCGAGTTCTACGCGCCTGAAAAACTAGTCGGAATGAAGGTCGTGGTAGTGACGAATCTTCAGCCGCGCAAGCTGCGAGGCGTCGAATCCAACGGCATGATCGTCGCGGCCTCCATCGGCGAGCAAGGCCGGCCCGTGCTGGCCACCTTTGGCGAGGACGTGCCGAACGGGGCGAGGCTCAGATAGGTGTCGTGTGCCCCCCACCCGGTATTAGGGGATTTGCCTGGCACCAAGTCCAAGTTTTGATGCACGCACTCATTGCACTCAAATCCATTGTGGCTTACCAAGCGCCAAAGGAGGCAAGCAAAAATGCGTGTTTGCGTTTCAATGGTTCTTTCCCTCGTCGTACTTAACGGGATCAACGGCGCGATTCCCGCCTTTGCGCAGGCAAGCAGCGCCCAACCTGCGAGACCGTCAGCAAGTGCATGCAACATGGCGGAACTCAGTGAGGAAATTCGTCAGAATCCTCGGAATGTCAATGCTCTTGTTACCCGCGGCGCCTGCGATTTAATGCCCTCTCCAGGGTTGCGCAAGCCCCCGCTGCGAAATGTTGAAGCGGCGATCCCGGACCTGGAAACAGCCCTCAGACTCGACCCGCAAAACTATTACGCCCATCACAATTATGCTCAAGCTGCCTATCTTCTGGGATTCGATGACTTCGCTATCGCGGAATTCACGAAAGCCATCACGCTGAACCCGAAAGGAGCCCGAAGCTTTTTGGGACGCGGCTGGGCGTATTCCAATTTATGCCAGTTGAACGAGATGGCCACCGATTTCGCACAAGCCGTCCGGCTCGATCCGAACCTGCGGTACGAGGTGGCAAGCCCAGGGCAGATCGAGCAACACCGGCGAGAGTGCTCACGGCCACCGGCTCCCGCACAGGCCCCGCGCAATTGTCCGAAGGCGAATATTTTCGCATTTTCCTTGAACGCTCGCTTCGTCCTCCAAAGCGAATGGCAGAAGCGGCATCCGGGTTGCCCGTTGTGACGTTAAATCATATTCGGAGTTCATCGTCCTCTTCTAGATATACCCGAAGGAGTTGGCAACGTCGTGGTGACGCCACGCGGTGCCGGGAAAAGGCCGGTCGAAGTTTGTAAGATGAGGAGGAAGAGGGAAGCCCAGCGCGATAGCTCTGACACCTGATTCATGGCACATTATACCTATGCTCGTTGATTCTCACGCCCATCTTGACGACTCCGACTTCGACCCTGACCGCGCCGCGGTGATCGAGCGCGCTCGCGCCGCAGGGCTTCGTTACATCCTGGTGGCGGGTGGGGGGACAGGCCCCGATCGCTTGGATTCCCCGCTGGCAGTCGCCGAGAGTTACGATTGGATCTACGCCTCGGTGGGCGTGCATCCACACGAGGCCCGGCACTTCACCGATTCCCACGCAGAGAAAATCATTCAACTCGCACGTCATCCCAAAGTCGTGGCGCTGGGGGAGATCGGCCTCGATTACTACTACGCCCACTCACCGCAAGACGTTCAGAAGCAAGTCCTGATTCGACAGATGGAATTGGCGCGCGAACTCAAGCGCCCGATCATCATCCATTGCCGCGACGCCTGGGCCGACCTGCGCGCTCTTGCCGAGGCCCATTGGCAGTCAGCGGGATTGGGCGGGATTCTTCATTGTTTTACCGGAAGCATTGAAGACGCCCGCGCATTCATGGACTGGGGGTTCCTGATTTCCTTCGCGGGAAACCTCACGTTCAAGAAAGCTGAGAACCTGCGGGAAGTCGCGCCGCTGATTCCGCTGGACCGCTTGCTGACGGAAACCGACTCGCCGTACCTCGCGCCCGTGCCTTTCCGCGGCAAGCGCAATGAGCCCGCCCACGTGCGCGGCGTCACCCAAGAACTCGCCAAGCTTCGCAATTTAACCGAAGATGATCTCGCCTGCCAAGTGCTGGAAAATTTCGAAAGGTTCATTCGGGGGGCCGAACGCCGGCAGGACTAACTCCCATCATCTTGTAACGCTTTAGTCCTAGGATAGTACTTTAGTGCTATAAGTAGTACTTTAGTACCAAAAACCAGTACCTTAGTCCTCCTTTTGACGCCCATTTTCTAGTACTTTAGTCCTCTTTTGGCTCCCTCCACCTAGTACTTTAGTCCTCGAAAAGTCGAAAATGCGCCCTTGAGGTGTAACTCGACGAAGACACTTTGAACCCAGATTCCTCGGACAGTGTCGTCACCTGTAGCCCTTGCGAATTAACCCATTTATATTCAAGGGAAAAGAGATACACCCTCAGCGCATGGACTTTGGCAATTTGAATGCCTATTCGGGTGCATGGACGTTAAGACCCCAGAGGAAGGAGCGATGCAAAATCCCATGCGAAAGTACTGGCACCTCGTGATGGTAGCCCTACTTTCTTGCGCGCCAATGGCCTACTGTGATCAGGCTACGATGACCGTCAGGCCAACGCCCGCTTACCCCTCGAGCGGAGATGGCGCTCAACCCTTCGCGGATCGCTTCGCGCCGCACGGAAATACAATCCTCGCCATCGCGGCCTGCTACGATTTCCGCAACGAGGTTCGCCCGGGTGAGTCGCCGTGCTTCACCTTCTCGACGCTGCCTCTTCCACAGATGTGCGACCTGACGCGTCCAAGCTTCAGCGGACCGTTCAAAGGCACTCACACTACCCTTGAGAATGGTGAAAATCTTGTGGACCGCGGCGACTTTGAGACTGACTCTGGGTCGAAGACTAGCGCTACCCATCGCGGTATACACGTAGGGCAGTTTGACTCCATTGTGCGGCAAAACAACGTCGTGGGACCTCACGATGGGCAGGGTGCGCCCGCGGAGATGAGCCCCCTCACACAGTATCCCGCCGCCACTCCCAAGCATGCTCACTTATTGGTTTCACCAGCGGCAGGCCCGGTTTTCGCGTTGCCGGCGATTGAAAACAGAACGGACACCGCCCACTACGAAGGTGCGAAATGGAACAACGCCTCCGTTATCACTTGGAGTATTGCCGATCGCCCCGGCACCGCGAACTCCCCCTTCAGCGGCTATATGGGATCGCAATATGAAGCCGTCGTTCGCCAGGCCTTCCGTACCTGGGCTACCGCTACCGACCTCACTTTCGAAGAGGTCGCAGATTCCGATCAATCCGACATTCGTCTGGGCTGGGGTAATTTCAACACGCCCTCGACGGGCGTGGTGGGCTATACGGCTTATGAAATGGAGTCGGGACAATTGCTGCCCAACGTGATCATCCGGGTGGAAGACCCCTCGCAAGAGCCCCTCGTCGCGGGAGATTTCAGCGCCCGCACCTATTCAGGAACAGTTGCAAACCTCGATCAGGTCATTCTGCACGAGATTGGCCACGCTCTGGGTCTGGCCGACACCGCCGATCCCAACTCCGTCATGTACTACCAAGCTACGGGGTCGAACAACGCGCTCGACAGCAATGACATCGCCGGAATCCAGGCCCTTTACGGCTCGCGCGCACCTGTGCCGCAAGCGCTTCAGGTTGCAGCCTCAACCCATGAAAATGCGAATAATTCCGTAACACGGTAAGTGCTCCAGGCCGCCCAGGATTGCAAGCGATCGGACCGCGTCAACCTCGCCTATCACCAAAATAATCGAAGGTATGTAGTTAGTTAAGAAAACAAGCTAAGCCTTCACCCCGGTTTCGCCGCCCACACGTCCACGTAGAGCCCTAGTTTGAGGCGTAGCGCCGGCTTCCAGCCGGCATAGGAGCCGCCAAGATGGCGGCGTTACGGGCCGTGGCCACGAGGGCCATACCGTGATAATCTCCACACAATTTCGGAGGTTATCCTCATGCGGCAGAGAAGTGAACTCGCCGTTCACGTGACTGGACTGACGATTTGCCTTGTGATCGCCAAGGTCTTTGCTTTGGACACATTGACCGCTGCGGCGCCCGCGACCCAGCCCCAGCCCCCGCCCACGCAACCCGCACCTCAGCCGGCAGCACCCGCGGCGGAGCAGCCCGCCACCGCCGAAGCGCCCCCTGCCGCCATCAAGCTCGGACAGACGATCGAAGAGGTTGTCGCTATTCTCGGTCAGCCGGAGAAAATCGTCGACCTGCGCGCGAAGTAGATTTATGTCTGCCCCGACCTGAAAATCACGTTTATGAATGGCAAGGTGTCGGATGCGCAGTGAAGCAACGGAGCCACGTGGTCGCTAGGTCGCGCTGCGTTCGCTGGATTGCCTTCCATCATTTCCGACCATCGTCGAACGAATGCCCTCTGCAATCCCCGAGCGGCAATTTCCTACCGGCAGGAAATCGGAAAGGAAAGTCGGACAAGACGTCACATCGATAACCACATTTATACGTATTTAACTCGACATTGGTCGCCATCGTGCGGGCCTTTGATGCAGAGTCCTGTGTCGGGGGAGATAACGCAGGCGCAAGGGGGCGTGCGGTTACCGAGTGTCAAGAGCGAGAGCACGAACTGCTGAGCGCTCCCCAAAAACAGCAGAACTTTGGATTCCATAGCGGTCGGCGGTAGACGGTTGGCGAGCGCAGGGAGGAACGCCCGTCGCGATCATGCCGTGCTGACAATTTGGCAGAAAACGGACTCGGAAATACCGTGAAAATGACGGTTCATCCGGGGATGTCTATGAAAACAAACAAGGGCAGGTTTCAGGTGTCAGGTGCCAGGTGTTAGGGGGCGGCAAACCTGCGGTCTTCCGCTCGATCACACGATGCGGGCTCAGGAAACACCAAAAATGAAGGTTCATCCGGGGATGTCCATGAAAACAAACAAGGGCAGGTTTCAGGTGTCAGGTGCCAGGTGTCAGGGGGCGGCAAACCTGCGGTCTTCCGCTCGATCGCAGGATGCGGGCTCAGGAAACACCAAAAATGAAGGTTCATCCGGGGATGTCTATGAAAACAAGGAAAGGCAGGTTTCAGGTGTCAGGTGCCAGGTGTTAGGGGGCGGCAAACCTGCTGTCTTCCGCTCGATCGCACGATGCGGGACCCCAGAAACACCAAAAATGAAGGTTCATCCGGGGATGTCTATGAAAACAAACAAGGGCAGGTTTCAGGTGTCAGGTGCCAGGTGTTAGGGGGCGGCAAACCTGCGGTCTTCCGCTCGATCGCACGATGCGGGACCCCAGAAACACCAAAAATGAAGGTTCATCCGGGGATGTCTATGAAAACAAACAAGGGCAGGTTTCAGGTGTCAGGTGCCAGATGTTAGGGGGCGGCAAACCTGCGGTCTTCCGCTCGATCACACGATGCGGGCTCAAGAAACACCAAAAATGAAGGTTCATCCGGGGATGTCTATGGAAACAAGCAGAAGCAGGTTTCAGGTGTCAGGTGCCAGATGTCAGGGGGCGGCAAACCTGCGGTCTTCCGCTCGATCGCAGGATGCGGGCTCAAGAAACACCAAAAATGAAGGTTCATCCGGGGATGTCTATGGAAACAAGCAGAAGCAGGTTTCAGGTGTCAGGTGCCAGATGTCAGGAGGGGGCAAGCGTGCCGTTTTCCGCTTGATCACAGGATGGGGGACCCGGGTTAGCGGGGTGGCGGGAACACAACTCTATATTGCTTTGAAAGGGCCTAGCGCCTAACAGCCCTACCGGAATTGACGCAAATGCCAGTCAGCCTCAAACATGTTAAAGAACCCTTCTTTGAAAGGGTGCTCCTCGATCAGGTCTTCGTTCAACGAGATGCCCAAGCCGGGTCCGTGAGGAAGATGAAAGTAGCCGTCCTGGGGCCGCGGGGTTCCGGGCACCGCCTCGACCACCCAGGACTCGGAAAAGTCGTCGAAGCACTCCTGAACCTTGATGTTGGTGGTGCAGAAACCAAAATGCACGCTCGCGGCAGTGCAGACCGGGCCGTTGGAATTGTGCGGCGCCACCATCATGCTGCGCGCATCGGCCATGGCAGCGATCTTCTTCATGTCCAGAATCCCGCCAGCGTGAATCACGTCGGGCTGCAAGATGTCGGCGCCGCCGGATTCCAGAACCTCGCGAAAACCGTGGTGGGTAAAGTACCTTTCGCCCGTGGCGACCGGGATCCGGACCTGGGTGGCGACCTTTTGGAGCGACGGGATATCCTCAGGCGGACAAGGCTCTTCAATCCAGCCCGGTTGATAAGGTTCGAGCATGCGGGCGATGTCGATGGCGGTCGCGGCACTGAAGCGGCCGTGCATTTCCACGAAAATTTCGACGTCCGGCCCCACCGCGTCACGGATTGCTGCCACCAGTTCGACCGAGCGAATCTTTTCCGCGCGGGAAAGCTCCATGGCGCCGGGGCCAAACGGATCGACCTTAAGCGCCTTGTAACCCTTTTCCAGAACCACCTTCACGCGCTTGGCAAATTCCTGGGGCGTGCGTTCGACCGTATACCAGGCGTTGGCGTAGGCCTTGATTTTTTCATGGCATTGCCCACCCAGCAGCCTCCATACAGGTTGGCCAACGGCCTTGCCGATAATATCCCAGCAGGCGACTTCGATACCGCTCATCACCGACGTGGCAATCACTCCGCCGCGCCAGAAGTCGTTGCGGTACATGCGCAGCCAAAGATCCTCGATGTTAAAAGGATCGGAGCCCAACACGTGCCGCCGCACCGCACCAGGCAAATACCCCAGCACTCCTTCTTCGCGATTCTGGGTGGTGCACTCGCCATAACCAACCAGCCCTTCGTCCGTCGAGACCTTCAAGAAGATCAGATTGCGCCAACTCGTTCCCAGGACCAAGGGCTCAACCGCAATGATTTTCATAAGAGGATTCCCAAGCGAGCAATCTTACACCAGCCGCGCGATCTAAGCGTCGTCACCTTCGATATACACACTAAAGGAGAATTAATCTAACGGAAAAATCGCGTTCGGGCAACTGAAGAGAGACCCCACGATATGAACATGCGGAGGAAACAAAATGAGGCAGACGCGCCAGCAAGGCGAATTCGCAAGAGGTCGTGCAGCGCTCCGCCGGAAGAGCACGCTGGCGCGTCAATCGGGAAACCGTGGCAGCGGACGCAGCTACTGGTAGTACTCTGCGTTCTTTGCCGTGAAGTCCGCGAAATTCTCGGGCAGTTCGGCCTCCGGGAAAATCGCCGATGCCTCGCAGACCGGGACGCAGGCGCCACAGTCAATGCAGTTGACGGCGTCAATGTAGAGTTGGGAGACGTCGTCGAATTTGGCTTCGTCGTGGCGAGGATGGATGCAATCAACCGGGCAAACTTCGATACATTTCTCGTCCTTGGTGCAACTTTCAGTGATCACAAAAGCCATGAATGATTTCTCCTTTGATGAATTCTTGATCCTCCCAGCCCCGCGGCAAAGGCGGGCGCTTCGCGGATCGGTGCGAGCCCTCAGGTCCACTGCGAGGGCAGATAAGATGTGCAATTCTCGCGCCAAATGGCGCGAACATTTTGTCGCTACCAGGCGGGAGAAAGGCGTTTCGGGACTCGCAGGCTGGATTGAAAAACCCAGCCCAGGGGGCATATTGCCCACCTCCGACTTAGGTCGTAACCCGTGGGGCCGCTACATTCGTCGCGCAGAACTTGAATTCGCTGATAGAATACGTCATGGAGCCTTGTTGCGGGTCACGGATGCGGCAGGATACTCATGCCAGGAGCAGGGCCAGCTTCCCCACCATAACCTCAACACGTGTTCGGTGGGCGCGTCTACCCTTTCTGGCGCAAGCACGGAGACTCACCGGCGAATCCCGAACCCCAGACATCACGCAGGGCGCCGGGCACGGGACGAGTCTCGCTCCGCAGTCATAATGATGAAAAAAGCTGCCGCACCTTCACCGGAATCGCAACCTCCCGCCTCCGCCGCGAAGCCTTCCTCATGGAAAACAGAGGTGTTGCTGCAGGGCAGTTGGCGGGGCGCAACCAGCACGCTGCTCACGCGCGGCCATCATCACATTATCGTCGATACCGGCATGTCGCATGAGGCCCACCGGTTGCTGAAAGCACTGGAACAACGAGGCATCAAACCAAGCGATATCCACATGGTAATCAATACACATTTTCATGTTGACCATGTTATGAATAATTGCCTTTTCCCCCAAAGCGATATCTATGGATCGCAGCAATCCTACGAGTGGTGCTGCGACGCGTATGCCGACCTGCTCGACGTGCCGAACTGGGAGAAGCTAAGCTTGAAGTATTACCCGGAATCGCCTGATTATGAACGGACATCGGAGATGATCGGCGCCCTGCGCCGGTTCGCCCTGCGCTGGTGGGATCGCAAACGGCTGGGCGAGCCCTCGCGCTTCCGGTGGACGGAAACACAACCTCTGCCGGACGACTTGGAGTTTCTGGTCACCAACGGCCACGTGCCGGGCCATGTCTCTGTGGTCGTGCACAACGGCGATTGTCCTACGGTTATCGCCGGAGACGCCGTCCTGACGCGGGAGCGCGATGATAGCGTCTTCACCATGATCCCGCATAATCGGGCGCAGTTCCAACGTGACCGGGCGCGCATCCTGAGCATCACGGGGCGCATCCTTCCCGGGCACGACGGAGACTTCTCCAGCGGCGAGGACGCCCCGCCAACGCCGCCATGAGCCGAGCGCTCGCCTACCTGCCTGCAAGGGTTGAGTTTGAGGCGTAGCGCGCCACCATCTCGGCGGCCCCCGTGCCGGCTGGGAGCCAGTGCGACGTCCCAAATTAGGACACTGGCACCTCATCAAATAACTCCATGAAATAACTTGACATGGAGCTAAATATCTCCCATAGTAGTTGTAAGTTTTTGGATATATCGGCTTAGAGCGAATTGTAAGTCATCACAACATCCGACTCTGCTTGTTGATCGGGAGTGATTGCCGTGGCATCGGTTGCTCGTCGTCGAAAGGTTCTGGTCATCGAAGATGAACCCTCGATCCGGAATGTCATCTACGTTCTGCTGGCGGGGCTCGGGTGCGACGGCGATGTGGCAAGCGACTCCCAGCATGCGCTAGCAATGATTGAGCAAGATCGGTTTGACGCCGTCCTGCTCGACCTGCGCTCTGCCCATCTGCCCGCTGACCAAATGGTTTCCGCCATCACTGAACTTCGCCCAAGTCTGCTGGGGCGCGTCTTGGTAATCACCGGCGAAGTCTCCGACCCTGACACCCTCGAAATGCTTGAGAAGTTCGCCGTGCCGTATGTTTCGCGCAGCCGGATGACATCAGACCTCTGGAGCCGCATGCGCGTCCTGCTGAGCTTCACTCCATCGCCGGCGGACTCATCGGCTCACTGAATTGACATAGTCAGTCAAGGCTTCCTGCCACGGCCGGGGAAGCGCGAATCCCCCACGCCGCAAGGCTACCATGTCCAACACCGAATACTTCAAGCGAGGCGCTCGCCGCTGCATTAGAGCGTCGGGCACACCGATGACCTTTGCCGGATCAAGCCCCGCAAGCTCCACAGCCATGCGTGCCAACTCGAAGCGTGTACACTGGCCTTGATTGGCCAGGTGATAAAGGCCGCACGGGCCGGATTCCGTGACCTCCATAATCTTCCTGCCGGCATCCACGGTGTGGGTGGCGCAACCCAACTGATCGCTTGCGACCTTATACTCCTCCCCCGCCGCGATCTTACGCAGACCCTTATCGACAAAGTTGATCTTTCCCGGGCCGAACAATACCGAGACCCGAAAGGTCCAGTGACGGTCGAGAGTTTCGACCGCCTGCTCGGCTTGCAGCTTGGTTTGGCCGTACACCGTGATCGGGCCTGTGGGGTCGGTCTCTACATAGGGGGTCGTCTTGCGGCCATCGAACACCGCATCCGTCGAGATGTGGGCAAGGCCCGCGCCCAAAGAACGCGCCGCCTCGACCACGTTGCGCGTGCCTTGGTAATTCACTCGAACGGCCTTGGCGGGATCCGCCTCGCAGAGATCGATGTCGGGAATGCCGGCGGGATGCACGATCAAGTCCGGGCGAATTCGCTCCAAGGCCGCGCGGATGTTCTCCACATCGGTGATGTCTGCCTCTGCGCGCGTCAAAGGAAAGACCTCGTGACGCGAGGAGAATGCTTCGACCAACCCATGTCCAAACAATCCTGCCGCACCCGTGATGGCGACTCTCATAGCTTGATGATCCTTTGTCTCCGTTCTGATCAGTTAGCGCAGGTTGACCGCGGCCGTACTCGCGTCGCCCTTTACTATACCGTGGGCCGGGATGTTGTGCGCGTCAGATTACATCCATGCGGCGGAACGGCAGTCTTCCAATCACTTCAGCAGAACCACGGTGCCAGGAGTGTTATAGAGGCGAATCAAGGTATTCAGATCGCGCTGGCTGGGCTTGCTGACGAGGGACTTCCAATCAAAGGGATATGGCAGTCCCGGGACATAGATACGACGGTTCTTTTCCTGGACCTGCCAATACATGATGTCTCCCTTCGAATCGCTGTGTCCTTGGATTCCGAGGGCGTGCCCCATTTCGTGCAGCACGATGGCGCGCATCTCATCTTTAGACCATCGGCGTGAGAGGTCTACGGAGATAAAGGCCACGCGTCGTCCGGTCAGCTCGTCTCCAACGCGGCGAAACTGCACCCAGTCCTTTTCCTCGCCTGCGGCGTTCTCGACGTCCGTGCCCGCCTCCCAATTGAAGCGAATATCCGCTTCCTCTTCTTCGGCGGCCAACTCCAGAGGGAATAGTCCTTGCCATATCCCAATTGCCTCCCGCGCTCCTTGCGCCCAATTGGCGACGGGCACACCTCCAATCAAGACCTTGATGGGAAATGAGCTCCACTTACGGGATTCCGAACTTTCCGAGATCTCCCCATAGTAGTCCGAAGCGGATGCGACGTAACGCGAGGGCCGTAGGCCGTCCGGGTACGCTGGCAACATTGTGAGTATCTGGATTCTGGCATTGGCTTGAGCCACCTGAAACTTGAACTCCGAAGCATTGGCGGCGATGTCAGCGAACTGTCGCCAATCCGCGATGGCCTTCTGGCGGTCAACCATCTCATCTGCCAGAGCGCGATCGTAGTAAGCCTCAAAGTATTGCGGGTCTTGCGAAATGGCCTGACTGTATGCCGCCGAGGCGTCGGCAAACCGGTTCTGCTCAAACAACGCACTGCCTTGCTGAAAGCTTGCCTTCGCCGCTTCCCGGTCCGCGAATGCCGCCGGGCTGACAATCACCAGGAGTAGCAATCCCAGCATAACGTGGCGCATGGGTAGTCACCTCCCGTGACTTGGTTCGGTGACATCATACTGGCACACGAGCTCAGGTTCCAGAGGTATGAAGACGGATCAGAAAGCTGTCAGGCAAGCTTCTTCAACTCGGCGAGAATCTCTCCGTTATCCGGTTGTTCCCGCAGTTCGTAGATTTTCGACCAGGCGATTTTCCCGCCCTTATCGACAATGAAGACGGCTCGATCGTTGATGAAGGGAATGGGGTGTTTGGTGGGAGGGAAAACCCCGTACGCTGTTCCCACCTCCGCGTAGGGCCAGCGGTCAGTAGCCAAGGGGAAATTCAGCCCGCCCAAGTGTTTCTGGAACGCGATGTGGGCAAAGACGGAATCCGTGCAGATGCCCACTACTTCAGTATTCGCATCCCTAAACTTGGTCAGATCCGCCTGGAACGCCCCCAGCTCGCTTTGGCAAACCGGAGTGAAGTCGAGGGGATAGAATGCCAGGACGACGTTCTTGCCGCGCTGAGCGGAAAGCTCGAACTCCCCTTGCGTCTCTCCGGTGGCACAGGTGAGTTTGAAGTCCGGGGCAGGATCCCCTGCTTTCAATGCCATATGAACCTCCCAGGTTCAACTTCGAATTGGCGGCCCGCCCGCGAAAAACGCGGGCGTGCGTAAGTCGTTCAAGTTCGTGATTACCTTAATGTAAGAAGTGGAATTCTACCTGAGGAACCCCGGAAAAGGAAGTCCGACGCGGGATGAGGTTGCCGGCGAGTTCGGCGAGCGGCCGATCAGGTATACATGGCGGGTGCTAACTGTCGGGAAATCGCCCGTCGGGATTCGGGGTAAGATTCCGCCTGAACCACGTTACGTGCAGGTGATCCACAACAGGGTCGTCGATGCTACTGACGACGGACAGCGGGTATCCGGCTGCCATACTTCAAATCCCGTCGTATAAACTCCAAGCGTGGTCCCCAGCATTGAAAATCGACAGCTCAGGATCCTTCACCGTCACTCGGCTATAAGGCGCCACCGAGTGGGTAAGCCACACGTTGCCACCGATTACGCTGTGATGACCGATGTGCGTGTTGCCTCCTAGAATGGTGGCGTTGGGGTAGACGGTAACGTGATCCTCGATCGTCGGGTGGCGCTTGTTTCCCTGCCCCCGGCGCAGTTGGCCATTATCGTCCTTGCCGAGCGGATTAAAGGCGCCCAGCGTCACTCCGTGGTACAGGGTTACCCGATTTCCGATGATGGAGGTTTCACCAATCACCACGCCTGTCCCGTGATCGATGAAGAATGATTCACCGATGGAAGCTCCAGGGTGAATGTCGATGCCGGTGTGACTGTGCGCGACCTCCGTCATCATGCGGGGAATGAAGGGAACATCGAACAGGTAGAGGCGATGCGCCAGACGCTGCACGGTGACAGGTTCGATGTAGGGGTAAGCGAGCAGGATCTCCTCAACACTCGACGCGGCTGGGTCGTTGTGGTAGGCCGCGTCGATGTCCGTCGAAAGCAGGCGGGCGAGTTCCGGCAACTGCGTGAACAAGCTCTTGTGGACCTCCTCGGCATAATGCTCAAGGTCAGAAGGATTTGGCTTACCACTGCGGCGGCACTCAAACCGCACCGCGCGACAAATCTGGTTCGAGAGCAGCGTTTGGATCTCGATCAAGTGATGACAAGCCAGCGTGCCCGGCACCTCGCGTTCACCGCAGAGGTAGTAAATGGGAAAGAGAATCTCCAGATATCGGCGGCAGAGAGTCTCCACTGCCTCACGCGTGGGCAAATTGAATTCGCTGCTCTCCTCTCCGGCCAATTGCGCATCCAGATCCGCGCGAAACTCCTGCGCGAGGCACTTCATGTCGTCCGTACCCATAGTCGAATCTCCTCGAAAGCTGACTGCAGGGAGCTGATAGCTCACACCACTTCCTTCAGCCTTCGCCTCCTCAAATTCCCTCGAACAAGACCGTGGAGATGTAACGCTCGCCGGAATCGGGCAAAATCACGACAATTGTCTTGCCAGCAAATTCCGCTTGCTTGGCCAGGCGGATGGCAGCGGCCGTCGCAGCGCCGCACGAAATTCCACTCAGAATACCCTCCTCGCGCGTCAAGCGCCGGGCAAATTCGATGGCCTCGTCGTTTGACACTTGTTCGACGCGATCGACCAGCGACAAGTCGAGGGTTTTCGGAATGATGCCAGCGCCGATGCCCTGAATTTTATGCGGCGCGGGCTTCAGTGGCAATCCCTGAAGGTGCTGACTGATAACAGGGCTCGCGGAAGGCTCAACTCCCACGGAGATGATTTTCTTACCTTTCGTGTTCTTGATAAAGCGCGAAACGCCGGAAATTGTGCCGCCCGTTCCGATTCCGGAAACAAGCACATCAACCGCGCCCTCGGCATCATTCCAGATCTCCGGTCCAGTGGTTCTCTCATGGATGGCGGGATTCGCTGGATTCTCGAACTGCTGCGGAAGGAAGTAGTGGGCTGGATCGGATTGGGCGATCTCGGTAGCCCGCCGTATGGCGCCGGGCATACCCTCCGGCCCGGGTGTTAGTACGAGCTTCGCGCCGAAGGCCGCCAGCACCCGCCGCCGCTCGAGCGACATGGTTTCCGGCATAGTCAGGGTCAGGCTGTAACCCCGCGCCGCAGCCACAAAGGCCAGGGCGATCCCCGTATTACCACTGGTGGGCTCGATGATTTCCACACCGGGCTTCAAAACACCCCGCTTCTCGGCGTCCAAAACCATCGCGGCGCCAATGCGGTCTTTCACCGAATAAGCCGGTCCACGGCCTTCGATCTTGGCCAAGACTGTGGCGGAACTTCCCGAGGCCAGCCGGTTCAATCGCACAAGAGGGGTTCTTCCGATACTTGCGGCATTGTCTGCAAAGAAATTTGACATGAGTTCTCCTCTGAATGAATTGAGTTGTCAGGATTTTACTAAGGTGATTCGCCTTGAAATCCCCGCCCCTAGGCAGGAACCCAGGCTAACTACAGATGCAGCGAAGGGCGAGATAACGCAAAACCTGGGGGGCGCGCATGCCCGCCGCGGTTAAGGCGTTCTTCCCAGATGCGATGGCTAAGTTATGCACAGGACTTCTCTTCCGGCCCACTTTCTCGACTCGAAATCAGGACGCGTCTGATTCGATGCGGGAATTTGCCCACACCAAACCCGCCAACCAGAGATATTGGCAATTTGGCAGCCAGACCCGAGCTACACTCCTTCACCTCAACGCAAACTTCTCATGTCCTGCCCAAACCGCGATCCCCCTCACTGCAGATCTTCAGTACTTCGGCACAGAAGGATCGACCTGATCCGACCATGCCAGGATTCCACCCTTCAAGTTATGAATCTTGAGGAACCCGGATTTCAGCAGCAGGTCCACGGCCTTGGCGCTGCGCATGCCGGACTTGCAATGCACGACGATCTCGTCGGCTGAATTGAGCTCGTTCATCCGCTTGGGCACTTCCCCAAGGGGGATAAGTTTTGAACCCGGGATGCGGCAAATCTGATATTCGTGGGGTTCGCGCACATCGATCAGGACAAAGGGCTCATGCGCGTCCATTTTCTTCTTAACTTCTGCCGGAGTAATTTCCGGAATGCCGGTTTGCACAGGGGTATGCTCCTCTCCTCGAATTCCGCAGAACCGCTCGTAATCAATCAGCTTGGTGATTGTACGATTCGTCCCGCAGATCGGGCAATCGGGATTTTTGCGCAGCTTCAGCTCGCGAAACTTCATGCCGAGCGCGTCAAACAGCAGCAGGCGTCCAACAAGCGAATCTCCCCGCCCTAGAATCAGCTTGATCGTCTCCATCGCCTGGATGCAGCCCATGATTCCAGGCAGCACGCCAAGCACGCCACCCTCGGCGCAACTGGGGACCAGGCCAGGAGGAGGCGGTTCCGGATAGAGGCAACGGTAGCACGGGCCTTGCTCGGCGTAGAAAATCGACGCTTGGCCTTCGAAGCGGAAGATGCTGGCGTAGACGTTGGGCTTGCCCAGCAAAACGCAGGCGTCGTTTACCAGATAGCGGGTGGGAAAGTTGTCGGTCCCGTCGGCGACGACGTCGTATTGACGGAAAATGTCGAGCGCGTTGTCGCTGCTCAAGCGCGTTTCAAAGGTCTCGATCTCGACGTTGGGGTTGATTTCCGCTAGCGTGTCGCGCGCGGATTGAAGCTTGGTACGCCCCACATCGCTGGTCCCGTGTATAACCTGCCGCTGGAGATTGGTGAAATCCACCACATCGAAATCCACCAAACCGAGTTTGCCGACACCAGCCGCGCCAAGATAGAGCGACAGGGGCGAGCCTAACCCGCCGGCGCCAATGCACAAGACCTTGGCCTGCTTCAATTTCAGTTGGCCCTCCATGCCCACTTCCGGCATGATCAGATGGCGGCTATAACGCAAGATCTCGTCTTTGCTCAATTGTGCGGGTTGAGTCATCGTCGCGGTGCTCATATTCAGTCCTTCCCTCTCATAAGAGCTGTCGGTTATCGATTGACCGTCGTCGCCGTCAATGAAACGAGCCTCCTCGAACTAGTTTCGTGCTGGAAGCTGATGGCTGATAGCTGAGTACTTTTCGGGGATTCGCCCGGGATTCGGCATCCGCTCGACGGGATGGGACCCAGGCTAGCTACAGATACATCGGAGGGGAGTGCCGCCGGCGATGGACGGAACGATGCTGATCACGTCACCTTCTTTCAGCGGGGTCTGGTCCTTTTGCAGGAAGCGAATGTCTTCGTCGCCGACGTAGACATTCACAAAGCTGCGGAGCTTGCCTTCGTCGTTGTATAGGTGCTTGCGAAGGTCGCTGTATTGCGCGGTGATGGCGCTAAGGGCCTCAGCAACCGTTTTCGCGTTAACTTCCAGCGACTCCTTCTTTTCCGCATACTGTCGAAGCGGAGTCGGGATTATTACTTTAACCGGCATTCAGTCTCCTTAGTCATTTGTGATCCGCGGTTGGTCATTTGCGGATAAAACCAGCAGTGAGCCTCTCCCAATAGCCCGCCTGCTAACGTTCCCATATCATCACCGCTTGGCCCCAAAGAATTCGATGCGGCGCAAAGCCAAAGGATTCAACGCAATTGGCGATTTGCGAATGGAGGATTGCGATCAAAGAGGATCACCGAGCTTCGCACGAAACACTAAACCAGCAAACACGAATCGTTCAATCGCCAATCAAAAATCATCAATCACAAATGATTGTTTCTGCACCAAAAGCAGACCGATCCTCGGCTAAAACCCAACTCGTCAAGTCTTTTGGAGCGCCCTGCTCAACTGCAATTATAACATAGGAATACCAGGGCCAAGCGTGTTCACGATCATAGATCGAGGGCCGCGCCGGGTGGTCGGGATGAGAGTGGTAATAACCCAATACGTCGAGCCCACGAGCCCGCGCGTCCTTCTCCACGCGCAACTGGTCGAGCGGATCAATCAGGAACCGATTCTTATCCGTTTCCCTGCCCGGGTCGTCGAGAGGCAAAAGCTCCTGCGCGCGGCCGGGGTCGTGGCGCAAGTTGGTGAGGGGCACAACCTCCGTCACCTGCTTCGAGTCGCCATCCGCCTTGCCCAACAGTATTCCACAGCATTCGGTCGGATAGTCTCGCGCCGCGTGCATGCGGATGGATTCCAATTCTTGTTCGTTCAGTCGGAGAGACATAGGTTTATCGGGTCATCAAGGCATCGGGTCATCGGTTCATTGGATTACCAACGGATTGGCGGATACGGCGGTCCTTGGATAATTGCATGCTGATTGCCGGCCTGCAAGACTGGCAGTCGAAAATCGGCAATCAGCAATCGGGAATCGAGAATCGAGAATCCAACGACCCGATGACCCGATGGCCAGATGACCCGATCCACTTACTGTCCCTCATCCCAAAACCGCTCGCTCAAATACTTGTCGCCGCTGTCGGGGAATACGGTCACCACCACGCCGCGGGTCAATCGATTTGCCACCTTGAGCGCGGCCACCATGGCGGCACCCGCCGAGACACCTACCAGCAGTCCTTCCTCGCGGGCGAGTCGCAGGGTCATGATGTGCGCGTCTTCGGTAGCGATCTCCACGTTCGCGTCGGCCACTGCCGTGTCGTAAATCCCCGGCTTGATCGCGGTGGGCATGTGCTTCATACCTTCCAGTCCGTGAAAGGGCGAGTCCGGCTGGAACGATAAGCATTGAATGTGAGGATTCAGTTCCTTCAGCCTCCGCGCGGTGCCGATGAACGTACCGCTGGTGCCGAGCCCCGCGACGTAGTGAGTCACGCGGCCTTCCGTCTGCTCGAATATCTCGGGGGCACTGGTCAAGTAATGGGCGCGCCAGTTGGCGGGGTTATCGTACTGGTTGGCGTAGAAATAGTCGCCGGAGTTCTCCTGGGCCAGCGTGCGCACACGCCTAATAGCTCCGTCGGAGCCTTCCATCGGGTCGGTATAAACAATCTCCGCGCCGTAGGCTTTTAGAATGCGCTTGCGCTCCTTGCTCGCGTTCGAGGGCATGCACAGCTTCAGACGGTAATTCTTGGCGGCGCAGATCATCGCGTAGGCGATGCCGGTATTTCCGGAGGTTGAGTCGATCAGGATTTTGTCCCGCGACATCAGTCCGGCAGCCTCGGCCTCGCGGATGATATTCAGTGCCGGGCGGTCTTTCACCGAGCCGCCGGGATTCTCCCACTCCGCCTTGGCGTAAATCTCCACGTCCGGCGACGCGGGCCGTATGCGCGCCAACCGTACCAGTGACGTGTTGCCGATCAGGTCCAGCAGGCCCACCGGCCCGCGCGGTATTTTAAAGTTTTGAATGGTTGCCGCCCTTGCGTTTTCTGCCATCGCTGCAATAGACTTCTTATTCTAGGGGCAGGTTCGGAACTGTGTCAACCTGCGGCACTGGGCATAGTAGACGCATTGGATGGTGTAGCGGCGAGTTTACCTCGCCATAGCGCGGCATCGAGCCGCCAAGCCGAACGGAAAGGGATGATGGGGACCATCTATGGCAACAAAAGTCGCAACGGCGCAGATCGTGCGAAAGCAGTTTGAGGAAGCCGCTTTCGTGGTAACCGAATTGTCGCCAGGCAAAATCGAGCTCAAGAAATCAGGTTGTGCCGCTTACTTAGAGAACCGAAGTGGAAAGCTGATTTATTCGGGCACGCCCTACTTGGTCGTCCATGGAATCAATTGCGAACTCGAGGATCAAGGCTATCAGAAGTTCTGGTACTCAAAGCCGGAGGGCAAGCGCTTTCCCATTCGCAAGGTCGAGCTGGAAACCCTTCACCGCTTCGATGAGGAAGTCCGGTACATTCTGGGAATGACAGACCTGTACAACGAGGCGCTGGGATCCACCAACGCCCGAACCGTATACGACCGGCTTACCGGGCGCCCGGACCGCTAGCAGCAATCTCTTTACAACCTCTGACGCTACCGTACGCAGATTCTACTTTTCACCAGAATTAGCCTGCGCGGCGGGAGCAGTCCCTGGCCCGGCCGGGGGCGAAGTCTTAGCCGAAGGCACAACATGCGTCGGCGCACTGGGTTGGTTGACGGAAGCTGTCGAGGCCAACCTCGGAGCAGCATGAGGTTGCGCCCGCGCTACGGGTGCAGCAGGCTCCGTGGCTGTGGGTGCAATCGCTCTCGAAATGGAAGCTGCGGCAGCGGTCTGCGCGGGCCGAGCGGTATCCGCGGGCCCGGCTGCGGGCGGTATTCCGGATTTAGCAACAGAATCGCCATTGTGTCCTGATCCGCCCTGACGCTGCGGGGCGGGTTGCGCCGGACGCTCGAACCGTTTCGGAACGCGGGGGTCGTGCCGCTCCGCATGCTGAGGCTGCCGCGCGACAGGCCGGAACAGGATCTCGATCTGGACGTTTTCCTGTTGGCCATCCTGAAGCACCACCACTTGGTCAAACCCTTCCTGCGGAGCCGTCACCTTGCTCTGCTCAAAGGCCTGATACTGTCGCTCGACGACGGGCCTGCCCACGGAGCGCTCCCGCTTTTCATCGCGCTCGATGCAGGTCTCTAGCGGCACATTGAAAAGCAACAATGTGGTGGGAACCTGGTACCGCCTTGCCAGGTCGAGCAACTCTCTCCGGTCCTGCGGCGCGAGCGCGGTGGAATCAATCACACAAAGGCGGTTCAGCGTAAGCCGCTGATCGACGAGGAAGCGCACGAGCGCAAACGCCTGCGCGTTGTAGCGCTGGTCGCGCTCGTCGTCGGCCACGCGGGCTCGCGCCCAATCGGAAGAAAGAATCTGGGTCGGGCGGAAGTGCCGTTCGGCAAATGTGGATTTTCCGCAGCCCGCCGGTCCGCAAAGCACGACGATCGACGGCCTCAGGAGGCGAAGTGGTTTCTTGCCGGCATTCTCGGTGCCTGGAACATTTTGAGGGTCCATAAGTAACTTCGACGTCCGCAACGCCTCTTTGGTTACCTGAGTCCGCGTGGGAAAGCCGAGGTCAGATCAAAATCCGCAAAGTTCCCCGCCGGGGAGCAAGATCACTAGCCGTCGGTGAAATCTACGGACAAGGAGTGGCGAGATCCTCGACGCCGCCGTGGTCGAGTGCCCTTAACGACCCCTCACCCCAACTCCCCTCCCCTTCTTCCCTCTCCCCGGGGAGAGGGGGTGATAGGGTGAGGGGTTTTTCCCAACGGCGGCGGTCAGTGCCCTTTGAGGCGCCAGCCGCCGAAATGCCTCCGGCTCTGCGCGTACTTGGCCATGCTCCAAGTGACTTATGTTTCATACACTTATTGGGATACGCGCAATATACGCGAAATACTTAAGCTATAAGGCTATTATTTTCTGCAATTTAACGGGATAGCGGGAATAAAGCGGAAAAGCGGCGACTTTTTGAGGTCAAAAATCGATGCAACTAGGTTTGCTTTCTATAATCAATCGGCTATTTACTATAACTATTGTGTTTTCAAACGCTTAGTGGCTTCCAACATTTTGTCCGAAACTTGTCCGTTTGTTTTCATCAACTTATTGGGACCACCCTTTGTTTTCGATGTTTTTTCTATTTTGGTGAGCTCGCGCGATTGGCATCGATAAAATGTACCTTCGCGCTGGCTTTCGGAGGGCCAATTCGTCCCTTCCTCTCGCGACTTCCCGCCCGCTAGAGCAACCTTCGCCACCCGGCCCCGGGTGCGCGATCTGACTCAACCAACTGTAAGCTAAGCAATTTTGCCTCCAAACCTAGCGTCGAGGCCGACAGACTGCCCGATCATCAACGAAAAAGCGAACGGTACTCCTATTTTCTCTCTACGGCGCCCTGCCGCTTTCGGCTCCATTTCACTTGGGCTGAGGATACTTCGCGGACTTTGCCTGGTGGGAAAGCGCACATTGCTGATCGCTAGCGAAACCTGCGGTATATTGGAAGGGCGACACGGCACTTTCCGGCCGAGGCTGCGCCACCAATCCTACGGCTGCAGCTCTCGATGTCGCGAACCCGTCATGGGAGGGCAAAGCTTTGGCATCAAACATCGTGGCCTTGGTGGACGACCTTTTCTTTCTCGCAAAAATCCGGGAGACGGCGAAAGCTACTGATACAACGGTGGTTACGGGAGACCACCGGCGCGGCGTCGCCGCCATTGCCGAGGCTCAGCCGCAAGCCATCATCATGGACCTCAATTCCCGCGCTCTGCCCGCCGTCGATTGGATTCGAGCGCTTAAGTCTGACCCCTCGACCCGCTCGATTCGTATCGTGGCGTTCGCCTCCCACGTCCAGGAGCAGCTCATTTCCGCCGCCCGTGCTGCCGGCTGCGATTCGGTGATGGCTCGCTCGGCGTTCACGCAACAGCTTCCCAATCTCCTGCGGAGTCTGCGAAGTGACGCGGCGAAACCGGACGAGAGCCGGACGCCTGAATCTTGAGAAATGCTTGACCCCCTGCGAATCCCGCCGTACAGTCATCTCGCCCATCGGTAGTGAGTAGACTTCGCGTAGAGGCGGCTTTACGCCGCCATTTGGCGAGGTAAGCTCGCGCTACGGATCTCGGCGAGGTGAACTCGGCGAGGTGAACTCGCCGCTACGTGTTTCATCGGTGGACCCATCGAGGAGGAGCCATGAAAACCCAACTTGCCGCATGCAGCCGTCGAGAGGTGTTGGGAAATTTTGCGAAGCTCGCCGGCGCGGCGCTCGTCCCATCGGGCTTGCTCCTGGGTTCAACCGACAAGCCCACCGGCGCTTACGCACCCAAGCTCTCCGTGGAAGGCTACATCTGGATTCAGCACTTCGCGGCCACGAAAGTGACGATCGCCGAAGGCGAGGAAGAGGCGCTGCGGGAAACGCATCAGGCCGGATACCCGCGCATCGAGCTCTCGGCGGAGTTCTTCGCGCGGGATGTGCGCCGGCAAACAGCCGACCTGCTGGCCAGATATCAGTTGAGCCCTGAGAGTGTCTACGCCGGGACCACGATGCACGAGCCGCGCGCGGCCGAGATGTCCATCCGGTCGGTGATGGAACTGGTCGCGTTCCTCAAGCCCCTCGGAACTCGGGTAATAATCACCAACCCTAGTCCGTTGCCGCACGAGGGGCGCAAATCCGACCATGAACTGAAAACCCAGGCCCACTACATCAACCAACTCGGCGCGGCGCTCCGGCGCCAAGGAATCCGGCTGCTGCTGCACCATCACACCCCCGAACTCCGCGAGAACGCCCGCGAATGGTGGTACGAGCTGCAGCACACAGACCCCAAGCTGGCAGGCTGTTGCGTGGACGTTCATTGGGCCTATCGCGGGGGCCAGCAGGTGATGCCCTTCTTGCAGCGAGTCGGCGCGCGCGTCGAGAGCCTGCACCTGCGAAACTCCGAACACGGAGTTTGGATGGAAGACTTCGGGCCTGGCGACGTCGATTACGCCCCGGTGGCTGAATACCTGCACCAGATCAACTATCAGGGCTTCCTAGTGGTGGAGTTGGCGTACGAGAAAGAAACGGCCATGACCCGCGGCTTGGAAGAAGACCTACGCCGCAGCCGGGTCTACACTGAAAAGGTTTTCGGCCTGGCGTCCACTTAGCGAGGGTTCTGCGAAACCACTTGCTCCGTCACCCAGTCGGTCCATAGCGAACTCTCGCCGCTAGCGAGAAGCGGCGCGCCGTCGAGCACGGCCGCAACGTAATTCTCGATGCAAGGGAAATGGAAGTTCGCGCTTGGGGGCAACTCCTCGCGCCCGCCGGGGTAGATGAGGTCAGGGCCGCTCAGTGGGCTGAGGTCCATCTCTCCATCAGTGCCGATAATCCGCAGTTCATCCCGCCTCACATGCGAGTTCCACCGGACATCGACGATGCCGCGCACTTTGCTGGCGTAGTCGATCAGGACCGTCGCGGAATCTTCCACGTCAAGCGAGTGAACAGCGTTAGACAACTGTCCCGTCACGCGCTGCGGTTCGCCGAACAGAAAGTTCAGCACATCGATCCGGTGGGAACCCACGTCAAAGAGCGGCCCGCCTCCAGCCTGACTGGGATCGACGAGCCAGTTCCGCTCGGCGCCCTCACCCGAGCGCCAATCCTGACAGGTAATATAAGCAAGCACCGGCTTGCCAATCGCTCCCGCGCGGATCAGCTCTTTGGCTCGCCCCACTTTGGGGTATGCGCGGCGATAATAAGCCACTCCCAGCGTCCTGCCTGCCGCGCGCGCCGCCTCCACCATCAACTTCGCCTCGGCGTAGTTCATCGCCATGGGCTTTTCGCAGAGCACCAACTTCCCTGCCCTGAGCGCCGCTAAGGTCTGCGGGGCGTGGAGAAACACCGGCGACGCTACATAGACCACGTCCGCGCCACCCGCCGCCAGTGCGGCGTCGAGGCTGGTGAAGGCGCGCACCCCATAAGGCGCGGCCTTCGCCGGGTGACGCGTGACGATGCCCCAAAGCTCGCTGCGTTTTTCCTCGAGCAGCGCCGGGATTACCCGCTTGGTCGTGATGTCGCCAATGCCGATCACCAGCCACTTCAACATGGATACCCTCACCAAAGCTTGCTGGCTTCCGTCCGCACCAGGGTCTGCGTTGACACCGTCCAGTCATCCGACCGGAATGGCGGCGCCGGCAGTCCAAGCTTGTTGTAGAGATTACACGGGGGATCGTTTGCCCAACCGTAGCGCGCGGCCACGGGCTTGGTAACCTGCGGACTCGAGAGCACCACTTCCGTGCCTTCGACTTTCGCCTCCGCGGGCGAGAACTGCTGATCCTCACCGGCAATCTCGAATCCCTTCAAGCTTTGTCCGCGAACCACCAGTCCTCCCGCCACGTGGGTAAATTGCACACGCAGGGTTCCCTTGTCCTCGTGCAGGGACTTGAACGCCGGCCCCATGTACTCGACTTTGCGACCGTAGGCAATGTTCTCGGCAGCCAGAGCCAATCGCCGGCCCACTTCCTGCTTGTTCTTGGGGTGAATATCGTAGGAATCGCCGATGTCGATCGCCACGGCCATCCCGGTTTTCGGCAATGCCAGGGTCTTTTCCTGCGACTCCCTCAACGTGGCCCAGGCGTCGGGATATTTTGCGCCGGGGGCGAAACTTGCGAGTTGAACGAAAAGGAACGGGAAATCCCCTTCGCCCCAAGAACTGCGCCATTGATTAATCATCGTAGCGAAGACCTTGCGATATTGATAGGCATAGTCTGCGTTCGATTCACCCTGGTACCAGATGGCTCCGCCGATCGCGTAGGGGGTCAGTGGCGCCATCATCGCATTCCATAGCCCGGAAGCGCGCCAGGGATGCCCGCGTGGGTCCTTGGGCGGGTCGGGCATGGGCACGGCAACTTTTCCGTCGGCTTCCGCCTCGTCCGCCGCCTTCTCCCAGTCTCGCAGTCTCTGCATGTACTGTTCGAGCGCGTTCGGGAGATCGTTAATTCTCTGCTGCCAGGAATCCGCGACCACCTTCAGGTCGGGATCGGCCTGCAATGCCGCTGCGCTCGTCCAGGCCTCCGCCTCCGTCCCGCCCCAGGTGGAGTCGATGAGCCCAACGGGGAATTTCATGGCCTGGAACAAATCGCGTCCGAAGAAATAACCCACCGCGGAGAAGGTCCCTACCGTCGCCGGGGTCGTGACCACCCACTGGCCCTGCACATCGGTTTGGGGCTTGCCCGCCACCGCCTTCTTCACAATGAAAAGCCGGATCAGCGGATAGTTGGCCGCCGCCACTTCCTTCTCCTCATTAATCACGCCGCCGAACACGTTGTGGTTCCACACGGCGAACTCCATGTTCGACTGGCCGGAGCACACCCATACTTCGCCCACAAGAATGTTGTGGACGATGATGGTGTTCTTCCCCGCCACCGTCATCTCAAAGGGCCCGCCTTTTTTCAGCGGCTCCAACTCCACTTTCCAAAACCCATTGCCGTCGGCGGTGGCCGTCTGCTTTTGTTCGCCCAGGGTGACGGTCACTTGTTCGCCCGCGTCCGCCGTTCCCCAAATTGCCACCTGCCGGCCTTGCTGCAACACCATGTTGTCGCTGATAATCGCCGGTAACTTCACGTCAGCGCTCGCGGTAATGACCCCAATAAGTAAAGCAAGAACGACCCACAGAATCCGTAGTACGTAGAGTCTCCGGCTGCGCCCAACCGCGGGCACGCCGGTTTGATTGCCATTCGATCTGTCTCTCATGAATCCCGCCCCTCCGATAAAATGAGAAATAATCTGCATCACGAGTGCGCGCTGATACTAACATCAGCCCAGCTTTCAGGCCAGAATTTCCCGCATTTTCATCGGATCGAATCTCCGTAGCGCGGACCTGTTCTTTAGGTCCGCGGCTTTTCCCAGGCCTGTGGGAGGGATCATGCGACGCTCTGCGGAGCTTTAGAGTGCGGCAGCTTGCTGCCGCTTTTTCCCCGCTAGCTTGCTGGCGGCCCCTCCCCGTTCCAACAGCTTTCGCGCCCCGCGTTGGTGCGCGTTCTAATCCCCGCAAGCAAGCTCGCGGAAGGGAAAGCGACAGCAAGCTGCCGCACTCTAAAGCTGCGCAACCCGTAAGGGTGGGTTTTGCGTGGCGGTCGGGGAAAGGCCGCGGACCTACAGAACAGGTCCGCGCTACGATTGCTCATGCTTTGCGGCGCGATACGCCGCTCACAGCGCTTTTTCGTAGAGCGCGATCATGTCCGCTTCGGTGCACAGCCGAGGGTTCAATTGGTGGCAGGCGTCCGCCATCGCTTTCTTGGCGAGCACCGGAATACGCTCGCGACTCACCCCTAGCGCACCGAGGGTGGTGGGAATTCCGACCTCGAGCAAGAGTTTGCGCAGCCGCGCGATGAGCGCAGTGGCGGCTTCGGCGGCCGTCCCCTGGGCGCCGTCAATCTCCATGGCGATGGCAAGATCGCGCAGGCGGCCTTCCGCGACAGAACGATTGAACTCCAGCACGTGAGGCAGCAGAATGCCGTTGGTGGTGCCGTGATGCAGATGGGCAATACTGGAAAGAGGATGAGCGAGGGAGTGTACAGCGCCCAAACCCTTTTGAAACGCCACGGCGCCCATCATTGCCGCCATCATCATGTTGCTGCGCGCTTCCAAGTCGCTTCCCTCCCGCACCGCTTGGGGCAGATTCTGAATGGCCAGCTTGGCTCCCTGAAGCGCAATGGCGTCGCAGAGGGGATGGTAGCCACGGGCTACGTAGGCCTCCACATTGTGCGTCAGCGCGTCCAGGCCCGTGCCGGCGGTAATCTTCGGCGGCATGCCCAACGTCAACTCGGGATCGGCCAGCGCGACGTTGGGCATCAGGTGGGGGCTGAAAATCACCGTCTTGCGTTCTGTCGCGTCGAGAATGATGACGGTGCTCCGCCCCACTTCACTGCCCGTACCGGCGGTGGTGGCGATGGCGATCATCGGCGGAACGTTGGGCTTGATTCTCGCCGCGCCGTCCAGGATGTCGTCATACTGCTCTAGGGGGAATGCATGCGTAGCCACGAGGCGGACCGCTTTGGCAACGTCGAGGGCACTGCCGCCGCCCAGTCCGATGACCCCGTCGCAGTCTCCGCGTCGATAGGCCTCCAGCCCTTCCCGCACGTTCTTCTCCACCGGGTTGGGATCTACGTCAACAAAAAGCGACGGGTGCAGGCCTGCCCGCCGCGCTTCCGCGAGAATCCGCTCGGCAAGTCCGCACGCGACCACGCCGCGGTCCGTGACCACAAGCGGGTGCGTGATCCCCAACGGCCGTGCTTCATTGCCCAACTCGCGCAACGCGCCAGGGCCAAAAACGATTCGGGTGGGAAAAGAGAATCTGGAAATCATGTTTTTGAATCACCGTAGCGCGGACCTGTTCTTTAGGTCCGCGGATTTTCCGCACCGGTCGGGGGAGCGCCGCGAGCTTTGGGCGGCCGGCGCGTAAGAGCCGCGGACCTAAAGAACAGGTCCGCGCTACGATGCCGGTTCCCGAATCGCCGCTCAGATTATCTCGAAATACCTTGCCAATTCCCAATCCGTTACGGCGCGGCGGAATTCGCGGACTTCCCACCGGCGCGTAGCGGCGTAGTGCTCCACAAAATCTGCGCCAAAGTATTCACGCGCCGCATCGCTTGCGCGGAAAAGCGCCGCTGCCTTTTCCAGCGTGCGGGGCAGCGCCGGCGCTTTGGACGCGTACGCGTTCACCGTCGGCCCTTCGAGCTCGAACTTGTTTTCGATTCCATAAAGCCCCGCGGCCAAGCTTGCCGCGAGCGCGAGATAGGGGTTGGAGTCCGCGCCGGGCACGCGAAGTTCGACGCGCGTAGACTTGCTGCCGGCGGGGATCGCGCGGACCGCGGTGGTCCGGTTGTCAATCCCCCACGTCACGTTGGTAGGCGCCCAAGTTCCCGGCACCGTGCGCTTGTAGGAGTTTACCGTGGGCAGGTACATCGCGGTAAACTCACGCATCAAGGCAAGCTGCCCCGCCATGTAATGCCGCATCAGGCCCGACATTTCCCGCTCGCCCGCAGGCGAGTGGAAAAGGTTCTTACTTGTCTGGGCGTCCGCAAGGCTCTGATGGATGTGCCCGCTGCAACCGGGCAAGTTGCTATTCCACTTCGCCATGAAAGTGGCAACGAGGGCGTGCTTCTGTGCCAGAATTTTCACCACCGTCTTGAACAAGGCGGCTTGGTCGGCGGCGCTGAGCGCCTCGCTGTAGCGAATGGCGGTTTCGTAAACGCCCGGGCCCGTCTCCGTGTGGAATCCCTCGATCTCGATTCCCATCGCGCGCATAGCATCCAAGATCGTATGGGCAAGGTCCGAATGCACCGAAGCACGCAAAACGCTGTACCCGAACATCCCGGGTGTGAGCGGCACGAGGTCGCGGTAGTGCTTTTGCCGGATCGACTGCGGGTCCTCCGCGAAGAAAAAGTATTCGTATTCGATGGCGGCGTTCGCGATGTACCCCATGGATGCGGCGCGCTCGATAACGCGGCGCAGCACTTGGCGCGGCGATGCAGCCAGCGGGCTGCCATCTTTGTTGAGGAAGTCGACGAGGAAGAATGCCGTGTCCGGTTCCCACGGCAGCACGCGGAATGTGGACAAATCGATTCGCGCCACCCCATCGGGATATCCCGTGTGCCAGCCGGTCAGTTGGACATTGTCGTAAAGCCCGTCAGAACTGTCCCAACCGAAGATGACGTCACAAAAGCCCAGGCCGGCGTCGGCGCCTGACCAGAATTTCTCCAGGGAGATGTACTTGCCGCGCAACACGCCGTCCACATCGAACCCGCCCAGCTTGACCTTTTCGATGTGGTGCGTGGCGAAGAGCTGCTTCACTTCGTCAACGGTCATGTATCTTCCTTGCATTTTGGATTTTAGATTTCGGATTTTGGATTAGATATTCCACCATAGCCAGCAACCAAAGAGATTAACAGGATGGCGTAGAGCTTCGTCTTTAACGCGTCCGCGCTAAACTCTCAACCGCCCAGTCCCGAATCCAAAATCTAACAGGCTGATGAAATAGTCCATTGGCCGGGCGTAGCGGCGGGTTTACCCCGCCATACCTCCATTGGATTCAATACGCAATGGCGGGATAAACCCGCCGCTACGCCCTTTTTTCATCAGGCTGCTAAAATCCAAAATCAGTCCAGAGCCACCCAAACCGACTTTACCTGCGTATACGATTCCAGCGCGTGCGGCCCCATCTCCCGGCCGAACCCGCTTTGTTTATAGCCGCCGAAGGGCGAACTGCTATCAAAACAATTGTAGGCGTTAATCCACACCGAGCCTGCCTTGATTTGCTGCGCCAGGCGATGGGCGGTTGCGATGTCGCGCGTCCACACGGCGGAAACCAGCCCGTAGATGGTAGAATTGGCGATTTCCGCGGCTTCCTCCGCATCCCGAAACTTCAGCGCCGCGAGCACGGGGCCGAAGATCTCTTCCTGCGCGATCTTCATTCGCGGCTGAACGTCTGCGAACACCGTCGGCTTCACATAAAAGCCTCGGGCTTTGTCGCCGGAGGTATCACGCTCGCCGCCGGTCAGCACGCGCGCGCCTTCCTTGCGACCGGCTTCGATGTAGGCGAGAATCCGCTCCATCTGGGCCTGGCTGATTTGTGAACCCATTTCCGACGCCGGGTCGAGTGGGTCGCCCACTTTCATTTTTGCGGCGCGCTCCGCCAATCCGCCCACAAACTGGTCGTAGATTTTCTCGTGCACCAGCAGCCGCGAACCGGCGCTGCACACTTCTCCCTTATTGGCATAAATTCCCCAGAACGCCGACTTCGCCGCCCGCTCGAGATCGGCATCGGGAAAGACGATGTTGGGGGATTTCCCGCCGAGTTCGAGCGACAGACGCTTCAGGTTGCTTTCGCCGGAGGCCTTCAGCAGCGCTCGCGCCGTACGGATGCTGCCCGTGAACGCCACCTTATCCACATCCATGTGGCGGCCCAGCGCCTCGCCTGCCGTGGGTCCATAGCCGGTCACGACGTTCACCACGCCATCCGGCACGCCCGCCTGCTGGCAATATTCCGCCAGCTTGAACGTGGTGAGCGGCGTCATCTCCGAGGGCTTGATCACCATCGTGCAGCCTGCCGCCAGCGCCGGCGCCACCTTCCATGCCGCGAGCAGCATGGGATAGTTCCAGGCGGTAATCATGCCGACCACACCTACCGGCTCGCGCAGCGTGTAATTCAGAAAGTTCCCGTCGACGGGAATCGTCTCGCCATAAATCTTGCGCGCCCAGCCCGCGTAGTAATAGAAAATGTCGGCCGTGGGGGGAATGTCGCCGCGCAGCGCTTCCTGAAATGTCTTCCCATTGTTGAGCGATTCGAGCAGGCCCAATTCCTCTTTATTCTTCTCTATCAGTTCGCCGACGCGCCAGATAATCCGTTCGCGGGCCGAAACATCCATCTTGCGCCACACACCGCTTTCGAAAGCGCGGCGAGCGGCGTGAACGGCGCGGTCCACGTCCTGTGCATTCGCGTCGGGGACGGTTGTCAGTTGCTCCCCGGTGGCGGGATTCATTACGGGGATGGAAACGGTGCTCGATGGCGGCGTCCATTGACCGTTGATAAATAGTTTGTAGGGTTTCAAGCCTTGCCGGATTGCTGCGGCGTCCATGATGGATTGACCTCGGGGCTAAAGAGTTAACTGGAAACGCCAATTCGCCTGGCGGCTCGCGCCGCCTCATGGCGAGATAAACTCGCCGCTACGACGCCCGGCCGCTACCGAGAGCTAGGCGTGACGGGACCTTCCAACGCGGCCCACGTGGGCTTGCGGATTTCATGCGGTCCCGTAAACCGGTGCAGCGCGTAGAGCACCGCCAGCACCACCGCCATACTGATGCCTGCCAAAGCGTTAGGAGGCATTATCATAATCGCACAGATGGACGCTGTCCAGGCAAGCGCCAGCACGTTGATCAGATTGCTGCGGCGTCCCAGGTGCCAGGGGCCGCGCTTATCGACCCAGTCGCGCTTCCGTCTCCAACCCAGATAGACGGGAATGTTGTACGCCAGATAGCATCCCAACACGCTGAGCGAAGTTACGACGGAATACGATTTGCCATACACCAGGGCGAGCAACGCCACGGCCACAGACAGCCAGATCGCGGCCCCGGGAGTCTTGTGTCGGGGATGCGTCTTGCTCCAAAAGCGGGCCAGAGGCAGACCCTTGTCGCGCGCGAGGGCGTAAATCACCCGCGACACCGACGTGACCGTCGCGAGGCCGCAGAACCACATCGCCGCGACCGCGAGCAGCAGCACCGCCTTCCCCGCGCGCTGGCCCAGGGTGGCCGTCACGATCGCGAGTACCGCGGGCAGCGAGTTCCCTGCCGCGTCCTTGGCATTGAGCACGCCCGAGATGCTGGGAATCGCCCACGTGAGCGAGAGGATCAACAGGTAGCCGAAGAATCCCGAAACCACGACCGATAAGACCACACCCCACGGCGCGCGGCGGCGGGGGTCGAGCGTCTCCTCCGCAACATGGGCGGACGCATCATAGCCGGTGTAAGTCCACGCCGCCTGAAGCAGTCCCAGCATGAACAGCCAGGCATATGGCGCGTGAATCGTGCTGGAGGAAGTGGCCGTCAGAAGAAAACTCAGCGGCTGCTTGGGAGCAAAAATCCAAAGCGCGCCCATCAGTATCAGAACGCCCACGATGTGGACCGTCACACTGAGGTCGTTGAGCCAGGCCACCCAGCGGATTCCGTAGTGGTTGATGAAGCCGTGCGAGGCAAGAATCAGAGCGTAGGTCACCAGCAAAACGGTATTCGACGCTTCCAGACCGAGAATGGGCGCGAGGAATTGGGCACAGCCATAGTCGATGGCCGCCAGCGCCGCCACCAATCCCACAATATTGAGCAGCGCGGTGAACCACGCCCACGTGGGTCCGCCTAGCTCCGCCGACCAATGGTAGGTGCCGCCGGAAGTGGGCAGCGCCGAACAGAGTTCCGCCATGCTCAGCGCGACGAAAAGCGTGCCGACCGTCGCCAGCGGCCAACCCAGGGTCATTTCCCTCGGGCCGCCCATCTGCAGTCCGTAGTCGAACAGGGTGACCGCGCCGGTGAGAATCGAAATAATCGAGAACGAAATCGCGAAGTTGGAGAAGCCGCCCATGCTGCGCAGGAGTTCCTGAGCATAGCCCAAGCGGGCGAGTTCCCGGGCGTCCTGCTGGGCCTGGCTCTGCCGGGTCGTTGGGGGAGGCGACAATGCGTCCTAACCCTTTCTTTTGAACTCTAATTGTTGGCCGGAATTGAGGCCTTCAATCTTATTTTCTATCCCAGCGAGCCGTCAAGGTGGAAGAAAGCTACTTCCACGATGTCATTGAAAACGAAGGGAGAGAGGTTGCATTGCGGCTATTCCTCGATCTTACTGAAAACACATGATTTGGAGCTGAAGGGATAAGAGAGTTCTGTCACAGTGCCACGGACAGACCGGTCAGTATTGTTCCCCAGGTGAAACCCCAAAGCGCGCCCATTCGTCTGAATCAGGGTGGATGCTTAGGTGGGGCGATGGGCGCCGGAGCGTGGTACTCCCATATGTTTGTTCACAATAACACTTCCTCCCTTTGAGCAGAACTCATGCTCGGGGAGACCCGACCTTGCGGCGGCGAGCCATCAAGGTGGAGTTCCTGTTGAGGAGACGGAATGAAATTTGGATTTTCCGGAGCACCAGCGACCGCTGTGGGCTTCCTGTTCCTTTCGTTGCTTTTCCCGGGGTTACTCGTGGCGCAAAATCCCTCGGGCGCGGTTAGCGGCCAGGTTTCGGACCCCTCGGGACTCGCTGTCCCGAGCGCCAAGGTGTCAGCGGTGTCTTCGACGGGACAAGTCAAAGCCGGCGTCGTTCACGCCGATGGGACCTACGAGATTAACGGCCTCGCGCCCGGTGCGTACACAGTCAAGGCCAACGCCGACGGCTTCTCGCCCTTTACGCAGCAGAACGTGCAGGTAGCCGCAGGGAAAACAGGCAAGGTAAATATAGCGCTCCAAATTGCCCAGGAAGTCGAAAAGGTGCAGGTCACCAGTGAATCCACGCGCGTGAGCGTAAACCCCGAGGAAAACGCCAGCGCGCTGGTCATTAAGGGCGAGGATCTCCAGGCACTCTCAGACGATCCTGATGAGTTACAGTCGGAACTAGAAGCGTTGGCAGGTCCCTCGGCGGGACCGAATGGCGGGCAGATCTACGTTGACGGGTTCACTGCTGGACAGCTTCCGCCCAAAGCAGACATCCTGGAAATCCGGATCAATCAAAACCCCTTCTCGGCGGAGTATGACAAGCTGGGTTACGGGCGCATCGAAATCACCACCCGGCCAGGGGCAAGCCAGTTCCATGGGCAAGTGATGGGGGATCTGAACGACGCGATTTTCAACACGCGGAACCCCTTCGCCGTGAATGACCCGGGATATCACTCGGACTTCTTCAATGCCAGCGTGGGCGGTCCACTTAGCAAGAAAGCCTCATTTTTCTTCACCTTTTTCCGCCGCGACATCGGCGACAACTCCGTCGTGTCCGCGTTCACTGGGCTTGACCCCACCACGCTCGCTCCGATTTCTTTCAGCCAGGCAGTCCCCACTCCCCAATCGCGCACCAACCTTAGTCCGCGGTTCGATTTTCAGTTAACTCCCACCAACGTCCTCTCGGTTCGCTATCAGTTTTTTGACAACAATTTCCCCGACAACGGAATCGGGCAGTTCAGCCTCGCTTCCCAGGGCCTCGACGCCCACAGCGACGAGCATACCGTGCAAGTGAGCGACACCGAGGTATTCAGCGCCAAGCGGCTAAACCAATTTCGTTTCCAATACCTGCACGATGACACAACCGACGTGCCGAGGACCATCGCCCCGACCATTACGGTGCTGGACGCATTCACCGGCGGGGGCAATGCGATGGGGAAGTCGACTGACATCCAGAACCACTACGAAGTGCAGAACCTTACCTCCTTCTTCCTTGGTAAACACACGCTGGTGGTCGGAGGGCGGCTGCGGGACATTCACGATTCCAGCACATCCAACCAGAATTTCAACGGGACGTTCACTTTCCCGAGTTTGTCCGCCTACGCCAGTGCCGAGGCTTGTGTGGCCGCTGGTGGAACCAGTTGCAGCGGGGCGAGCCAATTCCTTCTTGTTGCCGGAAACCCTCTCGCTGTCGTTAACATGGTGGATGTAGGACTCTTTGCTCAGGATGACTGGAAGGTCCATTCCAACATGACGCTCAGCCTGGGCTTGCGATGGGAGTCGCAAACCGCCATTTCCGACCACTCCGACTTTGCGCCGCGGTTGGGCTTTGCCTGGGGCCTGGGCGGGCATAAGAAATCGGCGGCGAAGACGGTTATACGCGCGGGATTCGGAATTTTTTACGACCGGTTCCCGGAAACGCTCCTACTGCAAGCTGATCGTTTGAATGGCACGACTCAGCGGCAGTATCTCGTTCCCTCGCCAGACTTTTACCCGACAATCCCGAGCGCCAGTGCGCTGAGCACCCTATCGACGGGCGCTGCCACGCGGTATCAGATTGATCCCCACCTGCAAGCTCCCTCGATCATGCAGTCGGCGCTGAGCATTGAGCAGCAGGTCTCGAAGAGCGCCACGGTTTCACTGACCTATCTCAACTCCCACGGCCTGCACCAACTTTTCACCAACGACATCAATGCGCCTCTTCCCGGAACCTTTCCTCTCGGAGAGCCTGACCTGGGAATTCGGCCTTATGGCGAGACAGCGGGGAACATTTACGACTACCAGTCGGGCGGCCTCTTCAACCAAAACCAACTGATCGCCAACTTCAATTTGCGCCTCAATACCAAGCTTACGCTCGGCGGTTTCTACACCCTGAGCTACGCGGATGCCGACACCAGTGGGAACACTCCGGCGTTGATCATGGACCCCTACGACATTTCTCAGAACTATGGCCGTGCCGCATTTGACGTCAGGAACCGCGTGGTTCTGATTGGGAACTGGAACCTGCCGCATCGGTTCACCCTCAGCCCGTTCCTCGTGGCAGCGTCGGGAACACCCTTCAACGTCACCGTTGGACAGGACCTTTTCGGGACCGGGGCCTTCAATGCCAGGCCGGCCTTGGCCGCGACTGGAGCCCCATGCTCCTCCACTGGACCCATTTACTGCTACCCGCTCGGTGATTTCAACACCCTGCCGGCATCGGCTCAATCCATCATCCCACCCTATGGGTATGACAATCCCGGGCAATTTACGTTTAATCTTCGGCTAAGCAAAACCATTAGCTTCGGGAGAGAAACCAAGCGACCGACATCAACCGGTGGCTATGGGGGAGGCCGCGGGGGCGGGGGCCGCGGCCGCGGCATCGGTGGCGGCTTGGGCCCTGGCGGGTTGAGCGGAGGCGGCGGGCTCGGCAGTTTTTTCGGCGGAGGAAACAACAGCAACCGGCGCTACAATCTCACGTTGAGCGTCAACGCTAGGAATGTTTTCAATGATGTGAACCTGGGGCCGCGCGCGGGGACCGTGGGCTCGCCAATATTTGGCGAGTCGAACTCGATCGGAGGCCTGTTCGGCGGCCCGGGCTTCTCGGGACCCCAGGCGTCGAATCGTCGCGTTGATTTTATGGCGACCTTCACGTTCTAGCGCCGCGGCGGTGAGATTAGCGGATTCGATAGACCCGCTCGTAACCGTTACCGCATAGGCCCTGTCGGCGGAGCGTACCTCCGCGAGCTGCGATTCTCGGTTAATCGCCAACTTATGTCAGCACACTTCGGCGGCAAACCTCCGCTATTGCCGCACCTCCACTCTTATGATACAAAGTAGAGCCTTTGCAAGGCCTATGACCGCCTCAGAGAAAGCCTCATAGACCGCTCCGAGTCTGATCGGCCGCAAGCATGCTCATAATTTATCATCAGGATATAGTCTCGTGAACCGGCGAAATTTTGTGCGCTCGTTTGGAACCTCAACACTCTTATCCGCTCTGGCTTTCCATGATCGCGACGCGGTCAATGCGCTTAAAGCCGCGGGACTACCCACCCCGGGCAGCGAAGATCCTGCCGCGAACGGACCCGCGAGCGCAGAATCAAACCCCGTGTGGCTGAGGCCCGTTATTGTGCCCATTCCCACAGAGACCGCGGGGGTCTCGCCTCACGTTGCCGACCTGGGCGGCATCTGGAAATTCACCCTTCTCCCTCCGACGGAATTCTGGTCCGACCACGTGGACCCCTCGGGGTGGGCGGATGTAACCGTTCCTGGTGAACTCATGACCCAGGGACAGGCGATCGCGAGGGACAGCGAGTATCCGTACAGGCGATCCATCGATATACCAGCGGGCGCGAAGGGTAAAAAGGTATTCCTGAGATTTGATGGTGTTTACAGTTACACGCGCGTGTGGGTGAGCGGCCAGTTTGTGCGCGAACACCACGGCGGCTTTACGTCCTGGGATTGCGACATCACCCCCTATATAAAGCCCGGAGAATCCGCATGGCTCACTGTCGGAGTGACCGACCGCGCCGATGAGATTTCATACGCCAGCAACTACGCCAAGCACTACATTGGCGGAATCTTGCGAGACGTGAAGTTATTTATCGTACCTGCGGACTATGTTTCGCGTCTTCACGTGGACGCCGACCTCGACGCGAATTACCAGGATGCGACGCTGCGTGTCACCGCAAAGGTGGCGTTCAATTCAGGTCAATCCGCCTCACTGCACTTTCGATTGCGTGATCCGCACGGAAGTGCCGTTGCCCTCCAGCCGAATTCTATGGATCTGAGCGCCGAGAAGCCGGAGGGCGTCGTCGCCATTCACGTCGCAGCGCCACGGAAGTGGGACAGCGAACACCCCAGTTGCTATGCATTGGATGTCATACTCATAATCGGTGGGCAGGAGATTCAAAAGCACTCCCGGCGAATCGGCTTTCGTAAGGTCGAGCGGCGCAAAAACCAACTTTTCATCAATGGAGACAAAGTCAAGTTGCGCGGCGTTTGCCGGCACGACACCCACCCGTTATCGGGACGGTCGGTGACCCCGGGAATCGACGAGCAGGATGCCCTCCTGCTGCGCGACGCCAACGTCAACTTCGTGCGGACGTCGCACTACCCTCCTTCAGAAACCTTTCTTGACGCCTGTGACCGCGTCGGAATCTATGTGGAGGAGGAAACGGCCGTGTGCTTTGTCGATCAAGCCTGGTCGATTGCCACCCCCACAGAATCCAACTCCGATTTCACCTCCCGTTTCCTCAATCAGTTTGCCGAAATGATCGAGCGCGACCGGAGCCATCCTTCCGTAATCCTATGGTCTCTGGGCAATGAAAGTAAGTGGGGCTCAAATTTTGCCAAGGAGCGCGAATACGCCAAGGTGGAGGACGCTTCGCGCCCAGTGATCTTTTGCTACCCCGAAACCGTCCCCGCCGGCGTCGATGGATACGATATCTTCAGCAAACACTACCCCGACTTTGACGGAGACCTCACAAGCAAGGACTTCCCGAAGCTGAATGACGAGTGCACGCACATTCCGTGTTATAACGCCGATACCTTGAAGCAAGATCCCGGTGTGCGAAACTATTGGGGCCACTTTATCAAGCGTTTTTGGGAGAACGCTTGCGCTTCAGAGGGGTGCCTGGGCGGAGCGATTTGGGCAGGTTTTGATGAGGTCTTTTTCCTGCCGGACTCCCCGGTTGGCTATGGCCAGTGGGGAATCGTAGATGGATGGCGGCGGCAAAAGCCCGAGTTTTGGCTGACAAAGAAGGCTTACTCTCCTGTCCGCATCACCGCAACCGAAATACCCAATCCCGGCGCCGGCCAACCTCTTGTCATTCCACTTGAGAATTGGTTCAACCATACCAACCTCAATGAACTGAAGGTAACTTGCCGGGTTGGCGAGCAGGCGCTGCAACCCCTCATCATGAGTACCGCGCCCGCCGCCAAAGGTACCCTTCTCGTCCCTGGGCGTAATTGGCGTGATGACGAGATTCTGGAATTGCAATTCCACACCGCGGAGAACGTGCTGATTGATGAATTCCACTTCCGCATTGGAAAGCGCGTGGTAACATTCCCCGCCCCCCAGGGCCCGGCGCCGACGGTGACCGAGGACACTCAATCCCTCACCGTTCAGGGCTCGGACTTTCGCATCATCTTCAATAAAGCCACGGGCTTGGTTTCGGAGGGTGTGTTTCGCGGCAACAAAATCATCGAAGGCGGCCCCTTCCTGAACCTCGGACCCGGGGCTCTTGCTCCGTGGTGGCTCATCAGCATGCGCCAGTCCTCGACGGCAGACGAAGTGGTAATCAACCTGGTGGGAGCTCACGTATCCCGCCAGGGCGACGGTCCCGGGATGAGCGCGGAATTTGAAATCAGGATCGATGGGCAGGGACTTATCACGACGGCGTACGCGCTTCACGATCCGGTGAAAGCGGCGAACGAAGTTGGCATCGCCTACGTGCTCTCCAGCTCCATCGAGCAATTGTGGTGGGACCGAAAAGCTCCTTGGTCCGCATACCCCAACGACCACATCGGTAGACCGAGAGGTATCGCCAGGAGGCAATCGAGCTTTCCGCCCCAAACCTACCGCCAGCCTCCGGCGGGCCCATGGTCGGAGGACACCCAGGATTTTTTCCTCTTCGGGCGGGACGACCGTGGCGGGCGCGGCACGAATGATTTTCGCAGCCTCAAAGAGAATATTTGGTCCGCCTCGTGCGGGTTGGCGAACTCACCCTATCAGATTCGCGCGGAATCTGACGGCACGTCCGCCGTTCGCGCCGAAGTGTGCGCTGACGGCAAAGTCCGCTTCAACATCCTTGCCCGGTGGGCATACCCCGATCTGGGGTATGGCGTGAGCATGGCTCCCATAGCCTTGGAAAGGGGCTTTCGAGACGTTGCCCGTCTGCGACTGCTGGACGCCACGGAAGAACCGTAGGGGAAGCGGCAGACAGCGGACGCGCTGCACGCTTCCCTCTCCTTTTCGCCGTGGGGTTAAGATTTAAAAATAACAAATATAGTATATAGAGAAACTGTTACAGAGGAACGGCTCCCGATGGTTGCTCTAACAAATTCAATGATACGCGGCTCGGCTAACGCAATAATTCAAAGACCTCCCGGCGTTGCCCGTCAGGGAACAGTTGGCGCGAAGAATAGGCGAAACCATCCTAAAAATCCGGCAGGACATTATGACGCTCGCGCTCGATGCTCTGTTGACTTCCCCCTACGAAGTCGTTGAAGATAGGTAATATGAATTTCGATTTGTTGACCCACGGTAGTCTGATCGCGCATGGCGAACCGTGCCAATTAGTAATCCGGAAAGATAAGAGCCTTTCCGACATTTTACAGTTTTCTATCGCCGGTTTAGAAATCGGCCAGCAACTGGTCATCCTGGCAGGACCCACCTGCCTGAAAGATATTGCGCACGGTCTCGGTGAGACTGGGCTCAAGACAGATGCCCTCCTGCACAGTGGGCGACTGGTTCTTCTGACAGCGCCTAACTGTTTGGCCGAATTGCTCCGTTCCAGCGAACCTTTGCAGCGCAGCCCGCTCCATCGGCACGCTACCGTTATGCGCTGGGTCACGGACTGGTCGTGGGCATATGGGAATGGCATAGACGCGGCAACCATCCGCGATTATCAACGCCGTCTTCATGAATTCATTCGGCCGTTCAATGCCATGTCCATGTGCACCGTCCTCTGCGAGAAAGTGCAGAGAGGCGACCTGCTCGCGATGCTTGGAAATCACCGACGGGTAACGAGAACCGTCGAAGCAGCGCGACGCACTATGGCCGCTCACGCCTAGTCCGTTCGGAACACGCTTCGGGCGATGTCCACGGGACCGGTAAGCCGGCGCCCGTAGGGTAGTTCTATTTTTGCTAATCTCGCTCCGTTTCCCCTGGTTTCAGCGGTTCAAGTCCGTTGCTAACGCGTGCATCCGTTCCGTCAGCACTCAATCCCTCCGTTTTCCGCCCTCAGCAGTCCCCCTCCAACTGAAAAGAAGCCTTTGTGGATCTTGGGATGCCGCGAACTACGCACGTCGAACGTCTCCGGTCATTTCCCTGGCAGCGCCACCTATGCCGAGGATGCCGTCGGCCATCGACCTCGCAGCGCTGCTCGCGGACGATGCCCGCGATCGCAGCTAGCAAACTCGAAGGTCGCGTATAGTCGCCTTGCCGAAAGTTGAGATTCCAGTACCCCCGTACTATTGGCAAGGCATGGGACCCCCCTTAGAGTGGGAATCACGGGGCCTCTACCGCGGCATGTACCTCCACAAGCGTGATTTTGCATTGAGAGGAATGGCTGCGGGGTTCCTAAACTATCGAGCGCTCGTCGAGCGTACATCCTGATGAGGAGAAGGAGAAGGTCAACATGGCAAATGGATTTGGTATTTTTGAGGGTGCAGTCAGCGTCGTGATGTGCATGTGGTTTATTCATGTCGGTTTTATGGTCAAGAGGCTCCTGAAGGAACAGCTTGAAACCAACCGCGTCCTTCGTCAAATGGGCTCCGAGGGTTCGAACATGGGGGCTGCCTCGCGGGTCGCATAGGCCGGATCCGGGCAACATGATGTACTAGACGAGCAATAGCCTCATCCTAGTGAGGTGTCCCAGTTAATTCTTTACAGCGGCGCACCTTGTCGAGGATCACGTCCGCAGTGGATCGCCAGACGAAGGGTTCGGGTTGATATCCCAAGTTGCTAGCCAAGGATAGATGGCGTTCTCCAGCTCCGTGACGCTGTGACCGGTTCCTCGGCGGAGCATGCGCTTGGTGATCAGCCCGAACCAGCGCTCCATCTGGTTAAGCCAGGGGCTGCTGGCGGGGGTGAATTGGGCGGGGACGCTAACGCGGCCCCGCGGGTTTCGCGCCACCCCAGGCGGCGCTTATTTCCACAGGCCCATTTGATCTAATCGCTTGCCCTCTTCTTGTTGTTCCCGAATGTACTTTCGCACCGCTTCTTCGTCGCGTCCTACAACGGATACGTAATACCCTCGGGCCCAATAGTGTTGGCCCACAAAATTCTGCTTCCGTCCTCCGTACGCCCGCGCCAAATGAATCGCGCTTTTCCCTTTCATGTACCCGATCACCTGCGATACCACATACTTCGGCGGTATCAGAATCATCATGTGCACATGGTCGCGATGCGGGCAGACCGAGGAAAGGGTTCCATCCCCAGGAACGATGCGGTAGAATGCCGCGGGAGAAACCCGGGCATCCACAAAAAGGCGCCTGTACCTTTCCCCCGCTTATATTGCCTATTTCCAAATCTCAGGAGGCAATCCATGAATCGTCTTGTCCGGAGTATGCTGATCCTCGGGGTTCTCGCCGCCGGTTTCGGACCGTACGCTGTCGCACAGCAGGCGACCCGAACTGCTGGCGGACAGCCGGAGTCCAGGCGATTCGCCATCAAGGCAGGCAGGCTTCTGGACGTGCGCACCGGCCAGGTCACGCCGGACGTTGTGGTGCTCGTCGAAGGCGACCGCATCGCGAGCATCGGTGGCGCGGTACCGGCGGGGGTTCCCACCATCGACCTTTCGGGCCAGACGGTACTTCCCGCGCTCCTCGACGCTCACGACCACATCCTCGGCGACCCGAAGGACTGGTCGGCCACCTCAAGCCTCCGCATGTCCGCGCCCGAGGCTGCCCTCTGGGGTGTGCACAACCTCCATATCCTGCTCGACCACGGCTTCGTCGGCGTGCGCGACGCGTGCGAAGGCCTGCAATGGGATTATGGCCAGATCGCACTGCGCAAAAGCATCGAGCAGGGGTTGATTCGAGGCCCGCGCATTACTGCCGCGGGTGGCTGCATCTCCCTGACCGGCGGCCACGGCGACGAGGACGTCCTGGCACCGGGGCAGGAGCTTCCCCGTTTGCCAAACATCGCCGACACGCTCGACCAGATCAACATCGCCGTACGGCATGACATCAAGTACGGCGCGGACTGGATCAAACTGATGGCCACCGGCGGGGTCATGGACCCTATCAGCGATTATCGCGTCCAGGAGTTATCGGAGGCACAGATGGCACGGGCCGTCGAGGTGGCGCACCGTGCCGGGAAGCACGTGATGGCGCACGCGGAGGCCACCGAGGGAATCAAGGCTGCGGTGCGTGCCGGCGTGGACTCGGTCGAGCATGGCACATTGCTGGATGAAGAAGGCGCCAACCTTATGGCGAGCAAAGGCACCTGGCTGGTTCCGACGCTGGAGACCTTCCAGCGCGGCCCGGCGGTTGCCGCCTCCCTCGGCTCAGACCCTGCCAGCATCGCCAAGCAGAAGGCCATCTTGCCGATGCAGCAAGCGGCCTTCGCAACGGCGCTCAAGCATCACTTGAGGATCGCCTACGGAGTGGATGACGACCCCGATTACGTGTCGAAGGAGTTCGGTGCGCTGGTACGCGGAGGGCTCTCGCCGCTGGGGGCAATTCAAGCGGCCACCGTCAACGCGGCAGATCTCCTCGGCTGGACGAAGGACCTGGGCACCATCGAGGTAGGTAAGTTCGCGGACATTGTCGCCGTAAACGGTGACCCGCTCACCGACATCGCCGTCATGGAAAAGGTCGTGTTCGTAATGAAGGATGGCGAGATTGTGAAGAACGATCTCGGACACCCTCGCTGAGTGAAACGGGGCGCTGAAACCCATGGCCGATCTCCGCGAATTCTGCGTTGACGGGCTTTGTCACGTCTCGCGATTGTAATGGGCAATTGCCAATGGCAGTCTTGTGCGTCGTGAGGAGGGGCCAGCAACGAGTCGTACCTGTGAAGTCGAGGCGCGTTGGGATTCCAAGGCAGGAGTCTGAGTCGCGGAAAGTGGCGACATCCGCGGCCTGGGGGCTCACGCCGAATCAATGAATTCCTTGGTGGAAAACGTCCGGGTCTTAGTGCGGGAGCTCGATGAGAGAAACGGTGAGCTGGAACCGGGGCAAAATGTGGTTCAGGTTCTGTCGTCGGGGGACAGGATCGAAGGTAGGTTGAATTTAGGACGCTACATTTCCATCCGGCGAGGTCCTTCCAGAAGCCGGACGATTTCTGCACCGAGCTGATCAAGCGGGCACGGTTTCAAAAGAAACCCATCGCAGTCCCATGGTTGGAGCGAGGTGTGAGCCGTTATCACCAAGACGGGAATGTGCAGGGTTCTTTCGTCGGTTTTGAGGTGCTGCATCACATCCCAGCCACTTAATACCGGGAGCCACAGGTCCAAGAGGATCAGTTGGGGCTGAAGTTCGATGGCCTTATGCAGACCCTCTCTACCGTCGCGCGCTTTACTCGCCCGATATCCCTTCCGCGAAAGATAGTGGGCGAACATATCGCGGTCGTCATCGGAATCGTCCACAACCAGGATATGAGTTCGACGGCAGGCCTCTGGGATCCTCAACTCGTGCACCGAACTTGCGTTTGAAGGCTCTAGGCAACACAACATCTGATGAAAATACCCAGTCGGCACTGCGACGTCAATACGGCGAATACCTTACACGCGTCCCTTTCACTCTATCCCGCTAGTCGATGCCGTGAATCCGCAGGTTGATCAATTGGTCGGCGCTCAGGTCGTGCATGCCCTGCGATTGCAGTTTGGCGATGTATTCAGGGGTAACGCCGTGAATCCGCATCGCAACAAGCTGATCCGCGTCCGGGTGCTTATAGCCAAGCTCTTGAATTTTCCCGATGAATTCCGGGCTCACCCCGTGAATGCGAAAGGCGATAAGCTGGTCCGGCTCAATGTGATCGTATCCCACTCTTCCCAGCGCCTCGATCCACTCGGTCGTGGCCCCATGAATCCTCATCGCGACAAGTTGATCCGCCTCCAGATGCTTGTATCCGAGGTCGTTCAGCTTGCCGATAAATTCCGGACTGACGCCGTGAATGCGGAAGGCAATGAGCTCGTCCAGATCGACGTGCTGGTAGCCCACTTTGGCGAGCGCCGCGACCCACTCCGGAGTGGCTCCATGAATGCGCATCGCGATCAACTGGTCTTCGTCCGGAGTGTAGCCCTCCTGGTGGAGGGCGCGAACCATCTCCGGCGCCACACCATGAATGCGGAAAGCAACAAGTTTGTCGCTGTCGGTCACGTTGAGTCCTGACGACCGCAAATCCTCGATGAACTGGCGCGTGACCCCAAAGATGCGAAAGGCGATGAGCTTGTCGAAATCGAGCCCGGTGATATGCTCCGCCTGCATCTCGCGGGCAAACTCAACCGTTACGTCGTGAATCGCCGCCGCCATCTGTTTGTCGCCGTCGAGGCCTGTGAATCCCAAGGCTTTCATTTGCTCGACAAACTGAGGGTTGGGGAGAAAGTGAAACACTCCGGCGCCTTCACCGTTTTCCAGGAAGCCCGCGCATTCGAACCGCCCCGCCTCGCGCGCGATGGTGAATTTCACGTCGTGCCGGGCGCTGGTCGTGGCGTCCAAGCCCTGGAACTGGTAATCCGAGCTCGATTGGGAATGCCCCCCTTCACTGCTGTCGCGGATCAGCGACAAGTGTACTTTTCCTTGGACGTCCGATTTCCGCATCGTCCAGTCGCCACTCTGCGTGTCGAGGCTCCATGCTGCAATCACCCCCAGGGCAATAACGGTCATTACCAATACGCCGAGATTCCTCACTCTTCGGATGCTCATTCCCTTCACCTCCTCGATTCTAGTCACGTGCTTAGAACACGCCTGCATCTTTCAGTGCGATCAATTTTTCCAGAGTGAGGCCCCGAATCCCGTGGCTTCGCGCCTTCTCGATGAACTCCGGCGTGATGCCCCTCTCCTTGGCCTCGATGTAGTCGTCGGTACTGAGCTTCCCGAGGCCGGGCGTCTGCAGGGCCCGGACGAACTCGGGTGTAACTCCCTGCGTCCGGAGAGCGATGAACTCGTCCGCCGCGGGGCTAAGACCGGCGGCGTGCATGTCGCGAATGTTCTCTGGCGTCACGCCCTGCACTCTCATGGCAATCAGGTCGTCGCCCGAAGGCTTGAGACCTGCGGAGTGCATTTCGCGAACGTATTGCGGCGTTACACCCTGCACCTTCAACGCAACCAATTCGTCGGCTTTGGGGGTTACCCCCTCGGCACGCAAGTCATGGATGTATTGCGCCGTCACGCCCTGCACCTTGAGAGCGATCAAGTCATCGGGTTTGGCGTCTACTCCCTCGGCGTGTAAATCGTGGATGTATTCCGGCGTCACGCCTTGAACCCTCATCGCGACGGCCAAATCGGCGGTCAAATCCACGCCCGCGGCGTGCATGGCGCTGAGGTACTCCGGAGTTACGCCCTGCACCTTCATCGCGATTAGGTCGTCGACGGTGGGCTTCAGGCCGTGCGCTCGCATGGCGCTGATGTATTCGGGACTCACACCCTGCACTTTCATGCCGATCAACTCATCCACCGTCGGGGTCAGCCCCGCGGCGTGAATCTGGCGGATGTATTCCGGAGTAACATGCTGCACCTTGAGGCTGATGAGCTGGTCCGCATCGAGATTCTTAAGGCCGACGGAGTTGAGGCCGTCGATGTAGGATTCCTTCGCCGCCGACGGAGCAGCTTCCTGGGGGAGAGCCGGAACCCCTACTGCGGGTCCCGTTTTTGCCTCGGCACTTTGCGTCGCCGCCTCAGGCAAAACTGGCAGCCTCATCGCCGATGCCACCACGCTTCCCAGCGCGCGAGCCGCCCGAACTGCACGCGCCGCAGGTACGGCACTCAACGGCTCCATCAACCCGAGCAGAGACTCTGGGGACGCGGAGCGTGCCGGGGACGCAACCGATCCAAGGACTGGGGGCGTGCTGACCGGCAACATCCCCGTCCGCAGAGGGGAAATGCCGCCGGTCGGATCGAACAGGCCTCGCGCCGTGCCCATGAGCCCAGTTCCCGCCAAAACCACGAGCGCGAGACAAAGTGAGGCAGCCGCCAAACCCATGCTCCGCGCGCCTTGGTGCCGGATCTCGAGGCCCATCAGCCGAAGCACCCGGGAACGGAGCCTGCTGCCATTCGCGGCCATCGCCAGGCGCGGCGCCCTGCGCCAGTCCTCCATTAGCATCAGCGCACGGGCGTAATCCGGAACGCCGCCGCACACGGAGACCGCCACATCGTCGCAGCAGTGCTCGCGCTCGGCGCGAATCTGCGCGTTCACCCACCACACCGCGGGATGGTAAAACAGCAGAGTCTCAACCCCCGTCTGGAAAAGGTTCACCCAGGCGTCGTGCCTTTTGATATGAGCCAGTTCATGCGCGATGACCGCCCCCAATTGTTCCGGCGACAAGCCGGTCAAGGCAGAAACAGGCAGCAGCACGACAGGACGCAGCCAGCCGATGACGGCAGGCGCATCAAGATTGCGGCATTGGCAGTAGCGAACGGTGCGGCTCAGGCCCAAGCGGCGCTCAAGCGCGCGGGCCATGGCCACGAGTTCCGCAAATACAGGAACCGTCTCGCGCCGCCGCATGCGATCGAGGACGCAGAGACCGCCAAGCCCACGCACGCTGAGAACGACAACCCCAGCGAGCCAGAATTCGAGTAGCCACACCTCCGCTCCGTCGGGGAAGGCCGGGCTCCCGCTCTGGCGCGCAGTGCCAGGCTCGACGGTGTTCACTCGCGAACTCATGGCCGGCGTTGCGGAACGGAAGGTAGGCGTTTCGGCCATCGCCGCCATTGTGCTCGTCCCCACAGCGGGGGCTGAGTGCACCAACACGAGATAAGTGGCGGCCGGCGCTGCCATCATCAAAACGAGCGTGGCCACGCCCAACGCATAGCGCATGGCGGCGCGGCGCGCTACGGAGAGCGCCATGGCAAGCAGCAGGGCAAGGGCCAGTCCCTGCCAGAGGAAGTGCAGCAGCGCCCAGCATATTGGCCGAGCCACATCCGGAGATAGCCCGAGGTGTGTCATCGCAGTCCCCTTTCGTAGTTGTCGAGCAAATGTCGCAGTTTCTCGAGCTCTTCCCGAGAAGTTCGCCGGCCTTCGAGTGCGTGCATCATGAGCTGGCTTGCCGATCCCTGGAACACGCGTTGGAGCACATCGCCGGCCAGCGCCCGCTTCGTCTTTTCCTCGGGCTGGCAGGCTTCGTAGACATGCGCCCGCTGCTCCTGGTTGCGGCGCACCGTGCCTTTCGCAGTCATGATCTGCATCAGCTTCAGCACCGTGGTATATCCGACGTCTTTATCCCGGCTCAGTGCGTCGTGTACAGCGCGCACGGTCGAGGGCCCGTGTTCCCATAAAACGCGAAGAATCTCAAGCTCGCCGGCAGTTGGTTTTGGAACACTTGATTTGGTCATTTGCCATTCATACTACGAAGAAATTCGTATTGTCAACGAAAATCTTCGTACCTGGCCAGGATTTTGAAGCAGTGGAGTTCACATGGGGAATTTTGAGACTCACTTAGGGTTTTTCGCGAACCGTTACTTTTTCATCTGCCGGCATCTCCTCCGGAGCGAGCCCTTTCATGATGGCCTGGCGGGTAACCTCGATAAGTTTTCCCCGCTCCTCGGGAGCGTAGTCCGCGGCGGAAATGGGTTCGTGAATGGTAATGCGGACCCGGCCAGGGTGAATCACAAACTGGCCCTTGGGCATCACTTTGCGCGCCCCCGACACCGAAATTGGAACGATCAGGGCGCCGGCTTTGATGGCCATGACGAACAGGCCTTTTTTGAATGTCTGAAGGCGTCCATCCGGGCTGCGCGTGCCCTCCGGAAACGCCAGAAAAGAATTCCCGGCTTTCATCGAGTCGACTGCTTGCTCGACCGCGGCAATGGCCCTCTCGCGGTTCTTCCGATCCAGCGGAATGAAACCGCGGTAAACCATGGCCGCTCCCAGCACGGGCACGCGGAAGAATTCCTTCTTCGCGATCACCAGGACCGGCGGAAGGATGGAAATTACCGCAGGAGGATCGCAATTGCTTTGATGGTTGGGCATGTAAATCGCCGCGCAGCCGTGGGGAATCTCTTCGAGTCCCTCGATGTCCAGATGAACGCCGGAAAACCATAGGGCCAGTCGCGCCCCCTTCATGCCTATTTCATAAAGGATGTCGGTATTCTTTGTCAGCCAAGCGTGAATCAAAAATGGAAATCCAGCAACAACGATATAGAGAAACGTGATGATCGTGACGACGGTCGCGCGAATCATAGTTGCCCCGGAAATGGATTCGTGATTCCTTTGAGCCAGCCTTCGCGCACCCGCAACTGGTTAAGGGTGGCGTGAGGGTTTTCGTGAACTTGAACCGAGACTTGGTGTCTCACGCCGATCCGGAATCTGAGGAGCTGGGTGATTCCCTCACGCGCGATTTGGAGTTCAACCGGCTGGCCGGTCCGCCACAAAGGTAGAGCGGAATTCGAGCCTGCCGCCAGCGGATTCCCATCGGCCATCATCAGGATGTCCCCTGGCTGCAAGCCGGCGTTTTCCGCATCGCTTCCCGAATCGACCGAATCCACTTGCAGCAGTCCTCCGGCATTCCGCGAGACGGAAAAGCCTTGCGCGGGTAAATCCTCGTCCTGCGTCACCAGGTTCAATCCGGCATAACCCAGGTAGGTGGAGTAATCGAGCTCCTGCGTTCCCCGCACGTAATCCGTCAAAAATCGCTTCACGTCAAAAGTCGGCGCCAATAGGGCGATGATCGATTGCGCGTTGGCGAGGGTGTAATAACGGCCGCGGCGGGCAAAGTCCTGATTAAGGCGCCGCATCACATCATCCAGGCCCGCATGATTATCGCTCGCGCGGCGGATGCCCAGATCCAGCAAGTAGCCGAGAAGCTCACCCTTGTTGTAATACGAAATGCTACGGTCGCGCCGATTGTAGTCGGAGTATTTCTCGAGCCACGCTTCCCGGCCCGCCGTCTCGACACTCTGCGAGCGCCGCGCGGGCCGGCCTTGCAACACCTCGATGGCATCTGCGACGCGCGCATAAAAGGTGTCTCGATCGATAAGGTCCGCGCGGACCAAGGCCAACTGCGCGTAAGTGCTGGTGACACCCTCGCACAGCCATAAATCGCGGGTATCGTTGCCGTGGATGTAGTCGATGGGCTCCAGCGCCTGCGGCCGGATGCGTTTGACGTTCCAGGCATGGAAGAACTCGTGGGCGACGACACTTTCCAGATATCCCTGCCCGTTCTGGACCGCCGATGCCGGGATGGCGATGGCCGTTCCATCACGGTGTTCCATGCCTCCCGTGGACCCGCCGTCGCGCGGAAAATGCAGAATGAAAGTGTAACGGTTGAAGGGCATATCCTGCATCAGATGGGTCTCTTCCGCGGTGATTTTCTTAATGGAATCGAGAATGCGTTCGGGAGAATAGTCAGCCCGGTCGGCGTCGATAATCAAGCGAATGGTCGCGTGCTTCGCTCCGACAGCGGATGCTCCCGGTGGGTTAACGTCCTGCGGGTAAGAAAACTCCTCAAAATGGCCCGCCTCGACCGGGCTATCCACCAGAGCGTCGTAATTTGCCGCCACGAACTGACTTCCTTCGCCTTCCAGAAATGTCGCGAGTTTCCAGCCGGCGGGAATCAGAAACCTCGCCTGCATCGCCCGGTCACGATCTTGGGGAAGATAGAAAAGGACCATGGCCAGGTTCAAAAAGGAATGATTGCCATCCAGGATGCTGTCAAAGGGACCGTCAGTGTCTGCAAAGACCGAGTAATGTAGGGCGAGATTGTCGCAGGGGCGGTTCGGTCCACGCCAGGTGTTCAGATCCTCCCGGTTCAAATCGGCAGGTTGGCCGTCGCAATCGCCCTTCAGATCCTCGACGTTTTTCACGAAGTCGCGAATCTGGTAGAGGCAGTTCCAGGCGGGAATCTGAATCTCTGTCCCTGCCCTTGCCCCCGGAATGTTCATCGTGACGTGAACCAAGTGCACCTCCGTCGAGGTCAAATCCAACTGGTAACGAATTGGCTCGGCGGCTTGGGCGACGCTCGGGATCAAGCAAAGCAAGGCGAGAGACAACCGCAACCCGCGGGAACCCGTCTGCCAAACCCGAAGCCGACGCGGCCGGTTGAAGAAGGGCCTTAGCCGTCGCGGGCTACCAGTGTCGTGGAATTCTGGAAAATCGTGGCGCAAGTGAATTCTGGGTGTTACAGGCGTTAGGTGCGACATTCTGACTATCCCTAATTTCGCTGTGTCGTTCTGTCAAACCAGATAGCACTCAGCTAGCACGCATAGCGCGGAGCCGTCCCGAAGGTTGGCGCAACGTTAATTCAGGGGCTCGGCTCTCCGCCGGAATTTCCAATAATACAACCCTGCGCCCAGTAGAATTGTTAACAGGCCTAGCGCCGATTCCTTGGGCCGCAGCGACGCCGTGTAAAAGAGCATCCAGGCGCTGGCCACGATGAAGAGGGCTGGAGCCAGAGGGTAACCCCAACTCGTCGCCGCGAGTTTCTTCCATCCCGAGCGCAGGCGGAGGCGGATGGACCCTGCCACGGCCAGGGCGGCAAAGAAAATCAGAGCGAACCCAATATAATAAACCAGACTCTCAAATGTCCCAGTCAGAATCATCAAAACCGCTGCCAACAACTGGTAGATGATGGCGAACATCGGGGTTCCCCATCGCGGATGGATGCGCGCCGCCGTAGGGAAAAAACATTTGTCCACCGCCATGGCAAAATATACGCGCGGCCCGGCAATGACCATGGCGCTTACACACGAAAGCAATCCCACCGACATGATCGCGCTGAAAAAGTTCCCTCCCCGCAATCCGAAGAGTGCCCCTGCCGATTTCTCGCCAATCGCGACGACTCCTTTCATCGATTCGAGCGGCAATGCGTAGATGAACGCCACGTTCAAGAGCAGGTACAAGGCCGCGACGGTGAGGGTCCCGGCCACCAGCGAGGCAGGTATCGTCCGCTCCGGCGTTTTCATTTCCCCGGAAACATAAGTGGCGGCATTCCAGCCGCTGTACGCAAACATCACAAAGATCAGCGACACCGCAAACTGCGCGGGCAGGCTGTGGGATGACGTTCGCACCGCCGCTTGTGAGAAATGGCTCGCACTCCCGTGGCCGATGACAAACGCGAACGCGAGAAAGAGCAGCAGCGCGCCGAGCTTGAGGGCGGTGATGAGGTTTTGAACCTTGGCCGCCAATCTGAGCCCCACGACGTTAATCACCGAAAACACGACGACGATTCCCACTGCCAGCAATTGTCCATTGCCAGTGTGGAACCATCCTTGCGCTCCGCCCGAATTTGTCGTCGGTCCCGCCACCGCGAAAGAGGGGAAAAAATGGGAGAAATACTCGGAAAAAGCAAGAGCAGCGGCGGCAATGGGTGCCGAAAAACCCGCGAAAAAGGAAATCCAGCCGCTGAGAAAGCCCCAAATAGGGCCCCATGCTTCGCGCAAGAAAATGTACTCGCCGCCTGACTCGGGAAGATTGACGCCCATTTCAGAGTAGCAAAGACAACCCGCCACCGCGATGATGGCGCCTACGATCCAGATCCCGAGAACCAGCGAAGGTCGTCCCAAATCGCCCGCCAGGAATCCGGTCGTTGTAAAAATGCCGGTGCCAATCATGTTGGCAATAACGATGGCCGCAGCATGGCTGAATTTAAGTTCTCGGCGTAAGGCAGGTTGAGCCACGCTGGGTTCTCCAATACCGCTGATCGGGATTGCGCGCGCCGTAACCCGGCGTCGGGCGGTAATTCAGTACCGCTCACAGCCTAGGGTGGAAAGGCAGAAAGGGCAAGTGGGTTTTGGCACGAATGGCTTCCAGCAATCAGCTATCAGCGTTCAGCTTTCAGCCACTTCGAAGCTCGACAACGTTGCACGAGGCCGCTAGAATCATCTCATGCAGAATCTAACTCCTCGCTTTGGCCTCTCACGCAGTTCAATGCTGGCTTGGGGGGTACCGCTGCTCATCCTATGCTCGGTGCAAGCGGGTCGAGCCCAAACATCACCAACCGGACAAGGGCTTGCCGGCGCTACGTTCATCAAGCAGGTCCCGTACGTGCCCACGCCCCAGGACATCGTCGAGAAGATGCTGGACCTCGCCAAGGTCACCTCGGACGATGTGGTCTATGATTTGGGATCTGGCGATGGGCGCATTGTGATTACTGCCGCGCAAAAATATGGCGCCCACGCTGTGGGAGTGGAAATCAATCCCGAACTCTACAACGAGTCGAGCAAACGCATCAAGGACTTGGGGCTCGACGATCGCGCGCACATCATTTACGAAGATATGTTCGACGTCAGCGTACACCACGCCACGGTGGTGATGCTGTACCTGTTGACTTCATTCAATGAGAAGCTGCGGCCGAAGCTGGAACGAGAGCTCCGGCCCGGAACGCGAATCGTTTGTCACGATTTTCATATCCCGGGATGGGACGCCGATAAAGTCGTTGACGTGCTTTCCAAGAACGGGATTTCCCACAAGCTCTACCTCTACGTGCGGCCGTAATCGTATTTCCCGCTCATCACCCTTTCGACCGGCCCCGTCAGCGTAACCTCGCCACCCTCCGGCCAAGCAACTTCCAGCACCCCGGCCTCTGTCCGCACGTGCACGCGCCTCTCCGTCAGGCCATTGAGAATCGCGGCCACCGCGGCGCCGCAGGAACCTGTCCCGGAGGATTTCGTATGTCCAACTCCCCGCTCCCAAAACTTGACACCGATCTCGTCGCGGGAGATCAAGCGGACGAACTCGACATTGGTGCGGTTGGGGAAATGCTCATCTTGTTCGATCTCCCGGCCCAGCCGCAGCCAATCAACGGTGTCGAAATCCGCCACGAACACGCTGCAATGGGGGTTTCCCATGGAAGTGACTGTGACCGGCAAATCGCCCCGGTAAGTTCTGAGCGGGAAGCGCAGGAGGGGGGAAGCGGTCTCTGCCGGCTGGAAAGGAATCTGTGCGGCGGTAAGAATCGGGACCCCCATTTGCACGCGGAACATCCACTTCCCTGCGCGCGACTTCCCTTTTTCCAGCGTCTTCACCCCCGCGAGTGTTTCGATTTCCAGGGTGCGCTTCTGCGGCTTCAGTTCAATCAGGAACGCCCCGGCACACCGAATGCCGTTTCCCGACATTTCCGCTTCACTGCCGTCGGCATTGAGAAAACGAATTCTGGCGTCGTGGCCCCGCACCTCGGGCTTCATCACTACGATAAGGCCGTCGGAACCGGCGCCGGTGTGGCGATCGAGAATTCTGCGCGCGAATTGTGGAAGGCCGGCAGGGGCTTCATTTGCGAGAACGACAATCCAATCGTTCTCAAGGCCGTGATATTTAACGAAAGGGATTACATTGGTCATGTTGGAGATGGCCTCGACGGTTGATTGGGCAGCGCCGACAGCTTACAGCTCACAGCTAACAGTCAGCACGCCCTCAAGGGCCTGGTGTAATCGGGCACGAGTTGTTGGCTGTAAGCTGTCGGTTGTCAGCCTTCTCCGCCCTCACCGATTCCGCAGCCTGTAGATTTCAAAACTGCCCTCGCCTTTAAACGCCCCTTGATCGACAACTTCATAGTCCTTGAAGGCGTGGGGGTAGGCCTCCATGAGACTGTCGACGGCGTCGCCTTGGCCGCGGATGATCCACTCCACCCAATTTTGCGGCTCGGTCTGCATCTTCACCCAGTATTTGCGATTCAAGTTGCTAAGGGTATTGCGAAAATAGATCCGAGATTGCGGCATCACGCAAGGCCACTTGCCTGCCGCCACTAGCACGCGTTTGCCGTCGTAATGAGCGCGCAGGAATTCGATGATAGCCATCTGCCGATGGGCACGGCAAGGATTATTCCGGAGACCTTCCTTGACTACAACCATCTGCGTAGGTCCGGCCGCAGTTATTATCGCAAACTGCCGCCCCAACACCGCCAGGAAAACAATGAGTAGTGTCAGGCGAAGCTTCTTCCCCAAGCGCGGGGACAATACGAACGATGGAAACAGCGCCACCGCCGCGACCATTTCCACGCCATACCGTAGGTTGTAGTGTGTGTAGGGGAAAAGCGTTGGCACATACAGAGGCACAGCGGCGTGCGCCATGGCCTGAAGGTAGAACGGCAACGGGACGATGAACAGCACGGCCACGGCGCCACGGCGCGATTCGCGCATGCTGACGCACCAGGCCACCAATCCCAGCACCGCCAACTCCAGCGCCAGAACGCCGATGACCAGTTTAAGATCTTCCAGGTAATAGCGCGCGGAGAGCAGCAAGCTTCCATCGGTCGGATACGGGAACGCCGTCGTCGCCAGTTGGTGGGCGTAAATATCCTTGGCCGAGCCTGGTCCAATGTAGAATTCTATGGGGTTCCCGTAGCGGTAGGCGTTGTGAAGGAGCCACAGGATGGGTCCCGCGCCGGCAATGGCCGCAAAGCAAACGGTGCGAAGAACCCGCTGCCTCCATGGGTAAGGACGGATCAGGAGTACCAGCAGAGTGGCAAAGGGCAGTACGTTCCACCCTTCATAGCGAGTCAGAGATCCCAGGAACGCGGCTGCGGCTGCGCCCGCCAGCGATTTCCACGAGCCCGAGAGCGAGTAACGAAAAAGGGCGTAGGCAACGACCACGGACCACATGACCGCCAGCGGCTCCGTCAGGGGCGTGGTCGAAAGGTACAGAAAGCTCGGGCAAAGCACTGCGCCGGCTAACGCCACAAGGCCCGCCGGCAGGTTGCGATTGATCTCCGCACCCAGGCGAAAAAGGAAATAAGCCGTCAGTGCGAAAGCCGCGGAGGAAACCAGGCTCCCGGCCAGGCCCGAGCGCCAGAGAAAATCATTAATGGCAAGCGGGGCGCAAACCAAGTGGAAAAGCGGTAACCAGACCGTGCCAATTTCCTCATAGCCGGGAGTGATGGAGTCAAAGATTCTCCGCGCGCCTTCGATGTGCGCCAATCCGTCGCCATAAAGGTTGGTGAGTCCACGCGCGTAGAAAAAGTGCAGGCTGACAGCGGTTATTCCCAGGATCAGAACAGCAATAGTGGTGTGTGCCGAGGCAGGAATGTGCCAAGGCTCATTTGGGGATGCGTGGGATTCAGAGGCAGAATCATGCATCAAAATGTGTCATGCGCTTGATTTCGCGGTAACGCGATTCGATTTCGTCTGGCGTCAGACGCAAAAGGCGGCCCACTCCGAATTCTTCCACCGCAAAACTTCCCATGACCGACCCATAGACCGCGGCGCGGCGCAGGTTGGCATCCGACAGATCGCCGCTGCGAGCTAAATGCCCCATAAATCCACCCGCAAAAGTGTCGCCCGCTCCCGTGGGATCGAACACGTCATCCAGCGGGAATGCCGGAACCGTGAAGATCGACTCCGGGCCAAAAACCGTGGCGCCATGCTCGCCGCGCTTAATCACCACTACGCGCGGCCCGAGCTTCTGAATGATCGTGGCGGCTTTCTTCAAATTGCCTTGCTTGGAAAGCATCCGCGCTTCCCCCTCGTTGATCAGCAGGATTTCCACCGTCGCCAGAACCTTGGCCAATTCTTCCGGCATGCCGTTTATCCAGAAGTTCATGGTGTCGAGAGCGCTGGCGCGAAGATTGGGAAGCGCGCACCGAACGTTAAGCTGCAACGTCGGGATGATGTTGCCAAGGAATAGGAATTGACTGTCAAGGTAAGCGTCAGGAATCTTGGGGACAAACTTTTCAAAAACATTGAGTTGTGTATCGAGCGTATGGGCCTGATCCATGTCGCCCTTGTATTCGCCCTTCCAGCGGAAGGTCCGGCCGGGGACCCTCTCCACGCCCCGCGTGTCGACGGAGCGTTCGCGAAAAATCCGGAACTGTTCCTCTCCAAAATCCTCCCCGACCACCGCCACGACGGAAACCGAAGTGAACCAACTCGCTGTCACAGCGAAAAACGTCGCTGAGCCCCCGAGTATCTCTTCAACCTTGCCGTAAGGTGTGTGAATTGAATCAAAGGCAATCGAACCAATCGCCAGAAGTGACATAGGAATACTTTCAACCTCGCCCGAGGAATTTGACCGGCACGTTTTACTTCAAATACTTGCCGACCAGTAGGGACAGCTTCTTCTTGGTCGCGGCAGGGATCTTCTTACGATCGGAGAGAATCGCGTGGGCAAGCGCCGAACCGCATTTGCAATTCCGCGCGTCTGGCAGCGAGCGCACCGCATACCGCACGATCTTCTGGGAATTCTCGACGTTACGGGAAAGATAGTCAAGCACCTGGGTGACGGTAACGGCATCGTGGCCGGGATGCCAGCAATCGTAGTCCGTGACCATGGCCAGCACGGCGTAGCAGATCTCCGCCTCACGCGCCAGTTTGGCTTCCTGAAGGCTGGTCATTCCGATTATGTCCATGCCCCATGACCTATAAAGGTTCGATTCCGCCTTGGTGGAAAACGCCGGACCCTCCATGCAGAGGTACGTCCCGCCCTTGTGAAACGCCACGCCCGTGGCGGTACAACCTTCGGCGAGCACATCGACGACGGTGGGACAAACGGGGGTATCAAACCCCACGTGCGCCACCAGGCCGCCGCCGAAAAACGTGGAAATGCGCTGGCGAGTACGATCAACATACTGGGTGGGCAGAGCCATGTCCGTCGGGCGGAAGTCCTCGCGCAATGAGCCCACCGCGCTTAATGAGATGATTCGCTCCACACCAAGCTTTTTGAATCCATAGATGTTGGCGCGGAAGTTGAGCTCCGACGGGCTGATCAAGTGGCCGCGTCCGTGACGCGCAAGGAACGCCACCGGCCGCCCCTCGAGCGTGCCGACGATATACGCGTCGGAGGGTTTTCCAAAGGGCGTAGCGATGCGCACTTCGCGGGCTTTCTCCAAGCCCGGCATGCTGTAAAGACCACTGCCACCGATCACGCCGATTTGTGCTTTGGCCAAACGTCCTCCTATACCCTCACTCAGGGAAAATCCGAAAGTCTATTCCACAGGCTGCGAAGAAATCTTGCCATCAATCTTTACCAAGCGCGCCCACGGAACGCAAGCGCCATGGGTGAAAACCACCAGCGCGTTGGCCCCAGCCAGTTCGGGCAAGAAGCGTTTCTTGTTAGCGAGTGTCTCCAGGGGATACAGATCGAAACTGGTCATCCAAGGATAAGGGAGATGGGCGATTGTCGGGACCAGATCCGAGGGATAGTACGCCGTGTCGCCTTCGGATTCCACCCGCACACATTGCATATACCGCGTGTGCCCCGCGCCAACTTCCACTCGCACGCCGGGGACGATCTCCGCGTCTCCATCCAAAAACTCGGTCTGCGGTTCCGCCGCAGCAAAGAACTGCTCCAGGTAGCTGGCGCGATTGCGCTCGGTGGCATGATGCGCGTCCTCCCATTCGCCGCGCTGCACAAAATACCGCGCGCGAGGGAAAGTCGGCACCAGGCTTCCGTTCTCGCGCCGAACGTTCCAGCCGCAATGGTCGAAATGCAAGTGGGTGTTTATGACGATATCGATGTCCGCAGGATTCAAATGCAGCTTCTCAAGTTCTCCGGGAAGCGTCCGAGAGTGGTCAACCCCGTAGATCTCACTGAATTTTGCGTCGAACTTATCCCCAATCCCAGTTTCCACCAGAATGTTCTCGCGGCCGGTCTGAATCAGCAAGGAAATCAAGCCAAGGCGGATGCGGTTGCGCGAGTCGGCCGGGATTCTCTTCTCCCAAAGCACCTTGGGGACAACGGCGAACATCTGGCCGCCGTCGAGCAGAAAGCTTCCGTCGGAAATGATATGAAGGTCGAACTTGCCGAATTTCATGATTCCTCAATCAATTCGATGAGTACTCCACACGTGCTCGAGGGATGAAGGAAAGCGATGCGCTCATTCCCAGCGCCGACGCGAGGTTCGCGGTCGATCAGACGCACGCCGTCGCCCTCTAACTTTCGCAACGCTTGGTGCAAATCAGGAACGGTCAGGGCCAGATGATGGATGCCCGGCCCGCGTTTAACGATAAAGCGGGCGATGGGGGAGTCCACGTCTGTACCCTCCAGCAATTCCAGGCGGCTCTCACCGAGGTTGAAGTCAGCCACACGTACTTTCTGGTCCGCTACGCTCTCTTCCGTTTCGGGTGGTTGCCCCAGTAGTTTTTCAAACAACGGCACAGCCTGGGAGAGCGATTCCACGGCGACGCCCAGATGATGAATCTTGAACCCATGGCTCTGGAGCATTGATGCCCTGTTGGAGGCCGCGCTTGGCGGCATCAGTGCAGCGATGATCTCCTCCACCACCGCATGCGGATTTTGGCGGTGCGCAAGCAGATCGGTAATCTGCCGCTCGAAGGAGCCATCGCGGAGCGGCGCGGAAACGGCCTTTTCAAAAAGCGTTTGTCGCAGCAAATCGAATAAGCGCGAGCGCCAATGGTCCCGGCGCCGGCGCTCCTTGACCTCACCCTTCTCGCTGAACGCCCGAAACAGATCGGCTCCCTTAACCAAGTCCCCCAAGCCCTGCCCGGTTGTGGCAACGGTTTTGATAATAGGAGGGCGCCAACCGTCAGGGCGACAAGCGAGAGAGAGCATTGCCGTGACCTCTTGCACGACGCGGTCGGCCTCGAGGCGATCTGCTTTGTTGACGACGTACAAGTCGGCGATTTCCATCACGCCAGCTTTGAAGGTTTGAATGTCATCGCCCAAGCCCGGAACCAAAAGCAAAACCGTGGCGTCGGCAAGGCGCGCCACTTCTACCTCGTCCTGCCCTACGCCTACAGTTTCAATCAAAATGATCTCGCAACCCGCGGCATCAAGAATCGTTACCGCATCCTGCGCGGTGGGAGCGAGCCCTCCGAGCTGCCCACGGGTTGCCATGCTGCGGATATAAACGCCCGGATCGCCAGCAAGACTTTGCATGCGCACGCGGTCGCCCAGGATTGCGCCACCGGAAAACGGGCTGGTGGGATCGACCGCAAGGATGCCAACGCGCCCCCCTCGGCGGCGATACTCGATAGCCAATTTTTCCACCAGGGTGCTCTTCCCCGCCCCGGGCGAGCCCGTAATCCCCATCACCCATGCGCGCCCTGCTTTGGGAAACAACTCACGTAGCAGCGCAACGGCCGCGGGGTCCCGGCTTTCCACCAACGAAATGGCCCGGCCAATGGCGCGCCGGTCTCCCGCAACCAACTTGTCCACGAAGTCGTGATCTGTCTCCGGCATGGCAAACATTCAGCCGCAAGAGCCAAGGCTGAGATTCAGTGAGGATACGTGTCGAAAATCGAAATATGTCTCTGGCAATGGGGAACGAACCTGCGGCAAACGTCGAACCACAAACTCCGCCTTATTTGCCTATTTCTCAGGCTATAACACAACCTGGGGTCCGTCAAGAAACAGGACGCTTCGCGCCCGTAAGCTGGCAATCGTGTTAAGCTAAGGCGCGTGGTTGGGCTCTGCAAGCGACATTCTCTTGACGCACCAATCGGCGCTCGCGGCTTTCGAAAGGCTTAAATTCAGTTGAAGATGCTCAAATACCTCACGGGCTGTCTGGCCTTGGCGATGGCTCTCGGCGTGGCCGTGGGCCGCGAGCGCGAGCCCCTACCTGCCAAGATTGTGATCCAAACCGGGCGGGCAGCGTGCCAGGTGGATTTGGACGCAGATGCCCCGCGCACGACGGACGCCAGCGGAAAACTCACCATCCCGAATGTCGATCCTGGCGACCATTACCTCCACGTGCGGTGCCCCGGCGTGCCGGAAGCCGCCTTCTTCATCTCACCCAAGGCCAACGAAGTGGCGCAGATTGGCCCGATTCAAAGCGCGCCGCCCTCGGCGGCGGGGAGCGATCCCGTCGCCCGCGCCGAGGATCAGGCCCAATTACGCCGGTTGGTACAGCAATCAATCCAGTTACGGCAGCAGGCCCGGCTGGATGAAGCGGTCGCCGCTCTTCGGGAAGCCACGAAACTGGATCCCGAAAACGCCGATCTCCACCGCGAATTGGGCATCACCTTCCTGCTGGCCAAAGAATGGAAGCGCGCCCGGGTGGAGATGATCGAAGCGATTCGGCACGATCAGACCGACGCCGACGCCCACAACGGCCTTGGCTATGCACTCGAAAAGCTTGGGGATATTGATGGCGCGGTCAAGGAGTATCGTACCGCCACCCACCTCGAACCAGATGACCCCTCCTACCGGACACATTATTTCGATGCACTGGTGAAGATTCAGGCGCGCCAGGAAGCCAAGAAATGAAGCGGGGGGCTCCTGCTCGAGCCGCCACAAACTCTCTCCAGGTGCTGATTTCCACGGCGTGAGACTGCTTCATCCGCTTCAGGATGCCGCGGCCCTGCGCGGGGCGACGATTTCGTGCAGAACCTGGAGAGCCCGCTCGCATCCGGCACGGTCCACGTCCAAGTGGGTAACCATCCGGATTCTCTGCGCGGTCGACGCATTTGCCAGGACGCCGCGCGCAGCAAGTTGCTTCGAAATATCAAAACCTGTCATGCCCGAGGCGGAAACGTCAAAAAACAAAATATTGGTGACCACCTTTGCGGGGTCGATCTTGATTCCCGGAATCTGTGCGAGTTCGTCGGCCAGGAACTTGGCGTTGGCGTGGTCGATATGGAGCCGCTTAGGGCTCTCTTCCAATGCGACTAGACCAGCGGCGGCCAGCACGCCAGCTTGGCGCATCCCGCCTCCGAGCATCTTTCGGACGATTCGCGCCTCCTCGATGAATTCCTTGCTACCGACGAGCATGGATCCCACGGGCGCGCCGAGTCCTTTTGAAAGGCAGAACATGACTGAATCGAAGTTCTTCGTGACTTCCGCGACGGGCTTCCCCAGGGCCACGCCGGCGTTGAAAATACGCGCACCGTCAAGATGTACCGGAAGTCCGGCCGCGTGCGCGTGCTCAACAATGTCACTCGAAATCTCCAGCGAATAGACCGCGCCGCCCGCCAGGTTTGACGAGTTCTCAAGTTCGATAAGTCCCGTGCGAGCACGGTGATCGTTCCGGCGGCGAACGTGCGGGGCGATCAGATCCCAGGTCAGGATTCCGTCTTCGGCATGAACGGTGCGGGGCACGAGCCCGGAAAACGCCGAGACCATTCCCATTTCATAATTGTAGATATGGCAGCGCTCCTCGCAAATCACATCCTGGCCATGGCGGGTCAGGACTTTGATTGCCGTCTGGTTACCCATGGTCCCGGAGACGACATACAGACCTGCTTCTCGTCCGAAGATTTCGGCCGCCCGAGCCTGCAGGCGATTGACCGTGGGGTCCTCGCGGTAGACATCATCCCCCACCTCGGCATCGTGCATGGCTTTTCGCATCGCCGCTGAAGGCCTGGTTACGGTGTCGCTGCGCAAATCTACAATCGGTTCTAACATGACTGCTTACCCTCCCGTGGTTATAAATACTTCCCCAGTATCATTGGGACCGCCGCGAAATGCTCACGCGGGCACGCTACACGGTAACGAATTCCTGGAAAATCTCATTTGAAACGAGGTAGGCGTGGCGAGCCAAACGAACATGATCCCCCCGCGCGATGACCCAGCCTTCACGCGCCAGATGTCGAATCTTATCTTCCCAACGGTCAACGCCATTCGCCCCCCATCGCTCCCTTGCCAAATTCAAATCGACGCCTTCCACTTGCCGTAAACCGAGGAAGAAAAACTCTTCCGCCTGCTCTTCGTCCGGCAGGGTGTGCACGTCCTCGATAGGGGAAAGCCCTGCACCCAGCTTCTCAAGATAATGATGCACCTCAGTGTGGTTCGACCAGCGGCGCATCCCGTCGAAGGAATGTGCCCCCGCACCGAGGCCCACATAGGGCTTAAGCTGCCAATACTTTCGATTGTGGCGCGACTCGAAGGCCGGACAAGCGAAGTTGGAAATCTCGTACTGGGCGTACCCTTCGCTCGCAAGAAACGTGCATCCGGATTCGTAAGCGTCGGCCATGAAATCGTCACTAGGGACAGTCGCGGCATGATATCGGTTTCCGCCGTGGACCACTTCCCTTCCCAGCCGGCTCTTTTCATCAACCTCAAAAAGGTAGAGCGACACGTGCTGTGGCCGCAACTCCGCCGTGGCCTCCAGGCTGTGCCGAAACGACTCCTCCGTTTGATGAGGAAGTCCGGCGATCAAATCCAAACTGATATTGCCAAATCCAGCCTGCCGGGCCTGATGAACAAGATCCCGAGTATCTTGAGCAGAGTGCAGGCGGCCCACAGTACGGAGTTCGTGGTCGCCGAACGATTGCGCCCCGATGCTCAGACGATTCACGCCAAGGCGGCGGAGAGCGCTCAGCGCGATCGAGTCTGCCGAACCTGGCGTCGTTTCGAGCGTGAATTCGACATCTTCGCTCAGGCCGAACCCGTCCCTCAAGGCGAGCACGATAAGATCCAGACGCTCTTGCTCGAGCAAGGTAGGCGTGCCACCGCCAAAGTAAACCGAGTCGATTGGGAGCAATAGAATCTCGGGAGGAACACCGTATGCCGAAAGTGAGCTTCGTAAAGTGCGAATTTCCTGATTGAGACCCCTGGTGTACCGGTCGAAAATACTTTCCGCTTCCACGCGGGAGCTGAAATTGCAGAACGTGCACTTAGACGCACAGAATGGGACCTGGATATAGATTCCGAGGGTCGAGGCCTCACATCTCGATGTCGCCCCATTTACAGCGGCCCCGGGAGCCATCCGGTTGGACCCAGCCACTTTCAATCCGCCACCACTTTGATTCGCAGCTCGCGGCGCCGCGGGCCGTCAAAATCGCACAGAAAGATTCCCTGCCATCGTCCGAGGACCAGGCGGCCGCCCTCGATGAGCAACGACTTCGAATTACCAATCAACGCCGCCTTCAGGTGCGCGTCGCAGTTACCATCATTGTGGTGATAGTTGTTGTCTCTAGGCGCCAGTGTCTTCAAGAAGTGGTCGAGGTCCTTGCGCAGAGCAGGATCGTCATTCTCGTTAATCAGGATCGCTGCGGTAGTGTGAGAGACGAATAGGAAGCAAACTCCACTTTGCACCCCCGATTCGGTCACGTTCTTTTGCACAAGGTCCGTGATGTCCTTGAAATCAACTCGAGCGTGAGTTTCGATGTGAGCGGTAATTAGCGGTGCGCGAGGCCGCTGAGGGAGAGGCGCCTTGCCTAGTTCTGGTGATGCCATAATTCCTCACATATTAAACGACTCAAGGGTACTGGGCGCGGCTCGCGGCGCATCTAGGGTGCCGCATGGGCTTTTTGCAGCGCCTCCACCAATGCGGCCGGAGCGGGAGGGTAAACTGCAACTACGGGCACACTCTTCTTGACAAGGTCTGCGGTGCGGCACACGTTTAACCTTTCAAACAGAAATACGAATTTCCTCTCCAAGTCCTCGCCGATTCTGTTCCGGACATCGGGTGCAAGCTCCCAGAATTTTCTCTTAAAAGGGCCGAAGGCCTTCTTCCGCGTCTTGTAGATAAACTGCTCGTCATTATCGCCAGGCCCCTTCTCATCTACGAAGGCCTTTCGCAGGAATTTGTAAATCTCGCTCTTGAGATCCGGTGCGAACGCAGGGTTTTCGTAAATCAAGTTCTGAAATTCCGTCGCCAGGTGCACTTCCGCAGCTTCGCACTCCGCGAATTTGTGAAAGGCGTCCGAGGGAAGAGTGGAAGCCCCGTGCTGAACGGCTCCGGCCATGCCGTAGCGGTCGCGGGCGGCATCCGAAAGCTTCTTCAAGGCCTCAAAATCGATGGCGACTTGGGCGACCGTTCCATCTGGAAGCACCACGCCACCATGGGTCGTTCCGGTTTGAACGCTGATTTTGGAAAGCCCCTTTCTCCTGCCGGAGTGTTTCGAGAACGTGGCAAGAAAGCCGTCCATATACCCTGCCAGTTCTTCAAGAGTGGAATTCTGCTTTCCCACCTCCCCGATTTCGCCCCCAAGAGAAATGGTAATCCCCTCAGGCTCGATCGAACGAACGTAAGCAGCCAGCTTCGCACTGTTTTCAAAATTTCCGCGCTGTTGTTCGTGCACACCCGGCTTGCTCAAATCGACCAACGTCGAGGTATCGATATCGATGTTGTAGTAACCCGCGGAAATCGATTCCTGCGCGAAGTCGCGAATTCCCTGGAGTTCTGCCTCGGGGTCCTTCGCGAATTTGTTGGCGTTGGCCTGGTAGTGATCGCCCTGAATAAAGATCGGGCCTTCATAGCCTTCTTTCAATGCCGCGGCCACTATGACGGTTGCAAATTCGGAAGGCTTTTGATCTGTGTAGTGACCTTCGCTGCGTGAAAGTTCGAATATAAATGCCCCAGCTTTCAGATGGAGGGCAGCCCGAAAGACGGCTCGGGCCACATCGAAGCTCAGGCCGCGGATGTTGATCGCCGGCACCGTAAACCCAGCGATTTCATTTCTCCCTCGGGCTTCGTATAAGCTCTGAATCGAGGAGGGAACGACGCCCAACTCCAGGCCCGCACGCCGGATAATCCACCGCGCCGCCTGCCGTAGTTCGTTGCTTTCCCCGAAAACGGCATTCCAAACCAGCAAATCCAGTGTCTGGGAAATGAATTTCTGCGGGTGCTTAAGGACGATCCCCCCACTTTCAGAAATCTCGTAAATGGCGCGGTCACGTTGGATCAGATCAGGTACGGAATGAACATTCATAAGTGCCCCTCTGGTTAAGCCGTCCCCACGAGTCGCAGCCTCGGATTATACCAGACATGGAAACACAACTCTCGAAGCGAGTAGGCCCGGCGGATCTCTTGCGGGTTCTCATGACTCGTGCCGCGACGGAATAAGAGGGGCGGGGGTCAATACTGAAGCGTCTGATGATCCGAACATCGAACCTGAATCTGCGAGAGAAGCCGGTCAAGCACTTCGTAGCCCGCTCGACCCAGAAAGTAGGTGCCACTTACGCGGCGCTCCTGCAGATCCTTGTGCGGCGTGAGGAAGCGAGCCAGTGCTTGCACATGACGGACAAGCAAATCGGACCGGCCGAGTGCCGCACGGGTCAACTTGCCACGCAGGCGCTCCATCTGGTATTTCATCTTCTCTTTCGTGTGTTGGAGCGTGTCGAGCAAGGTGGGGTCGAGCTTTTCGATGTCCTGCTGCAGGCGGGATAAGAGATGATCGAGTTCACGTTCGCTTTGTTCGTAGCGTTCCGACCAGCCTTCGGCAAATCCAGTCTCGGCGATTTTCTCGCTCAGGTGCTCTTCCCCCTGCCACACATCTTCCAGTCCCAGCTTGTATTTCTCCATGAGACGGTCGGTTCGCGAATCGATCAGCGTGAATCCCGCCCTCGGAAACACCACCGGTTGGGGGCGCCCCATAGACTTGTAGAGGGACTTTGCTTGGCCGAGATAGGCCAACTCGGAGGGGCCGGCTACATAAGCGAGCGTGGGAAGAAGCGAGTCCTGCACCAGGGGGCGCAAAAGGACGTTCGGCGAGAAATCCAACGGCCGGTCAGCCATTAGGGACTCCAGCTTGGAGAGCGATATCTCCTCCTCGCCGTCAATGAAAAACCGGTCATCGCGTTGATGGAGCGCTACCCTATCGCCTTGCTTGGCCACAAAAACGAGCGTTGAGTCGTCCGCCACGTGAACTTGGGCATGATAGCCGTGCTGCACCAGTGAGCGGGAGTTCTCCAAAATGCCGGCGCGGAGTTCGGCGGCCCTTCGCAGTGCTTGTTGATAGATCCCGGAACTCAGCCGGCGCACAGATTCATCCAGCGGATCCATCAAAATCACACCCCAGCGGCCAAAGAGGCGGGTCAGAAATCTCGCGAAGCTTTTCCCCCAGGTCGTACCGGGCTCGTAGCACTCACGCAGGTCTTGGAGCAACTGGGAACGGGGCTCTCCTTCTGGCAGGGCCGCTTCCATTCGGTCAAGCGCCGCCGAAACTTCCGTCGTGTGCCGGACTTCCCCTACGGGTGAGCGCGGCGAAGGGCGGTCACCGGAATCATGAAGCGGGACGAGATTGTACTCCTCATCGAAGGTTGACGTGTTCGCGACTTCGTCCAAGTCGTGGTCTTCGGTAGCCAACCAGAACATCGGAACGCAAGAGTAGCCCTGGTCGGTAAGGGATTGCGCCAGCCGCACCGTTGTGAGTGCCTTGTAGAGCGTGAATGCCGGACCGGAAAAGAGCCCCACCTGTTGACCCGTCACAACGGCGAAAGTTCCAGATTGGCGGAGCCGGTCGATGTTCGCCAAGGTCGGCTCAGAACACCCAAATGCCTGATTCTGACGTGTCAGGATCTCGGCGATCTCGGCGCGGTCGAACGCGAGCTTGCTCATCTGGTCCGCAACCAGCCGATAGGTTTGGGAATCGTGTGGAGAACCGCTATAGAACTTACTGACCCGGTCAAAATGGTAGAGGTAGTCCGTAAGGAGGGCGCTTGAGTGAGGAACGTGCTTGTACGAAATACAGGTTGCGGTCATGAGAAGCGATTATCCTACACGGTCTTTCCATCGACGGCAACAAAACAGCTCTCATACCGCGGAGCTTACGCCATCGATTTGAGCACACGTCTGCGTCTGGTCCAGAGTGGTTAGATGATCAATCCTGGCAAGAGTTACAGATATAAGCAAAGAAAATGGACCTAGGGGAGTCAAACCGAGTCGGCCGCGTGCCCGATGCCCGCTATTGGTGATTCCCCCAAGGCGAATTCCCCCCCAGCTAAATCATGTGCAGGGATGGGCGAGTCATGGACGGGGTTTGAGGGGAAACCCTTCCGGCGCCGTTTGCCGGCTGCCGTGATTCTACTTTCCATTGATCGCCGGACTTCCGCAGAACATACCGTTGGCGAATGACCAATTCGGTCACATTCGGGCTCTGGAAACGGACATACGCCTCTGCCTTGTCGTCGAAAAATTTAACTTCCTCCACCGCTAAGTCCATGTTGCTAAACACACCCTGGGGTAAGTTGCGGACATGATCCTTGATAACCGGGGGAATCGCCAGTGTGGCGGCGAGGTTCTGGGGCGTTGTTTCCGTATTCTGGAGGATCGGCTGACCCAACCGAGTTGGCTTGAAGGATTCCATAGGTCGGCGTCTTGGAGACTGCGAAGGGGAAGCCTTTGGGGGGGGAGCGGGGATCGCGGCGGGGACAGGTGCGGAAGCAGGGGGCGTTCTCCTCGGAGCCCGGAGAAAGGTGTCCAACTCCTCCTCGATCTGGGCAATGCCTTTCTCGTGCCGATTCCGAGCTTTCTGCATCCGCCAATCCACGACCGGTTGAACGAGATAACCTCCAACGGCGAGTAGCGGCTTCCAGGGTAGCAGAATGAGAAACACCAACAGTGCACATCCCCAAAAGCCATAGAGCGCGAGGACGCTGGCTATGGTTGCTTGCAACGCTATGCGGATTTCCGCCTCATTCGTAATCATCGTCTCCTCACATCGCAAATGGCATTTCGTCCGCCACGACCACTTCCTTAGGTCTGCCCGTTTTTGGAGCCGCAGAGATGAATGCCGTCAATATTCCCCATCTTTGGTCCGAGGGAGCTCTGCCGGTTTCGATCAACACCCGAAAACTGAGCAACCGGTGGCCAATTTGTCCCGCCACTGGGTAAGTCTTGCCGGACTTTAGCTCTTCAGCCCAGTCCCGGCGCCACAAGCATGTAATCATAGGCAAAACGCCTGCCATTCCCACTTCTAATGTCACCGAACTTCGACCACTCCGCAGCCCCGATTTCCGGCGTCTGCCTGAACATGGCTTTTCGCGGAGCCTAATGATGAGAGGGGCGTGAGAGGATTCTTAGCCTTCTGTTCAGCCGCAGGTCTCGCAAGCTGGCGCGAGCCCACCTCTTCAGAACAAGGTGTAAATGTAAGGCGCGGCAAATTCCGCGGCCCCGATCAGGATGACCAGGAACGCTAGTACCGCAATGAAAACGAGTGGCCAGATTACTCGATTGGCAAAACAGTAGCCAACCAGATCACGAACCAGGGTCCAGCCGTAGTAGAGTCGCCGCATCATCTTGAGTTATCCCAAACTACCGGTCTAATCGAGGCCAAATTCCTGCTTCCAATCCACAGTTTCCTCCCACGGGGGTTGCTCACTCTTGTGGAGAAGGAACTTGTTGAGGACGAGCACATCAATGCCCGTGCGCATGAAGCACTGGTAAGCATCCGCGGGCGTACAGACAATCGGCTCGCTCCGAACATTGAAGGAAGTGTTCACCAGTAACGGACAGCCCGTAATCCGTTCGAACGAGGATAGAATCGCGTGAAACTCCGGATTCGTCCGCCGGGAAACAGTCTGGACACGAGCCGAGTAGTCAACATGCGTAATCGCCGGGACCACAGAGCGGACCTGACTCACCCACTGTTCAAGCGGGAGTGCGGGTTCACCGTCCGGCGGTGGAACGCGCTTACCTTCGCGAAGGCTTGCAACCATCAGCATGAAAGGAGACGGGCCCTCCAGATCGAACCAGTCGGCGGCGCGCTCTTCCATAACCGCCGGGGCAAAAGGGCGGAAGGACTCGCGGAATTTCGTCGCCAGGTTCAAATGCGATTGCATTTTGGGGTTGCGGGCATCCGCGAGGATGGAGCGATTGCCGAGGGCGCGCGGGCCATATTCCATGGCTCCCTGGAACAAACCTACGACGTGGCCTTGGACCAGCAGGGCAGCTATTTCTTCCGGCCACGGTTCACCTTCGAGCTTTCGATATGGGTAACCGTTATTTTTGAGGAATTTCTCCACTTCGTCATCGCGAAAGCGCGGGCCTAAGTATGAACCGCGCGTCTCGTCGATTCCCGGCTCGCAGACGCGCGGCTTTTTCTCGGCCTGATGCCATGCGAATAGCGCTGCTCCCAGGGCGCCCCCGGCATCCCCCGCCGCTGGTTGAATCCAAATGCGGCGATAGATCTTCGCGCGCGCAAGCACGCCGTTGGCAACGCAATTCAGAGCCACACCTCCGGCGAGGCAGAGGTTTTCCTCCTGGGTCTTGCTGAGGGCGGTGCGGGCCATGCGCAGCATGATCTCCTCGGTAACAGCCTGGATCGACCGGGCCAGATCCATTTCTCGCTGGGTAATGGCGCATTCCGGGGCACGCGGTGAGCCGCCAAAGAGCTCCTCGAAAGCGCCATTCGTCATGTGCAGCTCGTGCAGGAAGCCGAAATACTTCATGTTCAGCCTGAATGAACCGTCGGGCCGAAGATCCAAGAGATGTTGGTAAATGCGGTCGACATAAGTTGGGCGACCATAAGGAGCCAACCCCATCAGCTTGTACTCACCCGAATTGACCTTAAACCCGGTGTAATAAGTGAAGGCGGAATAGAGAAGCCCGAGCGAATGCGGAAAGCGCTGCTGCCAGAGAACCGATACGTTATTTCCCTGCCCTCGGCCAATGGTCGTCGTATCGAATTCACCCACTCCATCCGCGGTCAATATGGCTGCGGACTGAAACGGCGACGGGAAGAAGGCGCTTGCTTGATGCGATTGATGATGCTCGGGGTAAAGGAATTTCTTGGGGCGTGCGTATCCAAGGCGCCGCAACTCCGTCTCGATGAGATAAGGGAGCCACAAGCGATCCTTGAGCCAAAGCGGCACCGCCTGTCGAAACGCTTCCCAGTTTTGCGGGGCGGATACAAAATGCGACTTGAGAATGCGCACGAACTTGGTCAGCGGCTTTTCGTAGTACGCGACCACATCGAGTTCGCCCTTCCCCACCTTGCCTTCCGCCAGGCAGAAATTCACCGCGTGAATGGGGAAGCGGGCGTCGTGCTTCCGCCGCGAAAAGCGCTCCTCTTGAGCGGCGGCGATGATCCGGCCGTCTCGCACCAGACATGCAGCGCTGTCGTGATAGAAGGCGCTAATCCCCAGGATATTCATCGTTGCCTATTTTGACGAAGCCCATTGCATCACTCGGTCGCGCAGATAGTTTGCGTAAATCTTGTGGCCGGGCGCACCGAGGTGAACCCCGTCGTGATACAGGCCGGCGACGCCCAGATTGCCGCGAAGGAACGGGAGCGCGTAAACGTAGGGGACCTTTTTCATCGCGAGCTCGGGGAGCAGCGCATCGAGGACGCGTTTGGTCGCTTCAGACGCTCGGCCGGCCTCGGCTTCTTCCTGATTGGGTAGCAGCTCAAAATCCACGCCCGCACCCGGCGCCTTGGCAATCGTTGTGATCGCCAGCCACGCAGCGACCCCATCGACAAGTGTAGTGGCCGCATCTTGACGAGCCTCGAAGGGCGCGCCGGCCCCGGTGTTTCGAAGGTTATGTTCCCACAAAAGGTGATCCCAAAATTCCTGCCAGGCGAATCGCGGCCCCGAACCCTCCGCATAGAACGGGAGTTGTTCGATACCATAGCGCGGCCGGTAAGCATCGGCGGGCGGGCCCATGACCATCACCAAGTCCGCATCGAAAAGGCCGAATTCCTGCACGTAGGCGAGTTCGTGCTGCGGTCCCCATGCGTTCACTCCCATACAGAGGACTTCCACCCGCCGCGGCGAAGTCGGCAGCGCGCTGGGATTTTGGTTCAGAAGGCCTTCCAAGCGCGTCGCGTACATTTGGCTCTGGTCAATGTAGGAGCCGCCATACAGGGTGGAGTCGCCGAGCATCAGGATGCGGAATGTCCCCGAAGGCTTTGCCGCGGTGATATCGCTCGAGCGCATTCCAAAGGCGTTAATGTGGATGTTCCCGCCATAGCGGTGAACATTCTGGTTGGGAGCCGCGTAATAACCCACCCGCGGGTCAACTCGATAGAGAATGGGATTGCCAAACCCCATCGACCGCAGCACCGACTCGCCGGCCCCCGCGAGAGCGATGACAAAGGCGAGGATGCCGATCATCCAGGCAGCAGGGTGAGATTCCTGACGGGCAGGTTCGACCGTGAAGAGCCGCTGGTAGTATTTGGCGCGTCTTTGCTCGGGGACAGCGGGTTGCCAATACGAGGACCACTCGCGGTGCAGCCGCAACCCCAGCACGTCAACCCGCGTTAACGATAGGGCCAAACGGATGGAGCCGAAAATCAAAACGTAGAACGGCCACAGGACGGCCAGCGTGGTGATGCGCCCGGCGACCGCGCCGAGCCAGTGGGCGGCCCGCAGAATCGGCGCCCGCGAAACCGGGAAGTACAGACCCAGGGTCAGAAGAAATGTTGTGGCCCAGACGAAAATCGCCGGGAGGCGATGGCCTCTCGCTAGCAGCACGGCGCCCAACGATGTCCCTACCAACACCGACCCAAGGACCGGGGCTGCGAGCGCCGCGCGCGGCTCCGGAATCGGCGGGAACCATTGCAGGTCCTTCATGGGCCACGCTTATACGGCCAGGCCGGCTTGGGCCTCACGCAGGGCTGCCGCAATCTGTCTCTTCGCTTGGGTGGATGTAGGCAGCAAGGGTTGGCGCGGGGTTCCTCCGTGATAGCCGCACAAGTCAACCGCGGCCTTGATGCCGGCTACACCATAGGGAACGCCGATTTTCTGACCCAGCGGCAACAGGCGTTCTTGCAAGCTGCGTGCTTCCTCCGGATGGCGGTGGAGGAATGCTTGATAGAGACCGACGCAGAGCGAGGGAACAAAGTTGGCCACGCCCAGCACGCCCCCCACTGCGCCTTCGCAGAGCGCGTCGTAGAATATTGAGGGCGCACCCACCAGAACGCGGAACCCTGGCTTAACCTTGGAGAGGACGGCCCGCACAAAGTCGAGCTTGCCGGAACTCTCCTTGAGCCCCACCACATTCGGCAGTCGTGAAAGCTGGGCAATGGTGTCGGGTGCGACCTCCAATCCAGTGAATTGAGGAATCGAGTAGATCAGCACCGGCCGCTTGACTCCCGCGCCCACGGCACGGTAATGGGCCACAAGAGCGGCAGCGTCCATACGCGCCTTATAGTAATTCGGCGTCAGCACCAAAAGGGCGTCAGCTCCTCGCGCCACCGCCTCGCGGCTCAGCCGAAGCGTAGCAGCAGTGCTCTCCAAGCCGGTGCCCACCAGCAGAAGCTCAGGCGGCTTTACGATCTCGCGCGCCATCTCGACAAGGCGCAGACGCTCGCTCTCCGCAAGATAGGGGGCCTCGCCGGTTGAGCCCGCCACCAGAATTCCAGAGAGGCCGATGCCGGCGATCCGGCTCAGGTTCTCGCGAAAACAACCCTCATCGATGTCGCCGCGTCGATTAAAGGGTGTGACAACGGGGCAGAAAACGCCTTTGAGATTCTTGAGGATTTGACTTCGCTTCATGGTCATGTCCGAGCCCCCGCTTGCAGAAGTTTGTGGAGGTTTTGCAAGCTCTCAACGTGAGTCTGACCCGCCTGGAGAGCGCGAATTCCCTGAATCGCCGCATCGGCGGCGGAAAGGGTAGTGATGCAGGTCACTCCGTGTTGCACGGCCGCGCGCCGGATGGCTTTGTCGTCGAACCGCGACTTGGGCCCCAGAGGTGTGTTGATAATCAGATCGATCTCCGCGCTCTTGATGCGGTCCACGACATTCGGCCGCCCCTCATTCACCTTAAAAACCTTCTCCACCTTAATGCCGGCCGCGCGCAGAGCTGCGGCGGTCCCCCGCGTGGCGGTTAGAGTGAAGCCCAGGCTCTCCAAGTGGCGCGCGATGTGGAGCACCGCCGGCTTGTCATGGTCGTTCACGGAAATGAAGACGCGCCCCTTCGTAGGAATCCGCTGGCGCGCCCCGAGTTGGGCCTTTGCAAACGCCAGCCCGAAGCTGTCGGCAACGCCCATGACCTCGCCCGTGGATTTCATCTCCGGCCCCAGGATGGTATCGACTCCGGGAAACTTCTGGAACGGGAACACCGGCGATTTCACAAAGGAATGGCCAACCGGAAGCTCGGGAGGCAATCCGAATTCCGCGAGCTTGCGGCCCACCATCAGCCGCGAGGCGATCTTGGCAAGGGGAACGCCCGTCGCTTTGCTCACATAGGGCACGGTGCGGGAGGCGCGTGGGTTCACTTCCAGCACGTAAACCTTGCCATTTTGAATGGCGTACTGCACGTTCATCAGGCCTACGACCTGGAGCTCGCGCGCCAAGCGAACCGTATAGTCACGCAGAGCCTGCCGCTGGTCTTCCGGAATGCTCACCGCGGGCAGGACGCAGGAGCTGTCGCCCGAGTGAATCCCGGCCTCCTCGATGTGTTGCATGATGCCCGCCACGACCACGTCGGTGCCATCGGCCAGAGCATCCACATCAACTTCCGTCGCATTCTCCAGAAATCGGTCGACCAGGATGGGAAAGGCTCGCTGCAATTCCTCCGCCCGAAGCACGTATTCTCGCAGTGTGGCCTCATCGTAGGCGATCACCATGGCCCGGCCGCCGAGCACGTAGGAAGGCCGTACCAAAACCGGATATCCTATGCGCCGGGCAATCGCCAGGGCCTCTTCGACATTCATGGCCGCGCCGTTCTCGGGCTGCGGGATTCCCAGGTCCCCGAGCAATTTCCCGAAGCGCTTGCGGTCTTCCGCCAAGTCAATGGATTCCGGCGTTGTCCCCACAATGGGCACTCCCGCTGCTTTCAACTGGCGGGCGAGATTCAAAGGCGTCTGCCCGCCGAACTGGACGATGACGCCCGTGGGCTTTTCCTGCTCCACAATCGCCATGACGTCTTCGAAAGTCAGCGGCTCAAAGTACAGGCGATCGGAAGTGTCGTAATCTGTCGAGACCGTTTCCGGGTTGCAATTCACCATGATCGTCTCGTATCCCTCTTCCTTAAGGGCGTACGAAGCGTGGACGCAGCAATAATCGAACTCGATTCCCTGCCCGATGCGGTTCGGGCCGCTGCCCAGAATCATGATCTTGCGGCGCGTGGTGGGCTCAGCCTCGTTTTCATCCTCGTAGGTCGAATAGAGATAGGGCGTAAAGGATTCGAATTCCGCCGCGCACGTGTCCACGCGTTTGAAGACGGGCAGCACCTTCAGCGCCTTGCGGCGCTGCCGCACTTCCTCGGCGCTCTTCCCCCAGATTTCGGCGAGGTAAGGGTCGGAAAATCCGTATTGCTTGGCGAGATACACCACGCTGGTGGGAGCGTTCTCGAGTGTGAAGCGCGTGAGCTCGCTTTTTAGCTCCAGAATCTGTTGGAGTTGATTCAGAAACCACGGATCGATGCGCGTGATCTCGTTCAGCAATTCGAGGCTGTAGCCGATCTCGAAGGCGTGCAGAAGGTCCCACAACCGCTCGGGATGCGGAATCGCGAGACGCCGCTCGAGGTCGGCGGGATCCGACGGCGAGGTCGGCGTTTTGCGGCCTGTCTCGAGCGAGCGGATTCCCTTCATCAACGCTTCTTTGAAGGTACGCCCGATCGCCATGACTTCACCCACCGACTTCATTTGCGGCCCCAGCGTGTGGTCAGAATCCGGGAATTTCTCCTGCGCCCATTTTGGAATCTTGACGACCACGTAATCGATGGTGGGCTCAAAACAAGAGGGCGTCTTCTTGGTGATATCGTTGGGAATTTCATCCAGCGTATAGCCCACCGCCAAACGCGCGGCAATCTTGGCAATGGGAAATCCCGTGGCCTTTGAGGCCAAAGCCGAGCTGCGCGAGACGCGCGGGTTCATCTCGATGACCACCATGCGGCCTGTTTCCGGGCTGACGGCAAACTGGATATTCGACCCGCCCGTCTCGACGCCCACGGCGCGGATCACCTTGAACGCCGCATCGCGCATGAGCTGATATTCCTTGTCGGTCAGCGTTTGTATGGGCGCCACGGTAATGGAGTCGCCCGTGTGTACACCCATGGGATCAACGTTCTCAATCGCGCAAACCACCACGGCGTTGTCCGCGTGGTCGCGCATGACCTCGAGCTCAAATTCCTTCCAACCGACTACGGATTCCTCCACCAACACTTCGTGGACGGGGCTCAGCTCCAGGCCGTACCGCACCTTCTCGTCCAACTCCTCCAGGTTATACGCCATGCCCGCACCGGTGCCGCCCAGCGTGAAGGACGGGCGGATAATCAGCGGGAAGCCCACCTGACGGGAGAACTTCAGCGCGGATTCCACCTTGTTGGCCAGGACACTCTTCGGCACCTCGAGGCCGACCTGCAGCATGGCGTCTTTGAACCACAGGCGGTCCTCGGCCATTTTGATGGCCTTCAGCGACGCCCCAATCAATTGCACGTTGTATTTATCGAGCACGCCACTTTCCGCCAGCTCGACGGAAACGTTGAGGGCCGTTTGCCCGCCAACCGTGGGCAGCAGCGCATCGGGCCTTTCGCGTGCAATGATGGCTTCGAGGTACTCGACGGTGAGCGGTTCGACGTAAGTGGCATCAGCGAATTCCGGGTCGGTCATGATGGTGGCGGGATTGGAATTCACCAGCACAACCTCGTAGCCCTCCGCCTTCAAGGCCTTGCAAGCTTGCGTGCCGGAATAGTCAAACTCGCAAGCCTGGCCGATAACGATCGGCCCGGAACCGACGATCAGAATCTTCCGTAAATCAGTGCGTTTAGGCATGAAGTCAATTGTGAATTCTGAATTATGAATTCTGAATTATGAATTGGAAATCCCGCGCCGATCAACGGGGACCGATTCGCCCTTGCCTTTCATAATTCATAATTCAGAATTCATAATTCTTTGAACTCTTCCATCATCGTGACAAACCGGTCGAACAAGTACGCCGAATCGTGCGGGCCGGGCGAGGCCTCGGGGTGATACTGCACGCTGAACAGCGGCATGTTTCGGTGCCGCAGCCCTTCCAGCGTATCGTCGTTCAGGTTCTTGTGGGTCAGAATCACCTCACTCGCCTTCAGCGAATCCGGATCGACGGCGAAGCCGTGGTTCTGCGCCGTGATTTCCACCTTGCGTGTTTCCAGATTCAGGATGGGATGATTGCCGCCGTGGTGGCCGAACTTGAGTTTGTACGTCTTCCCTCCCAGGGCGAGACCGATGATCTGGTGGCCGAGGCAAATGCCGAAAATGGGCACGCGGCCCATCATATCGCGCACCGCCTGTGCGGCGTACTCGACGGGTTCGGGGTCGCCAGGACCGTTGGAAAGGAATACGCCATCGGGATGAAGGTCCAAAACCTCTGCTGCGGTGGTCATGGCCGGGACGACAGTGACGCGGCAGCCCACATCCACCAGCCTGCGCAGGATGTTCTGCTTGATGCCAAAGTCATACGCGACCACGTGGAATCGCGGCTCAAGGTGCGGTTGGCTTTCGCCTGCTCTGATGTGGCGCGACGGCTCTTTCCAATCATAAGGAGAACTGACCGTAACTCGGCTCGCGAGGTCGAGCCCCACCATGCTCGGCGACGCCTTGGCTTTCGCCACCAATCCCGGCTCGTCGGTGTCAATCGTGGAGATGACGCCACGCATCGCGCCGTGTTTGCGCAGATGACGCACAAGCGCGCGCGTATCAATGTGGGAGATGACCGGGATGCCGAAGGCCGCGAGGAATTCGGAAACTTCCTCTTCCGAGCGCCAGTTGCTCGCCAGCTCCGAAAGCTCGCGAACCACCAAGCCTTCCGCGTAGGGCCGGGCGGATTCACCATCGAGGAGATTCGTCCCGTAGTTCCCAATGTGCGGGTAAGTGAGGATGACGATCTGGCCCGAATACGAAGGATCGGTGAGGATTTCCTGGTAGCCGGAAAGAGAAGTATTGAAAACGACCTCGCCAAAACGTTCACTGAAGGCGCCAAAACCGCGCCCCTTAAAGATCCTTCCGTCTTCTAGGGCGAGAATCGCCTGCATTGGGTCTCCTGTGATGGAATCAACGTGACCATTTTCTAGTTTACTTCACCCATCCTGCCTGGGCCAGCGGCCAATACACAAAAACCGCCTTGCCGTAAATGTACTGGCGATCCACGGTGCCCCAAACGCGGCTGTCATTCGAGGAGCTGCGATGGTCCCCCAGCACAAAGTAATGATCCGCCTCGACCCGCACCAGAGGGTAACTTTGATCGTCGAGGTAGCTGGGCGGAACGTAAGGCTCACTGAGAGGCTTGCCGTTCACCAGCACGTGGCCATCGCGGATACTCACCTCATCCCCGGGCAATCCAATCACCCGCTTGATGTAGGACTTGGAGGTATCCAGGGGGTAGCGAAAGACCACAACGTCGCCCCGCTCGATGGGCCGGAAGCGGTACCAGAACTTGTTGATGAAAATCCGCTCGTGATTTTCCAGGCGGGGCATCATGCTGGTGCCCTCCACCTGCACGGGCTGGTAGAGAAAGACAATGACGATGAAGGCCAGGAGCACCGACAAAATCAGGTCACGCAGCCAATAGCGCGTTTCGAAGAACCACTTATGCGCTGCGCTTGTTCCTTTCCTTTCGTCAGGCGCCGACAAATTAATATGCTCCTGGGTCCGCTGATTATTCGACCTAATTTTATATCACAATTTCGCCGTAGCATACCAGCAACGAAGTGCCGTCGCGGGGCCAACCGCGCACTCGACCTGCCCAATCGCCACCACGCTTTCGCTCGGCGAGCTGTCCGTTGTTGGCGACTGCACAGCCAAGTGATCGCAAGCAGGTCCGGTAAGTTCCCAGGTGCGGACTTCCGGGGCTTCAGGGGTTGCAATTCTGCGAGTCGACCCTTCCCCGGAACAATGGAAATGGGTTGCCGAAGACCTTGACCTCGAAGGGTCAGCCTGACAACAGGGCATCGCCGTGAAGGTGGTGGACGCCGTCATCGCCGCCACGGCCCTTGAGCACGGCATTACCCTCGTGACGCGGAACGTCAAGGACTTCGCCGGCCTCGGCGTCGTTCTCCTCAACCCCTGGGACGAGGTGTGAATCTTCAGTCCGCGGCGATACTTTTATAGTGCTCTCCGCCCTCGCCGCTAACCATTAACCACTGTCCTCATGACTTCGGCCTCCGGACCCGGACTTCTTATTCCCCCAAGTTCCTTAGGGAGATCATAGCCGCCCCAAAGCAGAGGTGTGCACCAAGCCGCCGCAATATCGACAACTATTTTGACCCCGAGGGGGAAATGGTTCCCGTCACCATTAGCCCTCTGTCTGGTGCAGATTGAAACTCTGAGATCTGGGTGAACTCAGCGGGCATCAGAGGAGCATCCCCAGCGTAAACCGGTGGGCGCGATGACTAGCGGATGGCCCGCAGGGCCGCTTCGGGTTCGCGGCTGATGATGGTTAACAAAACGCGGGCAGCGCCGGTGGGTTCGCGCTCACCGTTTTCCCATTTCCGCAGCGTTGCCGGACTCAGGCCAAAGGTGCGAGCAAAAGCATCGCGGCTCAGTCCAACCTTCTTACGCGCGATCTTGATGTCGCCCGGCCTCACGGCAACGCGGGCGACGCGCGCCGCGGCAGACCGATCGCCCCGGGTATGGGCGAGGGCTTCCTCCAGACCCTGCAGGATTCCTTCGAAAGCTTGCTTGCTCATCTTTGCCTCCTCTGAAGCTGTTGCTTGATCTCCGCCGCGACTTTGGCCAGCGCGTTTCGTTGCGCGGCTGAAAGGTTGGCCTTCTCATTCTTGCCGAAGATTTCAAGCAGGTAGATCGGCTTTTCGGTAGTGTAGAGGTAGTAGATTACTCGCACTCCCCCGCTTTTGCCTCTGCCGCCCCTGGCGAATCGAACCTTGCGGATACCCCCGGTGCCGACGAGGACATCGCCCCGCAGGGGAGCAAATGCCACGAAATCGATAAGCGCGTCCCGCTCCGTCTCCGACAAGAATTTCTCGGCCCGGGCGGCGTAGTGTCGCGTCTCAACGACGGTCTGCATCGTTGCCATTGTGCCCCATTGGGGCCATTTCGTCAATCGCCGATGGGCGCAAAAAGGCGGGTGACCCACCGCGCCGGGCATTAACCACTCCACTTGTCCGCCCTAACTGTGCTTCTGGAGATGGGCTGTGATGGGGCCGGAGTGGCGAAACCACATCCGAAATGTGCGTTGGGATATCAACGTGTACCCGCGCCCGGGGTCTGTTTGAATACCCTGGATGGAAAAGCCTTTGAGCGCCGAAGAACTGTTTCCCCTGGTGGACCGCCTGTCGCCGCAGGAGCGACTCCGCCTGCTGCGACTGATCAGCTTACGGCCAGCGGCTGACGATCGCGGCGCCTACGTCGCTCTCCCTCCTCGCCACGACGAGTTCTCAAGTGACACGGACCTGCTGGACTGGGAGGCCGACGGTTGGGAGGGGATCGGTTGAGGGGGGAAATGGTTCCTGGAACATGTGAAGAAATTGAATTTCCATCTGTTATCCACAATGTAAGCTGATGAAAATACATTGTGCCAAAACTGGTAAAACCAATTTTTTCACATGTTCCTGTCACCATTAGCCCTCCCCCCTCTGACACCATTAGCCCTCTTTCATCCTCTACTGCATGCCGGTTTATCCCGGCGCACTTCCTGACACCATTAGCCCTCCCCCAAGAAAGTGCGATATCGTCGATTGTAAGTTCAGTTTTGGCCTCGTTAGGTTAAGATACCAGTTCAATTTCCATGCCGACTGTGCGCCAACTCGCAAGACTTTTTCAGGCTCTGTCGACCAAAGATCTTGAGTTTGCGGAGCGGATTGCCTCGCAGATCGCGAGCGATGAGGAGAAAAAAGGGCACCGTTCAGCGGGTCAACTGTTAAGGGCGTCTCTGCAATCGAATGGAATTAGAGGACACCGTACGCCAGAGCCAATCTCAGGCCTATTGACGAACGGTAATCTTCTCGAAGCCGCGCTATCGCTCAGCCAGAGTTCAACTCAAATGAAAGATGTCATGTTAAGGCGGACTTGCCGAGCGGCATTGGAGGCCCTAATTAACGAAATTCGCCACGGTGCTTACTTGTCGTCGAAAGGCATAAGGCGGAGGAGTAAGCTCCTATTTGTTGGTTCCCCCGGGTGTGGCAAAAGTTTTACAGCGCAGGCGATTGCCAACGAGTTGAGGCTGCCGCACTACATTGTTCGTTTCGATGCAGTTATTGGAGCTTACCTCGGCCAAACAGCAATCCACCTTAGAGAACTGTTCCGATTTGCTTCAAATAACCCTTGTGTCCTGCTGTTTGATGAAATCGATGCGCTGGGCAAGCAGAGAGGCAGCCCACTCGACGTGGGCGAGTTGGACCGAATTGTAATTGCCCTTATGCAAGAGCTGGAATTTTCGCAAACCCAGGGCGTCGTTATCGCGACATCTAATCTACCGGAGAATCTCGACCGAGCATTGTGGCGTCGCTTTGATTTGATACTCCATTTCCCGAAGCCAACCAGGAACGAATTGGCTGCCTACATTCAACGAATGACCGCTAAGTTCGGATTGAAACAAGGTGTGGTCCGGCTCAACCGCCTGGCGAAAGCCGGGACGTACGCGGACGCTGAAAAACTTGTCGAAGCCGAAGCCCGGCGCGTCGCGCTAGAGGAAGCAGAGAGTTAATGAGCCCAGAGAACCGCGTCACGCCGCGTACCTTCTATTTGAGCGAGGAGCACGAACTTGCTCGTGGCGAGAGAGAGGGCGGCGGCCGTATTCCTGCATACACGGATATCAATTGGGCCGCCAAGGGTGCGACAATTAGCCGATCCTTGCATCGGGCCAGGACACAGATTCAAGGGTCAACCGACCCTGCAAGGGAGAATCATTACTTCCTGATCGCTGCTCCGGTACGAGAGCTAGCTAAACGCTCCACCGACAAGAGAAAAGCGAAAAACGGCAAGGTGTTCGAGACTACGGACTTTGCCGAAAGGCATTCTCGGGTCTTTCGGCGTTTGGGTATTGACCTTCTCAACGTGGCTGAAAACGGGTCCGCCGTTGTTCACATGAAGCCTGAATTGATGGCGCAACTGTCCAACACCGCCCAGACACTGCGAGGGCTTGGCGATAGAGAGAAGTCCCGTTGGGCAACAATCGACCGCTTCGAGGTCATTCCGCCCAACTTCCGAATCGATGACGATTGGCTAGCTGCATTGCGGCCAAGGACAATCACTGAGGCCGTCATTGAGTTTCAACCTTTGCTGACACGCCCGGAAATCGACTCGTTAATCCGCGCAGTTGTGGCGCTGCTCCTTCGCGATTTGAGCGAAGCTGTTACGGGAACAGGGACTGACTTCTCCGGGCGACAATGGGTCAGAGGGAAAATCACCCCCGAATCATTGACGAAGATATCTCAAGCGTTTTTCTCAATTCAGGCGTTGCATTCACCGCTCGTCTCAACCACTGCGCGCACTCCGGGAATAAAGCCGACCGGACGAGCCTCCGCCGCCATCGAGATTGACACATCCCGTCTTCCAGTTATAGGCCTCGTTGATACCGGAGTGCCAATGGATCATATGCTCCTAAGTAGATATCGACGCGGTACCTATGTCGCTCCAACTGCAAGTACAACCCCAGCCGATTCGCACGGTTGCTTCGTGAGTTCAAGGATAGTGTTCGGCGACCCCGATTTCGACGCCGGCCCTCCTGAGAAAACACCTCTGGGCGCTGCCCGCTATTACGACATAAAGGTCAACGGTATTCGGCCCGGCGAAATCGATGATAAGGGCATTTACCCCGCCCTGCAGGCAGTGGTAGCAACTGCCCCGGACGTAAGAGTCTTCAATATGAGTTTTGATGGCGACCCTTTGGACCAGATCGGGCCGGTAAAGCGGTCCCAAGCCCTTGATCTTGTTTAGGATCTAGATAATTTCATTTTCCAAAACGATATCATCGTCGTCGTGGCTGCGGGAAACAGTACCCTGGGCATCGTGCCCTCGCCAGCCTACCCGCGCCATTTCAATAGTCCTGGATGGGCACTGGGCCCGTGGGCAAGAAGTTTCAATTCCTTGACCTGCGGGTCTCTTGTAGCACGTCTGAGTGCGGCCGGGATTGTAACTGAGGCGGGATGGCCAAGTCCCTTCTGTCGTGTCGGCCCGGGACTGTGCGACAGTCCCAAACCGGACTTTTCGGCGAACGGTGGCAATGCGACGGCCGCGTACCAATCCGCCCCTGGCTTGGGGGTCTGGGGGCTCACTCCGGCGGGGCTGTGGGAGGACCGGATTGGAACCTCCTTCGCGGCTCCATTGTTGGCGCGAGAAGCTGCGTTTGCTGTGCAACAACTGCAGCGTGTTTGTGAGAGGGGGGCGCAGCCCTTCGGCGTGACCGTTAAAGCTTTCCTGGCTTTGACCGCTACGCCACCCGTTGACAACGACGCCGTCAGAGAATTAGTGGAGCGCACGCTTGGAAGAGGCGTTGCGAACGCACAGAGACTGGGCACGCCCGCAGGCGGAACTGGCGTGATGATCTGGCAGGGAGTTCTAGAAGACGATAAAGACATTGCGAGAATCCAACTTCCAATACCGGAGAGCTGGCTGGATGAGGCAGATAAGCCATGCTTGAAGCTTGTGGTCGCATGGGACCCGCCGGTTAACGCTGCCGTTAAGGAGCTCTGGGCTGCACGGAACGTATCCGCTAAGCTGAGGACGCAGCCAGAAGCTCCAGCATTGCATACGGCGAAGGTTAAACCACATGGAAGTTATCCGATCCTAGATCGCTTATATGACTTACGCAGCCTGCCCTCGGAAGTCGCAGTTGAGGGTGACCTATGGCTCCTAGAAATTGCGTACGAACAGATAGCCGAGTATCACCCAGCAATGACCTTTCCGCCGCAGCAACGGGTAGCGTTCGCGGCCGAGTTGTTTGACGGAGGCTCTCAGAAACTCAGTCCGCAGCTCAGCCTTCAGTCGCTTCCTGCAACTCGGACCATGACCCGATTGACTGTCCCGCCCGCCGCAGCACGGATTCCCGTGGTTCTTAGAACGCCAGTCTGAACGCCGTACGATGTTCCGACCGTTCTTTGTCGAAACGTACTACGGCCTGATTGTGCTTCTGGAGATGGGCTGTGATGGGGCCGGAGCGGCGAAACCACATCCGAAATGTAGAAATTCCAGAGATAATCGACCCCGTAGGGGTCGATTCTCCGTGGAGTTTCAACATTTGTAGGGCGCTCTATCTCCGAATTCCTCGGCCCTCGCTCCCTTGGGGGAGAGAGTGGATCGCATCCGGCGCCTTCATCAGCCGGTGCGAGAAGGGGGCCCCACGTTCTGCTTGTCGTGGGGGTGAGGGGGTCCATCGCCGAGGGTCTTATCCGAACGCCTCCGGCAGCGACCGCGCGGCCTCCGATATCTCTTGCGCGAATAATTCCGGCGCCTCCTCGACGCTGCCGTTCGAGAACCGCAGCCCCACGTACCCCATCTTTTTTGGCGTATGACTGACTTGGCTCAACCACGACTGTTGCCGAGCACATCTTGGAGTGCGGTAGCAGCAGCTGCCGCCCTTCTGACTTCGGCGTTGCCCATTTGCCGTGTGAACCGAGATCGGAAGGCGGTAGCTGCTGCTACCGCACTCCAAGCCACCGCGGCGCGTGGTGCCTGTCCGGTTTGAAACATGGGTGAGTATTGACTTACAATGGGACCGCGTGGAGGGGGTGTCTTTTATATGAACGTACAAGAACAAATCAAAAAGTACATTGCTAGCCAGCCGGAACCAAAGCGCAGTGACATGCAAGAGTTGCACCGGATCACGCTTCAACTGTTGCCAGCATGTAAATTATGGTTCTTGGATGGTAAAAACAGTGAAAATAAAACTGTTTCTAATCCTAATATAGGATATGGACTTCACACCATAAAATATGCTGATGGAGAAACCAGAGAGTTTTATCAAATTGGTATCAGTGCCAACAATTCCGGAATCTCTGTCTATATCCTTGGTATCAAGGATAAGACATATCTAGCCAAAAAGTATGGCAAAAAATTAGGCAAGGCCAGCGTGACCGGGTATTGCATCAAGTTCAAAACTCTAAAAGATATAAACATTGAAATACTTGAAGCGGCAATACGAGATGGGGTTGGGGCTCAGAATGCGAGTTGTGCGCCAGTCCGAGCCAGAGAACCAGTGGTGCGATAGGGACGCACGCCATTCATGGTTCCCGCAGTGCTCACGGTTGCTGACCCCCTCACCCGTCTCGCCCCGGCTGATGACAACGCCGGTGGCTCGCCACCCTCTCCCCCAAGGGGGCGAGGGAAAGAAGTTCACGAGCACCTGCCATGATCACCGGGACTACCCCCGGCTCCCACGCTTTCGTTCCCTTGCTTCGAAAATGTGAGATCTTCGACCCCGTAGGGGTCGAATCTCTTTCTAGCCCGCTTCCCGCGGGTTCCACCCGTGGCCTGAAGTTTCTACATTTACGAAACGCTCTATCATTGAAATCCCCAGCCCTCGCCCCCTTGGGGGAGAGGGTGGATCGCATCCGGCGCCTTCATCCAGCCGGGGCGAGACGGGTGAGGGGGTCCATAATCGAGCGTCTTATCCGAACGCCTCCGGTAGCGACCACACGGCGTCCGAGATTTGTTGCACAAATAATTCCGGAGCCTCCTGGACGACGCCGTTCGAGAACCGCAGCACCACGTACCCCATCTTTTTCAGATGGGCGTCCCGACGTGAGTCTCTCCGAGCTTGGCTAGCCTGTGCATGAACGCTGCCGTCCAGTTCCACAATCAAGCGTCGCTGGGCGCAGTAGAAGTCGACAATGTAGGGACCCAACGGGTGCTGCCGGCGGAATTTGAAGCCCTTGAACTTAGTGCTCCGCAGCAAGCACCACGCCGCTTGTTCGGTGTCCGTTGGCGTGTGGCGAAGTTGGCGGGCTTTCTGGGTTTGTGCGCCGCTACGAGCAAGAGAACGCGTGGTGCGATAAGGACGCACGCTATTCATGGTTTCCGCAGTGCTCACGGTTGTTGACCCCCTCACCCGTCTCGCCCCGGCTGATGACAACGCCGGTGGCTCGCCACGCTCTCCCCCAAGGGGGCGAGGGAAAGGAATTCACGAGCACGGGCCATAACCATCGGAACTATCGCCGACCCCGAGGCCGCTTTCGTTCCTTTGCTTCGAAAATATAGAAACTCAAGAGATCTTCGACCCCGTACGGGTCGAATATCCCTCTGGCCCGCTTCCCGCGGGTTCCACCCGCGCCTAATGGCCTTCGACCCCTGCGGCGCCGCCCCGCAACGTCGACTTCGACGGGACCCGGCTGTCCCTTGCCCTCGGGTTGCTTTTCCGCATTCGTTTGTGTACAACCAGAGTTGGGGTTGAATTCGAGTATCGCTGCTTGAATTTGCATCGGCAAGTGAATGCGGGCGTCCACTCACCACACCAATTCTGGATTGACGGCGTGCGGTATTCTTGCCGCCTGCGCCATGTTGACCTGCACTCTGCGGGCCCAAACTTCCGCGGCCACCGCGCAACCGGTCACACCGATCACACCGATCACAACCGAACCCTTGGCATATTCGGCCAATCGCGGCCACTGGAATTTCGGCGTGCAGGTTGGGTACTCGATGGAGTACGGCTGGGATAAGCACGAGGTTTCGCATATCCAAATGCTGATCGCCCAGCCGCAGCTTGGCTTCATCGTGCGGGATTTCGAGCGTTCTCCGGTGCGCCGCTTGGAGATTATCGACGAGGGGGTTCTGGGGAGCGCGGTTCATCCCACCGGAGCGTATCTGGCCGGCAACGCCTTGATCTTCCGCTTCGACGGCCGGGAGCACGGCCGATGGGTGCTCTTCTTCGATGCGGGCGCAGGCGTCCAGCGAACTCCGTTGGGCAATCACGTTCCGGAAGTAAATGGCTTGACCCAGTTCACGCCACAAGCGGGGCTCGGCTTGCAATACTTCGTCGCGCCGCAACGCGCCGTGGTATTCGAGTGGCGAACCCTGCACATGTCGAACGCCGACCTCGTACCTCCCAATATGGGGTTCAACAGCAGCATGCTGACAATCGGCTTTCGCTGGCTGCGAAGGCCCAGATGATTTTGGATTTTCGATTTTGGATTGAAAGTCCAAACATTTTCGTTCCCCACCGGCCACGGGTTAGCGAAGAGGGTGTTTCTCAATCCAAAATCCAAAATCGAAAATCCGAAATCATCCGAATATATCTCTGACTTTTTCCGCCGCTTTGCGCTCGAGGGGGTGATTATCCACGCGCACAAAGGGGGCGAGAATCTCCAGCCAGCGCTTGTGATCTCGCGAGAGCCGGGTGGGGGTGACGACGAAGACCGAAATGTAGAGATCGCCGTGGCCGCGGCCTTCCAGTGTCGGCATGCCCAGCCCGCGCAGGCGAAAGACCGAGCCGCTCTGGGTGCTCTCCGGGATGCGCAAGCGCTCCTCGCCGCGAAGGGTGGGCACAAGAACATCCGCGCCCAGCGCGGCCTGGGAAAAGGAAATGGGAATGGTGTAGTAGAGGTCGTTGCCGCGCCGCTCGAAGTAAGTGTGTTCCCGGATTTTCAGAATTACGTAAAGATCTCCGGGAGCGCTTCCGCGCGTCGCTACGCCACCTTCGCCGGCTACTCGCAAGCGAGTGCCGTCATCCACTCCCGGCGGAATTCTCAAATCCATCACCCGTTCCGCGTTCACCCGGCCTTCGCCTTTGCATTGGGCGCACATATCGTGAATCACCTGGCCCAGTCCCTGGCATTGTGGGCAGGTGCGGGTGACGGTGAAGAATCCCTGCTGATGGCGAAGTTGCCCGCGGCCGCCGCAGGTGGAACAGATCACGGGTCGGCTACCCGGCTTGGCCCCCGTTCCTTCACAAGTGTGACAAGCCTCCCACCGCGGTATCTTGATTTTGGTTTCCAGGCCTTTCGCGGCCTCTTCCAGGCTGAGTTCCAGGTCGTAGCGGAGATCGATTCCCCCCGTGCCACGGGTGCGACCGCGGCCGCCGCGGCCAAACACGTCGCCAAATCCAAACAGATCCCCGAAGATGTCTTCGAAATCGGAGAAGATGGTGGAGTTGAAATCCGGCGCCCCGCCACCCCCCACGCCCGCGTGTCCGAAGCGGTCGTAAGCCGCGCGCTTCTGGGCGTCGGCCAGCACGCTATAGGCTTCCGTAATCTCTTTGAACTTCTCCTCGGATTCCTCTTTGCTGTCGGGGTTGCGGTCGGGATGGTGCTGCAGGGCGAGGCGGCGGTAAGCGCTCTTGATCTCCTGGTCGGAGGCCTCGCGCTTTACTCCCAAGACCTCGTAATAGTCGCGCTTTTGCTTCAATCCACACCCTCAGTTGTTTGGTGATTGACCTGCATTTGCCCTGTGCTTAATCCGTCTTACCCTTTTCGCCTTCGCCACCCACCGCCACTTTGACAATCGACGGGCGCAGAAGCTTCTTTTTGAGCCGATAGCCCCGCTGCAACTCCTCCACAATCTCATGTTCGCGGCGGCCGGGGGCTTTCACGGTTTCAACCGCCTGATGCAGGTAGGGGTCAAACAACTGGTCCTCGGTCGCGACCGGCTCGAGACCGGCGCGGCCCAACACCTCGCGAAGTTCGCGATAAATGAGTTCCAAGCCCTGGTAGAAGGACGCCGGAACACTCTCGTCGCGGTGCTGTAAGGCGCGCTCGAAGCCGTCGAGAGCCGGCAGCAAGGAGCGAATCAGATCTTCCGCCGCATATTGGCGAAGATCTTCCTTCTCCTTCAGCGTGCGTTTGCGGAAATTGTCCAGTTCCGCCTGCTTGCGCAGCAGGCGGTCGTAGAGATCCTTACTTTCGGCCACCGCTTTTTCGTACGCTTCCGCCAAGTCCGTCGCCGGCTCGGCGGGGGTGGCGCCTTCGGCCGCCGGAGCGGCTTCGTTCTCGTCGGACGGATCCGGTTGGGGAGTCATCGCCACGTCTCTTTCTTCTTCATCCATAGAATGCGCACCATCGGTCGTGCCGGACACGCTGCGCCCCGCCTCTCGCAACGCCTCGGGAGCGGCAGGAATCGCGGAATTTCAATTGGAACTCAACAATCGGCTACACAAATCGGCCACATAATCGACGGTGCTCATGGCACGGTCGTATTCCATGCGGATGGGCCCCACCACGCCCAGCGCGCCCACCGCCCGGTGGCGATAGTGCAGCGGCGCCACCACCAGGGTGCAATGGTGCATCTGCTGCTCCGTATTCTCGCGCCCGATCAGGATGCGCACACCCGCTTCCGGGCTTTGCAGGCACGCTTCCAGGATGCGAGCCAGCTTGGCTTTTTCCTCCAGCGTTTTCACCAACTGCTTGATCTTTTGCACATCGGCAAATTCCGGGCGCTCCAGGATCTTGGCGGTGCCGTCCACAATCAGCCCCCCCGACTCGTCTTCCGAAAGCGCGCCTCCCATGAAGAGGGCGGCAACATTCTTGAGCAGGTGGTCGCAAAGGATTTTGTCCTCCTCCAGGCGATGGAAAATTTCCAGCCGAATCGTGCCGAATGACCAGCCGTGGAACTCCGCATTCAAAAAGTTGGCAGCCTGGTCAAGTTCCCCCTGCGTAAACTTATCCTCCAGGCGCACAACGCGGTTTTCCACCAAATCGGGTTTGGACACGATCACCACCAGCACCCGGTGGTCGGGGAGGTTGATAAACTTGATGTGCTCCAGAAGCTTCTCATCCAGGGCGGGCACCAGCACCAAGCCCACGTTGCGCGAGACCTCTGAAAGGGTCCGTGAGGCTCGGATCATCAACCGCTCCAGCCGGTCCCCATCGGAGCGCAAGGACTGGTCAATGTATCGCTCCGTGTCGGGAGCCAGGCGCGTTCCCGTCACCACGCGGTCAACATAGAAACGATAGGCCTTCTCGGTTGGAACTCGCCCGGCGGAAGTGTGCGGTTGTGACAGGAAGCCACTATCCTCCAACACCCCCAGGACCGAACGAATCGTCGCAGAACTGACGGGGGTCGTGAGTTGCGGGGCCAACGCCTTGGACCCGACAGGGAAACCACTGGCGATAAACTGGCGGACCAACGCCACCAGGATCTCCCGGTACCGGCTTGAGAGGTCAATCGGCCCCTGCATATTCGACCTAACTAACAAGATATCAAAAACTTCGAGGCTAAGAACTCCTCAATTCATTCTATCGGTGACCGCCCCCGGTGTCAAGATTCCGAAGAAGCACTGGGATCGGGTCATCGGTGGATCAGGCCATCGGGTCATTGAGGATCGGGGCGTACGGCAAATGACGAGCGGAACCCGAAAATTGGCCACGGCCGAGCTAATTCGGCCCCCCCGCGTCGATCCCTCCGGGGCCCTGTGGAGGTTCACCTCTTGTGCCTGGACGTCCATCCCAGTTTGCTCGCGAGACATCGGGCGATCGGTCCTATTCTCTTCCGACCGACCTGAGCAGCCACGAAGGATCTGCCCACTCTTCCGCACAGCTTCAAACCCGACTTCCTAGCCGCCCCGGGGCACTGAAACCCTTAACCCTCTTTCTTTTCTAGTACATTCAAGGTTCGCGGCGATAAGTTGTTTATTTTTCATCAACATTCAAGGTTCGGAGAGAATTTGCGCATTGTCAAATTATATCTCGTTTGTTTTCTGGAACATTCAAGGATACCCCTCCAATTTTGTACCCCCTTTTTTCGCCGCATTGGCATCGCGTTTCGGATAAGCCCCTTAATGTCAAGCATTTGCAGCCATATCCATTTTGTCACTTTCGGTGCTAACATGCCGTGTTTTCAATAACATTCAAGGTTCGCGCGGGCCGACGCTTCCCGGTTAGCGACGATTGTCTAACCACCTTAGTTTCAGTCATCTGGCGCGTGGGCGCGGGGCCTCGCCAGCTCCTCGATTGCGCGCTAAGTTCATTTCTTTTCATGAACATTCAAGGTTCGCAAGAAGTTTTTCCGCCGCCCATCGCCGGATGGCTCGATATCTAGGCTCTTGAGCAGACGGATCACACGCCGCAATTCCTCTAAGCTCGGCCCGTGAAAACCCTGCGCTCAACCTTGCGCTTGCCAGGCGCCGCCATCGCCTCACCGCCGGCTGCTCGCAACTGCTGTGCCCAGCCATAGGCTCGTGCCGCGATTTGCGGCACAAGACATATAGCCTCTAGTGTATGATACAGGGCGAGGCCCGAAGATGTCAAGTGCTTTATTTATGGCAAGGTAATAATGTCCCATAAATCTGGAAGGCCAGATCCCCGCCCCAGGAAGGACTTCACCACGGAGGCACAGAGATCACGGAGCTAAACATTTCGGCTGGGGTTGATTGGGATGCTAATTTCTTGCCCGCTGGTGTCATTCGGTCCCGCCTCCGTGATCTCTGTGCCTCCGTGGTGAGGGCCTTCCGGGGGGCGGCGTGCCCAATCCCATGTCCTCTCCATCATTTGCCGTAAGCGAGCGCAGGCGTGATGATATCTTCCACGGCCTTTGGGTCGCCAGTGGCCGGTCCGTACCACACGCTTCCGCCAAAGGTGGTGATGTAGATTCGATCCGGATCGAATGGGTCGGGAATGACCCGGTGGCCCCACTTGAAATTGTAGCCACGGATGCGTTTCCAGGTTTCGCCGCGGTCGGTCGAGCGCCACGCCGAGGACTCAAATCCGCAGGCGTACAGAAGCTTCGGATCGCGAGGATCAACGGTGACGTCGTAAACATGCTGGTCTTGCGAGAGCACGTTTCGCCAGGAACCGCCGTCGTCCGTGGAAATGAATATCCCTCCATCTGTTGCACCATCCGCCGCGCTACGGCCCCACACCGCCAGGTAGAGCCGGTTGGGGTCCACTGTATCGATAGCCAAACCGTTCGGGCCGTTCACCCCTTTCGGCAAGTCGATTCGCTCCCAATGGTCGGCCCCGTCGCGCGAGCGGAAGAGCATGCCGTCCTTATCGTTGCCATAGCTGCCGTCCTCGCTGCGTCGAGCCAGGATCACGTACAGCGTTCCATTTTTGTCGCGCGCGAGCCGCCAGGCGAAAGGCTCGGTTTCCGGCAGGCCCTGATTGTGCAGCGACCACGTCCGGCCGCCGTCGGAGGATTTGAAAACGCCCTTACCGAAGCCAGCCGCATAGAGAACCCTCGCGTCCACCGGACTGGTGGGGTCAAGCAGAATGTGTGTTGGAGCCGTGGGCGTCATGCCCTGATTGGAGGCGCGCCAGGTCTTGCCGCCATCCTCGCTGAGGCACACCCCGCCATCGTACCGTGTGGGTGAGGTGCGGCGCCACATCTTGGGGCGCGGCAGGTCGTGCACGTAACTCATTACTCCCCAGACGCGGCCCTTTACGGCGGGGTCGAAGGTGATCCAATACGTCGTGTTGGTCCAGCGGCGCGGCACGCCTTGTGTCGCGCTCGTCCAGCTTTGCCCGCCGTCTTCGCTGCGAAACAACCCGATGTCGGTATAGGCAATGAACATGCGGTGCGCATCAAAAGGATCGAAGAAAACTCCATAGTTCGTCGTCACATCAAGCCCGGTCGTCGAGTAAGCGCGGTCCGCGACCCTTCGGGAGTAGACGGCTTCCCAGGTATGCCCGCCATCGACCGTCCGCATCGTGCGCCCGAGGTCGGTGCGGTAGCAGATGTCAGGATTGGTCGGCGAGACTCCCAGTGAGGTGCCAGGCTCGCTCCAATCTGTCCCAAAACGCTCGGAGAGCCACGCGTCGTGGACGTTGGGGGCGGGCTCGCTTGCCTCCTTCCAGACCAATTCCCAGGTCTTTCCAGAATCGTGGGTCTTGGCCACACCGTGGAAGACTTGACCGCCAGCGTGCAAGTCCTCGTAGGAAACGTATGCAACTTCCGGATGTTGAAGGCTGGTGGCGACGTTGGTGAGCTCCGCCATCACAGTGCCGGAATCGGCGTTGCGAAGTGGGACGACGTCCAGCACGGTCCAGGTTGACCCGCCGTCGGGGGACATAATGACGCTGCGGGATGAATTACTGCGCCTGCCTCCGCCCGTTACCATGTACACAGTCAATTTGCCCGAAGGAGAGAAGCCTGCGGACATATCGACCGCCTCGCCTACGCCCGCCGGGGCTGGGCCTTGTTTCCATTCGCCCGCCGTCCGAACGGCAACCGAGTTTTCGCCGAGCACGTAGAGAGTGCGGTCCGACGGCGGCGAGTTTGGATCGACGAAAATCTTGCGGCCCCCGCCAGGAAGGTCCGCGGAGCGTTGCCAGTGCGCGCCCCGGTCGGTCGAAAGGTACAGGGCGACGGCCTTTCCCTCGCCAATCGTGGCGTAGAGCTTGAGGGAGTCGGCAGGATCGACAGCAAGAGCGTCGACGCGGCCGGCTGGTCCGCGGTCGGTGATGAACTCAGGGCTGGCATGGTCATCCGGCATGATGATTCGGACGCCCGAGTCCGAGGGAAAGGCGAGGCTCCAGGTGCGCCCGCGGTCGGCGCTTCGCCACAAAACCTCCGCGCCGGCGTAAATCACCTGGGGATCGAGCGGGTCGAAGACAAAGAATTTCACCGGGCTGCGAAGGCTAAACATCCGCCAGGACTTCCCGCCGTCCTCGGAGATGTAAGCACCGGTCATGTCGCACGCCACCAGCACCAGGTTCGGATCGTGAGGGCTGACCGCGGGGAAAAACTGCGCGCCTCCGCCCCCGGGGCCCAAAATGCGCCACGTGTCGAGGCGCGCGGCGGAATATCCAGTCCCAGCCTGCGGACGGGGATTGGCCGCGCGCGCAACAAATAGCGCCACAAGAGCAATGCACAGAGCGATGAGTTGCAGAACGTTTTTTTTCATATGAGGTCCACCAGATGTGATGATTGAGACGGAAGAAAACTTCACCACAGAGGCACGGAGTTCACAGAGAAATACACCCCTTCCAGGTGGGAGAGGTTTTAGACTTCCCTAAATTGTCGACACGTTCCCGGTTGCGTCTTTTCTCCGTGATCCCCGTGCCTCTGCGGTGAAGGCCTTTTTTGAGTTTAATCCGAGGCGCGAAGCGTTGTTCCATTCGCTAGGTTCGAGGCTCATCTCGGCGTTTATTGTTTATTGATCCGCTGCGACAGCCGTTCGAAACTCTGTTTATAGTCCGTGTCGTTCGGGCTGAGCTTGGAGGCCGCGTCATATTCTTGCAGCGCCTCGGGCAAATTCCCTTTCCGTTCCAATGTCAGGCCAAGGTTAAAGTGCGCCGTGGCATAATTGGGATTCAACCGGATGGCCTCTCGATATTCCGTGATCGCGCCATCCACGTCGCCCTTGATGCCGAGGGCGGTGCCCAGATTCGCGTGGGCGTCAGCAGAAGTCGGGTTCAAACGCAGTGCTTCGCGAAACTCCGCAATCGCCCCATCGATGTCGCGCGTGGTTGCAAGCGCAACGCCCAGGTTGCTGTGCGCCATGTCATTCTTGGGGTCCAAGCGCAGCGCTGAGCGCAACGCCGATTCCGCGTCAATCCACCTTTGCTGCCTGATCAGCACATAGCCCAGGCTCGCGTAAACATCGGCGCTATCCGGGTCTACTCGCAAGGCGGCGCGATATTCCTGCTCAGCCGGGGGGAACCGCCCCTGGTTGGCAAGTTCCGCGCCGAGCGCCATGTGTTGCCGGACTGCCACCTGCCGTTCCGCCGCTGCCGCATCAGCCGGAGTGACGGGCTTCGTCACCTTCGCGGACTTGAGCGCATCGTTGATTTCGTCGTCGCCTCCCCCCTTCAGCACTTGCGAGAGAAAATCAGCCTTCACATCGAAGTCGATGCCGCGCCCTGCCACCAGCTCCGAAATGCGGTGGATCGGCACGCCACCCGCGAGCAGGGCGAGGATTTGAATTTGATTGAGGGGCGGGTCCGCACTCGCTGCGGCGGGCTTCTTGCCCACTCGGACCGCGACGAGAAACAAATCACTGGCGCCCGCGTCCTTGAGGCTGTCGAGATAAGCCTGCGTGGGAACAAAATCGATCCCGCGCTGCCCAATCAGCTTGGCGCCTGAATCATTCCCCGATCCGGAGCGCACCATGGCGGTGATTTCGGATTGCGTAAAGGGCTGCTCTTGCGCGTGCACGGGCAGGGCGAAAGCCAGACCCACCGCCAGCACGATAATGGTCAACGTCGCTCGGAATTTCATCGCGCCCTCATCGGGCTATTGTGGACCAAGAAAAGAGGGATGCCAATGTAAATGAACGGAAGTGGCGCGGGCAAGATGCCGTCGCCCCAGCGGGCGGGGCGCCCGCGCCACGCCGACGGGTTCCTTGCGCATCAAGCCAAATCAATCTCCAGCTTCGTTACCGACGCGGGCTTGAAGGTCCACGCGAAGCGCGCTCCGGAAACATTGGCCGCCTCGGTCTTGGGCGCGACGGCGTCGGGGTGGTCAAAATCGTTGTGAGCGTGAATGTCGTCCGCGGAAAGCACAGTCACTTGCGCGGACTTTGCCACGCCCCCGCGCAACGATATCTCCGCCTCGCGCGGCTCGCTCGCGTGGGGATTCACCACGGTTACCACCAGCGTTTTACCATGCAGCGAGGCAGACCCGGCCAGCCCCCAGAAGGTCTTCCCTGCCCCAAAGGAAATCGCTGGCGCATCGAAGACCGTGCGCAGCGAGCTTCCACCCTGATGCGATTTGTACATATCGAAGACGTGGAAGATCGGCGTCGTTACAAAGCGGTCTTCCATGGCCAGAAACAGTGTGTTGATGTTGTTCACCAATTGGGCGTCGTTGCACATCACCAGCTTCTCCGCATGGCGATTGAAAATGTCGAGCGTCAGGGCGGACACCAGAGCGTCGCGCAACGACGGGACGTAATTGAACAGGTAGGCCGGGCCAAGCGGTGTGGTGCGGTGCCATGCCCCCCATTCATCCACCACCAACTTCACCTTATGCTCCGGGTCGTAGTCGCGCATGGCCGACCAGTGAAGCGGCACGAGTGAATCCATGAAATCGGCTTGCGATAGCATCTGATACCACTCGTCCGGAGTATATTCCAGCGAGTCGCCTTTGCCCGTTGTCCAGCAGTAATAGTGCATCGACAAAGCGTAAAGCCGGTCGAGCAAATCGGGACTCTTGGCCACAAGGTTGCCAAGGAACCCGCGCGTCCAAGACACCTGGGGATCGTGCAGGTCCGCGCCCGGCCCGGAACCGATGAACCGCAGCTTCTGCCCGTAGTCGGGAACCCAGGAAGTGAAGCGGCGAAACTCGACGGCGTACTCTTCCGGACGGAAGTCGCCGCCACAGCCCCAGGACTCATTGCCGATGCCCCAATACATCACATTGTACGGTTCGCGGCTGCCGTCGGCGGCGCGCGTTTGGGCCAGCGTCGTGGACCCTGCGGGCGAGTTGCAATATTCCACCCATTCGTCGAAATCGTGCGGGGTCAAGCTACGAACATTGGCGGCCAAGTAGGGCTTGGCGCCGGCAAGCCGGCAAAAAAGCAAGAATTCAGCCGTACCGAAGGTGTTGGGATCGTACTTCTGCGGCCCGTCCGGAGCCTTGCACAGTTGCTCGGTGTTATCCCAGAAATTCGTGCGCACCGGGCGCTGCGAGCGCGGGCCAACACCGTCGCGCCAGTTGTAGCTATCGGCAAAGCAGCCTCCCGGCCAGCGAATCACCGGTGCGCGCAACTGGCGCAAGCGGTCAACCAACGCTTTGCGGATGCCGCCAACATTGGGAATCTTGGAATTCTCGCCTACCCAAACGCCGCCGTAAATCACCTCGCCGATGTGTTCCGTAAAGTGGCCATAGAGTTCGGGCGCGATCGTGCCAATGGGATCGTCGATCATAATCTCCACCAGCCCGCTCGATGCGCGCGCAGAACGCGGCGCCAGAGCCGCCGCAGTCACGGCCAATGTTGTGTTGAGGAATTCTCGCCGTCGCATGATTGCACACCTCCGGACACGTTTCGTCACCATTTGCGGCGATAGATTACCAGAGTCAAAGGCAGGAGGAGCGGGAATATCCATCCCCCCGTGCGCAGCAATTCGGTCTGTCGCGTCCCCTCGTAAGGTACCCCGCCGCTGCTCCCGACCTCCCCGAAGGGGAGGAATATGAGTAGCCGTAGGTGAAACCTACGGAATTGAAACCCGCAGATGAGGTTTCGACCCTGAAAGGGTCGAATATTTGACCCCTTCGGGGTCACTAGGGATAAGGATATTGGTTGAACCGTTTCCGTGGGTTTCACCCACGGCTATTCACATTTTTCCCCTTCGGGGAAAGAGGTTGGTGTCCGTTCGTTTTCGGGAAGGTTTTCGATGGCGTCGCAGGCGGCTCGCACGCCATTCTCGGCAGCAATTTTACGAGCGGCGGCGGAGGCGCTCGTCGTATAAGACGGCACGGAAAGCAAAGCCTTGAGCGCTACGCACACGCGACTGGCGGTGTAGGACTTTCGTGGAATGCTGCGGGCGACGCCCAAACGCTGAAGGCGCGCGGCGTTATCCGGCTGGTCGAAGGCGAAGGGCACCACCAGCATGGGGTGGCCGGCGCCCAGGGCCTGCGCACACGTCCCGATTCCCCCTTGGTGAACGATTACCGCCGCTCGCGGAAAAATCTTGGAATAGGGGGCGTAGGGGAAGGCGAGAGTTCCTGGCGGAAGTGGCTTCTGCATGGAGTTCTGGCCAACCAACATCACCGCGCGGCACCCGAGGCTGCGCACGGCGGCAAGACTCTCGTGGTAGAAATTCCCCGCTCGATGCACTGCCGATGAGCCCAGCGTAAATACGACAGGAGGCGGGCCCGCATCAAGGAAGCGCTCCAGATCGGGGTCGAGCTCTTGCCCATGCTCGGCCTGATCATAAAATGGAAATCCCGTGACCAGCGTTTGCCGAGGCCAGTCAGGCTGCGGCTCCCCCATCAGCGGGGAAAACATCGCCAACACCCGCTGCGGTGAGTGCTGCCCTTCGAAAACGGGATCTTGACCCGGCGGCAGTCCCACCGAAGCACGGAACCGAGTGATCGGCGGGAGCCACGACTTGGTCATAAACTTGCCGGCCTTCTTGACAATTCGAAAGACGGCCGGTCCGAGAGCTCGAAATTTAATCAGCAAGGGATGGGACGGGACCACCGAGGGGTCGAAGCAGGAGAAAAGCGATAAAGGGGCGGTGACCGTGGAGACCCAAGGCATGCCCGTCTTTTCCGCGGCGATCTGCGCGGCGAATGTGATGGGGTGCGTTACGATGAGATCAGCCTGCCGGGCCGCCTCCATCACTTCCACGTAAGCTGCGGGAACCGACGGATACAGGATGCGGCGAATCAGGTGCTCGGGACCGTCCTTCAAATTCATAACCCGATCGATCATCTCGGAGTTTTCGAGCCCCAGGTGCGGCCCCATGGGGGCGAAGGCCAATCCCGTTTGCTCCACTTTGGATTTATAGAAATTGCTCGTCGCCACGGTGACGGCATGGCCCCTCGCTCGAAGGCCAAGGCCAATGGCAATAAACGGGTGCAGATCGCCCAGTGAGCCGGTGGTGGTCAGGAGAATTCGCTTCGCCATGGATCATTCCAAACTAAAAGAACGTGTTCAGTCTTGTCGAGGGGAATCGGGTTGATGGGTGGGACGATGAATTCGGAAGCGACTTTCTCATCGCCGGCGTCACGCAGCGTGGGGGTACTATGGCGACATGCGCTGCGCGTCAGTTCTGGGTAACTCGTGCATACGCCAGCGCGTTTGCGGCGGGGGTCTGGCTGTGAGCTGTCAGCCTCGATCAGGGCGCATCTCGAACCGGAAGGTTTTTCTGTCATCCGGTGAGGCGTCGTACCTTACCCGTCTGAAGACTATAGACCGCCTTGATAATCTCGACGTTCTTGGCGGCCGTCTCCCGCAAAACGATGGAGCTGCTGGCCACAAGGTCGACCGCGCACTGGAGCACGTTGGCCTCTTCCGCCGCGCGCAGAAATTCCTGACTCTTGGGATCGCCTTTTACCTTGGCCGTGGCGGGAGCTATCTTGTCAACGATTGCTTGCAAGTTGGCGGTCTTCATTTTCTGACCGGACGCCGCTGCCGCGACCGCTCCGCACTTCTCGTGACCGAGGATCACCAGGACGCGGATGGGGAGATGTTCGAGGGCGTATTCGATAGTGCCCAACGCCAGCGCATCCGCCACGTTGCCGGCGGTACGGATTTCGAAAAGATCTCCCAACCCCTGATCGAAAACCAGCGACGGAGTAGTGCGGCTGTCTGAGCAACCCAGCACAACCACCTCCGGCTGCTGGCCGGCGAGCACCATTTGCCGACGACTGACCGTATCGCGCCGCAGGGGATTTCCCTCGACAAACCGATGATTCCCCGCCATCAACTTTTCCCAAACTCCCTCAGAGACGGCGAGCTTGTTCTCCGTGCTTCCCGCGGCTGGCGTGGGCTGAGGCTGGTGAGCGTGATCGTCCTGCTGCGCTGCACGGGGTGACGAGGCTCCCGTCCATGCGGACGGGCGCGCGGCAGCGTCTTCCGCCAAGGCCCCGGCCACAAGTACTCCCAAGCGAGACGTAAACCCTCGGCGCGAGTAGTCCATGGCAAGCTCCTCTGTGGGCATTCGGGAAACGATGATCGGGTAAATTGTACAAGCGCTAGAAGCCTTTTGCCAGCCCGAGAGTGCGCCTGGGAGCGTGCCTGGGACCGCGGGCATCCTGCCCGCTTCGGCGGATGCATCCCGCTTCCTTCTGATGTTGGCAGACAGCGCTCGTGAGCAAGGGCGGGCGGGATGCCCGCGGTCCCAGGCTTGTCGCCTAACGTCATGCTGGCATAATATCAAATCGAGGAACTATCGCGTGACTGACCCTGTTTGCGGCATGGAGGTAACACCGGCGGACGCGGCGGGCTCGTACCAATTTCAGGGCCAGCAATACTATTTTTGCAACGAATCTTGCCTGGAACAATTCCGCGCCAACCCCGGCGCTTTTCTCGCACCGCCTTCCAGCCGGATTCCAACGCCTACACCAGGTCCAGCCGCCATTTACACTTGCCCGATGGACCCGGAGGTCCGCCACCAGGGCCCGGGTGTGTGCCCCAAGTGCGGCATGGCGCTCGAGCCACTCACCATTACGAGGGAGGATGAAACCAACCCTGAACTCCTGCTCATGACACGGCGATTCTGGATCAGCCTGGTCCTGACCGCGCCACTTCTGGTATTGGCCATGTCGAATATGGTCGGCACGGAATCGATCACCCGGTCCATTTCCCCCAGGCTGCTTGCCTGGGTGGAGTTGGCCATTGCCACGCCCGTAGTCCTCTGGGGAGGCTGGCCCTTCTTCCAACGCGGTTGGGCGTCAGTGGTCAACCGCAGCCCCAACATGTTCACGCTCATCGCCATGGGCACTGGCGCAGCGTATGGTTACAGCCTTTTCGCCACCATTTTCCCCCAGAGTTTCCCAGAATCCTTCCGGCTTCCTTCCGGTGAAGTCCCGGTTTACTTCGAATCCGCCGCGACGATTACGACGCTGGTTCTTTTGGGTCAAGTGCTTGAACTGCGCGCCCGCAGCCGCACCAGCAGCGCGCTGAAAGCCTTGTTGGGGCTTGCACCCAAAACCGCGCGGCGGCTCGCCGTCGATGGCGGGGAAGACGATGTCGCGCTGGAGCTCGTTAACCGCGGCGACCACCTGCGCGTGCGTCCCGGCGAGAAGATTCCGGTGGACGGAGTCGTGCTGGAAGGCGCAAGTGCCGTTGACGAATCGATGGTGACCGGCGAATCCCTCCCCGTTGAAAGGCGCCCGGGGGACCGCGTTACGGGCGGCACGGTGAATGGCACCGGCGGCTTGGTCATGCGCGCGGAGCGCGTCGGCGCTGAGACTTTGCTTGCGCAAATCGTGGCGATGGTCGGTGAAGCACAACGGACTCGCGCGCCCATTCAGCGTTTGGCCGACGTTGTGGCATCCTACTTCGTTCCGGCTGTGGTGGGCGTGGCCGCACTTACGTTTGCGGCCTGGTCGATTCTCGGCCCGCAACCTCGCCTCGCGTTCGCGCTGATCAGCGCCGTTGCCGTGCTGATCATTGCCTGCCCCTGCGCGCTCGGGCTTGCCACCCCCATCTCCATCATGGTCGGCACCGGCCGCGGGGCAATGGCAGGCGTGCTGATCCGCATCGCCGAGGCTCTCGAGATTCTCGGCAAGGTGGACACGTTGGTAATCGACAAGACCGGAACGCTCACGGAGGGCAAGCCGCTCCTTGCTGCCGTCAAGCCCCGGCCCGGTTGGTCCGAGGAAGAAGTTTTGCGCCTCGCCGCGAGCCTGGAGCGCGGCAGCGAACACCCTTTGGCCGGCGCCATCACGGCCGCAGCGAAGGAACGCGGTCTCACCCTTTCCGATGCCAAGGGCTTCCAGTCGTTCACTGGCCAGGGCGTGACCGGCTCGGTCGACGGATCGGAAGTGGCAATTGGAAACGCCGGCCTTCTTGAGTCAATCGGGATCGCTTCCGAGAGTCTGCTCCAAGCCGCCGAGGAACTGCGGCGCGATGGATCGACCACTGTTTTCGTTGCTGTCAGTCACCGGCCGGCGGCAGTCCTTGCCGTGAAAGATCCCATCAAGCTCTCGACCCCCGAGGCATTGCGGATGCTCCATCAGGAAGGCTTGCGCATCGTCATGTTGACGGGGGACAGCCGCAGCACGGCGGAGGCTGTGGCGCGCGAATTGGGGATTGATGCTTTCGAGGCGGAGGTACAACCCGCCCGCAAGGGCGAGATCGTAAAGCAACTTCAGGCCGAAGGCCGAACCGTGGCCATGGCCGGCGACGGAGTCAACGACGCGCCGGCGCTGGCGCAAGCGGACGTGGGGATCGCGATGGGCACCGGCACGGATGTCGCCATGGAAAGCGCCGGGATAACGTTGGTCAAAGGCGACCTCCGGGGTATCGTCCGAGCGCGCCGCTTGAGCCGGGCCACGCTTCGCAACATCCGGCAGAATCTTTTCTTTGCCTTCGTCTATAATATGTTTACTGTTCCAGTGGCGGCAGGCGTGCTCTATCCTGTTCTGGGCTGGAGGCTGAGCCCTATGATCGCGGCGGCAGCCATGACGTTTAGCTCAGTTTCAGTCATCACCAACGCATTGCGCTTGCGCTCTGTGGAGATTTAAACCATTTGGATTTTAGATTTGCGATATTCGGGTGAAGCAACTGTGTATCCAGCGGGCCTCGTTAATCCGCAATCCCAATTACCCCTGAGGTGAAAAGTAATGACCTTCCTGAAGACCCGGTGCGCGGTAAAGAGAGAGTTAACCCCCAAGGATTATGAGCGAGTCTCGCAGCTATCCACGGTTTACGGAATCCGTGGGCTCTCGTTTGAAGGTCAGGACTTGGTTATCGAATATGACGCGTCGCGCATCCACGAGGCGGAAGTGCTGGCGCGCGTCCGCTGCGCGGGCATTCCCGTGGACCCCCTGCAACCCATCCCGATGGGTGGATTCGACCGTACCGGGGAATTTCGCGATTTTGCCTGGCCGACTCAGGGCCTTTCCCCAGTGAATCAGAACGTGAAATGACCGGAGAGTCCGAGGAGATTACTGTGGCAAGCGACTTTCAAGGGTTCCGCGCTGATTCGTTCCTCTTCTTCGAAGAACTCGCCCGCAACAACCAGAAGGCGTGGTTTGACGTAAACCGCGCCCGGTACGATGAGCACGTCGCGGGCGCCTTCCGCGGCCTGCTGGCAGCGGTCACGCCAGCGTGCTTGAAGCTAAATTTTCACTTTGAAGTCGGCGGCAAAACCAACCGCAGCTTTTCCCGCATCAACCGCGATATCCGGTTCAGCAAAGATAAGAGCCCCTACAAACCGAATTACTATCTCTACGTTTACGATGGCCGGCACGACCGAGGCCATGCTGGCCAATTATACGTAGGGCTATCGGCGGATTGCCTGACGGTGGGGTTTTCCATTTACGGAAGCTGGAGGGGACCCAAGGGGGCGATGGAAACAGTGTTTCGAAAGCGCGTCGCGGAGCAACGCGAAACTTTCGAAGCCCTTCTTGCCCGCGTCGTCAAAGCGGGACGTTTCGAAACGTACTGGCACCGCGAGGAAAAGGGCGAGTGGGCGCAACACGCGGGCTTGCCGCGCAGCGAGGGGGATTGGCAAACCCTCCAAGCCTGGGTGGTTCGAAAGGTCTTCCTGCCCAACTCGCGGGGAATCGCAAGTCCCGCCTTCGCCGGCGTGGTTGAGCAAATCTTTGCCAAACTTTATCCGCTCTTCATCTTCACTTCCGTTCTCACGCCCAAATGGGAAGCCGAGGTCAAGAAGGCAATCGCTTAAGGCTGTACCCTGGCCTCATTGGCCGCGAGGTGGAGCAAGTTGGTTGTGGCCGCCTTGGGAGTCATCAACGATGGCCTTCTGGACGTCGCCCACGAAAAGGTTTTGAGCCGCGGTGACGAAATCCGCCTTCGGCCCAATGTAAATCCCCACGGGCTGCACAACCACTCCGTCCTTACGGTGAGAGCGTATGGTGTTGGAAACGAATTTAAGATTATCCGTTTCGCCCTCAATCCGAATGGCATAGCCCGGCTCCGCGGGACCCCCATTGTCCTCGAGGGTGTTCTGTTCGAATGTGTTGCGGCTCGCGGCATCGGCGGCGACTTCGTCACGAAAATAGATTCCCGCCCGGCCGTTTCCACTCAGCGAGTTCCCAACAAAGACATTATCCGTGTCCTTGTGCCCCAGTGAAATTCCGTCGCGGCCGTTATTCCACGACTGGTTCTGCTCATACCGCGCGTGCTGAACCCGCCAGCAAAGAAAGAGGCCATCTTGGCCGTTGTCGTGCGCCCGGCACTCGCGCACGATTCCTCGCGCCGCCCCTGTGCCGAGGTGAATTCCCAGGTAGGCGTTCCCCTCCGCTTCACAGTTATCCACCACTGGGTCTTCCACGAATTGGAGGCTAATGCCATCGCCGGGGTAGTTGCGGGCCACGCAGTTGTGGACCGTCATGTGCTGGGAGTGAAAGAAATATATGGCGCCCGTCTGGCACCCGTCGAGAATCCCGCTGCCCTCGCGGCTGCCGTCAACGCTCAAATCCTCAACTTGGACATCGACCACGTCGAAGCCGGCGATCAGCGGAAATGTATTGAAAACTTGACCGTGGTTGGCGACTGAATAATCCATCTGCAAAAAGCGATCGAAGCGCAATGTGTTCCCCTCGACACTCACAATCGTCCGAACGCTCGGAGTCCACCCTGAAGGGTTGACCTTATCAAGGATGGTGACGCCCATGCCGGGGGCAAATCCCCTTGCGTCTTCCACCGTGGCGATCAACTCACCATAGTCGGCGTCAAGCTTCAGGTTGCTCACCACTCCCGGAGCTTTTCTCAAGATGGTCTTGTTCGGCCCCTCACCCCGCAGCCGGGTGTGGCTAGTCAGGCGCACGGAATTGGCTAACACATAAGTTCCCGCACGTATCACGACCGTGCCGCCGCCCGCTGCCGCGACGCGATCAACGGCTTTCTGAATGGCGACATTATCCGTGCCGATGACATCAGCGTTGGCGGGCCCGACCGTGACGGTCATCGGTCCACCCTGGCCACGTGCTACGCCCGCCGCGAGAAGTTGACCGACTAAACTGAGGACGAGCCCAAAACCTGTAGAAAGGATCGAGAATCTTTCAGACTTGCGTTGCATGGGGATTTTCCTCGGTGGCAAATATGAATCTCAAACGCGATCACGATTCTAGCAGAATTCCCCGCCCACAGCACCGTGGGTTGATGCACCTTCGTACACTGATTATAATCGGCTTGCGTTGTTGACGCATCCGGGGAGCTCACTCAGCATGAAACTGCGACTGGTAATCACGGGGAGTAGTGGATATCTGGCCCAACAGCTCATGTCGCGGGTTGCCACCGAGCCCGATTGCGAATTCATTCTGGGCATGGACATTCGGCGCCGGGAATTCGCGCTGCCGTGCCCGGCCGAGTTCCTACGGTTTGATATGACCGCGCCATGGGAACTCCTAGCGGAGTTTTGGACCAAGCGTCGGATCAATGCCGGCCTGCATCTCGCTTGGCAATTCAATCCCCTCCATGATCGTCGCCGCCAGCGCGAGGTCGACGTACAAGGATCGCTCAACTTTCTCCGCGCGGCAGCCGCCTCAGGATTGAAGCGCGTGGTTTACTGCGGCAGTACCACGGCCTATGTGAATCCCCAAAACCCTTGTGCTGAACCCTGGTTGCGCGAGGAAACAAAACCCACTGGCACCTCCCGTTACCTCTATTCCTACCACAAGGCGGAAATCGATCGGGTAGTCCAAGACTTCCAGGAGCGACACCCCGAGATGCAAGTAACACTTCTGCGCGGGGCGATTGTGCTGGGGCCGCACACCCAGAACATCGTTTCAAAAATGCTCGACTGGCCTTGGCGCTCTTTTCCGTGGATATTTCAGGTAGGGGGAACCGACCCGCCTTTCCAGTTTCTCTCGGAGGATGACATGTGCGCAATCCTCCTGCGGGCAGTGACGAGCAACGCCGGCGGCATTTTCAACTGCGCTGGGGACGGAACCATCCATTACAGCGAGGTAGTGCGTGCGGGTGGAAAGCGTCCGTGGGCACTCCCAGCCGCGATCCTGTATCCCTTGACCAACCTACTCTGGGCTCTTCACCTTTCGCCTTTCCCCGCGGGAATTCTGGATCTGATCCGCTACCCCTGGGTAGCAGATACGACGCGGCTGAAGACTGTATTTGGATTTCGCCCGCAATACACCTCGCGGGAGGCATTGGAGACATTTCTCGCGGTCCGGCGCGCGCGCTGAGAAATCCTCGCCTGCCTCATTTCCGACAGGACAAGGGGCAGGCCGGGCGATAGCTTTCGCCAGAGTCATCCGCATCTTGTGCGGCCATACTCCCTTAAGGTAAAATGGGATTCTCTTCGAAGGCCCAGCTCACGAAAAACGCAATCGGAGGTCTGAACGGTTCAGGAATGCAACGCGCAACCCACCGAGCCCGATTGGCAGCACTGAGCATCGCCATTTTTGCGTTTTCGATGATGATGCTAACGACGGCATTGGCCTCCCCCAAAGACAAACCCCTTAACGAAGAAGAAATAATCGAACTCCTGCAAGCGCATGTGGCGAGCGCTCATGCGACTGAGATTGTCGACGAGCGAGGAATTAACTTCAATTTTACCGCCGAAATCGAGCAGAAGGTCCGCGACGCCGGAGGCGGCGACGACGTGGTTGCTGCGTTGAAAAGAGCATCGCAACGTTACGCCGAATCCCAGGCGCCGCGCACCGGAGAGTTGGTGGTCAAGACGACCCCCGGAGAGGCCCAGGTTTATCTAAACGATGAGCCCAAGGGAATAACCAGCCCCGAGGGCGAAATTCGGCTGCCGGATATGCAGCCTGCAAACTATAATCTCCGCGTGTCCTTGTTGGGGTATCAGAGCTTCGAAAGAAGTATTACGATTGAGGCGGGCGAGCCGCAAACGGTTTACGTTACTCTGGTGCAAAAGTCCGATGTTTCGCCGTCCAGGCCCAATCAGAATCTTCCCCAGGTTCCACCTGCCACCGAACTTCCTGCCGGAGGAATTCCTATTCCGGGTGTAAAAGTCACCGGTGTGCGATTCTATGAGGGTCCTTTTAGCTCTAGCCCGGAAAAATCAGCGCGCGTCTATCGCGACACTTTCTTTCGCACGCTAACGAGGACGATCTATTGGGAACTCGATCTTACGTTCCCAGCGGCGGAACAACGGATTGATTTTAAGGTTGACGCCATGTGGTACCGGCCGGACGGATCGAAATTGACCCAACAATCGATATCTGCTTACGTGCTTCCAACTTGGAAAGGCTCTTACCACAATACGGGTTATGGATGGACCGATACCAACCATTGGCCAGAGGGCACCTACCGGGTTGACCTGTATTACCAGAACACGCAAATCGCGAGCGGAACGTTCCAGATCAAGTAACGGTTTCCCTGCAATCGAACGAACCCAGCGGGTCAGAACCTCCCCTATGTATCGCCCTATGGCGGCAGGTTCTCTGTCTTTGAATGCTCTCGCCTCGGCAATACTTGTCCATCATCGGGGGGTAGGATAGAATCGACTCGAAGCGAGATAGCCCTCGCCATGAAGGGTCCAAACGGGCCTCTCGCATACTTCAGCCCAAGCCGCTGGCGGCAAAGACTCCGCGCCGGACGGAAATACGACAACCGTAGCGAATAGCCGTACATTAGATCTCAGCAAACGAATCATGCCTCTCACTTCCCAAAGGTTATTCGGCCAAGCGCATCGCAGGAAAAGTCCGCTGGGGATCTGGCAGGTTTTGCTTATGTTGGCAGCCGTCACCGTGGCCGTACCGATGACGGCGCAAACAGGTAAACCTCTCGCTTCCAAGGAGGTCATGGATTTACTGCAAGAGAGCGTGAAAAGCTCGGACATCGCCGATGTCGTGCAGGAAAACGGCATCAGCTTCCGCATGTCGGATGAATTGGAGACCCAGTTTCGGCGAGCCGGGGCCACAGACGAATTGATCGACGCCTTGAAGAAGGCTTCCAAACCCGAGGAGAAAAGGCCGCCAGCACCGGTTATGGGAACGCTCAAAGTCCAGTCACAACCGGGCGGGGCTCAGGTTTATGTTAATGACGAACTCAAAGGGATGACGAATTCTGCAGGAGACTTGCGCCTATCGGGTTTGAGTCCTGGTTCCCATCTTGTCCGCGTCAGTCTGGGGGGTTATAAGGTCTGGGAGAACTCCGTCGCGGTTACGGCAGGCGAAACGGTGACGGCATTCGTGACCTTGGAGAAGCAAAACGTCGCGCCGACGGTGACGCTCGACGCGGATCGGACTTCGATTCAAGCCGGCCAGCCGGTGACCTTGAGGTGGACTTCCCTGGGGGCAACGGCTGTTGACATCGAGCCGGGCGTCGGCAAAGTAGGGCTAAGCGGGACGACGAGTGTATCTCCCCGCGAGTCGACATCCTACACTCTCACCGCCATTGGGCTCGGTGGGACCAAGACGGCGAGCGTCTCAATAGGGGTGACCGCCCCCGCGCCCCCGACGCTCCGGCCTCCGGTTCAACCTGTAGTGGGGAACCTACCGGGTTTTCCCGTGCCGGGGGCAAGTCTCAAGGCAATCAGGTTTTTTGAATCCGGATTCACCCCGCCCCCGATTGGTCAGCGGACGTACCAAGCGCAGTTCGATCACCGCACCAGCCGTTATATCAGTTGGGAACTTGATCTCACGTGTCCTGCCCCGGGGTCGCGGTTCAACTTCACAATTTATGCCACATGGTATTCTCCGACGGGTCAAGTATTTGCCAATCAGACCGTACCGGCTCATGTAGACTCCACCTGGGACAAACCGGTCTTCAATTCCGGTCGTGGATTCCAGCGCGTCGGGATGTGGAAGCGTGGCGAATATAGAGTTGAATTGACCGTGAACGGGAACCGAGTGGGGTCCGGCCTCTTCAACGTCGATTGAGGTCGGCCCGGGTTTGGGTATAGCACCAAGGGAGGAATATTTTGGGTTTTCGGAAACAGTCAGGTTCGGCTCCAGGCCTCGCTTTTTTGGTGGCGGCCCTTTCGATCATCTTGGCTCCCTCGTGCGGACCCGCGGCGCAGACCCCAGGTGCTCAGGCACAGGACTTTGCCCCTGAGGCCAAACTTCTCTATCACGTCGTTGCCTGCAGCGGGGACGCCCCCCTGCCGGCTAATCTCGACCCGCAAATCATCACTCAGCATTGCCAATCACTCAAAGCACGAATGGCGAGGTATCGGCGGGTGTACCTGGCGCGGGCCACACCTTTTCTTGCGGGCTTGAGACCAAGGGCTTTGCCTCCCAGCGTGGTGTACCCTTTCGGCGGGGGCGACCTGCTAGCCGCCTTGACGACTTACCCCGACGCCCGCCAGATCACGACTCTTTCTTTGGAACTCTCCGGAGACCCAAGGCGCATCTCCCACATTGATAATCAGCAACTTGACCACAGCCTCGACCTTGTCGATCACAATGTCGGCGGGCTGCTGGCCGCCAACGATAGCACCAGCGAGACCCTGATGGACACGCAACAGGGCGACATTCCCGGACAACTCTCTTATTTCCTCGTGGCGCTGGCGGTCCATGGCTACGAGCCGGTTTCTTTACGCTATTTTCACGTGGAGGCCGATGGCTCACTGCATTATTACTCGGCGGCCGACGTGAGCAAGATGGAAAGCCGCATAGCGCGCGCGCGGCACGGCGAATGGACTTCGCCTGATTTCTCTGAGGCCTTTGCCAACTCGGAGTTGGTTTTTCGTCCCCTCAACGGCCCGGGTCCACTGCGCATCCACCGCCACATTGGCGCAAACCTGCGGGACGGTTCGTTAAAGAAGAATCCCGGCATCTTGCGTTACCTTGAAAGTCAGGGGCGCATCGCCGCCATGACCAAAGCTGCGAGCTACTGTTTGTGGAATCCCCGGTTTTCCCTCATCCGCAACTACCTGCTCACCAACATGGTCTTCATGATTTCTGACGGCACTGGAATTCCACCGGAATTTGCTCAAAAGGCGGGCTTTATCCAGGAAACCTATGGTAGCTTCCAAGGGGCGATGTGCTTTGACGACTGCCCTAAGGACGAGTATAACGATCAGTTCAAGGACTTATGGGCCAGCCAGCCGCGGCGCGACCTGGGCTTTCGGTTCGGGTACCTCGATACGAAAAGCTCCTACCATCTGCTGGTCACACGGCGCCCCTCCGTTGCCACACCATGAAGGGACGTATCCTCATCATCTTTCTCGCGGGATTGGTCTCGGTGACCGCAGCGGGCCGCTTGGCCTACTCCGCCCAAGTTCCTAGGCAACAGGAAAGAGAAAATGCCACCGCTGAACCAGGCGGAGAGCACCTGCGCATCGAGACGGATCATGGCCCGATCCACCTCTGGCGCCCAGCGAATTACGATCCTCGCACGGCCGGCATCGTGATTTATATCCACGGGTATTTCACCTCCGTCGATCAAGCCTGGTCGGACGGCAATTTGGCGACTCAGTTTGGCGACAGCGGCCGGAATGCGGTTTTCATCGCCGTCGAAGCTCCTCAGTCGAGCAGCGAAGATGTTTCCTGGAAGTCGCTGACGGATTTGCTTCGCACTGTGCAAGACAGCGTCACTTTTGCCCTGCCGCGAGGGCCGCTGGTTGTAGTAGGACACAGCGGGGCCTATCGAACCATCCTTTTTTGGCTTTTTGAGCCACGCGTCCAGCATGTCATCCTTCTGGATGGACTGTATTCGGGGCAGTCGGAGTTTCGTTCCTGGCTGCGTCCACGGCCGCCTGCTAAGTCTCACCGTTTGGTGCTGGTCTCCAGCGATACTTGGCGGCAATCCAATCGGTTTGCCCGCCGCATCTCCGGTACGGCTCGGCGTAGATATGTCCCGACGAAATCCTCAAGCTTCGTCCCAAGCGAAACCCATGCGCGGTTGCTTTACCTCCGCTCCCAATACGATCACAGTGAAATCGTCAGCAGCGGCAAGGTTATTCCCGTACTACTGGAAATCTCGCCCCTAAAAGCGCTGCCCGTCGTAAAGGCGCAATCTGCCGAACAGAGTGGAGCGCCGTGAGTTGTATCTTTAGTTTTGTAGGGAATTTAAGAACTCGAGACCCGCGAGGGTCCACTCGTTGGACTCATACTCCTGCACCCATACGACACGGGTACGGATCGCCTCCGGAAATGCCCCTTCAGGAACGACTCTCACCAAATCTCCCGGACGCAGCGTGAGCTTGGTCCGCACCTTCGCGCCCCGAAGAGAAATGTCCAAGGTGGTCGCGGAATCGTCCGACTCGAGGTTGCCGGTTTTCAGCACTAAGCTGATCGGCAACGTCGATGCTCGGCGCTCCCAACGGCGGAGGTTTGCGGGGCTCATTTTCGGGCTGGTCAATGGGCACACTCCCACATCAGATCCGGAGCGTCCCCTCGCAAGGAATCCATGCCTCCCCGACTGGCATCGGGGTCAAATCGCCGGAATTATAGCACAATCGTAAAAAGTTATTCTTTGTAAAGCCCGCGGTGGTGGATAATTGGGCGCTGCCGGAGGAGATTTTAAGCATTGAGCGCGCTGCCCAAAGCCGTTTCCACGAAGAAGGCCCCTTCGCGCGCTGGCGGCCACATCGTTCTCTTGATGCTGCTCATGGTGGTTATCCCTGCGGCCATCACGCTCCACACCGTTCGCGTTCCGGTGGCGGCTCCCGATATAAGTTCCAATCCCACTCCTTATGGTTATACGTGGAGCCTGCTCTTGTTCATCGTGCCGATCGCCGTGATCGCAGGTTGGTTCTTGCCTCACGATGGCGTGGAAATTCCGCGGAAGGCATTCTGGCGCACCATCGCATTATTGGCACCCTGCGGCGCCGGGCTGGATTTTTTCTTCGCTCACTGGTTCTTTCGCTTCCCCAACGCGGGCGCGACCCTGGGAATCGCGGCTCCGGCGTTGGGCAAATCGGTCCCTATTGAGGAGTACGCCTTCTACTTAACAGGTTTCATCGCCGTGCTCCTCATCTATTTGTGGGCAGACGAGTATTGGTTTGCGGCTTACAACCCTGCGGACTACGCCGGCGAGTCGAGAAAAATCCCGCGCCTCATTCAATTCCACGCGGGGTCCCTGACACTAGGGCTAGCCCTGATCGTCGCGGGAATCGTCTACAAGAAGTTTTTTTCACCTGTACCGGCAGGCTTTCCCGGCTATTTTACGTTCCTCGTGGCAACTGCTGTGGTTCCGGCGGCGGCTTTTCTCCCCTCGGTCCGGCCATTCATCAACTGGCGGGCGTTTAGCCTTACGATGTTCATCGTCGTGCTGATAAGCCTCGTCTGGGAAGCAACACTGGGCATTCCTTACGGGTGGTGGGGTTTCCAGGAAAATCAGATGCTTGGCCTTTCAATCAACGCATGGTGCGGCTTGCCCATCGAGGAAGTGGGACTGTGGATTGCCGTATCTTATGCCACCGTGATTGTTTTTGAAGTCATGAAATTGTGGCAAGCCTCGGGCAAGAAAGCGAAGCATGCCTTTCTGGGAATCGGGCCAACTCAGACGAGTCAATATTAGCCCGCCATCTCAGCACTGAGACGCGTGCGCTTGTCCACGTAGTTCGCTGACTTCCGTGATGGCGCACGCAATCCCTTCGGCCGCTTTCAGCGCGCAGGCAATGGCAACGAGGCAAGGAGCGCACTGGCGCCGTTCCACAGGATCTGCACGCCGATGCACACCAGCAGGAATGAAGTGAGCTGCATGATGACGGTCATTCCCGTCGTACCTAAAATCTGCCCGAGACGGTCAGCGAACCCGTAACAGAGATAAATGCTGAAGGCGAGCAGAACACAACCAATAATTGCGACCAGGATGTTCAAGAGATTAAATCCGTGGTGGTGAGGAGAATTCGCGCCGAGGGTAATGGCCACAGAAATTGACCCGGGCCCTACGGTAAGGGGCAGTGTCAGTGGATAAAAGGCGTTGTGGAACGGATCCTCAGGCTCAATCTTCTTCTTCACGTTTTTTTGGCTGCCCGGACTGCCTTGCTTTAAGAGCGCCCAACCGGTGGAGATAACGATCAGTCCCCCTCCCACTTGGACGACAGGCAGGGAGATCCCAAAGAAAGACAGAATGTGGGTCCCGATGAAGTAGGACCCAATGAGCAAGAAAAAACTGTTTGTCGCAATCCGCCAAGAGAGAGCTCTTCGCGTTCCCGGCGAATATTCGTGTGTCATCGCCAGGAAAATCGGGCTTCCACCCAAGGGGTCCACGATGGGAAACAGCGCACTCAGAATGAGGAACAGACTCTTTCCCGCTTCAACCACAGTTCGTCTCCCAGCCCCGTACAGTAATGTCTCAGGGATCGCGAGGCCAATCACGATAACGTAGCGGCGAGTTTATCTCGCCATAGCGCGGCGTACAGCCGCCATTATGTCAAGCGGACGCAGTGACAAAGGGCGGGTAGGATGGAGTCCATTGCGTCGTCCTCACTTGCTCGCGAAGCTCGTCCTCTCGCATTTTCGGAGCATGACCGCTCTTCTGCGCCTCCAGGCCCACCGCAATCGCGATTTCCGCGGCCACCCTTCGAAGGTCGGTCAAAGGAGGAAGTAGCGATGCGGAACGGTCCTTGAGCGCAGGCGAGTTTTGCCCAAGCGCCCGAGCCGCAGCCAGCATCATCGCGTCGGTCACGCGCGTTGCGCCGGAGGCGACGACGCCAAGTCCAATGGCCGGGAAAATGAAGACGTTGTTGCATTGGGCAATAGGAATCGTTCGTCCGTCAAAGTTAACTGGCGCGAACGGTGAACCCGTCGCGATCAACGCGCGCCCATCGGTCCATTGAATCAACTCGTCCGGTTTCGCTTCCGACCTGTCGGTGGGGTTGGAGAGTGGGAAGATGATCGGCCGGGCGACCTTACGCGCCATTTCGCGAACAATCGCCTCCGAGAAAGCCCCTCCCACGGTCGATAGACCGATCAGGATTGTTGCGTCAATCTTCCCGATCACATCGGCAAGGCCGATTTTGCCATGGAAAGTTCGCGGCCATCCTGCCACGCGGCCGCTCGACTGAGCGTACACAGCTTGTTCGGCGGTAAGATCCTTCCGATCGGAATCAAGAAGGCCGTCTTTGTCGACGATCCAGAAGTGGGCGGCCCCCTTCTGCGCGGTGACCCCTTCCTCCTTCATCGCCGCCAATAATCCATCGGCCACGCCAATGCTGGCAGAGCCTGCCCCCAGCATGACGATCTGCTGTTCCCTAAGACTCTTCCCCGTCACCTCGGCGGCGCCGAGAATGGCCCCCAGGGCCACTGCCGCCGTTCCCTGAATGTCATCATTGAAGGTGAGCAATTCATCGCGATAGCGCAGGAGAAGAGGCCGGGCATGGGGTGTTGCGAAGTCTTCCCATTGCAGGCAAGTCCCGGGAAGTTCCTGCTTCACCGCCTGAACGAACTGATCGACGAAGTCGTAGTAAGCCTGGCCGCTGATCCGCTCGTGGCGCCAGCCGAGGTACTCCGGATCGTTGAGCCGCTCGGGGTTGTTGGTTCCCACATCCAGAACAATCGGCAACGTCCGTTCCGGGCGTATCCCGCCAATAAGAGAGTAGAGGGATAGCTTGCCAATGGGGATGCCGAGTCCACCTGCGCCCTGGTCTCCAATGCCGAGGATGCGCTCTCCGTCGGTCACCACTACGACGTCGACCAGCAGATCGGGACGATGACGCAAAAGCGCTGGGATCGAGTCGCGCAACGGGTAGGAAATAAACAGCCCGCGGGGCCTCCGGTAGATATGGCTGAATTGCTGGCACGCCAGGGCCACCACCGGCGTGTAGACGATGGGCATCATTTCTTCGATGTGGTCGAGGAGGAGCCGGTAAAAGAGGACTTCGTTGGTATCCTGCATTGCACGCAGATAGATATGCCGCTCCAGGTCGTCGTCCTTCCGCTTGTAGGCCTCGTAGACACGGAACACCTGCTCTTCCAGGGTCTCAACGTGAGGCGGCAGGAGACCGTGTAATCCCAGGATGCGCCGTTCGTCGTCCGTGAAGGCCGTGCCCTTGTTCAATCCGCTATGGCGGAGAAGCAACTGCCCGCGAAGGATACTCGCCAAACCTCGGGCAGTCACCTGCTGTTTGGGTGCCATTCTGATTTTCCCTATAAAAAAGAGGTCGTCCCCTGAGGCGGGGAGTGTCATTAGCTTCGGATCTCTTCGAGGTCCCCTTCTCTTTCATCACTCTGGATGCTATTCTCCGCGGATACCCGGGGGGTCCGAAATTGGCCGGCGTCTTACTTCTGTGCGTCCTGGCGCGCCTTGCAATCCCGGCACCACCGGGTCCACGGCACTGCTTCCAGGCGCGCCTTGCTGATCGGCTCGCCACATTCCTCGCAGACACCAAATTTCTCGCGCTGGATTCGCAGCAAGGCATCGTCGATGGCTCGTAAGAGCTTGCCGTCCGTCTGATGCAGTTGAATTTGGGTGAATGCATCCGTTTCACTTGCGGCAACATCGACCGGGTCCCCATGACGCTCACTGATGGTGGGATTCGAATCTGAACGGCTCTTGCCGTTGGAGAGCTCTTGACGCTTCGCAAGAAGGAGATTTTTGTAGCTAAGCACGTCGGTTTTTTCCATAGCAGCCGCCCCATACCTCACAATTGTTGGGAATGAAAAGTGCCAGTTCGAAGATTATACATCAGGAATCAGGTTGTGTGGGGTTTCGCTCCCCAAAATGGTGGTGTCCCAATTTGAACGTAGCGCCGCAATCTTGCCGGCCCTGTGCGACTGGCAGGCGGCGTTACGCTTCAAGTTAGGACATCGCCCCCGAAATCGACGGAAAAGGAGCCTTGCCGAATCTCCAGATCAACCAGGGGCAGATATTCCCGGCCATTTCTGAGGGAAAACCTTCGTAAACACAGATTCGCATTTACCTGCCGAGCACACTCATGAGATACTGACCCACTTTTGCTCGTTCGGGCAGTCAGGGTGATGGAAAGGACACAGTAACTTTATGGGCGACGCAACACCACAAGTTCAGGCGAACGGGTCCGCGGCCGCGCCGCGCTTGCGTCGCGTGCTGACCCTCTGGGACCTGATTTTCTACGGCATCGTCCTGATTCAGCCCATCGCCCCCGTTCCCCTCTTTGGGGTCGTGCAGGAGCGCTCGCACGGCTACATCGTGGATACCCTCCTCATCGCGATGCTGGCGATGATGATCACGGCGTTCAGTTACGGGCGCATGGCGGCGCTGTTTCCCTCCGCCGGGTCGGCGTACACCTACGTGGGCCGCGGCTTGAACCTCCACCTGGGCTTCCTGGTAGGCTGGGCGATGTTTCTCGATTACCTGCTGCAACCCCTCATCAACGCGGTCTGGGTGGCGGAGACAATTCACGGGTGGGTTCACTGGATTCCCAGCGCCGGCCTGATGGCGGTGTTTATCGGCGCCATCACATTCATGAACTTGCTGGGCATTCGCGCCAGCGCCGTGGCCAACAAACTGCTCCTCGCCCTCATGTCGGTGGTGATTGCGGCCTTCGTCCTCCTTGCCGTCCGCTACCTGTTCCACCTGGATAGTTGGGATGGCATATTTTCCGCGCTGCCTTTTTACGATCCCAAGACGTTTGACTTTCGGGTCATCCGCGGCGCTGTGCCGTTGGCGGCGCTGACCTATATCGGGTTTGATGGCGTCACCACGCTGGCCGAAGACGTGCAGAATCCCAAGCGCAATGTGCTCCTCGCCACGGTGTTGGTCTGCCTGTTCACCGGCGTCTTTGGCGGCCTCGAGGTCTACCTGGGCCAGCGCGTGTGGCCGGGTTATCACTTTGAAAACATTACGGGCGCGTTTATGGACGTTTGCATGCGTGTGGGGGGGCGCTGGCTGTTCCTGGGGATGACCGCAGTCACCGTTCTCGCCGCAGTGGGCAGTGCGCTCACGGGCGGGCTAGGTGCCGCGCGCCTCCTCTTTGGAATGGGCCGCGACAATGTTCTGCCTCGCGGAATTTTCGGACACCTCGATCCCAAACGCAACACTCCCAATTACAATATCTGGATCATCGCCGTACTGGCGTTCGGCGGCGGAGTGTTTTTGTCTCTTAACGGACATGGCTATGAAAACGCCGCGGAACTGCTGAACTTCGGCGCGTTCATCGCCTTCATGGGGGTTAATTTTTCGACCTTCTGGCAGTTTGGCGTCAAACGCGCCACCGGCCGGGAACTGAATTGGCTCGGCGACATCATCCTTCCGCTATTCGGTTTTCTCTTCTGTGGGTGGATCTGGCTCAACCTGAGCCCCGTCGCCAAAATCGTGGGTGGCGTCTGGTTTGCCATCGGGATTATCTACCTGGGCTTTAAGACCAACTGGTTCCGTTCAAAGCCGGTCATGATCGATTTCACCGAGTCGTGAGCGTGGCAATTGATGGGGCTTCGCCCCCTGCTCTGCGGAAAGGCCGCACAGTCTCAGGCGCTGGCGAGGCCGTAATTTGGATAAGCTTACGGCAAGCCGTATCCCTACGTGGCGGGAGGGTGGCCCATGCCCTGGATCAAGGTGATCGAACCGGAAGACGCCACGGGCGACCTGAAGCGCGAATATGATGAGGCCGTGCAGCGCGCCGGCAAGGTCTTCAACATCCTGAAGGTTCAGAGCCTGAATCCCGGGGCGCTGCGGGCCTCGATGCAATTGTATCGCGCCACAATGTTTGGCCCCTCCGGGCTGTCGCGCGCCGACCGCGAGATGATGGCCACGGTGGTCTCCTGGGCCAATCGCTGTTTCTATTGAATCGAAGCCCACGGGGAGGATCTCCGTGCCGAATCGAATGATGCGACAATGGCGGAACACGTGAAACACGATTACAAACGTGCCAACTTATCCCCGCGCCAGAAGGCCTTGTGCAAGTTCGCGGAGATGGTCACGCGCGCCCCGGGCGCCCTGGCGCCTCGGCACATTGAGACTTTGCGGCTCCACGGGTTGAACGACAACGAGATTCTCGACGCGGTGCAAGTCGTCTCCTACTTCAACTATATCAATCGCATCGCCGATGCCCTCGGGGTCGACCCGGAACCCGAAATGCAGCAGTCCTTCGAGAAATGGCAGGCGCAAGGGGAAGAGGGCTGACGCGGCCGCGCGCCCAGCGTAGTGTCTCAATTTGGCGTAGAGGCGGCTTTACGCCGCCATTTGGCGCGATGAACTCGCCGCTACGAATTCAAACCGAGACCACTTCACCTCCAGGTTTCTATTGACAATCGAAGGTAATGAGATTAAGAGATTTGCGCGCAGAATATTGCACAGCAAACCATAAGACGGGAAGATACCAACCACCATGCTTAACGAAGAGCGACGCCGGAAAATCCTGGAAATCATCAACGACGAAGGCCGTGGCTTGGTCAAGGAGCTGGCGGTGCGGCTCCACACCTCGCAAGTGACCATCCGCAAAGACCTTGAAAACCTCCACAGCGAAGGCCTGCTTCAGCGCTCCCATGGCGGCGCGCTGCCGGTGCGGACGGGCGCTTTGCTCGACCCCAGCCTGCGGGAGAAAGAGAAGCACCATCGCAAGGAGAAGCAGCGGATCGGCGAGGCGGCTGCAGCCTTGGTCAATGAAGGTGAGTGCGTCATTCTGGACTCCGGAACCACCACGACGGCGGTTGCACGGGCATTGCGAAGCCGCGGCCGGCTTACGGTGATTACCAACGCGGTGAACATCGCCGCGGAGCTTGCTGGCACATCCGTGGAAGTGATTTTGACCGGAGGAATCCTGCGGGAGAACTCCTTCTCGCTGGTCGGACCCCTCGCCGAAGAAACCCTGGGCCGCCTGAGCGCAGATATTTTCTTTCTCGCCGTCGATGGATTTGATGTTCACTACGGCCCTACCACGCCTAATCTACTGGAAGCCAAGGTGAACCGCGAGATGATCAAGATTTCTCGCCGGACCGTGTTGGTATGCGACTCCAGCAAATTCGGGCGCCGGAGCCTATCCCAAATCGCCGGCGCCTCGTCGATTCACCACGTGATTACGGATAACAAGATTTCCAAGGCGGATCTTCAGGACCTCGCCGACGCGGGGATTAAGGTCACGGTGGTGTGACGGCGAACGTCGAAATTCGATATTTGCGCCGAGGTCGAGTGTACCTCATTCCGATAGCTTTGCCGGAAACCTTCCTTTTGAATTCTTTTGTTTGACACTCGAATCGAAATATTGTAAAAGGAAATGTAAGTGTAGTCATGCGGCAGGATTTATGCTGCCCATTGAAGTTTCTGCCACGATGGTTTGTGCGGTACCCTGTGGGAGGACGATTGCGTGCCACGTCCCACTCTCCGGCGCCACTTTGCTCCCCGCCTGCGAGAGGAATCCCACTTCTGCGGAGATGAATACAAGGAGAGACCCTCTATGAGCGTTGCCACCAAAGTGCGTGGGGCGAGTACGCGCGCTGAAATCTTTTCTCAGCCCCAATGCTGGAATGCCTGCTTCGAGGCCTTGGATCAATCCGGGCAGGCCAAGGATCTGGCCGCTAAGGTCCGCCCCGACGCCGAATGCCTATTTATCGGTTGCGGATCGAGCTATTACATTTCGCTGGCCGCAGCAGCCAGTTGGCAACTCATTACGGGAATCCCGGCGCGCGCGATCCCCGCTTCCGAGCTGCTTCTCTACCCGGACTTGGTTTTGAATTCTCACCGCTCCTATCAACCTATCCTGATTTCGCGGTCGGGGAATTCTTCGGAAGTGGTGCGCGCGGCCGAATACCTGGAGACGCGGCGCGACATCCGCACCCTGGCCATCAGTTGCGGCGAGCATCAGCCGCTCGATGAAACGGCGAGCGATACGCTCTACGTCCTGCCCGCCGACGAGAAGAGCGTAGTGATGACTCGCTCGTTTTCTTCGATGCTGCTGGGAGCGCAAACCCTGGCGGCGCAACTGGCAATCCGTTCGGACATCACCGAAGGTCTGCGCCGGATTCCCGCTCGCGTGCAGGAAGTTCTGGATTCGGTTAACGCGCGGATTGAGCAATTCGTGGACCGTCACACGTTCGCCGATTATGTATTTCTCGCGCAGGGTCCGCTGTTTGGGATCGCCTCGGAAGGGCAACTGAAAGTCAAAGAGATGTCCTGCTCGTATGCCCAGGTCTTCCATACCTTGGAATTCCGCCACGGGCCCAAGGCGATCGCGAGCCCGGAGACCCTGATCACTTTCCTGCTCTCGGAAACCGGCTACGTGGAAGAGTGCAAAGTGCTGGACGAAATGAAAGCTCTGGGCGCGACGACGCTGGTAATCGCAAACCACGCCGATGAAGCCGCGCGGAAAAACGCCGACTTGCTGGTGGAACTCAACCTCGACGCGCCCGAATGCGTCCGGCAGGTTGGCTACCTGGTAAGCTGCCAACTGTTGGGCTTCTACACTGGCCTCAAGAAAGGCTTCGACATTGACTGCCCGCGCAACCTATCGCGAGCGGTCATTCTGGCCGACGACTAAGAACCCTGCCTATGCCCCAATTTGATGTCACGGTTGTCGGCGAGTTGAACCTCGATTTGATCCTTTATGGATTGCCGCAGCAACTCGAGCTCGAACGCGAATTGCTGGCCGACGGCTTGGCGCTGACCCTGGGCAGTTCTTCCGCGATTTTCGCGCACAACTTGGCGGTGCTGGGAAGCAAGGTCGGATTCATCTCCCGCATCGGCACCGATCCTCTCGGCGAAATCGCCATCGCGCGTCTGGCGGCTGGAGGCGTGGACGTCTCCCAGGTGCGCAAGGTTCCGGGCCCCGTCAGCACCGGCTTGACCGTGATCCTTCCCCGCACCGGCGGCCGCAACATCCTGACTTATCCCGGCACCATGAATGAGATGTGCTTCGAGGACTTGAACCTGGATTATCTTGCGGACTCGAAGCATTTTCATCTTTCCTCGTTCTTCCTGCACCGCGCCTTGCGCCGGCGCATCCCCGAACTATTCCGTTTAATGAAAGAGCGCGGCCTTTCCACCTCGCTCGACACCAACGATGACCCCGAAGGCGAGTGGGGCGACGATTTATTTTGACGTCCTTAAATTTGTCGATGTGTTTCTTCCCAACGACCGCGAGGTGAAAAAGATTACGCGCATTGACGATCTGGACCAAGCCATCGCCAAGCTGAAACAATCCGTACCGGTGCTCGCGGTCAAGTTGGGGCCGGAAGGCGCCATGGCCGTTGGACCGCAGGGTGCCGTCCGGTGCCCCGCAAGGCCGGTTGAGGCCATTGACCCCGTGGGTGCGGGCGACAGCTTTAACTCGGGTTTCCTTCACGCCTACGTGCACGGCGGGGATTTAGCGGCGTGCCTCGCGCAAGGCAACGCCGCCGGCGCCTTTTCCACCACCCGCCCCGGCGGCACAGAAGCGTTTCGCGACCGCGCGCACTTCGCCCAGTTCTTTTCCCCCGAGCGATCAGCAGCACCAAAACCTCATGATTGATTTCACCCTCTCCCGGTTTTGATCCGCGAGTTTGCGCAGAAACATCCTACAACTCAGCGACCGGTTGCAGCATTGCAGAGGCTTCGCCCATAGGCGTTAAAATAGCGCGCATTGACGTGACGACGCGGGCTCTGCGGTCCAATAGCGGCCCCTTTTCGCCCCTTAACTTCCCACAACCCCGGATCTCGGGAGTTTGAATGCGCGAGGCACTTATACGGTTTGACGACTTGAACGTCAATGTGAACCCGAAACTCCAATGCCGCTCCGGCCCAACGATAGACTTTGACTCTACGAAATTCTCACGCCCATCGGCGCGCGGGCCGTCGACAAAAAACTTGGCGCAACCGCGCCACTTTGCTAAGTTCGTGAAATGCCCTTACCTACGATCCAGGAGCAATTCGGCCAGATTGACATCTATCTTTTCGACCAGCTTTTGAAAGGCCGCATCTCACCCGGAATGCGAATCCTGGACGCCGGATGCGGTTTCGGTCGGAACCTTGTTTACTTCCTGCGCGAAGGGTACGAAGTTTACGCCGTTGATCCCGACCTGCGGGCGGTGGAGAGTGTCCGCGCCCTCGCCCGGACGTTGGCGCCCGCGCTTCCGGGGTCGAACTTCTCCGTCGAAGCCGTCGAACAGATGTCCTTCGCCGACGCGTTCGCAGATGTCGTTATCTGCAATACCGTCCTCCATTTTGCGCGCGACGACGCGCAGTTCGAGTCCATGCTGCGCGGAGCGTGGCGGGTGCTGAAGCCCGGCGGCCTTTTTTTTCTCCCGCCTCGGATCCTCGATCGGCATGGAGAGCCAGATTGAGCACATCGCCGGACGCCGCTACAAATCGCCGGACGGTTCGGAGCGATATCTCGTGGACGAAGCCTTGCTCGGCTCGCTCACCGCACGGTTAGGCGCCGAACTCGCCGACCCCTTGAAGACGACCGTGGTCCAAAATCAACGCGCGATGACCACGTGGGTCCTGCGAAAAAAACTGATATAGGCGGAGCAGCGCGGTGAATCGGTAAACGGCAGGATCATTCCTGTTCCTCGGCGCGTGACATGGCGCTGATCTACGCTGAGTCGTGCGGGCGCGAACGGTGGGAGAGTCGTGGACGCCGCACTGCGGGACCGCGGTACAACGCTAGCTGAATTCACGCTTGAAGGACTACCATGCGAAAAGGGTTTACGAGAAAACCGCAAGCCGACGAGCCCGCGACACGAGGCAAGAACTACATCACGCCGGACGGCTTGCTGCGCCTCAAAGATGAGCACCGGTTCTTGCTGACCAGGGAACGCCCGGCGGTGACGAAGGTGGTGGCGTGGGCTGCGGCCAACGGCGATCGCAGTGAAAACGCCGACTATCAGTACGGCAAGCGACGGCTGCGCCAGATCGATGGGCGCATTCGCTTTCTCTCGAAGCGAATCGAGGCCGCGGAAGTGGTGGACCCGGAAAGTCCAAGAGCGGGGCAGGCGGCGGCGCGGGCATTCTTCGGAGCTACCGTGCGCTATACCAATGGCCGCGGGAACGGAGCGGGCGGTGAGCATCGTGGGCGCCGACGAGGTCGATCTCAACCGCAACCACATTAGTTGGGTGTCGCCCCTGGGGCGCGCGTTGATGAAGTCGGCAGCGGGCGACCGCGTAGCTTTCGAGTCACCGGGCGGCACAGAACACCTGATCATCCTCGAAGTGTCTTACGAGCGCATTTCTGTGGAACCGTTCCGGGAGCCACCTGGAGCCGAGGCCTCGGCAAGGGAACTCCCTCATCGACGCCAAACGACCTACTCGTAGAAGTGATTCCTCCGAAGTCCCCCTTCCAGGAAATTTGGAACCTTGCTTGAGCCAGGGCGCATTGCACGCGGCCGGTATCAGCCCTGCAACGCCTTCTTTTAACGCCTATGGGAGCCGCAACCAAACAGGATCACCACAGAGGCCACAGAGACCACGGAGGCAGAACACCAAGCAATGCAGGGGGCTTCGCGATGGGACGCGCGGTCTTTTCCGATAGCAAGCGGCAGAGTTGAAAGATCGAAAGCCGGCAGCCGGGCCATCCGGCACCCAAATGGTGTTCACCGCTATAACGCGTTTGCAGGTAAACTACCGCCATGAGCCGCCGCTGGATTGTCCTCGCCCTGGTTTTTGCCGGCATCGTGATCAGCTACGTCGATCGCGGCAATCTGAGCATTGCGGCGCCTTCCATCATGCAGGATTTCCGCATTCCCCCCGCCACCATGGGGTACGTGCTCTCCGCCTTCTTCTGGACGTATGCGTTATTCCAAATCCCCGCGGGCGCCATCGTGGACCGCTTCGGCATCCGCCGAGCCTATGCTGGCGGCTTCCTCTTCTGGTCGATGGCCTCGGCCTCCATCGCCCTCAGCCGCGGCACGGGCGACATCATCGGGCTGCGCATGTTGCTGGGCCTCGCCGAATCGATTGGCCCGCTGGCCAGCATTGCTTTCATCCGCAACAATTTCGCCGGCAAGGATCAGGGCTTGCCCACCGCCATCTACATTGCCGGCCAGAATGCCGGGCCCGCGCTGGGAGCGATTGTGGGCGCCATCCTGATCACCCGCTATGGATGGCGCATGATGTTTGCGATTACCGGCTTGGTGGCGCTCGTCTGGCTGCCCTGCTGGCTTTTGGCCGTCCCTTCCGACGGCACCCGGGCCGAGCGTCACGCGGAAAGGATGGCCACCGATCTGGCTGCGCCGCGGCCGTGGGCTTGGCGAACGATTTTGGCCACCCGAACCTTTTGGGCCATGCCGGCGACCACATTCCTTGCCGCCTATTACTGGTTTTTCGTCCTCACCTGGGTTCCGAGTTACCTGGTGCTCTCCCGGGGATTCTCGACTCTGGAAATGGGGAAGATTGTTTCCATCGCGCTGTTCACCATGGCCATCGCCAATATTCTGGCGGGCGCGGTCGTCGACCGATTGGCGGCCCGCATCGGCGTCTTCCCGGCGCGATTGTTGTTTTCGGCGGCGGGCTACCTGGGCACAGCAGCTATTTTGCTGGTCCTGGTGACGGACAGGTTTTGGGTTCTCCCCATCCTGACCTTTGCCATGTGCGCAACGGGAATCGGCAATTCGAACTATTGGGCGTTATCGCAGCACGTGCCGCCGAAGAACATGGTCGGGCGCACCATCGGATACCTGAACACCATCTCCGTCGCAGGAGGAGCAACGGCGCCGATCATCACGGGAATCCTGCTGGGGCCTCAGAAGCATTTCGGACCGGCAATCGTCGTTGCGGGCCTGTGCCCCGTTCTCGCCGCCGCCTGCTTGTGGGCCATGGGGTCCAAGGGACTCGACCGGATGAAAGCACTACTCGCGGGGGATACGTGCACGGAAGAAGCGTAGCGCGAACCTGTTCGGTAGGTCCGCAGTCTTTCGAGAATTGCCGATTTTTGATTGCCGATTGCCGATTGTCGATTACTGAACTCTGCTACTCGATTTTGGACTACGAACCAACAGGGATCTGATGGATTCAATCGGCATTCATCAATCGACAATCGGCAATAAAAACGGAGGCTCTCCTATTTCAACCATCTCACTCGAATCCGTCCTCGAAACGCCCGACCCGAGCCTTAATCGCGTGGCAACCCACGCGCCGGGGCCGGTCGGGGCGCTGCCGCTAACCTCCGAGATGCTGCTGCGCGAACCTTCGGGAAACCTCTTCGGACTGACCCAAAGCGCCGGCATGGGGTGGGACCCGGCACGCCTCCTCGACCCCGAATTCTTGATTCTGAGCACGCACGGCGGGTTGCGCGCGGAAAATGGCGAGGCCATTGCTCTTGGCCTTCACACCGGACACTGGGAAGTCGGGCTCCTGGTCGCCGAAGCGGCACGGGAATTGAAGGCGATGCGCTGCGTTCCCTATGCCGGCGCGTGCACCGACCCCTGCGACGGACGGACTCAAGGTACCACCGGCATGTTGGACTCACTGCCTTACCGGAACGACGCCGCGATTGTGCTGCGCCGCCTGATCCGCTCGCTGCCCACGGGCAAAGGGGTGATTGGCGTCGCCACGTGCGATAAGGGCTTGCCTGCCATGATGATGGCCCTCGCCTCCTCAGGTGAAACTCCAGCTATTTTGGTGCCCGGCGGAGTGACCCTTTTGCCGGAGTCGGGAGAGGACGCCGCCAAGGTCCAAACCCTCGGCGCGCGCTTTGCGCAAAACCAGATCACCCTCGAATATGCCGCCGACGTCGGCTGCCGCGCCTGCGCCACTCCCGGCGGCGGCTGCCAGTTTCTCGGCACCGCCGCGAGTGCCCAGGTCAGCGGAGAGGCCCTGGGGCTAGCGCTGTCGCACACCGCTCTTGCGCCCTCGGGCCAGCCGATTTGGCTCGACGCCGCACGCCGTTCGGCCCGAGCGATTTTGCGGCTGCATCAATTGGGAATCGGAACGTCTGCCATCCTGACCGAGGCCGCCATTCGGAACGCGATGGTGGTCCACGCGGCTTTTGGCGGATCGACCAACCTTCTGCTGCACATTCCGGCCATCGCCTTCGCGGCGAAATTGCAGCGCCCCACCGCTGCCGACTGGGCGGACGTGAATCGTCAGGTGCCGCGACTGGTGGACGCCCTCCCGAATGGGCCGCGCAGCTTTGCCACCGTCCAAGTCTTTCTCGCCGGCGGAGTGCCGGAAGTGATGCTGCACCTGCGGAGGGCCGGACTGCTTGACACCAGCGTCAAGACCGTCTCCGGCGAGTCGCTCGCGACCTGCCTGGAATGGTGGGAAGCAAGCCCGCGCCGCCAGGAATTACGCCGCCGCTTGCGGGAGCAGGACGGCATCGATCCCGACGACGTGATCATGTCGCCCGATCAGGCTCGGTCGAGGGGAATCGGCTCGACCATCTGCTTTCCCGTCGGCAACCTCGCCCCGGAGGGCTCGGTCATCAAGAGCACCGCCATCGATCCCTCGCTGATCGATGAGAACGACGTGTACCGCCATACAGGTCCGGCACGAGTTTTCACCACGGAAGCCGCGGCAATTCAAGCCATCAAGAACGGCAAGGTCGCGCAAGGCGATGTGATCGTGCTGATCTGCGGCGGTCCCGCCGGCGCCGGCATGCAGGAGATTTACCAGATCACTTCCGCGCTCAAGCAACTCCCGCATTGCAAGCACGTCGCCGTGCTGACCGACGCGCGCTTCAGTGGCGTCTCCACGGGAGCTTGCATTGGGCATATCTCGCCGGAAGCCCTGGCGGGAGGCGCGATTGGAAAAGTTTTGGAGGACGACCAAATCGAAATCGTGATCGACCGCAAGCACCTTGCAGGTTCGGTTCATTTGGTGGGCGACGCGGATGAAGTCTTCGGCGCGGAAGAAGGCGGGCGGCGTCTGGAGCAGAGGACGCCGCGGCCGGACCTGCATCCGCACCCTGATCTTCCGGAAGACACGCGCTTGTGGGCGGCGTTGGTTCAGGCCAGTGGAGGCGTTTGGGGAGGCTGCGTCTACGACCCCGAAAAAATCATTTCTTTGCTGGAGAAGCAGAAGTGAAACTGAGCCGCGTCGTTGCTTGGGAAAAGCGAGTGTAGCGCGAACCTGAGGTCCGCGGCTTGTCCCCGTAGGGCATCGAACGCCGCGGACCGGAACAACAGATTCGCACTACACCTTGTGGTCTACTGCTCTGCGGGCTGTCGTGAATCGGCCCTCTGCGCGGGCGGATCGGGCTCGCTGGGCTGAACCGGCGCGCCGTGCAGCAGATCATTCGTCAGGAAGAACTTTCCGTCCGAGGGCACCATCATGATCTGGACCTTGTCGGAGAGCTTCTCGGCGATGATCTTATTGATGAGCAGGGGATTCTGCTTGAGCACAATCGCCTCACTCTTTAGCCTATCTGCATCAGCTATTGCGGTCACGCGAATGCGGTTGGCCTCCGCGTCGGACATCATATTGCGGCGCTCGAGTTCCGCCTTGCTGTCGATCACCTTGGCCTGCGCGGAGGCCTCGGCGGTCTTGACGATGGTTTCCTTGCGCGCGTCGGCTTCCAAGCGGCTTTGCTCAATTTGCTTCTGCTTGAGGGGCAGCGTGTACTGCATGGCGTCGGACTCCGCCTTGGCCTGAAGCACTCGGACCTGCGCGTCACCCTCCGCGTGTTGTATTTGCTGCACCTTCTCGGCTTCCGCCTGGAGTTCGGCGATGCGCACCTGCTTTTCCTGGATCTCGGTGTCGAACACCAGCCGGTCGTTTTCCTGCTCCTTCAGCAGCAGCCCTTCGAGTCCCTTGGCGTACTCGTCGGGCAGCTTGATGTCGCGCACCATCACTTCCTTCAGCACGATGCCGTCGGCGCCGAGGCGCTTGGCGATTTCGTCGGCCGTGCGTTTTTGGATCTCTTCGCGCTTGGCGGCGAACACGTCACGTACAGTGTAGTTCGGCACAACCTCGCGGAAGGCGCTGGCCACCACCGGCGGCACGATTTCCTCTTCCACCGGCTGCGGCAGGTTGTTTTGGATGTAGTCGAGGCGACGAGCGTCGAGCCGGTAGCGAACGTTGACGGCCAGCCCGATCATCAACCCCTCTTGCGATGTGACCCTTAGGATCTCCGCTTCCTTGGGGTTCTCCGCCGCTTCGGTCGAGAAGATGTGATCGCGGATGTCAAAGAGCACAACGCGCTCGATGAGCGGCTTGATCAGGTGAACGCCCGGGTACAGGGTTCCCGGCCGCGTGCCGGAGATCTGGCTGACGCGGACGCCCGCCATGCCGCTGGGCACGACCACGATGGCAAGACCCATCAGCAAGGGCAGCCACGCGATCGTCGCCACCTTTTTTGCGGCCTTCCAGCGAATGGGTTTGGGACTTGGAACTTCGACACCCCGAGCCAGCAGGCGCCGGTGATTTTCTGCCACGTAAAGGTCATAGACCACGAGCGCGGCGGCGATGAGGTATCCGCCGATGCCCGCGACGATCATGAAGTATTTCAGTAGCAACATGTTCTCCTCCTTGGATTGTCGATTCGTTCAATTCGGGATTCGGGGCACGGGACAGGGGACACGGGAAACGTGCACTCGACCCGCTTGCCTTTATGTATCTTGCCCCTGCCTACTGCCTACTGCATTCTGCCTACTCTCCACCTGCCGCTTCCTCCGCCATCGCGGTCATGACCTGAGGCGCGATTCGCTCCGAGGTGGCCAGAGCCGCCCGGGTCGAGGCCGAGGCTTCCACTGCACCTCCGCCGAAGATGGCCGCGACCTTGGTATCGCGCTCGCCGTGAATCTCCACGGCATCACCGACTCGCGCCAGGTTGAACAGTTCCTCCACATCGTGCTTGCCCATGCGGATGCATCCGTGCGAGGCCGCTTTGCCAATCGAGCTGGGGGCGTTGGTGCCGTGGATTCCGTAGCCTTTTTGGCTGAGGCCCATCCAGCGGTCGCCGAGGGGATTGGATTTTCCGGGAGCGATGACTTTGCCCTTATGGTAATAAGTGGGGCCGATGACCTTGTTGATGATCCTCAGTGTGCCCGTGGGGCTGGGGCTCACGGCGGCTCCCACGGCGACCGGATAGACCTTCAGAATGCGGCCTTCTTCCATCACCGCGAGCTTGCGGTCGGGAACGCTGATCACGAGCACGGGGCGGGGAGCGTCTTCGTTCTCATCACGGCGAGGAGCCATCACACCCAGGTCAGTTCCCAAAAGCTGCGCCGACCAGATCACCGTGAGAGCTCCCAGGAAAAGGCCGACCCGGCATCCCATTTGTCCCGCCACCGTCGAATGCCGTTTTGCGATGCCGCGCATGTTCTTGCCCTCCGCTTCAGTTCTTCTTGCGTCCAGCACCACAAGAATGAGCAAGCCGCGGGCCGAGGCTCATGTGTCTGATTCCATGTTTGTTAATCGCTATTTGGGAAGGAAGGAATGTGTCCCTGGGCAGACGTTGTGGCGGCTGGGACACGATAGGTGAAAGCGGCTAACCGATGGTTTGATGGATGGTGGGTCCTTGGGGTGATGGACGACATGATTTTGCGCATGGGGCAAGCCACGGGTTCAGACATCTCTGGGGGGAGTATTCGGGGGACGTGCAATTTCAGAATTCGGGAGTAGCTCAGATTGCAAAAGCGGGGCTCGATGAAGGCTTGCCGGCAGCGAGCCACCGAACTCGGAGGCCTGCGGCCGCCGAGTTTTCCTTTTGAGCTTTCACGGTCCAATCATGTAGGAGTCAGCCGTCGCTATACCATGAATATCGCTACTCTCCGAACGAGATGACAAGTCATCGCAAATCATCTTGATGACATCCGTCGCCAACTCAAAAACCTGTTCTGCTGTCTCCGGAGTCAGAGTCATCCTGGGATGCATGACGGGAATGCCATAGACCTTGTTGAGACGGAGGAGGGTGTAAATTATCAGACCGAGGGGACTATTGCTGAGGATGTCTTCGGCGTGATCCACAAGCTTTGCTGTATCGTAGAGACCCTTCGGCGCTACGGCGAATACTCGCAAATCGTATCGGCTCTCCGATTCCAATGCCGTGCCAAAGTCATCCACGGCCTCGCGTAACCTATGGATCTCGTGGTCCGCGATGATCCTCTCTTCAAGCAACGCCGCTTCCAACTCGTTCAATTTCTTAAGAACATTCCCGGCACTTCCCTTGGATCGTCTCAATCCAGATTCAACAGACCGCAAGAAGTCGGTCAGACCCGCCTTCGCGCGCCCGACAGTCAAAAGCTCATTGATTCCGGGGTTTGCCAAGTTTGTCTCACTCGCGCATTGCAGGAGCTCCCCTAGTTTATAGAAAGAAAATAGGTCAATTCTATTCATTGAAGACCGCCACAAGGTGAATGTATGTACGCCGCGACGACACCTGCGTTCGCAGGAGATTGCGATACCGGTTCTCGCCGCAACACGACACTACCGGCCGGTGATATTCATGGCGCAAGTGAGAGTCCACGTCATGAACGCGGACCACCAAGCAGGAATCTAACTCCTATTCCGGGTCGTGTTGGTCCGGCGAGGCCTGCGGGCGAACCGATCCTCGCAGGTGCCGGAGTGGAGATTGGCGCTATTGAGGGCGATCGGGATCTGCGAGCGTCGCGAGGAAAGGCTGGAGTATTTCCACCTCGTGTTCTAGGGTCGTCGCGGCGTCTTGGGCGGCCGGCAGGTCGCCCTTACACGCGCTCGTCTCGAGTTCCAACGCGGACTCAAAAGCCCTCTTTGCCGAGACGTTTCGAGCGGCGGCTTTGGCCAGCCGCGCCGTCGTTTCCACGGCATGAAGGTTTTTTTGGGCGATGCCATTTCGGAGGTCAGCCACCAGGGCTGGCCAGGCGGCTTTTGTCAGGCCGACAAGCTCGGTCAGAAACTCCTGGTCGCCACCTACGCTGCTCAAAGCCAAGCTCACATTGAATACTTCGACATATTGTTCCGTTGTTTGTATCATTTTTTGCTCAACTCTTTCTTCGAGAGATTGATGTACTAATCGTCGGGGACTAGCTGGGCTTAAACCACTGTCGCCTCCAATAGGCCTTGCAGCACCTCCGCAACCTTGTGGAATTCGGCGGACTTGTCGAAATAGAAGCGGGCACCAATCTTCAGGCATTTCTTGCGATACTGGCGGTGATGGCAATTGCTGAGCACGATGACGATTGGATTTAGCTTGTCCTTATTTAAGCCCTCGAGCACGTCGATGCCGCTTCCTCCGGGCATGCAGATATCCAGAATGACGACATCAGGGCGTGCTTTGCGGATTTTCGTCGCCGCGTCGGCGACGTCGATGGCGTGGCCGACAACTTCGATGCCGGGCACTTCGGCCAGCCTTGACCTCATCCGTTCAACCAGGACTTTCGAATCATCAGCAATTAGGACTCTCATCGTGTCTCGATGGCCATCTTGCCGCCCCCTGGGGGTGGGGACAATCAATGGAAATGGGTTTATGGTGTAGAATGCGGCAGGAGCTAATTGTCGTCATTTATACTACACGACTGGTATCTTTGCCGAGAAGAAGCTTCATGAGGATGGGCTACCAACTACACCGCTTGCCGGGCGCAAAGGCCTGTCCGGCGCCACGAGGCAGAGCAGCAACCCCTAGGTTCTCGTGCTGGCAGCCGGCTCTTTGACTCAATCCACCAATTGATGGCGAACCACATAGTTCATCAGTTCGGCACTGGTGGTCATTTCCATCTTTTCCAGAATTCGTGCCCGATACGTACTCACGGTGGTCGCGCTCAAATGCAGCACTTCGGCGATCTGGGAATTTGTTTTTCCTGTGCCGATCAAGAGCAACACTTCGAGTTCACGTGCCGATAGGCTTTCGTGCAGAGGTTGCTGCGTCGGCCGGGCAAGGTCCAGGGCGAGCATTTCGGCCAAAACCGGGCTCACATACCGGCCACCCGCCAGAATCTTCCGAATCCCTTTGATCAGTTCTCCCGGGGCGCTATCTTTGTTCATGTAACCAGCAGCTCCCGCTCTCAGTACGCGCTTGGCGTATTGATCTTCCGGATGCATGCTTAGGACGAGCACGGGGAGCTTCGGGTGCAAGCGTTTGAGGTCTGCGAGAACATCTATCCCGCTGCGCCCTGGCATGGTGACGTCCAGTATCACGAGATCCCAGCCGTGAATCTCGATTTGGGCCAGCACCTGCTCCGCATTCTCCGCCTCGCCGCAGACAGTGTCCTCGAACGCGCTCCTCAAGATCTCGATAATCCCCCGGCGTAGGATGGCGTGGTCATCAGCAATGAGAACCCTAATCACTTGAGTTACTCCTTCCTTGCCGGGCAGGAGGCCGCCCATCTCCCGTTTCTTGCCTACTACTCGGATTCCCTGCCCTCTCTACCGTTGGGTGAGAACAACAGACCCTGGCGAGCAATTCCGGCTAAAGCGGACGGGACGGTCGGGATCCGGACTCTCACCGTCGTACCACTTCCGGGGGGGCCGGTGATGGTTACCTCGCCTCCCAAAAGCAGCGCCCGCTCTCGCATTCCCAGAATCCCAAACGATCCGCCGATCGAGTGTTTCTCCTTGGGGATTCCCCTACCATTATCGTGAACTTCCAGCGTGAGATTGTTGTTGAAGTTGGCAAGCCGAACGTCGACGGCGCTGGCATCAGCGTGCCGGGCGACATTGGTCAGCGTCTCCTGGAAGATGCGGAATATCGCCGTGGCCTGTTCCGGATTGACCGCAATGTCGTCCCGTGGCAAATCCAACTTACATGTCGTTCCGGTGCGAGACTCGAAGTCTTCCCCCGCCCACTCTATGGCCGCTGCCAGACCCAGGTCGTCGAGGATTCCCGGCCGTAGTTCGGTCGAGATTCGCCGCACGGTTTGAATCGACTCATCCACCAGTTCCAGGATCGAGGCCGTTCGCTTCGTGTCTTGGTTCGCGCCGGATGGCAACTCACGTAGCCACGAGCTGAAATCCATCTTGATGGCGGTCAAGCTTTGGCCCAGTTGGTCGTGAATTTCGCGCGCCACCCTTTTGCGTTCCTCTTCTCGGGTGCTTTCTAGTTGCCCGGCGAGCGCCCTTAACTGTTCGAGGGAACGTTGCTGCTCTTCCTCTGCTCGCTTGAGGTCGGTAACGTCACGTGTAATCCCCCACGACCGCACCAGCATTCCGTTGCAGACAATCGGTACCTCCGTCCTGACAAAGTGCCGGAGGTTGCCCGATTTGTCACGACTTCGAAACTCGATCCCCCGGTTGTGCCATCCACTGCGAGCCTCAGCTCGAAACGACTCTACCCTTCCTTCATCCGCAGAAGGAACCAGGTCGCGGAGGGGCTTCCCCACGATCTCCGATATCGTGGAGAAGCCAAGGTTATGCGCGTGGGCGAGATTGCACTCGGCCAAGTAACCATATTGCATGAGCCTCTCCAAGATCTCTTCGGCCGGCAGGCTGATGGGGATGGGCTGTTCCAGCTCCACGCGCCATACCCCTTCGCGCGAGTGTTCAATGAAGGCCCGGTACCGTGCTTCGCTTTCCCGCAGGGCCTCTTCCGCTTGCTTACGTTCGGTGATGTGTTCACTGCAGATGATGATTCCCCCGATGTTGTCGTCGATTCTCCGCCAGGGGCGGATCTCCCATCGGAGCCAATCGACAAGTCCGTCACGGCGTGTGAAGGGGTCCTCCGGGCAAGTCTCCACTGCGCCGGCCAGGCATCGCCGGTGAATCTCCTTCCAACGCTCGGGTATTTCCGGAAACACTTCGTAGTGGCTGTGGCCTTGAATATCCTGGTCGCCCAGGCGAAAGTCAGTCATCCAGCGCTGGCTGACCACCAGATAGCGCATCTCCCGGTCGAGCATGGCAATGGCGGCCGGCGCGTGCTGGACGAAGAATCGAAGCATTGTCTCGGCTTCGCGGAGAGCGATTTCCCCTCGCTTGCGCTCAGTAATGTCTTCCTTGACCGCGAGAAAATGGGTGATGGCACCGGTGGAGCCTCTTATCGGGACAATGGAAGCGGATTCCCAATAAACCTCGCCGCTCTTCTTTTTGTTAGCAAACTCCCCACGCCATTGTCCCCCGCACAGCACCGTCTGCCAGAGATCGCGGTAGGTCGCGTCAGGCACCATCCCCGACTTCAGAATGCGCGGGTTTTTCCCGATGGCCTCTTCGAAGGTATACCCGGTGAGTTGAGTGAATTTAGGATTGACATACTCCATATTACCCTCAACATCCGTGATGACCACCGTCGCCGGACTTTGTTCGACCGCGCGGGACAGTTTCCGGAGCTGCTCCTCTGCCCATTTGCTCTCTGTTATGTCGCGCACAAAGGCGAAGCAGTATTCCTTCCCGCCAAACTCTACGTAATTCGCCGTTACCTCGACGGGGAAAACCGCTCCCGATTTGGATTCATGCTCCGTTTCAAAGGTTTTCGATCCCCGCGCTTTGAGTTCTTCCCATTGCGCCCTCCATACTTCTGGCGGGAGGTTGCGATCGATATCCGAGATCGTCAAGGAAAGCAGTTCCTCGCGAGAGCGCCCCAACGATCGGCAGGCAGCCTCATTGGCGAAGACGATCCGGCCTTCTGAGTTCGCCCAAGTGATCGCGTCCGAGGCATGCTCCACGGAGAATTGCGTCAACCGGAGGACCTCTTCCGCCCGTTGCCGCTCGGTAATGTCACGAATCGCCGCCACATGGATATTGCGTTTCCGGTCGAGGAATCTGTTGCCGGTAATTTCCACCGGAAAAACCGTGCCGTCCTTCTTGCGGTGCCAGCGCAACTGCGCGTGCATCCATTCATGGGCGATTGACGCCCGCGTCTTTTCGGGCTCGGCGGAAATTTCCTCGGGGGTCAGGCCAAGAAACTCGTCGTGAGTGTATCCATACAGTTCCGATGCCGCAGCGTTTACGTCCAGAAACCGCTCCTTTTCAGCGTCGAGCACGAGAATGGCATCGGACTCCACTTCGAAAAGCCGCCGGTAGCGCTCCTCACTTTCGCGCAGCGCCTCCTCGGCCTGGCGACGGTCGGTGACGTCGCTGACCACTCCGTCGACGCGGAAGTTTCCGTTGACCCGCCGCACCTGCACGCTGTCACGGACCCAGCGGACGGATCCGTCCGCGTGAATGATCCGGTATTCTTCGGTTAGATGAGGTGTCCGGCCTGTTGTGATTGACTCGACGGCTAATTGAAGCCGCGGCAGGTCGTCGGGATGAAGCGTGCTGAGCCACTGTTCCGGGCCTGGCATGAAGAACTCGGGCGGCCGGCCGGTAAGCTTTTCCACTACCGGCGAGTAGTAGCGATAGGTCACCTTGCCCTGATGGTCGATATCCGCGCTCCAGAGGTAATCGGGAATCGAGGCCAGGACGCTTTGGAGCTCCTCCTGGCTGTGCCTCAGTTGTTCCTCGGCATGCTTCCGCTCGGTAATGTCTTTGCCGAAGACGGAGATCCCGAACACTTTGCCATCGCGTTTGAGAAGGTTCAGAGTCAACTGCAAGGTCAGGGCGCTCGATTGGGCGACGTAATCTGTCGTAAACGAGCCTTCGGAGAGCGCGCGCCTATACAGCTTGTGCCATTGCGCGGCATAATCCTGAGTGGAAGAAAGGTCTTCAGGGCGCATGCCAATTTTGATGCTCATCCCGCGACGATGAAAGAAATAGCTGCGGAGGCTGCGATTGAATCTGAGCAGGGTGAAATCCTCAGGATCGACAGACCAGATCAAATCGGAGGTACTATCGACGATGGCATTGGCCAAAGCCTGCGACTCACTCAGTTCGCGCTCGGCCCGTTTGACCACGCTGATGTCCACCATGATGCCGCGCAGCCGCTCGACGTTACCTTCGGCCGTGGCGACCGCGTGCATGGCAACCCGGAACCAGCGATCCCGACCATCCGCCTTTCTCATGCGGTACTCCACCGAGCGCGGCTTCCCTTTTTCGATCACTTCCCGCTCGCAAGCGAGTGCCTCCTCGCGATCTGCAAGATGGATGTGGTCGGCCCAGAAATCCGGAGTCCGGAGCCACTGGTCTGTTGTGTAGCCCAGGATTTTTTCCACCCCGGCGGTCACAAAGGTAACGCTGCCCGTCGCTGTATCGGCCTCCCAAACGATGGCATCGGTGCCTTCCACCACCTCCCGAAAGCGCTCCTCCGCCGCGTCGCGATCCTCGCGCAGCCTCTTCATTTCCAATGCCTGGCGGATTGCCGTGGGAAGCCGCGCCGGCCGTTCCTTCAGCACATAGTCCGCCGCGCCGCGCTTCACGCACTCCGCCGCAGCATCTTCGCCTCGTGAGGCGGCCACAACGATGAGGGGTATACTCTTCCCGAGTAGCCCCAGAATCTCCAGCGCATCGAGCGCAGTCCAATTGCCGAGGTTGAAATCCGCCAGAATCACGTCAAACTGGCCGGCGCTCAGGTGTTCGCGGAAGGCACTGGGTGAATTCAGAACTGCGCATTGGACTTTGTAGCCTCCACCTTCGACTGCAGAGACGATGCGTGTTGCCTCGTGCGCGTTCTCTTCCAGGATCAGCGCCCGCAAGAGAGGCGCGGGGGAGGACTGCTCGGCTTGCATTGCCCCGGTGTTCATGGCCCGATCATCCTTTCAAGCGTGGGTAATTATCGGGGGTGTAGGTCCATTCGCTCCCAGCCGGAATAAGCTCCATCCAGGCAGACACATCTGCATACACTACGGGCTCTAGGCCATGGGTCCGCCTGGACGATGAGGAGGAGAGGCGCATCGCGAGCCGCCACCCTATTCAGGGGGGTCGAATGGAGGCAAGACTCCGAGCTAGTTAGGCCGAGCGGTGGTCAGCGGCGGGGCATGTTGATGCAGGAAGTATGCCAACGGCCGTTTGCTGGCCTAACATAACGGATAAGTTTATACCCGATTCTTTATGTAATCGCAAGAAGCAATTCGCAGCGGCGATTATTAAATGGTAATGCGGGACGAACATCTGGAGTGCTAGGGGCTCTCGTTGGGGCGAGGCGGGAAATACCAAATCGTGCCCCAAATCGTGTACCGACCCTGTCACCGCCATCTTTACCTGGCACCCCGACCTCAGAGGCTCGATTCATACCTTTGTTTTTCAATCGCTTAGGACGACTGGAATTGGCCCGTCAATTGCCCAGCGACGTGTTGGCGGTGTTCCCAATCGAAGCGATACGATTCTAGTGTGGGCGGGAGGCGAAATGAATAAGCTCGCGATGGTGATGGTCATCGGTTTAGCGCTAGCCACAACCGGTCTTGCCAAGTCGCATGGTGGCGGGTCCCATTCCGGCGGTGGACACTCCGGCGGTCACAGTTTTGGAGGACATAGCTTTGGTGCGCATAGCTCCGGCGGACGCAGTTTTAGCAGCAAAAGTTTCAGTGGGCGCAGCTTTGGCGGCGGGAGCTTCAGCAGCAGAAGCATGAGCACCAGAAGCTACGGTGGCGCAGGCTACGGTAGGGGCGGTTATGGTGGCGGAAGCTCGGGCGGACGCAGCTACGGAGCAGGCAGTTACGGCGCCAGCGGTTATCGCGGTGGCGGTACCGCCGCCCGTAGCTATGGAGGCAGTGGCATGGGCCGACGTGGATATGGCGGCGGAGGCTACGGCAGCGGATGGCGGGGATTTAATGGATACGGCGGCGGGTTCGGATTCTCTTATGTCCCGGGGTGGTCCGGATACTACGGTGCCGCCTACCCCAACCCTTGCTACTACGACCCTTACGCTTATGAACAGGTCTACTGCCCGCCACCCGCAGTTGCTCCGCCGCCTTCCGCAGGCAGCGTGGCGGCCGGAATCGTTGGTGAGGTCGGCCGCGCTATTGTGGGTGGCATCGCCAGCGGCGGATGGAGCCATTTCGTCAAGCCGTAAATGGCACGAGGTGCTTAGGTCCCGAATTGCCCGCAATTGTCCGCGTGGAACTCGACAGCCCACGGTGGGTACCCATCCGCCGTGGGCTTTTTCCATTGACAGCCGATTGGCCGGAGCAACGCCCGCAAGTTTGGCAGCCGGCGTGCTGGTACTAACGTGCCATGGCCTTGTGCGTCCACATGGGGCGTAATTGTTGTGTAAGCTCAAGGGGAAGAAAATGGGAAACTCACTAATATCGTTCGGTCAGATGGCACAGGCAGTTTGCCGGAGCCCGATCGCCAGCATCTCCGTGGCTCTTTTGGCCTTCGCCGTCGGATACGCGGTTCATCACTTGACGGCGCGGTTTGAGATTCACCCGCACGGTCATTCCCGCACCCACTGACCGTAGCCGCCAAGGCGATTTCACGTGCCGCGACGCCTACTCCCCGGCCCTGCAAAACTTTCCACACCACCGTGCCATTTGGAGGCATTAGCGGCGCTGGCTTCGACAAGCCGCGACGCCGTCGAACGGCCATCCTGCCCTGGTCTTGCTGACTCGCGACTCGCAACTGGGGACTGGCCTCTGCGGTTTCTTCCCCAATCCCAAGCTCCCACTCGCGAATCCCTCATCGCGGGGACTCGGTTGCGAGGCTTTTTCCCTTATCCCCAATCCCCCAATCCCTCGAAGGCGGCAATTGAAACGGAGGCACCATTTGCTATATAGTAACGTCAGGGGCTGGACTGATCCCAACTCGCAGCAAGGGGTGATGAGACTCACCCGCGGTTCCTTGGAAGGTACCTGTGTCCACACCGCCGATTCCGACTCCCCCGCCCGCGCCGGCTCCCGAAGCTGCCGCGGCGCAGAAGCTTTCCCTGCCGGTCATTTTGTCGACCATGCTGGGCGCCGGCAGCAATGTCAGTGACTTGATCTTCTCGCCTGGCCGTCTGCCGCAGGTTGAACTGAGCGGTCAACTGGTGCCCGTAAAGATCGAGGGAATGCCGCCGCTGCGCCCGGAAGATACCGCGAGCTTTGCCAACCAATTGATCGGGACCAACAAGGTGGCGATGGAGAAATTGCGCTCGGATGGCTCTTGCGACATTTCTTACAGCCTCCCGCGGCAGGCGCGTTTCCGGGTGAATATTTTTAGTCAACGGGGTTCGTGCGCCATCGTGATGCGCGTCATCCCGAATGTTATTCCCAATTTTTCGACCCTCAACCTGCCCTCGCAACTCGTGGAGATTGTGGGTCTGAAGAATGGCATCGTGCTGGTGACGGGCCCGACGGGCTCAGGGAAGTCCTCGACCCTGGCCGCCCTGATCGACAAGATCAACGAGGAGAAGGCTTGCCACATTCTCACCATCGAAGATCCCATCGAGTTCCTTCATCTTCACAAGAAGTCCACCATCCATCAACGCGAGTTGCACAGCGACACGCCCTCCTTCGCCAAGGCACTGCGGGCGGCGCTGCGGCAAGCGCCCAAGGTGATTCTGGTGGGGGAGATGCGCGATCGGGAGACCATTGAGATTGCGATGGAGGCCGCCGAGACCGGCCACCTGGTTTTCTCCACGCTCCACACCATTGACGCCTCCAAGACGGTGGAGCGCATCTGTGGCGCTTTCCCCATGGGCGAGCAGGCGACCATTCGCAATCGTTTCTCCAAATCTTTCCGCTTCATCATTTCGCAGCGGCTGTTGCCGCGCCTCGGCGCCAGCGGACGCGTGGCCGCCTTCGAAATCCTGAAGTCCACGTTGCGCACTCGCGAGTATCTCGAAAAGGGCGAAGCAGAAGGTAAAACCCTGATTGACGCGATGCGCGACGGCGACTTGGAAGGCATGCAGCATTTTGACGGCGAAATCGAAAAGATGATCCGCAGCCGTACCGTGGACATGGAAACCGGCTGCGCCTATGCTACCAACCCCGGCAACTTGCGCCTCCAGTTGTCAGACTTCGCAGGATAATTCCCCATCTCCTGTTCGGTAATTCCGGCAATTCCCGATAATCGGAGTAGAATCTGGTTTCTTCCGGGTCCCCGCGATGCGCCCGAGGTGGCAATGAGATTCCCCCAAACGCTGAGTTTAGTCATGCTGGCGACAGCGTTGGTCCCCGCCCTGCCCGCCGAGGCCCGGCGGAACGACGCAGCGCCCCGATCCATCGGGGCGGCTTTTCCACCGGCATGTGTGGTCTCGGCGCTGCCCCTGCGCGCGCGCCAGGAATTTCCAGTGCCGCGCTCCAGCCCGGCACGTGCGGACGTAGCGGCGAGTTTACCTCGCCATGGCGCCGTAGCGGCGAGTTTACCTCGCCATGGCGGCGTAAAGCCGCCGCTGCTGCATGCCGCCCTAAAGGACGCCGCTACGACCGCGGTCTCCTCCGCAGCCAAGTCCTTTACGCAAGAGCAGGTCGCAAGCATGGTGCGCGACGGATTCGGAGACGAGTCAGGAGCAAGCAAGTAGCGCGGTCATGCTTTCCAATGTCCGCGGCTTTTCGTCTTGCGGACGCCCGCGAGGGCGGGTAGATTATCGCCATGTCGCGTTTGCGCCGGCCGTTTCTCTACGAGCGCTTCTTGTTCGTTACGGTGAAACTCCTGCCGTGGAGAACGCGCTTAGACGAAGAAGACTTTGCTCGTCTGGCCAATTCCCTCTCCCGCATGCGGCAGAAACACGGCTTTCTGCTCACCGCCTGGGTATTCCTTCCCGACCACTGGCACGCCATCATCCATCCGCCTTACCCCCTCACGATCTCCACGCTGTTTAAGGCCGTCAAAAAGAGTTCGACGACGGGCATCAATGTCCGGCGGCGCGAGGTGGGAGGGCTTTGGCAGGAACGGTTTTTCGACCGGGCGCTGCGCACGGTGAGGGAATATCACGAAAAGGTGGAGTACATTCATCTCAACCCGGTGCGCCGGGGATTGGTGAAGGGGCCCGAAGACTGGAAGTGGTCCAGCATGCGGGAATTCGCTGGAGAATAAGTGGGGAGGAACAGGAACGCCACTGCGGACTGCGCATCGATCGCGTCCCGCTTCCGCTCGACGTCCATGCGCGAATATGAGACGCCAAGGCGCGATGCCGGATCAAATGCCGCGGACATTGGGAAGCATGACCGCGCTACAGATTCTGCTCTGTCAGGGCATTCTAAATGACCCGAATCTGCCCAACCTTGCTGAGCGGCATGGGACGGGGCTAAGCGTCGACGCAGAATTTATGGAGAAGCTCAGCTACTTGGCGACAGCGCGATGTCGGATGCTTATGAGGTGGCTCGTTGACAGCAAGGAATACAAGGATAAGGTCGCCGATGGAAATTTCGGCTTTCTTCGTAACAACAAAGCGTTTGACAAGTGCATGGAGCGCGCGTACTCCCAATGGCGGTGGGTGCATAAGAAGCTTCGGTGAGCCTGTTTGATACATCGGGTTCCCGCAATGCCATGTGGTGCTTGGCCATGTTGTAAACGCGGGAAGACAAAGTCACTTTCTGTGTGACCGTTCGCTTTTCTCCGCTGACGAACCCACGTTCAATTCCCAAGACGAATTGGCCGTGGCCACCGCCGGGTCACACAACCTCAGGCGCCGTTCGAGCGTTAATCTCTGCGCCTAACGCTCTTCAGTCTGCGAAGGGAGATTTTCGGTCGCGCAAGAAAGTGATAAACTTGTTTTGTGCCGGCCCTTTTGCGGATTCGCGGTTACCGATTCTTTTTTACAGTCTCGAAGCGGGGTAGCGCGGAGTTATCCAGCTCCGAGCGGGATTACTCCGCGGCTTTTCGGCCCTCCGCGCTTTTACCAGATGAATCACGGTTTTCTTGCAGTGATGTCGGCGCGGATGACATCTATGAAAGTACGGGCGGATTCAAGAGACTCTTCTGCTTCATGATGCGAAACGAATCCGGTGTCGTCATAGAGAGACATATTGCGCTTTCGCCGGAAGCGGTCGAATAAGGTCAGCAGGCCAGCGTGTTGGGTGCCAATTCGCGCTCGCACGAATTCGATGATGGCAATGTGATGGCCGGGTTGGCTCCTTGCCCGGAAGCCGTGGCTGAACATAAATGCCAATGAAGCTTTGAGCATCGCTTCGTAGGCCTGTTGAAGGCACGCCTCCTCATCAAACGCCAGAATCTTATGCGCGGAAGCCAGCTTCCGGTCGGCGCTGGCGAGGAATCGCTCGATTTGTGCCCAGTCAACGTTTTGCGGCTTGAGCTTGTTCATGCGGAGCAACCAACGAAACGCGCTTATTCTGCCATATACTCTCCAGGAAAGCATCCTTGCGAGCGCGGCGCGACGCGAATTCCTTCCGCGATAAAACCGTATAATTGATTTCCCGCCCAAGTCGCCGCTCCAGCTTGCGCACGGCTTCCGCCAAAACTTGGCCGCCAGGTGCGCCGATTACGAGCACGTCAATATCGCTCGAAGCGTCCTGCTGGTTTCGCGCGAACGACCCAAAAAGATACGCTTCCTCGATACCCGCAATCGGCTTGAGTGATTGTGCCAGCAAGGGCGCGGCACCGACCGTCTTCGTGACGATGCTACGGACCTCCTTGAACAGGGGATACTTCGGGTTGAGCCGAAAATACTTTTGCCGCCCACTCACTTCCGACGTAAAGAGCCCGTCGTCTTCCCAATGCCGCAGCTCTCGCGAGAGGTTGGAAGGGTCAATGTTCAGCCGCACCGCCAAGTCCCGCAGATGGTGGCGGGCCGCAGGGTTGGTGAAGTAATACGCTAATAACCGCTGGCGCGCCTTGGAGCGCAGGTCAAACATAAGGTCAAATCATACCACACATGTGGTTGATTCTGGCAACAGTAGCCACAGCGTCGCCACGGCGGTCTTTTGTGAGCGTGGGCTTTTCCTTCGCTGACGAACCCACGTTCAATTCCCAAGACGAATTGGCCGTGGCCACCGCCGGGTCACACAACCTCAGGCGCCGTTCGAGCGTTAATCTCTGCGCCTAACGCTCTTCAGCCTGCGAAGGGAAATTTTCGGTCGCGCAAGAAAGTGATAAACTTGTTTTGTGCCGGCCCTTTTGCGGATTCGCGGTTACCGATTCTTTTTTTACAGTCTCGAAGGACGCGAGCCAGCGCACATCCACGTTGCTCACGCCGGCCGTTATGCGAAGTTCTGGCTGGAGCCGGTGGCACTCGCGGACAATCGCGGTTTTCGGGGCCACGAATTGACCGAAATCCGACGGATCGTGGCGGAGAATCAAGAGTTCTTCCTGGAGAAATGGCATGAGTATTTTGGTCGAGAGAGCTGAGGCGCTCGCGGTAAGTGTGTCGTGCACCGGCGACGATTTGAGCGTGGTTTTGACCGACGGTCGCACGGTGGCGGTTCCCCTCGCCTGGTTCCCGCGGCTCGTGGGGGCGTCGGCAAAACAAAGAGCCGGTTGGGAACTCATCGGCGGCGGCGTGGGTATTCACTGGGAGGCCGTTGACGAAGACATTTCGGTTGCCAGCTTGCTTCAACCGGAAAATTTCATGAGGCTACCTGACAAGGCGCTGCCGCCGAGCCCCACCCCGCGCCGTGCCAAGAAGATCAAGCCTCTTCACGCGGCTCGCGGGTGACAGGCTGTTCCGCCCCGGCTTTCCAGCAGGTAGCCGCGGTCACTGCCGTCCTGCCCGGCGGCTTTCCCTTCAATGACGAACCCAAGGTCAATTCTCAAGGCGAATCGGTCGTGGCGACCTCCGGGTGACCCAACCTCAGGCGCCGTTCGAACGGGTGAATGCAATCACGAGATGCCGGGTTCGCCCTACCCGGCGTTCCGCAGGGTTAATGCGGAACCAGGGGGCAGCAAGCCGTCTCCCTACAGGGCAGGCTGGAGCACGGGTCTGCGCTCCACAGTCATGGATGAATTCGGGTAGACGTTACGGCGCGTCCCACGGATTGACGACAGGCACATGCGCCTTGTCGTAATCGCTTCGATCGCGCGTAACCATCGTCAGGCCGTGATGAATGGCCGTCGCGGCGATAATCAAGTCTGGCTGGGAGAAAGTGTGGCCCTTCTTGCGGCCTTCCTCGACCAAAAGCCGCCACTTGAGCATGATGTCTTCGGTGACCTGGAGAACCCGACGGTCGAACATCGGGCGCACCTTGTGGGTGAGCCAATCATTCAGTTCGGCGCGGCGGTTGGGTTCGTCTACAAGCTCGACGCCGAAGCGGATCTCGGCAAGAGTTACCGCGCTGACGTAAAGTTGGTCAAGCGGGCACCTGTCGACAAAATCTACGACTCTCGGTTCCGGCTTTGGGCGGCGCAGTTCTGACAAGATATTGGTATCGAGAAGCCATGCCATCAGAACGTAACACCTCGAACCGGAAGGCGGACGCCGGCTGGTTCAAGATCGATTTCTCTATAAGGCGAGGCTTGCATGGCGGCTACCAGGTCAGCACCGGTGCGCGTGGCGGCTTCGCCGGATAATTCTGTTGCCGCTGGTGCGGATTTCAACGCCTGCATAAGAACGTCTTCAACGCTCTCGAAGACGCCGCTTTTCATCCGTTCCTGGATGAGGGCCTCGAGTTCCGGTCTATGAATTTCGATGGTCATTGCTGCGGCTCCTTCTTGTTCCACAATACCGGAGGTCGGGGCCTTCTGTCACGAAGAAGTGCCATGGCCCTTCTTACCTCTCGCACCCAACTTAGGCGCCGCTCGAACGGGTGAAGGCAATCTCGAGATGTAGGGGTAGGGCTCCCGACTGCGCCGGGACAAGTTGCCCTACCCGGCGTTCCGCAGGGTGAGTGCGGAACCAGGGGGTGGCAAGCCGTCCCCGTACGGCAGAAAGCCCGCGGAAATCGAGGGGGCACGTAGCGCAGGGCCCGCTATCCGGCCCTGCGGCTTTTCCAGGCGCGCGGGCGCTCACCCCACCAAAAACAAGATATTCCAAGTTGTCCGCGGCTGCGCCGGACTCACCTGCACATGCTGAAAGAACCGCAAGGCCGGAGAGCGGGCCTTGCGCTACGAGACGGCGAAAAAGTGCGGAGCGATTTGCGCCCGTGGGCGCGCGGGTGGACAAAATATCACTTTTGGCTTCAATTCTGCGATTTGTCAGAATTTTTCTTCCTGCCGGTAGGAATTTGGTCAATTAAATCACTTGACAACTGATACTCGCCTGAGCTACAATTGTGCCATGAGCGCAGTCATCTTCACTCGCTCTCCGCGCCCGGGTATATCCATTTCACCGCCTGCTTTGTGCCCACACGACGTTTCCCGGATACCGCAACCTGCGTCCGGTGCCCCGTTTGCCGTGTCCCTAATCCGGTGGGATATCGCCCGGCTCTGTCGGGGAGGCAGCAAGAGTTTAACACTTACCAGAGTAAGGGCTCATGGGTGGGGCAAAGACCCCTCACCCGTCCCGCGCCCGCTGGGGAAGGCGCGCGGCGCGGGCCACCCTCTCCCCCCGGGAGAGGGCAAATACTGTGTTGGGCGCGCTACGGCGCGCGATGGCTTTTTCCCTCTCCGCTGGGGAGAGGGTGGGCGAGGGACGAGGTCGGGTGAGGGGTCTCTTCCCGACACTGGCGGTCCGGCCCCTTTGGAGGGCCAGCCACCGTAAAGCGCTTTGCCGGAGGATAATTACTCCCTATTCCCTAACCCCCAACCCCTAATCCCTAGAAAGGATTTTCTATGTCCCTCATTGAGCAAACCATGACCGAAAAAAACCTGGCGGCGCACCAGCGCAATGCGCAGCAATCGTGCGGCGCCGCGACGCCGGAAGGCAAGGAGCGCGCTCGCGCCGCCAACCTGCGCCACGGCTACTATTCCGCAATGCGCGACCAGGCGCTGGTGGCGCTGGGCGAAGACCCCGAGGGTCTTGCGGCCCTGGCGGAGGGCGCGCGCCAGCAGTTTCGCCCCACCAACGCTTACCAGGAGTGGATCACCGGCCGCATCGCCAGCCTGCAATGGCGCATCCAGCGCTCCGAGCGCCTGCAGGAAAGCAAGGCGGCCGCGCACATCCGGCGGGCGGAGGAGAAGCGCCGCGAAGCCGCCGAGGAACTGCACGAGGGCTATGCCGGCGTGCAGGACTTCCTCGAATCCCTGCGGCGCGCGGTGGCGCGTCCGGATTTCTATACGCCCGGCGGATGCATCGAGCTTTGCCGGGAGGTGATGAAACAAAATCCGAGCACCAACATGAACGAGATCCACGAATTACTGCGCCAGTTGCGCTTGCCAGCGAGTTTCAGCACCCCGGCTCCGCCCGCCCTTCCCGGCGCCATGAGCGACGAGGAATGGAACGAGACGATCGAGGAAGAGACGGACGACGAGTCCCCGAAGCCGAGTCCGCAGATTCCCGTAGCCGAGGGCAGTGACCGCGATCCGCTGCGGGAAGAATTGTGGAACCTGGCGGACGCCGAACTGCGCGAGGCGGCGGAGTCGTGGCAAGAAGCCATCGCCGCGAAGGAGGCTCCGCTCTCGGCTCGGGCCCGCGACCTGCTGGTGACGGAGATCGACAAGGATTTGGAATTGCTGCGGCGCGAGGAACGTTCGTGTGTGCGCGAGTTTTCGCGGCTGGGGAATGAGTTGCGGAAGCTGCAAAAGGAAGCCGCGTCGCCGCAAGCGCAGGCCCAGACGTCCGACCAACGGTCGCAAGCGCAGTCTGAAGCGGAGGACGCCGGAGAGGGCGTTTTGCCCGCAGGCTGTAGCGTCGATCTCCGATCGACGTATCTCCGATCGACGCGGCGGCGGTCGGAGACCGCCGCTACAGCAGCGGCCAATGCCGGCCACGACGCCCACGAAAATGCAGGTGCATCCGGCTATGTTGAAGAAAACACAAGCAAGCAGCCGCGCTCAGCATCGACAAAGCGTCCCTCGGCGCCAACCCAAGCCCAGGCCGAGGCTGCCTGAACGCCCGCGCTACCTAAAGAGCCAAAAGGACTACGACCGTCCCATTGACCTATGAGTGGGTTCCCGCTCGTGTAACAAGGTGTCTCCGTGTTCCCGCCAGGATGTAGCGCAAGGCTCGCACTTCAGCCTTGCGGCTTTTCCCGGCCGTTGCCGGGGACAGGCCCCGGGTTCTCCCCGGCGTTATACAGATGTTCCCGGCTTCCCTACTTCGGCACCAGCTCTGTCCAGCTCTGGCTTACCGGATAGACCTGGCCATTGGGATTCAAGGTATGGTCATTGGTTTGGATCAGCGTGCTTCCATCCGACGACATCCATTGGTGGCTGTACTGATTGCTGGCGCGCACAATCTCGCCCGTCGAGGGGTTGCGGAACTCCTGCTGGTCAAGGGAATAGAGCGCCGTCTGGTGGGCAGAATTGTCGATGGCCGCCTGACGCGAGCGATCCGCCGCCATGGCGCGGTCGGTGCTGTTCTGCAGATTTTGCTGGAAGACCCTTCCCCTTTCCAGGCGGGCATCCCCCTCCGCCTTAAAGTTCGCCATATTCTGTTTGAAGGCCGCGTCGCTTGCCGCCTGCATTTGTTGAAATGCCCTCTTCATGTCCTGAATAACGCGCTGGTCCCACTCCGGATTGATTTGGGGAGGCTTGGTGTTTTTGAACGCGGTGGTCAACTGGCCCATGGGCGCGCGGTGGATAAAGGTGCCGCGGGAGTTGCAGGTGCGCCGGGTGAAGCCTTTCGACCACGGCCTGCCCGGTCCCATGGGCATGCCCATCATCTGGGTTTCGGCGCAGTCAATGGCGGTGAATTCCGTCTCTTCCATCGCGTGGCCATTCTGTTCGTACTCCACGCGGACTATCGCGTTATCCAAATATTGCCGAAATCCGCGCTGGGCACGGGCGGCATTCTGCTGATTAATTTGGTCCACTTGCTCCTTAAGCTTGGGCGGCAACGGCACCAGGGTCACCTTCTTCGCGTCGGGATGAATATTGGGCACGGCAATATTCAACAGAAGGCCCGCGGCGGTATTGATGTCGGTGTTGGACGGGCATTTGGGGCCCAGGGCGTTTGAGCCGTTGCTGGTCCAGCTCCAGGAGACGCCCGGGAGCACTACGGCTTCTGTCACTCCGTCGGGACTCCTTTCGGTGAAAGAAAGTCCAGCGGCGGGATACGGCGGCGGATGGCAACCGCCAGGCCGCAAAATCATGCCGGCGAACTTCCAGTTGGAAGGCACTTCAACCGTGAAGGCGGTCATGTGGTAGGCGGGGTCCATCACCTGTTCTTGATGACTGCCGCCCGCGGCGATCTGGGTGGGGCGTTGGGCGAGAGTCTGGGCGGGGTTCTGGCAACCGAGGCTCGCCCAAGTCAAGATGGCGGCTACGGCCAATTGCATTCCAAGCACACGCGGGTGTCGCATAAAGGTCTCCTGAAGTCTAAGGGTCTGAAGGGCTGAATGGCAACCGGCGGGTTTGAGTCTGCCATCTTGCCTAAGGTGAAGCAGCCCACAATTGAGCTTGCCAACAAATTGCTATCTGATCGAAAGGCAGTTAACGAACGACAAGGTACAGGATATCGTAAATCAGAAAACACGGAGGCGTCAATTGTTCGTATCGCGCAGCCTAAAAGGTAGCGCAAGGCGCGCACTCCAGCCTTGCGGGTTTCCCTCGCGGCCGGCCCTCCGTCCCGCGCCCGCCGGGGTTTCGACGTGAGTTGCGCCAGGACACCCGCAAGCCCGAAAGTGCCGCAGGACCGGAGAGCGGGTCCTGCGCTACGTTGCCGGTGCCACGGGCGTCCCGGCCAGGCGCCGCGCGCGGCTGGGCTGCGCGGGAGGGAAGAAAAACGGCGGCGCCAGCCCGCAAGCAAAAGGTAGCGCAAGGCTCGCACTCCAGCCTTGCGGGTTTCCCTCGCGGCCGCCCTTCCGTCCCCCGCCCGCCGCGGTTTCGACGTGAGTTGCGCCAAGACACCTGCAACCCCGAAGGTGCCGCAGGACCGGAAAACGGGTCCTGCGCTACATTGCCGGTGCCGCGGGCGTCCCGGCCAGGCGCCGCGCGCGGCTGGGCTTCGCGGGAGGGAAAAACGATCCGTGGAACAATGCCGATGCCGTCACAGATGTCTTATCGTCGTGTCACTCATGCCGGACGGCGTCCATGGGGTCGATGCGCGAGGCCCGGTAGGCGGGGATGTAACCGGCCAGCAGGGCGGCGCCGAGAATCATCCCCACGGCGGCCGCCAGCGCGCCCGGGTCGTTGGGTTTTACCTCGTAGAGACGCGAACCCACAAACTTGGACGTGACCAGGGCGATAGGGACGCCAAGGGCCAGGGCCCCGCCGGCGAGCACCAATACTTCGCGGAGCACCATCCAGACGACGGTACGCCGCTGGGCCCCCAGCGCCATTCGAATCCCCACCTCGCCGGTGCGACGCGCAATGCTGTAGGACAGGGTTCCGTACAATCCCACGCCAGCGATCGCCAGGGCCAGGGCCGCGAATCCCGAGCACAGCCGCGCGAAGAGAATCTGCGACCGGAGCCTCTGGTCAATCTGCCCGGCCTGCGTGCCCAGGTCGGTAACGGGAATGCGCGCATCGGACTGGCGCACGATTTGGCGCACCGTGCTCGCATAAGCCAGCGGGTCGCCCGCCGCGCGCAAGAAAAACGTCATCCCGGCAAGGGGGTAATTGAACTTTTGTGTGTAGGGCAGATAAACGGTGGCGGGAAACTTACCGTCCAGGTCTCCGTAGCGAGAGTTCCCGACTACGCCCACCACCTCCAACTGCCGGGCTTCATATTCATCCGTCCCTCCAAAGCTCACGATTTGCTGCCCGACAGGATTCTGGCCTTTGAGGTTAACCTTCACCCACGCTTCATTCACAATGGCCACGGCAGGTGACCGGGAATTGTCACGCTCGTCAAAATCGCGTCCGCCCAGCAGCGGAATTTGCAAGGTCGAAAAGAACTCCGGCCCGATGGCCAGGACATGAGTGGCGGAGTCATCAAAGTCGAAACCACGCCCGGTCGCCTGCTCGGGCCGCGGTTTGCCGAGAGGGACAACCGCCCAACCCCACACAGCTTGGCCGACCAGCGGGCAATTGGCCATGGCGGCGCGGCGCACACCGGGGATCGCCGCAAAGCGTTTTTCCAGGTCACCGTAAAATCCCACGATCTCCGGATCGGTGTGCCCCGCTTGCCGGGCGTCCAGGTTGAACACCAGAAGGTTTTCCGGCCGGAACCCCAGATCGATGCCGCGCATCTTTTCGAGCGTGCGCACAAACAGACCCGCCGCGACCAGCAGCAACAACGAAAGGGCCATTTGCGCCACCACCAGCAGACGGCTCAGACTGATTCCGCCGCGGCCGCGGAAGCGTTGTTCCCCAACCCGCGATTCCTTCAAGGCGGGCAGCACGTCCACGGAAGCCGCTTGCAGAGCGGGCGCGAGGCCGAATAACATCCCAGTGAGCAGGGTCAGCAGGAAGGTGACCCCCAGCACCTGCCAGTTCAGGTCAACGGGCAGGGGAAAGCCCTCGCGGCCGCTGGCCAGCAGCCCTCGCAGCGCCCGCGCTCCCCAAACAGCGAGCAGAATTCCCGCCGCGCCGCCCATCCCGGCGAACAGCAAACTCTCCGTCAGCAACTGGCGGATCACCCGTCCCCTGCCCGCGCCCATGCTGAGGCGCACTGCAATCTCCCGCCGCCGCCCCGCCGCGCGCGCCAGCAGCAGGTTCGCGATGTTCGCACAGGCAATCGCCAGGATCAGCCCCACCAGCGCCCACAAAATGTACATGGGCTGCGAATATGTGCGGCGCAGATTGTCGAGGCCGGCCGAGCCATCCTTCAGCAGGAAATCCGGCAGATTTCTTCTTTCGAGATCATTGGCGGCGGTGGTGGCCACCCAGCTTTCGAAAATTGAGCCCAATTCCGTTTGTGCCTGCGCTCGACCAACGCCCGGACGCGTGCGGCCCATCATCTCGAGCCAGTAGTAGTTCGGGTCGTCAAAGGGGCTGGGCCCGCGGCCAGGGCGAGGATGAAGAAGCAGCCGCGCGACGAGGGGAATATAAAAGCCCGGAGCACTGGCCGGATCGACTCCGAAGAATTCCGGCGGCGCCACTCCCACGACGGTGAAGGGAAGGTTGTTAATCGTTACCGGCTGGCCCGCCGCGCTCGCCGCGTCGCCGAACCGGCTGCGTGCCAAAGCGTAGCTGAGCACCACCACGGCCGGCGCACCGGCCCGATCATCGTCACGCGAAATCAATCGCCCCGCCGCCGGCGCGACGTCCAGTCCCTGGAAATAATCGCCGGAAACGTATTCGCCCTGAAGCAGCTCGGCCTCGCCCCGGGCGAGGAAATTCAGTTTTAGGGTGGGGCAGTAGGCAAAGAGGGCGGACAGCACATCATTGGACTTGCCAAGCAGCTCGAATGCCGGATAGGGAAAGATTGCGGTCGTTAGCCCGGTCTTAGAGTCGGTCCAAAAGCGACCTTGCATATTATGGATTACGGAATAGCGGAGGCTCTTCTTGCCCGTGACGTGCCAGTTCAGCACCACCAGCGAGGCGGGATCGGCCACCGGCAGCGAACGCATCAGCAGCGCGTCCAGAAAGCTAAAAATCGCCGTGTTCGCCCCAATGCCGAGCGCCAGCGTGAGGGTCGCCACCAGCGTGAACCCGGGATTGCGCAAAATCGTCCGCGCGGCGTAGCGAAGGTCTTGAAGAAATTGCTCCGCGAGCGGCCAGCCCCACGCGGCACGAGTATCCTCCTGAACGCGGCCGACATTTCCCAACTCCAGGCGCGCCGCCCGCCGTGCCTCGTCTCCCTTGAAGCCCGCTTCCTGAAGCTCCTCCGCTTCTTCCTCCAGATGGAACTGCAATTCCGCGGCGAGCTGATCCTCCTTGCTTCGACGATTCATGAGCCAGGCCAACTTGCGAAGAAACGCGTTCATTCTCCCTCCTGATCCGCCGGATTCAAGATCAGTCCCATGGCGCGTGAAAAGGCCTGCCACTGCGACTGCTCGGCAGCGAGCTGCTTGCGGCCGCGCGGCGTCAGGCGATAGAACCGCGCCCGCTTGCCTTTGTCTGAAATCTCCCACGAGGCGGCCACCCAGCCCTTGGCCTCCAGACGATGCAGCGCCGGGTAAAGCGAACCGGTCTCAACCTGCAGAAGGTCTTCCGAAGTGCGCTGAATGTGCTTGGCAATGCCGTGGCCATGCTGCGGTCCGGGCCGAAGCGTGCGGAGAATCAAAACGTCCAGCGTCCCTTGCAGGAATTCGATGCGTGGCGGCGTTCGGTTGCTCATAGTGTAGACATCCTACTCTTCATTGTGTAGGATGCCTACGGTTTCTTGGTCTTCTTGCGCGCCGGTGGACAACGGCTCTTACTTCGGATGCATGGCGTTAATGGCGCCGCGCGAAGTCCCCCCGACCGCCGGGTCGACGCTCGGAGGAGCAACTGCCGGAATTCCTAAACCGGGCAAAGCCGTCCGCTCAACCCCCAGCGCGCCTACCGGGAACGCGGTTCTCCTGGTTACGAGTGAATTGAGCGCTCCGACGGGCGGCCAAAATCCGCTCGCCGGTCACACCTTCGTCCTGCTAAACCAGAGTTATGAAGCCGTTTTGGCGGGTGCAGGTATTCAGGCGCCGTCCGGGAGTCTCCCCGGTCAAGGGTTACCTTGCAGCTTGCGCGGACCGCCAACCGGCTTGCCCGGTAGGAATCGCCGCCACGAATTCCTCCACCGTTTCCGGCGCGAGGGCAGATGCGAGTGGCAAGGCGCAACTCCCCGGCGTGCCTCCGGGTAACTACTACTTTTTCTGCCTTGGCGCCTACAACCAGCAACTATTCAAGTGGGACTTTCAGGTCCAATTGAAACCCGGTGCGAATTCTGTGACTCTAGACCAACACAATGCTGTTCTTGTGAATTAGAGACAACATCATTTGCCCTCGTCTGCCCAAACTCTCGCCCATTTCCGCACAGCGCCCCAGGATTTCCTCGTCAAAATAAAATCAGGAGTGGGGACACACGCCATATCTGCGATTTATTCTCAGGCATCATGATCTTTCTGCCATTATTTGAAGATAGGAAATATGGACGCTTTTCGGGTTCAGAACCGCGGAGCCTTACGTGCGGCGCACAACTCGAACTGGGGCGGTGCTGGCGGCATCCAGTCTTGCACTTTCGAGGGCGGTCGGGCGCGTGCGTGGAGCTTTTTCCAGAGGTGTTCGGAGTCGTGGTCAAAAACCACGTCCCCCTCCGCGCGCAGGCTGTACCACGAACCCCGGAGCGCTTCGCCTTGGAGCTGCTCGGGCGCCCACTGGGAACGTCCCAAGAACAGGCGTACGTCTCCCGTCTGTTTGGGATCTTGCAGGAGCTTCGCGATGAAATCCGCATCAAAACTCAGATAAACGTCGTCGTAGAGCAGCATTGCTTGCTTGGGACGCTTTTGGGCATGGAAAACCAGCGCCGGAGTCGCCACGTCTATGGGGCCGCCGAAGTAGGCGTTTTCGGAGCGGTTCTTCAGGGCTGGGGTATCGGGAAAGACCTTGAGGAGCGGCAGACCCGTCGGCTTGTTGACGATCAGCCCCACGATCACAGGCTCCCCTTCGAGCGGCACCATCAGTACCACGGACCGTGCGAAAAAGGGATCATTGATGGCCGTGCGCGCCACCAGGAACAGAAGCTCTGATTTGGGCTTTTCTTCTCCCCAGCCGAGGTTCCCGCCCACTCCGCAGAGCGTCCAGAGCAGGAGCGCTGCCCCGCCCAAGGCGGAAGCGGCCTTCCCCTGTCCGCCCCACCACTGACCGCCGGAGGCAAGATGGCCGTTCGGCTCCCGTGCGTGTGCCATGGCATTTCCCTCTCGCGAAAGGTTTGAGCCCGCCGCCCGCGTCATCGACGCTGGAGTCTTCTTATTGTTTCGGCCGATGCTGCAACCCGCTTCTCCCCTATTTGCACCTCTACCGATAGTATCCCCCTTCGGGGGCGCAAATCCAGGGTAGAGCCGCGGAATCCGCAACTCAACACAGCTCCGACCACCCCACGGTGAGATTTCGTGATGGGGATTCAAACTGGCGCATGGACCGCCACGGTCGCAGCCACGGTCGCCCTGCGCCTGCTCTCCGCGCGGCGTGTTATAATCGCCGTCGCGCAAAGGTCCGCGACGCTGATGCGTTTTCCCATCCCCTCATTGATTGGCGCTCCGTTTCTTGCGCTGCTGCTTCTGCCCTCGGCTCCAGGAAAACCCACAACGAGTGACTCGAACCTTTATGGCCGAACTGCGTTGGGCTACCGATTGGCTACGAAAGGCCGCGGACCTACACTACAGGTCCGCGCTACGATTCCTGGTATAGATCCGGCTCCCACGGTCGGCGCCCAAGCCGCGAACGGTGCGGCCGCTGCGCCGAATGCTGTCGGCCAAACCGCGCCCGCGGCTAGCGCTCCTCCATCGGCAGCGGAGGTTCGGAACGAGGCCGCGGGTGCGCTAGCGGCCAAGATACTCGAGCACGTTTCTGCCGGGAACGCGCTGGCCCTGAGTGTGAAGAACATCTCGACCCTGGGAGACGATGAGGTCGCGCAGGTGCGCCACGCGCTGCGCGCACAAATGCGAAGTCGCGGAATCCGATTGACCGCGAGCAAGCAGGCCAATGCCGACGTTCAGGTCACGCTCTCTGAAAACACCGAAGGTTACCTTTGGATCGCCGAGATTCGCGACCACCCGTCCTCGAACGCCCCGGTTGCCGATGCTAAAAACACTGTCGTGATGCTCCCCGTGGCGCGCGCCAATCGAAGCGAACGCCATCCCGACACCGAGCCCCTCAGCGTTCGCAAGACTTGGGTCTACGACCAGCCTGACCGGATGCTCGACGTCGCTCTGCTCGATAATCCTGCTGCTGTTCCGACAGCGTCACCGGCACCTAGGGCCGCGACTGCGCGTATCTTGGTGTTAGGCCTCGAGAGCATAACCCTCTATGAGGAAGTGGAGGTTCCAGAAGCCGGCAGCAAAAGCGAAAAGCAGTGGCGCGTCATGCAGTCGGCGCCAGTCAGTCGGACTCGCCCCTGGCCAAGCGACGCGCGCGGACGGATCATCGTCCGGTCCGCGAGCCTCTTCGACGCTTACCTTCCGGGAACGAGGTGCACGGGAGGTCTCGAACCAGCTCTTTCCCTCGAATGCCACGAAAGCGACGACCCTTGGCCCTTGGTCGCGGGTACGAAAGACGACAACAATCCTGGAGCGAGCGTCTGGCCAGCCGCTTCCTTCACCGCCGACCGCAACTTCTTTGACGGCCGAGTAAGGATCGACGATAGCCGCGAGCTGACCCTGCCGCCATTTTTGGCCGCCGTCCTTGTGCCAAGGAATGCTGCCGTACATGCGGGGATGCCGGTGACACCGGCGCGGGCTCCGGCCGGCAGCACAGCCGAAGCGAAGGTTGACTCAGCGGACCCGCCAGGTTGGGTGGTGAGCGGACTGGACGGCCGCGTGCTGCTTCTTAATAGCAACGCGCAGGCGGTGGCAAACACTGGTGGGTGGGGTAGCCAAATCGTTGGCGTGCAATCCGGCTGTGGCGATGGCTGGCAGGTGTTAACCACACAGGCCGGAGATCTCAACGAAACAGATGCGGTGCAGGCGTTTGAGATTGTCGAACGCAAACCCGTTCCGGTGAGCGGGCCGGTCGAGTTTCCCGGGCCGATCACGGAATTGTGGCCGCGGGCCAACGGGTCGGAGGCCATCGCCATTGCTCGCAATCTCCAAACGGGGGCTTATGAGGCATTTCGCTTGTCCGTTACTTGCGGCCAGTAGCATCGCGTGCCTGGCTCTTGGCGCTGGCGCGGCAAGCCGACCGCATTACGGCGGAACTCTGCGGGTGGAAATCCAGGCCAAGCCGTCAACCTTCGATAGGGCCGACTCGCTCGACGTGGCGGAGGCCGAGGCGCTGCTCAAGCTGCGTGCGTTGATTTACGATCGCCTGGTCCGTCTGAATTCGCAGGGCCGGCCGGAAGCCGCAATAGCCCTCGCCTGGGAACACGATGAGCAAGCAGCGAAGTGGAGGTTCAAACTTCGTCCCGGTGTGAAATGGCAGGACGGCGCGCTACTCGCTCCCGAAGAAGTGGTCGAAGCGCTCAAAGGACTTGGTGCTGACGCGTCGGTGCGATGGGCAGGCGACGCACTCGAAATCGACGCGGGCCGCCCGGTGCCTGATCTGCTGATGACCCTCGCCACTCGTGCGGACCTTCTCATCCGCCGCGCTCCATCGGACCCCACACCGACGCGGGCGGCCTCCGCCGACACACTCCCGATGGGAACGGGACCCTTCCGATTGACTCGGTGGGAGCCTGGAACCCGCGCCGTGCTTCAGGCCAACGAGGACTATTGGGATGGCCGACCCTATCTCGATTCGATCGAGGTCCAAATGGGCCGCGCCAGCCGTGACGAATTGCTCGATCTGGAATTGGGAAGGGCCGATTTGGTGGAGCTCGACCCCGTGGAGGCTCGCCGCGCTCAGCAGGAAAACAAGAAGGTCTGGATCTCCGAGCCCGTAGAACTGCTGTGCCTCCGCTTCGGCCCGAATCGGCCAGCGGTGCAGGACCGGCGAATCCGCCAAGCCCTGGCCGACTCCATCGACCGCGCGGCCATCCAGAAGGTGCTGCTTCAAAACTATGGCGAGGTTGCCGCGAACATCTTTCCCCAATGGCTGAGCGGCTATACGTTTCTCTTCCCTGCCCTGATGAACTTGGACCAAGCCAGGAAACTCACCAGCGAAATCGGCGCGCCGACGGCTCTCAAAGTGGGTTACGACCCCGGCGACACCCTGGCTCGCGAAACTGCCGAGCGCGTCGCTGTGAATGCGCGAGAGGTGGGCATCACGTTGGCTGCCGCAACAGCGACCGGCGGAAGCCGCAAGTCGGATGTGGGAGCTGACGTGCGCGTCCAACGCGTCCGCATCGACGGGCCGACGCTGGACGTGGCGGCGCAGCAGGCAGCGTCTCTCGGGCTGCCGCCTAGCCCCGAACCAGGTGAGCCGGAGCAAACCTATGCCGCCGAGCAACAATTCATCGACTCCCTGGAGATCATTCCGCTGGCGCACATCCCTGAACTTCTCGGAATCGGGCCTCGGGTCATGAACTGGTCCGCGACACCGTGGGGCGCATGGCGCCTGGAGCGAGTTTCGCTAGGAGGGGAGAAACCGTGAATCTTCGGGCGAAATTGCTCACCCTCTTCACGATTACCGTGGTCCTCTCGGTTGGACTGGTCGCTTGGGCGGTTTCCTTTCTAATGCGCGACGCCTTTGAACGCCTCAATAGTCAAAGGACCGACGCCCTCGTGGCGCAATTTCAACGCGAATTCCAGCGCCGCGCGGAGGAAGTGACCCGCCGGGTGGAAGGAATCGCCAACGCCGACGGGACCTTGCGCATGGCCGCCTCTCTGGGTGGGGGGGCTCAGGACCTCTCGTCCCACTTCGATGATGCCTCTGGCCTCGCCGCCGCACATCAGCTAGATTTTCTTGAACTCATCGCCGCCGACGGAACCATCATCTCATCGGCGCAGTGGCCCGCGCGCTTTGGCTACAAAGAGGAGTGGGTCACCGCGCCAACCGAGTGGGCAGCACAAGGCGCGTTTCTAAAGCGAGAGGATCTGGCCGACGGAGTAGCCCTCGCGCTCATAGCGGTCCGCGTGGTGAGCGTAGGCGATGCGCGGATGTACGTTGTCGGGGGGAGCAGGCTCGACAGGGAATTTCTGGCTTCGCTCGTTTTGCCGGCGGGAATGAGAGCTCTGCTTTACCGAGAACCGGGTCCGGAGTCGGCAGCGGCCGGTGGCGTCACGCCGAGCTCCGATCAACCCGCGGGCAGCGTTACCGCGGAAGGTCGGCTGGTGGATAAAACCGGACCGTTTCCCTGGCCTAACAAGCTCATGCCGCTCATTACTCGGGTCGAGCGCGACCCCGTTGAAACTTCGGCGAAGATCACGTGGACCTCCAACCCCGCGAGCGCCGAGGATTTTTATGTGATCCCCTTGACCGGTCGTAACAAAAATGTCTTGGGCATGTTCCTGGTGGGCAGTTCAATTCGTGAGCGGGTGGAACTGGAGAAGCACATTCGCGTGGTCGCTCTGCTGGTGGCCGCAGCCGGAATGCTGCTGGGCGTGGCGCTGAGCGGGTGGACGGCGGCGCGCGTCACCCAGCCGGTGGAACAGTTGGCGGCAGCTTCGCGGCAAGTGGCGGCGGGAAACTGGAACGCGCACGTGGAAACGCGCTCCAAGGATGAACTCGGCGAACTCGCGGCGGCCTTCAATCGCATGACTCAGCAACTCACGGAGCAGCGCGATCGCCTGGTGCAGACGGAGCGTGTCGCCGCCTGGCGCGAGTTGGCTCGCCGCCTTGCCCACGAGCTCAAGAACCCTTTGTTCCCTCTTCAGATCACCGTGGAGAACCTGCTTCGCGCCCGCGAGGCCGATCCCGCCGTGTTTGACGAAGTGTTTCGTGAAAGCAGCCAGACCTTGCTGGCCGAACTCGCCAACATGAAGACCATCGTCGGCCGCTTTAGCGACTTCGCCAAGATGCCCGCGCCGCAGCTTCAGACGGTGAACATCAACGAGGTGGTTCGCGGGGCGCTCAAAATCTTCGAGGCGCAAATCAACGCGCCGGGCAAGTCGGCCATCAATCTGCAAATCCACTTGGATGAGGCGTTGAATCCGATTCAGGCCGATCCCGACCTGCTTCATCGGGCCGTGCAGAATCTGATTCTGAACGCATTGGACGCGATGCCCGCGGGTGGCGCTTTGACCGTTGAAACTGAGTCGGCCACGGCTGGCGTGCAGATAAGAATCTCCGACACTGGCAAGGGATTAACCAAGGAAGAGTGCGAGCGCCTGTTTACGCCCTACTACACCACCAAGCACCATGGCACGGGGTTGGGCCTCGCCATTGTGCAGTCGGTGGTCAGCGACCATGGCGGCAGAATCTCCGTCGAGAGCGAGCCCGACCGAGGCACAACGTTCCGGATCAATCTCCCCGCGCGCCCGCCGCAGAGCGCATAGGATAGTGCCGCCTTATTCTTGACCGTAGAGCCCGGCGGCAGAAATGGTCATCAGAGTGCCTTTGCCCTGCATTAATGTTTTTTGACTTCCGCCAAAACCGTCACGCCTGAGATCTCCGCACATGCCCGTGTGTACACCGTTCGTCGCGTCCTTTGAAACGCGCTCCCTCCACTATTTTCATACGCGACATTTCGTCGTTGTGTTATTCATAATCAACAAGCAACCAGATTGACAAGCGCATTTTTGAGGGCTAGCATCGGCTTGCTTTGTTCGCCGGGTTCTCCGCCCTGGCCTGGTGTATCGCGGTTTACGTCAGATGGACCTTCAATCTATCCACGATCTTGTCGCAAGCGGCCGGCTGGCGAGGTACGGCGGCATTCGCCGCCCGGAACAGCGCACATGTGCCCGGGGGCTTGCAAGGTGTTCGCCGCTTTGAAAGGTAAGACCGTTCCGTTTGGGAGGTACTCCATGAAACGGCATCAACGTGCCACGACATTTGGAACATTCCGAAGGCTTGGGCTCGGCGCTCTAGTTTTCACTTTGCTCTGTACCAGCGCCGATGCTCAGACGCCCCAGAACAATTTCTTGGTTGTCCCGCCGAACTATGCCGCGGGGACCGATTGCGATGTTGTGGTGCTTGCCGATTTCAATGGTGACGGCAAGCTCGACGCCGCAGTGTCCATCAACGGTGGCGTAAGCGTCCTGCTCGGTAACGGCGACGGCACGTTTCAGACGGCAGTCCAGCACGTTATCGGCTCCGATGCAACAGCGCTGGCGGTGGCTGACCTTAACGGGGATGGCCATCCGGACATCGTCGTGGCGAATACCGGCGCTGGCGGCATTAGTGTCCTCCTCGGCAACGGAGACGGCACTTTCCAGGCTCCGGCGAACTATGCTACCGGCTCTATCCCCCGGGGCATCGCGATCGGCGACTTCAACGGCGATGGGAAGCCGGACATCGCGGTGGTTCACTATAATGATTTCCACCTGAGCATTCTCTTGAACAACGGGAACAGCACATTTCAGGCGCCGGTGAACTATTCCAGAACCTTGGGAGATTCCTCGGTGGCCGTTGCCGACGTGAATGGGGACGGGAAATTGGATCTGGTCATTGGCAGCGGAACAGGGATTAGCGTGATGCTGGGCAATGGTAATGGGACGTTCCAGGCCGCCGTAAACTTCGGTCCGACGGCTGTTTGGTCTGTGACCGTTGCAGACGTGAATGGCGACGGAAAACTCGACATCGTGGCGACAACCTTTTCGAGCAATACAGTGAACATTCTGCTCGGGAATGGAGACGGGACGTTCCAGGCTGGGGCGATCTATACGGTTACGGGAGCGTCATTTGCCTCGGTAGGTGATCTGAACGGCGACGGCAAACCGGACCTGGTGGTCCCGTCTGATGCCCCCGGTGGGGTGTCCATCCTCCTGGGAAATGGAGACGGAACGTTTCAGACGCTGGTTGAGTATGTGGGCGGCAACAATACTACTGCCATTGCCGACCTTAATGGCGACGGAAAATTGGATTTCGTCTCCATAGGTGGGGCGACGGGAGCCACAGGGATCTCCGTGTTCCTGGGCAATGGGGACGGCACGTTCCCGGCTCCCGTCGTCTATGTGCCGGCCCAGTCGCCGCAAGCCGTGACGGTCGGCGATTTCAATGGCGATGGGAAGCTCGACTTTGTCACCGTGAATTACGGTACTAACAATGTGGGCGTGTTCCTGGGCAATGGTGACGGCACCTTCGCAGCGCCGGTGACATACCCCACAGGGCAATCACCGCAAGCCGTCGCAGCAAGCGATTTGAACGGCGATGGCATTCCAGATTTGGTGGTCCCGAACGCGATCGATAGCACTGTCAGCGTCCTGATCGGCAAGGGCGACGGGACATTTCAACCGGCAGTCAGCTATGCCACGGGCGCCTCGCCGTCCTCCGTCGCCGTGGGGGACTTCAATGATGACGGCATCCCGGACCTGGCAGTATCCGCGCTTGGGGGCGGGCTGAGCATCTTGTTGGGCAACGGTGATGGAACCTTTCAGACGGCGATGAATGCGAGCCCGGGTGGGTATTACTACGCCGTGGTGGCGGGGGACTTCAACAATGATGGGAAGCTGGATCTGGCCCTCACCTCCAATGAGAGTGAGATCTCGGTTTTTCTTGGCAATGGTGACGGAACCTTCCAAGCGCCAGTGCAGTACTCCGTTACAAACCTTGTCCCCTATCCGCTTGCCACTGCGGACCTAAGGGGTGGCGGCAAGCTCGACCTCCTGACCGGCAGCGCCGGCTATGTTAGCGTTTTGCTGGGCAATGGCGACGGTACATTCCAGGCCGCCGTAAGTTACGGGGCAGGTCTTTCGTCCTATGCGATTGCGGTGAGCGACTTCAACGGTGACGGCAAGCTGGACGTCGTGATGGCGGTGGATAGCGGCAATCTGAATTTGCTACTCGGGAACGGCGACGGCACTTTTCAGACCGCGACGAGCTACCCGGGACTGGGAACCTACAGGATTGCGGTCGGTGATTTTAGAGACAGCGGCGTTGCGGATATGGTGGTCGACGGCGTGGGTGCGACTGTTTATTTGAATTCCCACTCCCCGGTGTCCAGCTTATCCACCAGAAGCCTTACGTTTGGGAACCAGGCGGTGGGTACGACCAGCGCGTCGCAAACAGTAACCCTGACCAACACGGGCAGCGCTGCCTTTACCGCCTCGAGCATCTCCACGACCGCAGACTATTCGGTCTCGGGGACGTGCGACGCGGTGCCGGTGGAAGGGACGTGCACGCTCGATGTGGCCTTTAATCCGGTGGCCCCGTTGATCCGTGACGGCAAGCTGACGATCGGCGAAGACAGTTTCATCGGTCAACAGACAGTGGCGCTGAGCGGCATCGGTATTGGCCCCATCGGAAGCCTCGGAGCCAAAACTCTCACCTTCCCCGATGAAATTGTTGGCATCGAAAGCGCCGCACAGGATGTGACCGTGATGAACACGGGGAACGCGGCGTTGCTGATCTCAAGCATTAAGACCACGGGTGATTTCGCCGCGCCAACGTCCTGCGTGGGCTCCATCAGCGTCGGAACAAGCTGCACCATCAGCGTGACATTTACCCCGACCCTCGCGGGCACTCGCAGCGGCTCGCTTCTCATCGGTGATAACAACGATGGGAAAACGGCAAGCACACAAACCGTCACCCTCGATGGCACCGGCACGGCCGCTCCGGCAAACGTCTCGCCGGCGACCTTGACCTTCAGCGGCCAAATTGTTGGGACAACCAGCGCTTCCCAAACGGTTACCCTGACCAACACAGGCAGTTCGCCCTTGACCATTTCGAGCGTCACCGTGACTGCCGGTTTCTCCCAAACAGGCACTTGCAGTGGCACGATTGCTGGGAATGGTACCTGCACGCTTAGCGTCACCTTTAGCCCCACTGCGGGAGGAACCACGACGGGCACGCTAACCGTCACCAGCAATGCGTCGAACAGCCCCAACGTGGTCGCTCTCACGGGAACGGGACTCGCTCCGGAAATTTACGTTAGCTCCTCGACGGTCGACTTCGGGAATCAACTCGTCGGTATAACCAGCGCGCCTCAACAGCTTGTGGTGAGCAACTTGGGAAATTTGGCATTGACCTTTTCGAGCATCGCCACAACCGTGAACTTTGGGGAAACGAATACCTGCGGTGGCGGGGTGGCGCCTCAGGAGAGTTGCACCGTGAGTGTCACTTTCGCTCCTAGCGCCATCGGCACCGCCAGTGGAACGCTCACCTTCGCAGACAACGCGCCCGGAAGTTCGCCGGTTGTCACTCTCTCCGGAACGGGCACGAACAGCTATTCCGCTCCCTATATCGATCAGATCGTACCATCCGAGACGGTAGCCGGAAGCGCTGCGATCACGTTGACAGTAACGGGCGGAAACTTCGGCCCTGCTTCGGTGGTGAACTGGGGCAGCAACGCGCTGGCTACCACCATGGTCAACGGCGGCCAATTATCCGCGACGGTCCCGGCGTCAGATGTTGCCAAGGTCGGCACTTCCGTGGTTACCGTCGTGAATCCCGCTCCGGGAGGCACATCCCCGTACCCCGCCGGATTTGATGTGATCAACCCAACTCCTTCGCTCAGATTCGCCGAGAAGAATTTCGCGGTGGGACACGGCCCTGAAACGGTGGCCATGGGCGACTTTAACGGTGACGGCAAGACCGACCTTGCAGTGGTCAATTATACCGACGGGACCGTCTCGGTCTTGCTGGGAAATGGTGACGGCACTTTCAAGCCTCAGGTGACCTACGCCAGCGGCCTCACCCCCGTTGCCGTTGTCGTTGGCGATTTTAACGGAGACGGCAAGTTGGACCTTGCGGTGGCCAACAGCGGATGTCCGCCTCTCGGCGGCGACTGTTACGGTGGAAGCGTCTCGATCTTCCTTGGCAACAGTGATGGCACGTTCGGGCAACCGAACACTTTCAACATGGGCTTCGTCGTGACCTCTCTCGCGAGCGGGGACTTCAACGGCGATGGCAAGATGGACCTTGCAATCGGCTTGGATAACGGCGAGGGGGCTCTTGCAATTTACCTGGGAAATGGCGACGGCACCTTTGTAGCCGGCGCCACCTACCCCTTGGGTTCAGCCTCGACTCAACCTCCAAGCTCGATTGTCGCGGCCGATTTCAATGGCGATGGCAAGCTCGATCTCGCCGTGGCAAACGGCGCCCTTTCCACCTCGATTTCAATCCTTCTGGGAAATGGAAATGGCACTTTTCAGAATCCGGTTCAGTACACCGCCGGCTCGTGGCCGTACTCGATTGCCGTGGCCGACGTCAACGGGGATGGGAAACTAGACCTGGTGGTAGCCAACAATGAGCCCACGTCGGACTCCGTTTCCATCCTGCTCGGTAACGGCGACGGGACATTCCGCACTCACGTGGATTACAGCACGGGCGTCAACCCCGAATCGGTCGAGATCGGAGATTTCAATGGCGATGGAAAATTGGACGTGGCAACTGCTGATGGCGGCAGTAACACGGTATCCATTCTTCTCGGGAACGGCGACGGAACGTTCCAGGCCAATCAGGACTTTGTGGTGGGACTCTATCCCGGCTCCATCGTGGCGAACGACTTCAACGGCGATGGGGCACTCGACCTCGCCGTCACCAATTGGGGATCGAATACTGTAACGGTTATGCTCCAGACCCCCGCTGTTGCTAAACTTTCCAGCACCAGCGTCAGCTTCGGGAATCAGGCGCTCGGAACACCCAGCGCGGCGAAGAGCATAACTCTGCAAAACACGGGCATCGGAACGCTTTACATTTCGAGCATCACAGTCGCCGGGCCCAACAGCGGAGATTTTGTCCAGACCAATAAATGCGGGACCTCGATCGCGGGCGGAGGAAGCTGCACCATCAATGTAACGTATACCCCGACCGTGCCCGGCGCCGAATCCGCCACAGTCTCTGTGAATGACAATGTTTTCCCTGGCCCCCAAACCGTAGCACTAAGCGGAACCGGGACCGGCTCCGCGGTGAGCTTGTCGCCCACTTCCCTCACCTTCCCGGCCGAGATGTCTGGAACCACGAGCGCCGCGCAGTCCGTCAAGCTCACCAATACGGGCAATGCCGCGCTCGCCATCACCGGCATCGCCGCAAGTGGAGATTTCGCCCAAACCAACACCTGCGGAACCAGCGTCGCCGCGGGGGCCAATTGCTCCATTTCGGTGACTTTCAAGCCGACTGCGGGTGGAACGATGACCGGCAGCATCGGAATTTCCGATAATGCCGACGACAGTCCGCAAGCTGTTGCACTCAGCGGGACGGGACAGGATATCTCGATTGCTCCGCCCGCCGGCTCTTCCACCTCGGCCACCGTCGCGCCCGGCTCGCCCGCGACTTACACTCTGAGCGTGGGAGGGCAGGGGGGATTGTCTGGAACGGTGAGCTTTACCTGCACGGGCGCTCCGTCCGGGGCCACCTGCACGGTCTCTCCCAACCCGGTAACCGCGGGCAGTTCCGCAACCAACGTCACCGTCACTGTGACGACCGCCGCGCCTTCGGCGAGCGCTCCGAGTTGTCGGCCCCTGCCTCCTGTTCAACCCCCGTCACCGAGTCCGAAATTCCTGATAATGCTTGCATCGGTTCTGGCGGCAATGGCCTGGGTCTTGGCGCGCCGAAATCAGCAACGCATGAGCCGCTGGGAGATTCACCTGATCGTCCTCGCCGCGGGCTTGCTTCTCATCGCGGCCCTGGCGGCGTGCGGAGGCGGCGGGGGAGGCTCCAGCGTTACGCCGTCCAACCCGGGAACGCCCGCAGGCACCTACCCCCTGACCGTAACCGGCACCGTGGGTTCCGGCTCTTCGGCGTTGAGCCATAGCGTGACGCTCACTTTGACAGTTAGTTGACAGACTGCGGGGAAAGAAGTCAATGTTGGGGCACCCTCGTGAATGCCGGTAGGAGCATCGCCCGTTAGTCCTGGTCAATGATTGCACAATCCGCCGCTCACGGTTTCGGCGTCTGGCTTGATCTGCCGTCGCCGTACGCTATATGTTCCCGAGCCAGGCAGTGCACGTCGGACGTGTCTTGCAGGTCCCCGGCTTTTCCTCAGCCCCGTTGGCTAGCGAATATCTCGTGTTTTCCTGTAGCGACATTTTGTAGCCTCTAGCTCTGGTAGAAAGTTCTTGACTTTTGATTTTAGCATGTTATAATAACCGTGTGATACTGTCATGCGTCGATTGTTCATGGCCAGCTCGATGAAGATGGAGTGTGCCCGCCCGACTGGATCGTCGACTTTGAATAGCTGATTGGCGAATTTCCCGAGGGGTTCTACGCAGGTTCTTGACGGGAAGATCGACTGTCCACTAACTGCTGGCCCGTAGGGGCTCTCCATGATGTACTACAAACTAAAGGTGGTTAGCGTTTAGCGCCAAAATGTCTCAATGCTTATCTCACTCAAATGCAAAGAGTTAACTTGAAAGTCGGAGGGCGGGGCGGAAAAAAGGGCGAGGCTCTCCATGATGTGCTACAAACTAAAGGTGGTTAGCGTTTAGCGCCAAAATGTCTCAATGTTTATCTCACTCAAATGCAAAGAGTTAGCTTCAAAGTCGGGGAGCGGGTTGAAAAAAAGGCGAGGCTCTCCATGATGTGTCAGAAACAAAATGGGTTAGCAACGAAAGGCGACAATCTCGAAAAATCTATATTATTGAAACTAAATATGTTAGCAGATCATGGGTTGCCAGGTCGTGGGGGGAAAAAAAAGAGGTATTAAACGAGAGTAAATTTCCGTATGTTATTGAAAACACATATAGAAAAGATGTCCGCTTTTCGCCTCTCCATGATGTTGATGAAAACACATGAGTTAGACCAATCTCTCCATGATGTTTATGAAAAAAAGAGGGTTAGCAAAAACAGTGCGAAGGGGAAAGGCGGCTCGGGACAAATAATGAGCCAGTGTAGGTGTCGCGCAAACCTGTTCGTTAGGTCCGCGGTTCTTCACGAAATGGCAGGAACAATCCCAATGGGCAGGGAAAGGCGGCGGACCTAACGAACAGGTCCGCGCTACGAACGAACATGCAACACGCGAACATGCAAGAAGCGAGCACTTCACGAGGCACGGGCTATGGCGGCGCCCAAAGGGCATTTGTTGATTGTCGATGATGAAGCGAACACTTTGGCTTCGCTCTCGCGGGCGTTTCGCCTGGCGGGCTACGAAGCTACGGTGTGCGACTCCGCCGTCCGCGCCCTGGAACTGGTGAAGGCGCAGCCCTTCGACATGATTCTCTCCGACGTGGTGATGCCGGAAAAAGATGGCCTCTCGTTTCTCCAAGACCTGAAGAACATGGAGCTGCCCACTCCGGTGGTGATGATCTCCGGGCAGGCACACATTGAGATGGCGGTGCGCGCCACTCGCCTCGGGGCCGTGGACTTTCTGGAAAAGCCGCTTTCCACCGAGAAGCTTTTGCTGACGGTGGAAAACGTTTTGCGCCTGAAGCGGCTGAAAGACGAGAACCAGGAACTCCTCGGACGCCTCGGCAAGCACCAGATGGTCTGGTCGGGCGAGGCGATGCGCCGAGTAATGGCGCAGATCGAGCGTGTCGCCGCCAGCGAGACGCGCGTGTGCATCCTGGGTGAAACCGGCACAGGAAAAGAGCTTGTGGCGCGCACGCTGCACGAACAAAGCCCGCGGCGCTCGGGGCCGTTCGTCGCGCTGAATTGCGCCGCGGTTCCAGCGGAGTTGATCGAATCCGAACTCTTCGGGCACGAGAAGGGCGCCTTCACGGGCGCGGGCGCGCGGCATCTGGGCAAGTTCGAACAGGCACAGCGCGGCACCCTCTTCCTCGACGAAATCGGCGACATGCCTCTCCCCATGCAGGCCAAGTTGCTACGCGTGCTGGAAGAAGGCGAAATGGAGCGCGTGGGCGGCGACCGGCCCGTGGCGGTCGATGTGCGCGTGGTGGTGGCCACGCACCGGAACCTGGAAGAGCTGATTCGGCAAGGCAAATTCCGCGAGGACCTCTACCACCGCGTCTACGTCTTCCCGCTGTTCCTTCCCCCCCTGCGCGAACGCACGGAAGACATTCCTGCCCTCGTCGATCATTTCGCCCGCCAGATCTCCGTTCAAAACGGGTGGAAGCCCGCGACGTTCACGCCCGAGGCCATCGACGAGTTGAAGCGTTATACCTGGAGAGGTAATGTTCGCGAGTTGCGTAATATGGTCGAGCGGCTATTACTGCTCGCGACCGGCGACGCGGTGGACGTGGCGACGGTGCTCACTGCCCTGCCCTCACAGGCCGCTACGGCCCAGAGCGGTGTGGATGCGCCAGCCTCAGGCACACTCGCCCACCGCGTCGATGGGTTCGAGCGTGAGACCATTCTCGCTGAACTTCGCCGCCAGCAGAATCACATTACCCAAACTGCCCGCGCGCTGGGACTGGAGCGCAGTTACCTGTACAAGAAGTGCCAGCAGTTGGGAATCGATTTGCGCGCGCTACGGAAGGAGTAGGCCCCCGCCTACCGGGCTTTGGGGTGATCTGGACCGTATTAAGATCGCCACGCTGCAGAGCAACGACCGTCCGCCATCCAGGGAGCTCAGGAGAGGATGGTATAATGCATATTGAGTGGGACGCGAGCAAGGCCACAGCAAATATCAAGAAGCACCGTGTCTCTTTTGACGAAGCTGTGACCGTGTTCTATGACCCGATGGCTGCAACCTTTGGCGACCCGGGTCATTCGCAAATTGAGGACCGGCTAATCACGGTAGGATATTCTGCGCGCGGGCGGCTCCTTGTCATTAGCCATGTTGAACGAGAAGGCGCAGTGCGGGTAATCAGCGCACGTCGCGCCACACGCCGCGAAAGGAAACGTCATGAAGGCGAAGATCCCGGTTCAGGCGGATGACCTGCGAAGGGAATACAACTTCGACTACTCGACCGCTGTCCGCGGCAAGTACTACCGGCGGATCATGAGAGAGGGCACAAACATTGCCGTCCTAGAGCCCGACGTTGCCAAGGCGTTTCGCACCTCGGCGGCAGTGAACGAGGCGCTTCGATCGCTGCTGCGAATTTCGGAAACCACACGCCGCCTGACAAAGTCCTCAAATGGTCGGGCGGCCAATCCGCGTCACTGAGCATCCGTCTTGTGGTGAAAAGCGGGCGAATCGCCGGCCGCGTCGACCCTCACCGCCCCTAACACGAGGGGCCCAACACTTCCTCCCGGCATTATTATAGCCGGAGTTATTGCTTGACCTTCACAATATGTGGTGGTAGTCTCCAGGCGTGTCAAACGCTCCCGGCAAGAAAATCGCCCACCTGGGCTCCCTACCGACAATTTGTAGTACCCGCGTACTATTGCTTAAGGATATTACGGCCCTTAGAGTGGAGTCCGGGGCCATTACCACGGCAAGCAATCAGGTCTTGGCGAAATCGGTATGAAAGTAGATAAGCGGAGAGCGGCCGGGAGCGTCACGGCAGTATGTATTTTGATCATGCCAAAATATAGACTCTCCATCAAGAGCATGACCAAATGACTTAAGGAGGATGGTAACATGACAAGTGGATTCGGGATTTTCGGTGGTGCGGTTGGGATCGTGATGTGCATGTGGTTTATTCACGTGGGATTCCTGGTCAAGAAACTGCTCAAAGAGCAAGTGGAAACCAACAGGATTCTTCGTCAAATGGGCGCCGCAAGTCCAAGCGCGGGTTCGGCGAACAAGGCCGCGTAGGCTGAGTGTGTGCCACGCCTTACGTCGGGTGCGTGGCGGGCTCTGGGATGCGCTTCTTGCTCGGCGACCTGCGCTCCTCATTCTCCGCCCAGGGCTTCTCTGGTTTGTCGTGGTATTTCTAGGGTGCTTTGCTCACGAGCTTCGCTGGGGCCGGAAGCTGTGAGGCGTGCCATCCTCCGCCGAGCGCTTCAATCAAACCTCCGCTCGCCGTCATCTGTTGAATTCGAAGGTTGACCGCGGTTTGCTGGTTGGAGAGCAGTGTGGTTTGGGCGGTAAGTACATTCAGGTAAGGATCAAGTCCCAATTTGTAGCGGTTGGTGGCGATGGCAAGAGCCTTTTGCGCCGACGTGACTGCCGTGTCCTGATACTGAAGCTCTCCCGACAGGATCCGCAGCGACGCAAGGTTATCTTCGACTTGCTGAAAAGCCGTGAGGACCGTCTGGCGATAGTTGGCCACGGTCTCATCGTACTGGGCCCGGAATTGCTCCATGGTAGCGCGGCGCAGACCCGCGTCAAAGATCGTTTCCGCGGCCGCCGGGCCAACCGAGAAGAATCGGCTCGGCCAACTAAACCATTTCGTGAACGAGGTGCTTTCGAAGCCCGCCGCCGCGCTCAACGTCACCGTGGGGAAGTAGGCTGCTCTCGCGATGCCAATCTGCGCGTTGGCTTGCGCCATTAAGCGCTCGTTCGAGGCGATGTCGGGACGCCGTTCCAGGAGTTGCGACGGAACACCGAGGGGTATCGCCGGAGGAGTTGACGTAAGCGGCGCGAAGGGAATCGAAAACGTTGACGCCGGCTGGCCAGTGAGCATGGCGATGGCATGTTCGAGCTGCGCCCGTTGGATGCCCAGAGCAACATCCTGCGCCTGGGTGGACTCAAGTTGGGTCTCGGCTTCCGCCACGGCTTCATCCGTGTCGATGCCGGTTTCATAGAGGGCCTTCGTCAAATCGAGAGTCTGTTGGTAAGCAACCACAGTGGAATCCAACAACTGCTTTAAGGCGTCCTGGCCGCGCAGTTGAAAGTAATCCAGGGCAAGATCGGCCTGCGCCGTCAGGCGGATGTTCTCGAGGTCCGCAGCACTGGCCTGGGCGCCGTACGCTGCTGCGTTCACCGTATTGCGGATGCGGCCGAACAAGTCCGGCTGCCAGGTGGCATCAAACGGAAAGGTGTAGTCCGCAAAGGTACCGCTACCCGTGGAGGAAATTGCTCCTGCGCCGGAACCAGAACTGGGAGCCACGGATTTGCCCAGCGTGGCTGACGGCCGCTGCACGTTAATCGCAGGGTTGGTGGTCGTAGTCGGAAAGAGTTGGGATCGAGCCTCCTTCACCAGGGCGCGAGCAGCGAAAAAGCTAGCCGTGGCTGCAGCGATGTTCTGGTTGGAGATGTTGACCTTCTCTTCCAACGCGTTCAATTGAGGATCGCCAAAAATCTCCCACCAATTGCCGCGTAGCGCGTCATCTTTAGGCTGCGCTAGTTTCCAACCATCCACGTCTTTGTATTGGTCAGGGGTGAGTTCCTTGTAAGCCGGAGCCGTTGCCGCGGCCGGCGTATGGTATTTGGGCCCAAACGTACACGCGGAGAGGAAGCAAGCCGTCACGGCGAGACACATTCTCAATTTTGGGTGGGATGAAGTCATAATCTCATACACTCCCTAAACCGCCTCGCTGGGCGCTGGGCCAGCCCCATGAATCCGCACGCCACGCCTTCCCTGCATTCTCAGCCGCAACCGGTCAAAGGTGAGATAAACGACGGGCGTTGTGTAGAGCGTGAGCATCTGGCTCAAAATCAGGCCTCCGACAATCGTGATTCCCAGGGGGCGGCGAAGCTCATACCCCGTGCCCGTCCCGAGCGCCAGCGGCAGCGCGCCCAAGAGCGCCGCCATGGTCGTCATCATAATCGGCCGGAAGCGCAACATGCAGGCTTCAAAGATCGAGTCCGCCGGGCTCTTGCCATCCAGGCGCTCTGCCTGAAGCGCAAAATCGATCATCATGATGGCGTTCTTCTTTACGATTCCAATCAACAGAACAATGCCAATGATCGAGATGATATTCAGATCCCCTTTCGAGATCATCAGCGCGAGCATGGCCCCCACACTCGCCGACGGCAGCGTGGAGATGATCGTCAGGGGATGGACAAGGCTTTCGTACAAAACCCCGAGCACGATGTACACCGCCAGCAGCGCCGTCAGCACAAGGACGGGCTCGGTTCCCAGCGATTGTTCGTAAGCCTCGAGAGTGCCGGCATAAAAGCCCTGCATCGTTGAGGGCATTCCGAGTTGCTTTTGCAACTGGTCGATGCTCCTGGTGGCATCGCTCAATGACAAGTTCGAAATGAGATTGAATGAGACGGTGATCGAGGGAAACAAGCCCGTATGGTTAACGGCCAATGGCGTAGTATTGGCCTGACTCGTGGAGACCGTGCGCAGCGGAATGTTATTTCCAGCGGCGGAAAGCAGGTAGATGTCCTTCAATCCCTCCGGCGTTTGCCAATACTGGGGAGCAACTTCCAGCACCACGTAATACTGGTTAAGCTGCGTGTAAATGATCGAAACTTCCGATTGTCCGAATGCCTGGTAGAGCGCCGAATCCAGCGATTGTGCGGTCAGGCCAAGCTTCGCCGCCGTGACGCGATCGTAGGTCATAAGCTCGTCGAGACCGCCATCCTGCTGGTCGGAGCTCACATCCTGAAGTCCGTGCAAGTGCTGCATTTTACCCAATAGGATCGGTCCCCACTTGGCAAGATCCTTCACGTTGTCAGCTTGAATCGTGTATTGGTACATGGCGTTGCTCGACCGCCCGCCAATGCGCAAATCTTGCGCTGCTTGGAGAAACGTTGAAGGCCCCGGCAAACGATTTAATTGGGAGCGAAGGCGGTTAATGATTTGCGTGGCGCTAGCGTTGCGGCGGTCAGACAGGGGCTTGAGAGCAACGTAGATGTTCCCCGTGTTGGTCGCCCCGCCACCACCGGTAAACGCTATCACGTTGGCGACGCCGGGATCCTTCTTGATCACGTTGCTGATCTGCTGGATCGCACTGTTCATCACTGGAAAGGAGGAATCTTGCGGCCCTCGCACAGCTCCGGAGAGCGCACCAGTGTCCTCGACGGGGAAAAAACCCTTGGGGATTTTGATGATGACCACCAGGTTGAGCACGATGGTAAGGAAAAGCACAGTGAGGGTAAGGACCGGATGGTCAAGCACCCAGTGCAGGCTGTCGCGGTACCGGTCGAGCGCCCAGTCAAAAACTCTCTCGCTGGCGCTGTAAAGGCGGCCGTGCTTCTCTCCGGCCTCGCTCTTCAATAGGTAGGCGCACATCATGGGTGTCGTGGTGAGTGAGATCATCATGGATACAACGATCGAGGTGGAAAGGGTGACGGCAAACTCGCGGAAGAGGCGCCCCACGATTCCACCCATCATCAGAAGCGGTATAAAGACAGCAATAAGCGAAATGCTGATGGTGAAGACGGTGAATCCAATTTCTTCCGCGCCCTTGAGCGCCGCGGCGAAAGGACCCATGCCGCCTTCCAGATGGCGGGTAATATTCTCCATCACCACGATGGCGTCATCCACCACAAAGCCCGTGGAAATGGTTAGGGCCATCAGCGAGAGATTATCCAGGCTATACCCGAGCAGATACATCACGGCGAAAGTACCAATCAGAGAAACCGGAACGGCGATGGCGGGAATAAGCGTGGCGCGCCCGTTGCGCAGGAAGACAAACACCACGATGATGACAAGGATGATTGAAATGATCAGCGTCCTCTCAACATCGTCCACCGAGGCGCGGATGGTCGTGGTGCGATCAAGAACGATGGTGGTATCGATGCCGAACGGAATGGTGGCTTGAATGGAAGGTAATTGTGAACGAATGCGGTCGACAGTACCGATAATGTTGGCGCCGGGCTGACGGAAAATAATGACTGTAACCGACCGCTTGCCGTTCAAATAGCCGGCAGCACGGACGTTTGCCACAGAGTCAGTGACGTCGGCCACATCGGAAAGATGCACTGCGGCGCCGTTGTGGAAGCCAACGATAAGCGGCTTGTAATCGGCGGCTTTCGAGATCTGGTCGTTGGCAATGATGTCGGCGGTCACGATGCCATCCGAGATTTGGCCTTTCGCCAGGTCCGAGTTCTGAAGGCTCAGCACGGACTGCAAATTCGACAGGGTGAGGCCATAGCTAGCCAGTTGCGTCGGGTTTGCGTCCACGCGAACGGAGGGCAGCGCGCCTCCTCCCACGCTAACCTGCCCTACGCCCTGGATCTGCGACAACTTCTGCTCAAGGACGGTGGAGGCTTCGTCGTACAGCTTGTCAGGGCCGAACTTGTCGGAGGTAAGGCCAAGAATCATGATGGGTGAATCGGCGGGATTGACCTTGCGATAGCTCGGATTCGACGGAAGGTTGGCAGGCAGGTAGGTCCGCGCGGCATTGATCGCGGCCTCCACATCGCGCGCCGCACCATCGATGTCGCGGCTGAGGTCAAACTGAATGGTGATCGACGTGGCGCCAAGCGAACTGGCGGAGGTCATTTCGGTCACGCCGGCAATATGGCCGAACTGCCGCTCTAGGGGAGTAGCGACTGATGACGCCATGATATCAGCACTGGCGCCCGGCAAGCCCGCACTGACGGATATGGTCGGGAAGTCGACCTCGGGAAGTGGCGCTACGGGCAGCACTTCAAATCCGATCGCCCCGGCAAGCGCCACCGCCACGGTGAGCAGCGTGGTGGCCACCGGCCGGCGGATGAAGGGAGAAGAGATATTCACGCCGGCTCTCCCTGTTCTGTGCCTCCTGCTTCGGACCGGCTCGATTTGGGCGCAAAGCGCTGCGCCAGATTATCGAAGAAAATGTAGATGACAGGCGTAGTGTAAAGGGTGAGCGCTTGGCTGAGAAGCAATCCGCCCACCATGGCGATCCCCAGCGGACGGCGCAACTCCGAGCCGAAACCCGTTCCCAAGGCCAGTGGCAGCCCACCCAGTAACGCCGCCATGGTGGTCATCATGATGGGGCGGAAGCGAAGCAGGCAGGCCTCATAAATCGCATCCGTCGCATTCTTCCCGTGCATCCGCTCACCCTCGAGCGCGAAGTCGACCATCATGATGCCGTTCTTCTTCACGATACCTATCAGAAGCACGATGCCGATGATCGCCACCACACTCAAATCCTGGTGAAATAGGAGCAACGCGAGGAACGCGCCGACGCCCGCCGAGGGCAGCGTCGATAAGATCGTAATCGGGTGGATAAAGCTTTCGTACAAAACACCCAACACGATGTAGACCGTGACCAGCGCGGCAAGAATAAGCAACGGCTCATTTGAAAGCGAATTGGTAAAGGACGCTGCCGTGCCCTGAAAGCCCACTTGCAGGCTCGCGGGCATATGCATGTCCTTCTGAGCCTTGTCCACGGCCGTAATGGCATCACCTAGAGCGGCATTCGGCGCGAGGTTGAATGACACGGTGATGGCCGGAAATTGACCCTGGTGGGTAATGGCAAGCGACTCCGTGGTGTTCTCAAAATGCGCAAAGGCGCCTAGGGGCACGGCATTGCTGGTCAACGAACTGGTGGCGCCCGCAGACGTCGCGCCCCTGTTAGAAGTCGCAGTCGAGGTGCTTGCCGTAAGGGCGTTGGCCAATGGAGACAGGGCATTGGCCGTCGGCGTATACAGCGCAGATGCCGTAAGCGCATTGGATCCTGCGGAGGACGAACTGGCCGAAGCAAAAGAGGAAGCCGCACCGGCACCGGATGCTCCGGATGAGGCATTGGACTGAATGTAAAGCTCATTCAGCCTGTTGGGGTTCTTCTGAAACTGTGGCTCGCTCTCGAGAATCACGTGGTATTGGTTTGTTTGGGTATACATCGTGCTGATCTGCCGCTGGCCGAAGGCATCGTAAAGAGTGTTGTCGATGGTTGTCGGCGCAATGCCCAGTCGCGAGGCCGTGACTCGATCGATCTGCAGGGAAACGGCGAGCCCGCCCATTTGTTGATCGGTGGCAACATCTTCCAGTTCTGGCAACTGCTTCAGCCGGTCAATGAAGCGGTTGGTCCAGTCATTCAATTCATTCGCGTCGGGGTCCTCCAACGCGTACTGGTATTGCGTGCGACTGACCCGGTCGTCCACAGTAATGTTCTGCACCGGTTCCATGAATAGTTGGATTCCCTGCACGTTGCTCACCCGGGAGGTGAGCCTGCGGACAAGGTCGGGCGCGCTGATATTGCGCTGCTCGATAGGCTTCAGATTGATCGACATCCTACCGCTATTCGTCGTTACGTTCGTGCCGTCGGCGCCGATGAATGACGAGACGCTTTCCACCGCAGGGTCCGCCAGGACAGCCTTCGTAATCTCCAGTTGTTTTTTGGCCATGGACTGGGAACTGATCGCCGGCGGCGCTTGCGTGATGCCCTGAATGACGCCAGTGTCCTGGACCGGGAAGAACCCTTTGGGGATGATGATGTAGAGATAGATCGTAAGAAGCAGTGTCGCCAACGCCACGAACAGCGTTACCGTTTGGAAGCGGAGGACAACCTTCAGGGTCCGGCCATAAAAGGCGATCATGCCTTCGAAAGCGCGCTCTGTAGCTCGGTAGACCCGCCCTTGCTTCTCTTTGGGCTCACGCCGCAAGATTCGCGCACTCATCATGGGCGTAAGCGTTAGGGAAACCACCGCCGAAACCATGATGGTGACGGCAAGGGTTACGGCAAATTCGCGGAACAGTCGCCCTACCACGTCGCCCATGAAGAGCAATGGGATCAGCACAGCGATCAGGGATACGGTCAGGGAAAGAATCGTGAACCCAATCTGCTCCGCGCCCTTGAGCGCCGCTTCCATGGGCGGATCGCCTTCCTCAATGTAGCGCGAGATGTTCTCGATCATCACGATGGCATCATCCACCACGAAACCCGTGGAAATCGTCAGCGCCATCAGCGATAGGTTGTCCAGGCTGTAACCCAGGATGTACATCATCGCAAAGGTGCCCACGAGCGATAGCGGCACCGCCACGCTGGGGATGATGGTCGCATACAGGCTTCGCAAGAAGAGAAAGATCACCAGCACCACCAGCCCGACCGTCAACATCAATTCAAATTCGACGTCCGCAACCGATGCCTGGATGGCCGTGGTGAGATCGGTGAGCGTGGTCACCAGAATTCCCGCGGGCAGGTTCGCTTCCATCTGCGGCAAGAGCTTCTTGATGCTTTTAACCACATTGATCGTGTTCGCCCCGGGTTGGCGTTGCACATTCAAGATGACCGCCGGGGTCTCATTCATCCAGGCAGCCTGATTGTTGTTCTCCACCCCGTTCACAATGCGCGCAACATCGGTCAGCATCACGGGCGCGCCGTTGCGGTACGCAACCACAACGTTTTTATAGTCGTCGCTGGTCACCAATTGATCGTTGGCATCGATCTGGAAATCCTGGCGCGGCCCGTCGAAATTCCCCTTGGCCGCGTTCACGCTGGCCGAGGTCAGCGCGCTGCGAAGGTCCTCCATGTTGATGCCGTACGACGACATTGCCGTAGGATTGGCTTGAATGCGGACGGCGGGCTTTTGGCCGCCGCTGATGCTGACCAGACCCACGCCATTGAGCTGGGAAATTTTGGGCGCCAAGCGCGTGTCCACAAGGTCTTCGACGAGTGACAGCGGCATGGCATTGGAAGTAACTGCCAGGGTGAGCACCGGGGCGTCGGCGGGATTGGTTTTGCTGTAGGTCGGCGGCGCAGGCAGGATCGAGGGCAAAAGGCTTTGCGACGCATTGATGGCCGACTGCACCTCTTCTTCAGCCACATCGATCGGTAGCGTGAGATTGAATTGCAGAACGATAACGGAAGTCCCTCCGGAGCTTGTGGACGTCATCTGGCTCAAGCCCTGGAGTTCGCCGAACTGACGCTCCAGGGGCGCTGTCACCGTTGTCGCCATCACCGTGGGGCTGGCGCCGGGATAAAATGTGAGTACCTGGATGGTGGGGTAATCGACCTGCGGCAACGCCGAAACCGGCAGTTGGGTATAGCCCACGATGCCGACCAGGAGGATGGCCGCCATCAACAAAGCCGTGGCTACGGGCCGCAAAATGAAGGGACGAGAGGGGCTCAAGGGGCGCTGCTCCCGCCGGGCTTTCCTGGAGTTGCCTCTTCCGCGGCGCCCGGTTTACCCGCAATGACGACCTTAACGTTGTCCTGCAACTTATCGAAGCTGCTGGTCGCCACAACATCTCCAGGGTTGATGCCGTCAACCTGAGTTTCTCCGCCTTCGGTCACCCCCGGCTTGACACTGCGCTGGTGGACGACATCGTCTTGAATCACGTAAACGAACGATGCCTGGCCATTTTGTTGAACGGCTGCGGACGGAACCAGCGTCACCCCACGCAAGGTATTCACCAGAAGGCGCGTGTTCACAAACTGGTTGGGAAAGAGCGCGTCATTCGAATTGGCGAAGAGAGCTCGACCCTTAACCGTCCCCGTCGTCGTGTCAATCAGATTGTCGAGGGTCAAGAGCGTACCCGACGCAATTTTCTTCTGCGCCCCGCGATCATACGCATCGACGGGAAGCTTGGCCCCGGCCTTGAGGCGGGCCTCAACCTCTCCCAGGCTGTCTTCCGGGATCGTAAAAATCACCGTGATGGGCTCAACCTGGGTAATCACCGCGAGCGTCAAGGCTCCCGACGATTGCACCACGTTGCCGGGATCCACGAGCCGCAATCCGACGCGGCCGGCGATGGGGGAGGTGATACGGCAGAAATTTACTTCCACCTGGTCATACTGCACCATTCCCTGGTCGTTCTTGACGATGCCCTCGTCCTGGAGTGCAAGCTTTTCCTGGTCGTCCAAGGTTTGCTTGGCAATGGCGTTGCGCGCCCACGCCGCGCGATAGCGAGCCAAATCCATTTGCGCCTGGGCAAGCACATTCTGGTCGCGCTCCAGCGCCCCCTGCGCTTGTAAAAGCAGGGCGCGATACGGGCTCGCATCGATATCCACCAACGGGTCGTCCTTGCGTACCCGCTGCCCCTCGGTATAGTGCACGGCAACGATCACACCATTCACCTGGCTGGTAATCGAATCGGTATAGACAGGAGTTACCGTGCCAATCGCGTTCAGGTAGACGCCGATATCACCTTGCTTGGCCGTTGCGGCGGTGATTGCGGTTCCGGGGGTGACGTGTTTTGCCGCTGCCGCTGCTTGTTTGGCTTCTTCGCGGTGGTGCAACACCAACATCAGCGGGATCGCCACGATCAGGATAAGCAGGATCCACATGAGAAAGTGCACACCCGTGTGGCGGAGAGATCCCGAAGCCGAGGGATAACGCTCAGCGCCGGTGCGCACATGCTCGTTAGTGTCAGCGGTCAATGGGATTCTCCCTCTTTCGCTCCGTGTCCTTGCTTGCCGCTGCCCCCCGGAATGGCACAGCAATCTGTCAGCAAGGCCGGGAGGCCTCGATTCCAGTCGTGCACATGCGCACGCCGAAGGCACCCCGTTGATGATCTCAGTCGCTCGCTATTACTTATGTTCCGGCCAGAGTTTGAATCTCGAAGTTTATCACTTTGTCCGCCGTCACGAAACTGCCGAACGGGCGTAACGCCGGCAGCTTGGCGGCTCATGTGCCGATTGGTTGCGGGCGCGGCGCCACCCGGGGGACGATGCTGATCGGACCAGAGACGGATCCGTACTCGGCGCGCCTCGTCCTAATAGGTGCGACCTTCACGGGGCTTTCCGGTCTTCCCGTCATGCAGACCTGACCGTCTGAGATGATCGACAGACTACATCACAGATTTGGCGAGTACACGGCCAAGTGGATTTTGAACTCTCTACGCCGTTAGGTCAGGCTTTCCCTAATTGCTTGTCACACGGTGGGCCTCGCAATGTACAGCGATGGGGGAAGTTATGCAGATCAATCTGATCATTGCCGGGCGGCATTCACGCGGATAAAACCCCAGGTATTGCGGAAACCTTCATTGGATGCTTGGCCGCGGGTCTAAGACAACTGGCGCGCGATCGTCGGGTCCTTGATTTTCGTATCGTTCACCAGAAGAAGCGCCTTGCTGAGAACCAAGCCAAGGATGCGATCGCCCTCAAACGGCAGGGGGAGATTTGCCGCCGTATCCCCCGGGCCCTGCACGATACACAAGTAGCGGCTGCCCGGCTCCATCAGAACGTTGGCGCTCCCGATGTGGATGCGGTACTCATGAAGGTCCCCGCGGACCACGAGAAATCGGCCATCCAGCCGGCACCGGTCTCGAATCGCCAGCTTCGGCAGCAGACCTTCGAGCACCACCTTCCGGTGCTCCGACGCCGAGGTCAGATCGCCGAATGCGAATTGTTCCCAGTAGGCGTTATGCGGATCGTCCGGGTGATCCTGATTCCAGGCTGGATCGGTACCGATGCTGGTGACACCTACAAACAGATCACAGTCCCGCATCACTTCGGAGAACACGAGGGCCGGGACCTCCTCGAGGCGAAGGCGGGCTCTTTGCCGCAGCCCTCGAAACTTCCTTGGCCATGGCACCCCGAACGGTCCCGCTTCCGCCTTGTCCGGCGGCGTGGCCTCTAACCTCACGAACTCGACTCGACCGGTGCTGATGGCCAAGTAGATACCATGCGCGGTGGTGGTTTCGTCGTCGCCGTCCTCCGCCTCCGGATATTCCACGTTGAACTTCGCTTGCAGGTTGTACTGAGTGAGGTCCAACGACGGGGTATTGTGCGAATCCCACGCACCCATCACCTTAAACTTCCAGCCACGCTCCCGGCAAAGCGAGGCGAACTGGTGCTGGCGGATGATGTGCGACGCAAAGCGATTGGAGTAGGTCGCGGTCTCGCGTTCGGCATCGGTAAGCAGATAGACCTCGCGATGTGCCTGCTTAAACGGCTGGCGCACCTGATGGTCTTCCAGCCAGCAACGCCAGCTCAGGATGGATTGCACGTCGGACCGGATGGGATGCCATATCCGCACTCGGCCCTGCTTAGAAGGCTCAACGGCGTGGCCCGCCCAATCCACCAGGTGGCCTTGCCAGGGAATGGCGGTCCGCGTTTGGCCGCCATCCTCAAACTCCCAGATCAGACGAGTGGCGAAATGGGAGACCAGAGGATGATCGAGATACCACGGCTTCCACCGCTCGAAGGAGCAGGTCCCTTCCGAGGTCAACTGCCGCTCCAGCCGGGACCGCTGCGCCGCGATTTGCCCGCCCAACTCTTTCACGCTGCGGTTCAGATCCTCGAGAAGCTCGGGGTGTTGTTCTTTGACATTGGCAGGAACGCCTTTTAGGGCTTTACCCTCGCGGCTCCAAAGTAGCGACGCCCCTTCGCGGCCAATCGTGAGGGTGGCCGCCGAGTCCCCGACCCGCTCAATCCGCACGCCGGCCGCATCCAGGCCGAACGTCGGAACCGCCATCGCTTCCAGATCGTCGCGGGAAACCTGGTTGCGCTCGGCCGCCTCGTTCATCGCCTTTTCGATCAGCCTGCGGGCCACGTCGTACTTGACCCTCGCCGCCAGGCGGCTCAACTGCGCCACGCCATCGAGTCCGGGCATCGCGGCCAAGGCGTTCACACATGCATTGCCCACCCGATGTGAAACTGCGCCGATCATGGGAATCTTCCGGAAGCATCCGAACGCGAAGTTCGCGATATCCGGCGCGATGGAAGTATCGCCGAGTGCGCCCAGCACCCAGATGAACCCCTTCTGGTAGCTCGCCTCCGCTTCCGGCGCCTGAATCGTCGTTTCACCGGGAGTCGGACCGAGTGCCAACCAACGCCGGGCTGCGTCCAGAACCTCAGCCTGCCCGATTCGCTCGGTCAGGTTCACGGCTTCGGCCTGCCACTTCTGCGACGCGGTGCTTTGCGTGAGCGACCGCGCATGAAGCAAAAGGGCGTGCCACTCAAACTTCTTCTCAGACGCCGAGACTTCCCGGAAGACGGTTTGACTCCACGCGCCCGCGGGTGCGAGAGCTACTTTCTTGGGGCCGCCAATGAGAACGTCAATTCGCTCGTGGATCTCTATCATCTCAGCCGAGCCCTGATAAGGCGTGACACAGCCGCGCAAATGATGCAGTGCGGTGAGAAGCGCGGGCGTCCTGGGAGCGCCACTGATCGCCGCCAGAACTGCTTTAAACGGAAATGGCACCCGCGGTTGCGATACCAGTTCCACCAGGCTTACGGACTCGAGGGCGTTTAGCGTCACGCCGCTCCGCAGCAGGGAGGCAACTACGACCTTCAAAACGAGCTTGAAGTGAAACGAGCTGTTTCTCACAATTTCGTTGAGTGCTTCGAAGACGAAAGCCAGCCGGACCTCCGGCGACTCGCTCTTCAGTTTGTTCAGGGGGGCTTCCACAAACTTGAGGATATCCCGTTCCCGGTGGACAAACGGATTGTGCGCAACGGAGGCGAGAATCTCGCGCATCCAAACGCTGGCCTCAGGAGCGAGTTCCGGCGCCGGAAATTGGGCTCGCATGGCCCGCTGTAGCGCCTCAGGGTCAACAGCCATTTCATCCTCCGACGAGGGGGACCAGCTTGATGAAGTCGATCTCGGAATCCTCGTGGAGATCAATCCGCGAGTCCAGTTCCGTCACTTGCTTTCCGTCCACGAGCACCAGAAAGCCGTTCTTCTCAAAACTCGAGTAGGCCCTGCGGCACTGCACTTCCCAGTCCAGAGGCCGCTTGGTCTTCATTCGGAATCCGTTCAGAATCTGCTCCGATTCTTCCGGCTGCACCAAGCCCTGGAAAATCTCCGGAAGCGCCTGGTTGTAGCGCTCCACCTCCTGCTGGAGACGGCCGCGGATCAAATCCCGTAGCGTCGCCGGACCCGCTTCCAGCGTAATTCCGCCGGCCACGGTCCGTTCGCCATGGAGGGGTGCGTCGAAGACCCGGATATTCATGAGCCATCCATCCGAGGCAGTGTGTAACCTCAGCAAAAGAATCGGGCGCAACTCGACCGCGCCTTAGGGGTACTCAAAGTTTGTTTCGGTTCCGAATGGAGTCTATCACAAAGACAACCGGCTGGCCCTTGGGGTATGGGCATTCGGTAGTGTCCGCGGAAACTGCCGGGCATTCATCCAGACAGTGGCACCGCCGATGCGGTCAAGTTGACGGTAAAGGGCCAAGCCTCGGAAGCGGCAGGTGCGCTGTGGCGGGAGATGTGAGTCCCGTGGTCAGATATTGCCAGGGTCTGCGGGTCTGGTTCCCCGAGATTGCGATCCAGGTCTCAACCTCTGCGCGCTCACAGCGTACGTCTCGCGCTTCCTTCTGCAAACGGTCTGCCTTACCCGGACGGAATCACTTGGCGGGTGTCTCCCCACCGACAAAGGGAGTGGAGTTTTGATACGCCACCGGCGAGAATTTCGCCCCACCCAGGGATTGGCCGGAATGAATCGCGGAGTAGCTTAAGGCGGACCTTGCCAGGATTGCCGGCGCGGTGACTCCCTGGGCGGCAGGAGTCGAGACGGCGTGTACCCCCTCGCCATGATCGCCCGGAGGGATGGGCAGCGCCATGGTTTCGGACTGTGTCTCCGGGACTAGCCGAATCGACTCCTCGTCCGCGAAAACAGCCTCTACCTGTCCATCAGATTGTTCTATGTAACCCAAAGATTTTCCAGCAGGTTCGACATCGCGTGATGATCCTCTGAATTCCTCGCTTTTCGCGCTGGAAACTGCCCTGAGCTGAGACGGGCTGGAAGCGGTCGGCGCTTCAGATAGACTGGCGTAAGTCGCCGGGCGCAGCCTCGGACCCTGGCCGGGGACATCAGCGAGAGTCCCACCAAAGATATCGGACCCGTCGGACTTCACGATCCCGCCGGGATTGGCCATTGCAACCTGGGGCGTCGTTTCATCAATGGCGCCGACCACATCTTGAGTGATGCTGGTGACTCGATACCTGTCGGCAATGCGGTCGCCGAAATGAACGACGTGAATTTCGCCTTCCTGCATAATAACTGCCTCTGCTTGTCCGGTGGCCTTTTCCACATACCCAATCGCTCTAAACAGGGTCGGCGCCGGTGGGGTCGGAAGCACGCGGGCCGCCTGCGCCAGGCTTGACGCCGATACCGCCGGTGGCGCGACGGAAGCGAATCGCAAACTTGCAGCGAACGCCGTGTGTCCCGCCGAAGAATTGGACGACCCGGGCGGCGGCAAAACGGCCTTTTCAACCATGACCTTTTCGGGGGCGCTGGTTCCCGCCCAGACGAACTCATGCGCTTTCACTTTGCGCGCCCGCGGCCGGGCCGGGAGTCGAACTCGGGCAGCCACGGAACTCATGGCACGAAAATGCCGGGAGGAATGTCTCCGAGCTCGAACCTTGGCACGCCGGGGCACGGATTGCTTAACCAGAGAGGCAGACAAGGCAGGACTAGGCCGGTTGTCGACGACCTGTTCCCGGCTATTCGCACCGCCTCCCCGAGAAGGGAGCCGGAATCGTGCAAGCGAAAATACACATGCTCCCGCGGTAATGCCCAGAAGGAAAGTTACAATGGGTCGAGTCGTTTTCATGAGTAGCCACCTCCAAGTTGTGATTTCCCCCGGGGTCCTGGCCTGAATCGAACTTTCTGTCAATGTCAGAACTAGATAACGACGAGAATCGTAACAAGGATTAGAAAAAAGGCAATACCCGGAAAGAGTACTTTCGTACTATGACGGCCAACCTTTGGTAACCCCCGGCTCCTCTTGGGGTTCGAGAAAATAGGTGCTGCCGTGCGCGCCTGTTTCCCCCTTCGATGGATTGCCTCCACGCAAGGGCCATGCGCGCAGGCCTACCCGCATCGCCCTTGCCCTACTCCGCCGGCAGCTTCGACGGGTCAAGGAAGAGGTTCGACCCCTCAACGCTCGGAGGGGTTTAGTGGTTGCTGTTCGTAGGTTCCACCGACGGCCGCTCAGAGTTCCCGCTTCACGGGAAGCTGCCCCGTCGGGCCGATTGCTGATCGTAGTGCCAAAGCGCCTTGTGCCCGCCGTTACCGGTGCCGGGGTGCGCGCAACGGGGGACGCCCACGAGCGCGTCGGCGGTTGCCCGCCGGCGAAATGCCGCCCACCTTCACCCACGTGACCGCGGCGGTTGGCTTGGAATAAGCGACAAATCGACTCTTGATGTTGCTTTTTTCTTCCTTCGGAACGCGGAATTTCTGACCAAAGTCGATCCCGCACGATTATTGTCATAAAAAGCAACTTTTCTCTTGACAAAGACTAGTCACATCTGCTACCATAGGTGGCTAGAGCAGGACGGCCCTAGTCCGCAGAACTCGGCACGCAGCCGCGACGTAAGTGTCATGTTGCAGGTGGTGGGCGTCGGGGCGCTCATCGGAGATAGCTTGTCGGTCAACGGGGAGGGCGTGGCGATCCGCGAGCCAGGAAAGGAAAAAGAAAATGCCGCGTGCTAGGTGTCAGGACCGACTCCCCAACCGTTTCCGCCTTGGTCGCAGCATGGAAGACTGCAGGAGAATACTCGAATATGAAGGTTCATCCGGGGATGTTCATGAAAACAAAGACGGGCAGATTTTAGACGTCAGGCGGGCTCGGATCGGCTGTCGTCTTGGGATAACATACTACGGCTTTCCAGGTCAGGAACGCGGCACTTGCAGAAGAGACGTTGAAAATGAAGGTTCATCCGGGGATGTTTATGAAAACAAAGACGGGCAGATTTTAGACGTCAGGCGGGCTCGGATCGGCTGTGGTCTTGCGATAACGTACTACGGCTTTCAAGGTCAGGAACGCGGCACTTGCAAAAGAGACGTTGAAAATGAAGGTACATCCGGGGATGTTTATGAAGACAAATGGCATGATGACAAAACGTCCGATGAAAAACACGACCTCCTCCACTTAATTGCGGCAATTGAGCCCTAATTGACAAGAATCGGCGCGAGCGGACAGTCAAAAATCTAGGATTTGGAGGATTATCCGGACAAGAGGCTGGTTTTGGAGATCACCTGTCCGGGGCGTCGGCGTAGCTGCTCCGCTATCAGCGGTGGGATGAATTGGGAGTGCGGAAAATGAAGGTTCATCCGGTTATGTTGATGAAAAGGAAGAGCAGCGATCAGGAGCTAGCGGTCAGGGGTTAGGGGCCGGGTGGTGAGTGTCATTGCATTCAGTTTGAGCTAGGTTGGGCGCCAATACGGGCAAAGTGAAGGTTCATCCGGTTATGTCGATGAAAAGGAAGCCCAGGGGTCAGACATCAGGTGTCGGGGCCTCGGTGCTGAACAGCCTCAGAGGTTCTACCCTTAGGGGGGTGGGGGCTCGCAGTCCCATCCTCGCCCGCGCGCTACTAACCTCGGCCTGAGGACAGGCCAACGTCGGAATCGGCCGGATGAAGACTTGGCGGTGGAGGGGCGCCCGGCACGTCAGACCCGGGCAGTTTATCCGCCCACTCTTCCAAGGCGCTCCGGAGCCGCCCGATTTCACACTCCACAGTTTCAATCGCCTGTGGGAGCTGGACTAAATCCCCTTGGCGGGCCGTCCTTTCCAGACGGAAGGCAGCCTCGAATGCAGGTTTCGCCGCGAAGTTTCCTACTGAAGCCTTCAGCCGGTTCGCAAGCCGCTCGATCTCGGTGGTCTGTGCACTGCTTTCTGCCTGGTGAATGGCCTCCATCTGGCGGGGGAGTTCAGCCAGGAACAACTGCGCCAACTCACCGAAGAGGTTTCGATCGCCTTCCGTGTTGGCCCAGACCGCCTGCCAATCGACGCAGTCTTGCGTGTCGGCGGGTGGCGACGGTTTCCGCGGGTCCGGCACCGCCAGTCGGGAGAACCGATCGACCTCTGCGAACAAATCCGCCGGAGAGATCGGCTTGGCGATGTATCCATCCATTCCCGCCGCCAAACATCGTTCTCGGTCACCTTTCATGGCATGAGCCGTCATGGCCAGGATTGGGAGATGCTGATGAGTGAGGGCCTCTTTACCCCGGATCACGCGCGTGGCTTCAAAACCATCCATCTCCGGCATCTGCACGTCCATCAACACCAGTGCGAACTGCTCCTTCTCAAGCAGGAGGGTGGCTTCGCGCCCATTCGACACGACCGTAACAGTGTGGCCCATCTTTTCGAGAAGGCGGACAGCGACCATCTGATTGACCAAGTTATCTTCCGCCAGCAGGATACGTAGTTTTTTCCGCTCCTCGCGCAGGGAGTGACGAGTGACCAGAGGCGGCGGTTGTTCAGGGGAGGCGGGCTTGCGCCCCAACACCGAGAGGATCGCGTCCAGGAGTTCCACCTGCTGGATAGGCTTAACCAGATAGGCGGATATCCGAAGGTCGCGGCAGCGCGCCGCATCGCCCCGCTGGCCCGCGGACGTTAGCATCATGATTATGGATGTCTTGAATCGCGCATCGTCTTTAACTCGCTTGGCGAAGGCAAAGCCATCCATTTCGGGCATACGACTATCGAGGAGGATCAGCGGGATGGCGCCACCCGCGGCGTGTGTCCGTTCCAGTATTTCAAACCCCTCGATTCCGCCCGCGGCCAGGGTCGGTTTCATCCCCCAGTGGGCGAGCAATTCGTTCAATATTTGGCGGTTGGTGGAATTGTCGTCCACAACGAGGGCGGCAACGCCATGGAGAACAGCAGGCTTGAGCATCGTGCGGGCAGTGGCCGCTGGCTTTCCCCGACCGAGCTTTAGCGCGAAGTGGAAGGTGCTTCCCTTTCCCACCTCACTTTCCACCCACATCCTTCCACCCATGATCGAAACTAGCCTTGAAGAGATGGACAAGCCGAGACCCGTGCCCCCATATTGCCGGCTCGTGGAGTTGTCAGCCTGCGCGAAGGCTTCAAAGATAATTCTTCTTTTCTCGGGGGGAATGCCGATTCCGGTGTCCGCGACGGCGAAGTGCAACGCCACCCCATCAGCATCTTTAGCCTCGACGGTAACGCCAACCGATACCTCGCCCGCCTGGGTAAACTTGATCGAGTTTCCCACTAAATTGATGACGATCTGCCTCAGGCGCGTGGGATCGCCTATCAAGTTGTCTGGGACGTCAGGCGACACACGAAGGGCAAGCTCCAGGTCCTTTTCGTGGGCTCGGAGGGCAAGAGTCTTCAGGGCTTCGCCCAGGCAATCAAGCAAGCTGAACTCGGCATTATCGACATCCAGTTTGCCTGCGGCGATCTTCGATACATCCAAAATATCATTGATCACGGTCAGGAGGGACTCCGCGGAAGACTTCACGAGCCCCAGGTACTCCCGGCGGGTGGGATCTAAATCGCTTTCGAGGGCAAGTTCGGTCATGCCCATGATGGCGTTCATGGGCGTGCGAATTTCGTGGCTCATGTTGGCCAGGAACTCACTTTGGGCGCGGCAGGCTTGTACTGCTTCCGTCTTCGCCTGTACAAGGTCGGTGTTTTGGGATCGCAATTCCGCCGTTCGTATCGAGATTTGTAAATCCTGGGCCTCCAGGTACTTGCACAATTGCTCGTCGCGGGCCGCGATTTGGCGACGAAGCCTTTCGATGTTACCACCGAGCGCCCCAAGTTCGTTCCTGGGCGCATCGGACTCAGGGTGGACATTCGATTCCCCGAGCGCGGTGTTGGAGGCCTCGAGCAAAGCCGCGACGGGATCGGAGATGAGGCGTTGCAAACGGAGCGAAACGAGCATCGACATGCCGGCGGCAGCGAGCAGCACGATCACGCCCATCAGCACGTCGCGCCAAAGACGGCCGCGCCCGCCGTCGGAGGCCAAATAGATGGCGCCCACCACCGCCCCGTTTCGTGTGATCGGCTGGGACCGGGTTCGCCAAGGCTGGCCTCCTGACACCGTAGCTGCTGGCAGGCTTCTTGGCAGGGGTGGGGCGGAGGAATTGGCGCGATGGTATTCCGCCAGGACACTGCCATCCTGCGAGTACAACGCGGCGGCCAGAATGTCGGGTTTGGCGTGAAGTGTGGAAAGGACTAGAGCGGCGGCTTCACGGTCGCCGGAAGCCACGGCAAAGGCGATATTTTGTCCCATGATTTCAGCCGAGGCGGAGAGGTCGCTCGCCATCGCGCGGCGGAACGAGAGCACGTCCCACACCGCAAATGCCACACACGCCACGACCAGGGCCACACCGCTCGTGCCCATCAGCATCAAGAGCAATTTGCAGCGAATGGTTGATTCACGAAATGCTTGCACTTCGATCGTCTCCTATTCCCTGCCCTCGAGTCCCACGATATGCGCGGTCCATGGCGCATTGTGCGATACGAAACTGGCGATTCGCACCTCCGCAGAATGCCCGGCCCACGCAAGCGACCGGCCGAACCGATGCGGGGCGCAGCGCCGGCTCCCTGCTCGAATCAGGTCCCTCACCTTAACCTTCGGCGGAGTTGGAGACGAACTTGAATGAAAGAAGCGGTGGGCCGAGGGCTCAGTACTTTAGCCGTGAAGGGATCGACGGCCTGCCACAGGGTGATTTTGGTGTGCGCCAGGGACACAACGCGAATTCGCAGCAATCGGTTGCCGAGGGTCCGCCCGTTGGTCCACCACACGGAGAACCCAAAGTACAGGACCATCCAAATGAGGCTGCGTGCGCCCATGATATACGCGCCCACGCGCAGCGTTGTCAAGGATAAGGTCGGGAAGCCGGCGGGACCAGGGCAAGGTCAGCGTGGCGAACCGTGAAAGGATCGTCGGCGGATGTCCGGTGACGGCGAGCGAAATTGCGCACGAGAAGTCGATGGCCATCTGGCACACAAGTCTTCGGGAGATGGAGATTGCGCTTTTTGGGCGTAATCCGAAGTAGACACATTATGTCACTCCGCGGAGTGGACTCCCCTGATCCTGTACAGCCAACAACTGACTTTCTTACAGCCAGATACAGGAGGTCTTTCATCCTTTGCGTTGAGTTTGGCATTTTGCATGCTTTACAGATTAGGGAATTTGGAGTGTCGATTATGGCCACCATTTCCCAGGGAGGACTTTCACGAAAAGGAGCGGCGGGAGTTCCTAGCGCTCCGACGAACTGATAAATAAGGCTTTGGCCCGACTCCAGCATGGGGTTCGCTCGAGGGAATCGTGGAACTGAGGAAGAAAGTCAGGTCGAAAATGACGCGCCGTTGCTGTTTGGAACTTTCCAATATAGAAAAAAGGGCAATGCGAACTTAGGAGTCTTTAAGATGGTACCGGTGGCAATTGTTGGAGTTTTCTCAATCATTATCTTCGCTCCCCTCCTTGTCGTCTCTTTTCGCAAGCGTGCGTCAGCCACTTACCGCTGTCCGCATTGCGCACAAATCGCGTCCGGCCACTACCACCGGCGCCAATGTCTCCCCCAGAACGCCGCGAAGGACAATATCCTGGGGCAACGGGCGGCGGAGAAGCAGGCCGCGGTCACCAATCGCATGACAGTCCTTCAAGTGCATTCTGCGCACCCCGCATCACGCCCTTCTTAGGGCAGTCGGGCTCTGCGTCATTCGTGTCGCCTCCATCGGGAATAGAGCGACCAAATGTCCGTCTTTCGAGATCCACCGCCAAGATGAAAATCGCCTGTCGGGAACTGCGTCGCCGGCCTTTTCCCGCATCTCGCCTGAATTTGCCGTACCTTCGTACTATTGCGGCTCATGGTTCGTCTTGATATATCCGATGATAAGGAGTTGTTATATCCGAACTTCGTTAAGAGCGGACAAAGCGTGCCTTGCCGACTCATGACGAAGGGTTAGTCCATCCTTTATGCCGAGGCTCTCGATGATGAAGCGCAACAAGCGGGTACCGTCCCCGCAACAGCTTGGGTGTGAACGCACCAACCCTAAAGAAGGGTTGGAAAAACGCCAATGAAAACTTGCCCTATTTGCCAACAGATCTACCCCAACGAAACTATGTCCTGCTCCCGTGACGGCGCCCAGCTTGTCCCCGGGTTCGCGGCTGCGCCGGTGCAAGCAAGTGAACCCACAAGGCGAGCGCTGGCGCCTGGGGCGGCGGCAAGCCGCCCGCCCGCCGCGGCCAGATCGCCACTGCGTAGAGTGATTATCAGGCATGTCGTCCTTGACTTGTTTCTGCTCGGGTTCATTGTTTTCGGGTCCATGTCGTATTTCTCCCCGCCAGGCCAGGTGAGCGCCCGGCAAGCCGACACACCGGCGGCGCTGCCAGCCGGCGCGCCTGAGGGGACACAGACCGTTCCCCACATCGTAAAACCCGGCGAGAGCTTGCCCGCAATCGTGTCGCACTATCTTCCCGAAAGCGTCTACATGCGGCGCGTCGAATTGGAAGCCGCCGTCCGCCAGGCGAATAACTTGGGCGCCAAGCCGCTCAAGCCCGGCGCCCAGATCATGATTCCGGGCATTCCGCTGCATCCCATCCTCGACAAGCCCGTCCCAACGCCGAAGGATTTCGTCGCGCGCGGCATCTACCTGACCGCTTACACCGCGGGCTCCGGCTCCGGGCTTGACCTGATCGAGCACTGGAAGGAAGCGGGCGGGAACGCCGTGGTGTTCGACATCAAGGATTTTGACGGCGAATTGCACGTTCCCTTCCAGCACGTTTACGCGCCAACTCCTGATATCACCATTCGCAACCTGCCCAAATTCATCCACTATTTGCACTCGTTGCACATGCACGCCATCGCGCGCATCGCCCTGTTCCGCGACGAGCACCTGGCCTCGACCTACCCGGAACTTGCCGTGCACTCGCGGAAGTTCAACAAGCCCTGGCTGGAAAATGGCAAGCTGGTGTGGACCGATCCTTCCAACCGCGCGGTGCAGGATTACGATTTGGACTTGGCGCGCCTTGCCGCCGGCGCCGGGGCAGACGAAATCCAGTTTGACTACGTGCGCTTCCCCGCCGAGGGAGACCAGGCGGATGCGCAGTTCGCTTATCAAAAAGACCATCCGGAATGGCCTCGTTCGAAGGTCATTACGGACTTTGTTACTCGCGCCACGGAGACCCTGCATCCGATGGGCGTGCTGGTGTCACTCGACGTGTTCGGCGTGATGGCCTGGGCCAAGCCAGTTGACTTGGCGCTCACCGGCCAGTTCATCCACGACCTCTCGCGCCATTGCGACGTCATCTCGCCGATGATCTACCCGTCGCACTTCTTCGGATTTGACGGCTACACCGATCCCGGCGACGCGCCCGAGCATTTCATTTCCGAGTCCATGCAACGCTTCGAGTCGGTCACCGCGGGCAGCGGAGTAGTGCTGCGTCCGTGGCTTCAGGCCTTCGGCTGGCGCACTAAAACCTATTCGCCCGCTTACATCGTGACCCAGGTGCGCGTGGCCCATCAGGAAGGGAGCGTCGGATACCTTTTCTGGAATGCGCGCAACGACTACTCCAAGCCCTTCGCGGCGATGCCGGAGGTGAAACTGGTCGCGGAACGAAGCCTTACGCCGGCAGCCGGCGGCGGCCATCTCAAATCGCCCGTCACTCGAGCTTCACGCTGACGATGGGAATTCTTCGGAACGGCGCGGCGGGCGGAGAAAGAGCATTCGCGGCGAAAACAAAAGCTTCGCATCGATTGAGGCCCTGCGGCTCTGCCGCTCGCTATGCGGGCTGGCTCCGCCTGCGCGGATTGCGCCTACTAGCTAACCTCCTCATCCTCCCCGCGCCGGAGACTGAGCCTCCGGCGCCGGGAGAATAAGAGAAAAGGGGCGTCGCGGCCCGGAAGGGCGAAGCCCTTCCGCGGAGCGGCGAAGCCGCAGATCGTCAGTCCGGGCTCATGTATTGTTGTAGCCACGAGTGACGAAAGAGAACCCAAGGCGGATTTCAACATGGAAAGCAATTCACGCGAATCGGGGGTGGCCTCCGGACAGCTTCAACGTAAGCCGGTCCGGATTGGTAATTACGCTCGTATCGCCCTACTCTTGCTGCCCATCCTCTGGGGTGCTGTTGCTCAAACTTCCCCAAGTGCGGCGCGGCCTCTGGATGGCGCCTCTCCCCGCAAGCTTATTGCCCTCACCTTTGATGACGGTCCGCGACCCTGGGTGCTGAAGGGAAACTCCGTGCCGGGACATGCGTCCGCCAGCCTGCTGGATTTGCTCGACCGCGAGGGGGCGAAGGCTACATTCTTCGTTATGGCATGGCGGCTCGCGCCCGCCGCCGACAAGGACTGCCGCAAAATCGACACCGGCATCACCTGCCGCCAAGCCGCCGAGGAAGAGCACCGCCGCGGCGACGAAATCGAAAACCACACCTACGGCCACGGCAATTTCCGCCTGATGCAGAAACGCTATGGCGAGGATTGGATCCTGAATGACATTGACCGCGCCTCCCGCACCATTGAGCCCATCACCGGGGTGAAGCCGCAATATCTCCGGCCGCCGGATTGGGAAATCTGGCCGGAGATTCAGCAGCGAATCGAAGCACGCGGCTACCACGTCATGGGCAAGTCCACCACGCTGCCCGTCACCCTGCGTGACGTCGATTCCGAAGACTATTTCTGCGTAGGAAAAGATATTTCCAAGTGCCCTCAACCTTCGCTTCACGATTACGTGATGCGAACCCTCGCGCAGCGCGAGCGCAAAGGCGTCTTCGACCATATCCTCGTCTTCCACGAAATACCGAATTCAGTCGAAGTGCTTTCCCGCTTGATTCCGGAGCTGAAGAAGCGGGGCTATACGTTCGTGACCCTCACCGACTACATGAAAGTGGAAAAACCCAGCTAACCTGCGTGGGCCCATTCGAGATGTACGTCCGACGGTGGCGGGCGATCGCCCGCTTCCCCCAACTCGCGGCCGTAGAAACTGATTGGCTTGCGCGTGGCCATGCGGGAAAGAAGATCCGCCCATGGATCTTCGCGATCACGGTCAGGGCCGTCATCGTCAGCGCGACGACTGAGGATTGCGAAGTATAGTGACAATTACATCTGTAGCGCGGGCATCTTGCCCGCTGTCGCGGGAGCGTCACGCTCCCGCCACCGCGCGGGCAGGATGCCCGCGCCCCACCCGGCCGGACGCCCACAAATGTTCCGGCGGGAGAGGATTTCTGCTGAATTAATCTCGTAGGGGCACCCCTCGTGGGTGCCCAATCGGGGGCCGAATCGGCCCCGGGGTGGGCAGGCACGAGGCCTGCCCCTACGGCGCGGTTCAGCGGTTGGCTCCCTGGGGAAGGGAAAAGATACCAACGTCCCTAATGTTCAAAATGTTCAATGCTCGGAGAGCGGTGGGGCCTGGACAGCAGGTTCACGCTACTCGCTTGCTCCACCCTCGGCATGATGCCGGAATCCGGGAAACGACTGTTCCCGCGTCTCCCGGAGTTCGCGGGGACCGGAAACGCGGCGGTAGAAGGGCAGGGCGCAGGGGAGTATACTCTCGACGGCTCGCGGCCCGAAGAAAATGCCGTTCGGGAGTGCGGACTCCCAGAGGCAAGACTCTGATGCACCTGCCTGCGAAAAACCCGAAAAACGGGAAAACCAAAGGGGGACGGGGCCTGTCACCATCCCCCCTTAGGTACCTTTTTTTGGTGATAGAATCGACGGCATGTTCAATCAAGCTACGTCATTGCTCGTTGCCCTCGCTGCAATGATTGGCAGCGTAGCAGCACAAACCACTGTAGTAGGTGTGTTGGAGGATGTGCCGGGCAGTTATGCTGGGGAACAGGACCGTCGCGCCGTTAGGGTTGTTTTTGAGAAGGTCGGGCGCGAGTGGCGGCCATTCCCTAGCACCTGCCAAGATGAGCGCTGCCTCTCGACCGTGAGTACTGAATACCCACACGAGATTATATGGACCGTTGGTTTCGACGGTAAGAACCTGGGTCAGGTAATCGCACGGACGCCGAGGGATTTTAAGTTTTATTCGGAGGTCGGCCTTCAGGTCGTCACGAGCCAGGGCCCCGTCCCGACGGTCGGTCAAAAGTCGGAAAAATATGGGGGATATACGGGCGCCCCAGTCTACCGACCGTTGGTGACCAACTCGCACCCGTATTTCAATGATCCTGAATCGTGGAGGCCGTCGCGATTATCGGCTGACTTGGTTCGCGTTCTACGTCAACAGTTTCGGAGACAGTTCCCGAAGCTCTGCAAGCTTGGCGATGATCAGACGAACCTCGAGCCATTTTCATATGGTGACAACAACATTGTGGCGGTAGACGCGTATGGTTCGAAGAAAGGCTGGACGATAGCCCGACTTCACCTCGGAGGCGCAATCGACTGCAGCGATACCGAGGCGGGGTTCCAGATTGACGACAAGTGGTTTGTGGTCGATCCCAAACAATCCGCCCGGTATCTCGACGCGGGAATGTGGTTGGTGGACGCAGGCGATTACGACAACGACGGCCAGTCTGAGGTCATCTTTTCGATCGATCGTGAAGACCGAGGGGGATACGAGCTGTTTTACAACGACTTTAGGAAGCGTGCGACGTTTCAGTTCGCCTATCACTGACCACAGTGACCATCCGAAACGCTCAAGGCCGAGCAGTTGCATGGCTATGGCCGACGCGAAGCAGCCTAGGAGCCCGTCGGAGATAAAGCCCCACACTCTTACTTTTTGCCGACTCTCGTTCTCCTCGAACCGGATGTGGGGCGGTTGGCACTGGCTAGGCCGTCCACGAGAGGAACGGGGTCGGTGGGGTGAGCTCTTTCAGACGGTCTGGGGGCTCCATCCGGAGCGGAAGAGTTTCAGCAGATTGTGCGTGGCGCAGATCATCTGCCATTCCGCCTGCACTTTCCGCAGTCCGCGCAGCAGGAATCTCCGAAATCCCCGCGCCTCTTTGATCTGTCCAAAGACCGGTTCCACCACCGCCTTTCGCAGTTTATAAACCGTCTGTCCTTCCGCCGTCCGCAGCTTGTGCCGCATCTGCTCCGCCACGCTGGCCCCGGAGGGCGGAGGCCCGGTCGTGACGGGCGGTTTCTCGCCGTGCTTCTGCCGGTCTGGCGCTACGAACAGATCGATCTCCCGCAGTTGTGCATCGGTGACATTGGACTCACTGAAATACCCGTTGTCCGCCGTCGCTTGCCGCGGCGGGCGCCCCATCTGCACTTTCACTTCCCTCAGCATCGGCACCAACTGTTTCTTGTCGTTGGCTTCCTGCGTCACCGCCGCCCCCACGATCACTTGCGCGTGGCTGTCCACCGCCGCCTGGGCGTTATAGGCTTGCACCAACTCTTTCGTCGCTCCGTCCTGCATGATCCGCGATTCCGGGTCGGTAAAATTCCGTTGCGCCTGCGGCTCCGGTTTCGCCTCTTCCGGGTCCGGCGCCTGCGGCGGCCGCCCCCCGAACTTCCGTCCTCGTTCGTGCTCCTGCTTCTCCCGCTCCTTTAATTGCGCCTCGACCCCCGCCTGCTTCTTTTCCGCCGCCTCTTTTGCCTCTTGCTCCAACGCCGCCTTTGCCTCCCGAATCTTTTCTAGCCGGCTCTCCCGCCGCGCCAGTTCTTTCGGCAGTTCGTCGCCGCGCTTACCCTTCCCATATTTTCCATCTTCCTCCGCGTCTACCCGTGCCGCCTCGGCCAGCAGCGCCTGCACTTCCGCGGCGAGTTCCTTCTCCGCCTTCTCCATCCGCTCGTAGCTCATCGCCTTATGCTTCGAGGCATTGGCCTTGATCTTCGTCCCGTCCAGCGCCACGTGCCCCAGCTTCACCAGCCCCGCCCGCTGGCACAACTGCAACACCTGCACAAAGAGCTGCGCCAAGGACGTCAACTGCTCCTGCCGGAACGCCGCGATCGTGTCGTGGTCCGGATGCTGGTCGGCCGCCAAGTAGCGGAACGCCACGTCCTCGTACGTCGCCCGCTCGATCCGCCGCGAACTCGCCACCCCCCGGCAGTAGCCGTAAATCAGCACCCGTACCATCATCCGCGGATCGTATGCCGACAGTCCCCGCCCATCCCCCGCTTCGTACTTCGCGTAGATCGCCGACAGCTCTAAGGCCTCTACCACCTCTGCCACAAACCGCGCCAAGTGGCCCTCCGGCAGCCAATCCTGCAACGACGGAGGAAGCAAGTACGCCTGATTTAAATCGCAACTCCTGAACCTTTTGCCCATAACCTCATCTTACAACCCTTACTCATCCTGTCAATAAGAACATGCCTGTCCCTCAGCACAATCTTCACCCCTACCTCGGCGGCAACGAGCATCTATCTCCGACAGGCTCCTAGCGTTCGTTGGTTAGGACATCCCTTCTCGACGAATTTGGCTCGAATTCGGGGCCGGTTTGACAAAAACGGTCCCACCAAAACTCGGTGAGGGGACCGTTCCCTGCTTAGTGCCCAGTCCTTTCTTTCAGAATACGGCGGACGGAAATACGTCCGATCTTTGGTCGGTGGGCGATCTCAGACTTGCTGACGCCAGCGCGGTACAGCTTGCGCACGTGCTGGGCGTGGAGTGAAGCCGTGGGCGGTCGACCCAGGCGTTGACCGTTTTGGCGGGCGTGGGCCAGGCCGGCCCGAACTTGTTCCCGGAGCGGGGTAGGCTCTTGGTGCGCCCGTCACGTTTCATGTTTGAATGTCGTTGGCGTTGTTGACGTTCTCATGTTAAGAACCGCGAAGGAAGCTGGACGGCGCTACCTCCGCGCTACCCCGCCCAGTAATATGCCCTCCAATGAGTTTCGCGCAGAGACGCAAAGGCGCAGAGATTCAGCATAAACCCCGTCTTCGTATCCTGTTCGGCCTCTGCGGCTCAGCGGCTCGGCGCGAGATCGCGTTCCCCCCTTGTTTACTTGACCGCGAAGTTATCGAACTGCGCGGTGTTCCACGCCGTGCCGACTCCCGCCATTCCCTTTGTGTGGCTCGTGTCCGAAACATTTGCGACAGCCGCGCCGTCGATGCTCACCTGAATGGAAGAGCCCTTGAAAGCCAGAGCGAAGTGGTGCCACGACTTCGGCGGGGATGCCACCTTCCCCGATGCCAGCTTGTTCAAGGGAGAATTAAACTTCGTACTGTTCAGTTCCCACGTTCCATCGTGCTGGAGCGAGAGGACGTAGGCGCTCGGCCAACGCGCCTTGTTATCCTGGAACACGTCGGCGGAATCGATGCGCCCGATCAAGGTTACGCTTCCCGGCTCCTCGATCATCGCGTCCGTGCTGACCTCGTAGTCCGACCAATCGGCATTGCCGAGGAAAGTAAACGGGTCGGGGCTGATGCCTCCCCACGGCAATCGCCCGCTTATCAATGACCTGGCGCAGGCACTTACCGGGCCGTCCCGTACACGCCGCCACTTCGAAGGCGCCATCCTGGTCGGCCAGGTACTTGGGCGCTTTGCCGATCGCGACGCTCTCGAAGTCATCGGAATAGGGAAACGGAAATGGCGCCGCAGCCGGAGGCGTGGCGGTTCCCTTCGCCTGGCCTACGGTTGTCGTCAAGGAATAAATCGCATCGGGATCGAGGGTGATGCGGAATGAGCCATTCTGCGGCGTGAGGTCGCTGAGCTTTTCGAAGGATTTTACCCCGTTGGTCTCCCACACATGGATCGTACCCGGTGAGAGGCCGCCGGAAACCTGGAATTCCACTTTCTGCGGCGCCGTGGCGGCAACCGTTTCCACAATGGCGCTGTAGTCGCCGCCCGTGGGAGCTTTGAGCGTTACGTAACTCCCGCCGCCCTTCAAGTATCCGCACGCCGTGTTGAGGTATTGCCAGCCCGGCTGCGCGAACTGCGTGGTGTGCGCCGTCACCCAAATGTCCGACTGCACGTTGTAATGCCCCGACCACGGCGTGTTGGCGTACATCAACCCGGAATTGGGCGCCGCCAGGTTGTCGTAGTAGGAGGTCACGGGGCTCCACGTCTCCGTCTTCGTCACCTTGCCGTCGATGTAGTTGGTGTTCAGCACGTTGGCCCAAATTCTCGCGCCCGGCTTCCAATCGCGTTGCAGGATCACTCCGGTTTCGTCAAAGGGCTGGTCTTCGCTCGACCACAGCGGCTTGCCCGACTCGAGCGCGCCTCCGGTGACGTAGAAATTCCCCTTCACCCGAGCATAGTGAGCGGTGATGGCGTAAACGGCGTTCTTCAGCTCCGGGTCCTGCTTGAAGTCGTCGGTGATTTTCCATTGATTTTCGTAGAGATCCGCGGCCACCACTTTGGTCGTAAGGCCGTTCGCGACGAGTGTCTTTTTCAGCATCTTGATATATCCAACGTCATAATTCGTTTCGTTCCATATGCCCACATAGTCGATATCCAGGCCGTGGTGTTTCTTGGCGCCCTGAATGAACTTCACCATGTAGTTCGCCATGTCCTGCGAATAGTATTTGCCGTTACCAATCCAGCCGGGCGCTCCCCAGGGCAGGATATCGAGCATGATTTTGGGGTTGCGGGCCTTGGCCTGCTCCATCAGCCACCACTCATATCCCCGGTCGTAGTTCTCGTCGGTGCGGGTGCGCATATGGCTGGGCTCAGAGCCGTCGGTGGAATTCGTATCGCCGCCGACCTCTACTTTCAGGTGCTGAAGGGATGCGCCATAGTTGGGCTTAAACAGGTAATCCAAAATCTGGCTGCGCTGGGGCTCGGGATAGTCGGGCAATAGCCGCGAAGACGCGCCCGCGCTGACCCCGCCAATCCCTTCAAAGATCCTTCCCTTGTCTGCGCCGTCCGCTTTGATGGTGGTCGTCGTCAGGGGCTTCTGGCACGAGGCCAGCAAGAAAAGCAGAGATACCGTTGCCAGTATTAGAGCAAAGTTTCGCTTCATAGGTGTTCCTCCTGAATGCATGTCGAGCGTAATCCTTCATAGTGCAGATGTCGTGCGCAGGCGGCTGTGCGGCCATCGAGGTCTCCGTAGAGCCGGGCTTCAGCCCGGCACCCGTGTCCTCATTTCGCGTTAGCGACTGCTGGCCCTACTGCCCCGCCGGCGCAAACGGCTTGTCAAGCAGCGCAGCATCCAACTCTTCGAAGGCCGTCCGCCCACTGTTAGGGCGCCGGCCCTCGCTCCTGAAGGCTGAAAACAAATTGACCGACCTGCTTGCGCCTTACCTCGTCCTCCGCCAGATCCTTCTGATGGTAGCGCTGATAAAGATCAAGCTCCCCTTTCGCTAAATCGCTCTTCCCCGTGCGCGAATATGCCTGTGCCAAGTGATAGTGAGCCTCGGCATAGTCGGGCTTGAGTTTGACGGCTGCATGGAACTCCCCCATGGCTTCCTGATACTTTTGCTGCTCACTGTAAAAGACGCCGAGCTGAAAGTGCGCGTCCGGAAAGTTTGGATCGAGCTTTATCGAGCGCGTCAGCAAACTTTCGATTTTCTCCTTGCTCGCTTGGTTCGCTGGCGGGTTCTGGCCGCGTTCGCCCTTCCAAAGGCTCAGGGCGTAATAGTAGTTGGCCCGCGCATTGTTGGGCTGAGCCGTCTGGAATCGCTCAAGACGCTCTGTGACCTGACCCGCCTCTTTTAAAGAAATGTCGAACATCTGGCCGAGAAAAAGATAGGGCCTCGGGTCGGTAGGTGCAAGGTCGGCAGCGCGGCAAAGTTCGCTCGCGGCGTCATCGTAATGGCTCTGAGAATAATCTGCAATCGCGAGGCCGATGTGCAGCCTGGCGGACTGAGGGTAGCGCCCAACTCCGCTCGTGAATACCTTTTCGGCAGGATCAAAGCCACGATGGAGCAGCAGATCATTCCCCCAATCGAAGATATTCCCCTCAGACGGGTCCATCTGGGCCGCCACCTGGTATTGATTGGCGGCTGCCACATAGTTCCCCGCCTTCTCTTCAACGTCCCCCAGCAGGTTGTGAAGCTCGGCCGTATTCTGCCGATCGAGCATTTCATGAATCTGGCGCCGAGCGCTTTTCAGATCCGCGGTTTCAAAATACGCGAGGGCCAAATCGTAACCATTCACGTAATGCCCGGGGTCGAGACTCTGAGCTTTCTCCAAATAGGGAATTCCTGCCTTGAGTTTACCGACCTGAAGATAGAACTCGCCTAGGCGATGATTGGCTTCAAAGTTCTGCGGATCATGCTCGACAGCTTGCAGGAGAGTCCGCTCGACCTGGAGCTCTGCGGAGGGAGAGTGAATTGCCGGCGCACCAGTAACAGCCGAAGGCTGCGGGGAGGTTTGAGGGGCCGAGAGTCCAGCCTCGCACCTAAATCCGATGAAAAGCAAAAACGCTAAGGCCGCGGTATCGGCAATTTGAGATGCATCTCCGTATGCCCCAGTTCTTCTCCAAGCTGACACGCACTTGCCGCCCCCGCCAATCCGCATCCTAAGTTCCTAGGTTCATCCGCCGAGCGCACCGGCTGGGCGTCAAGGCCCGGCTAAACTTCATCGACCGTGCCGAGCCGAGCGGGCAGGATCATAGCACCACGTGCGAGTTGGGTAGGCGCTTTTTGCAAAAGCGTGATTCGAAGCGTAAAGCAAACGGGGGCGGCCATCTTGCCGGCCGCCCCTCGTGGTGAGCCCGTCTTCGTCGAGTCATGCGCGGGTTAGAAGTAGAACTTCAAAGCGAATTGGATTTGCCTCGGGTCGTTCGGGCTGTCAACCGTCGCGTTGATCTCTCCGAATTGCGCAGGATCCTTGTAGTTGGTATAGGCTGGCAAGGCGAAGTTGGGATGGTTCGCGATGTTGAAGAATTCGGCGCGGAACTCCAAGTGCGTCGTTTCCGTCGTCCTGAACTGCTTGAAAAGCGAGAAGTCTACGCGGTGGAATCCCGGGCCGATAATTTGCGTGTTCCCGCCTCCCAAGGGTTCGAAATCGGTTTGCCCAATGGTCGTGGCGGGCGTCGGGTCGGCAAAAGCCGCGGCGCTCATCCAGTTGTTGACATTGTGCACGGCGTACTTGTTCTGGCCGGGCACTTCCAAGGCATAACAACCCAAACCCGCCGCTCCGTTGGTAACACAATTGATGGTTTGTGGAGGGCCGTCATCAAGGGTGAGGATCCCGTTCATGCTCCATCCTCCCACAATGGCATTCGCCACCCCGCTGGTACTACCGAGGAAACGCTTGCCGTTGCCGAAGGGCAGATCGTAGGTTCCGCTCAGTGAAAAAGCTTTGCCGATATTGTAGGGAGCGAGTCCGTAGTCGCCGTGAATCCCAAATCCGGAAACACCCGCGGCGCGGAATCCCGCCACTCCTCCGTTGCTCAGCAGGTCGTCCGCATCGGTCAGGGTTTTGGCCCACGTGAAAGCGGCGAGCATGGACAGGCCGTCGGCAAACCGGTGCGTGTACTTGGTCTGAAGGGAATGGTAGTAGCTGTTGCTGTTCGTGGTGGCGTACGACGATCCCACGGCGAAATCAGGGTAGGCAACGTAGGGAACATAATTGGTCCCAGGCGGCAGTATTTCCGGAACGTTGTTGGTCCCTGAGAACGTTTCGATGTGCCGCCCCAGCGAGGCGACATACCCCACTTCCAAGGTGTCGTTTCCACTGATCTCATACTGCGTCGTCAAGTTGAAACTCTGGTAATAGGGGGTGATGTAGTTGGTCTGAATGCCCCGGAAGTCGAGACCCTCGGCATTCACCAGGGCGGGATTGAGCGGGATATTCAGGAAGCCCTGCTCCAGGGTTCCGATCTGGCCGTCCGAATACATCACCGGGGTCTGGGAATTGGGGCTGGGGAAGTTGAAGGTGAACTCGAAGGGGTAGTTATAGCCCAAGGCTGGGTAACCGCCACGGTTCTCAAATCCACCGTAGAAGATTCCATACCCGCCGCGCAAGACCAACTTCCGAGTGAACTGATAGGCGAATCCAAAGCGCGGGGCAAAGTTGGTTTTTTGCGAATGACCCAATCCCGCACCCAAGGCGTTCGTATAATCAAGCGCAATGCCGTCCTGCGCCAGCAGGCTGGTGAAAGAGGTTGAAACCGGAGTGCTCTTGCGGCTGGCCGGGATCAGGAATTCCGCTCCCGCTCCCGGTGGACCCGGCACGAAGTTGCCTTGCGCGCCAAACTTATCGCCGACCATGCCAAAGAAATCCCACCGCAAACCGAGGTTCAAGGTCAACTTGGGCTTTACTTTCCAGTCATCCTGGAAATAAACGCCGGCGTAGTTCCGGTAAGGAGTAAGCTCGCCGAAGTTGGAGGCATCGATGCCGTTGGTGCCGCCAAGATTGTTGACTCCTCCGGCATAATCAGCGGGCTCGGGCAAGAGGAGCATTTGCGCCCGGCCCGTGCTGCCGTCGCCAACGTTGGGGATGCCCGTGTAGGTTCCGCTGAAATCAAACTCGCCGCGCGAATAAGGAGGCGAGTACCAGGGGAATGACATCCGTTGGATTTCCATGCCCCCCTTGAAGGTGTGCGATTTGTAAACCTTGGTAAGGTTCTCAGTGATCTGATAGGTGCTGGTGAATCTGTCCGCCGCCAGCCATTCCGCCGGCCCTTCTTGACCAATTCCGCCGATGGAAATGTAAGGCAGACCTCCGTTCCCGTTTTCCTGGGGAATACCCTGAATCCCGAATTGTCCCGGGATGTCGCTGGTATTGCTCGCGTAGGGCTGCGTCCGATCAACGTGCTCACGATTGAAGCCGAGCCGGGCTTCGTTGATCAAAGTGGACGAAAACGAGTGCGTCCAACTCAGTCCGGCGCCCTGGTTACGGTCCAACTGCGTCCCCTGGTTGTAACCGCCGCCATCCGCATACGACGCAAACGGCCCGGGCTTAAATGAGGGTTCATTGGTGAAGCTATAGCGAACGAACAATTGATCCCGGTCGCTGAAGTTTTCGTCCACGCGGACATCAAACTGATTTCCCGTGTCCGTGCCGACAGGAGTGGTGCTGTAATTATTGTAGAGCCCCGAGGAAGTCGGAGCAGGAAAGAGTTGCAGGAGCTTGATAGCATTCGGGTCAAGCCGGCCTGGACAGATCGTGTTCAGGATGCCGTCGCACGAGATCTGATCGCGAACATAGCCGGAGGCGGTCGGCATAATTCCAGTTACCGGGTCCGCGGTGCCCAAGGTCACGGGGCGTGTGGTTGCAGGATCTAATATGGTCCCCAGGGGGAAGGTGCGGCCGAGCAAGTCGGTGCCGGCATTGCCGGACTGCAGACTGATTAAGTCCGTGAAATCGGTAAATCCGCTGGAAACTTCCGCCGCGGTGGGTACCGTCGCAACCAAGGGAGTTCCTTGCCGGATCCGCGTGCCTTCGTAGTCACCGAAGAAGAACGTCTTGTTCTTGCGGATGGGCCCGCCAAAGGTACCGCCGAACTGGTTCTGCCGGTACTCACCTTTCTTTTCGTTCGCGGCATCCTGGAAGAAGTCCGCCGCGTCGAAGATGTCATTGCGGACAAATTCCCAGGCGTCGCCATGGAACTGGTTGCTGCCGGTCTTGAGGCTGGCATTCAGCACAGCGCCACCGGCGCGGCCAAATTCCGCGCCAAAATCGTTGGTTTGCAGCTTGAACTCACCGATGGCATCGACCGGCGGCTTGAGGACATAGGCGGTGCCGTTCAGGAAATCAACGTTGTCGCTGTTGTTGTCGATGCCATCCAAAAGCATGTTGTTCTGTGCCGGCCGAGTGCCGTTGGCGGCAAACCACCCATTGGCGTTCAGACCGCGCCCTTCGGGTTGTCCCGCCGTGACTCCCGCTGTGAGGCGCGCCAGAAAATTAAAGTTCCGGCCGTTGAGCGGCAGATCATTAACGGTCGCCGAGTTCTCAACTTGGCCGACGGAACCATTCTGCGTTTGGAGCAGCGGCGCCTGACCGGTGACCTCCACAGTTTGCGTCACCGCGCCTGGAGTTAAGACGAAGTCCACCACAACCTGCGATTGGATGGCAACGTCGATGCCCGATCGTCGAGGCTTTTGAAAGCCCTTGAACTCGGCCTCAACTGTGTACTTGCCAATTTTGATGGGGGTGAAAATGTAGGTGCCGTCGGTTCCCGTCGTGGTCGTCAACGTGAAGGAGGTACCCTCGTTGGTGAGTGTCACCTGCGCGCCCGGGATAACCGCACCTGACTGGTCTTTTACGGTTCCAAGTAACGTTCCAGTGTCTACTTGGCAGAATAGCTGTTGCGCACCCAGGCACAGAAACAACAAGATCGCAGCAGGCACCCCCAACCTTCGGCAGTGACCGCATAGGTTCGTCATCGCCTCGCTCCTTTCCGATTCACACAGGAATAGAGATTGGAGCTTGAACCCAAAACACTACGCCGACGAGACTCGCAGTATTGACAATCTTCAATTGTGCTCAAAAAGGTTTGCTATGACCGCCCTGAGACCCGTGTACGTACGCGGATGCTTATAGCTCTCTCGCTCATCGCTTGTCAAGCGATTTTTCAGCGGAATTTTGCTTTTGCTACTTCCAAAGGTTCGTTTCAGACAACTCGCCCCCCCGGCAGAGAGTCGATCCCCCGGCCTCGAAGAAGTTCCTGTGTAGAGGGGATACCACGCTTCCCGGTTTCTCCACTTCACATCACGCCGGTCGTGGATTAAGCGCGTAGGCCGGACCTGCTGTCCAGGCTCCGCCGCTCTTCGCTAAACGCCGGCGACGGTTGTACCTGTCTTTTTTCTTCCCCTTGCGGGCCGGCCCTTGCCGATTCTTTCCCTGTCATCGGTTGGGCAGTTTGTCCGAATCTATGGCGTACACGTCTAGTTCACGATAGCGCTTGACTAAAGTCATTACCTCGATGTATACTCATCGCATGGCCAGTAGTCATTGAGTACGTAGAAGGACCTATGCCTCGCGAAAGCAATTCGCGATCATCGAATGCCCACGACAACGAACTGAACGCCGCGGGCGCTTCCGAGAGTTAGACCCCGGAAGCCGTAGTCACCTCCACCGTGGCAATTTCCGCAAGGGCTTCATAAAAGACTCGCAGTTCGAAGTTCTCATGGGAATGGGGGAGGACCCGCGAGAGTACCGGGAGATGATGGAGCCCCCTGATCAACGATTTGGGAAACGTCAGGCAGGGGGCACTCAAGAAAAAAATTTAGATAATACGTTCGAAGCCGGAATGTCTATGAAAACAAAGGCTCACAGGACACAATGCCCGAATAAAATCAGACTTTTAGATCTTAATTTTCGACATTCTACGTCGAATCGAGCACTGTTTTGCAGAGAATTGCTGCCTTCGCACGACAGATTGTCAGGCCATTCGGATTTTCGCGGTTCGTCGGTCGCCTCGTGGCGCTACGGGTCGAAACGCCGCCGTCTTGGCAGCTCATGTGCCGGCTGGAAGCCGGCGCTACACCTCAAATTCGGACACCACCCTCAGTTGACACCGTTTGCCAGCAGATGTTACAAAGGGTATAGGCGGGTTTTGGAGGAGTGTATCGGTACGGTGGGTGTAGCTCAGCTGGTAGAGCGCCAGACTGTGGATCTGGACGTCGCGGGTTCGAATCCCGTCACCCACCCCAAGCGAAACATGCGCGCGCGGATCGCAGGGTGACTTTCGGCTGCCCATTCAAACAGACCTTGGCTACAACCCGAGCCGAACTCGGGACCTCATCGAGTGCCGCGTGGTCGATTGACCCGCGACGACGCGCCGCCAAAGGACATCGGCGCTTTCCCGGCATCATCGACACGGAAATCAGGAGGAAACCTTCTTCAGAATGAGTGAAGTCAGTCCCACCGCAAACTCGCTCGTCGAAACCTTGAAGCGACGGATCGTGATCATCGATGGCGCCATGGGCACGATGATTCAGGCCCATAAGCTCGAGGAAGCCGACTTTCGCGGCAAGGAATTCGCGCGCCACATACGAGACTTACGCCAGTGTAACGATGTTTTGAATATCACCCAGCCAGCCATCATCGAGGACATTCACCGGCAATACCTTGATGCCGGAGCGGACATCATTGAGACGAACACCTTCAACTCCACCGCCATTTCCATGGCGGATTACAAGTTGGAGGGGTTTATCTACGACCTCAATCGCGCCGGAGCCCAAGTGGCGCGCCGCGCGGTCGACCGCTTTATGGTCGAGAACCCCGCGCGGTCGTGCTGGGTGGCAGGCTCCCTCGGTCCCACCAGCCGCACGGCCTCGGCATCGCAGGATATTGCGAGCCCTGCCGCGCGCGCCGTGACCTTCGATCAGTTGCGCGATGCTTATTACGAACAAATCCGTGGCCTCGTCGACGGCGGCGTTGACCTGCTGCTGGCCGAGACCATTTTCGACACGCTCAATGGAAAGGCCGCGCTCTTTGCCGCCCAGCAGTATTTCGAGGACACGGGGAAACACCTGCCCCTGCTGGCCTCGGTCACTATTGTCGACCTCAGCGGCCGGACGCTCACGGGCCAGACCATAGAAGCTTTCTGGATCTCCGTCTCGAGCGCGCCGCTGCTAAGCGTGGGCATCAACTGCTCGCTGGGTCCGAAGCAAATGCGCGCCCACATCGAGGAGCTTTCACGCCTCGCCCCGATTTTCACAAGCTGCTACCCCAACGCCGGCCTGCCCAATTCCTTCGGCGGGTTCGACGAAACGCCGGAAATCATGTCGGCGGAATTGCGTGACTTCGCCGCGAACGGCTGGCTGAATATTGTCGGCGGCTGCTGCGGGTCGACTCCCGCTCACATTCGCGCCATCCGCGAGGCAGTGAAGGATTTCCCGCCCCGCGTGCCACCCACGGTCGAACGCTACTCGCGCTTCAGCGGCCTCGAGCCCTTGGTGATTCGGCCTGAAACCAATTTCGTCAACATTGGCGAACGCACCAACGTGACCGGCTCGCCCAAATTCGCCAAGCTGATTCTGGGCGGCCAATTCGAGGAGGGCCTCACCGTCGCCAAGCAGCAAGTCGAAGGCGGCGCGCAGATTATCGATGTCAACATGGATGAGGCCATGCTCGATTCCGAGCAGGCGATGACCACCTTTTTGAACTATATCGCTTCTGAACCGGACATCGCCCGCGTCCCCATCATGATCGACAGCTCGAAGTGGAGCGTGATCGAGGCGGGGCTGAAGTGTGTTCAGGGCAAAGGCATCGTGAATTCCATCAGCCTCAAGGAAGGCGAAGAGGTCTTCAAGCAGCGCGCCCGGCTGATCAAGCGCTACGGCGCCGGCATGGTGGTGATGGCCTTCGATGAGACCGGGCAGGCGGATTCAACCGAGCGCCGCGTCGAGATCTGTACGCGGTCCTACCGCATCCTCACCGAGGAAGTGGGCGTAGATCCCGGCGACATCATTTTTGACCCCAACGTCCTTACCGTGGCTACAGGGATGGAAGAGCACCGGAATTACGCGGTGAGTTACATCGAAGCCACACGCCAGATCAAGGCCACGCTGCCGTATTGCAAAGTAAGCGGCGGTGTCAGCAACATTTCGTTTTCGTTTCGCGGGAATAACACCATTCGCGAGGCCATCCACTCCGCGTTCCTCTATCACGCCATCCGCGCGGGCATGGACATGGGAATTGTGAACGCCGGACAACTCGCCGTTTACGAGGAACTGCCTCCCGATCTATTGGAGCTGGTTGAAGATGTGCTGCTGAATCGCCGCGCTGACGCAACCGAAAGACTGTTGGCCTTTTCCGAATCGGTGAAGCAGCACGGGCGAGCAGAGGCCCAAGAAGACGCGTGGCGCGAAGGGACGGTCGAAGAGCGGTTGAAACATGCTCTCGTAAAAGGCGTGGCCGACTACGTTGAGCGTGACACCGAGGAAGCCCGGCAAAAGCTTGGCCGGCCGCTCAGTGTCATCGAGGGCCCGCTGATGGCCGGGATGAGCGTTGTAGGAGACCTGTTCGGCTCCGGGAAAATGTTCCTACCGCAAGTGGTCAAGAGCGCTCGCGTGATGAAGAAGGCCGTCGCCTATTTGCTTCCCTTCATGGAAGCTGAAAAGGAAGCGGGCGGCAAAGCTCGCGCCGAAGGCCGCATCGTGATGGCCACGGTGAAGGGCGACGTGCATGACATTGGCAAAAACATTGTGGGCGTGGTCCTGGGCTGTAACAACTACGAAATCATCGATCTCGGCGTCATGGTTCCGTGCGAGAAGATTCTGAAAACCGCGCGGGACACGCACGCCGACATGATCGGCCTGAGCGGATTGATCACGCCCTCGCTCGACGAAATGGTCCACGTCGCGAAGGAAATGGACCGCGAGGGGTTCACCATCCCGCTGCTGATCGGCGGCGCTACCACCAGCCGCGTGCATACGGCGGTGAAGATCGCTCCCCACTTCCATCAGCCGGTTGTGCATGTGCTGGATGCCTCGCGCGCCGTGGGCGTGGTGAGTAAGCTCAAGAACCTGAACACACGGCCGGCATTTCAGGAAGAGAACCTGCGCGAACAGGATAAGCTCCGCGCCGCGCACAAGCCCGCTGCTCAGAAGCTGCTGACCCTGGACGAGGCGCGCCGGCGCAAGCCGCCCATCGATTGGAGCGAAGCGAGTCTTCCCCGCCCTGCCTTCACAGGTTTGCGGGTTTTCCCTGCCGTGCCGCTCGGGGAAGTTGTTCCCTACATCGATTGGACGCCCTTCTTTCAAGCCTGGGAGCTGCGCGGGACGTTTCCGAGAATCCTGGACGACGCGATTGTGGGGAGTAAGGCGCGCGAACTGCTGGATGACGCGCGCAAGTTGCTGGACCAAATCGTGGACGAAAAACTCCTCACCGCCAACGCCGTAATGGGCTTCTTCCCCGCTAACAGCGTGGGCGACGATATCGAAGTGTACGCCGATTCCGGGCGTTCTTCCGTGCTGACGGTCTTCCACACCCTGCGGCAGCAAATGGAAAAGGCGCGGGGGCATTACAACTGGGCGCTCGCCGACCTGATCGCGCCCAAACCAACCGCGAACGTAGCGCAGGGCCCGCACTCCGGCCCTGCGGCTCTTAGGCGTGTTTCTCCGGCTTACGAAGACTACCTGGGTGCTTTCGCCGTAACCGCCGGTGCCGACATCGAACCGCTGCTAGCGCGGTTCCAGAAGGATCACGACGACTACAACTCCATCATGACCAAGGCCCTTGCCGACCGCTTGGCGGAAGCGCTGGCGGAACTGATGCACAAACAGGCCAGAGAATTTTGGGGTTACGGCCAAAATGAAAATCTCACGCCCGAGAACCTGATTCACGAGCGCTATCGCGGCATTCGCCCGGCGCCGGGCTATCCCGCTTGCCCCGACCACACCGAGAAGCGCGAGCTTTTCCGCGTCTTGCAGGCAGAGAAGAATACCGGGATTTATCTGACGGAGAACTTCGCCATGTCTCCGGCCGCCTCTGTTTGCGGATTCTATTTCTCCCATCCGGAGGCGAAATATTTCGCCGTGGGAAAAATCGACCGCGATCAAGTAGAGGATTACCATCGCCGCAAGGGCATGGACCTGCGCGCGGTGGAACGTTGGCTCCGGCCGAACCTCAATTACGATCCCGACCTTCAGGAATCTTCGCGGGAGAATCTTGCCGAGCCGGTCACGGCGAGGGGTTAGGCTCAAACTGCTGAATATGGAGACTGCGTGGCTGAAACCCCAGCCCTGGAAACTCCTGGCGCCAGTCCATCCGAACTCATCTATGGCCTCGAGGATAGACCTCCGCTGCGCGAAACGCTTTTCGTAGCGCTTCAGCATGTCTTCGCGGTGTTTGTGGGGATCATCACGCCGGCGCCTTCGTTCCCTTCGCGTTCCTTTACCTGATTACGGTGATTGAATCCATCGGCGACCTGACCGCGACCTCATCGCTGACGAACCAGCCGATCACCGGAGACCTCTACTTCCGGCGGCTGCGCGCGGGCGTCCTGGCGGACGGCATCAATTCCCTGCTCGCTGCCGTTTTCAACTCGTTTCCGAGCACGACCTTCGCCCAAAATAATGGAGTCATCCAGTTGACCGGGGTCGGTAGCCGCTACGTGGGCACTTTCATTGCGGTGATCCTGATGGCGCTTGGCCTGTTCCCCGTGGTGGGTGGCCTTGTCCAAGCGCTTCCTCAAGCGGTCCTTGGAGGCGCAACCATCGTAATGTTTGGCGCAGTAGCCGTCGCCGGCATCAGGATTCTGGCTGGGGTTCGCATGAATCGCCGGTCCTCTCTCATCATCGCGGTCTCCATTGGCCTCGGCCTCGGGGTTACCTTTGTTCCCGACATTCTCCGCTCCTTGCCGGGGTTGCTGCGTCAAACACTATCCTCTGGAATTGCCACCGGCGGCATGTGCGCGCTCCTCCTCAATTCGGTCCTTCCGGGTGAGCGATACTGAGACTGACGACCAAGGAATTAGCCGCGCCTACCGAAAGATTCCCGTGTGCCCGAGCGAGTAGCGGCCGGGTTGCGGATACACGCACAAGCCATGCGGACCCTTTCCCACTTTGATGCGGGCCAGCAGGTCGCCGTTTTCGGTGTTGATTGCGTACACTTCCCGGTTGTAGCGCCCCGACAACCACAGGACCTTCCCGTCAGCGGAAACTCCCCCCATATCGGGGCTGCCCCCTCCCGGGAGCTTCCATTTCTCGATGACGCGACGTTCGGCAAAGTCGAGCAGGGAGATACTTCCCTCACCCCGATTAGAAATGTAGAGCACGCGCGAATCGCGGCTGGTATACAAACCGTGCGCACCCTTGCCCGTGGGAATGAATCCGATATCTTTAAAAGTGTCGCCATCAACTTCGTAGACACCGTTCGCTTCCATGTCCGCCACGTAGAAGATGGTTCCGTCGGGAGAGAGCTTGACGTCCTGGGGCATTCCCGGACGCGGAAGCTTCAGCTCGCCGATCAGGCTTTGCTTCTCCACATCGACTTTCACCAGCTTCCCTGAGAATTCGCAACTGGCGATCAGGTAACGCCCGTCGGCGGAAAAATCCATGTGATCGACGCCGCGGCAAGGCACGGAAAGAGCGTGCTCGAGCTTCAGCGTTTGGGGATTGATGAAGTCGAGCCGATCTTTCCGTTCCGCCACCACGATGGCGTACTTGCCGTCCGGCGTGTAGTACATGTTGTACGGGTCTACGACTTTGAAAGTCGCGCCCTTCTTTCCGGTGGCGGGGTCGATCCTGGTCAGGCTATCGCCCAAGTCGTTGAGCACCCAGAGTGTCTTGAGGTCGAAGGACGGCGTGACGTGCTGGGGTTGGCGGCCCACGCGAAAGTGCTTGATGATTTTGTAGGTGGCGGGATCGATGACGTCTACGGTGTTGCTGCCGCTGTTGGGGACATAGACTCGGGAGGGATCATCCTTAACCACGGGGCTCAGGTCGCCGGCACGGTCCGCGGAGTAGATGTCGTGCGGATCGAGCACCGGAGGCATTCCTGGCAAGGGTGATGCCTGGGCAATCGGCACTAACCCCGCCCCTTTCCGTTTGGCGCCACCCGCATTGAGATCCTGCACAGGCAGTACGATGGCGGCGCAGAGCAAAAGTGCCCACACGAAATATACCCATTTCATTTTGGATTGCTACCCCCTTCGCAAAGTAGGAGGTTTCCGCGAAGGTGGCCGGAAAGTGAAAAACGCGACTCTGCCCCAGCACAGAAGACCCTTTAACAGTTTACTCAGAAACGTCGCGTGTGTGGAAGAAGAACCTTCTCGGAGCCAATGGAATCAAACAGACGACCTTCGCGCGCGTGCGTCCAAGTGCTCGCGGCCAGCCTTGACGAAGCCCAAGAAGCGGCGCGCGAGTTCACCGATACGCTCGACTTGGCGACGGTGGATCGCCTCAGAGGGGATCAGTTCTCTGCCGACTCCGAGCGCCACTGCGCCCGCGATGATGAAGTTGGACGCGTTCTGTTGATGCACCCCGCCGGAGGCCACCAGCGGAATCTTAGGGTACATGCGATGGAGGGAGGCAATGTAAGATTCACCGCCAATCTGCGCGCAGGGAACAACCTTGACGAAATCGGATTTCGCTTCCCATGCGGTGATGACTTCCGTCGGGGTCAGCGCGCCGGGAATGACCACCACATCTTGTTTGGAGGCAAACTCGATCACAGTCAGATGCAGCCCATCGCTGGTCAAAAACTGAGCACCAGCATCAAGGCATGCCTGTGCGGTTTCCGGATTCGTCACCCCGCCCGCCCCCACAACGATGCCGGGAATCGTTCTCACCAGATGCGAGATCACTTTGAAGGCAAGAGGAACGGTCAGGGGGATTTCGATGACGACGACTCCTCCACCCGCCACAGCCTCGGCGGCAAACAGCGCGTCCTCCGACGACTTGACGCGGATGGCAGCGACAATACCGGTTTCCTCAAACCAGCCCCGCACCTCGAATTTCTTCACCTCGTCGTCTCCTTTGGCGCGCGCTTGTTAACCGTCGTACTCGCGATCATAAACCGTTCGAAAAACTCTCCCGATGTGCTTCTTCATGGCAGGGTGCGGGTACCGACGGCCTCGCGCAACTGCTCCACCGCCTGGAGCCATGCCGCCAGCGACTGCCGATAGGCAAGCTGCGTAGCGCGATAGCTGCGCTCGGCGTCGAGAAAGTCCAGCAGGCTCACGGCGCCCCGCTGGTAAGCGTATTCGCTGATGTCGCGGTCCTTCTGCGCCCGGTCCAGGTACCCGGAAAGGTAAAGTCCCACAATCTTGTCGCTAGTCTGGAGCGTTTCGTAGGCATCGCGCACGTCGGTCATAACCTGGTTATTCGCCGCTTTTTCCTGCTCCTCGGATTGGGTGATGGCAACCTTTGTCCGGGCAATTTCCCCCTGGTTGCGATTGAAAATAGCGAGCGGAATGCTGGCATACACCGAGGCGCCGTTGATGCCGCTGGTGTGCGTGTAATTACCCTGCACGGTCACGTCCTGTTTCCCATTCGCTTTGGCCAGTGCGTATTGGCTGTTGGCCGCGGTGATCCCCTGCGTCGCCGCCTTCAGGTCAGGGCGCTGCTGGAGAGCCTTCAATTGCAGGTCCTCCAGATTGCCCTGCACCTTGTGATACACAAATTCGCCGACGACGTCGTACTCCGAAGGCACGGACTCATACCCTAGCTGCTGACGCAAATCCGAAAGCCCCTGAACCTTTGCGAGCTCTGCCTGCGCCACATCGTTTTGGAATTGGAGGAGCTGGAGTTCGATCTTCAACTTGTCGTCCTCGCTGATCGCGCCTTTTTGATAGCGCAAATTATTGAGATCGACCGTTTTCTGATAGCTATCAAGGTCTTTGCGGGCCAGTTCCAGTGTGGACTGGGCAAGCTGCACATTGATGAACAGCGTGGCCACCTGAAAGGTCAGCGTGCGTTCATTGTCCGATACCTGCGACACCGTCTGGGCGGTCTGGTCTTTGACCGCCTGCAATCGGCGCTGGCGCTTTTTGCCGCGCTCGATCAGGTAGCTGAGGCCCAGATCGACCTCTGTCGACTGATTGAAATAGGTACCCGTAAAGCTGCCCGGAGAGAACAACGGCAGGTAATCCCAATCGCCGAAAAGCTCAGGGTTGGGGCGCAAATAGGCGGTGATTTCCTCGTCCTTACTTTGGTCGATGGTGGTGCGCGCCGCCTGCAAGGTATGATTGTGCTGGAGCGCCAGGCGAATTGCATCATCCAGACTAATCCTAACGGACGATTGTTGGGCGAACGCGGCGCCCGCCATCAAGGCGAACGCAACGCCCACGAGCGCCAAGATCAATGCTTTCCATTTACGGGAGATAATGAGTTTATGTGACAATCGATTCCTCCGGATGGGGAAGCTTATCCGTGTCCCGCGCCACCCACACGTAGAGGGTGGGCAACAGGAAGATGCTCATCACCAGGGCCGCCATGAGCCCACCGACAATGACGATGGCAAACGGCCGCTGTGAATCTGATCCGATGGCATGCGAGGTGGCCGCCGGCAGCAATCCGAGAGTGGCCACGAGCATGGTCATCATGATGGGACGGAGGCGAAGAACTGCTCCTTCAACGGCGGCCTCAATAATGACATAGCCGCGCGCGCGGAGCTGGTTGATATATTCCAGCATAATGACGCCCGTTTGCACCGAGACGCCAAATAGCGCCAGGAAGCCGATGCCGGAGGAAACGCTGAAATTCGTGTGCGTAAACAGCAGGGCCAGCATGCCACCGAGCGGCGCGATCATGACGTTGGCGAGAATCAACAGCGCCCATTTCAGCGAATTGAACATCACATACAGAATGATGAAAATCAAGACGATGGTGAGGGGAACGATTAGAAAGAGGCGGGCCTGGGCGCGCTTTTGGCTCTCGTATTCACCCTCCCAATTGATTTTGTATCCGGGCGGCAGCTCAACCTGCTGGTTTACCTTAGCAATGGCCTCTTCCACTGCCCCGCCCAAATCGCGTCCGCGCACGCTGTACTTGATGGCGACGTAGCGTTGGTTCCCCTCGCGATAGATCTCCGAGCCGCCGTCCTTGACCTCGATATTGCAAAGCTGCGAGAGAGACACGCGCTCTCCCGTGGGCGAAAGGAGGCGAATGCTCTCGATGGCTTCCTTGGTGTCGCGATAAGGAGGGAGATAACGCATCACCAGGTCGTAGCGCCGCTCGCCCTGAAGCACCTGGGTGAGCGCGTTGCCGCCGACGGCGGTTTGAATGGCGTCTTGCACATCCGCCACATTGATTCCCCATCGTGCTGCGGCGGCGCGATCGACGGTGAAATTCAGGTTCGGCTGTCCCAAAACGCGAAATAGGCCGAGATCCTGGATGCCCCTGACGTGCCGCATGATATCCACAATCTGGTCGCCCTTTTCCTCGAGGACCTGCAGATCGTCGCCATAAACTTTTGTCGCGAGCTCACCCTTGACGCCGCTGACCGCCTCCTCCATGTTGTCGGCGATGGGCTGGGAGAAGTTCCAGATCGCGCCCGGCATCTTCTCGAGCTCACGATCCATGGCAGCGATAAGTTCATCTTTGTTCTGGCGGAATACGGGACGCCACTGCTCTTTGGGTTTCAGATCGACGCAGTATTCGGTGTTGAAAAAGCCCGTGGTATCGGTCCCATCGTCGGGCCGCCCCACTTGGCTGGTCACGGTCGTGACCTCCGGGAAGGAAGCCAGAATAATGCGCGCCCGGTTCGCCACCAGAGTACCCTCGGTGGGCCCGGTGCTGGGCGGAAGCGTGCCGCGCACCCAGAGAGCGCCCTCGTCAAGGTGCGGCAGAAACTCCGAACCGATGGCCCCACCCACGGCGAGATAGACGGTGATGAGGATTCCCAATCCCGCCACGCCAAAAGTCAAGATCCTATGGGTAATGGCCCATCGCGCCGCACTGCGATAGTGCCGGGTCAGAAAAGTTACCACCGGGTTGGGCCACTCGCCCGCGCCTTTGCGAAACAGGAAGCTTGACAACACTGGGGCGAGGATCATGGAAAACAGCAGCGCGCCCAGCAGAGCAAAGGCGACCGTCCACGCCATGGGTTTGAATAAGCGCCCCTCGACCCGCTGCAAGGTGAAAATGGGCAGATAGGCCGTGATGATGATGGCGATCGCGTAAAATACCGGCCTTTGAACCTCGTGCGCGGCCTCGCGAATGCACTCCATCGCGGTTTTTGACCCGCTCGACCCGTTCCTGTGGGTCAGATGACGGACAATGTTTTCCACCATCACCACGGCGCCATCTACCACCATCCCGAAGTCCAGAGCTCCGAGCGACAACAGATTGGCGGGAACGTGCCTCAGGTCGAGGCAAATGGATGCAAACAGCAACGAGAAGGGAATGGTGAGAGCAACGATGAGGGCTCCCCGCGCGTTTCCGAGAAATAGGAAGAGGATAATGACAACCAGGATGATGCCTTCAGTCAAGTTATGAAGCACGGTATGGGTGGTAAACTCCACCAATTCGCTCCGGTCGATAAACGGGACCACCTTCACTCCCGGCGGCAGAAGGTGGTTGTTCAGCTCATCGACCTTCTCGTGGATTCCCACTAGCGTCGATTCCGATTCCGCGCCTTTTCGCAGGAGCAGGATTCCGGAAACCACATCGTCGTTATCGATGATCTTGCCGTCTTCTTGGCGGATCGCGCGGCCGAACTGACCCAGCCGGATTTTCGGCCCTTGGGTCACCACGGCAATGTCTTTGACTCTGATCGCCGTCCCGTTCGAGGTTTTAAGCACGGTCTCCTGAATGTCGCGCACATTTCTTACCAAGCCCACGGCGCGCACATTGATCTGCTGCAAGCCCGCCTCGATAAAGCTTCCACCCCCGTTCACATTGTTATTGCTCAGTTGTTGCTCCACCTGGCCAATGCTCAGTCCGTAGGCAACCAGCTTGTCCGGGTCGACTCGCACCTGGTATTCGCGTGTGGGTCCACCGAAGCTCGATACGTCCACAACGTTGGGGACCGACTTGAACTCCTTTTCCAGGACCCAGTCCTCCAGCGACTTCAAATCCATGACGTCATACTGGGGATTGCTGCTCCTCAGGGTGTAGAAGTAGATCTGACCCACCGGACTCCAGTCTGTGCCCATCTGCGGCTGCAAGCCGGGGGAAGGGTGACCTGCGCAAGCCTTTCCAGGACTTTGGCACGGTTCCAGTCGTTTTCTGAATCGTCATCAAAGATCAGCATCAGGCTGGAAAGGCCGGCAATGGAAGCGGAGCGCAGATGGGTGAGGTGAGGGATTCCATTCATGACGATTTCCAGAGGGATCGTCACCTGCTGTTCCACTTCCTCGGCGGCGCGGCCAGGCCACTGCGTGATGATATTCACATAGTTGTTGGCAACGTCCGGATAGGCCTCGACAGGGAGCTTGTGGAACGAGATGGCGCCCCAAATGAAGAGCATGATCGCGACCGACAAAATGACAAACCGGTTGTTGAGCGCGTAGTCGACAATGCGACGAATCATTTATTGCTCCACCGTAGCCTGAAGGTCCAAAGCGTTCGAGATAACTTGCTGTCCGGGCTGAAGGCCGGAATTAACTTCCTGGAGGTTACCCGGCAGCATCTTGCCAGCGGTGACTTCGACGCGACGGACACGGCCGACCTCGATCGGCACATAAACCCATTCGCGGTCGTGCAGGTGCAGAATCGCGGTGGCAGGGACAGTAGCCCGCGATTCCTTCTGCGGTCCATAAAAGGTGGCGGTTACAAACATGCCGAGACGCAGCATGCCGGGGTTCTGCACTTCCAGCCGCACCTTGGCCGTGCGAAGATTGGGGTCCATAATCGCCCCGATGTTGCTGATCCTGCCCCGGAGCGCCAAGTCGGGGTAGGCGTTCAGGTGAATGTCCGCGTTCTCGCCGAGCCGCACAAAACCCATGTCGTTTTCATACACATCGCAGAGGACCCAAACGTGGGACAGATCGGAAATCGTGAAGGGATTTGTTCCTAGCGCTTGCACTCCCGCGCCGTTGGTCACTTCCTGGTCGGTAATCACCCCGGCGACGGGCGCCATGATGTCCACGACGTTGTTGAACTTCGTTGGGTCGTTGCCGAGCAGGCGAAGATGCTCAGCCGTAGTTTCAAGGTCGACCTTGGCCTTGTCCTCCGCATCCTGGGCCACTTCGAGATCGGCCTTGGCCATGGCGCCGTGGTTATAGAGGTCCTCGGTCCGAGCCAGTTGCGCGCGGGCAAGAACTTCATCGGCAATTGCTTTGCGATAGTCGGAAAATCCCCCGGAGACATCGTCGCTGCGCACGCGAAGCAACAACTGGCCCTTCCGCACTTCATCGCCCAGCCGGGCATAGATCCCCACTACGCGGCCAGAAGCCAACGAAATCGCCGGGACGTTGCGGGCAACGTCGGGGTTCACGGTGCCCGTCACATTCAATTCCGGCGCATCTTCGAGCCGGCCGGCAGCAATGAGCGGAAACTGCTCGGGATGATCGAGCTTGAACGCGGCGGCGTCCTGTTCATGCTCGACTTGCGCGGGCAAAGGACCCTCCGCGGCAGGATTCGCCTTTCCCTTGCTCGCGCAACTCGACGAGCAGAGCGCCAATAGCAAGCACATCATCCCAACGCTGATCACGAAAAAAGAGCGAGACTTCATGTTTGAACCTCCACGCCCCTGATTGTCGAGCTAAGAGCGGTATTGCAATCGCCCATTTAGATCCAGTTTTTCGAACTGTCTGAGATGCCTTTAACTCATTCGGTTATAGGGGAGCCGGCCCCCTCCACGTCGGTCTGCACCAATGACCGGTTGGCGGAGACGGCGCCAAGAATCTACGTATATTGAGTAATCTCGGCCGGTGAGGCCTAAATGGCCAACGGGGGAGGTGCGCGGGGGTTGGACCGCTCGCCACCAATGGTGATAAAGAGATGAGATTCGAAATTCGCGGCTAAACCGAGGAACCGCAAAGCCCCCCTCGCCGGCGACTCTGCGGTGGCGGCTATGAAAAGAAGTGAGGCTCTATCCAGACTTGGCGATGCGCCCGATGCGCCGGATGACTTCAAAATGCGTTTTGACGGGTTGGAGTCCTCGATGACGACTTGTGCGGGATGCAGGTCGTCGGTCACAGAAATGACCGGGAAAAATATGGCCAGGGCGCACGTGAGAGTAAGGATTCGGCGCCACGAGTGCCCGCAAGCCAGGGTCCGGTTTCCCCGGTCCCGCCACGCCAGAGCAAAGCTCACGGCGGCGAGCAGCATCCACACCAGGTTAAGACTTAGCTCCATTGGCATAAAGATTACCATACCTCGCTGCCATGTTCCAACCCATGCCGAGACGGCGTGTGCGACGTAAGACCAAAGGCGCGGAGGTAGCGCGGGCGTCTCGCCCGCTGGGAAGCTGTGAAAAAATCGAAATAATGCTTGACTAGCTGTATAGCTATGATATGCTTCCCCCTGCGTTTCCCCAGGGAGGTTGCACATGGGTTACGAGTCGACGGTGCAGGTGATTCAACGGGGCGGCAAGAACCGCCAGTGGTATCTGATTTGTCCGGCGCCCTTGGCGCAAGCGTTGGAAATCGCCAAGGGGGAAGTGATCGAGTGGGTGGTCGAGGATAAGCACACGATCGTCTTGCGGCGCACTCCCCGGGGGACGGATTCCTCCCCCAGGCGGAGGCGTCAACATGAGTGAGCTCCGCGAGCAACAGCAGAAGACGATCTGGAGCGAGAGCGAGCTCCCCGCCCGGCCGCCGGAGGCACCGGCGAGCGAGGCTGTCCCCAAGCCCCCGGCGCGTTTCCAGCCCGTGAACCGCCAGCAGATGGTGTGGCGGGCGGTGGACGTGGAGCGGTTGCTGGAGCCCGACCACCTGGCGCGAGCGATTTGGGAAATGACTGGGGGCCTGAACCTGGCACCCTACACCGAGGCGGTGCGGGCGGTGGAGGGAGCGGCGGGCCGGGCGGCGATTGACCCGCGGGTGCTGATCAGCCTGTGGGTCTATGCCTATAGCGAGAAGGTGAGTTCGGCGCGGGAGGTGGAGCGGCGCTGCGCCTATCATCCCGTCTACCAGTGGCTGACGGGGTGCGAGGGGGTCAATCATCACACCCTGTCGGACTTTCGCGTTGACCACCAGGAGGCGCTGGACAAACTGTTCGCCGATCTCTTGGCGGCCTTGAGTAGCGAGGGGCTGATCGGCTTGGAGCAAGTGGTGCACGATGGCACGAAGGTGAAAGCGGCGGCCAGCGGCAAGTCGTTTCATCGCGAGAAGACCTTGCAGGCGCACCTGGAAGCGGCGCAGGAGCGGGTGCGGGCGATGGGGGATCCGCGGGAAGAAGGCGGGGACCGGCGCACCCAGGCGGCCCGGCAGCGGGCGGCGCGAGAGAAGGTGGAAAGGTTGGAACAAGCCCTGGAGGAGCTGAAAAAGGTGCAAGCCGCTCCCAAGGCGCGGGCGGAAAAGTCCCAGCGGCGGGTGAGTGAGACCGATGCGGAAGCGCGCCTGATGAAACAAAGCGACGGCGGCCACGCTCCCAGCCACAACGTACAGATCTCGACCGACGTCGCCCACGGAATCATCGTGGGGGCGAGCGTCACCCAGGACGCCAATGACCAGGGACAACTGGTGCCGGCGCTGGAGACGGTGCAGCAACAGATGGGACGGCAGCCGGGGCAGATGATCGTCGATGACGGCTACACGACGCGGGAGAATATCCTGGCGGCCGCCGACCGCGGCGTCGACTTGATCGGGGGCACGATGGAGGAGGACAGTGCGGCCGGCCGGCGCGGCCTGGAGACGCGCGGCGTCGATCCGGCTTTTTACCCCGAGCACTTCCGCTACGATCCCGCGACCGACACCTATACTTGTCCGGCGGGCAAGGAACTTCCTTATCGCACCACCCAACACGATCGCATCGGCGTCGAGCGCCGCGTCTATAAGGCGCGGGCGCCCGACTGCCGGGAATGTGCGTTGCGCGCCCCGTGCCGTCCGGGGAGACGCGGGCGCAGCATCACCCGCCGGGAGTTGGCTCCCCAGGTGGCGGCCTACGTCGCCAAGATGCAGACCGCCGAGGCCCGCGCCGCTTATCGCTGGCGCGCCCCCGTGGCGGAATTCACCAACGCCTGGCTGAAGGCTAAACTGGGACTCCGGCAGTTCGCCGTGCGGGGCTTGCAGAAAGTGCGCTGCGAGGTGTTGTGGGCTTGCCTCACTTACAATATTCAACAATGGTTCCGCCTGCGCTGGAAAGGACGCCGGGCCGCGGTTCCGGCGTGAGAGACCCCGGGGAACGGCGTGCGCCCAAGACCCGCGGGTAAAAGCGCAACAACGGGCGCAAAGGAAGGTCACCTAATGAACTCATCATAGCCATTGCCCGTCGATAGCTCTGCCCCTTCAAACGCCTCGGGGAATTTCACACCCGCGGAGCCACAGGCGATTCTTTCACAGCTTCTGGGGCGTGGGCAGCCTGCCCGCGCATTTTTGGCGGGAGCGGGGCGCTCGCGCTTCGTTCGGCCCGCTATTTACCCGCCCACGGCCGTTCACGAAACTTGGCCAGCTCTTTCACGTCCAGTTGCCCATCGTGGTTGGTGTCCAACTGGTCAAACACCTTCGCCATAAAGCTCATGAACTCTTCCTTGGAGACCCGGCCGCTCTTGTCCGTGTCCATCAGGAGTAAGAGCTTCTTCGTATAGTCCTCGGCAGCAGCGATTTTACTGGCCTTGGAAAGGTGACTTGGGGGAGAAGGTCCCGTCGTCGTTTGGGGGTTAGTTTCCGCGGCTTCATCCGGGCGTACACCCATGCTCAGACCGCCCGGTAGCTTTGAACCAGCGGCTATGACTGTCGCTCCAGCTACGACCAGCGCTACGACGGCCAGCATAGACTTCCCATGTTTCAGCACGGTTACGCCTCCGATTTGAGGATTCCAGCGCGCCGCCCTTCCCCGGCTCCTTGCGTCCCTGGCTTGTACCGCATGCCGTACCCGTACAACAACAGACGCCGCTAGAACTTCACCATGATATCGAAATCGATCAGAAACTCATTCTTTACAAGATTTGGGTACCAAACTCCACCGTCGTTGGCGCAAGCCCCGGCGGCGAGGGTGATCCCTGCCGCAGTACCATCGTTACAAGCGTATTGGCTGGGAAAACCATTGGGAGTCAGCACAGATGCGCCCAGAGCGGCCGGCGGCGTAATTCCTCCGCGGCCTGACCAATAGGGAATATCCGCGTGGCGAAAGTCCGGCTCAATCCGGAACGTGATGTACTGCTTGGGCATCCAGTCAAAAGTGAGTGAGCTGTCCCAGGCTTTAAAGTTCTGGCCAGGATTCGCAGTAAAGTAGGGCGAATTTAGCGCAGCAGAGGCAGCCGTTGCACCGTTGATAGGTGGGAGAAGCACGAGATAGCGCCCAGGATTGTTGATCCCACCGCCACCCCACGTGACGGCAAATTGGTCGCGGTCGAACCAAAAGCGGTTGTAGATCATGCCGCCAATAAAACTCTGTTTGGGACCGCCCGCATGGTCGCCGGTGCAGCTCACACCATTTCCAAATTCACAGCCAAGGTCACCAGTAAAGGAAAACGCCATCTTGTCGAGGCCCTTGTTTTTCGGCCGGTCATAATATTTGACTTCAACGCTATTGTCGGTGTGGAGCCGGTTGCGCCCCGGCGCGTACAGATCATCGTGTCCCAGTCCGTAATTGTTGGAAATAATGTTCAACCACGAATACGGTGTCCACTTGATCTGCCCGCCAAGACCCGGCCGGTTATTCGCCGAGGCATACGACTGCCATCCGTTGATGTACCAAGGTTCAATCTTCAAATGGGCCGTGGGAAAAATCTGCACGCGCACGCCCTGGAAGAACCACGGAGTATTGGAGGAAACATACGACGGTTGGTAGGCCCAGTTATCGAAGTTGTAGTAGCTGAACAGGCCGATGTAGGACATAAAGATTCCCGCGTCCACATTGATCCCATTCAGCACGTTAAAGTGGTACCCGCCGTACGCTTCCGATAAGTAGCGGTTGGCGTTGGCAAGGTCCCATTCGCCGTTGGCGTAGCTGCCATCATTGCGAATCGTCGCCGTGGAGTATGCCCCAAATTGAGTCATAAAACGCGCGCGGACATTATCATAGTGGAAGTCCCCACCGATACCGAGTTGCTCTAACTGAACTTCACCTTCCCGGAAGAGTTCGCTCGATCCACCCATGGAGTGGTCCGCCGGATGCTGGTTGTCCCAGGTGGCAGTCACGTCGGACCGAATTTCCGGCGTAAAGAATTTCGTGTCCCAATAGATATCTTTGGTGCGAGGATTGCCGTTCAGCCAGGTCCAATCATAGTCCGAAAAGGGATCGATCTTTTTCTTTTGGTCGGGGGCCGCTTCCTGCGGGGCTGTCGCGGCGTTCTTATTGGCGGTCCCGGTGGGGGAGCTCATCGTCTGCAATGCAGGTGTGGAGGGGATTGTCGCCGCAATCGTATTCGATTGGGTTGAAATCGTCGAAGGGTTGGCAGCAGTATTCACCCCCGCTGTACCGCCCAGTGAAGCAACCAGGGCGGGCTTCGTCGGACTGGAGGTCGATGCTTGTGCCGGGCTAGCTGCTTTCGCCGGCGCCGGTTGGGCCGCAGCGACGACTAGGGCCGGGGCCGGAGTTGCAGTCGATGCGACCGCTGGTTGTGCCGCCGGGGTCGCAGCACTTGCCTCTTTGGCTTCCATTGCCGCCAAGCGTTGCTCGAGATTGTCCAGGCGATCCAGCAGCATTTTTTCTCGATCGGTCAGGGGAGCTTCATTCGATTTGCTGCTCGCGGCAGGAGTCTGCAAATCAGCCGTAAAGTTCGTGTTCGCCCGTTCCTTTTCCCCCGCTGCCGGCAGAAGGGTCATGTCTACTCGGAGGTCCTGCCTGGACTCCAGGCTCACGGTGGTCACCGAAGGGCTGGCAAGGACTCCCTTGGCGGCGCGCAATTGGTAGTGCCCCGGCCTGAGGTTCCCGACCGCGAATGTCCCATACCGATCGCTAACGACATTTCGGTCGGTGTTATCCTCCACGCCATGTACTGACACTTGGACTCCGGGAACCGGTGTTCCCAACGCGTTGCAGGTGACCCCGCGGAGATCGCCCGAAGCGGGTCCAGCCGCGGCAGAACCAAGGCTCAAGAAGAAATAACACGAAACCGCCAGCACCCCCACCATTGTGGCCTTCTTGCGCGAATTGAATGGGTGCACGCGGGGTTGAGATAAATTTATCTCACCCGTCCTGAAATACGTCATCGAACGTACCTCCTGTCAGTTGAAACGATTTGATTGCGGCGGGTCTCCCCCTACCCATATCGAAGGATAGGATACCGGGCATGAAGAAGGTATAAGTGCGTCATAAGGAAGTTGGGAAGAACAGATTGTTTCCCTTTATGCGCGTCATGGCGGAAGCCCGCGAACCGGGCGCTGTGTCTCTCACCCTCAGGTTAACGCTTATGCCCCTACGAGACCCAATTCGCTACGGCTGTGCGGCACGGCCCTACTCGGTTAGAAGAGAATTGAATAGCAGCAAGACAAATGTCCCAAGGTATACTTTCCACTGCGGGCTGACGTAAGAGCGAAGCGCGCTACCCATTTAATGAACAAGGCGCACGAGAAATTCTTCCGCTCCTGAGAGGAGACCTTAACTTTGCGATACAGCCTGGCCATGGTGATTCTGTTGTGCGCCGCCTGCCTGGAAGCGGGCGGGGATGCTTTGATGCGAGCGGGAATCCGCAGCCCCACCCATGTGCGCGCCGCGGGGTTTTTCTTGCTTGGCGGCTTGGTCCTCGCTTTTTATGGCTACACGGTCAATGCGCCGCCGTGGGACTTCGGGCGGCTCCTGGGCGTTTATGTGGCCTTCTTTTTCGTCGTGGCGCAGTTGATCTCCTGGCTCGGCTTCGGCCACAAACCCACCCCCATGATCCTACTGGGAGGCGCCCTGATTGTTGTCGGCGGCTGCGTCGTGTCGCTGGCGAAGTGACCCGGTTCCCGACTCCCCTGCCGGCTCGATCTGGGATCGCGCCCGATACTACTACTTTCGTCTCTCCCTCCCACCGAGGCCGGTTTGAGCCAAACCGAACATCCTCATGGTTTATGTTTTCTTTATGAAGAACTTATGCTTTTTTCATTGTTGCCAGCCTAACTTGGTGATGTCGATGTTTCCGTAAAGCAGTTCGCCGCCGTGTGCAAAACAGGCGGGCCACTGGCCCCGCAGGCTGTTCGGTGCTTGCCAAAAGTGAGGGTCGCTCGCATGGAATTCAGAATTCTCGTGGTCGACGACGACGTGCAGATTCGCCGCGTCTTGCGCGTCACCCTTCGCGCGTCTAGGTACGAAGTTGATACTGCCTCCAGTGGTGAAGAAGCTTTGGAAATAATGAAGGACATGAGGTACCACCTCGTCCTATTGGACGTGAGCATGCCCGGGGAAGATGGGATCGAACTTTGCCGGACGCTTCGGTCCACCTATTATGCTGAAATCATTATTGTCAGCGTGAGAAGCACTGAGAAAGACATCGTCGCGGGGCTGGATGCGGGGGCCGGCGATTATGTGACCAAGCCCTTTCGCATGCCGGAATTGCTTGCCCGGGTTCGCTCCGCCCTTCGACGGAATGTTGCTTCGCTCGAGTCAGGCCTCCATAAGGTGACCCTGGATGCCGTCGAGATTGACTTCCGCGACCGGCGGGTAACCGTCGAAGGGAAGGACGTCCGGCTGACGCCCAAGGAATTTGAAGTCCTCCATTACCTGGCAAACCATGCCGACAAACCTATTCCCCACCGGGAGATTCTGAGCGCGGTCTGGGGACCCGACCACAGCGAACACCACGAGTATCTGCGCGCGTTTATCAAGCAACTGCGCAAGAAGCTCGAGCCGGAGCCCGCCCAACCCCGCTTTCTCATCACCGAACCATGGGTCGGCTATAAGCTGCGATTAAGCTGAGCGCGCACCACTCTCCACGCGTCCCTGTGCATATACTTTTCCGGCGGCCGGATAAAAGCTGACGTCCAATGGATCAGAGAATTCTGGTGGCGAGCCATATCGCGGCAACCACAAGTACCGCGGAGAGGAACAGAATGATGAAGTCTTCCTTTTCGAGTTGACCCAACCGTTTTTGTACCGTGCCCGGCGATTCTCTCTGCGCCTTTAAACTGTCCGAGGCGTCTCCCTTGACCGGGGCACTTTCGACATGATTAATGGCCACGTTTCCCGCTCCTCCTGTGTGAGACGGATTCCGCCGCCCCAGGGTTACAGAGGGCAGGGGTTGACAGGACCTCGCCGGTACGTTAGGTTTCTGGTGGAGCGATGAATCAGAATTCCCATCTTGCGTTATCCAGCTTCTATATCCTGGAGCGAAAGGCGCCGAGCCGCCCAGCAATTGCCGATCTGGAGGGCTGCGTTGCGGTTCAGCTCGCCGCACTCGGGCTTGGCGCGGATAAGCTTCACGGACGTCGCATCGCGGTGGCGGTCGGCAGCCGCGGCATTTCCAGCTTGCAGGAGATTGTCCGCGTCACGTGCGGCTGGCTCAAGTCTCAAGGCGCGAGCCCCTTCGTTTTCCCCTCCATGGGCAGTCATGGGGGCGGAACGGCCGAGGGCCAGCGGCAGATTCTGGCTGACTATGGAATCACCGAGGCGGGCGTGGGCGCGGAAGTCCGCTCGTCGGTCGAGACGCTTCAGGTGGGAACAACTGCCCACGGATTTCCCGTTTTCGCCGACCGCCTTGCGTGGGAGTCCGACGGGATTGTGGTAGTGAACCGGGTGAAGCCCCATTCCGATCTGAGCGGTGGCATCGAAAGCGGCATGCTCAAGATGATGGCCATCGGACTGGGCAAGCGCGAGGGCGCCACTGAAACTCACAAGCAAATCTGGAAGCACGGGTTCGATCCCACCATCCGTGCTGTCGCCGCGAAAATACTCGAGAGTGGGAAGGTTCTATTCGGGCTCGCGATCGTCGAGAATGAAATGCACGCCGTCGCGGACGTACGCGCGGTTTTGCCGGAGGGCATTGTTGCGGCGGAGGAATCCGCTATCGCTCTGGCCCGAGCGCTGATGCCGCGCCTGCCCTTCCGCCGCCTCGACCTGCTGATCGAGGATGAGATGGGAAAGAACATCAGCGGCGCGGGCATGGATACCAAGGTCGTGGGCCGGGCCGATGGCATGGCGCCCGGCGAAGGTCCCGCCATCGCCCTCATCTACGCCCGCGACCTCACCGACGCGAGCGGTGGCAACGCCGTGGGCATGGGGAATGCCGACCTCATCCACGAGCGCTTCTTCCGGAAAATCGACTTCCAGAAAACCTATATCAACGCGATCACCGCGCTTCACCCCCAGGCCGCGCGGCTGCCCATCCACCATCCCACGGACCGAGCTGCTTTGGATTTAGCGCTTGGCCACCTGGGTAGCCCCGACCCCACCTCGCAGCGCTGCGTTTGGATCCGCAACACCCTCAGCCTGAACCGCATTGCCATTTCTCCTCGGCTGCGCGATGAGATTGACGCTCCCCAACTTTGGCGGCTTGGAGAGGAACCCTTCTCCGCCGAGTTCGACGCCGCGGGAGACCTTCGCTCCCCCTTTAACCCAGGGCACTAAAGCCGGAACCGAATGAAACTCACCATTGCGCCAAATACCGGTTCAGGATATCTTACGAATCGGCGGGGGCGAGCTTTAGGAAATTCCCGCCAACATTAGGGCGCAACTCCGCAATTTAATTGCACAAATTCCCGCAGGGAGAGAATCCATGAGTCTTTCGCGAAGGCGGATGATGCTTGCCGGGCTGGCAGGCATGACCCAGCACCTGACGACGTTGCACGCTCACCAGCACACTCCGAGAATTAGCAAGCGCACCTTCGAGGCGTCACTCGACGCCTCCGGCGCGATGGCAACTAGCGCTCCGGGCGTTACCGGCCAGGGAAACTTGAAATTCAAAGTGCTTTACACCTCCGACCACCTTCCGCCCGAAGCCCAGAAAGTGCTGGTGAAAGCTCATGGCGGGTTTGCCGTCGACCGCCGGCCGGGCAAAGAGGAAACCTATTTCGCCCTTCCGGGTGCGGGGATTCTCCAAATCAGTGCGGATTTGAAAACCATCAGCCTGCTTGAAACGGCCGATGAGATGCGGAAAATCAACCTGCACGACACCAACATCTGGTACGACAAGGACGGAACGGCCTATCTGGTTCTTCCTGCCAATGATGAAGGCAAGATCTTCACGACTACTCTCGACGGCAGAATGGTTCACAAGCTCGATGCTCCGACCGCGAGCGACAACTTCGAGCAGCCGGAAGTCCACGACTACTTTTTGGGAGGGGGGAACTTCTCACCGACCGCCGTGGAGTATTTAGAAGGCCTCTATTACGTCACGACGGGATATTGCAATCTGGATTATGTGCTCACCGCGCGAGTCACCCCCGACCAGCGCTTCCAGGCCGTTTGGAACGATCTGGCGTGGGGCGGAAAAGGCGACGGAATCGGCCAATTCGGCACAGGGCACGGAATTACCAAGCCCCCCGGGATGGTGCGACTCGACGTCGCCGACCGCCCGCACTCGCGCTTCGAACGATTCACTCGCTACGGCCACTACCTCTCGGGCCTCGCGATGCCCTCGGGTTCCCTGCCCTGCGACATCAATTACCTGGACCAGCAATACAGCGTCGTCCCCGCGCTGGAAGGCCCGGATAAATCCAAGGGCGCGCCCATCTACATTCTCGAAGACGAAAAACTGGTCTCAACCCTCATGATCAAGGAAGACCTTGGGCTGCCGAACTTCGTCCACATCCACAATGCCGCAATCAGGAAGATCGGGAGCAAGTTCTATATCTTCGCCCTAGCCTGGGACCCGGGTGACTTCGCCATTCTGGAACAAGCCTGAGGATCGAGTCATCGGGCCATCGGGTCATTTGATGATTTGTGATTGGTGATTGGTGAACTGTAGGTCGACATCAACCGAATGCTCAGCAGCTCTCGTCTCCCCTACCCTACGAAGCTGATTTCGGTTGACGCATCGCAGCCGTTTCGGCCACTATAGGCGCGCGCTGACGCGGTGGCGAATTCAAACTGCCGCCGTACGGTTTTCCACCAGTCACCAAATCCCGTGAAACCCCGGCAAAATCCGCGACCGAATTACGGCATTGACGCTCCCCTCCAGGGATTGATCCTCGTTGGATTCGTCGTCGCAGCCTCGGCGGTTGGGCTGGGGTTACGCAGCTCCCCAAACGAGGCGGCCAGGGCGGCAGCGAGTGTCCTTCTTTCCCTGGTCCCGACGGGGCTCATCCTGATCCTTTTGATGGCGTACTACGTCAAGGTGGAGAAATTTCGCCTCCGCGACAGAGTGCTCAACATGTTGTCATGGCGCGGCGACGAGTGGGTGCTCGACATCGGCACCGGGCAGGGCCTGCTCGTGATCGGGGCCGCTAAAAAGCTTACGACGGGCAAGTGCGCAGGCATTGATATCTGGCGAAAACAGGATTTATCCCATAACACTCTCGAGGCCGCAATCCTCAACGCGGAACTCGAAGGCGTCAGCGATAAGGTAGAATTCCGGAACGCCGACGCGAGGGCGATCCCGTTTCCCGACGGCTCATTTAATTGCGTAGTCTCCAACCTCTGCTTCCACAACATTCCGAGTCCGGAGGGGCGCGTGACGGCATGTGGTGAAATCGCGCGCGTGCTGAAGCCCGGCGGTGTGGCGCTGATCTCCGACTTCATGCACACGGCTGAATACGCGAAAACGTTCCGAGAGCACGGACTGAAAACCACGCGCACCATGTTGTTTCTCATCGCTCCGATGCTCCTGAGACTTGTTAAGGCAGAGAAACTAGTTTAGTCCCTGCTAGACAGAGCAACATAAATGTTTACGCATCGGGCTGTAGCGGCGGTCTCCGACCGTCGTCGTCGATCGGAGATCGACGCTACAATCTATGTCGCTCTGTATAGATACCTCCAAGGAGTGAACCCTATGAACGGAAATCATATTCAAGCGTTGGTTCGATATGCGGCCCGTGCGCTTCTTGCCCTGTTAATGGCGGTTGGCCTTATCCCGTCCGGAAAGGCTCAGACCAAGCCCGCGAATTCCTCCCTGCCCTATCTCGATACTTCCCTTTCCTTGGAAAAGCGTGTCGATGATCTCGTCTCGCGCATGACCCTCGACGAAAAGGTCCGGCAGATGCAGCACGTCGCCCCCGCCATCCCCCGGCTGGGCGTTCCTTCCTACGATTGGTGGAGTGAAGCGCTGCACGGCGTGGCGCGGTCGGGGTACGCCACCGTGTTCCCGCAGGCCATCGGCATGGCCGCCACGTGGGACCGCAACCTGGTCTTCCGCGAGGGTCAAACGATTTCGACCGAGGCTCGCGCCAAGTACAACCAGGCGCAGCGCGAGGGCAATCACAGCATTTTCTTTGGCCTTGATTTCTGGTCGCCCAACATCAACATCTTCCGCGATCCGCGTTGGGGACGCGGCCAGGAAACGTACGGCGAAGACCCCTTCCTGACGGCGAAGATGGGTGTAGCTTTCGTGACCGGCGTGCAGGGAGATGACCCCAAATACTTCAAGGCCATCGCCACGCCCAAGCATTACGCAGTACACAGCGGGCCAGACCCGGAGCGGCACAAATTCGATGTGAAGCCCTCGCCGCACGATCTTGAGGACACTTACTTGCCCGCTTTCCGCGCCACCATCGTAGAGGGACACGCCGACTCCATCATGTGCTCCTATAACGCCGTCGACGGTGTGCCGGCCTGCGCCAGCAAGTTTCTTCTCCAAGAAACGTTGCGCGACGCGTGGAGATTCCGGGGTTACGTAACCTCCGATTGCGGTGCGGTGGAGGACATCTCAACCGGTCACAAATACACTCCTGACAATGAGCACGGCTCGGCTCTGGCTGTCCAGGCCGGGACCGACACGACCTGCGGCGATGAGTATGTGGCGCTGGTGCAGGCGGTGAAAGACGGTCTGATCAAAGAGAGTGAAATTGATACTTCCATGAAGAGGCTCTTCACCGCGCGCTTCCGCATGGGGATGTTCGACCCGCCCGGCGCGGTGGCCTTCAACCAGATCCCTTATTCCCAGGACGACTCACCGCAGCATCGGCAATTAGCGTTGAGCGCGGCCCGAGAGTCGATAGTGCTGTTGAAGAATCAGGATGGCGCGCTGCCGCTTAAATCAGACGTTAAAACCATTGCCGTGGTCGGGCCGAACGCAGAGTCGCTGGCGGCACTCGAGGGCAACTACAACGGCCAGCCACCGCACCCGGTTTATCCGCTCGACGGGATTCGAAAACACTTCGCGGGCAAAGCGAAGGTGCTCTACTCGCAGGGCTCGCCGTACCTCGTAGAGTTGCCGCTCCCCGTCCCGCGAACGGTGTTCCACCCGGCCGAGGGCGCCACCGCGGAGGGCCTGAAGGCGGAATACTTCTCCAACACCGATCTCTCCAGCAAGCCCGTACTGACGCGCGTGGACCCGGCGATTCAGTTTGACTGGGACGCCGCTGCTCCCGTGCCAGGTGTTTCCAAGAAGGCTTTTGCCGTGCGCTGGAGCGGGATGCTTACCCCGCCCGGACCGGGCGATTACACGTTTAGTGTTCCCGGCCAAGGGTGGCACCCGGACGGTGGATGGGAGGCTTACCGGATCGATCTGGATGGCAAATCCGTTCTGGACACAACCCTTCTCGCCCACAAGAAATGGACGGAAGAGGATCAGAAGAACCTGAAGACCAGCTTTCAAGTGCACTTCGACGACGCCAAGGCCCATGCCTTCCGCCTCGAGTATGTACACCAAGCGCCAACCTTCGGAGCAGGAGCTGTGCTGAACTGGCAGCCGCCGGTGGAGGTCCTCCGCAATGAGGCTGTGGCGGCGGCACAACAGGCGGATGCGGTGGTGGCCTTCGTGGGACTCTCACCCGATCTCGAGGGCGAAGAGATGTCGATCGAGGTTCCGGGCTTTCTAGGCGGCGACCGCACGGACATCGGACTGCCGCAAGCGCAGCAACAACTGCTGGAAGCGTTGGCGGCGACCGGCAAGCCGCTGGTGGTCGTGCTCATGAGTGGGAGCGCCGTGGCGGTGAATTGGGCGCAAGAACACGCCGCGGCGGTTCTTGAAGCTTGGTACCCCGGCGAGGAGGGCGGCACCGCAATCGCCGAGACCTTAACGGGCGCGAACAATCCCGGTGGCCGCCTGCCGGTTACTTTCTATGCTTCTCTTGACCAGCTTCCGCCATTTGAAGATTACTCGATGCAAAACCGCACTTACCGGTACTTCCAAGGCAAGCCGCTTTACAGCTTCGGTTATGGTTTGAGCTACTCCACATTCGAGTACAGCAACTTGAAGTTTTCGACGACGCAGATTCAAGCCGGGGCACCGCTCACCGTTCAGGTGGATGTCCACAACACTTCGAAGATGGCCGGCGATGAGGTGGCGGAACTTTACCTGGAATTTCCCTCGGTCGCCGGCGCTCCGACGCGTGCGTTGCGCGGATTCGCGCGGGCGCACCTGGCGCCTGGGGAAACCCGCCACTTGAGCTTCACGCTGAAGCCTCGCGACCTGAGCATGGTGAATGAGCAGGGCCAACACGTGGTCGCGCCGGGCGAGTACACCGTGTTCGTGGGCGGCGCGCAACCGGGTGAGACGCAGGGAGGCACAAGCGCCAAGCTGACCATTGCCGGAGAGGTAAAGTTGCCGCGGTAGTAGCACAGGCACTTTTGCCTGTGCATCCACCGGCGATTCGCCGGTCATGACACAGGCAGGAGTGCCTGTGTCACCTCATCACGTCAGGCTCAGCAATCGCTCGGCGTTTTGGTAATAGACCTTGCGCAGGATTTCATCCGGCAGGCCCAGCCCGGAAATCTTCCACCGTCCCTGGGGAGGAATGGGCGCCGGGGCATAGTCGAAATACTCGTCTTCAGTCTCCAGAAAGCGGTAATAGATCTCGTACAACTCATCGCCAAAGAGCTGTTGCGGAGTCTCGGTGCCATGCGGTGATGCATCAGTTCCCATCATGATGCGGTCTTGATACTTGTCGAAGAATTTGCGCGCCTGGCGTGGCTGCCGTCCGAGCTCGTTGAGCCGCGCGGCCGTCTCGACGTGCATGTTGGGCATGCGGTCCAAGCATTCGGAAACGTAGCCCAAATCTTCCGGCCGGTTTCCGATGTGCAGGGCAACGAACTGGGTCTTGGGATGACGAGCAAACACCCGGTTGCGCGCCTCAAGCAATTCCATCTTGGGCGGATAATCGCGACCGTAGAACGACCAACTGGGATGATTGTTCAATTCTTCGAAACGCTCGTTGAATCGGTCAACCGGCAGGAAAAACGCGTCGGGGTCTGAGGTGTGAATCGACACGGGCATGCCGTGCGCGCCGCACGCTTCCCACATCGGATCGAAGCGCGGGTCGTCCAGTTTCACCAGATTCCCCGTCGTAACGTTCTCGCGCAAATAAAGACCCAGCGTCTTGAGAATCTTCAATCCCTTGGCGCCGGCAGCGTGCGCACGCCCGATTTCATCCCCTTGGAATTGCGCGTAGCCAGGCTCATTCGTGCGGTCCCACCAAGGTTCGGTAAACACCAGGAAGCGGCCCGGGTAAGCCGTCTGCCACTTGGCAATCGCCTCGACCAAACCTTCGCCGTGCCCGCCGGTAAGATCCACCATGGTCCGAATGTTTTTCCGGTCCATGACCGCCAGAATTTCTTCGGGCGGCGCCGGGTACCTCACCTTCTCGCCGAGGGGCACCCCGTTCTTGCTTGCTGCCTGGAATGAAAGATGGCTGTGAACGTCGATCACCGGGAACTTCGAGCGAGAAACCTTGGTCTCCGGAACGTGGAGCATGCTCTTGGGCTGGAAATCACCGAGGTCCAGCGGCATCTTGTGTTTCTCCTCGGGCGTTGCCCGGCCTGGCTCCGCTCGCAGGGACGCCGCTGATGCGGCCGCACGTCCTCCCACCACAGCGGCCATCGCGCCTCGCATCCACTCCCTCCGGTCCCATGAACTCATGATCGCTTCCTCGCTTTCCTCCGTCTCGATTTACAACGCACCATCTTAGCGCTCTAAGGCTCAGTGCTGGTCAATAATATCTGTGCCAGCCGGCGGTGTGAATTGAAAGAGCGAGCGCGGCAGTACGGGATTGCGTTCGATATGGTCGAAGCGAAAATCCATACGGCTATGGTCGGGGTAATTCACCACCAGTCGTCGCATATCGAACTGCGGACTTAACTCGATCAGGACGTCCGTGTACTCGTCCTCGAACTCCTTTTTAGGGAACGCGCGCACGACATGATCGGCAGGGTCGTGGTCAAAGGCCGCGTCCGCCATTTCCACGCGCGAAAACACACGCCGCAAATTGAGGCGCGTGAGCAGCAGCTCAAACGGGACGCGGAAGTCCTCGCTGGATTTCGCGGATGCGCGGGTGAGTTGATGCTCTTCGGGAATATAGAGCGACACCTGCTTGCCGTCGGAAATAAAAAGCTTCTTCGTAGGGGTCACGTAATCCCACCGCATGAATCCCCCGCGGGCAAAGGCGACACGCCCCGACTCATTGCGCGTCTTTCCTCCCGCCGTGTAAGCCTGGGTAAAATCCGCCCGCAGGCTTCGCACATTGCGATAGCTCGCTTCGAATTGCTGGACGTAGGCGTCGGCGCTCGTGGGGGCGGGCGCCTGCGCGCGCAAAGCGATAGAGAGCCAGCACAAGAGGGCCAAGCCCAGCCACCCGCAAATCAGGCTCCCCACCACAGATTGCTCTCCACCAATCTCCGTCCCGGCGAGCGAAGCTTTGGAGTGCGGCAGCTCGCTGCCGCTTTTCCGCCAGCCAGCTCGCTGGCTGGTTTGAAATTGTACTTCTGGTTCCGAGCCCTGTGAGCAAGCGCGCGGGGTGGAAAGCGGCAGCGAGCTGCCGCACTCCAAAGCTTCGCACCCACGCACAACGGGGGGAAGCGGACGCCCGAATCTACGGTTTTGTTGGTTTGACATGGGTTGAGTTTGATGTGAGGCGATCGAGGGCGGCATGCGCTTCCTGGTTTCGGGGGTCAACGCTCAGGCCGATACGGTATTGTTCCGCAGCTTCGGCGGCGCGACCCTTTGCTTCGAGAATGGCCGCGAGTCCAAAGTGCGCGCGCGGGTCGAATTCTTCCAGCAGGATTGCGCGCCGATAGTCCTTTTCGGCGATCTTGCTCTCCCCCTCACGGAGGGCGATGTCCCCAAGCGAATCGAAGGCCTTGCCGTTGGGAATACTCACCGCCGATGCCTGGAACTGCGTGTCGGCTTCCGGCAAGCGTCCGGCGGCGAGATAAAAGCTCCCCAGTTCGTTCCGCGTCTCGACGCTCAGCGGCGCAAGCGCCACCGCTGCTTGCAACTGAAGCTCCGCCTCGGCATTTCTGGCTGTTGCCTCGTAAGTACGCCCAAGGTTCAGGTGCGCGTCAGTATAATTTGGCCGCTCACGCATCGACCGTTGAAAATAGGCGATGGCTTGGTCGTTCTGTTTTCTGCGTGCATAGACCAGCCCCAGGTTATTGAGGAGCTGGGCGCTATCGGGAGAGACTGCGAGCGCCATCTTCCACTCGCGTTCGGCGGCTTCAGGCTGCATATGATTCCAGTATACCGCTCCCAGATTCAGACGGAGGCTTCCCGCCTCCGGTACTGCCGCGAGCGTGGCGCGATAATAGGTCTCATCGTTGCGCCAGTCGCGATTGCGGAGCACGATGCGCGCAAGTGCCAGCACCGCGAGGCCGCCAAGAAGGCTCGCGAGTGCCGCGCGCCAGATCAAGGGCTGGGCTGAGCTGCGGTTCCAGAGTTTTTGTATCCCCCACGCGGCCACCCAGCAGAGTCCCACGGAAGGAAGATAGAGGTACCGCTCGGTAAAGACGTTGGGGCCCAGCCAGCGCGAGTTCAGCACCGGAGCGATATTCAGGAAGAACCAGATCAATCCGAAGGAGACAAGGTGAGCGCGTTTCCAGAGGACCCCAAAACCCAGCGCGCAGAGGGCCAGAGCGGCGACTCCTAGCAGGACATGCGGATCGAGCGGCGTAAGGCTTTTATGAAAGGGGTAATAGGCAATAAGGTGAACCGGCCAAATCATCTTCCACAAGTATTCGCCCGCCAGCGGCGCGGAAGAAAGAACGGCTTCGTACCAGCTTACGTTCCGGGTCAATTGCACGGGCGCGAAAGCGCCGAAGAATCGAATTCGAAACAAGATGTAGACCACCACCAAAAGCCACAGCGCGCCATAGCGCGACGCCTTTTGCCGCCAGGTGGTGCTGAGGCGATCGCCGCGATAAAGGTGCTCGAAAATCGTCGCGACCAGCGGCAGCGTTACCGCCTGTTCCTTCGAAAGCAGCGCCAAAACAAAGCTCCCGATCATTCCCAACTGCATCCACTCCGAGCGCGCGCCCTGCGGCCGGGCGCTCTCGAGGAAAAACCAAAACGCGACCAAGTAAAACACGGCCAGGTCGAGGTCCGTCACTCCAGAGACCCAAGCGACCGACTCGGTGTGAATCGGGTGCAGCGCAAAGATGGCCGCGGCTGCAAAGGCCAGCCATTGATCGTGGAAAAGCCGCTTCGATAGCCCGAACAGGACGCACACAATGAGGGCGTGGAGAAACAGATTCGCCAGGTGAAACCCATAGGGAAGCACGCCGAAGAGCTCGTAACAAATCAGAAAGCCGAAAATACTGATGGGGCGATAGTAGTTTGTGGCACCGCGCGCGCCGAGGTGCGCCAGAATCCGTGTACTGAAGATGTCTCCCACATGGGAAAAGCTGCGAATGTAGGGGTTGGTCAAAACCTCGTTGGTGTCATCGTAGACAAATCCATTTTGCAGCGTGTTTACGTACGGCAGAATGGCAAGAAGGAGCAGCAGGGTAAGGAGCCAGGCGGATTGGCGATTGGCGATTTTTGATAGGTGATTGGTGATTGGCTGCGGTCCCATCAGCGGCAGTCCTCGACGTGGCACGTCCGTCCAGCCTGCGTGATGTCATCACCGGAATGTCCATTCCACTGGACAGGCTCGCTCATCGGCCGTCCTCCACTTTTCCCGCCAGATCGGGCGGCTGGGAAAGCCACGGCAGGCGCTCCGCCCAGATTTTGGAAATGGGCACGGAAACCGGGATGTCACCCCAATGATGGTAAAGCCAATTTCCCAGCAGATAGGAAAGCGGCGCAAGAATCAATCCCGCCACTACGTCAATCAGGTAATGGTAGCGCAGATAGAGCGTCGACAACCAAAGGCTCAGGATCAGCGGCGAGAGAATCCAAAACAGCTTTTTGGAATTGCGGTAGGCATAAAGCCAAACCACAAAGGAAATTGCCACGTGCAGGCTGGGGAAGACATCGCGGCGAATGCGGGCGAAATCCATGAAATCGACATCGCGGTTAAACATCCAGATCGAATGGCTCAGGGGGACCGTGTATTGGTTGCGCAACGTGTACATGGGGCCGATGGCGGGAACCAAAAGATAACCCAGCAGTCCAAGGAACGAAACCACCATGAGGCCGCTCATCATCTCGCGAAATCGGGGCCGGGGGCGCCACACATAGATAAAGCACGCGACGAGGGGAATGTTGATGATGTGGAAGAAATAGGCAAAGGTCATGTACGCCGTCATGCGGGGAGAAATGATCCTTTGCAAGATCAGGCTGGCTTGAAATCCAAAGAGCCGCTGGTCAATCGCCATCAAGGCCTGGTCGCGGTCCGTGGTGACCATCATCAGCGTAGCGTCGCCCCAGAGGGTGTAATACATCAGCAGGATGATGAGAAAGGGAAACCAGTCGCGAATGATTTCCCAAAACGGCCGAACAAAATTCATGGGCCCTTCGCGTACGGAGGCCGCGCCAGGTTTCCCCGCCATAAAGTATTGGACCAATTCTTTGGCCAGCAGCAGGGTGACCGCCGGGATGATGACTAGCACATCCGCGGGGCTGAAGTTCCCACCGTTAAGGCCGTGAAAAACAATGCGGAGTACGAGGTTGAGCAAAAAGAAGGTGAGGGCGACCAAGTCCTCCAGCCGCACTTGGAACGTGAGGCGCGGATTACTGGCCATAGAGACCTTTCAACGCCTCAAATCGCTCCCGCGCGGGGGGAGAAAAGGGGAACTTCGAAGTCTCATCGAGCAACGCCTGCGCCCGCTGACGATCGCCGCCAAGATAATAGGCGCGCGCCAATCCCTCGACGGCGGCTTGATTGTTGGGAAAAATTTGAAGCACTTGCAGGAAACTCTGCTGCGCCTCGGGATACTTCTTCTCCGCAGTGTAAGCAAGACCCTGCAAAACGTAGGGCGCGGCGTAGGAAGGATTCTCGCGAATCAGGCGCAGTGTGGTGGCCACGACTTTGTCGTACTCCCCCAAAAAATACCGGCAAAGCGAAAACTGGTATTCGTCCACCTCATCCAAATTGCCGTTACTCAGCGCCCGGACGGCAGTCTCATCGTCCAGCACCGATTGGAGTTGCTGCATGCGCATTTTGGTTTGTATTAACGTCCCCCAGTAACTCAAATTGTTGGGGCGAGTGCTGACGGCCTGAAGGGCGTTGGAATATGCCTTAAAGAGGTCCCCCCGGCTGAGGTTGCTCCCCGCGCTCCACATGTAAACTTCTGCCGCCACGTCGTTGCCGACTTCCCAAGCGCCTAGCATTGCCAAAGCGAGGATGAGCACGTTGAGAGCAGGCTTTATCCAAGCCTTCCGGACGATGAGAGCGGCCACCGCCTTCGAGGCAACAAGCCCCAGGAAGAGCAGTGCCAAGACTTTGACCAACTCCCAAAAGACAAATCGAATGACTTCCACGCGAGGTCTCCCTTTCAAAGGAGAGTCCGGAGTCCGAGGTTCGAGGTCCGAAGTCCGAAGTCTCAGCAAAACAACGCCTGAGGATTTAAGCCGGATCGGGATGATACTAGCCTGCCTTCTAATTCCAGCACGGCATTTCATCTCTCCGTACGTTTTCGCGGGCCGCCGGACCTCGGACTTCGGACCACGGACTGTTCCTTATTGCACCAACGCCAAATCCACCCCAGTCTTCGGATCCAGCGCCGCCCGACCGTCTCTCCCGAGATCAAACGGCACACCGGTAGGGTCAAGCGGGATCCCCGGCAAGTAGCCCGCCACGACGAGATCCTGCATCGAGCGCGCTTCCCTCCCCTCCTTCTGCTGGTAAGCCTCGAGCAAACCATCAAGCTTCTTTAAAGCCTCCAAGGCATTCAGAGCGGTCAGATGAGCCTCCGCGCTGCGGCGAATGGAATCGTTCCCGGCCGAGCGGGCAATTTCCGACCAAAGGAGACGTGACGATTGAATTTCACCCCCTTGGGCCGCTACGGAAGCTGCGAGCACCCGCATCCACGGCAGCGCTCCGGGCCGCTCGCTCCCGGCCTCAAATGCTCTGGCCGCGTGGGCGTAGTCTTTCATGTCCCAGTAATAGATAAACCCTAAATCCTCCCACAACCGCCAGTAATCCGGATTGTTCACAATGCCGCGTTCCAGCAGGTAGATCGCCCGCTGCGGATCTCCGGCACCTTCCGGTGGCTTTCCCGCCAGAAAGAGCGATCCAAAGCGGTAAGCAATCAGCAGGTGCGGATCAAGGCTGGTCGCGATGTCGAGCAAGGTCCCCAGTAGCGAAAACTCCTTGGCGTGGGCTAAGCGATGGCGTCCGTAGTATTGTACCGCCCTGGTCCAGTATATAGCGGCCAGTAAGCCCGAATATCCCCCGCTGATTCGCGAGAACTTTGCTTCCGAGGGCAAAAAGATGAGTTCCTCGCGTTGTGCTTGACCCGACCCGAGTTGCCGGTCAATGCTCCGTTGGAGTCGATAGAGACTCGACAGGGACGCGACAATGATCAAGAGGCAAAGCGGCCGCGTCCATCCTCGATGCCGGCTTTCGTCGCGCACGAATGTCATCGAAACTCCCGCTCCTCGAAAATCAGGACGGCCGCGGAAAGCAGGACGGCGATATACAGCATGGCGTAGCAGGTGTTCGCTGTGATCAAGACGCCAGGGATACGGACCCCGTGCGCGACCTGGTCGATGACATTGAAGTCGCTGAAATTGGGCAAGACGTAGTAAAGCACAGCCGTCGCCTTTTCCAGAAAGGGGCTGCCGCTCTCCTGCCCGAACCAGCGAATGTCATTCGAGAAATTGCCAATCACAAATAGACAAAATGTGAACACCGCGGAAAGAATCGACGTAGAAATACAGGAGAATAAGATGGCGATGCCCACGACGATTGCCAGTTCGAGCAGAATAAAGTAAACAGCGATCAGGAGAGAGAAGTCTTCTAGCCCAAGGCCCTTCTTCTGGATGGCCAGCGCCAAGTAGAAGCCCACCGTCATAATGGTGGTGTTGACAAAAAGTGTCAACAGCAATCCGGCGTATTTTCCCAGGATAAACTCAGCCCGGCGGACCGGCTTGGAGAGGATGTTATAGATCGTCCGGCGCTCGATTTCCTTTGACACCAAGCCGATGCCGATAAAAATTGCGATCAAAAGTCCGAAGACGGAAATGGCCCCAAGGCCCAGGTTGACCAGGATGAGCTGCTCGACGCCTACGGAAATGCTTCCCATCAGGATCGCCGCGCCGATCATCAGGAAGGCGAAAACGATCAGGTTGTAGAGGACACGTTCGCGCACGGACTCCCGGAAGGCCCCGAACGCGATGGTCAAAATCCGACCCATAAATCCTACCTACCCATCATAAGTGCCCACCGGTACGGCCGACTCTAAATTGGCGGCGGACACTTTGGCCATGAAGTAATCTTCCAGCGACATCTTGATCGGATTCAGCGAGACCACCTTGACCTTGCCCCCTAACGCAATGGCAAGGATCTTCTCAGTGTTGGCCTCTTCGCGGATCTCGAGGCGGGCGCGATCGCCCGTCCGCACCATGGAGAAAACCAACGGGCGCAATTCTTGCAAGATTCCTTCGGGGGGATTCTCAAGAATTAGCTCGGTCGCGGAAGCCCCCAAACTCAAGATCTGGCGAAGCTCGCCGCAGCCCTGGAGCTGGCCGCGGTTCAGGATGGCCACGCGATCGCATAGGGTCTCCGCATCCGACAAAATGTGCGTGGAGAAGAAGACGGTCTTCTTCGCTTCGCGTAATTGCAGGACAAGGTCGCGCACTTCGCGGCGCCCAATGGGGTCGAGGCCGGTCATGGGCTCGTCGAGGAACACCACGTCAGGGTCATTGATCAGCGCTTGCGCGATGCCCGCCCTCTGCACCATCCCTTTCGAAAACCGACGCAGCGGGACGTTTCGCGACTCGGCGAGTCCCACTTGATCGAGAAGTTGATTAACGCGCCGCCGCAAAGCGTCTCGGCTCATTCCGAAAAGCCCACCTGTGTAGTGGAGTAATTCGTCGGGCGTTAAGTGATCGTAAAAGTAAGGATGCTCGGGAAGGTAGCCGACGCGCTGGTGCATTCTGGTGTCGTTCAGTTCCTTACCCAGGATTCGCGCCGTGCCGGAAGTGGGAAAGACCAAGCGGAAGAGAATTTTGAGGGTTGTGGTCTTTCCCGCCCCATTGGGACCCAATAGACCAAAGACCTCGCCGGACTCCACCTGCAGGGTGAGGGAATTCAAAGCGCGCTTGACCCGCGACTTCCAAAATCCCACGCGATATTCTTTTGTCAGGGCGATTATTTCGATGGCATGCATGAACCTAACCTATAACGGGCTAAATGCTTACCCACTGAACGAAAGACCTCGGTACCCGCGATAACACCACCTCACCCATTATACCCAAAAAAGAAAAGGGGAGTCATGCGACTCCCCTCCGGAAAGCTTTTCTTGCCCGTGAAAGTATTAGCCAGCGATCGGTGAATCGGTGGAGCTTGCAGTAACCGTCGAGTTCTGACGGATCACACCGGACTGGTCGGTATAGTAATAGTTCGTGCCAGTCGAGGCAGTGATGGGGACTGCGGTGAAATCATAGGTGTTGATGCGGCCGGTGGAGTCGCTAGCGCCGGGCGTGTAGGTGAAGCTGTATCCGCTCTTGGCGCCGCCTGCCAAAACGCTGTCAATAAGGCCGGCAGCGGTTGAGGTTGGGTTGGTTGTAGCATTGGCTGTCGGGGCCAGATAGGCCATGCTATAGGTAAAACCAACGTTGTACGTAGACGAGTAAGTAATCTCAGCGGTGTTCAGCGTCCGCAATGAACCGACGGCTGAGGCTTGATTGGCTGCGATGCGCGAGCGAAGCAGGTTGGGGATGGCAATCGCCGCAATAATCAGGATGATTGCCACAACGATCAACAACTCGATCAGCGAGAAACCCTTGGAGCTCTTCTTCATTCAGTCCTCCTCAGAAAGTTTAGCGACCACTTGGAAGTTTCCAGGTAATGCTCGCTCCTAGGTAAGGCAACTTGCGTTCCAACCTGCAAAACCGCCTGTCCACAAGCCTCTAAAGTTTCCCTTTGTTTTCAGCGGGTTATAAATCTCAAAAAAACTGTTCCGACCTGTCGCCCGCCGGGGCCTCCAGCGGGTGCCCCTTTTTGTCGAAATGGGAAGACAATTCGTGTCAATTTGTGTCCGATGGTTCTGTCGAACTGCGACTACTTGGAGTGAGTCGGACCATGTCCATCTTCCTGCAGGTTCGAGGCTTGCGGCTCACTCCAACCCGCGACGGCCGCCTCAACCATCGTCGGCAGCGGCAATCCTTGAGGAAGCGAGGGTCGACCCAGGAAGGGTCGTCTAGGATCCAAATGCCGTTGGCCTGCGGTCGGGGCCCGACCATAAGTGACATTTTTACCGTGTCTTTGTTTTCATCAACATCCCCGGATGAACCTTCATTTTTGGCACATTTCGCGAGTCTTCCGCCCAGCGCTCGCTGTAGAGCGCCGTGGTGCGCGCCCCCTGACACCTGACGCCCGGCAGCCGACACCTTCCCTTTCCTTTCATCAACATCCCCGGATGAACCTTAATTTTTCGTACCCGTCCACCTGGCGACGCTAAAGTTAGTGGGCATTTGAGGGCGCAGGCGAGGGGCTTGCACCCGGAGGCGGCCCTTTCTTCCGCGCCGCTTGCGCCGCTTCGACTTCCTCGGCCTGCTGCTTGGCGGAAGCGTCGCTCGGGTCGAGATCGGACTCCTGGTGGAACTCCGACAGCGCGCCGGGCAGATTCCCCTGCAGCTTGAAGATAACCCCCAAGGCAAAATGGTAGTGAACCGTGTCGGGGCGAATAATCACCGCTCGCTGGACGTTGGCGGCAGCAGCTTCAACGTCTCCCGTCTTTAATTTTGTTAGCCCGAGATAGAAGAAAGCGTCGGGGCGGCTTGCATCGATTTGTGTGGCGCGGGTCAGATAGCGATCGGCGTTGGGTAGCTTCCCGGTCAAATAGTAAGCGTATCCGAGGTTATAGTTAACATCCCAGTTGTCCGCTTGGGTCTTTAATGCTTCCTGATACATCTTGATGGCTTCATCCAGACGGCCCTGTTTGGCGAGCAGCGTGGCCCGATTCATGTCGAAGCTGTCGCCCCCGCTCGATCTCGCGGCGAGGTAGCCAAAGAACGTGTTCTCATTGGCATACAAGGCTGTGGATTGGACCAGCTCCAGGCCCAGGGCCAGTCCAAGAATGCCCGCAAGTCCAAGCTGGACAGCCGGTTGCCCCCAAATCCGCGCGTGTCCAAACCGCAATTGCCGAATGCCCAAAGCCACCAGCATGGCAAAGCCGAACGACGGCAAGTATAAGTAGCGGTCGTGAACAAGATGACCTTCAATAAACGCTCGCAGGTTCAAGACGGGCAAGATGGGCACCACCAGCCAGATTGCCGCCGCAGCCGCCGTAGCCGACCGCCGGGCCAAAAACCAAAGTCCAGCGCACGCCAGGATGACGGGGATCGCCGGCAGCAGGACATTTCGAACATCCAGGCGAGGATAGAACTGCCAATGGTAGAAGGGGCTGAGGTTTGTGGGCCAGATCAGGTGTTGAATGTAAAACCACAGCACGGAGGGCCAAGTCAGGACCATGCTGAGCAGCGAGTGCTCCTCCTTGGGATTCTGGAACCCTTTCAAGGAAATGACGCGCACCACCACGTAAATCGCAAACAGGGCCAGGTACGGGGCGACGACCGCCAAGGCGCCGAGCGAGCGTCGAGTCCAAGCCCCCCAACCCGAAGGGGCGGTCGCCTTACTCCAGAGAAATTCGCACGCGAAGATAATCGCCGGAAGGATGACCGCTGTTTCCTTCGACAGGCAGGCCAGCGCGTACAGCAGCAGTGAGGCTGCCAGATACGCACGCGCGCGGGTGGGATCGCTCCGTTTCTTGAGATAGCAGAGGTAAGAGGCAAACAGGAAAATCGCAAACAGCGGTTCAGTAACACCCGAGACCCAGGCCACGGCCTCCGCGTGCGTGGGATGCAGGCCGAAAATCAGCGTGGCAAATAGCGCGGCCAGCCGGTCCTTCAGCAAGTGCACCGCTGTGAAGTAGACCAGCAACGTAACCCCAACGTGGCAGAGGACGGTGCACAGGTGCCAACCCCACGGATTCAGTCCGAAGGCCAGATATTGCAATCGGAACCAAAACAGAAATAGGGGCCGGTAGAAGTTGCCGCGAAAGACCGGATGCATGAACGCCCAAACGTCCGCGGTGAAGTAGCGGGGCAGATACTTCCAGGACCGGATCCAGGTGTTTCCCAATATTTGCGAGCTATCGTCATGAACGAACTGGAACCACAGCGTGTCCGCGTAAGCCAGAAAAACCAGCACAAGGATGAGCACGAGCCCGAGAGTCGCCGCCCGGTCGCTCAACGGAGCGCTGGTAACCTCAGGATTTGCCAAGTGGGTCGCGCCTTCCGGGTTTTCTCGTTTCGATCCCAACCTTCGCCTCTCGCGCCTTAGTTTCGTTGTTGCCCGTGGGAATGCATTATGCCATGCAAGATCGGATTGCAATGGTGCATTTCGGGCCACGAAGCATGCAAGACGCGTGCAAACTAGCTTTCAAAGTGTGAAAATTCGTGGAAAGTGCATGCATCTTGCCGAACAATTTGTCATACCCTCATTTGTTTTCATGCACATCGCCGGAGGTTGCTTCATTTTTAACATCTCTTGAGGTCACTCCCGATGCGCGCCCTGACACCTGGCACTTGCCACCTGAAACCTGCCTTTATTTGTTTTCATACACATCCCCGGAGGCTCCTTCATTTTTAACCTCTCTTTGCGTGAAAAACCGAATTAATCTGACAACTTATCGCCACAAAGCGGCAAATTTCCGCAAAATGGGCATCAATTTAACAAGAATGCCGGAAACTTAGACCTAAATGTCCGTTTCTTTTCGGGAATTGTGTCTGGCGTTCCTTTGTTTTCATTGACATTCCGGCTTCGAACGTAATAATTGTTTCTTGCCCGCACCTGAGTTGGGCCCCAGCGGGGGGAACTTCTGCCTCCGGCGTTGATCCCAAAAGTTGGGTGTTGGGTCATCGCGGCTGGATTCCAGAGCCTTCATGAGTAGCCGGCCGCCTGCCCCCAACCCCTTCTGCGGTGCGTTGTTTTGCCCACACAACAATACTCCGCTACATATGTAGCACGTTGGCGACCAGAGGCTAGGGGAATAACGACAAATTTTCCGGCGGGAGCGAATTTCTGTTGAATTTTCTTCGTAGGGGCACTTACGGTTGAGCAGTTGGCTCCTGGTGAGCCAGCCGGCAAAACGTAGCGCAACGCTCGCTCTCCAGCCTTGCGGCTTTTCCGGCGGGGCCCCCCACGCCGATCGGGATTTCCTCGAGAATCGCGCCCAGGCATCCTCGCGGCCTGCAAGTGCCGCAGGACCGGAGAGCGGGTCCTGCGCTACGCTCTCCGCCCGCGCCATAGCGCAGCTTACCCGAGCAAAACGTAGCGCAAGGCTCGCTCTTCAGCCTTGCGGCTTTTCCGGCGGGGGGCCGACCTCCGCGCGGTGCCCATAGGGATTTCCTCGGGAATCGCGCCAAGGCCCGCAAGTGCCGCAGGGCCGGAGAGCGGGCCCTGCGCTACGTTCCCCGCTGGCTGGCGCCGTCGAGGGTATATCCTTCAGCGCCCTCCCCCTCTACGACCGCGTTCACAGTCCCGCTGAACTCCCATTCATCACCTGCAACACCTATCGCCGCACGCGCCTTTTGGTGGCACAGGCACTCCTGCCTGTGCATTCCGCACACAGCCAGGAGTGGCTGTGTCACTTCTCCGCATGGATGGGATCGGCCGAGTTCAACTTCTGAGAAGTGCCTTCGGGAAATCGCAGACACCAAAACTCGAGTGTCTGCGCTAGCCAGCTCAAATTCGGCATCCGGCGCGCAAGCTCGCGGGAAGGAAAGCGGCAGCAAGCTGCCGCACTCTAAAGCTGCGCGCCGTAGGCCCCTGGGGGAGGCCTTTTTCCCAGTCGCGGTCAATTAGTCTATTACTAAGAGTAGAACTATTGACTTTGAGGAGGGTCGCAGTACCATCTTCCGTCTTAATCTGCTCGGGAGGTTTCTTATGAACGACGCAAGTGGTCCTGTAAGGGCTGGCATTTTTATTTTGGCTATTTTGACCACGGTGGGATTCGCGGCCTCGCCGGCGCGGCCGCAGCAGATGACCAACGTCGACCGCGGCCGGATGGAGGACATGTTAAAGGATGTCTCCGACGACATACAGAAACATTACTACGATAAAACCTTCCATGGCTTGGACTGGAATGCGCAGGTGCGCGAGACCAAGGAAAAGATCAGCAAGGAAAACTCCCTGAACATGTCCATGGCCCACATCGCCGCGGCCCTAGTGGCGCTCAACGACTCTCACACTTTCCTGCTTCCCCCGCCCCGCCCCTTCAAGCATGAGTATGGCTTCCGCATGTTGATGGTCGGTGACGCTTGCTACGTCGCTCGCGTGCGCCGGGGCAGTGATGCCGAGGCCAAGGGGTTGAAGCGCGGGGACCAGATTCTGGCCTTCGAGGGCACGCACCCCACACGGGAAAATATGTGGAAAATCGATTACCGTTACAGAATTTTGCGGCCACAGCCCGGAGTACAGCTCGCGCTTCGCCGGCCTGACGGTCAGCAGGGCCCACTCGATATTACGGCAAAGATCAGAGAGACCGCCCGGTTGACCGACCTGACCAACGGCAATAACTTCTGGGATATGGTGCGCGAGGATGAAGCCGAGGCCCATCTGATGCGCATGCAATCCGAGGAATTGGGCGACTCACTGTTGATCGTGAAGCTGCCGGAGTTTATGTTCGCGCAGGACGAAGTTGACAAGATCATCGGCAAGGCGCGCAAACACCAGGCCCTCATCCTCGACCTGCGAGGAAACCCCGGCGGCGCGGTGGAAACGCTGAAATACCTTCTGGGAGATATATTCCCCGATGACGTCAAGATCGCGGATCGAGTGGGCCGGAAAGAGATGAAGCCTGAGGTGGCAAAGGGCCGGGGCGACCATGCCTTTGCGGGTAAGCTCATAGTGCTCATCGATTCCCAGTCAGCGTCGGCGGCAGAACTGTTCGCCCGCGTGGTTCAACTGCAAAAGCGTGGCACCGTGATCGGCGACCGCTCGTCCGGCAGTGTGATGGAAGCGCGACACTATGATCACAAGCTTGGCGCGGAAACGGTTATTCCCTACGGCGTGTCCGTCACCGAGTCCGACCTGATCATGGGCGATGGAAAAAGCCTGGAACATGTCGGCGTAACGCCGGATGAAATCGTCCTTCCCACCGCCGCCGACATGGCAAGCGGACGGGACCCGGTGCTTGCCCACGCTGCGGCCGTGCTCGGAGTTAAACTCAGCCCAGAAGACGCCGGAAAATTCTTTCCGTTTGAGTGGCCGAGGGATAATTGACACTTCGTAGGGGCAGTCTTGAAGCATTAAAGACAAAAGAATTCACCACGGAGACACAGAGGCACAGAGAAAAGACGCAAACGAGAGCAGCCGACCGACAAATCAATGAACCCTGACCTTTAGTTCCCAATCACAGGAGTTACTGTCTCTGTGAGCTCCGTGCCTCTCCAGAAACTTCACGTAAGTTGTTGATTATTCGTAAAGGCAACGGGAAGTTTCCGGCACTATGGACCCGCCAAAGGCGGGCAGACACTCTGTGGTGAAGCTTTTCTTCGCGCCTCGGTTCCTAAGGGGCGGCCCCCATTTGTGGGCACCCACGAGGGGTGCCCCTACGAACTCTCATTCCGCCGCGAGGGCTTCGTCGATGGCGTCGACCAGGTATTCGTAGTCGAACGGCGCATCGTGACGGCGGCCATTGATGAAGAACGTGGGCGTACCGTTGACGCCGCTGCGAACTCCGCCGGTAAAATCGGTCCGGACCCTGGCCTTGAATTTCTCTCCTTCCAAAGCAAGGCGCAACTCCGTCGGAGCGAGTTCCAACTCCTGCGCGAGGGCGAGATAGAGTTCAACACTCAAGCTGGCCTGATTTTCGAAGAGCAGGTCGTGCATTTCCCAAAACTTCCCGTGGGCTCCCGCGAACTCGGCGGATTCCGCGGCGGACTCGGCGTGCGGATGCATTTCACCGAGCGGGAAATTCCGGAAAACAAAACGCAAACGCTTGCCAAAGTGCTTCTGAATCCGTTTGACGATGGGATAAGCTCGCCCGCAGTGAGGGCATTCATAATCCCCATACTCGACAAGCGTGCAGCCGGCGTCATCTTCCCCCTGCACATGATCCGAGGGGCCGACCGGGACTTTCAGGGCGCTCATAGAATCCTCCTATTTTGGCAATTGGTCGAGAGCTTCAAGAATACCGTCTGCGCCAGGGTTCACCGCAATTGGAGACACGTAGCTCCACCGGATGATACCGTTCTTGTCGATGACGAACAGGGCGCGCTCGCAGACGCCGTCCGCCTTCCGATAGACCCCGTACATTTGCGCGACAGCTCCCTTGGGCTCGAAATCCGCAAGGAGGGGAAAGTGCAAGTGCCGGTCTTTAGCAAACGCTTCGTGGCACCAGACGCCATCCACCGAGATTCCCAAAATCTGGGCTTCGTATTTTTGAAACTCGGAATGAATTTCGTTGTACAGCGCCATTTGATCGCCGCAAACCGGACTCCAGTCCGCCGGATAAAAAGCCAGGATCACGGGCTTGCCGCGCAATTCGCTGAGGGAGAGGTTTTGATCGGGGGTGACGCGAAGAGTGAAATCCGGCGCCGGAGTTCCAGGGCCTAAAATCGCAGACATAGCATCCTCCATTCCATGTGTGGGCGTTCGACTTGCCGGCCGTGTGGCAACAAGCTGCGGCCGGTTCGCGAGTTGTACGGGCAGGCCTCGTGCCTGCCCACCGGGGGCCGAATCGGCCCGCTTGGGGTACCCACAAGGGGCACCCCTACGACTCCGTTTTGAGTTGCCTGACCCAGCAATTAAAGCATTCTCGCGGGCGTCATGCCAAATCAAATTTTAGGCCGAAGTGGTAGATGGGCTCTCGAAATAGGGGCTGTCTCCCGCTCGAACTCGCGCGAACTCCCGATGGCTGCGCGTGAACGCCCGTGTTAGACTCATCGGCGTTTGGCAATTCCATTGTCAGGCCCTGGAGGGGCTTTCATGAAACGCAAATTTGCCGCGGCAGCCGTGATGATAGTGGCTCTAATCCTCGCTTGGCCCACGATCCGGGCGCAAACCAAAACCACCGAAGCGCAACGGCATCCCTGGTATCAACATGCGGTGTTTTACGAAATCTATCCGCGCAGCTTCATGGACAGTAATGGTGACGGCATTGGCGACCTGAACGGTATCACGTCCAAGCTGGATTACTTGCGCGCGCTCGGCGTGGACGCGATTTGGATTGCGCCCTGCTTTCCATCGCCACAGGTGGATTTTGGCTACGACGTCTCCGACTACGAGAATATCGACCCGATGTACGGCACGCTGGCGGATTTCGACCGGATGCAAAAATTGGGCGCGCAGCATGGCATCAAGATCATCCTGGATTTCGTCCTGAACCACACCTCCGATCAGCACCCCTGGTTCATCAATTCGCGCTCCTCGCGCACCGCGGAAAAACGCGACTGGTACATCTGGCGCGACGGCAAGGGCAAGAATCCGCCCAACAACTGGATGTCGACATTCGGCGGTTCGGCCTGGCAGTGGGATGGCAAAACCAGTCAGTATTACTACCACTACTTCTATGCCCAACAGCCTGACCTGAACTGGCGCAATCCTGCTGTCGTCGCCGCCATGTACGGTACCTCGGAGTGGTGGTACAAGCGCGGGGTTGCGGGTTTCCGACTGGACGCTGTCGACATTCTCTACGAAGACCCGAATCTGCACGACGATCCGGTGCTGCCCGGCAAGAACGCCTTTGGCGACCCCAATCTCGACGAAAAGTACAACGACAAACTCCCGGAGGATCACACGGCGCTAAAGGGCCTGCGGAAAGTTGCCAACAAGTATGGCGCGGTTTTGATTGGCGAGACTTGGACGCAGAATGCGGCGGAATTAAAGGAGTATTACGGCTCCGGACATGACGAACTGCAAATGCCGATGGACCTGATGCTGACGGACGTTAAGTTTTCCGCCCCCGCTTTCCGCGACCACATTAAGGCCGTGGATGGAACGGGCGAGTGGCCTGTCTACGTGATCGGCAATCACGACATCGTCCGTTCCTGGAACCGCTACGGCGACGGCCGGCACAACGACCAGATCGCCAAGGACATGGCGGCGATGTACCTGACCTTGCGCGGAACGCCCATCATGTACTACGGCGAGGAAATCGGGATGCAGAACAACGATCCCAAGCGCCGTGAGGACGTAAAGGACCCCATCGGGCAACGCGGATGGCCCAAGGAAAAAGGTCGTGACGGCGAGCGGACGCCGATGCAGTGGAACGGCGCCCCGCATGCCGGGTTCACCACCGGAAGGCCGTGGAACCCGGTTCCGCCGACGTATAACACTTACAACGTTGCCGCCGAGCTAAAGGACCCCAATTCGATCCTGAACTGGTACAAGCACCTGCTGGCTTTGCGGCATACCGATCCGGCGCTGCTCGACGGCGACTACATCGCTCTGAATGAGCACGACCCAAATGTGCTGTCGTACCTGCGAAAGTCCAGCCACGCGGCGATGATTGTTGTCATCAATATGTCGGCATCGCCACAAATCGTAAGCTTCAATCTCGCTCCGCAAGGGCTCGGCGCCGGCGCGGCCCAGACGATTCTGACGACCCAGGCTTCGCTGAAAAATAACTCTTCACTCCAGCAACTGGCGCTGGAACCTTTCGCGGTTTACATCGCCGAGGTAAACAAGTGATGCTAGATGTCCAGCACCTTGGTGCGGCAGATAACGCCGCCAACGATCCCCGCAATGCTGGGAACAAGTAGGAACATCCACACTTGGGCGAGGGCTTTTCCCCCCACCAGAAGCGCAGGACCCAGGCTGCGAGCAGGGTTGACCGAGACCCCGGTGATATTGATGCCAAAGATGTGAATCACCACGAGGGTAATACCGATTGCCAGGCCGGCCATGTGAGAGGGTGCGCCACCCTGCGTTGATCCGAGAATGACGATCACGAAAATCAGGGTCGCGAAGAATTCAAAGGTCACTCCGGCGGAGAGCGAGTATCCCGCCAGGTAGCCCTCCCCCCAACCATTCTGCCCCAAGCCGTTGGCGGCAACGCTGTACCCGCTCAGAAGCCCCTGAGCGATGATCGACAGAACGCCGGCGGCGGCGATTGCGCCAAGCACCTGACCAACAATATAACCGACCAAATCTTTGGCCGTCATTCGGCCTGCCGTGAAGACTCCCAGGCTCACCGCCGGGTTAATGTGACATCCCGAGACGGGGCCTATGCCGTAAGCCGCCGCAATGAGCGCGAAGCCAAAAGCAAAGGCGATCCCCAGATGTCCCACCGCCTGCCCGGACACCACCGCGGTCCCGCAACCGAAAAGGACTAGAATGAACGTACCGATAAACTCTGCCACATATTTTTTCATAGGGCACCCCTGCTCCTCTCTCTTCTCTAGTGTGTTAGGTTTTGATTTGCCGCAGGAACCGAACCAACGCGAAGCTGGTTCGGAACGATGCGGCTGTTCGACGGCCACCGAGTATACATGGTGCGGAGCGCAAGAACAACTGCATGCGATTGGCGGAGCGGGCAGGATGCCCGCGGTCCCATGCTAGCGCCCGGGGCACTCCCCTAGACCCCGTGTTTCTTTGCGTAATGCCGGAATGATCGGTAGGACATTTTCAGGAGCTCGGCGGCTTGACTGCGGACCCCTCCGGCCGCGAGCAGCGCAGCTTCGAGGTACTGCTTCTCGATCTGCGAGACCTGGCCTTCGAAATCGACGCCTTCGGGGGGGATCTGGATTTCCTGCGGGCCGCTCAAGGTCAATCCGCTCACCGACCCGGGGAAGTTGGCCAATTTGATGACTCCGTCGCGTCCATCGCTGACGGCCACTGCGTGCTCGACGGCGTTTTCAAGCTCGCGAACATTTCCTGGCCAAGTCCAGCGGCGCAGGGCTTCCAAGGCATCAGGTTCAAAATCACTCAACGCCTTACCCATCTGCAAGGCGAACTTCCGCAGAAAATGCCGCGCCAGAGGTTCGATATCACTGGGGCGTTCCCTCAGCGGTGGGACGTGAATGGGGATCACACTAACTCGATAATAGAAATCCTCGCGGAACTGGCTATTCGCGACCATCTTCTTCAAGTCACGATTCGTGGAGGCGATCAAGCGCACGTCGACGGAGACATCCATCGTGCTGCTCAGCGGGCGCACCGTCCTTTCCTGGAGAACCCGCAGCAATTTGACCTGCATGGTCTGGCTGGTTTCACCGATTTCATCCAGAAACAGCGTGCCGCCATTCGCCGATTCGATAATTCCCTTCCGGTTGGACTCCGCGCCCGTGAATGAGCCCTTGAGGTACCCGAACAGTTCGCTCTCCAGCAGCGTTTCCGGGAAGGCGCCGCAGTTAATCGAAACGAACGGCTTTTCCCGGCGCAGACTGGCCTCATGGATGTAGCGGGCCACCAACTCCTTGCCCGTCCCGCTTTCACCGGTAATGAGCACTGTGCTGGTGGTTGGGGCCACGGTGCGCACCATTTCCAAAATGGATTCAATGGACCGGCTGTGGCCTACAATATTGTGCGAGGCAAAAACGCGCAGGAGCTCGCGGCGAAGGCGCAGATTCTCCTCGCGCAGAGCCATCTCCTCCAGCGCCCGTTCGACCGTCAGGTTAAGCTCCTCCACCAAGGTGTCAGACTTCACCACATAGCGGGAAGCTCCCAGGTTCAACGCCTGGATGGCCGTGGTCATGGTGGGGACAGCGGTGATCAGGATAAACCCCGCGGGGTTGTGGGTTTCGTGGGCGTATTGCAACAATTCGATACCCGTCAGGTCGGGCATGCGGATATCGGAGATGATCAGGTCATAGACTTGCGACTCGATCTTCTTCTTGGCAGCTTGGCCGCTCGAAACCGTTTCCACCAAGTGGCCTTTCTTGCGAAAAGCGATTTCTAAAACCTGGCAAAGTGATCTTTCGTCATCGACGATCAGCAATCGTGCCATTCCACAGTCCTCATTATTGGGAAAGCTCAGCGTAAATCGCTTACCACCTGGTCCGTTTCTGTCTTCGCAGGCGGAGGAGGAGCTTCGCGGGGCAAATCTATCACGAATCGCGACCCTTTTCCCGGCTGAGAATGTACCTGGATCGACCCTTCGTGTCCACGGATGATCTGGTAGACCAGCGCCAGGCCAAGGCCCGTCCCCTCGCTAAAACCCGATTGAAAGGGCTCAAAGACCTTTTCCAGTTGAACCGGGGTAAAGCCGATGCCCGTATCCCCCAGAACGACGCGAACTCGCTTGCCCACTTCTTCCGCTTGGGCAGTGAGGGTGCCACCGCCGGGCATGGCTTTCAGGGAGTTGTCGCAAATGTTCCAAAAGACCTGGCGAAGCTTGTCGGCGTCCGCCACCATATTCACCGGGCGGCGGGGGAGTTTGCGATCGATGTGAATCGCGGGGCTGAAGCGCGGATGGTGTTCAACCATGAGCAGGGTTTCCTCCAGCAGGTTGCTCACGTCCACACGCTGAAACTCAAATCGCAGGTCGCGGGCATAAAGGAGAAAATCCGTCGCCAGCTTATTCAGGCGCTCGGACTCATGGCTCACAATGGAGATCAGCTTCGATTGATCTTCATCGAGATCACTGATCGAATGCAACAATTTCACCGAACCGGCGATGGAGGCGAGAGGATTGCGAATTTCGTGGGCAATACCCGCCGCCATCCGGCCCAGCATTGCCATGCGGTCCTTGGCCCGGTACTCCCCCTCCCGCCGCTTCTCCTCCGTCAGGTCCTGAAAATTGTAAACGTACCCTACCCCGCCGATTCCCGGCACCATCAACGGCGACACAGAAACGCCAATGATGCGCCGCCCGGTTCGCGGATGCAAGTAAGTTATCTCCTGGCGTGCTATCGGCACAGCCGGTCCCGGATGGGGACTATGGCCGTCGGAAATGCCGCGAAAGACAACGTCGATGGGGCCGCCGCGCAGTTCGTCGAGTTGGCAGCCCAGGATCTCCGCCCCGGCGGGGTTCAACTCCGTAACAGCTCCCTCCAGGTCCGTGCTCAGCAGGCCGTCCCGCATACTCTGGATAATATTTTCATTTTTGGCTTGCAGGCTGGCCACCTGCCCGCTCTTGTCGCGCAACTCGCGGCCGGTCTTGCGCAAACTTTCTGCCAAGTAACTGGAGAGGTATGCTACGGCGAAAAATCCGAATAAGCTGGCGCCAATCTTCACCTGAAGCGCTTTCATCAAGTCCGGCGTCAACGTCGCAGTCGTCGCCAGGAACTGCAGGGCTCTGAACTTCAAAAGAACATCGGGGTACATACTGGGGAGATAGACGAGTTCAATCATCGCCCCCATGAACACAAAGCTGACGGCAGCCACCAGAAAGGCGCGGCCACGTGTCAGGAGAATGCTCGCCAGAATAATCGCGACGAGATAGAGCGAAAAATAGTTGCTCTCCAGGTCCCCGGTCACATGGACGATGCCGGTGATGATGACGATGTCGGAGAAAATCTGAAGGTACGCTTGTTGAAGGTAATCACGGCTGAGTTGATTGTAGATCAGGAAAAACAGGCTGAGGATGTACCACAGAATTACCGCCACACCTAACGAACGGATGGAGCCAATATTACCGGGATCGGTCAACTGATGGATGGAATAGTCAATGGCAAAGACAAAAGTGATGATGACGAAGCGGATCTTGATGACCCAGGGTAGCCATTCCTTAATTTCATCGGTGAAGATCATAAAGGGGCCGAGACTCGAAGATTGAAATTCGAAACCCGGCCCCGGCTTTCCGAGTTTCGAGTTTCGAATTTCGCATTTCGATGTGTCAGCCGGCCAATTTTCCGATCAAGCTGAATAGCGGAAGATACATGGATATGACCACGCCACCCACGACCACTCCCAGGACGAGAATGATCATCGGTTCCATCGCGGTCAGCAAATCTCCCACCGCGGCGTCCACTTCATCCTCGTAAAAGTCCGCAACTTTGCCCAACATGGAATCCAAAGCACCGGTCTGCTCACCGACGCCGATCATTTGCACGACCATATTGGGAAAAACGCCGGTTTCTCGCAGCGGGTCCACAATCGTGCGGCCGGTTTCGATGGCTCTGCGGACCGTCAGAATCGCCTCCTCAACGACCGCGTTCCCAGAGGTGCGAGCGGTGATATCCATGGCTTCAAGCATGGGAACCCCGCTGGTGATCAGAGTGCCCAGGGTACGGGTAAATCGCGCCACGGCAATTTTCCTCATCAGGCTTCCCAGCAGAGGGAGTTTCAAAATGAGCTTATCAATCATCATGCGGCCGCTGGGGGTTGCGTAATATCTCTTCAACCCATATGAGCCCAAGGCGCAGAACACAATCAAGGGGAGCGCGAACGTCCCAATGGCGTTGCTGAGCCCGATCACAATACGCGTGGGCAGGGGCAAGTCCACCTGCAGGCCGGCAAACAAGTTGGCGAAAATCGGGACCACCTTCCAAAGCAGCAGGAAGATCACGCCGCCCGCGATGAGCAGCACGGCGACGGGGTAGATGAGCGCGGACTGTACGGCGCGCTTGAGTTTGACAGCTTTTTCAATGTAACCCGACAAGCGTTGCAGAATCGTGTCGAGAATACCGCCGGTCTCGCCCGCTTCCACCATATTGCAGTACAGGCCGTCATAGATCTTGGGAAATAGCCGGAGACCATTGGCCAAAGTAGAGCCTGCTTCAACCGACGAACGCACTTCCGTCAATGCCTTCGCAAAGGCTTTGTTTTCCTGTTGCGACGCGAGGATTTCCAGGCACTGCACCAGAGGCAAGCCGGCATCAATCATGACGGAAAATTGGCGCGTAAAAATGGCCAATTCTTTGGGCTTTACCTTCCCCGCCATTTTGGGCTTGGGGATGGCAATCTCCTTGCCTTTTTCCACAATGCGGACGGGGCTTAATTGTTCGCGGCGGAGGACCGCATCCAGTGACTCGCGGTTGGGAGCGTTGCGCCTGCCCACAACCGTCTCGCCCCTGCGTCCAGTGGCTCGATATTCAAATTCGGGCATCGTTTCACCTCAATGATTTGCTCTTCACTTCTGCCAGGCTCTCTTCCCGTCCCGGCTCTGCGGCCGGGTGGAGAGAGAAGTCATCAGCGCTTGATAGGAGCGTAAGGAGTGGGCGGACGTTGAGGGGCCCCGCCGGTCGCGCCACCACGGTTGATCATATCCTGGAGCTCGTCCTGGTTGCTTGAGCGCGCCATAGCCGTCTCCAGGGTAATCGACTTCTGCATAAAATTCGCGAAAAGCGACTGGTTAAATGTTTGCATCCCGAACTTGTCCTGGCCCGATTGCATGGAAGAGTAAATCTGGTGGATCTTATCTTCTCGAATCAGGTTGCGAATGGCAGGATTGGGGATCAGGATTTCCATAGCCATAACCCGCCCGCGTCCATCCGCTCTGGGCAAGAGGGCCTGGCAAAGTACGCCTTCGAGAACCAGGGAAAGTTGCGCGCGGATCTGGGACTGTTGGTGCGAAGGAAACACGTCAATAATGCGGTTAATGGTGGACGACGCAGAATTGGTGTGCAATGTGCCAAAGGTTAAGTGGCCTGTTTCCGCAATTCTCAGCGCCGATTCGATAGTTTCCAAGTCGCGCATTTCTCCGATCAATACTACGTCCGGGTCCTCGCGAAGGGCTGCCCGCAGGGCATTGGAGAAGGAATGAGTGTCAGAGTGAACTTCGCGCTGGTTGACCAGGCATTTCTTGTGGAGATGGATGAATTCGATCGGGTCCTCGATGGTCAACATGTGCTCGTAGCGAGTTTCATTGATCAAATCGAGCATGGTGGCGAGGGTCGTAGACTTGCCGCTGCCCGTAGGCCCCGTCACCAGGATGAGTCCGCGGGGCTTTTCGCAAAGCTTACGCAGCACGGCGGGAAGCTTGAGCTGATCGAAGCTCTTGATCTCGAACGGAATCACGCGAAACACCCCGGCGGTTGCCCCACGCTGGTTGAAGAGGTTCCCGCGAAAGCGCGCGATGTTTTTTATACCAAAGGAAAAGTCAAGTTCGAGGGTCTCTTCAAATCGGTGCTTCTGAGCATCGGTCAGGATGCTGTAGGCAAGTTGCTTGGTTTCTGCGGGACCCAGTGGGGGAACATCATCGAGAGGCTTGAGCTCGCCATGCACGCGAACGCGTGGCGGGGAATTGGTCGTAATGTGGAGGTCGGACCCTCCCGAATCCACCATTCGCTTCAGCAATTCACTCAGGGTCGGTAAAGCCATCCCTTTAGCGCTCCTTCATTGCGCCCTTCCCTGTCCTCGCCGCCACGACAGGTTAGAGCACAGTCTCCCGAAAGACCTCTTCCAAGGTCGTCATCCCCGCGGCACACTTGATCAATCCGCTGCGTCGCAGGCTGATCATTCCCTGCTCGATGGCCTTCTTGCGCAACTCCAATGCCGAGGCGCCCACCAGAATCAGCTCGCGCAGCTCGTCGGTGATTTCCAACACCTCGTACAGGCCCACACGCCCCTTGTACCCCTTGTTGCCGCAGGTGGAACACCCGGCGCCTTTGTATACTTTCGTCGTCTTAGCCTCTTCCGGCGTGTAGCCCGCGTCAATCAGCAATTGCGGAGAAATATTTTCCTGCGTTCTGCAGTCCTGGCAAATCTTCCGCGCCAGCCGCTGGGCGCAGATCAGGTGTACCGATGTGGCGACGAGAAAAGGTTCGATCCCCATGTTCATCAGGCGCGAAATCGTGGAAGGGGCGTCGTTCGTGTGCAGGGTCGAAAGCACCAGGTGGCCTGTCAGCGCCGCTTTGATGGCAATCTCCGCCGTCTCAAAGTCGCGGATTTCGCCCACCAGGATGATGTTGGGGTCCTGCCGGAGGAATGAGCGCAAGGCCGCCGCAAAATTCAACCCGATCTGCTCCTTCATCTGCACCTGATTGATTCCGGGTAGTTGGAATTCCACCGGGTCTTCCGCGGTAATGATATTAGTGTCAGGCTTATTGAGCTGAGAAATGGAGGAATAGAGGGTGTTGGTTTTCCCGCTGCCGGTGGGGCCCGTCACCAGGACCATCCCGTAGGGCTTGAAAATCGCCTTGGTAAATTTGTCGAGGGAAGCCTGCTCAAATCCCAGCTTGGTCATGTCGAGCCGCAGGTTTTCCTTGTCCAGCAACCGCATGACAATCTTCTCCCCGTGCAAAGTGGGAAGCACGGAGACGCGAAAATCGAGCGCCTTCTTCTTTCCGTCCTTCATCATCTTGATCATGATGCGGCCGTCTTGCGGCAGCCGCTTTTCCGAAATATCCAGCTTTGCCATGATCTTAACGCGGCTGATGACCGCATCGCGCAACTTAAAGGGCGGATTCATCATGTTCTGAAGAATTCCGTCAATGCGGTAACGAATACGATACTCCTTTTCGTACGGCTCCATGTGGATATCGCTGGCCCCGCGCTTTACCGCATCCGTCAGAATATAGTTAACCAGTTTGATGACCGGTGCTTCCTCCGCCGCTTTTTCCAGTTGCTCCAGATTCAGGGTTGTGCCGTCGTCGGCCTCCAATTCCACACTTTCCGCTTGCCCCTCGTCAATGAAGCTGACGATCTCCTCCAACTCCTTCTTTCGCTCCTGCTCCTCGACGCTGCCATAGTGCTTCTTGATGGCTTCGAGGATGGCAGCTTCCGAAGCCACCACAGGTTCGATGTTGAATCCCGTCATGAACTTAATGTCGTCCATGGCGAAGACGTTGGTGGGGTCCACCATGGCGAGGGTCAACGACGAGCCCACCCGGCTGAGGGGCAGCACTTGGTACTTGCTCGCCGTATCCATCGGGATTAATCTTGTAACGTTCGGGTCAACTTCAAAATAGGCGAGATTGATGGAGGGAACGCCGTACTGACGGGAAAGGACCGCCGTTACCTCGTCATCGTTCAGAAATCCCAATTTTACCAGGGAGTTTCCTAATCTTCCCCCGTTTGCCTTCTGATGGTCAAGCGCCTGCTTGAGTTGATCAGGGGTAATCAGGTTTTCTTTGAGAAGAATCTCCCCGAGCTTGCCCGACATTCACGTACCCCCACGCTCTCCGGACATCCGCTGCGCGCTCGACGACACTTTTACCCTCACTTGGTGACTTCAGGGCAAGTTGCTGAGAGTCACGTGTTTATAGGCATCGTAAGGAACATCGTCCGAGTTGTCAAGGCGATTCACCCTTCCCTCCTGAATTGCCCCGAGCCTCCGGCGGCAATCCCAGCCGCGTTGCCGATGCCACGGTTGCCTGTCGCTCCGGGACGACAGTATCTCCCGCGGAGATCGCCGTGGCATTCCGTCGCAAATGCGCAAACGGAGCGATCTCCGATTGAGAGAGTCAAAGGTCGGGGCGTCTGGGGGCGAAAACGCCACAATTGCGTGTTACAATCGCAAACTTAAAGGACTTCCCTTCAACCTCGGAGGATCCCATGAAGCTTTCCCCCGTGCCGCCGGGGCCTAAGGGGCATTTCTTAATTGGTTCACTGCCGGAAATTCAAAGGGACGAATTGGATTTCCTCATGCGGCAGGTGCGCCATTACGGCGACGTGGTCCACCTACGAGTGGTGAACCATCCCGTTTACATTCTTAGTCACCCGCGAGACATCGAAACCGTCCTGGTTAGTAAAAGCAGCAATTTCATCAAATCAGTTTTCCTGCGGGAGAGTCGAGCGCTTTTTGGGGATGGCCTCCTCACGAGCGATGGGACCCTCTGGCAACGGCAAAGGCGTTCGCTTCAGCCCGCATTCCACCACGACCACGTCACGTCCTACTCCCAAACGATGGCCGAATCTACGGCGCGGATGCTGGCCACTTGGCAAGACGGCGAAGAACGTGACGTTCACGAGGACATGACACGCCTGACCATGGAGATTGTTGCCAAGGTACTATTTGGGGACGAAATTGGCTCGGACGCCGAGCAAGCCTGTGAAGCTTTCGGGCTCTTCTTTGAGCAATACGATGAACGGTTCGGTCTCTACCTGATTCCGGAGTGGGTTCCCACACCCGATAACATTCGCTACCGGCGGGCGATCAAACGCCTGGACGAGATTGTTTTACGTGTCATCCGCCGCAAACGGTCGAACCACAATGGCCACTCACCGGATGTCCTTTCCAGCTTGCTGCGCTCGGCCGAAGGAAATGGAGCGGAATTGCCGGAGCGCCAGATCCGCGACGAAATGATGACGCTCTTCTTCACCGGGCACGAAACGACAGCCCTGGCGTTGGCGTGGACTTTCTACTTGCTCGGGCAGAACCCGCAAGCGGAGGGAAAACTCCAGGCGGAAGTCGATACCGTTTTGGAGGGTCGCGCACCCACCTTTCAGGACTTGGCGCGCCTGCCGTTTCTGGAACTGGTCTTTAAGGAATCCCTGCGCCTCTATCCTCCCGCCTATGGAGTGGTACGCGAGGCTTTGAAGGACTGCGAGATTGGGGGTTATCCCATCCCTAAAGGAGCCACCCTGGCGATGTTCCAGTGGGTTGTGCATCGCGACCCCCGATTTTTTGAGCGTCCGGAAGAATTCGTCCCCGAGCGATGGGACTCGGACTTCATCAAGCGGTTGCCGCGTTGCGCCTATTTTCCTTTCGGGGCCGGGCCGCGGCTGTGCATCGGCAACACCTTCGCCCAGGCCGAGGTACCACTTTTGCTCGCAGCGATTGTGCAGAAATATCAACTCAAACTGGTACCCGGTCACCGCGTGGCCACCGCCCCCTCGCTGACCCTCCGTCCATTAAAGGGAATCCGCGTGACACTCAAAAAGCGCTGAGCCGAACGCCGGCACAGCATCGAGGGATCGCACGCACACCCTTATTTCCCTTTGTACCGCTCTGTTGTTTCCAAGCCCCTCGAAATTTAAATCACATTGTGATATAATTTTGAGTTATGAAACGTCCCTCACCTTCCAATGGATTACCTTCTTCGCCGCCCGAAGCGCTGCGTCGGCTGGCGTGGTTTCGCTATCGGGTCCGGTGCTTTCAGCGGTTCAGCGAGCGCGTCGCGCGGGCGCACGCTATTACTCCCCAGCAGCACCAACTCCTCCTGGGAGTGGCGGGCTACACGGGCCGCGGTTGGGCCACCATTTCTGAGCTCGCCGAGTTCTTGCAGGGACGCCACAACGCCGTGGTAGGGCTGGTCCAGCGCGCCGAGGAACGTGGACTGGTGCGCAAGGTTCAGGGCGAGAAAGACCGGCGCTTCGTCAAGGTTCACCTGACGCGCCGCGGCTCGTCGATTCTCGGGAGAATTTCGCGAAAGAACATCACTGAGCTACGGGCGCTCCAATTCGAAATTGTGAAGTCTCCACAGCCCCGGCCACGTGATATTCCCGCTGCTCTGGGCACATAAAAAGCAATGGCAAGTGACAAGCAACCCATAGCGAGGACCTGCTATGTAGGGCCGACGCCATTCCACTACCTAGAAGGGGAGGCCGTTGACCAACATTACAGGTCTGCTACGCCCCCATACCCGTAGACTGCGAGGCCCTAATGGATCAATCACCCGTCACCCCTCGAAAAACGCCAACGCGCGTCTCCCCATGGTTCCGGGAGTTCGGTAAGGCCCTGGAGCCCCAGATTCTCGTCACATCCGCGTATGCGCTGGTCGTCGGGTTCATTGGCGGTCTGGTGGCTCAAGGCCTCCTGGAACTGATCTACCTCTTTACCAATCTGTTCTTTTATGGAAGATGGTCGTTCGCGGTGACCTACCCGGTGCATAACCACCTGGGAGCATGGGTGATTCTGATACCGGTCCTTGGCGGCCTTGCGGTCGGCCTCATGATCCACTTTTGGGAACCGACGCTGAAGGGCCACGGCATCCCCGAGGCCATGGAAGCCGTGCTTATTGGCAAGAGCATGGTCCGCACGCGCGTGGGAGTTCTCAAGCCTCTCGCCACCGCGTTCGCCATCGGCACGGGCGGACCGTTTGGGGCGGAGGGTCCCATCATTCAAACCGGGGCGGCCTTCGGGTCGATTATCGCGCAGGTTACCCGCCTCACGCCCTACCAGCGACGCGTGCTGCTAGCGGCAGGCGCCGCCGCCGGCATGGCGGCCACATTTGTTGCCCCCCTAGCGGGAATTCTGGTAGCCATTGAACTGCTTCTCTTCGAATTTCGTGCGCGATCGTTTATCCCCGTGGCGCTATCTTCCGCCGTGGCCACGGCGGTGGCCGTGCACTTCCGCGGTTGGGCGCCGCTCTTTCCGATGCCCGCGTTCTCTCTGGTCAGCATGCAGGAACTCTGGCTCTTTGCCCTGATGGGGATCGTCACCGGAATCATCGGGATCGCCATGATCCGGGTGCTTTTCTTCCTGGAGGATGCCTTCGATCGATTCCCGCTGAAGCCCGTGGCCATTTGGGCGCCCGTCACGGGGGCCCTGCTGCTGGGCGTGATTGGTTACTTCTATCCCCAAGTCTTCGGTACCGGGTACGACACGATTCGCGACATGCTAAACGACCGGTTGGGGACGCACGCCCTGCTCGGAATCTCCGCTGCCAAATTCGCGGCGCTGGTGATCTCGCTGGGATCGGGCACCACCGGCGGCGTGTTTGCCCCGTCGTTGATCGTGGGAGGGGGCATCGGGGCGGTTTACGCTCAAGTGTGGCGTCACTTCCTTCCTCACCTGGTAAGCGACCCGGCATTCTACGCACTGGTGGCCATGGCAGCGACGTTTGGCGGGATCGCGCGAGCCCCGTTTACCGCCATCATTTTCCTCTTTGAACTCAGCCGGAACCCCAATGCCCTCCTCCCGCTGGTGGTCTGTTGCATGGTCTCCGACGGATTTGTCCGCCTCTTCAGCGCCGAATCGATCATGACCGGCAAGCTTATCAAGCGCGGATTGATCGTGCGCCAGGACTATACGGTTCCCATTCTCATGCGGGGACGCATTGAAGAAGTCATGCGCAAAAATTTCACCGTGATCGGCGCGGATGACGATGTCCAGGCCGTGGTGCGCGATGTCTCACCTGAACAGGCGGGCGTGATCGCCGTGATCGAACCCGACGGACGCCTGGCCGGCATCGTTGAGGCCCACGACCTGTTGCGAGGCGTCGATCGCAATCCAAAAGTCCGGGGCATCATGCGCCATGATTACATCGCCGCGCACGTCGGCGACACCGTGGACGAGGTCACACGCCGTATGGTGATCGAGGACATCGAAAACATCGTGATCGTCGACGGCGCCAGCCCGGAGAAACCCGTCGGGGTCGCCCGTGCCGCCGATATCCTGCGCCTCAGGCGTTGGCAGATTGAAGAGGAAGGGCCGTGGGTTAAAGCACTCCCCACCAAGACTTCCGCTCCCCCCACCACCGGCGCGAAGGCCCGATCGGCAGCCGGCGGTTAGCGAACGGTTCCTAACGTTTTTTCTTGACGCGCCTTTTATGTAACCTTATAGTTACATATTATGCGTCACCGTTTGCTTACAGATTCCCGTGGGGCCGCCTTCGGTGCGCTTGCTGATCCCACGCGCCGCGCCGTGCTTGACCTCTTGCGCCACGGCAGCCAGTCTGCAGGGCGCATTGCCGAAGCCTTCCCCATCTCGCGCCCGGCCATCTCCAAGCATTTGCGAGTGCTGCGGTGCGCGCACCTCGTCGAGGAGCGCCGCGAAGGAAGACGCCGCCTCTACCACCTCAACGCGGAGCCTCTGAAGGCCGTGGATACGTGGCTTGAACGGTATCGGAGTTTTTGGCAAGCCAACCTTTCCAGTTTGAAGGCTTTTGTTGAGAGCGAATCCGCCCGTGAGGAGCGTGGGGGAAAGCGAAAAAGAACGTAGGAGGAATTCGATATGACGGCCTCAAATGACCCGGATTCTATCGTCAGTGAAATTCTCATTGCGGCGCAACCGGAGCGTGTGTTTCAGGCCCTGGTAGACCCGATGCAAGTGGTGCGGTGGTGGGGGCAGGCAGGCGTGTATCGCTGCACTCAATTCGAAGCCGACTTGCGTCCGGGCGGACGATGGCGCAGCGCGGGAGAGAGGCCAGACGGCAGCAACTTCGAGGTCATGGGCGAATACTTGGAAGTCCAGTCGCCCCATCTGCTCGTTTATACCTGGGTGGCGACGTGGACGGGCGACGTCCAAACCACCATACGCTGGGAACTCGAGTCCACAAACGGCGGCACCCTGGTAAGAATTCGCCATAGCGGCTTTGCGGCCCACCCCGAAATTGCCAACAGTTATCGAGGATGGCCGAGAATGCTGGAGTGGTTGAGGAGCTTCATGGAGAGCGGTGAAACCGTGGCCAGCCGAAAACCCGCCACCTAGAGGCAGAGAGGAATCCCCTCGCCGGCCTTCAGAGACTCTTTCCTTCGTGGAGGCAGGTGATATTGACTATTGACAATACCCTTTCATGCCAGGGGCGCGCACAGTACCCAGCAGCCTGTGCAACCAGTCGACGACGTGGGCCTCCTATCTTCCCCCGCCAAGTATTAGGTAAAGAAAAATTTTACATGAAAATTCTGGACATCGGGGAGCACATCGCAGTAAGTTTTTCGGTCAAAGGCACGGTGCTCGGGATTTTCCCGATTTTACGCATTCGAAAATAAGCCGAGAAAGGCGAGGCTTGGGGAAACGCGAAGGTAGCAGGTTTGTTGTATTAGGAATAGGCTTGGTGGGGTTGACGCTCATGGCCGGCTGTCGCGGCGGAGAGGTGGCTGACCCTCCTGGGGCCCTTCCGGGAGTGTACCCGACCGCCAATCCTTTGGTTGCAAGCTATACAATTGCCCCGCCTACCGGGTCGACGGCGGTTTATGTGGAATTTGGCACGAACACCGACTACGGGTTTAAGACCGCGGAAACTGAAACCCCCAGCGGTGGGGGCTATGTAAGAATCATCGTCGCGGGGATGAAGCCCATTACCACCTATCATATGCGCGCCGCTGCGGTCCTCTCCGATGGATCCCTCCAGTACGACTCCGACCACACGTTCACGACAGGGGTGGTTGATTCGGCCCGAATCCCCAAGGTTCAGGTCAGTGTCACCCCTGGCCTTAGCCCCTCCCCGGGCGTCGAACTGGCCTGTTTATGGCCCGGAAGCACGAATCAGTACACTCTTGCAGCCTTTGATCCGCAGGGAAACCTGGTGTGGTACTACGATTACGATGCTGCGGTTGTAGGAAATCCGGAGCCTGCCAAGCTGCTGCCCAACGGACATCTACTCCTGGTACTGGGATACGGCCCCTCGCCCCCCGAGATCTTGGAAATCGATCTGGCCGGAAAGGTGTATCGCCAGGTTAGCTTGAACGACGTGAATCAATCGCTGGCCAAGCAAGGCTCCGCCATAGTCGTCGCCGACTTCAGTCACGACGTCCTACAACTGCCCAACGGGCACCTCGTTATTCTCGCTGGCGAAAACAGGGACTACACTGATTTGCCGGGTTATCCCGGTAAAACCACCGTCGTCGGCAACGCCTTCATTGATCTCGACCCTGACAATAATGTCGCATGGTCGTGGTCCACGTTCGACCACCTCGATGTGAACCGCCACCCCATGAATTTCCCCGATTGGACCCACGCCAATGCCTTGGCCTATTCTCCCGATGACGGCAACTTGCTGGTTTCTCTGCGCCACCAAAATTGGATTCTCAAACTCGACTACGAGAACGGCACGGGGACCGGGATTATCCTGTGGAAGCTGGGTTACCAGGGAGATTTCACCTTGGATTCGGATGACCCCGCGAACTGGTTTTACGCGCAGCACGATGCCAACATCGTGAGCCCCAACAGCACTGGAGATTTCTTACTCGGAGTGTACGACAACGGCAACGACCGCCTGGGAATGTTGTGCGGGAACGCGGGAACGACACCTTGCTACACCCGTGCCACCATATTTGAGGTCAATGAAGACGAACATGACTGCGTCGCTGCATTGGGCTGACTCACCTTTGTCCTTTTCTTCTTGGGGCGGCGCTGTGCAGCTCCTTCCCACTGGAAATATGTTCGTCGACCTCAATGCGCCCGTCATCAACCCGACCGGCGCATTGGTGTTCGAGGCCACGCAAACTCAAACCCCACAGGTCGTGTGGCAGATGAGTGTTAATGGGCAGAATGACTACCGCACCATCCATTTGCCCAGCCTGTACCCCGGGGTGCAGTGGTAATAGACGAAGGCAGAGCACTATTCCTTCCGACCTGCCGAACACGCTCTGCACACTAAGATACCAACCTCAAAACTCTCGGCGCCCAAGCCCTTCACTCTCCGGTATGGGTAGTTACTGGTCGCTTCGGCTGTTCATCCACGTGGAGCTGGAAGATGTCCGGCCGGGCGTAGTGGCCGACGACATCCAGATCGTACTTGCCACGGACGATCTGGGCGCGATCGATTTCAGCAAACAGCATCGTCTCGCCCTCCATGTTTGGTCCGGCAAGGAAGTTCCCAAACGGATCGACGATGCAACTGCCGCCGCGAGTAACAACAGCCTCGGGGTCTTGGCCATGAATGGAATCGTAATCATCAGGAAAGTCGCGGCGCCGGTTGAATTGATTGCAGGATAGAACGAAACAGCGTCCCTCAATGGCGATGTGGCGCATGGAAGCCGCCCAGGAATCGCGGGCGTCGGCAGTGGGCGCGCAATAAATCTCGATGCCCTTGGCATACATCGCTACCCGCATCAGAGGCAGGTAGTTTTCCCAACAGATGACGGCGCCCAACTTTCCCAGGGGAGTGTCGAACACCGGCAGGGTTGAACCGTCGCCGAATCCCCACATCAAGCGCTCCGAACCCGTGGGCATGACCTTGCGGTGCTTGCCGAGATAGCTGCCGTCGGGAGCAAAAAACAAGATCGTGCAATAGAGCGTTCCACCGTCGCGCTCGACGACACCGATGACCAGGTAAATGTGGTTGCGGCGCGCTGCCCGGCCAAGCTCATTGACGGCCGGGCCGGGCACCTCCACGGCGCTCTCCCAATATCGGCGGAAGTCTTCCCTGCCCTTTTCCGACCGTGAACCCACGACCGCTCCGAAGTCCAGTCCCCGGGGATAACCCGAGACAAACGCCTCCGGGAACAATACCAACTGGGCGCCGGCACGAGCGGCGTCGCACGCGAGGGCGTGAACCTTCAAGAGCGTGCGCTTGCGATCGAAAGCGACTGACGCTGCCTGGACTACAGCAACCTTGGCCCGCTGAGTGCCATCTGCCGGTTTGATTTCATTGCCCGGTGTGCGCTTCATAGTTCGGAAATACTCCTCCTCAGAATTCTACCGGAGTTCGACATTCTTCCAGTACGAATTGCCGGCGTAATGATTAGGCACGAGGACCAGGTCATAGAGCCTGATAACGACGGTCTGCTTTCGATAGGCGGAGAGATCAATAAGGATATGCTCCCAATGGCGATCTTGCGTACTCCCTGGTATCTGCGCGTCCCCTTCTATTATCTGGTCATGCGCTTGATCGTTATTGACAAACACCATCAGATGCCAGGTGCGGCCCACGTCCGCACCCACATCGAAGGTGAGTGAAGGGCCATCGCTGAGGTCGACGGTGCGGCGCAGCAGGGCCCCGCGAACCTCATCGCGCGGCCAAATTGAAAGTACTTCGCCGTCCAAATAAGTGTCTCCGCGGATTCCTGCGATCCCTCCGCCGGCGCCGCCGAATCCTGCGCGCTCCAGCGTCCAATCCGGGTTCCACCATTGCGTCAAATCCGAGAGCTTGAACAACTCAGGCTCCTGGGTTATGGGTTGTTGGGTAGGAATGATCAGATCGTCGCCCTGAAGTGTGGCGCCGTGATCCAGGAGTATTTTTTCGCCGATGGCCACGGTCCGCCTGGCGAGGGCCACGATGCTCTCATCCACCGGCGGCGTCAGTTTCAGAGAGCCCATGGTGGGGCCATAAATCCGGTCGTTGAGCGCCGCCACCTCTCCCGGCGGCAGGGCGGACATCCCGTGCATGGCGCCGACGACGGCAGCAGCATTCGCGGCATTGCAGTCCGTATCGGCAAAATCCGCGGCCGTAAACGCCAGGTTCTCTGTCGCCAAAAAATCGCCCTTCCCGAACCAAACGCTGGTGGCCACAATTCCCCCGTTCACCACCGCGTTGTTGGTGGCGGGGTACTCAATGCCCCACCGCTCGTTGACGGCTCGAAATACTTCCTCGGCCGGCTTCCCCGCCTCCGCCATGGAAATCACCATGTCCAGGCACTGGCGATAAGGAGACAGTGGCGAGATCAACTCGGCCGCCTTCCGGACGATGACCCGGGTATCGGTTTCGACGAAACCCAGGCTGATCATTCCCGACACAAATACCGCGCCATCGGTGCCTTCCGCATAGCCATTGATGTGGGTCAAACGGCGAGCCATCTCCGCCGAAACATTGGGCATGCCCGGAGCCAGTGTGCCATACACGTCGCTGCTAAACTGCGGTCCTATCGTCCACCAGAGTTTGTTGTAGCGCGGGTTGCCGGTATCCGGGGCCTTCATTCCTCGCTTCAGCAACAAAAGCGCCTGTTCGCTGGAGCCCCAGGTGCCCGCGTTGTTCTCGAGCCACTGCGCGCCTAGCTGTTCAACGGAGAGATGGATTCCATACTTCTCAAAGGCTCGGATCGCCACCATCTCGTAATAGTAGTCGTCGTCGACGGGCGCGTATCCCTGACTGGGGTGGAACGGCGTGTTGTTGAGCACTGAAGCGACCTGGTGCTCGAAAAATCCCCCGGTCCATTGTCCGATCATCTGCCCGGTCCAGATCGCTCTGGCACGATCAAGGTACTTGGCCCGCGAGATGACGAGTTGGCCGGGTCGCGCAGAGCTTGCTTGCGGCGCCGCGGACTCCCTGCGCGCCGATAAGCCAACAGCAAGGGCCAGTGCAGCCATTACGCCCACTGCCCACGATTTCCTGCACATCGGCATCTCCACTCTTCGCACGCGTATCATGTGTCTTAGCCCCTGGCTGCAATCAACCCCCGGCGGAGGTAGATGCCTCATCTATCACTGTCAATGTCCGGGCGGCCCGTGTGCTTCACCGCCTCGCCAGAAGTCCGCACCGGGGCCGGAAGACCCGCACTCTTTCCACAGCTTTTCCCAGTTCCAGATCCCGGACGTCACACCGACCGGCAGCGGGAATCCAAGCTGATGCGCGAGCATGCACACCTGCCCGCGATGGTGGGCCTCGTGACAAAGCATGTAGCAAAGCATTTCCGGGCCAACCGGCCACGGCCGACCCCAGCCGTCTCTCAGAAAACTCTCGATGCGGCCCCCACCACCCCCAAGCGCTTCCGCGAGCATCTCCGCACAACGAGCGGCGCTTGCGGCCAAACCCGCGCGGGCCTGCTGCGGTGTGCAAATCGCACGGTTGAGCTGGGGTGGAACCTTCAGATGCGGCGCGGTTAGCCTGACCCACTTGGCGCGGACATTGTGCATGTGCGTGAAGATCGCCGCAATGGTGCGGACGTTGCCGGGCGGTTTGGCTGTCCAAGCGCGAGGGTCGAGATGCTCGATCAAAACCTGATTCATGCGATCGTTGGCGGCAAAGATCCGGACCGCGGCTCGGCCGAGATGAGTCGGAAACTTTTGTTGATGCGTGGGCACCGTTCGCTACTCCTGGACCTATCATACTTCCGGACCGTCGAAAATGACCTGCCAATTTCGGGGGGACAATCCGCCTCGGTATTGCACTTGCGAGGAGCGTCGGTGCGCAAGCCCTCGACCGGCGGAGAAAAGCCGCAAGGCTGGAGGGCGAGCCTTGCGCTACGGGCTGCGGGTTCGCGCTTTTCGAACCCGCGTCCAGGGTTCCTTGGCTAGCCACTACTTTTGCTCGCAACCGGGGGCAATTTGAGAGAATTAGGCATCGTTCTTCAGATTCCGCCCTTACGGGCAGGAGGAATTTCTGTCATCTTGTCTTGCGCGCTACGACTCCGGGCAGGTGCTTAGCGGTGGGGAAGATTCCGATCTCGGTCGTGGCAAATGGCCCAGGCCGATCCTTCGGCTATTGCGTCGGAGGCCAGAATGAAAGAATTTTCAATATCGGCTGTGCCGCTATGTTATTGAAAATAATATACGTATACGCCGCCTGCCACTATGTTCATGAAAAGGAAAGGAGTTATAGAAAATGGCAGTTGAGCCTCCGCAGGCGACATCCTCTCAGAATCCGACAAACCTTCATCGCGATTGTTCGTCTTACTAAAGATAAGCCGGTTCAACGAGGAGTAACGCACATGGGCATTTTGGTCGGCGACATACGTTATGCGGCGCGGGTGCTGGCAAAGAATCCGATGTTTAGTTCCATCGCGATTCTGACCCTGGCGCTCGGCATCGGCGGTAATACGGCGATATTCACCCTGCTCGATCAAGTTTTGCTGCGCCTGCTGCCAGTGAAGGAGCCGCAACAACTTGTCCTTCTCACCATGCGCGGCCACCACTATGGAAACAACTGGGGCGGCAACGCGATCTCCTACCCGATGTATCGTGACTTTCAATCCCACAACGAGGTCTTTTCCGGCATGTTCTGCCGCTTCCCGACTCAGGTGAGCCTTACCTTCGGTGGGCGGGCGGAGCGCGTCGAGGCCGAACTCGTTTCGGGGACATACTTCAATGTACTCGGAGTGACTACGGCTCTCGGCCGCGCGTTCACTCCGGAAGAAGATCGGGTGGCCAACGGCGCGCCGCTGGTCGTGCTGAGCTACAACTACTGGAAACAGCGCTTCGGAGGTGACCCCGCGATCCTGGGCAAGACGTTGACGATCAATAAGCACGACATGACGGTCATTGGCGTGGCGCAAGCGGGTTTTGACGGCGTGGAGCTGGGATACACAACGAAACTCTTCATTCCGGTGATGATGCAGGAGCAGGTGGTGATCGTTCCGATGAGCATGCTCACCGACCGCCGCAGCCGGTGGGTGAACGCGTTTGGACGCTTGAAGCCCGGTGTTTCCGCGAAGGTGGCGAAGGCGTCGCTGCAACCCTTTATGCACTCGATGCTGGAAAGCGAAGTTCGCGAGGCCGCATTCGCCCACGCCTCCACTTACGACCGCGAGCAATTTCTGAAGTGCACCATTGACGTATTGCCCGGTTCCCAAGGCCGGGCTTCGTTCCGGCGCGAGCTTTCCACGCCGCTCTGGGTCCTAATGGCGATTACCGGCGTCGTCCTGTTGATCACCTGCGCGAATCTTGCCAATCTGCTGCTGGCGCGGGCCAGCGGCCGACAGAAGGAGATTGCCGTGCGCCTGGCGGTCGGAGCCAGCCGCGGACGAATCATCCGGCAGCTTTTGGTGGAGACCCTGTCGCTTTCGGCCTTGGGTGGACTGGCCGGCCTCGCTCTCGCGTTCGGAGCGGATAAGGCGTTGATGGCGGTCTATCTTCCGGCGGATTCAAGCGGCCTGAATATTTCCGCTGCACCCGATTTTCGCATCCTTTTGTTTACGCTGGTCGTAACCGTCAGCACCGGCCTCATTTTCGGGTTGGTCCCGGCACTCAGGACGACGCGCCCGGATCTGTCCCGGACACTGAAGGATCAGGCAGGCGCAGTGGTGAAAGGTGGGCACGGCGGATTGCGCAAGGCCCTCGTGGCGGCCCAAGTATCGCTTTCGCTTCTGCTGCTGATCGGCGCCGGGCTTTTCCTGCGAACCCTCAAAAATCTCAGTAACCTCGGGCCAGGCTTCCCCGCCGAGCGTTTGTTGGGCTTCAGCATCGACCCGTCGCTCAACGGCTACACGCCGGAACAGATGAAGGTCTTCTACCAACAGTTGACGGACAACATTCGCGCAACTCCGGGCGTCCAGTCGGTGGCCCTGGCGTCGGTGCGAATTCTCGAGAACAACGAATGGGACAGCAGCATGACCGTCGAGGGTTACACTCCCGCGAAGATGGAAGACCGCGCGGAGCCCTTCATGAATCAAATCAGCCCGAATTACTTCGCCACCCTCGGCGTTCCCATCGTCTTGGGACGCGACTTTACCCCCAATGATAATCGCGAGGTCAAAAACGGCCCACAGCCCGATGACTGGACGCCGACGACGGTGATGATCAACGAGAAGTTTGCCAAGCGATTCTTCGCCGGAAAGAACCCCATCGGCCGGCATCTGGGCTTCGGGATCGATCCCGGAACCCACACCGATATGGAAATCATCGGCGTGGTAAAAGACATCAAGTACACCAACCTCCGCGACGAAATCCCGGAACAGGCCTTCGTTCCTTACATGGGAGCTCACTTCCTGGGCGGAATGACAGTATACCTGCGAACCGCCTACGATCCCGATCACGTCATGCCCCAGGTGCGGGCCAAAGTCCATGAGCTTGATTCGGACCTGCCGATCTATGAGGTGCGGACGACGGAAGCGCAGATCAGCAACTCACTCTCCACCGAGCGCATGATCGCCAGCCTCTCCACGGTCTTCGGCCTATTGGCGACGCTGCTGGCCGCCATCGGCCTGTATGGCGTCATGGCTTACTCCGTGGCCCAGCGGAAGCGCGAAATCGGCATCCGCATGGCGCTCGGGGCCGAGCCAGGAACCGTAATCTGGATGGTCATGCGCGACGTGCTGCTGCTGATCGGGATTGGCATCGCCGTGGGCGTGCCCGCAGCGCTGGCATTGATGCAAATGGTAGCGACCCAACTTTACGGCCTGTCAGCGCACGACCCGTCTACCTTGACATACGCCACCGCCGCGCTGGCCCTGGTAGCTTGCGCGGCAGGATATCTGCCGGCCCTTCGCGCCAGCCGCCTGCATCCCATGGTGGCCTTGCGCTACGAATAGGAAGGCGGCTTGGCCATCAGCCTTATCAATTGTCGAGCACCGGAGTGATTTCAGCAACGAGCCGGGTCTGATCCTCGTTCAGGATCTCGACGCGATTGCGCTCTGTGCCGGGGTCCACGAGCCGGAAGATGTACCGGCCGGGCAAAAGCATCGATCCGGCGATTTTCATCGGCTCGATGAAGGTGAGACCCATTTTCTTCGGAACCTGACTCTGCCCCGATTCCAGAGAGAATACTGGAGTGTCCTGCCGCGTCCAGAGATCAGTCAAGCGTTGCTTCAAAGGATCCATTGGTTTCTCCTTTCCAACATTGCGTTGCAAGCCTTGAGGGATGCGCGTACTTCTCGAGTCGGTCCGGCGGCCCGGTAAGCCGCCGTTCGCCCACGGCCCTCTCTCCTGGCCGCGGAATGAATCTGCCGTTGAACTTTCTACACAGGAGTTATCGGAAGTTGGTAAGCATAGCGTGAACCGAAATGTGCTCGATGAAACCCTCCACCCATGCCCCTCACTTCCCCAGTCCACGACTCCGCTTTGCGGGTATAATCATGCATCCTGAAATGGCTTGGCCGACTTGTGCAAACGAACGCCTCGGAGCGAACGCACCACCCGTCGGGCGCAATATTTAGGACTGCTGCCGCGAGGAGGAAATCCATGAAGCGCTCGGAAGTGAACACCATCATGAAAGACGCGGATCATTTCATCCGCCAACGCGGGTTCTACCTGCCGCCATTTGCCTATTGGACGCCGGCGGACTGGAGAAGCAAGGGCGAGGAAGCGCGCGAGATCGTCGAGAATCAACTGGGATGGGACATCACCGATTTCGGAGGCGGAAGGTTCGGGACTCTCGGGTTGTTCCTCTTCACCGTCCGCAACGGCAGTCAGGCGGAAATGCAGTCCCGACGGGGCAAGCTCTATTGCGAGAAGCTCATGGTGGTGAACGTGAAGCAGGTCACTCCGATGCACTTCCACTGGAACAAGGTTGAGGACATCATCAACCGCGGCGGGGGTACGCTCGAAATCCAGTTGTACAACGCGACGGATGACGACGGACTGGCTGACACCCCAGTCATCGCCAGCGTCGATGGCGTTAAGCGCCAAGTCAAGGCAGGGGAAGTTGTGCGGCTGGCACCTGGGGAAAGCATTACGCTTGCACCGCGTCTCTATCATGAGTTCTGGGGCGAGGGGGATCGCGTCCTGGTGGGGGAGGTCTCCTTGGTGAATGACGACCAGAACGATAATCGCTTCCACGAGGCCCTAGGCCGCTTCCCGGCGATCGAAGAGGATGAGGAACCTCTCCATCTTTTGGTGTCAGACTACCGCCGGTATTGGCGAAACAGTGACAACTGACCAGTGACGAGTGGCGAGCAAGAACGGGCGGAAATTGAAAGCTTGAAACTCGGATTTCGCAGCGAGTTTCGATCTACGAGTTTCGATTTTCGTGTTTGGCATGCTCGTCACTTGTCACTCGTCACTGGTCACTTCTTCTAGGCAATGGAGTCCACTATGACGGCCCCACCGCGCCAGGGCATTGCTTGCGGAGGCAATTGGACGGTCGACCAAATCAAAGTCATCGACCATTATCCGCAGGAGAATTCCATAGCTGAAATCGTTAGCGTATCGCAAGGCGGCGGTGGCTGCGGCCACAATGTGATCCTTAGCCTGGCGAAGATTGACCCAAGCCTCCCCATTCATGCCCTCGGCCTCCTGGGCAACGACGCTTTCGGCGACTATCTTGTTGGGGAGTGCCGCCGTTTCCCCAATGTCAACGTCGACCAAGTGCGCCGAACTGATCTTGACGCCACATCGTACACGGACGTCTTCACCGTCCAGGCGAGCGCGCGCCGCACCTTCTTCCATTATCCGGGAACCAACAATCTGTTTGACCCCTCGCACATCGACTTGAATAGCCTGCCGGTCAGGATGTTCCACTTGGGCTACCTTCTTTTGTTGCGCACCATGGATCAGCCCGATGCTGAGTTTGGAACCGTGGCGGCGCGCTGCCTGGCGCAGGTGCAAAAGTTGGACGTCAGAACCTCGATCGATCTGATATCGGAGGAAAGCGGCCGCTTCCCCCACATCGTTCCCCCCGCGTTGAAATACACCGATTATTGCATCATCAACGACTGGGAAGCGGAGAAACTGAGCGGCATTCCTCTTCGAGCCGGGGGCAAACTCCTTCCCGAAAACTTGGGCGAGATTGGAAGGAAAATTCTCGGATTCGGCGTTCGAGATCTGGTGGTGGTTCATTTTCCCGAGGGCTGCTATCTGCTTTCGAAGGAAGGGGAGGAGATGCGGCAACCTTCCCTGGACCTTCCCGATAGTTACATTGTCGGCGCGACCGGCGCGGGAGATTCTTTCTGCGCGGGCGTTCTGTACGGGTTATATCAAGGCTGGAATCACGATAAGACTTTGCGCTTTGCCACGTGCGCCGGTGGGATGAACTTAAGCGATCTGACCACGACCGGCGGAATCAAGAGTTGGAAGGAAGTTCTCCGCATGGAAGAACGATTCCCCTATCGAAAAGGAGTCATTTGAATGTCGGCGAACCCCAGGCTCAAGCGGTTGTTTGCTCCGGACGGAAAATGTTTGCAGGTGGCGATGGACCACGGTGTGGCGAACGAAGCCAGCGTCCTGGCAGGGATTGAAAACATGCGACAGGTAGTGGGCGCGATTGCCGCGGCCAATCCTGAGGCCATGCTGTTAACCGCGGGCCAAGCGCACTGGCTTCAGGATCTGCCGCAGAAGCCCAAACCGGCCTTGGCCGTGCGGGCGGATGTCGGGAGCTTCGCCAATATTCCCATGCCGATGAACGTCTTCTGCACGTTGATTGACGGCATCGTGGAGCAAGCCGTGCGCCTGGATGCTGCCGCAATGGTGGTCAACCTCTTGTGGGCGTCGGACCGCCCTGACCTTCACCGGCAATGCACCGAGAACGTCATTCGCCTCAAACCACTGTGCGAGCGCTACGGCTTGCCGATGATCGTGGAGCCGCTGGTTTTGGTACCCGATGGCCAAGGCGGATACAAAACCAATCCCGACATTCACAAAACTGTGGCGCTGGCCCGTCAATCCGTGGAACTGGGCGCCGACGTCGTCAAAGCGGATATTGCGGAGAACCTGCATGAATACCATCTGGTAGTGGAAGCCGCTGCACCCCGCCCGCTGCTTCCCCGAGGTGGCGCAAGGGTTCCCGACGGCGAGATTCTTACTCGCACTCATGCGCTAATCGAGCAAGGGGCGTCGGGGATTGTTTACGGGCGGAACATCTTCCAGCACCCGCATCCGGCCCGAATGGTCCGCGCCTGCCATGCGCTGATTCATGAGGGGGCGAGTGTTGCCCAGGCCATGGCGGTACTCGAGGAGGCGGATTGAAGGATGAAGTCTGAAGGGTGAGAGGTACCGTCTTCCAAGTGGCTTATCTTTCATACACTTATCCGGATACATGGAATACTGAAGCCATAAGGACATTGTTTTCTGCAAGTTATCAGGATAGCGGGAATAAAAAGGCAAAACGGTGACTTTCTGGGGTCGAAAATCGAGCTAACTAGTTTTTCTTTCTACGATTAATAGCTAATTTCGTATAACTCATGCTTTTTCAGATACTTATTAGGATACTCCATTTTGTCCGAAATTTGTCCGTTTGTTTTCATCAACTTACTTGGACCACCCTCAGTTTTTAACAACTGTTGTATTTTGGTGAGTGGGCTTGGTTGAAATCGCTAAAATGTCGCTTTGTGCCGCTCATCGAAGGGGTCAATTCAATTCGTCTCTTCCTCTCGCGACTTCCAACCCGCGGGAGCTGTTTTCCCCACCCACCGCGAGTGTGCGATTTGACTCTACCAACTATAATGCAAGCAATTTAGCCTCCAAATCTAGCTTCGAGGCCGACAGACTGTCCGATAATCAACGGAAAAAGGGAGATGCTCCTATTTTTCTCCGGCGCCCTCCTTCCTTTCACCCCCATTTCGCGGGGCCTGAGGAAACTTCGCGGACTGTGACGTAACCCTGACAATTCATCCTTCTGCGCTTCCTATGCAAAGTCGCGTACCGAGAGTAGGAGATTCGCAGGAGCCCGGGTGAAACCGTTTGGCTCACTCGCCCCTCAGCGGAAAAGTAGGTATATAATTGCCAGCGTAAGGGCTTCCAAAGTCAATTCGCGAGTGACCCATGAAAATGCCTACGCGCTTTCTCACGGTTGCGGTCCTCTTGATGCCTGCACTCTTGGGGGGAGCGCTTCCCGTCAGTGCGCAGATGCCGCCTCTTCAGCCCTTGGCGCGCAATGTGCGCCAAATCGAATCAGCGCTCAATTATTTAGGCACCCCACTTTCTGCTGACGACCAGCGCCGGATCAACGACGCGATTGCCGGCACAGACGAGGCGGCCGCGGTGCGCGCGATTGAAGACACGCTCGACAAGCGCGCCCTCGCCATCGTCGAGATCAATGCCGAAAGCCGCGTGCAGGTGGAAGCGGGCGAGGCCAAGCCGGAAATCGTCGAAGCGGGCACTCGCGTTTTCCTCGTCAAGGTCGTCAATCAAGCCGGCGTCACCTCACGACTGGCCGTCGAGAGCCCTAACACCGGCAACGTTTATATCCAGTCGGACAGCAGCCCGGAACCGCCGCAACAGCTTACGCCGGAACAGGCGCGGGAGCGCTGGGCTGACATCTCGCTCTTCGACAAGAATCCCCTTTCTCCGCGCCTCTCGGGCTTGAGCGTGGAATACAGAATTCTGGAAATCTACAGCCACGACCAAGGGCAGCGATCCGCCAAGATCGGTTTCAACGTCGGCCAAGGGACGCAGGATATCGGCTTTCGCAACGAAATCGTTATCCTCTTCAATGCCCTTCCCGCCCACATGGTCCGCTTGCACGTGCTGGACGAAAAGGGCGAACCCGCGACGGCCGCGTTCGTCATCCACGATGGAATCGACCGGATTTATCCCAACCCTTCCAAGCGGCTCGCCCCGGACCTGTTCTTTCAGCCGCAGATCTATCGCGCCGACGGCGATAAGGTGGTATTGCCGGCGGGCGAGTACACGGTGACCTGCTCGATGGGTCCGGAGTACGTCGCCCAGACCAAGCAGTTGAACGTCCCTGACTCCGGCGATGCCGAAATCTCCTTCGCGATGCAGCGCTGGATCGATCCTTCCAAGGAGGCGTGGTATTCCGGTGACCACCATGTGCACGCGGCGGGCTGCGCCCACTATCAGAACCCGGCGCAAGGCGTCCCGCCCGACACCATGATCCGCCAGATTGCGGGTGAACGGTTGAACGTGGGCTGCGTGCTCACCTGGGGACCTTGTTACTATTACCAAAAGCAGTATTTCTCCGGCAAGGATGACCCACATTCGAAATCCGGCGAGCTGATGCACTACGACCTGGAAGTTTCGGGATTCCCTTCGAGTCACGCGGGCCATCTGGTTCTGCTCGGGTTGGTCGATCAGGACTACCCCGGCACCAAGCGCATTGAAGATTGGCCTACCTGGGATCTGCCCATTTTGCGCTGGGGGAAGCAGCAGGGCGCCGTGGTGGGCTTTGCGCATTCGGGTTGGGGGCTTGCGGTCTCGAGCGATAAGCTTCCCAGCTACGAAATGCCGGGCTTCGACGGCATCGGCGCCAACGAGTACATCGTCGACGTGACCTATCCGCACACGGTCGATTTCATATCCACCATGGATACGCCCTACCCGTGGGAACTCAACATCTGGTACCACACCTTGAACGTGGGCTTTCGCACGCGCATCTCCGGCGAGACCGATTTTCCCTGCATCACGGATGACCGCGTCGGCCAGGGTCGAGTTTATGCCAAGGTTGACGGGCCCCTTACCTACAAGGCATGGCTTGATTCCGTGCGCCTCGGCCGCAGCTATGTTTCCGATGGGAGAAGCCACTTGATGGACTTCCGCCTGAATGGGGCAGAAGTGGGCACGCGCGCTCCGGGCTTACCCGAAGAAAAAACGAGCGAGGTTGATCTGGCGGCGCCGGCGACGGTCCACTTGACAGTCAAAGCCGCCGCCATGCTCGACGCCGTGCCGCACCCGGAGATCCATAATCTGCCTGTCGACCAAAAACCTTACTTCCATATTGAACGGGCGAGGATCGGCGATTCGCGGGAAGTGCCGGTGGAGTTGATCGTCAATGGGCAAGCGGTGGCGCGCAAGACCCTTCTTGCCGATGGTGCGACGCGCGATATTTCCTTCGACGTGCCCATCGAGAAAAGCAGTTGGGTGGCCCTGCGGATTTTGGCCTCTTCGCACACCAACCCCATCTTCGTGGTCGTCGGCGGAAAGCCCATCCGCGCGTCGCGAGAAAGCGCCGAGTGGTGCTTGGCCGCCGTCAACCAGTGCTGGACGCAAAAGGCGCCGCAAACGTCGAAAGCTGAACTCCCCGATGCGATCAAGGCCTACGACCACGCCCGCGAGGTTTATCGGAAACGGGTCGAGGAGTGCGCAGTAGGGCAGTAGGCATCGTACCGCCGCCATCCTGGCGGCTCCTGTGCCGGCTGGAAGCCGGCGCTACGCGGTTCCTTTTGACTTTGCAGCCTCTGGGGAGTAAGAATGAAGCGGCAGAAATACGGAAAACATGCCAGTTCGGAGGGTTTCATGGAAACGCAGAAATCTTCCCTGGGCGGCCTTCTCCAGGTTGGGCTCTTCTACCTCACCCTATGCATGGCGTGCGCCCCCGGTATCGCCTGGGCGCAGTCCGCCAGCGTGTGCGGCCCCGCGCTGGCCGTCAAGGCAGCGCTCGACCAGTTGCCCGAGCACTCCCCGGCGCTCACCGATTGGCAGTTTCACCAACAACGCGTTGCCGCTCTCGAAGCCTTGCTACACCGATACCCTGATGATGTCTTCGTCCAGCGGGCGTACATCAACTCGATGTATGGCGCGTCCGAGAGGGACAAGGTAATTGCCGAATACAAAGCGCTATACGAGCCCAACCCCGACAATCCGCAGTCGGCCTATCTGTACGGATTGACGCTGGTGGGGCGCCAGTCAGGGGAGGCCATCAAACTGTTCAGCGCGGCCCTCCAGCAGAATCCGAAATTCCTGCTGCCGCATCTTCCGCTCGTGACCATCTACAACTCGTCCGCATTCTTGAACAAGGAGCAGACCGCCGCGCACCTCCGGGCCTTTCTGGATGCCTGCCCCGCGTCGCTGGAAGGTTACGAGGCGCTAACCCGCATGGACGATAAAGAACTGCTGCTACCCTACGCCGCTCCGTTGCGCACCCTGGTCACAAGCCGCAGCGACCCTGATGCTGTGGGCGCCTACCAAACACTTTGGGCGCTTGAGTTCAAGGCGCATCCGGCGGCTGACTATGATGCGCTGCGGCAGCAAGTGGGCAAGGACATCGAACGCATTCGCCGGCTTAAACTCGACGACAAGCGCCAGTGGCACGAGGCGCTCGAAGACGGTTACAAGCTCGTGAACGATCAGAAGCAGTCCGACTGGGCGCAGGAACAGGTCCAGACCCGTTTCCCCCTGTACTATGAGCTGGCCACCATGACGAAGTGGTTCAAGGACCATCACTGGCCGGGCGATGATGCCACCCCGGAGGTGAAACGTGCCTTTTACACGGATCTGTTGCAGCAGAGTACCCAGTGGGCGAAGGCGCGGCCCAACACTTCTTTTATGTGGTCCTACCGGCTAGATGCCATGGAGGAGATCGATGATGTACCCGCCGCTGACGTCGAGACGGCGGCAGACCAGATGCTGAAAGTAGCAATCAGCAATGCCGGGCCGGAGGGCCCTGATTCCAACACATACTCCGACATCGCCGAGGTCCTTTCCAAGAAGCATCTCGAACCCGAGCGCGTAGTGGAGATGGCCCAAAAGGGACTCGACAAATTGAACGTCGAATCCAAAGAACCTGCATATGATCTCAATAGCAAGGAGAACGTCGACTACTTCAAGTTCTATCGGGCCTATTCGCGGCTTCAGATTCTTGGCTTCGAAATCGACGGCGACCTGCAATTGAAAAATGCGGAGAAGGCCCAAGTCGCGTTAGCGCAAATGGACGGGTGGCTCCAGGACCTCAAGGCACTCGCGGGGAACAATCAGACCCACAAGAAATCCTATGCCCGCCGGCTCTCAGCTTACTGGGGGCAGATGGCGCACGCAGCGGAGCTCCAAGGACGCAAGCTCGACGCGATGGGTTTCTACGAAAACGCGCTGCTTAACCGGCTCGACGCCGAACAGAAGCCTGAGGCCGGAAAGAAAGATGAACTCGCCGACGATGCCCACCAACTTTGGGCCCGCCTTGGCGGTACAGACGAAGGTTGGAAGCTGTGTTATGGCCGCCGGGCTGATGCCTTGGCCAATCAATCCGGGCTGACCTGGGAGGATGCCAACCTGGTTTTACCCGCCTTTGAATTCACCGACCTCACCGGCAAGACCTGGAACACGGCCGCGCTGAAAGGCAAGACTACGTTCCTGAACTTCTGGGCGTCCTGGTGAGGGTCATGCCGCGAGGAGTTGCCTCGCTTACAAAAGCTTATCGACGAGTACAAGAATCGGCCCGACGTGCAGTTCATCTCCTTGAATGCCGACGAAAATCCCGGGCTCGTCGCGCCGTTCATGAAGGAACACCAACTCGCGTTCACGGTAATTCCGGCGTCCACGTACGTCTGGCAAACCCTCAAAGTTTTTGGAATTCCGTCGAACTGGATTCTCGACAGCGGGGGCGTTGTCCGCCTCAAGGGCATGGGATATGACGCCACGGAAAAGTGGGTGACGGGAATGAAGGATGCCATCGCCAAGGTGCAAGCCGCCGCGCCTGCCGCTGCTGCTCCGGCGAAGTGAAGGCTCGTGGGTAAGAGCCATTCTTTGGCGGATCGCGAGCCCGAATAGGGGCGCCATCATCTAGCCCACGGCGCCAGCCGTGGGTAACCTGTGAATTGGAGTGATTTCTTAAGCCCAGGAAGGGGCGACGTCAGAGCCATTACTGGCGCAAGGTCCTGATGTCGCCTCTACTGCGGCTGGGGTTTTCACGGTCCTGCCTGCCCCCACGGCTATCCGCCATGGGCCACAGGATGTCGCCGCTACGCCGGCTTCGGACGCCGACCTACTTCTTCCCTTCCCCCGTCGCGAACCCGTGGAGCTTCACTTCCACCTTTTCCTCGATGCCGTCGTAGTACTCCTTCAGAATGGCGATGACCTCAGGCTTCGAGTATTCGGGAGGAACCGTTTTTCCCTCGCTCATCAATTTGCGGAGGAGCGTTCCCGAAAGCAGCAGGCGCGCGCCGCCCTTATAGTTGCCGCTTTCGTCGATGACGGCCTTGCTCTCGTGGGGACAGGTTTTCATGGAGGCCATGCTGCCGCACTCGTAGCAGTAAAACGTCCAGTCCATGCATAACGGTCGGAGCTTGAGCGCGTCGACGGGAATCTCCTGGAAGATTTTCTGGGAATCAAACGGCCCGTAGTAATCGCCAACGCCGGCGTGATCGCGGCCCACGATCAGGTGCGTGCAGCCATAGTTCTGGCGAAAAACGGCGTGCAGCAGGGCTTCGCGGGGTCCGGCGTAGCGCATCTCCATGGGGTACCCGCCCTGGATCACGCGGTCCCGCCGGAAATACTTATTCACCAGCGCGTCGATGGCCTTCACGCGCACTTCGGCGGGAATGTCGCCGGGCTTGAGTTTGCCCACCAACTGATGCACGTAGACACCGTCGCAAACCTCGATGGCGATCCATGCCAGATACGCGTGAGAGTTGTGCATAGGGTTGCGCAGTTGCAGGGCAGCCACGGTGCTCCATCCGCGTTCTTCAAACAGTTTGCGAGCCTCGGCCGGCCGCTGATAGATCCCCTTGAACATCTCCGGGTAATACGATTCCGAGAGCACCTTGACGGGACCCGCGAGGTTCACCGGCCCCTGCTCCAGAACCTTCTGCACACCAGGGTGCGCAGGATCGGTGGTGCGGAAAACTTGTTTGCATTCGTACGCTTTATCGATGGAGTATTTCTCCGAGACCTTCATGGTTCCCATGATGGCTTCGGTCTCGACATCCCAAAGCGCCACTTCTTCGCCCACTGCGATAGAGTTGGCCAGGTCCTCCGCGGCGGACAACGTAATCGGGATGGGCCAGAACAGGCCCTGCTTGCTGGGGAGAGTATAGTTTTCGCACACGCCGTGCCAGTCGTCCTTGCCCATGAATCCGGTGAGGGGAGTAAACGCGCCAATGCCCATCATGATCAGATCGCTCGTCTCCCGCGTGGTCATGGGAACCCGTTTAAGCCCTGCGGCTTTCTTGCTCTCGTTTTCCCGCGGCGAGCCTTCCAAAAGAAGGGGCAGTAAATGGTCGCTCCCGTGGGGGGAAATCAGCTTGCTCATCCATACCTCCTGTGATGTGTCGCGAGTCAAACCCCGAACCCTAACATGATAGCGGTTGAAGGGTTCAGGCGCATAGGGCGAAGACCGTGCCGGACGGGCGGGTTTGAGGTTTAAGGCCCTCGCGGACTCTTACCGACAGGAGCGAGAACCTCGTGGCCATCCCGCATCGGAACATTCGTATAGAAAAATTCGTATGCTTGCCTTTCTTCACGGCGTCGCATAGGATGGCGAGAATCTCGGAGCACCCTATGTCATCATACGATTTCAACAGGTTCGATATTTGGTTGGGAATGGGTTTTTGCGCCGGCCTGTACTACTTTTACCGTGGGTTTCGTGTTTTTCGCCAGTACCGCGTGCTGATGGACACCCCCGAATCCCCCATCCGCAGTGTCGCCATGGGGTTGGTGGAGATCCATGGCAAAACCACCGGCGCCACACCGGTACCTAGCCCGATTACCCAATCTCCCTGCTATTTCTATGTCGTGGATATCGAGCATTGGGTCCAAACGAGAAGCGGCGGACGTTGGGACCTTATCGCCACCGACGCTGACGGTCCCAAGTTTTATCTCGAGGATGATACCGGCAAGGTTCTGGTGGATGCGCACCACGCACAATACAATTTGCTCCGCACCGTTACCCGGGAAACGGGGTATAAGCCCGGGATGAAGTGGAAGAACTTGCTCACGGGCACCCCCAAATCCCCTGGGGCGGCGGCGACCCCCGAAGGCCAAACCGACCTCTGGACCTACGCAGCATCGGTTGTCTCGCGTAAGAAAGGCCACGGCTTCACAGCAGAGCGGACGAGTGGGCTTCAGAGCTACCGGTTGACCGAATATTTAATTGTCCCCGACCACTATTACGACATCGCGGGAACCTGCGCGGAGAATCCCGAATCCAAGGACGAACAGGACAGCAAGATCATTATGAAGGGAACGAATGAACCAACCTTCCTCATCACCTTTAAGAGCGAGAAGGAAGTCAAACAGAACCTGCACGACATTGCCAAGAAATATATTTTCGGCGGCGGGATTGCCGCCGTTGTTTGCCTCGGTCTCTTCCTGATAATCCGCGGCGCATTCTAACGCTTGGAGACCATATCCCCAAAAGCCGGCAGCAACTTGAACTTGTTCTCCCACGTCGTATACATGATGCCATCGGCCCCAGGGGTGCGATCCAGGGACTCCATCCACCCTTTGGGATTTTCCAAGTCGTCAGCATCATAATATCCGGCGCCGAGAGTCCGAAATCCCAGCTTCGAAAAGAAGGCGAGACTCAGGTCGCGCTTTTCGTAATACCAGCAGGCCATGATGAGATCTTTGGGAATGTAATTCCACGTGCCGTCGAGGCTCCCATCGACGAGGTAGTATCTCTTCAAGGCGTTGTGGTTGGGATCGAACATGTCGGCCCACACGTAGATTTCCGCCTGCGGATTTGCCGCGCGAATCATCTTGTATTGCCGGGTCACGCAATCACCCACCATCTCGGCCGCGGAAAGATGCCGGCGCTTGCAGGCTTCGCACTGGCCGCCCACGCGCAGCTCATCCATGCTGAGGAAGTACTTCTTCGGCGCGAGGTACTTTTCAATCAGCGGAATCTGGCGCTGCCAGATATCGTAAACCGCGGGTTCCGACAAGTCGGCCGACGTCTGATCGCGATAGATCGTGGTTCCGTGATAGTAGTCAACGCGCAAGCGATCTCCCCTGCGGATTCGCCCGCCGGGCAGAAGCTGAATCGCCGGACCTTCGTGGTTCCAAGCGAAATCAAGTTGCGGGTCAGAGATCGGCCCGTAGTCCCGGCCCTCCTCGTAAACCGCGCCCGTCTTTTCGTTCTTAACCTTCACCGGCGTCCCGGGGCGGCGGAACACATTCGTCAGCCCCACCTCCTCGATGGAAACGTCGTCCACCCAGACCTTGCCAACCTTTCCGTCGGAAACTCCCACGCGGTATTCCACCCGGTTCGCATACCAGGTGCTGAAACCCCAGACCACTTCGTGCCAGTCGCTGGTCTCCGGCAAGGGGGGCTCCATGTAGGAAAGATCGCGGCCGTCGGGGGCGACCGCAAGCAGATGGATTGCCATTCGCGGCCCGGCGCCTTCGGTTTTCACCCAGGCGCGCAAGCGGTAGCAGCGATAGGGTTTGACGTGCAGCGATTGCGCGACGTAAACCTCACCTTCCGGACCGCTGAAGTCCTCAAAGCGCACCGACGCATGGCCGGAGTGTGAAACGGTGGTATCGATTGTGGCGCGCGCTCCGTGCGCCGTGAAGCCCGCCGGGAGATTGCCCTCTTGCTTTTCAAAGCCGGCATTCGCGATCCTCACCACCGGGTCGGCGTGAAATTGTGCCTCGTGCTCTCCCGCCAAGAACAGCGCACCGCGAACGGGCTGCCCCGCCGCCAGATTTTTGTCGTGCGATAGAACGCCACCGCCGTAACCAATGCCAAAACCGGAGGGAATAATCTCCACCCCGAGGCGGTCGCACGTTTGCTTCAGATGGGTCAGGCGCCCCAGTTCCTCCGGAGTTTTCAGGTCCATGGCATCGAAGCCTGCCGAAAGCAGGATGCCGTTCAGCCCATGCTCGCTCGACGTGCGTGCGATGCCCTCAATGCGGTCGAGTTCCTGGTCGCTGTCCAGGTTCGTTGACACGTAAACCCAGCGGTCACGATAGGCCTTGGATTCACCCCACATCACCGCCGTTAAAACCACCAAACAACCTAGAATAAGAATAAGAGTCCGTTTCATATCAATTTTTCTCCTTAGTTCAAGCATCTACCTAGCACCGACTCAGGGCCCCGGAGGGGAGGCATCTGAAAAGCCCACACCTGTTGCGCGGCTCAAGGCCAAATCCGGCCCCCCTCCAGAGCCTGGACCGTGAAATGAAAACCGCCATCGTGGGGCCTCCTTCCAGGGTTTCCGGATGCCGCCCCTACGGGGCTCAAAACCGTTGCCGGTGCGCCCTGTCCCACGGCTGGCGCCGTGGGCTACATGATGGCGCCCGCCTTGCGGGCTTGGGAGCAATTTCCACCGCCTCTCGTTATTTCTCCTGGGGCACGGCTCCCACCTCGATCGGCGCGAGGTCGTACCATCCGTCTGATTGCAATCCCTCGATGGCGAGTTTGATGGCGGGCTGCCCCGTGCGCGGGTCGAGCAACGCGACGCGCAGCCGATAGCTCCCCGGCTTCAAGCTTTCCGGGACATTAATCGTGCCGTCGAACACCGCGTCACCGGGCAGCCACTTTCGGATATCCACGGGCAGTCTGATTTCCGCTCTGCTGCTGCTGGAACGTAATTCCACCGCCAGATCGTATTGGCGATAAACCGGTGCCACGCCCGCATTCAGCCACCACATGCGGATCATCTGCATCGTGCCCGGCTGAACTGTAGGCGGAAACTCCATCCGCCGCAGGATGAATCGGTAGCCCATCTTCTTCTGAAAATCGTCGAAGGCGTTCTTCCACTCCGGCGGAATCGCCGACGACTTGATGTTCACCGACGAAACGTGCCACCGCAGCGCTTGGGAGAGGATGTAATTGAGGTCCCATCCCTGTTGCCTCCAGTAGCCAGGCACCCAGCACGCTTCGAGCGACACCGGACTGCGCTGCCACACGTTTTGTATTCCGGCGCGAACAATCTGTTCCGGGTAGACATCCAACATCTCGGAAGGAAAATAGGGATCGTCGGAGGAAGTTCGCATGTCACCCCAACAGTCCAGACGCCAGCCCGAGCCGTGCTCGGTCGCGTAAGCCAGCGCTTTCTCCTCATCGAAGTTCATCAGCACCGGGGTTCGCTTGAAGGCTTCCAACCAGATATCCACCAATTTCTTCTGCACCTCGAACGCCGGCATGTACGGGCTCCAGCCTTCGCCCCAATAGCCGACGGTAGAGATGTCTACGCTGTCCAAACCCGGATGCCCGTCGTAACGCTGCCCGGCCTCCGCCACGACCGCTCCCCAGTATTTCAAATACAGCGGGTCGGCAAAGTCGGGCTGCCAGGTCTCTCCATCCTTGTCCGTCGGCTGATTGGCGCGCCGTGCGCCCGACTTCCGATACCACTCCGGCAGCGGATGCTTCTCGTCATAAGGCATCAGCCGAACCGCCAGCGCTTGATGATGCGCGTGCGCTTGCCGCAGCGCTTCATCGAGAATCTCCCAGCGTACTTTCCCCGCCTCGGGCTCGATCGTCTCCCAAAACCACCGACAGTAGGAGATCGAAGAGGCGGGGAAATCAACGAGGCCTGCGGCGGGCGACACCTTTCCAGTGGGGCCTTCTTCCGACCAGCCAAGGCCGGGATTGATCGCATCTCCATTGAAGCGCTGGAAAGTTTCAATCCCCATGCCCGGATTCACCAGCACGTCGTCGATCTCCTTGGGACGCAGGATGTTGGTTGTGTTCTGCGCGACGGCGTTCGCCGAGCACACCAGCAAAAGGATCACAATCAGAAAGAGCCTGGATGACATATTGGTTCCTCAACCCCACTCACGGAGAATTGTAAATTATAGTGACAAATGCCCACGTAGCGCGGGCATCTTGCCCGCTGTCTCGGGAGCGTCCCGCTCCCGCCAGCGCGGGCAGGATGCCGGCGCTACGACACCGGTAACCTGCGATCCGCGTAAAGCTCTCGCAACAGGCTAATGCGGCACCGAGCTTCTCACTTTTGACTTTTGCACTTTGCCTTTTGACTTGGTTCTCCCATCCTCACGCTTCATCGCTGATGTTGACGCAACTCCTAGATCATCATCGTACCTGGATCGTCGCGAGGTCGTACCATCCGCCGGGTTGCAATCCTTCAATGGCGAGTTTAACTGCCGGCTGCCCCGTCCGCGGGTCGAGCAGGCCCACGCGCAGCCGGTAGCTTCCCGGCTTCAGGTTTTCGGGAATATAAATAGTGCCATCGTACACCGCGTCGCCAGGCAGCCACTTGCGCACATCCACCGGCAGCTTGATTTCCGCGTGGTCGTCCGTGGAACGTAATTCCAAAACTAAATCGTACTGGCGATAGACCGGCGCCACTCCCGCATTCAGCCACCACATGTGGATCATCTGCATCGTGCCCGGCTGAACTGCTGGTGGAAACTCCATCCGCCGCAGGATGAACCGATAACCCATCCTCTTCTGAAACTCGTCGAAGGCGCTCTTCCACTCTGGCGGAATCGCCGACGACTTGATGTTCACCGACGAAACGTGCCACCGCAGCGCCTGGGCCATGATGTAATCCAAGTCATAACCCTTCTGCTTCCACCCGCCCGGCACCCAACACGTCTCGAGCGAAACCGGACTGCGCTGCCACACATCCTGAATCCCCGCCCGCACAATCTGCTGCGGATAGAAGTCCAGCATGTGGCACCAATGCGCGCCGGTGACCACGCGCATGTCGCCCCAACAGTCCAGCCGCCACCCCGCGCCGTGCTCGGTTCCATACGCCAAGGCATGTTCTTCGTCAAAATTCATCAGCAGCGGCGTGCGCTTGAAGGCAGCCAGCCAGATATCCACCAGCTTTTTCTGCACCTCGAACGCCGGCATGTAATCGCTCCAGCCCTCGCCCCAATACCCCACCGAAGAAATATCCACGCTATCCAAATCCGGATGCCCGTCATACCGCGCACCAGCTTCTGCCACCACCGCTCCCCAATATTTCAGATATAAAGGGTCCGCAAAGTCGGGTTGCCAGATATTCCCGTCCTTGTCCGTCGGCTGATTCGCGCGCCGCGCACCCGACTTCTGGTACCACTCGGGCAGCGGATGCTTCTGGTCGTATGGCATCAGCCGGATCGCCAGCGCTTGGTGATGTGCGCGCGCCTGCCGCAACGCTTCATCGAGAATCTCCCACCGCACTTTCCCCTGCTCCGGTTCGAGCGTCTCCCAGAACCAACGGCAGTAAGAAATCGAAGACGCGGGAAAATCGACTGCGCCGGAGGCCGGACCCAGCTTGACCACCGGACCCTCCTCCGACCAGCCAAGGCCGGAGTTGATCGCATCGCCGTTGAAGCGCTGGAAGGTCTCAATCCCCATCCCTGGATTCACCAGGACGTCGCTAATCTCTTTAGGGCGGAGGATGGTGGTTTCCTGTTGCGCAACCGCGTTGGCTGCACATGCCAGGAAAAAGGAGGCAATCAAAACTGATTTTGGTGACATGGGGCGTTTTCACCTTCTCGGAGTCTTCCGTTAGCAATCCTTGCAGTCGGCAATGCACGGAGGAAGCAAATTTCAAGAGGCTCTATGGCGAGACGCGCAAGGACATCTTGCCCGAAACAATCGCTCCACAGGCAATCTTGCAGCGCTCTTTTATCACACTTTAGGGATTAGGGGAAACAAAAGTTTCCTTTTCTTACGAAACCTTGCGGTACAATCCGATCGGCAATCGGCGGTAATCGGTATTTGCCAATTGCGGGCAACGTAGCGGCGAGTTTACCTCGCCATAGGGCGGCGGAACGCCGCCCCTCGCGGTTTGCCGCACGGTTTATGTTCCGAATCCTATTGGACCCAGTATAATCCTCGCCGGAGGGTGCCGATGATTCGTATGTTTTGTTGCGCAATTCTATTTCTAACCTTCACATCCCAGCTCGTGTCCGCCCAAACTCCCCTTGCCCAGGCTGACCTTCAGGTCACGCAGGGGAGCATGGCGCAGATGATGCCGGACTATTTCGAGAAACTGACGCAAGCCGCCACCGAGAAGCGCCTGGCGCGGCTCAACCAAATCCAGACGGAATCCGATTTCCGCGTTTGGCAGGAGGCAAACCGCAAAGCCTTTCTGGACCTCATCGGCGGGTTGCCCACCGAGCATTCGCCGCTTCACGCGCGCGTGACCGGCGAGGTTTCGCGCGAGGGCTACCTGATTCGCAAGATCATTTTCGAAAGCCTGCCGGAATACTATGTGACCGCCAACCTCTATGTGCCGACCACGGGCAAAGGACCGTTTCCCGCCATCCTCACCCCGTGCGGACATTCCCAAAACGGCAAAGCCTACGACATTTACCAGCACCTCTTCATTGGGCTGGCGAAGCGGGGCTACGTCGTCCTGAGTTACGATCCCATGGGGCAAGGCGAACGGTATCAGTACTGGGACTTCCTGCAAAATGAGAATCTGTTGAAGGATCCCGACCGCCAGCACGCCATGGCCGGCCTTCAGGAAACGTTGCTCGGGCAAAACCTTTCGCGCTACTTCATTTGGGATGGCATCCGCGGCATCGATTACCTCACGAGCCTCCCGGAAGTGGATGCCTGCGCGCATCGGGGTGACGGGCAACTCCGGCGGCGGCACACTGACCACCTACATCTCCATGCTCGATCCGCGCGTCAAGGTGGCGTCGATCGTCACCTTCATCACTTCCCTGCCCCAAAAGATCGCGGCGCGAAGCCTCGATGCGGGCGCCGACCCGGAACAGGATATTCCCGGACTGCTGGCCGCCGGGATCGACCACACCGAATTCATCGGCATGATCGCCCCCCGGCCGGTGATGATTGGGGCGGCAATTCGCGACTTCTTTCCCATCGAGGGAACGCGCCAGACGTTCGCCGAAGCGCAATCCCTCTACAAGAAGACTCGGTGTACCCGACCGCGTCAAGATGGTGGAGTTTGACCACCGCCACATGTACAGCCAGCCGCTGCGGGAGGCTACCTACGCCTGGTTCGACCGCTGGCTGAAAGGCGTCGACGCCGTCGCCCACGAGCCGGAAATCGTGACGGAAAAGGATGCCACCCTGGAATGCACGCCCACGGGCCAAGTGATTACGTCGCTCGGCGGGAAGCGCGTCTACGACTTCAACCATGCGCAGGCGGTAGACGATCTGCGCCTGCTCGATTCGCGGCGGCGGTCCGCCGACTTCCGCAGAACGCTGGTCGAGAAACATCCGCAGACGCCTGGCTTTGCCCGCCGACGCGACCGCCGCCGGTAGCAAAGCCCGTCGATTCCACCGAAGTCGGGGATTTGGTGGTTGAGAAGGTTCTGCTCGAGACCGAACCCGGCATCGTGGTTCCGACGCGCGTGATCCACCGGAAGGGACTCGAGGGGAAGGCGCCCGCGGTGGTCTATCTGCGGGATCGCGGAGGAGAAAGCGATGGGCCAGCGTTCTTCGCCTCGCTTGCCGAGCATGGCTTCGTGGTGGCGGTAGCCGACGTGCGGGGATTCGGCGAAACTTGGTCGCCGCGCGACGTCCGCGAGCTGGAAGATAACTATTTCCATCCACACGATGGAAAGGACGCCGACTTTGCCTATGCGGCATTCTTCCTGGGACGTACTCTCTTAGGAATGCGCGTCGGCGACGCTCTCGGCGTGGTTCGCTATTTGCGCACGCGGCCCGATGTTGACCCCAAACGCGTCGCAGCAGTGGGACGGGGGTGGGCAGGAGTGGTTGCGGCGTATTGTGGCGCGCTCGACCCGGACGACATTTCGTCCGTGGCGGTGGAAGCTATCCCTGCGTCTTATGGCGCATGGGCCACGGCGGAGCTTTACGACCAGCCCTCGTTCTTCCTGCTGCGGGGAGCGCTCCTGGACTTCGATCTCACCGACGTCTTCGGGGCTGTAGCGCCACGGCCGTTGTTGCTGTTGAATCCGCAGGACCCGCTGACCCGGAAAATGTTTGCACAGGAAGCCTTTGTAGCCTTCGAACCGGTTCGCTCAGTTTATGAAGCGGAGAAAGCTCCCCAGGCCCTTGCCGTCAAGGTAGCACCCCTTGAGGCCGACGTGCCGAGCGTACTCGAGGAATGGCTGCGCGGCCAACGCTAATCCCCGGGAATGGTCGCCAGCGTGCTGGGCTACAGTTGGGGTTAGGAGGTTAGGGTGAATTGCCCCAACCGGAAAGGTGGATTGTGCCCGCGGCGAATTGTTATAGACAAATTAACTGCACGAGGCACCCCGCTATCTTGGCGGCTCATGTGCCGGGTGGAAACTGGCGCTACGCCTCGGGTTAGAACCCCAAACAAAAAAGATGTTAAAAATTGAGGGTGGTCCGAGTAAGTTGATGAAAACAAAAGACGAATTTAGCGACAGAATGTCATATCCTAGCAAGTATATGAAACAAAATGACTTATCAAGAAATGCGGATTACTTATTGAAAATAAGGTAGATAACCTCCTTTCAGACCTCTGAGCACTCCTGCAAACGCCTTAAATTCCATCGATCCTAGCAACTTATAGGAAACACAAGGCTTACGCGACAACCATTTCTTCGATCCGGATAAATTATAGAAATCAAAACAGGTTACCAATCGCCCGTAAACGGTCGCGGCACCTCTCGTCGGATGATTCGCCCTTCGCCTTCCAGCTATAGCGCTGACAGAAAAAATGTCTCAAAGAGCGTTATCGAGAGTATGCTTTCTCATAGCCGGAACGGGGAGATGAGAATCCTTAAACCTGACGGAGGGCGACGCCCCTTCACTTCAACACCATTCGAAGCGCTTTCCTTTGTGCGGGAGCTGGGCGAGGTCCGGAAGCGAGTTCTGGCGTTGCTGGCGGCTGCCGCGTGCGTTGCGGTCCCTTTCACGCTGAGCTGGACTCAAACTCGCGGCCAGCAAGGGGAGCCCATGGCAACCAAGGAGCGCATCCTCGCTGCGGGTTGGTGGCCGACCAAGAGTTCGCCTCCCCGCGATGAGTACCTAGGCCCGGCGGCTTGCGCCGGGTGCCATCATTCCGAGGCGGCCCAACAGGAAACCACGCCCATGGCCAAAGCGTGCGCCGTGGCGGCGAACTCGAAAACGCTGCAAACGCATTCGAGTATGACCTTCAGCCTTAGGGAGTATCACTATGAAATTAAACGCGATGATAGCCGTAGCATCTTTTCGGTGAGTGACGGGACGCGAACGATTTCAACCCCTCTGGGGTGGGCGTTTGGCGAGGGGGAGACGGGCGAGACTTATGTCTTCGAACGGGCGGGAGTTTTCTACGAAGGCAAGCTGAGCTACTTCCCTGGGATTCAAGCCTTGGACATCACCCCGGGGCAGCCGGTGTCGGTACCCGCGGACCTGGAAGGAGCAGTCGGCCGCCCCATGGAGGCGGACGAGGCACCGCTTTGCTTCGGGTGCCACAACACGGCGTCGTCGGCCGGAGGCCAATTCGCTCCCGAGCATCTCATTCCCGGGGTCACTTGCGAGGCCTGCCACGGGCCCGGGGCAAAGCACGCGGCGGCAATGAAAGCGGGGAAGATCGGCGAGGGCCTAACTCGAGTGCTGAACCCCGCGCGGCTGCATCCGGTCGAATCCGTGGACTTCTGCGGCGCGTGCCATCGCGCCTGGGCCGACGTGATGGAGAGCGGGATGGAGGGAATCGCCACGGTGCGCTTCCAGCCTTACCGTCTCGAGCTCAGCCGGTGCTGGGGCAAGGGCGACGCGCGCATTACCTGCCTTGCCTGCCATGATCCTCACCAGCCGCTTGCGCACAACCTGGGCTCCTACGATAGCTGTTGTCTCAAATGCCACGTGGCGAAGGGCGAGAAAGCCGCCGCCGGCCATCCCGGAGCAGCCTGCCCCGAGAGCACGAAGGGCTGCGCCACCTGCCACATGCCGAAATTCGAAGTCCCTGGCACCCACGCCAAATTCACCGATCATCAGATCCGCATCGTTCGAATGGAGCGGTAAGATCCGGACGCATAGCGTATTCCCTCCGTTTCTTCTGGCACCGCTCGGACCCAAAATAAGGGAATGACTTACTTGGCTCATCCACCACTGTTGCCGCGAACATCTTGAAGTGCGGTAGCAGCAGCTACCGCCTTTCTGACCTCGGCATTGCCAGTTTTGCCGTATGAACCGAGACCGGAAGGCGGTAACTGCTGCTACCGCACTCCAAGCCACGGCGGCGCGTGGGTGCCTGTCCGGTTTAAAACATGGGTGAGTGTACTAAGTCATTCTCCAAAACAGGGCTTGACGAAATATGGTAAATTTGCCATATATGTTGCAGAATGGCCGAGACATTTCACCGGAGTAGCGGGAACGTTTTTGAAGATATCGGCTTTCGGCCCGCCGAGGCCGCGGAACTTACCGCGAAGAGCGTGCTCATCACTGCGATCGAAGAAACCATCAACAAACGCAAGCTCACGCAAAAGGAGGCGGCGCAGCGTTGCGGCACCGACCAGCCAACACTTTCCAAAGTCCTTCGCGGCCGGATGGAGAGCGTGACGATTGACCGGCTCACCGCCTGGCTTACAGCGCTCGGCCGCACGGTCGAAATCCATGTGCGACCCTACGACGCCAAAGCAAAAACCGGGCATCTGCTCGCCGCGCTGTAGCCGAAGTGTGTAGCGCGGGCATCTTGCCCACGCCCCAGCGGACGGGACGTCCGCGCTACGAAAACAGTTCGTCCCTTTATTTTGCCATCCTCAACAAGTGCGAAGCACGTCGATGCCCCTCCGCCAGCGTCCTACTCCACCTTTTCGACGCCGCTGACCATGGCCTGGTGGGCGGCGGCAGAGTCGCGGCGCAGTTCCTGTGAGCGCGCCAGAGCCTTGTCCGCAAGCTGGGTCTTGCCGAGCTTGCGGTAGGCCACATACATCTGGTAGTGCACATCGCCGTAGAAATCCGACGCGGCGGCCTTCTCCAGCACGGGGAGAGCCTTCGCATCCTCGCCCAGGCGTACGTAGGCGGTGCCCAGCAGGATGTTGGCCTCCGGCATGTCGGGCTCATAGCTCAAGGCCTTTTCGAGGTAGGGGACGGCCTTCTCGTTCTCGCGCTTTTGCACGTGCAAGCGCCCGAGCAGTGAGAGCGTGAGGGGGCGGGAAGGATCGAGCTTCAGGCTCTGGAGCAGTTCCGGCTCCGCCTCGTCGTAGGATTTCTTATTCAGCAATAGTTCTCCCAGCGCCTCGTGAAGCTCCGGCTCGTAGGGGCGCATGGTAAGGGCGGTCTGATATTCCTGGATGGCGTCCTTCGAATCGTCCCGGAGGTTGTAGCCTTCGGCGCGCAGCTCCAAAGTTCGCCACGACTCCGGGAACGACTCCTCCAATCGGTCGTAACTCGCTGCCCCCAGCGACTGGTAGGTGAGTGCCAGCCAGTAGCTAGCCTCCGCGCTCAACTTGTCCACCGCTCCCAGCATCTTCGCCAGGTTCTCCGCCGCGACATCGTACTGCTGCAACGTGTACTCGGTCTCTCCCAGCAGCAAGAGATCCGGCCGCGCCATCGGTTTGCGGGATTCGAGCGCGTGGGCACAGGCAGCATATTGGTGAGCGCGGCAAGGATTCCCCTTTCCCACACCGACCGCGCCGTCCGGGGACTTTTGCCAATCCCCAAAATCCGCCTGGAAGATTTTCCACCGCTCGTTGGCCTGAGCGGTTTCTGCTGCCGACGTCAGGAGACTCGCCAGAAGAAAATCCTTGGCCGCCCCGGGCGGGGCGGACTCAAGGTTCCCGACCAGAGTCTTGGCGCTCTCAGAAGAGAGTTCGACTGTAGGAAATCCTCGGGGCAACGCCAAATACTCGGGAGAGATTTCCCATGCTTTGCTCACCGCCTCCAAGGCCGCCGTGGCGTGACCCTTCGCCAGTTGCATTTCCGCAAGTCCCAGCCATGCCGGTTCGCTCCGGGCATCACGCTGAAGTTCCAAGCGGAATTCCGCCTCGGCTTGATCAAGCTTGCCGTCATGCAACTGGGCCTGCCCCAGCGAAACGTGCAGACCGGCCTGGCCGTAATCAAGGGTGAGGGCTTGCTGGTATTCTTCCGCCGCGTCGCGCCAGCGATTGCGTTGAAACAGGTTGTCCCCGAGAAAGCGGTGGCCCCACGCCGAGTCGCGGTAGAGGTGGGAGCCGAGGTAGGCCAGTCGCGCGGCTAAGTCCAGATAATCGTGGCCCAGGTGGTACCAGGCACCGGCCTTGTCCGGATTCAGGCCGGCCACTTGGCGGTACTCGTCCGCAGTGTCGTGGAAATCGGCCTTGGCCAGGTAGCACCGCGCGAGCGCCCGCCTCCCCTCCAGGTTGGCGGCATCCATTCTTAACGCGTGTTGGAGGATAGGGATGGCCTTGTCAGGCTCGCCCAGTTTCAGGTAGTCGATCCCAAGAACCACGGTTGGACCCGGCAGGTCGGGGCTTTGACGCAGTCCGACAGACAAGTTGCTTGCCGCCAGACTGTATTCACCGAGGGCGTGATCGACCAGTCCCAGGTTGATGCGCGCCTGAAACAAGCTGGGATCGAGATCCAGAACTTTCTTGAACTCCTTCGCGGCTTCGGGGAGATCGCCGTGCTTCAGCGCCGCCTGCCCCGCGCGGAAGTGCGCCTGAACCTGGTCGCCAACAGCTTGACCCCTTGCTGGCTGTAGGGAGACAAATGCGAAGGCAAGAAGCCACACGAGGATAGTAAGGGAACAGGATGGTAGCGCAGCCCTGTTCGGTAGGTCCGCGGCTTTTCCTCGCCCACATAGCCCGAGACTCGCAGGTTGAAACCAACCCGCATAATTGCGGCCTACGCGGTAACGGACGAGTTCATTCATAAGCACAAATTCGTGCGAGAGTAATCCAAACCTGGATTCAAAATATTACCACCTACTATTTGGCCTTGGGTCAATATGATGCCGAAGCAAACGTGTTGGTGACACCGGCACTCTTGTCTGAGTCAAAGGCTATGCCTACCAAGCAAAAGGCGCAAGCAGGGATACCGCCGACAGGACACCGGCAGGAGTGCCGGTGTTACTTACTTACTGTTTGCCGGGCTGCGACAGGCGCTCGTAGGCCTTGCGATAGGGGGGAATCTGGGGATTGAGTTCGTACGCGGCGCGATATTCCTGCAAGGCGCCAGCGAGGTCGCCCTTTTTCTCGAGAGCGACGCCGAGGTCGTAGTGCGCGAGGTGGTTGTTGGAATTAAGGCGTAGCGCCTCGCGGTACTCGGCAATGGCGCCGTTCCGATCGCCCTTCTGCTCCAACAGAGCGCCAAGGTAGACGTGAGCGGTCCCGTCGTTCGGGTCGAGGCGCAGAGCTTCGCGTTCCTCGGAGATGGCAGATTCCCAATCACCTTTATTAACGAGCGCCAACCCCAGGTTGACGTGGGCGACTTCGTCATTGGGATTCAAACGCAGAGCTTCGCGGTACTCCTCAATGGATGCATCGATGTCGCCCTTTCTCGCCAAGCCCAGGCCCAGGTCGCGGTGCGCCTCAGCGATTTGCGGATTCAAGCGTAGAGCTTCGCGCTCTTCCGCAACCTCGCCATCCCAATCGCCCGTATGCCCCAGTGACACGCCAAGATTGTAGTGTGCTGTGGCGTCGCCCGGCTCCAGTCGCAGCGCCTCGCGATATTCCGCGATCGCACCGGCAAAGTCGTCTTTGCCGTTGAGCGCCACACCGAGGTTGAGGTGCGCCAATTCGTTCTGGGGGTTCAGGCGCAACGATTCTCGAAACTCGGTGATCGCCGCATCCCCATTCCCTTTGGACGCAAGCGCTACGCCCAGCGCGAAGTGGGCATTCGCGTTCTTAGGATCGAATTGCAAGGACTTGCTAAACTCCGCCTGGGCCTCGTCGATGCGGTTCTTGCTGGCCAGGGCGAGCCCCAAGTGGTAGTGGAGGTCGGCGGACTCAGAGTCATATTGCAAGCCGCGCTCGAAGGCGAGAATCGCGCCATCCGAACGTCCTGCCACCAGCAGGGCGCGGCCGAGGTTGAAGTACACCTTGAGAAACTCGGGATCCAACTTCAACGCTTTCTCAAACTCGGGAATTGCTTCTTCGGGTCGCCCCGCGCGGGTTAGGGCGGTGCCCAGGTTGTTGTGAATTCGGGCGTCATCAGGATTGGTGGCGAGAAGTCCGTTCCACCCCGCGATGGCCGCATCAATCTGGCCCTGGTTTTCGAGGGCGGTCACGCGGTCGATTTCCTTGTAAACATCCACGGCGGGCGTATTGATGGCCATCAGGCCGTCGGGAGGGATGTTTACGAACTCAGGAATATTCACGGCCCGGTTGGCCGCCGTCGAGTTGTCAATCAGGATGGCGGGACTATCGTTGCCCTGCGCATCGAGGTGGGTGAGAAACAGCTTGGTGTAGGGCGAGCGGCTCTTCGAGGAGAAGACCAACCAATGGCCGTTGGGCGAGAAGCTGTGCCAGGAGTTCATCAAGGAAGTGTTGCAGCGCATCCGCCGCGCCACGCCGCCCATGGCGGGCACGATGTAAAGCTGGCTGTCCGGACGCATCAGCTCGGCGTTGCGGCACTGCACCCAAACGATCCAGCGGCCATCGGGAGAAATCTTGGGAAAGCTATTGCTCATGCCGTTGTGAGAAGCGCCGGCAATCGGCACCGCTTGGCCGCCTCTGCCGTCATTGAACGGGACGCGATAAAGGTCGTACTGGATTTGGGGCTCCTCCGGGTCGTTAGCATGTTGAGGCATCTTATTGCCTGGGGGATAGGGGTCGCGCGCTTCCGCCCGAATGAAGACTACATACTTGCCGTCGGGACTCCAGACAGCGTTCGTTTGCACGTAGCGCGGATCGTCGGCGCCGGGCAAGGGCTGCTTGCGGCCGGTGGCACGGTTGTACCACGCGACGATGCTGCGCGTTGGGTAGAACACCTGGAGGAAGCGGTAGTCCTTGAAATTCACGGTGAAGTAGCCCGTGGAAAGGTCCTTGGTCTGGCCACGGTAGTTGGTTAAAACGTACCTGCCATCCGGCGAGATCTGGGACATAAAACCGATGCGGGAAGTCGATACCGTGTCATCGCGGAGAGAGCTCCAGGAGATCACGTCCTGGTTGCGAATAGTCATTTGCGGTTGGACGGGAACGATCGCGTACAACCCCTTGTTGTTGGCGGGGCCGTCAAGATCCATCCCCATCGTCTTGCCGTCGAGGGAAAACGAATGGCAGTTGCCACACGTGGGCATTTCCTTCAGAACGATGCGGCTCTCGGGCTTCGCGATGTCGCGCAAGCGCCACTGCACGAGGTGAAGCGCGCTCGGAGCCAACGGCTTGATGATTCCCTTTTCCGTTTCGGAAGGCATTAGGGGCACGTCACGATAAAAGATGGGCGCGCCGACCGGATCGATAGATGTGCTCAGAGTCGTGCGGCCACTCGACAGGGCGTGCTGGTCGTCGCGGGCAGTGAATCCGCGAATCGTCACCGTCGCTCGACCCGCCACGGAGTGCTTCTTGATTGCTTCCCAGGCCGCCGGCTCGGGAATCCAGGAATGCGCCGAAGCCAGCTCCGGCGTGAGCATCGGCAATTCATTGGTGTCAGAAACACAACGAGGGTCAATTTCGCCGACAGCCAGCCGCTCGCCGGCGGATTGGAAGTGCATCTCCGGCGATCCGTCCGTGAACGCGATACTGATCCGCCAGTGCGTGGCGTCGTTGGCAGCGTCGTGCCAGATGAAGGTTGGCGGAGTAATTTCCGGCGGGAAAATCGAACCGTTCTGGGGGTAATCTATCGTAATCGCGGCCAAGCGCGACGGCTGACTGTCCGCTCCGTCTCTCGGTTGCGCAAGGGCACGCAGGCCGGGCAACGGCGCACACGCGAGGATTGCTCCCACGATGAGCAGGGCGACTCCGCCTCCGGAAGCGTGGAGCGAGTGCTGAAGGTGCCGACTTTGTTTGTTACCCACTGGGTGTCAAACTCCAGGGCGACGCAACTGCGTTAAGACCCGCATCAATGCAGGCAAGGGATACGATCCGCAAGTTCATTTCCAAGGTTCAAAATGAATGCAGGGACCAAAAGAAATGGGGCGAGCGACCCATCCCGTTACTCTCTTTCCGGGATAAATCGCTCGCCCCTGAAGGCCCAGTTAAGACTCAAACTCTAGAAAGTGAGCCTTAATCCGAACTGGATAAGACGTGGCAGGTTGTACTGCGAAGTCACCACGCCGAAGTTGCTATTACCCACACTCGTGTTAGGAGCCGCGAACTGCGGGTGGTTGAAGACGTTGAAGAATTCAGCACGGAACTCGAGGTTCAGCCTCTGATCGGGGCCGAATGTGGTTTTCTTGAAGGCCGCGAACTCCATGTTCTTTTCCCCATCCTGGCGCAGATCCGGCTCGACGCGGGAATCGTTGCCACGGGTGTAGGATGTGGTGTTGACGAAAGTGGAGGTATTGAACCATGTCTCCGACCCGTTTGAGCCTCCAAGCCGGGTGGTAGAGGAGCCGGAGGTTTCCGACTCATTGCCAACTCGCGTCACACGGCAACCGCCGATGTTGGTGACGCCGGAGTTGCAGAGGGTGTTGCTGCCACCACCGATCTCCAGGGGGAAGCCCTTCTGGAGTGTAATGATGCCATCGACTCCCCATCCGCCGATGACCTTATTGGCAACCGGTGATACGCCGCTGGCGAACTTCTTGCCGTTACCAACGGGCAGATCCAATACATAGCCCACAACAAAGCGCTGGGGAACATCAAACCCATCCAGGCTTCTCTCGTTGTGAAGGTTATAGGCGTCGGTATCGCCCCACGAGGGTGCGGCGTCACCCAGCCAATTGATCTCATTGTCGGTATCGCTGATCAGTTTTGAAATCGTGTAGCTGGCCAGAACCGCCCCGCCATGGCTGAAGCGTTTGTTAACCTTAACTTGAAGCGAGTGGTAGATGGAATCGCGGTCGTTGGGTTCCGCGATGGAGACATCCGAGTACTGGGGATAAGGCAGCATCAACTGTGCCGCTTGTACCGTCGTAGACGTCAAATTCCCAGTCACCAACCCATAGTAGGGATTCGGAACCGAAGCGGAAAGGGCAGTGGCACTCGCGGCGTCGGTCGGGAGCAATGAGTCGGTCAGTTGGTCAACGTCCTGACTATGCATGGGCAAGTGGGTACCCTTCGATCCGGCATAAGCTACGTCAAGCAGGGTGCCATCAGGCAGCTCGCGCTGGATGTCGAAGTTCCACTCTTGTGAGTAAGCACCGGGATTGGTTCTAACCGGCGCGCTGGGCCCGTTAGCGTCCGCGTTAATAAACGCCTGGTTCCGACCCGGGGGCTGAGTAACGCCCGTGGGGAATGGAGCGTCGAAGGTGTTCAACGGAACCACATTGGCGTTATCCACGGTGGTCAGCCACGGCGTGGTGTATGTGTTGATGAACAGGTTATGGGGAGCATTATTCCATGAGACATCGTTCGGCAGGAAGAATATCCCATACCCGGTCCTGATGACCGTCTTATCGCTGATGCGATAGGCGAGGCCAAGGCGGGGATTGATTTCACCCAGAGGCATATTGATTTCGGTGCGATCCGGATTTCCCGGGCCGTTCACCAAAAGGAATCCGCCCTTTAAACCGCTAGGAATGGTCAATCCGTTCGTCGGGTTGGTAGCACCCGCCAAGGGACTGGCGATATTCGGTTCCCAATCAAGGATGCGGTTGAAGCGCTCCGTCCAGTTCCCCTGCAAGTCATAGCGAACCCCCAAATTCAGAGTCATCTTGTGGGTTGCTTGGAACGTATCGCCAAAGTACATGGCGTTATAGAAAATCTGGTTGGCCATCTGCGAGGGCGTGACCACGTCACCACCATTGGAATTGGAGCCGTACCCGAGCAGGAAGGAAGCGATTCCGTTCCCGCCCGAGAAGTTAGCCCCGGAAGCTAACGGGTTCGCCGCAGTGGCGAAGTAGTCGAAGTTGTAGGAGCCGGTGGGCTGGTTGGTTTGGTAATAATTGTTGCGCAAGAGGCGGAATTCATACCCCATCTTGAGGGTATGCTTTCCCATGATCTTGGTGAGGCTCGGCTCGAAGCTCCAAGTGTCGTCACCGGCGCCAATCTCGCTTCCGGTTCCATCGGAGCAGAAACCGCCACCATAAAACTGGTCACCCGTGTTCTGCGAGACGCAGGCCACTGGGAGAGGAGTAGAGTTGAACATGTAGCTGCCCCATGCCCCGCCGAGCGAGGACATTGAGAACCCCGCGGTGAGTGGAACGCGCAAGTAGTCGTAACGCGTGTAACCCAGGTGCAAGTCCAGGATGGCTGTAGGCGAGAAGCTAACGGTGTCGCCCAAAGCGATCTGCTTGGTATGGACGTTTTCCGTGCAGCGATCCGTGCAGATATCTTTGATGGGGCTGTCGGGAAGGTTCAGCAGCTTGTAATAGGTGAAACGAGCCATGAATCGCTGTTTGTCGCTAACGTTCCAGTCGACCTTTTCATTGATCTGGTCGGTGTCGCCCCCGGTACCATAGCCCGTAATGAAGTTATTCGAGGCGTTGGTGTTTGTAGGTGTAGGGAAGTAGCCCGCGAGAACGCTCGAGGCCTTGGGAAATGTAGATGGATCCAATTGGCTGCCGCCGCCAGCCGTTGGGCCGATTTGCGTGCGGCACGGGATCGCCGTGGCGGCGAGACTCGCGCAGGATCCCGCCCCGGTGGTGACGCTGGTCGTGGGGTCGTAAATAGGAACGTCGAAGGTACCCTGAAGCATCGCGGCCGTGGGAACGGTCGAAGTAAAGGCCGCGGACGAGCGCACCCGGTAGCCCTCGTAGCTCGAGAAGAAGAACAACTTATCGGTGATGACTTTACCGCCGAGGTTGGCGCCAAACTGATTCTGGGTCCAGGGACCCACAGCATCGGCACCCGTTCCTCCTGCCGCGTTCAGGAAAAAGCTGTTGGCGTCAAGAACCTTGTTGCGGAGGTATTCGTAGCCCGCGCCGTGCCAGGAGTTCGTGCCAGACTTGGTTGTCAGGTTGATGACTCCGCCGGCAAACCGGCCAAAGTCGGGTCCCATATTGTTCGTCTGCACCTTGAATTCCTGGATGGCATCTTGCGTCGGAATCATGGTGATAACATTCAAGTAGGAGCCGTTGGTCGGAACGCCATCCACAAAGACCGCGTTCTGGCCGGCTTGGCTGCCACCGATTTGGAAGTCTCCAGCCGCAAAGGGATTCGCGCCGACGGGGTTGCTCATCGAGGAGTTGCCTCCCGAGGGCGGGCCCTGAGGTTGAATGCCCGGTGAGAGTTGCGCCAAGGCGATAACGTTGCGCCCGTTCAAGGGCATTTCCGTCACCGTGCGCGATTCCACCACCGTCCCCAGGTCAGAACTTTGAGGCTGGAGCAGGGGGGTTTGCGCGGTCACTTCGATGGTTTGAGTTACGGCGCCGACTTCCATCGCGAGGTCGATTCTTAGTGCGTCGCCGACCTCCACGGTGACGCTGTCACGCTTAAAGTGCTTGAAGCCGCTCTTTTCGGCCTCAATCGAATAGGTGCCGGGCAGAATGTTGACGAACGTATACCCGCCCCCAGCCTCGGAGGTCATCGACCGCTTATTGCCGGTCCCGAGGTTGGTTAGGGTGACGGCCGCGCCGGGAATAGCCGCACCGCTCGCGTCCAGAACAGTGCCGGCAATGGATCCATATACTTGCTGGGCTTGGCCGGTTCGAGGCCAGAGCGCCAGCAGCATAACCAATGCGACAGGCACGAACATAACCTTTCTGAAAGTTGCCATTTAGTCTCCTATTCAGCGATGTATACAAATCATCGACTTATTGAATTGCCGTCCGAAAACCACACCCCCAGGCGGCCCGCGGTAGTCTGGCTGGGGGACGTCATGTAAGCGACGCCACCCTTGCCTGAGACCTGCCGACTGGCACGCTCTGAATGTCCGCGTTTTCCGGATTGTTCCAGTGGATGAAGACCCGAAAGAAACCAAGACTGGCTGACCAGTCAACTAGTAGGCGTGCAACCTCGAGTGCAACGTTAGAGGAGAGTACGTCCTTAAGGTGCTCGTTCCCTTGGACAGATCTGTATCGATAAAGCAGGAGCGGGTCCTTTGCTTGCTTTCGTCGCGAGCGACAAAGCATACTTCCTCCCAGCAAGCAAGACCCGACGCAAATAGGAAATGCATTCCGCTGGCATAATTACAGCAGCCTACGGATTGCAAAAGGTAGCTCCTGCCCCGCAATTAGAAAATGCAGGACCGGAAACGAGGAATACAAGTCAAGAGAAAAGTTGGAGGAGGCAATCAAACAGAAATTAAACCACTGGCTGCCAAGATCCAGTGGAAATCAGCAGCATACGCCCCCGCGCACATTGACTACGCGCGGAGTTATAACAGCCAATAGAGCGGTAACACAAGGTTAATCCAGTTAATCTTGACAACATTCCAGTTACACTACTAAGGCTATTATATTCAACTACGTACAAACTTTTTATCAGATGTTACGCCGGTGACTTCCGAAAAAATACAAACGGTGATACACTGGTCGCAAGGTATTTGCCCCTTTTGAGACGAGTGGGACGGCGATGGGTGGGAACCACCAAGAGAAAAACGAGCTCGGGCACGTCCTTGCATCCGGCATCTTTGCCAAAGCACCACGGCAGGCAAAACTTCTTGGGTACATCTGCAGCGAATACTTCGAAGGCAGAACCGACCAAATCAAGGAATACACGCTAGCCACAGAAGTCTTGGGAAGATCCGCGGACTTTGACCAGAACCGTGACGCCATCGTGCGCGTGGAAATCCACCGCCTTCGCAAAAAGTTGAAAGAGTACTACGAGGGGGAGGGAGCCGGGCGTTCCCTTGAGATTGTGATCGACTCGGGGCAATACGTACCCCGGTTTGTTCCCCGGGGGAAAGCGTCAATCCCTGAGGTCGTGGTGAATTCGGAAACGGCCCCTTCCCAGCCCAACCATGACCCGGAATCCCCTCAGCCTCCACCCGCCAGCGTTGAGGCAAGCGCGAGGTGGGCAGGAGTTAGGAACCCAGTTCTTGCCGTGGGAGGATTAATTCTCGGGGCCGTGTTGGTGGCACTAATCTTGAGGTTTGGCGCGCAACCTGACGATCGAGTGAAGGCGTCACCCGGATCTCCAGCACTGGCGGCGTCAGTCTCGACAGTTGGTTCGCTCGATGCGGTGCGAATCCTATGCGGTTATCCCCGTGACAAGTATATCGACCGCGGGGGAAATGTCTGGATGGGCGACCGGTATTTTTCTGGGGGCGACCCCTCGACTCAGGCGCTGCAGTTCCTGCCGCGCGCCCCGGATGTGGCCTTGTATGAAACCTTCCGGTTCGGAGACTTTTCTTACGACATTCCCCTCCGCCCCGGCAACTATGAGCTGCATCTTTACTTTCTGGAAACGCACTATGGGCCCGGGAACCTCAGCGGGGGTGGCGAAACCAGCCGTATGTTCGACGTCCAGATGAACGGCCAACCCTTGCTACACCTCTTCGACATCATCAAGGATGCCGGAGGAAACAACATTGCGGACGAGCGCGTTTTCAGAAACATCGGCCCCTCGGCGGACGGCCACTTGCATCTAAAATTCAGCAGGCTGCTCGACTCGCCGATTCTCAATGCCATCGCGATAGTGCCGGACACCTCTGGCAAGGTCAACCCGATTCGGATTTTGGCTCAAAACAACTCCTACACCGACCGCGCAGGTAACATCTGGAGCCCAGACCGGTACTTCCGGGGGGGCCAATTGGCTTTGCATTTGAGCCATGCTCCCGTTAGCGGGACCCCGGACCCCGGCCTTTACACCAGCGAGCGCTACGGCAATTTCAGCTACACCCTCCCCGTGGCGCCAGGTAAATACAAGGTCACTCTGCGTTTTGCCGAGACTTATTGGGGGATTCAGAATACCTTTCCCAATTTGCCCGATCAGAACGGCTCACCGGTGGGAGGACCGGGGAGCCGGGTATTTGATGTCTACTGCAATGGCGCGACTTTGCTGAAGGATTTCGACATCCTCAAGGAAGCCGGAGGGCCACTGGTGGCCAGAGACAAAACTTTTCATAATCTCCAGCCCGATGCGCAAGGCAAGCTCGTTCTCAGCTTCGTTCCTGTCATCGATTACGCCCTGGTGAACGGCATCGAAGTGGAGGATGAGTCGCAGTAGACCGCGCTTACGTTAGCGCAGCGTTCCCTTCACAACTACCTCCGTCCGGCCGTCTGCCGGGGGTGGCACTATACCTCCCAGGATCGGCAGGCCATCAACTTCCAGTGCAACGTGGTTGCCCTCCCCCGCCCGCTCGATGGTGATGTGGTATGTCACCCCGCGGAACAAGCGGGTGGCCTTAAATCCCGGCCATTTCTTTGGAATAACGGGTGAAATCTGAAGCCCTTCATAAGAGGTGCGGATACCCAAGATCCATTGCGTGATGGCGTAGTAGTTCCACGCTGCTGTCCCTGTCAACCACGAGTTCTTGGCCTCACCGTGCGTCGGAGCATCACGTCCGGCAATCATCTGCGCATAGACGTACGGCTCGCACCGATGCAGGTCGCTGATCGACTCTCGCGCCGAGGGATTAATGCGCGAGTAATAATCGTGCGCGCGATCGCCGTTCCCCAAGCGAGTTTCGGCAATCATCACCCAGGGATTGTTGTGGCAGAAGATGCCGGCGTTTTCCTTATACCCCGGCGGATAAGACGAAATCTCGCCCAGTTCGAGATAGTATCGCGAGTACGCCGGCTGCTGAAGGATGATGCCGTGTTCGGTGGCCAGGTGTTTGCTGACGGATTCCAGGGATTTCGCCGCCATACCGTCTCCCAGTCCCACGCCCGCCAACACACAGAAACCCTGGGTTTCGATAAAGATCTTTCCTTCGTCGCATTCCCGCGAACCCACCTTGCGGCCGAAATCATCGTAGGCGCGCAGGAACCACTCGCCGTCCCATCCGTGTTCGCGGATGATGGCCTCCATTCTGTCCGCCTCCGCTCGGTATGACTTTGCTTCCTCTGCAAGACCGCGTCGCTCGGCGATATCCGCGAGTTCCCTGCCCGCGAGCACGAAGAGCCCGGCGATAAAAATCGATTCGGCGACTTTGCCCTCCTTGTTGGTGGTCGTCTGGAAGGATTGCCCCGGCGTGTCGGAAAAACAATTCAAGTTCAAGCAATCGTTCCAATCGGCACGCCCGATCAACGGCAATCCATGCGGCCCCAATCGGTCTAAGGTGTACTGGAGGCTGCGCTGGAGGTGCTCATAAAGCGGCTGTTCGGAATCGGGCTGGTTATCGTAAGGAACGGGTTCGTCCAAGATGCTCACATCACCCGTCTCCTTCAAATAGGCCGCCACCCCGATGATCAGCCAGTGCGGATCGTCGTTGAAGTTGCTGCCCACGTCGTTGTTGCCGCGTTTGGTGAGCGGCTGATATTGATGATAAGCACCGCCCGTAGGCAACTGCGTCGCGGCAAGATCCAGGATGCGCTCGCGGGCGCGCGCGGGCACCATGTGGACAAAGCCCAAGAGATCCTGGTTGGAATCTCGGAAGCCCAGGCCACGCCCAATTCCAGATTCATAAAATGACGCGGAGCGCGACATGTTGAAGGTCGCCATACACTGGTACGCGTTCCAGATGTTCACCATGCGATTCGTGTGGACATCCGGCGTGTCCACTTGCAGGATGCCAAGCACGCCCTTCCAGTACTGGCGCAGGTTTTGGAATGCGGCCTCAACTTGGGCGGCATCCCGGTACTTGGCAATGACCGGCTTCACCGTTCGCTTGTTGAGGGTCTGCGAATCGGGGGGATCAAACTTCTGATCGCGCGGGTTCTCATGGTATCCAAGGACGAAAATGACCTGCCGAGATTCGCCCGGCGCAAGTTTCACGTCCACTTGATGGGCGCCAATCGGAGCCCAGCCGTGCGCCACCGAGTCGGTCAGGCGGCCACGCTCAATGGCCAGCGGCTTTTCCCAGCTCCGGTACGGTCCTACCAGCGCCTCGCGCTGCGTGTCAAACGCCTCGACCTTCTCCGAGCAGGCGAAATAGGCAAGGTGGTCGCGTCGCTCGCGGTATTCCGTCTTGTGGTAAATGACTTCGTCTTCGATTTCCACTTGCCCGATGCTGAAGTTGCGCTGGAAATTCGTTGCATCATCCTGCGCATCCCACAAGCAGAACTCGACCGTCGAAAAGATGGAAAGCGTGGCACGCTCGGACCGTTGATTGGTGACCGTGAGTTGCCAGATCTCAAGGTTCTCGTCCAAGGGAACGAAATAATTCGTATGCGCGGTTATCCCTTCGTATCGGGAGCCGATGACGGTGTACCCCATGCCGTGGCGGCAGGTGTAATCTTCCAATTCGTGACGAGTCGGCTGCCAGGACGGCGACCAGAATTCGCCGGATTCGTTGTCGCGCAGATAGATATATCGGCCTCCGAGATCGTGCGGCACATTGTTATAGCGGTAACGCGTGATGCGTCGCAGCCGGGCATCGCGGTAAAACGAATAGCCACCCGCCGTGTTCGAAATGATCCCAAAGTAGGCCTGACATCCGAGGTAGTTAATCCACGGCAAAGGTGTGTCAGGACGGGTTATAACGTATTCTTGATTCTCATCGTCGAAATAACCAAATTTCATATGATTGCTCCCGGAACCGGTTTGTCATCGGCCGCTCAGACTTCCGTGACTGCTTCTCGGGCAAGCGCAAGGGCTCCAGCGCCGGCCGATTGACCGAAGGCGGCGCAATTATACTCGAACGCTAGGTCGACGCCGGGGTATTTGGGTCTTTCACACTATCGGCAAGTTTGTTCCCGCTCTCGCCGCGCGACGATACTCATTGCAAAGCCGCGAAGAATGCGCGACACTCTTCCGCCGAGAGTGCCAAACCTAAGGTGAAGTGAGTTCATCCCCATGCAGCTTTCCTTTGGTGGTTTGAGCGCTGAGAGACGTCGCCGTGCGTCCCCGCTCAAACCTGTAATGCTGATCCCCCTCGTCTTCTTTCTTGTCGCGATTGCTTTATCTCCATTTCTCCTCCATCGTGCATTAGCCAACCGCGGCGACACGTCCATATCAAGCATCAAGGTTGACCAAGTGGGTTATCCCACGAGCGGACGGAAAATCGCCATGGTCAGCGCTCCCGCCTCGAGTTTCGCGATCAAGCGCGCGAGCGACAATGCCACGGTATTTCAGGACAAGTTGAGCGCGGGAGCCGCTGATGCAAATTCCGGCGATACCCTCGAAGCCGCCGACTTCTCCGCTTTTCACGCCCCAGGTACGTACTATCTCGAAATCCCGGGCGCCGGGCAGAGTTGGCCGTTTTCCGTCGGCGCGGATGTGTATTCCCGCACGTTTTATCTCGCGATGCGGGCGTTCTACGGACAGCGCTGCGGGACCGCCGTGGACCTGGGTCCCGAATTTTCCGGCTACAAACATGCCGCGTGCCACCTTCAGGGAAGTTTCCATGCGTCCTCCGGCAAAGCGGGTCCGCGTGACAATATCGGAGGATGGCATGACGCCGGCGACTACGGGCGCTACATCGTGAATTCCGGAATCTCCACGGCAACGCTGCTTTGGGCGTGGGAGTTGTTCCGGGCAAAGCTCGACCGCGTCAAGTTGAACATCCCGGAATCCGGGAACGGCACTCCAGACTTTCTCAACGAGGTTCGCTGGAATCTCGAGTGGATGCTCAAGATGCAGGATGACGATGGCGGCGTTTGGCACAAACAGACGAGTGAGCAGTTTCCCGGCTTTGTGATGCCGGAAGATGACCCGCTTCCCAGTCTAGTGATCGGGACCGGCAGCGCGCCTTACAAGAGTACGTGCGCAACCGCGGATTTGGCTGCCGTCGCCGCCATCGCTGCGCGCGCCTATCAAACGTATGACCCGGACTTCGCCGCGAAAAACCTTCAGGCAGCAAGGGAAGCCTGGGCATGGACCGAGCGTTACCCGAATGTGACGTTCAGGAATCCGCCAGGAATCTCCACCGGAGAATACGGCGATACAGAGTGCGGGGATGAGCGGCTGTGGGCGGCGGCGGAGTTGTGGCGAACCACGGGAGAGTCCAGCTACAACAAATATTTCCTCGACAACTACGCGAAATATTTGCCCGATCTTCGCGCTCCCAAAGCCGAGTCCTGGAAGGAGGTCGCGCCCATGGGGTTGTGGGCCTATGCGTTGGCCCCGCGCCCCGGAGGGAACGCCCAGGCGCGCGCCGCAATTCGACAGGGAGCGGTCAGCGCCGCCCACGCGATTGTGGACCGCACGCGCCGCAACGCGTACCGCGTAAGCCTGATCGCAACCGATTACTCGTGGGGTTCGAACGGTCTGGCCGCTGACTATGGCGTGCAGTTGCTGGTGACCAACGCTCTTTCACCCGACCCGGCCTTCGTGGAAGTCGCCGTCGATGACCTCCATTACCTCCTCGGGCGGAATACGTTTTCGCTTTCGTGGGTGACGCAAGTTGGCGCCAATCCCTATCGTCATCCGCATCACCGGCCGAGCGGGGCCGACAAGAATCCAGAGCCTTGGCCCGGAATGCTCTCAGGTGGCCCGAACGCAGCCCGACAGGACGCAATCCTCCAAGGCCTGCCTTCGGGGCTGCCACCGGCCAAGGTCTATAGTGACAACCAGGAATCCTACGCGAGCAACGAGATTTGTATTAACTGGCAGTCAATGTTGGTCTTTCTTCTCGCCGGTGTGAAGCAGTGAATGGAGCCCCGCCAGGCCGGCCCGAATGCGATGGATTGTGGAAAGCCCGCAAGCCTTGAGGTGACGAATGCAACTTCACGGGATTGATATCGCCATCATTCTGGCCTTTCTGGCCAGTTCCGTCGTAGTGGGATACTGGGTATCTCATCGCGCCTCCCGCGACATCCGCGCCTATTTCCTGGGTGGCAACACCATGCCCTGGTACTTCCTGGGAATCTCCAACGCCTCAGGCATGTTTGACATCAGCGGCACCATGCTCCTGGTCTACTGGATGTTCATTTACGGGCTGAAGAGCGTCTGGATTCCCTGGCTCTGGCCGACCTTCAACCAGGTCTTTCTGATGATTTACTTATCGGCGTGGTTGCGCCGCTCCAATGTTATGACGGGTGCCGAGTGGATTAAGACGCGGTTCGGCACCGGCCGGGGCGCACAACTGGCGCACCTGATCGTCGTGGTCTATGCCTTCGTCAGCATCATTGGTTTCTTTAGTTATGGCTTCAAGGGAATCGGAAAGTTCGCCGCTACTTTCTTGCCTTGGCACCTGTCTCCTAACCAATATGCCACCATCCTGATTGCTATCACCGCGATTTACGTGATCAAGGGCGGCATGTTCAGCGTGGTCATCACGGAGGTCATCCAGTTCTGCATTCTCTCCATTGCCTCGTTTGCCGTCGGCATTATCGCCATGCGGAAAGTTGCCCCTGGCACGCTTCAGCATTTTGTCCCCGCCGGCTGGGACCAGATTTTCTTTGGCTGGCACCTGAACCTCGATTGGTCTCATTTAATCGCCTCGGCGAACGCCAAGATCACCGACGATGGTTACGGAATCTTCGGATTCTTCGTCATGATGCTGTTGTTCAAGGGAGTGCTGATCAGCATGGCCGGCCCTGCCCCGAACTATGATATGCAGCGTGTTCTCTCCGCCAAGAACCCGCGCGAAGCAAGCTTGATGAGCAGTTGGGTGAACGTGGTGCTGACCCTTCCGCGCTACTTTTTGATCACGGGCTTGACCGTTCTGGCGCTGGTTTTCTTTAGCGATCAGATTCGGGGCATGGGGACCAACATGGACTTCGAGTTGGTTCTTCCGTACGCGCTCGGCCGATTCGTGCCTACCGGACTGCTCGGATTCCTGATCGCCGGATTGCTGGCGGCATTCATGTCGAACTTTGCCGCCACCGTGAACGCCGCGCCGCCCTACTTCGTCAACGATATCTACAAGCGCTTCATCAACCCCAATGCCAGCCCGCGGACGTATGTCCGTTTGAGTTATCTGAGTTCGTTCGTCGTCGTTCTGGTAGGTGGGGCTATCGGCTGGTACGTCGCATCCGTAAATTCCGTGGTCCTCTGGATTGTCTCCGGCCTCTGGGGCGGGTACACCGCATCCAACGTTCTGAAGTGGTACTGGTGGCGCTTCAACGGTTATGGCTATTTCTGGGGCATGGTCACAGGCATTGCCGGGTCGTTGATCCTGCCGTCGATTCTCCCCCATATTCCCCGGGTCAATGCTCTTCTCCAGGCGCATTCGGTGAACTTGGATGTGTCGATCGTGTTCCCGCTCGTTTTCGCGATCGCGCTAGCCGGGTGCCTCGCGGGAACGCTGCTGACCAAGCCGGAAAATGACGCAGTCTTGAAAGACTTCTATCGCCGGGTGCGGCCCTGGGGCTTCTGGGATCCTATTCTGGCCAAGGTCCGCGCGGAAGACCCGGCCTTCGAGCGCAATAAGGACTTCTGGCGGGACATGTTCAACGTAGTGATCGGCATCGTCTGGCAGGTCAGCCTCGTTGCTCTGCCCTGCTACTTTGTGATTCAGAAATTCAATTCTGTCCTGATCACCGTGGCGATCATTGCCGTGACTTCAATCGTTCTGAAGGTCACTTGGTATGACCACCTTCGGGACCTAGAATCGGTAGAGCGCTCGAACGCACGTATGGATGCGGCCTGATGGGGGACAGCGGCGTGCAGAACCTTCGCGAGAAAGTTGAGGCTGAGCTCCGATCAAATATCCTGTCGTTCTGGCTGAAGCACGCGGTTGATGATGAGTACGGCGGATTCCGCGGACAGATTTCGAATGACCTCACCATCGATCCGCGGGCACCCAAAGGGCTCATTCTGAACGCGCGCATCCTCTGGACATTCTCCAAGGCCTACAGCGTGTATCACGAGGAGGTGTACCTCGAAATGGCGCGCCGGGCCTACGACTACATTACCCGTTACTTTTGGGATGCCGAGGCGGGGGGCGTTTTCTGGATGGTGGATTATCTTGGCCACCCACTCGAAACCAAAAAGCGCATCTATGGCCAGGCGTTCACCGTCTACTCGCTGGCGGAATTCCACCGCGCGACGGGCGATCCGGACGCTCTCGCGAAGGCACTCCAGATTTATGAAGCGATTGAGTCTGCCAGCTACGATTCGATTCACCGCGGTTATTTTGAAACTTACGAACGCGATTGGACCCTGGCGCAAGATCAGCGCTTAAGCAAGGTGGACATGGACGCGAAGAGGTCCATGAACACGCACCTTCACCTTCTTGAGGCCTACGCCAACCTCCTGCGCTGCCACGGCCATCAGGCACTGCGTGGCCGACTGCGAGAACTCATCCAGGTTTTCCTCGAGCACATTATCGATCCCGAAACCAATCACTTCCGGATGTTCTTTGACGAAGAGTGGCATTCTCAGTCCGACCACATCTCTTTCGGCCATGACATCGAGGGATCTTGGCTTTTATGCGAGGCAGCCGAAATTCTTGGGGACCGGACGATCCTCATAGAAGTCCGCAAGCAAGCCCTGATGATGGCTCAAGCTGTCCTAGACCAAGGGATCGATTCCGACGGCGGGCTACTCTACGAGGCCGATGCCAGCGGGATTATCGACACTGACAAGCATTGGTGGCCGCAGGCGGAAGCGGCGGTGGCGTTCCTCAACGCTTACCAGTTGTCGGGCCACGAGCATTTTTTGATTGCGGCTGGCAAAACCTGGGAGCTTATCGATAAGTACATCGTGGACCACGAACGCGGCGAATGGTTTTGGAGAGTTTCCCGAGCGGGCGTGCCCAGCGACAAGGAGTTCAAAGTGGATCCGTGGAAATGTCCCTACCACAACAGCCGGATGTGCTTCGAAGTCATGGCCCGAATCGACGACTTTGGCCATGTCCGGAACTCGCCACAGGCTGAACAGATCGCGGCGCTCGGAGAATAGGCATGAAACAAGCTGAGTTCAAAAAACGGCTTCAGGAGTTGGAGAAGCGGCACCTGAAATTGGTGACTCGCAAGAATCATCGAATCCCCAACGGCAATGGCATATATCGATCGATACGAATATCCCGTTGTCACCGCCGAACACACCCCGTTGTTCTGGCGCTACGACTTCGATCCGAAAACGAACTCCCACCTGATGGAACGCATGGGCATCAATTCCACCTACAACGCCGGAGCCATGGAGTTTGAAGGCAAGATTGTGGTGGTCGCTCGCGTCGAAGGTGTGGACCGAAAATCATTTCTCGCCGTCGTCGAAAGTCCCAACGGCATCGACAACTTCCGGTTTTGGGATTACCCCATCCTGATGCCGGAGACCGGCGACCCCGACGTCAACGTCTACGACGTTCGCGTCGTTCGCCATGAAGACGGGTGGATTTACGGCCTCTTCTGCACCGAGCGCAAAGATCCGAAAGCCCCCTCATGGGACACTTCCTCGGCTGTCGCTCAATGCGGCATCGCGCGAACCAAGGATTTGAAAACCTGGGAGCGGCTCCCGGACTTGAAAACCAAGTCACCACAGCAGCGGAATGTGGTGCTCCATCCGGAATTTGTTGGTGGCCAATATGCTTTCTACACCCGCCCCCAAGATGAGTTCATTCAAGCCGGCAAGGGTGGAGGGATTGGCTGGGGCCTCGCCGCGAGCATGGAAAATGCGGTGATCGATGAGGAGACCATCATCGATAACCGCGAGTATCACACCCTCAAAGAGGTTAAGAACGGCCTCGGACCCGCGCCCATAAGGACCCCGAAAGGCTGGCTGCACCTCGCTCATGGCGTACGCAACACCGCCGCGGGATTGCGCTATGTGCTCTACCTTTTCCTCGCGGAACTTGATCGCCCGCTGGTGGTAACCCATCGTCCAGGGGGTTACTTCCTGGCCCCGGAAGGAGACGAACGGGTCGGCGATGTCTCCAACGTAGTCTTCAGCAATGGTTGGGTGGCTCGCAAGGATGGGCAGGTGTTCATTTACTACGGTTCTTCTGACACGCGTCTGCATGTGGTGACGAGCACGGTCGACAAGCTTCTCAATTATGTGCTGCATACGCCGGAAGACCCGCTCCGCAGCTACGCGTGTGTCGAGCAGCGTTACGCTCTCATCGAAAAGAATTTGAAGATCATGGGCTCCCGCCGAAAGGCGAAAGCTTGACTACACTTGCGTCACCCGTCCAACGTTGAACCCTTCCACCACCATGCGCGGCGTTTCGCCCCGCGTGTCGGCGTGTTCCAACTCCGTTTGGATGGTCTGCCGCTCGCCCGGCATCAGCGCAATGTAATTGTCACTGTAAATGACCGGGAGGATTCGGTCCCCTGTCTTTTCCCGCACGACTTTCAACCGGACCATGAACGCCGGCTGATTCGAGGGGTTATGCAGTTCGGTCGTCAACAGCCAGCGATTGCCCTTTCGCTCGGAGCGTGTGGACGCCTCCAGGTTAACCTTGGGCAACTCGCGAATGGCGCGATAATCGCCTTCCGACGGACCTCGCATGTAGAAGTTCGTAGAGACCGATCTCCGTCCCGCGGGTGAGCGAAAGTCGCAGGAAGTGCAGCGGAGAGAGCCCGGAAGGGTACTCCATCTTGATGCAAGAGGCCATGCTGTCTTCCGCACTATCGACTGAGGTGGACTTCTCCCACTGCTTGGTGCCGTCCATGTTCAGGACCTGGACTGCGGCCGTCAATCCGTACGCATTCCCGCCACTATTGTTGACCACTTCGATGCTCTCCGTGACGGGGTTCCATTGAATGTGGAGCGGTTCCGAGCCTTTCTTGCACCCGAAGTACGCCGCCGTCGGCTCGAAATAGTAATCGTACGTCTGCCAGACGAAGGATGGCCAGCACGGGTGGCTCATCCAAAGGAGCAGTCCCATGCGGTACTTACTCTGGCCCTCGAACATCCCGCGGTAACCTTCGTAGTTGAGGAATTGGGCGAGCGAAACCCATTCCTCCACGTTGGTGGCGCCCCCATAGTTGAACTCGATCATGTTCCTGAAACCTTCGCCGCCCTGCGCGCCTGCGAGCGTGAAGTCGTGCAGGCCCCAGGCGAGTCCTTGCGGCCAGAGGGCAGATTCGGGCATCATTGCGCGCACGCTATCAATGGTAGGGATGTTCGGCATTCCCATTTCGCTGTGCAGTTTCGTATGCGCGCCGCCGGTGAAATAGAAGCTCACGGGCATGGACATGTAAGGTCCGCCGCCGCCCACCACGCCAAATGCTGAGTTGGAAATGTAGTGAAGGCCGGGGTGCTTCTCCGCGAGCACTTTTCGAATGCCATCGTCGAGAGGCTTGGGCGGGTTGCCCTCATTGCGGCCGCAGTAGATGCCAATCGAAGGGTGATTCCGAAAGTGGAGAACCGAGTCATTCACGTTCCGCATGAATAGGTCGTTATCTGCCGGGTCGGGCCCGTCCGCAGGGTTGGCCAGCCAGAACTCCTGCCACACCATCACGCCATGCCGGTCGCAGGCCGCGAAAAATGCTTCATCGCCGACTTGGCCCACCCAATTGCGAATCATGGTGAAGTTCATTTCACGGTGATACCGCACGGCAATATCATATTCGCGCCGGCGATAATTCAGCATGGACTCACCGAATCCCCAGTTTCCGCCGCGTGGAATAAACCTGCGGCCGTTGATCCAGATCCGCAAAACTCCCCCATCCTCGCTATAAGTCATTTGCCGTAATCCAACCTCCAGAGCGTGCGTGTCGGAGGCTTTATGGTCCGCCGTCTGGAAGGTCAATTCGAGCGGATATAAATGCGGCTCGCCGTAACCGGCCGGCCACCAGAGCTTCGGATTCTGTAGCCGCAGTGCAGGAGTTGTCGACGGGTCAAACTTCACTTTCTTCGTAGCACGCGCCTCGACCGTGACGCGTTGTTCAAACGACAATTCTCCTAATTTTCCGCGCAAGGTTCCGGTCACGGGCTGGGAAGTATGATTTACCAAATCGACCTCGACATTGACATCGGCGTGGGTCGTATCCGGCAGTGGCAGCGTGGTTGTGATGAAGGGATCCTCGATCGTAATCGGCCCACTTTGGCTCAGGAAAACGCCGCCCCAAATACCATTGTTGCGGCCGCGAATGGTGGGTATCCAGTCCCAACCAATCGAAGCGTGATAGGTAGGATTATCGAGTCCCAGCGCGCCGCCGTTCTTGCCCGTGGTCGCGAAAGTCTTCTGCTTGATGCTCCCCGGTGTGGCATTTTTCTCGATGCGAACCGCCAGCGCATTCTTGCGGCCCGCAAGCAGTCGCCCCGTGACGTCAAAGCGGCCGCGCATGAAGCCGCCCTCGATGCGGCCGAGTTTTTCGCCATTCAGAAAGACTTCCGCCTTCCAGTTAATCCCGTCGAAGTTCAGCCAGGCATGCTGCCCCGGTGCTAATGCGCGGCGCCGTGAACTCGTTGCGGTACCAGAAATCCGCGTAGAAAAAGGAATCGGAAATCTGTAACTGGTTTTCGCCGTAGTTGGGATCGGGGATCGCTCCGACATTCATGTAGGACGAAAGCACCGTACCGGGCACCGTGGCGACAAGCCAATCTTTATCGGCGAAGCCTACTTTCGAAACGACTGCGCCCTCGGCATTGGCGAGGGAATCTCGCTGCAGGCGCCACGTCCCACCCGCGAGGTCAAGCCGTCCATCCGGGCGAGCGGCGGGTGCGGGCTTCGCTCGTGCTACAACTCCGCCACGCCCATAGACCTCCAGTTCGCTCAGAATGTATCCGTCCGGCGAGGTGGGCCGCCGCATCAGGACGCGCACGTATCTACCTTGCACCCGCTGGTCAAGCTTGAGGTCGTCAGTGTTCCCCGGACCGCTAGGCAGAGATCGGAAATCCCGCCAACTCTGCGCATCATCGGAAACCTGGAGGGAGCCTTCAGCGGCGCGGGCGATCCAGTACAACACCACACGATCGAATTCACAGCGCGCGCCCAAATCGACATAGACCCACTCTTCGCCCAAACCTGCGCTCATCCAGGCGCTGGTGAAACTATAAGGGCCACCCACTTCCACTCGCTGGTCCTTGTTATAGAACGCCACTTCCTGAACTTGCCATTGCATGAAGAAGGAAAACGGGGGAGCGTTCTCAAGATGAAGCCCTACTCGATAGAAGCGGCTTTGGGAAGCATCGCGGAGCGGAACTGAGGTCTTGAACCGCTGTGCTGGAGGCCCAAAACTCATCCGGCTTGGGGGCACCGGCGATGGGCTCATCACCTTCCCTGCTTCCTTCCACTCCCGCCCATCCTGGGAGGCGGACACGGTTACGCTCAGGTCCTCCTTTTTTAGGTTGTTGGGTCCTATGAATTGCACCTCGACGCGGTCGATCTCCGGAACGCTAGCCCCTCCGCCCAATTGGACCTGTACCCAGGGATGGGGTCCGCGCAAATCAACAGAGGTGTCCAAGTTGTGGTCCAGGAAGAACTCGCGCTCGACTTTGGGAAGCAGGCCTCGATAACTCACCGAAGTTGCAACCCATTCGGGAAGATGTGAATCCTTGATTCCATCCGTAATCAACTGGGCCGTTAGGTTGTAGTCGTAAGAACTGGAATGATACGCAGGCCGATGAAACGCCAGATTGCGATATTTCGAGTCTTCGGGAACGAGTACTGGGGAGAAGTCCTCACTCGGGTCGCCGGGGTAGATCCCGATGCCGCGCGTGTACTCGCCGCCGGCCACCGAAGATTCCGCAGCAGCAGGTGTGGGGGCTGACGGGCCGGCTGCAGCCGCGGCTCCAGGACCGTTCGCCAAGCCATGGAGGTCTCCCACTGCCACACTTGCGCCGGCTATTGTACTTTTCAGAAAAGTCCTTCTGGAAGTTGCCATGGAATTCTCTCCTGGGTGCAGCGTGCTCCCGAAAGGGAGCCGTGGAGGTGCAGATTCGAGGCCCTAATTGCCGGCAGTCTGCACGTTGTGGTCGGCGAAGAAATCGCGAGGCCGCAAGCGAACGACAGACTATACCACTAAGCCCGTTCTATTCGTGCTGCAATTGAATGAGGGGCGTCGTGCGATCTTATGCAGGCTTTTCAAAGATGACAATGTGTTGCGACGGCAGCGATTCCACCGTACGGACGTGAAGAAGCCCCACCGCTTTCATTTCTTTAGTAAGCTGCTCCACACTCATCTTGTGCACTTCCTTAATCTGGATGCGGGGATCTTCCTGGCGATACTCGACGAAGACGACACGCCCGCCGGGCTTCAGCGCTTCACGGACCTTCGTCATGACCTCAAAGGGATAGGCAAGTTCGTGGTAGACATCGACCAGCAAGACGACATCGACGACGCCGGCCGACAGATGGGGATCGGTCTCGCCGGCCTTTACTTCCTCAACATTTGCGAAATGCTGCTCTGCGGCACGCTGGCGGAGGGTTTCAAGCATCTCGTCCTGAATGTCGACCGCCAGGACTTTGCCCGTCTTGCCTACCTTAGCGGCAAGCCGGAAGGTGAAGTAGCCTGATCCCGCGCCTAAGTCCGCAACCACGTCGCCATCGCGCAACTTCATGGCGTCAATCACCACCTCAGGGCGCTCCTGCTCTGCGCGCTCCGGGCGATCGAGCCAGGCCATGCCGCCGAAACCCATGACCTGGGCGATCTCCCGGCCCATGTAGAATCTGCCCGTGCCATCAGGGTCATGGATTGCGCGAGTTTCATAGCGTGGTGGGGATTGCGGACTCGAAACTTGAAGCGCCGCGAGCAAGCCCTCCGCAGTGTCAGCGGGCAGAAGTTGCTGATCCCACACCAAGCCGCAACCGGCGATCAATCCAACCGTGAGCACCAGAAGGCCAGCATGGCGGCGTAAGTAGTCGAACATGTCAACCTCGGCGTAGGCGGCTGCGATCAATGAAACCCATCGCCGCCACCAGCCCTGGACGCGACCTGCTCAGTAGAGTCCGGACCAAGGACATACAACCGGCAACATACCACAAAGATACTCCCAGACTTCGCGCATTCTCTTTTCGGTTGGCGCGATTGGGTTTATTCTAGGTGGTCCCCACTGGAGGTCCCTGTGAAACGATACCGCGTTTTGATTCTGAGTGCTCTTGCCGTGTGCGCTGTCGCCGCTGGGGCGGGTGCGCAACAGTACTCACCGACGTTATACCAGGAGATGCGTTGGCGCATGATTGGCCCGTTCCGCGGCGGGAGGACACGCGCCGCCACCGGCGTACCCAGCCAACCGAACGTCTTCTACGTGGGGCAGGTCAACGGCGGCGTTTGGAAGTCGGACGACTACGGCCGCACGTGGACTCCCATCTTCGACGATCAGCCAACTCAGTCCGTGGGCGCCATCGCGGTCGCGCCTTCCGACCCCAACATTATCTATGTGGCGAGTGGCGAGGGCTTGCAGCGGCCGGACCTCTCCGTGGGCGACGGAATCTACAAGTCCATTGACGGCGGCAAGACTTGGACGCACCTCGGCCTGCGCGATGGGCAGCAGATTCCCGCGCTGGCCATCGATCCCCGCGACCCCAACCGCTTGTTTGCGGCGGTTCTCGGCCACCCTTATGGCCCAAACGCCGAGCGCGGAATTTATCGCTCCACCGATGGTGGTCAATCGTGGCAGAAGGTCCTCGGCAAAGATGAGAACACGGGAGGGTCCGACATCGAGATGGACGCCGCCAATCCCGATGTGCTTTATGCCTGCTTGTGGCGCGCGCGGCAAGGGCCGTGGGAGGACAGGAACGGATACGGCGGCGCGGGCGGCGGCATCTTCAAGTCCACTGATGGCGGCAGCACGTGGAATCAGCTTGCAGGTGGCCTCCCCGATGATTTGGTGCAGGCTTACGTCGCCATCGCGCCCAGCGACCCGAAGCGCATTTACTCGAGCCTGGCGACAACGAAGGGGACGCGCATCTATCGTTCCGATGACTCCGGTGAGCACTGGGCACAAATCACCACCGACGCGCGTCCAGCGGTCCGCATTGGCGGCGGCGATTTGGCGGTCCCCAAGGTTGACCCGAAGAATCCCGACGTGGTCTACACCACAAGCACTGTCACCTGGCGATCGCAGGATGGCGGGAAAACGTGGGTGGGGTTTCGCGGCGCCCCGGGCGGCGATGACTACCAGAACATCTGGATTAATCCTGACAATCCGAAGACGATTCTGCTGGTCAGCGATCAGGGCGCGATCGTCACGGTGAACGGCGGCCAGACGTGGAGTTCCTGGTACAACCAGCCGACGGCGCAACTCTACCACGTGATCGCCGACAATGAATTTCCCTATCGCGTGTACGCCGGCCAGCAGGAGAGCGGCTCCGTCGGAATCGCGAGCCGCGGCAACGACGGTGATATCACCTACCGCGAATGGCACCCGGTGGGCGTGATCGAATACGGGTATGTCGCGCCCGACCCGCTTCACCCCCGCATCGTCTATGGCGCTGGCCGCACCGAGGTTTCAAAGTTTGACTGGCTCACGGGGCAGGTGCAGAACGTAACCCCCATCGTGCTGCGCGGCGGCGATTACCGCACCGATCGCACCGAACCCATCGTGTTTTCGCCCATCGATCCGCACATTCTCTATTTCGCCGCCAACGTGCTTTTCAAGACGGACGATGGCGGCGTGTCGTGGCAGACGATCAGCCCCGACCTCACCCGTCCGCAGCCCGGCATTCCCGCAAGCCTTGGCGACCTGGCGGCCAAAGACGAATACGCGACAAAGGTCCGGGGCGCTATTTATGCCTTGGCCCCGTCGTTCAAGGATATCAACACCCTGTGGGCCGGCACCGACGACGGCTTTATTTGGATCACCCGCGATGGGGGCAAGAAATGGACCAACATCACCCCGCCCGAATTAATCCCGTGGAGCAAGGTAACGCAGATTTCTGCCTCGCACTTTGATAATGACACCGCGTTTGCCTCCGTCAGCCGCTTTCGTATTGACGATCTGCACCCTTATATTTACCGCACGCGCGACGGCGGCAAGTCCTGGCAGAAAATTGTCGACGGCCTGCCGGATGCGGGCCCAGTCGACACGGTCCGCGAGGACCCGGCCGCGAAGGGCCTGCTGTTCGCCGGCACGGAAACCGCCGTCTGGGTATCGTTTGACGCGGGCGACCATTGGCAGTCGCTGCAATTGAACCTGCCTCGCACGTCGATGCGCGACCTGTGGATTCACAACGATGATCTTATCGTAGGCACGCACGGCCGCTCGATTTGGGTACTTGACGACATCACTCCCCTTAGACAGATGGCCGCGGCGGCCAACGCAGATGTCTACTTGTTCAAACCCGCCTCCGCGTACCGCGTCCGGCGCGACACCTATACTGACACTCCTCTGCCCCCAGATGAACCGGCTGGCAAGAATCCACCGGACGGCGCGGTGATCGATTACACTCTCGGCGAAGGCGCCCCCGGCCCCGTCACTCTGGAAATTCTGGACGCTGCGGGCAAGCGGATTCGCCGCTATTCGAGCGACGACAAGCCACCGTTCACGCTCGAATCCCTGCGGGAAACGCTGACCGTTCCGACCTACTGGGTGCGCATGCCGGCAACTCTTTCCAATGCGCCAGGAATGCACCGATTTGTTTGGGACCTGCGCGGCACTCCCCCACATTCGTCGGGGTATAGCTATCCGATTTCCGCCGTTCCGCACGATACTCCGCGTGAGCCGCTGGGGCCGAGCGTGTTGCCCGGTCAGTACACCGTGCGGCTCACTGCGGGCGGCAAGACTTTTTCCGCACCGATTAAGGTCATCATGGACCCCCGCGTCACAACGCCCGCCGCAGGCCTGCGTCAGCAGCATGAGATTGAAAACCACCTGGCCGAGATGATGAACGAGAGTTTTGTTGCTCAGGCGGAGGTGCGCGGGCTGGATAAGCAACTCGACGCACTTTCGAAGCAGGCGAACGGGGCTGTGGCGGACGCAGTAGCAGCGTTGCACAAGAAGGTGTCGGCATTAGCGGGAGGCCAAGGCGGATTCTTCGCACCTCCCTCACATGAAGCAACGCTTTCGCGCGTTTCCGGCGAGTTGGGCCAACTCTATGGCCAGGTGGGTGGCGCCGACGCCACACCCACGGCAACTCAGACCGCTGCATTCGCGGTCGTCGAGAAAGAACATGCGGGGGTCATGGCGCGTTGGAAGGCGATCAAGTCGACCGACGTACCGGCACTCAACCGCCAATTGACCGGCGCCGGGCTGACGGTAATCGAACTGAAAGCTGAACCCGAGCCCGCGTCCGAGTCGGAAGACGAGGAGTGACGCAGGCAAAGTAGGGGCAGGCCTCGTGCCTGCCCGGCGCGGGGCCGAATCGGCCACCCTTTGGGCGCCTCTACGATACCGATTCGTTGCGGCATTGCCGCATCATGCTACACTTGCAGGGCGAATTATTTTGGGAATCTCAAATGACCAACATCAAAAGTGTTTTTCTGCGCGATAGCCACGGGCGCGGGCCCGCAAGCTGTCTGCGCCGGCTCCGTGCAGTACTCTTCCTCTCGGTCTGCATCGCGCTGTTTGCAACGGCGGCACAAGCGCAGGACCCGCGCGGCTCCATCGTCGGAGTCGTGCAGGATTCCAATGGCGGGCGCGTGCCCTCGGCTGAAATTGTGGTTCGCGTGGCGGGGGCGGCGATCGAGCGGCAAGCCACGACGGACACCGCGGGAAATTTTCGCCTCGATGGTTTACCACCGGGCGACTATCAAGTCGTCGTACACGCCCACGGATTTGCCGAAGCCCGCGCGGACGTCGCGGTCGTCGTCAGCATGGTCCAGGGCATCACGGTCACAATGAGGCTCGAGACTTTCGCCCAGAGCGTGAATGTCAAGGGCCAAGCCTCTTCGGTCACGACGCAGCCCATCAACACCACGAGCACCGTGCATCAAGGCGCCGTCTCGGCACAGGATCTCCAGGACATCCCTCTGGCAGCTCGCAGCTTTGCCAATATCGCCTATCTCGTTCCCGGAACTGAGCCGGTAGAGCCCTCCGATCCCACCAAGGCGCGCATCACCGCCGTTTCCTTCGGTGGGAGTTCCGGTTTGAACGTTCAGCTTTCGGTGGATGGCGCGGACAATTCCGATGATTACATCGGCGGGTTTCTGCAAAACTTCTCGCCGGAAACCATCCAGGAATTCGCGGTGCGCACCTCGCAGGAAGATGCGGACACGGGACGCACCACCGCCGGCTCCGTGGTGATTGTCACGAAACGCGGAACCGACCAGTGGCATGGCGACGGCGCGTTTTACGAGCGTGCCGCAAGCCTGAATGCGCGTTTCCCGATCGACAATCCCCCGCCCAACCCCAAGCAGCCCTTCTCGCGGCAGAACTACATTGGCACCATCGGCGGGCCGATCGAGAAAGGCAAGGTCTGGTTTTTCTCCTCCCTCGAAGCCGTTCACGAAGACGCCAGCGTCGCCTACAGCCCGGCCAGCCTCGCGCAATTTAACGCGCTGGCATCGCTCGCTGCCGAGGGACTTATTCCCGGCGCAGACTCAATTACGGTGCCTTCCAGTGTCCCTGTCCCCTTCCGTGATTATCTGGGCACAACCCGCTTCGACTGGACGCAATCGACGCGCTCGCAGTGGTTTCTGCGGGCGGCGACGGACAATTACCATACTTACAACGATCTGGTCCAGCAGGCCACGCTGCCCACCACCGGCGCGACGTCGGTTTCACGCTATTGGAACTTCGTGGTGGGAAATCAGTTCACCTTCAGCCCGACCTGGCTGGGATCGCTCACTGTGAGCGCGAGCCTGCTGCACCACACCGAATCGCGGAACTCGAATCTTGGGTTTGCCCTGGCATTCCCCTTTAGCTCGACCTCCAGCTCGATTTCCGGATTCGAGACTTTCGGCGACAACCAGTTCGTTACGCCCATCACCGCGTTCCCCGTGATCCGCAATCAGGAAAAGTACCAGTTCCGCTACGATGTGAGCCACGTTTCCGGCCGCCACGCGCCGCGCTTCGGAGCAGATATCATCCACGAACCCGTGATGAGCGGCGCGCTTTCGGGAACGGCAGAGAATCTAACCGCCTTCCCGCTCGACCCGGTAAACTATCTCGGCGAGCCGCAACAATTCTCAATCGATCTTTCCTGCGGCCCGACCGCAACTCCGGGGACGACCTGCACGGACATGCCCGCCGCCAATGGCAGCTTTTCGCAGAACCTCCAACGCCTGGGATTTTACGCGGAAGATTCCTGGCGCTTGACCTCCCATCTGATGTTGAACTACGGATTGCGTTACGACACAACGGCGGGATTATTGATTGCCTCAGGGCGCTCGCAGTTGCAGAATCCCGCGTTGCTGACGGTCGAGGCTTTGCAGCTTCCCCTGAGCGACGGCGCGCCCCATGACTACCGCGGAGCGGCGGCGCCCCGCATAGGCATCGCTTACTCGCCCGGCCAAAGCGGCAACACGGTGATCCGCGCCGGATTCGGCCAATACTATAACGACCTCGCGCAGAACGGCTGGGTGACAGCGTTCCAAGCCGTAAATGCACTTCCGGCGCGTTGCGTTGCCTTGGGCGATCCGGGATGCCTCCCCGGCGCATCCGCAGGGGGCTCCGGAGCTCTCATCGGCGCGGGATACAAAACTCCTTATTCCCTCCACTCGAGCGCCGGCGTCCAGCACGCCTTCAATTCGCAATGGAACCTGGCCGTCGATTGGGTCCACGAGCAGGGAGTGCACGCCTACGCTCGATATCAATACGAGGCGGGGTACACGCTATTCTCCCCACTCTTCCCCACCACGGATATTACCGACCAGATGAACAATGTCCCCAACATGACCGTCTTCCGCTCCGACAACCGCTCGCGTTATGACGGCATGATGGTCCACCTGCAAGGGAATGTGACGCGGCGGTTCAACCTGGTGGCGAACTACACGCTTTCTAAAGCCAAGACGTGGGGCTGTGTGCTCGGCGAGCTGTTTGATTATGTGGACGGAGTGTGTAACCCGCTGCACGCGTTCGGCCCGGGCGATTTCGGTCCCTCCGGCGAGGACGTAACCCATCGGTTTGTCTTCGCTGGGATCTTCCACCTTCCGGGGGGACTGGAACCCTCCATGCTCGCCCAAGTGGAGAGCGCTCGCCCGATCACCCTCACCACGCCCGTGGATGTGAATGGGTTAGGTGATTCGCTCGACGACCGCGCTGTGTTGAACGGAGTCCAGACCACTCTCGACGAGTTCCGCGGCACACCTTACATGCAGGTGGATCTGCGCGTAACCAGGCCGTTCACCTGGCGCGAGCGATGGACGGTCATGCCCTTCATCGAGTTTTTCAACCTGTTCAACCGCAACAATCCCGGCGCCAATTACGTGACCGATCTCTCGGCTCTTCCTACACCCGTCAACAACCTCTTCAATGCTACCGCATTTTGCCAGAACGCGGACTGCACGCAGACCACCCCCATTACCAGTCCCAAGCAACTGCTCGTGCCCGCCGGAGCACTGGGTGATTTTTTCGGGCCCGGCACAACCGTGGGGATTCCGTTCGCAGCGCAAATCGGCGTGCGCGTGACGTTCTAGGTGGATCGACGGCACTAGGCGTAGCCGCGCTTCTTCATTGGTACGCAATGCGAAGCTATAGAGTGCGGCAGCTTGCTGCCGCTTTTTCTCCAGCCAGCTCGCTGGCGGCAAATCATGTGCACCGTCGACATTCCCGCGAGCAAGTTCGTGGGGAGAGAAAGCGGCAGCAAGCTGCCGCACTCTAAAGCTTCGCACGCGCGCCATACCAGAAAGACCCTGGACAACTCAGCCCTGCTTTTGTTCTAGTTCGGCCCAGCGCGCATAGAGCTTATCCACCAGCGACTGGGCCGCTTCCATCTGGGTAAAGGTATCGTGAAGCCGCGCCGCGTCGCTCGCGATCGTGGGATCTTCCAGCGTCGCGCGCAGAACCCCGAGCTGCCTCTCGGCCTCAGCCATTTTTGTTTCGATTGCGGCAAACTCTCGCGCCTCCAGATACGAGAGCTTCTTTTTTGGAGTCGACGGCGCGGCATTGTTTTCGGAGGACGGGCCCGCGGACTCCGCGGGGACGCTCCGCGCCGCCTTGACCTGCTGCGCGCGCTGCCACGCGTCCCATTGCGAGTAATCGCCGAAACGTTCCGCTTCGCCCAGGCCATCGAGGCCGAGAACGACGGTCGAGACACGGTCCAGCATGAAACGGTCGTGCGTGACCAGCACCAGCGCGCCGCGATATTCCACCAGGCTTTCTTCCAGGATTTCCAGCGTGGCGATATCAAGGTCGTTGGTAGGTTCATCCAGTAACAAGACGTCCGCCGGTTGGAGCATGAGCTGGGCGATGAGAACACGCGCGCGTTCGCCGCCCGAGAGCCGGCCGATGGGCTGATTCAGGTCGGCTGCGTCAAAGAGAAATCTTGCCGCCCAGGAGGCGACGTGAATCACACGATCCTGATAAATCACCGAATCGCTATTGGGCGCCAAGGCGCGACGCAGCGTGAGGTCAGGATCGAGCTGGCGATTTTGGTCAAAGTAAACGATCCGCAGCGCGTCAGCCCGGCGAATTTCGCCGCCGGTGGGTTGAATGTCGCCTCGCAACAAACGAAGCAGAGTGGTCTTCCCACTCCCATTTTGGCCCACCAGCCCCACGCGCATTCCCGCCTTGATGGTGAAATTCACTCGAGCGAATAATGCGCGATCGCCGATGGCGTAGGAAACTCCCTCCAATTCGACGAGCTGTTTGGTCTGGCGGTCGGTGGCCGAAAAATCGATTTTGGCGTTGGCGGTGCGGCTGCGGGAATTCAGGTCCGCCAATTCGCCGATCAGCTCGTGCGCCTTATCGATTCGCGCCTTGGCCTTGGTGCGGCGCGCCCTGGGACCACGCCGCAACCATTCGAGCTCCGTATGCACGCGGTTGGTGAGCGCGTCCTGCCGCTTTCCCTGCGCATCGAGGCATTCTTCTTTTCTTGCGAGAAACGTGCTGTAGTTCCCCTCCACGCGCAACGAGCCATCCACATAGACGCGATTGAGTTCCACCACCTCGCTCGCCACGTTCTCGAGAAAATAGCGATCATGGCTCACCACCACACAAGCAAACGGCGCGTTCTGAAGCAGCGACTCAAGCCACTCGATCCCGGCGAAATCCAAGTGGTTGGTGGGCTCGTCAAGCAGCAAAACGTCAGACTGTTGCACCAGCCCTTCGGTAATCCTCAGGCGTTTTCGCCAGCCGCCCGACAGGGCGACAGCGGGAGTTTCAAAGTCGGTAAAACCGGCGCGGCCGAGCGCCTCGGATGTCCGTGCCTCGCGCTCCACCGGGGCGACGGCGGCGCGCTCGAGTGCGCTCTCGATAACCGATCGCACGGTTTCCCCCGGGGCAAATTCGGATACCTGCGCGACGTAGCTAACCCTGCTGAGCTTCCGGGTGGCCACTTCTCCGCTATCGGGCTTCACGCGGCCACAAAGAATCTCCAGCAGCGTGGACTTGCCGGAGCCGTTCGGCCCGATCAGGCCAATCCGGTCGCCCTCCGAGACGGTGAACGAAACGTTCTGGAAAAGCGGCTTGACGCTGTATTGCTTCGAGATTCCCTGCGCGTTGATGATGGGGGCCAAGTTGCTCGCTATCCTCCGCCTAGTGCGCTTCCGCGAAGGCGCGGGAGTGGAACTCCATCGAGGCGCCCACATGGGCCAAAAAATACTCAGCGTTGTGGCCGCCGGGATAAATGTGGAATTCGTGTTTCACATGAAGCTCGTCGAGTTCGTCGTGCAACGCCCTGGCGCCCTGGTCGAAGCCATAGCTGTCTTCGCCACCACAATCAAAGTAGATTTTGAGCCGTGCTATTTCCGCGGCGTTCTTCCTGGCCAGAACAAAAGGGCTGTTCCGGTTCCAGAAGGCCGCGTCAATGGGACTGCCAAACAACGCGCTCAGCATGCCCGCGAGCGGAGAGCCATCCATGCCTCCGCGGTTCGAAGCCCGCGGCGGCTCGGCGACCAGGGCCGCGCTGTGCGCGCTCACGGCACAAAAAAGTTGGGGATTGGCAAAGGCAAAGCGTAGCGCCCCAAAACCACCCATCGACATGCCGGTAATCCCCCGCGAAGCGCGTCCCGCGCGCACCCGGTACTTGTGCTCGATTGCCGGCATGAACTCTTGCAGGAAGAAATCGCTATACCGCTCACGGCCGTCGCGTGAATTGATGTAGAAGCTGCGGCCCGCGTCCGGAGTGACGATCAAAAACTCGCCGATCTTGTGCTGCTGGCGCAGGTCCTGAATCAGGCTCCAGACTCCTGTATTAATGAGCGACTGCTCGTTGTCGCCGAGGCCGTGGAGGTCGTAGAGCACGGGATATCGCAGCGCTTCTTTTGCTGGCGGGGTCTTATTGGCTGCCGGGGCGTCATAATTCGAAGGCAGAAAGGCGCAGTAGCGGACCGCTTCGGGCAGAATGCGGCTGGGGACCGCGCCACATTCAATGCGGCCTTGGGCGTGGGCGAGACTGCAAAGTGTCGCGAGTAGCACGGCGAGGACAATCGCCCGTTCAATCGCGAGGCGAGAGGTATCCCCGCGAGATGCTCGCGCGGACGTAGCGCGGGCGTCCCGCCCGCTGGCGCGGGAGCGTCCCGCTCCCGCCAGAGCTTGTGCCACAGCCATCCTGGCCACGACCGCGCGCGGGCAAGATGCCCACGCCACAGCGGGCGGGACGCCCGCGCTACGCCGGGGTTTCGGGCCCAATCTCCAGCACAGTCGAAAGCCTTTCACCCTTATGTTGCGCCCTCCCTCATCTGCCACATGCCATCTGCTATCTACCACCTTCGACCTGCCGCCAGATGCCGTCATTCGTAGCGCAATGCCTGCACGGGATCGAGCCGGGCGGCGCGCGCGGCGGGATACAGGCCCGAGATCATGCTCACGACGATGGCGAAAACAATCGCACCTAACACCAGCCACCAGGGAACCGACCAGATGTTCTCAGCGGGCAGGTCCTGGCGCCGCAGGTAGATATTCGTGCCAATGTTGATCACCCGGCCAATCGACCAACCGAGAGCCACGCCCACGATTCCACCCACGAAGCCCATCACGCCCGCCTCGGCGAAGAAGAGCTTCTTCACGTCGCCATCGCTCGCGCCAATTGCCTTCATGATACCGATTTCGCGGCGCCGCTCCAAAATGGCCATCGCCAGCGTATTCACGATTCCCAACGCCGCCACGGTCAACGCCAGGCTGCCAAAGATTCCGAGAAAAAGATCCAGCACGGCGAAAAATCGCCGCAGGTTGCGGGTGGCGTCCAGAATGGAAAACGTGTTGAAGCCCAGCTTCTTGATAGCGTCCTGCACCGTTTCCACATCGTTCGGGCTCTTCAGGCGCACGCTGAGGCTCATGTAAGTCGGCGCGCTGGAAAAGTTGGGCTCGCTATCACGCATTCCCGTTGGCAGCATGATGTGCAGGTTCTCAACCATTGGCAGTGGAAGGAAAACGCGCGCGCCGGCAGCGCCGCGAATGCCGTCGGGGTCCTGGTCCGTAATCCCCACGATGCGTAGCGGTCGCTCGCGGGGGACTACGGAAAAAGATGCTGCGGCGGTCGCGCTGGCGTCGGTTGCCGCGCCGGGCGCTGAGTGCGGCGAACCAGCTTTTTGGGCCGTTTCGGGCTTCTTGTCCGTAGTGCTGGGCGACGGGATGCGCTCCGCGTAGCTGAGGGTTATTTCTTTTCCAATCAAGGCTTGGGTGCTGGCGTCGAGCTTCGGGCTGGGGCTTCCCGGCTCCGGGTGAATCCCCAGGAGGTCCTGGGCAAACTGGATTTGCAGAATGGCTTCGTCGGCCGTTTCCGAGGTGAAGAACTTGCCCTGGATAGTTTCGAACGCGTCATTATCGCGCGCCGAGGCGGGCAGGCCCGCGACCATAGTCAGATGCGGCTTGCCGTCGTAGTGCAGCTCGGTAACGAATCGAATGTCCGGGGTCGCCTCGAGCACATTGGGCAGGCGGGCAATTTCCTTGCGCGCGTTTTCGTCGAGCGGGCGGCTCTCGGCCGGGGACGGGCCGTTTCCGAATCCGCGCCGGTTGAACCCGCCAAAACCACGGCGCGAGCTCACCATCACAGTGTCGAACAGGCCGGAGCGCTCCAGCCGGCGGTTGGCCAATTCCTGGAGGCCGATTCCGAGCGAGAGCATGGCCACGAGCGACGCTACTCCCACGCCAATGCCCAGCGTAGTCAAAGAGTTCCGCAGCATCGACTCGCGCAGGTTACGGCCGGCGAGTTCTACCAAGTCCCCAGCTTTCACGACGTCTCCTTTTCCCCGCGGCGTGGCGCTTGCGGGCGTTGATGTGCCATGGCCGTCCCGGCCATACCCCTACACGGGCGGGACGCCCGTGGCACTCCCTGTGGCACTCCCCGCGGCGTGCCCCGCGCCCGGCGCGTTGGGTTGGTCCGCCACCACCTTGCCGTCGGCTAGGAATATCAGCCGCTCGGCGTAGCGCTCGGCCAGCGCCTGCTCGTGCGTCACCATGACCACCGTCATGCCGAATTGTTCGTTCGAGGCGTGGAGTAAGTCCAGGATTTCGTTTCCCGTGCGGCTATCAAGGTTTCCCGTAGGCTCATCGGCAAGAAGCAGGCTGGGATGATTTACCAGGGCGCGGGCGATGGCGGCGCGCTGCTGCTCGCCTCCAGAGATCTGGCTCGGCCGGTGGGCCAGACGAGCCCCCAAGCCGACGCGCTCTAGAGCCTCGCGGGCCAGCGACTGGCGCTTTCCGCGCTCGAGTTCGGCAAAGCGCATGGGCAGCTCGACATTCTCCAGGAGCGTCATGGTGGGGATGAGATTGAACGACTGAAAGACCATGCCCACATTGTGCCGGCGGTAGCGCGAGAGCTCCTCGCCCGACATATCGGCCAGGTTGCGGCCATCGACAATCACGGCGCCCGCGGTGGGGCGGTCTAACCCAGCCAAAAGATTCAAAAGAGACGACTTACCGGAGCCGGAGCTTCCTAGCAGGGCCACAAAGCGGCCGGCGGGAACGTACAGCGTGATTCCGTCCACGGCGCAGATTGTGGCCTCACCCATCTGAAAATGCCGCTGAAGGCCTTCGGTCCGAATCGCGCCGGCATGGACTGCGCTTTCTGCCATCGTTCTCCTCAACCAAGGGTTCGCGGTGAGGCCGGGCAGGCATATCCGCCCTGACTCCCGATGGTTTCACCCTTCGATCCTGTAAGAATAAAGATTATGCCCCAGATTCGGCGACCCTGGAGAGAATTCTGCGAAAGTAGCGGGTTCCAGCGAGTTCCCTGCTCCCCCTTTTGTGGGAAAATGGACTATCCGTCACCTCTCGGTCCGTCGACCGCCGAGCAGAGGTCAGGCTTTATGTCCGCTGCCACCACCAGCTATATCCTGCCGAGGCTGTGTCTGCCGGGCCGGGTCCCAGACGGAAATAAACCCCGTCCCATGGTGTGAAAAATATTTTCGCGAGTGGAAAATTACGTTTGACTGACTGTCCGATTCATGATACAAACCTTAACTTAGAGTTCGACTTAGTGCCCAGAATAAGTGGCTGTGCCGGCAAAGCTCCGAGGGGTGGCCGAGGATTAGGACGGATGGTATCGTGCCCCGTCTGGGGAAGGCTACTGCGAGAAGGAGTCTCACCATGAAAACCCGATTGTGGGTGTTAATTGCAACTCTAGTTTTAGGGAGCGCGGGCGTGGTCCAAGCCGCGAGTCCGGATACTCCGTGGCTCGGAGTCTTGTGGACCAAGGGCGGTGTTTCGGTGGGGGACGCCAGTGTCTCCAGCGGGATGACCGTTGTGCCTGGCGATGTGATCACCACCTCGAACGGTGCCTCCGCATGGCTCCGCTTCCGCTCTCCCGCTTCCACCTTCCTGCAAGCGAACACGCAAGTCACGATGCTGGGCAGCGACTCGGGGCCGAGTTTGCTGCTGCGGCGCGGGACGGTGGTGATCAATGAAAATGTGGCACAACCCTTCCAAGTCTCAGTTGCCGGCGGATACGTCATGGTCGAGGGAGACCCCAAGACCGGGGCAGAGTGCGAGTTGGCAAGCCTCGGAAATGACGCCACGATCTCGGTGACACGGGGAATGGCGGAAATCCACGGGGCAGGCGCTCCGATGATTCTGCACCCGGGTCAGACCGGCCGCATCCAGGCCGATCAAGAGGGTGGCCAACCCGTGGCAGGAAAGGTCAATCGGGTCATTCCCCAAGGCGTAATCCAGCGACAAGGGCAAGTTCAGGAACTTCCCCTCCAATTAAATCAAGTGGTCAACTGGAACGACCTGGTTCGCACGCTGCAACAAGGCCGGGCTCAGATCATGCTTGTGGACGGGTCAACCCTTAACATCGGGGCGCGTTCCGAGATTCGGGTTGTGAAGCACGACCCTCAGGCACAACAGACGAGCATCGAATTGACCTTGGGTGAAGTGCAAGCCAACGTATCGAAGATTACCGCACCGGGTGGGAAATTCCAGCTTCGGACGAAGAGCGCCGTGATTGGGACCATCGACACGGCTTTTGTAGCTGAAACCGATGGCCAGGGCACGAAGGTTTGCGGCGTGAGCGGCACGACGCTGGTGGGCAGCTCCGACCCGAATATCACCGCAACCGTCACCCTGAAGAAGGGTGAATGTACGTTTGTTCCTTACGGAGGCGCACCCACTACTCCTGTAATGGATCCCAGCCTGATGGCCAGCTTGTTGGGCCAGACGGCAATTGCGGCCCCAGGGGGGGCGCTACTGGCAGGGAACACGGTCTGGTACATCGTCGGCGCGGCGGCTGTGGCCGGGCTTGTTACCGGAATTGTTCTAGCCACCACCGGAACGACCACTGCTACAACTGTCACCACTCCCTAAGGCAAAGATCGTCTAAGGCTTTCGGATAGGGTTGAGGTTTTTGTTTTCAGAGATGCGCCCCGAGTTGGATCCGGGGCGCATTTCGTTTTTAGCGCTAAGGGGTTCCGTCCGCAGGCGTTAAAGTGAGCGGTTGCACGGCTGCCTCTGGCCGCGGGCAATTCACCCTGGCTCATGTAAGGTTCCAAACTTCCTCGAAGCGGATTTCGGAGGCGTCACTTCTACGAGTAGGGCGTTATCGGCAACTTGACCGCCCCTGTCCAACTTCCGAGTGCGCCTGGAGCGGTCAGAGTGGGCTAGGACTATGCGTAAACAAGCGTCGGCGACTAGCGAGGGGTAATATTCTTGAAAGCAGTGGGCAGCGATACCGGGGAAGGCGCTGAATCTTTTTCGGCATAGTGTAATTGGCGCGCCAGCGGCAATTCAGCCTCCAATTAATAGCGAACGCTGACCGCGGAGCGATTCCACGGGGTAGAAGTCCGCGCCGATAGCTCAAGGCGCGACCCGCCTCTATAGCTGCGGGTGCCGCGGAAAAATACGGAGGTTTAACGTTGGCCTGAAGGACACGCCCTCTCACTGTCGGTGCCTATCGGGGTAGAGAGAGCAAGGAAATTTGTTGGTCTTCGAGGATGGCTTTCACATGCTCAGAGCCTGCAAGTGCGGAAACTCCCGCGGCAGTTGTTTCAACGGGGATGGAACCCAGCAGGTCCGCATGCGTTGCAAGGCGGGTTCCTTTGTGGCGTTCGAGGATTCTGTCGATCTCTCGAAGCCCCGGTTCGGATGCTCGGCGGGAGGCTTCTATCGCGGCCTGCCGTCGGTGGGAGGAGCCGCGTCTCCCCGTTGTTCCATGTGAGTTGTCAGTCCGCAACAACACAATCGCTCGAACCTTTTGGCCCGGCCTCAGATGGCCCAATGTTTCGGCAAACCGCGAGCCTATCTTTTCACTTGGCGTGCTTTGACTGGTTGCAGCCATATGCCTCACAAAAGCCCACTCCCTGATCAGAGGGCCTTCAGCGCGTCCCAAGGACGAAGCATCCCCCATCCCCATCGGTTGTCCGGCCGCCGCGCTGAGCCGCCTGGATGCTTAGCCGTGTCTTTCATCGCTTCCATTATAGCACTTACCGGAGCGGTTGGTTTGGCCGCCATCAGGAGTGCCGCAACACCTGCCGCGTGCGGGGTGGCCATCGAGGTTCCGTCCATGTAAGCGTACTCATGGGTACCGTCAGGCTTCTTGGACGGAGGAATGCAAGAATAAACTTGGACGCCTGGCGCGACAACGTCAGGTTTGGTTACGACTTCACTCGGCCCCGCTCCGGGAAACACCAAGCTAGCGCCACTGCTAAAGAAGGCAACGTCAACTTTTCCCCCAGGAAGCTTCTCGACAGCCCCGATTGAAATCGCGCCGCGCGCATTGCCAGGCGAACTGCTGTTTCCGTAGTTTTCATTGCCGATGGCAGCTACTGGTAGGACACCGTACTGATCGGTAAGGATTTTGAAGACCTCGTCAAAAAGCGGTTCGTAGTAGGGGAAACCCAGCGACATATTGATAACGTCCGCGCCCTGCTCCACCGCCCAAGAAATGCCCTCGAGCAGCGTTCGTAGGGTTGCATTGCCAAGCAGTACGCCGCCCATGTACAAGTTGGCAGCAGGGGCGACCCCGATAGATACACCGTCGTCCGTCTTACCGCCCGCAATAGTCCCGCAGACATGAGTCCCATGCTCGTCTGAATCGAAAAGAAGCCTCAGTGCTGATGCGATTGCCGAGCGGGTCAATTACGACAAAACCTCTAAGACGGTCGGCGAGTGCGGGATGGTTTCCGTATACACCGGTATCGAGGACGGCGACGTTGATGTGTTCCCCTTTGGTCTTGCCCCAGAGCTTAGGGATTTCCAATTCTTTCAAGCCCCAAGTGATACCGTCCTTATTTTCTTGTCTTCCCAAGGACGCGTAGTCGACCTTACGCGGTCGGATGAGTCCAATTTCCAGGCTTGGCAGAATAGCGACCACATCAGGATCGCTCGCGAGTTCTCTAACTGAGTCGGTTGTTACCTCTACCCAGGCTACCGGCAGGGTATTTTCGCCGATTGTGGAAAATGCGAGTCCGCCCTTCGGAGTGGAAGCTTTCGCACTGACCTTCTGATAACTCTGGAAGAGTCGACTTTGCACGGGCCTGTTGATCTCGGTGCTTTGCTTGATCTTGTCGAGCCGCGCCTTGAGAGCCCGGAGGCGCCCCCGGACACGCACCAACTCAGTAGGCGCTGCCCGATAGATCACAATTGCGTCGCATTTCTTTGTCGGCCCCATCTTGGCAAGGACTTGCTCAAATGTTGCCGAAATCTTGGCTGGTTCAGTGAGTGTGACCGTTCCCGCAATCACATGATCCGGATTCTGATTCTGCATCTTCATTTTCTTTACCTCCGTCTCACTTCGCGCGCCTTCATTCGATTCCCGCGCCTGAGGGCGACGGCCCAAGATTCAAGTGCAGACGTGGACTCTTTATGCATCTGGCCTTCCAGCTTTGCGAACACGCCAACGAGGTTTCGAGCGAGAGCGGCGAATTCCAACCGCATTTCAGAGTCTTGCGGTATTAGTCTGGCCCCGCCATCTCTCACCAGCCTGACGAAGTCGGACGCCACCACGTCGCCCAGCTTGTCTGCTTTTGTAAGAGTTCGCAAAATCTGCCGAAGTGCAGCGTCCAGCAGAAATCGGGTGAGGGACTGTGATGCCGCCCCCGCCGCATCCTGAACTTGGCGAGTTATCGCATCTCTTTTTAGGCGCTCGGGTATTTTGCTTCGAAACGGCTCTGTGAAAATCGTCTCGAAGAGCGAATAGTAGAAGTCAACGACTTGGTCTTCGACGGACATAACGTACCTATTTACCAAGCAGTGACGGCGATGTTAGCACTAAAGTAAGTCACCAAACAAGAAGCAATTCGCGGGTGGCGCATACATTGTCGTGTATGTATGCGACCCGGGCCGTTGCCCTTCCGACTTGCGAACCGGTGGCTCAGCGCAGGCGGTCCACCAGAAGTGCCGCATACATATAAATCAATGTATGCGCCACCCGATGATTGTTTCAGTCCCCCGAACTCGCCATCACCTTGACGGTTCAAGTCGCCAAACCGTATAAGTACTTCGCGCATTCAAACCCCCGAGAGACGGGGTTGAGGGAAGTTGAGGGCCGAGAAGGGCAGCGACGGGATCGCGCAGCCGGGGTCATCAATGCAATGCGCAGCCCAAGCCAAGTGGAGGCGAGAGCGTCAAGGCGCCGGAGAAAAAATAGGAACACCTCCATTTCTCCGGGGATGACTTACTACACTCACCCATCTTTCAAACCGGACAGGCACCCACGCGCCACGGTGGCTTGGAGTGCGGTAGCAGCAGCTACCGCCTTCCGATCTCGGTTCATACGGCAAATGGGCAAGGCCGAAGTCAGAAAGGCGGTAGCTGCTGCTACCGCACTCCAAGATGTTCTCAGCAAGAGTCGTGGGTGAGCCAAGTAAGTCATTCCCCTTTTTCCGTTGATTATCGGGCCGTCTTGTCGGCCTCGACGCTAGGTTTGGAGGCCAAATTGCTAGCTTAATAGTTGGTCGAGTCAAATCACCCACCCGCGGCGGGGTGGGGAAAGTCGCTCCCCGGGCTGGAAGTCGCGAGAGGAAGAGGCGAATTGACCCCTTCGAAAGCCGTACAAAGCGACATTTTATCGAGGCCAATCAAGCGATCTCACCAAAACAAAAAAGATGTTAAAAATGAAGGGTGGTCCCGATAAGTTGATGAAAACAAACGGAGACATTTCGGACAAAATGGCGGAAGCCAATAAGTGTATGAAAAATAACCAGTTATAAAAAACAGCCGATTAATTGCAGAAAACAAATCTAGTTACATCGATTTCTGATTTCAAAAAGTCCCCGTTTTTCCGCTTTATCCCCGCTATCCCGTTAAATTGCAGAAACTAATAGCCTTCTAGCTTTGGTATTTCGCGTATATTTCGAGCATCCCAATAAGTGTATGAAAGATAAGTTACTTGAAGGAGGGTCGATTGCGCCCAGATCCGAATCAGACAACGGCACCTGCTCAAATCCGGTAGACTTGGAAGCACGACCCCGCAAGCGGACGTTTGCGCCATAGGGGTGGCCGTCGGGGCCACGTCAAGGTCGAGGTAGGATGGCGGCCCGGCGGCCGAAGGTCATTCGCCACAGCTGCCGCCGACGGGAAGCGGGCCAAAGGATCTTCGGCCCCGGCCGGGTCGACTCTCTCGCCCCTCCTTGTCCTCTGGTTTCACCGACGGCTAGCGGTCTTGCTCTCCGGCGCGGAACTTTGCGTACGTTGACGGGATCCCGGGATACTTATTGCCTCCAGGTGCGTCCCCGCTTGTCCATATGATATGTTAGAGATTCGATACATTTTGAGCAGCCCCGCACCCGTCCATGCTTGGAAAATTTCGCCAATTCGCTTCGCGAGCGCTTCAATTTAGCCGGCAGAACCGGTGGGCTTTCGTCATCAGCGCGGCGCTTTGCATCGTCAGCTTAGTGCTCTACGGGGCGGTCTATTTGCGGCCCCATCCCAATCCTTTCCTTCGATTTCTATCCAACATTGAACTGAAGACGCTGGACGTTCGATTTCAACTGCGCGGACCGCGGCCCCCGGGGCCTGCAGTCGTCATCGTCGCCATCGATGAAAAAAGCCAGGATGTGCTGGGCCGGTGGCCCTTCCCGCGCAGCAACTTTGCCCAAGCCGTTGACTTCCTGCGTCAGGCTCATGCCCGAGTCATCGCCTTCGACGTGAATTTCCCGCAACCCGACGCCAACTCGGCACTGGAAGCACTGCGTTCGGTTCGGCAGGATTACAACCACCTGGTCGCTCCGCCGGTGCGTACTCCCGCTTTCGAGTCGGAGCTAAAGTCACGCGAGGCCGCGGCCGACAATGACAAGCAGTTTGCCGACGCCCTCTCCCATTTTGACAACGCGATACTGGGGTATTTCTTCATTCCGCCGGGTGATGCAAGGTCACAAAACCAGGAACGCCTGAAGGCATTCCTCGACATCCTTCTTTTCCAGCAATATCCGCAAGTTGTCCATCCGGAATACATCAAGAATTTCGAGGGCCCGGAAGGCCTGGGTATCTCTCCCAACCTGCCGCAATTTGCGTCCAACGCCAAGAATTTCGGGTTTTTCTATGTCGACCAGGACCCGGATGGAGTGGTGCGTCGCGATCCCACCGTGGTGGAATTCCAGGGAAACCTCTACCCGTCCCTGGACGTCGCCGCCGCCCTGGCGTATACGAACAATTCGCTCGATCAAGTAAAGGTCATTTTCAACCCGAGCGGAGTGGACAAGATCGTCCTGGGCCAACTCACCATACCCACGGATCGCCGAGGCTTCGCCCAACTTGATTACGACGGGGGCGCCGGCACCTTCCCGACCTATTCCATCGCTGATATCGTCCTGGGGAAATTGCCGCCGGAACTCTTTCGTGACCGGGTGGTGCTGATCGGCCCCACAGCGGTTGGCATTGGCGACATGGTACTCACGCCATTTCCTAAATCGACTCTTGCAGGCGCTGAGGGGCGGGCGAACGTGCCATTTCCCGGCGTGGAAGTCCACGCCAACATGATTGATGACATTCTCTACCAACACTTTATCCGGCGCGGTCCGAGCGAGTTCTTAGCAGATATAGCTTTCATCTTGCTGTTCACTCTGGGAGGCGGGATTCTCATCACCTTCCTGAGTCCCCTGCGGGCCACGCTGCTCTTGAGCGGCTCCCTGTTTGCCTATTTCTGGCTGACGTTTTTTTTGTTCTCGCACTACCGGATGTGGATCGCCGATTTCCTGCCGATGGCGACGCTCATCATCACTTATGCGGGAATCATCAGCTACCGAATTTTCTTTGAAGAAGGTGAAAAGAAAAAGGTACGCATGGCCTTCTCCCAATATTTGCATCCCCGCCTCATCGAGCAGATGCTGACCCATCCCGAAACCCTCCGACTGGGAGGAGAAGAAAAGGAACTTAGCGCATTATTCTCGGACATTCGCGGCTTCACGGCGCTTTCCGAAACCCTCACCCCTTCCGAGCTGGTGGAACTGCTCAACGAGTATCTAACGGAAATGACCGAGGTGATTTTCAGAAATTGGGGAACCTTGGACAAATACATTGGCGACGCCGTCATGGCATTCTGGGGCGCCCCTTATCCGCAGTTCGATCACGCGATGCGCGCATGCCGGACGGGGCTCGATATGATCCAATCCTTGCAGATCCTGCAAATGGGTTGGAAGTCGCGAAACTTGCCGCGTATTGACATCGGCGTTGGCATCAATTCCGGCCCCATGCTGGTCGGCAACATGGGTTCGAAACGACGCAAGAATTACACCATCATGGGCGATAGCGTCAACCTGGCATCGCGCCTGGAGGGCATCAACCGGCAATTCGGAACCAACATTATTATTAGTGAGAATACATTTGTCCTGGTCAAGGATCAGGTCGTGGCCCGGGAGCTTGACCTCATTCAAGTGAAAGGGAAAACGCAACCCGTCAAAGTTTACGAACTGCTTGGCCTCGCCGCAGAGTCCTCCCAGTTCAGCGATTTGGTTGGCCGCTTTGAGAAGGGCCTGGAAGCCTATCGCAGTGGCGAATGGACCACAGCCGTCGAGATCTTTCAAGATCTGCTCCGCAACTACCCGGACGACGGTCCCAGCCATGTTTTCATCGAGCGATGTAATGACCTGATTGCCCAGCCCCCGGAGGGCAGTTGGGATGGCGTTTTCGTGATGAAGACCAAGTAGGAGGGTCTTGGTGTTGCGAGTCGACAACGAACCAACCAATCACATGCCTCAATTATTTTTCCTTATGGAACAAGGATGTCGTTAAAGACCCTGGGAAGACGATTGCTGATTTTCCTGGTTTTGCTGGCCCTCCTGGCGGGCGCTGCATTCTGGACTTTCCATCGCGTCGGACGCTGGCTGGTTGATCCCGATCCGCTCGAGCACGCTCAGGCAATCGTGGTTCTCAGCGGTAAGGCACCTTTCCGCGCGATGGAGGCAGCGGAAATCTATCGGCAGGGTTGGGCGCCGGAAGTGTGGTTGCTACGGGACTTGAGCGACGAATCCGACGAGGCCTTCGCCAAGCTCGGCATCCCCCATCCCACCGAACAGGATTATGATCGTCAGGTCCTGGAGAAGCTCGGAGTTCCGGCGAAGGCAATTCGGGTCCTGGAGCCTCCCACCACCAACACCGTCAGTGAGATCATGCTCATCGCCGGCGAGTTGCGCCGGCAGAACGGAGACAGAGCGATTCTGGTAACTTCGCCCTTCCACACTCGGCGCTCGAAGGAGATTTGGCACATCGTCGTGGGTGACCACCCGCAGGCCGTCCTGCGTTATGATTCCTACGAACCCGCTGACCCCGACCACTGGTGGCGTACTACCCACGACATTCAGGATGTTGAACACGAAATCCTCGGACTGATCGACGCTCATCTGGGTTTTGTGGGTAGACCTCGCAGGTAATGAGAAAGCGCTCCGGCTCCGCCCGAATCCACCTCTTCCCGCGCCTTTTTGAGCGCGAGATGTTTCAAGTGGGGGGAAAGCAATGGTCAGCGTGAGCTCAACAGAAATAGTCCTGCTTTTGGTGCTGGTTGTGGCCACTCACACGAAGAATCAAGGAAACAAAGTAGAATAAAACTGTGCTGTCATTGCGGGTTAGCCATTCAGCGAAGAGGAGGAACCGTGACAGAGTGGTCGCGTAGTATGGCCAACAAACTCAAGGATAGAATGGAAAGCCAAAAGCTACGCGATACTAAATTCATTGAGACCCAAAAGCTCAAGCGAGAAGTTGGCCCGTCTCTGTGGGAAGAGATCTTGAACCGTATAAGCATTGAGGGAACTGCCCTGAACGAGGAGATGGGACAGGACGTCATAACAGTTGGGAAACCAAATTTCAGCGGCGAACTGGTCCTCATCGCCAATATGCAAGATGGCGTGAGGAGGTCAAATATTCGACTTGAAGTGGAGCTAGGCCGGTTGACATGGAAGAACGAAAATGGGTTAGGTGACAGGCGGGAACTGGCAATCGGCCTGGATGGAAAGATGGCCTTTCATTCCGGCATGATCTCATCTACTCCGGATTCAATCGCCAGGCAGATCCTGGAAAACCTCTTAGACTAATGCGGATTTCAAATTAGGACACTACCCTTTCCCGGGTAGTGTCCTAGTTTGAACGTAACGCCGCCAGCTCAGCGGCTTCCGTGCCGGCTGGAAGCCGGCGCTACGCCTCAGATCAGCAAATTGTCCGTTCGGCGTCGTGGAGTCCGGCTACCATTGGGCAGTTCGTCGCCTGACCTCGTATTGATTGCCAACCTCGGTCCGACGCACCTTGGATCTAAGACCGACTCTACGTCGTGGGGACGGCTATCGAAGCTTCGCCGGATGCCGAGCTTTCGGTGTCACCCGAACCGACGGCCTTGATCACGTAGTAGTATGTCGTTCCTGCCGCAACGCTCTCGTCCGTAAAGGTCGTCCCGCTAACCGGCGTGGAATTCAGCGGCGTCGAGCTCTCCCCTCCTGGGGTTGTCCCGCGGTAAACGTAATAGCCCGTGACGCCCGCGGTATCACTGGCGGTCCACGACAGCATCACATCGTGAGTTCCCGAGCCCGAAAGCGAGACCGACTGCGGGCTGCCGCTGGCATTGTCGGCGATGCTGAGGCCGGCGGTGCGGGATCCGGTGGCTGCGGGCGTGAACGTGACGGCGATCGTGCAGGTGCCTCCTGCCGCGAGCGAAGACCCGCAAGTGTTCGCCTCCGAGAAGTCGCCAGGGTCAGTTCCCGTGAAGGTCATGCTTGATATCGTCAGGCTCGCAGTGCCAGTGTTGCTCAAGGTGACAGCTTGAGAGGCGCTGGCTACGTCCGCCGCCTCGTCCCCAAACGACAAGCTGGTGACGGAAAGGCTGGCCGCAGGCGTCGCGCTCCCGCCAGTGCCTGAGAGGCTCACGGTTTGGGTCCCGCTCGAGGCGTTGTCCGCCAGGGTGACGGCGGCCGTAAGAGCTCCCGAGACGACCGGCTTAAAGGTGACACTGATGCTGCAATTGGATCCGGCCGCGACGCTTGAGCCGCAACTATTGCTTTGGGCGAAGTCGGCGGCATCTGCTCCTGTCAGACCAATGCTCGAAATGCTCAGGGCGGCGTTACCGGTGTTGGTCAGTGTGACCTTCTGAGCCGCGCTAGTGGAACCGACGGTCTCGCTGCTGAAACTGAGACTAGTGGCGGAAAGGCTGGCCGCGGGCGTCGCGCTCCCTCCTGTGCCCGAGAGGCTCACGGTTTGGGTGCCGCCCGAGGCGTTATCCGTCAGGGTTACCGCTGCCGTAAGAGCTCCTGCGACGGCAGGTTTAAAGGCGACACTAATGGTGCAATTGGATCCGGCCGCGACGCTTGAGCCGCAACTGTTGCTTTGGGCGAAGTCGGCCGCATCTGCTCCTGTCAGACCAATGCTTGAGATGCTCAGGGCGGCGTTACCGGTGTTGGTCAGTGTGACCTTCTGAGCCGCGGTCGTGGAACCGACGGTTTCGCTGCCGAAACTAAGGCTGGTGGCGGAGAGGCTGGCGGCGGATGTGGCACCAGTTCCGGTCAGGATGACACTCTGGGGGCTGCCGCTAGCGTTATCGGCCACGGTGAGCGTCGCCGTAAGCGTGCCGCCGGCGGCCGGCTTGAAGGTCAGACTGATGGCGCAGGTGGCGCCTGCCGCGACGCTGGACCCGCAATTGTTGGACTGCGCAAAATCGCCGGAATTCGTTCCGGAGAGCGCGATGCTGCTGATGCTCAAAGCTGCCGTGCCCGAGTTGCTCAATGTGACCGTTTGAGCAGCACTGGTGCCGCCTACGGCTTCGCTGGCGAAGGTAACGCTGGTGGGGGATAGGCTGGCACTGGATGTCGCACCCGTCCCAGTCAGTCTGACGCTCTGGGGACTCCCCGTGGCGTTGTCAGTAAGGGTGACGGCGGCGGCGAGTGCACCCGCCGAGGCCGGCTTGAAGGTAACACTGATGACGCAATTGCCTCCTGCCGCCACGCTCGACCCGCAGTTGTTGGTCTGAGTAAAATCACTGGCATTGGTTCCGGAGACGGCAAGCCCGGTAACGTTCAGGGCCGCTGTGCCCGAGTTGGTCAAGGTGATTGTCTGCGCCGGGCTGGTGGCCCCGACGGTTTGGCCAGCGAAGGCGAGACTTGTCGGGGAAAGGCTGGCGACGGGCGCCGCCCCTGTTCCCGCCAGGCTCACACTCTGGGGACTCCCGGTGGCGTTATCGGCGATGCTGAGTGCCGCCGTGAGCGCCCCGCTGGCAGAGGGCGTAAACGCCACGCTGATCGTGCACGTGGCTCCTGCCGCCACGCTTGCTGCGCAATTGTTGGTTTGGGCAAAATTGGCAGCATTCGTGCCTGAGATTGCAAGGCCAGTCACGCTTAAAGCCGCAGTGCCTGAGTTGCTCAGAATGATCGTCTGAGCTCCGCTGGTGGTCCCGACGGCTTGACTGGCGAACGTCAGACTGGCCGGCGAAACACTGGCCGCGGGGCCGGCGCCTGTTCCGACGAGGTTCACATTCCAGGAACTCTGGGAGGAGTCGGTGACGGTGACGGCGGCGGTGCGAGATCCGGAGGCGCTGGGTTTGAACGTGACGCTGATGGCGCAATTGGCACCTGCGGCCACGCTGGCCCCGCAGTTATTGGTTTCAGCAAAGTCGCTCGCATTGCTGCCGGTGACCCCAACGCTGTTGATATTCAGGGTCGCGTTGCCGGAGTTAGTCATGGTGACCGTCTGAGCTCCGCTGGCGGTCCCAATGTTTTCACTGGCGAAAGTGAGGCTGGCGGGGGAGAACGTGGCGACGGCCGTCGAGCCGGTTCCGTTGACGGGCACGCCCCATTTGGAGTTGAAGGGATTGTCGGCAACCGTGACGGACGCGGTGAGGGCCCCCATGGCATTCGGCTGGAACGTAACGGTGATCGTGCAACTGGCTCCCGCCGCCACGCTGGCCCCGCAATTATTGGTTTGGGAAAAGTCGGCGGAATTCGTCCCCGTGACCGTGATGCTGGAGACGTCCAAGACCGCATTGCCGGTGTTGGTGAGAAGGATCGTCTGCGGCGGACTAACGGCGCCGACGGGTTGGCTGCCAATGGTCAGGCTGGCAGGAGAAAGATTGGGATTGGGAGCTCCACCCGTTCCGGTGAGGCTCACGCTGAGAGGACTGCTAGCGGCGCTTGCGGCGAGAGTGACGGCGGCAGTGCGAGTGCCGGTCGCTGTCGGCTGGAAAGTAACCGTGATCGCACAGCTAGCGTCTGCGGCGAGCGAACTCCCGCAGGTGTTGGTTTCAGCAAAATCCCCGGCGTTCGTCCCCGTCACGGCAATGCCGCTGACGCTCGAAGCTTGAGCGCTCGAGTTGGTCAGTGTCAGTGACTGGGACGGACTGGGAGTGCCGTCGAGCTGGGTCCCGAACGTCATGGCGTTCGCGGACAGAGCGACTCCGCCCGACGTGCCCGTGCCGGTCAGGGTAATAGACTGAGGGCTTCCCGTCGCGCTGTCGGTAAAAACTACGGAGGCCGTTCGTACGCCGGCGGCGCTGGGGGTTAGGGTGACGGTGAGAGTACATTGGGAGGAAGGTGCAAGCGACGAGCCACAGGTATTGGTGGCGGCAAAGTCGCTGGCATTCGGGCCGGACACTTGGACGCTCGAGATGTTCAACGTGCCGGTGCCCGCGTTCGTTAAGGTATCGGTCTGAGCCGTACTGGTGGTGCCCACGGATTGGTTGCCGAATGCGATGCTGGGCGAACTTTCCGAGAATCCCGGTGCGGAGGCTGTATTTGCCGCCGCGCTGCTACCACCACCACTTCCTCCACAAGATGTTACCAGTAAAGCCGAGGCGACCAAGACAGCGGCGAGAAGTGATGCTGGCCCCCGGCCCAAATCTGCCATTTGGGTTTCCATTATTGCTGACTCCTTTATGATTTCTCGCACCGTCAAAGTAGCTGGTGTTGCAACTTGGTGTCTACAGTACAAGGGTACTATCTCCTGACGCATGATTCCTCTGTGTTATACAATGGGTTGGGCAATAGTATCTTATAACCACAATTACTAGTGAGAATGCAGCCGTAATGTCCGTGGCTCGCCGGCTGCACCCTCTCCCGCCGCGGGCGAAAATACCCTCTGATTTCACCGTCCCCGAGCCGCAAGGGTGGTGGCGCTTCGAGTCTGAGAGGCCCCTCATGTCCGCGTTATCGCCGAGAGCCTCCACGGCCTCCCCCTTTTCTCCCCATCGGCCCGTAAGAATGAAGTCTTTAGATTTTTTGTCCCCTCACCGGGGACGTGAACCACGGTTTCTGAGCAGGGTTAGGCTCCCGCGTCGAAATCAGAGTTCCGTGCGAATCCCTTGGTTTGGAATCAAGCAGAGCATGGCAATCCCGCACTTACGCGCGTGATTCAATCAAAGATCGGGACGTGACGCCAGTTAAATTTCGTCGCGGTATTGACATCCATATTAAGTAAGATTTTCCGTACCTTCACACAACGGTAAGTCCCCCGAACCGCAATAGATTGATACAACCTTGTGGCATGGGGCGAGCGGGTGTATGCTCAGCGCAAACGAGGTCAAGCGAGAAGATGCACGGTGAGCTGTGAATTTACGGTTCAACCGATGCGAAGGAGTCCCTCTAAATGTACTCAGGACCGAGGCGAAGGATCGAGGCGGATGAGTTTGTTTTGCGCGACGCCAAGGGGGCGATACGCGCGGCATTGACGATGACGGTGGACGGCCCCGGCTTGTTTCTGTATGACCAAACCGAAGTGATCCGGGCGGGACTTCTGGTGGGAAAAGAGGAACCGGGCTTGGCCCTTTTTGACAGCTCGGGAAAGCTGCAAGTTTCCCTCGCGTTGTCGGGCGAAGAGCCCAAGCTCTTGCTGCGGGACGTCAAAGGTATCCCGCGAGCCGTCTTGAGCGTCTCGGAAGTGGGCACGCGCCTGATGCTCTCCGACGCACAGTCCGGACCCCGAGTCGGATTTGCGGCGGAGAGCGGGGAAGTCAGCTTGGTGTTTGCCGATCCCGTCGGAAAACCTCGAATTCTGCTGGGTATGCCGGGGGGCGTGCCCGGTCTCACCCTCCTGGATAACATCGGGCGTCGCCGAGCGCGGCTGGAAATTGAGGAGAACACCTCGACCTTCGAGCTTTATGACTCGAATGGCGCGGCGAGTTCCAGCAGTTCCGTCGAATGGGCGGACCCGCGCGCGGGCGCCGTCGCACTCGAAGCCAAACTCGCCCTTGAGGCCACCGCGCGCCAGCAGTTGGAGCAGGCGCTGGCGTCAAGTGAGGCACGGCTTGTCGCGATGACCGCCGCCGAAGCGCAGAAGGAGGAAGCGCAACGCGAAAGTGAGAAAGCGAATTGCGCTGAACGCACGCGGTTGGAAGAGGCGCTGGCGGCGAGTGAGGAACGGCTCAGCGCGATGACCGCTGCCAAAGCGCAGATGGAGGAAGCGCAACGCGAGAGTGAAAAACCGAATCGCGCTGAGCGCCGGCGGCTGGAAGAGGCGCTGGCGTCAAGTGAGGAACGGCTCAGCGCGATGATTGCCGCCAAAGCCCAGATGGAGGAAGCGCAGCGCGAAAGTGAGAAAGCGAATTGCGCTGAACGCAAGCGGCTGCAAGAGGCGCTGGCGTCAAGTGAGGAACGGCTCGTCGCGATGACCGCTGCCAAAGTGCAGATGGAGGAAGCGCAGCGCGAAAGTGAGAAAGTGAATTGCGCTGAACGCAAGCGGCTGCAAGAGGCGCTGGCGGCGAGTGAGGACCGCCTCCGGGTTATGACGGCCTCGAAAGCAAAGATCGAGGAGACGCAACGCGCGAGTGAGAGAGCGCATTTCGTCGAGCGCATGCGGCTGGGGGAATCCTTGCGCGCGAGTGAGGACCGCTGCCGAGCCATAACGGCCGCGAAGGCGAAACTTGAGGAGGCGCAACGCGCGACCGAGAAAACGCATTCCGCCGAACGCCAACGGTTGGAGGAGGCCCTGCGTACCAGTGAAGGCCGCCTTGGCGTCGTAACCGCTGCGAAAGCGCAGATCGAGGAGGCGCAGCATACAAGCGAAGAAGCCTACTCTGCGGAGATCGAGCGGCTGGAGGAATCCTTGCGCGCGAGCCAGGATCGCCTTGCGGCGGCGTCTGTTTTGAACGCGGAGATCGAGGAGACCCTACGAACCAAGGAGGAGCGCTACGCTGCCGGAAGCAAGCAATTGGAAGAAGGGTTACGTGCGAGCCACAAGGAAGAGAAAATGCAGGCGCTTGGGCAGTTCGCGGGAGGCGTGGCGCACGGCCTGAACAACTTCCTGACCGTCATCAACGGGTATACCGATCTCTTGCTGGGCAAAATTCCACGCACCAATCCTCTTAATGAGAGCGTGGCGCAGATCAAGAAGGCCGGCGAAAAAGCCGTGGGCCTGGTGGCTCCGCTTCTGGCCTTCAGCCAAGGGCAGGTTCTGTGGGCCAAGGTGCTGGATATCAATGAAGCCGTGAACGAAGCGGCGAAGACTCTGCACGGCAAGCTGGGAGAAGAGATCCGCCTGTCGACGGTCTTGAGCCCCACCTTGGGACCGGTCAAGGCCGATCCCGAGCAATTACAGCATGTGCTGATGAACCTGGCCATGAATGCCCGCGAGGCCATGCGGAACGGCGGGAGCCTGACGATCGAAACTCAGAACGCCGATCTGGACGAGGGCCACGCGGCGAAATATCCGGCGGTGAAGCCCGGCCCTTACGTCCATCTGACCGTGAGCGATACCGGATCGGGGATGGGCGAGGAAACGCAGGGACGTCTGTTCGAGCCGTTTTATACCACCAAGCCCCCAGGACAGGGGCTGGGTCTCGGTCTGGCTACGGTGTACGGTATTGTCAGGCAGAGCGGCGGATCAATCCGGGTGGAGAGCGAACTCGCAAAGGGGACGACGGTCCACGTCTACCTGCCGCGCATTGGGGAAACGGTTAGGTTGGCGGAGAGGGACAAGCCTGCGGTCTCGACGCTGCGGGGGACGGAAACGGTTTTGGTGGTGGACGACCAGGAAGAAATCCGCAAACTGGCGCAAGTGGTACTCAAGAGCAAAGGGTACAGAGTGGCGGTGGCGGCGAGCGGGTGGGAAGCGCTGCTCTATTCGGAGCGCCACGCGGGTCCGATTCATTTAATCCTGACCGACATTATGATGCCGGGGATGACCGGGCAGGAATTGGCCGAGCGCTTGCGCCCCCTGCGGCCGGAGATGGCGGTGGTCTTCATGTCGGGTTATCTGGAGAGTCGGTCGGCGCAATCGGGCAACCTACAGGCCGGAGCGGGTTTCCTCTCCAAGCCCTTTTCGCCCGACTCGCTGGCCGCCAAGGTCCGGGAGGCGCTGGGGTCGCCGCGGTCGGCGGGAAAGGTTCTGGTGATCGAGGACGAGACGGGAATCCGCAGCTTCCTGCGGATGATTCTGGCCTCGGTGGGGTACGAGGTTCTGGAAGCGGATAGCGCGGAGCAGGCGCTGAAAAACCTGAACGGCGAGGTGGTTGAGCTGATTCTGGTGAATCTGGGAGTACCGAGTCAGCAAAACGTGGACAAGATCCACATGCTTCAGCAGCGGCACCCCAACCTGAAGGTCATCGCCATGGCGGAGGCGTATGGAAACGAGTTCTTGCGAGCCGCGGAACAGCTCGGCGCTCAAGCCACGCTGTCGAAACCCATCCGTGCCGATCAGTTGCTCGAAACCATTCGGCGTACGACGGGGGACTAGGCGCAGGTAACGCGGGCATCCTGCCCACGCGTTGGAGCGCGCGGGACGCTGCCGCGACGGCGGCCAAGATGCCCCCGCTACATCCGGGCGATCGGCCCTCACGTGTATGCAGGGCAATACTTTAGCGATTCTACTGTGTTTTTAAGTCGACAACGCGGGCAGCCAATGGCAGAATGGTCCGATTACCATCGCACTAAACGTCGTTTGAGGTTTGCGTCCCATGAGGTTGGGGGTTATCAGCCGTCTTTCATTGACCCGGAGAGGGCTCTCTTCGCTGCTCGCCTCAAGCAAGAACTGCTCGATCGTCCTGGAACTTCCCAACATTCCAGAGGATGTCGAGGTCCTTCGCAAGGCTCAGCCGGAAGTATTGCTGCTTCACGTTAGCGGCGGGAATTCCGATATCGAAGCCATCTCACGGCTGCGCAATCTCACCCCCGAAATCAAGGTTTTGCTCTTTCTCGACACGGCTGACGAGGAGATCGAATTCCAGACGATCCGGGCCGGGGGCGGCGGATGTGTGACGAGCGCGTCCGACCTGGATACGCTGCTCAACGCGATCGGCGCCGTGGGGCGGGGGGAAATCTGGGTAAGCCGCCTCGGAGCGTCACGGCTGATCGCCCGGCTTGCACAAGCGCACGCCCCCGATGGACCAACCTCGAGCGGGCTCACACCCCAGGAATGGAAGGTGCTGGGCTTGCTCGCCAGCGGCTCGCGTAACAAGGACATCGCGAATCGCCTTTCCGTTTCTGAGAACACGGTTAAGACTCACCTTTACACGATCTACCGCAAGATCAACGTGGATTGCCGGCTGGCGGCCACGCTTTACTACTTCCAACATGTAAAATCTCAGGGGAAAAACTCCCACATCCCTGCAGAGTCCCAGGAAAAGGCAAAGAAGAAAGTCGGTGGCCGCCCGGATCATGGCGAAGGCGCGCCAAGCGATTGATTTCGGGCTGCGGTGGCCGCGATTTCCTCTCGGCGGCGCACGCGTGTGATTCCTCCTCTCCTGGCTAGCTTCATCAGAATGGATTAGGAAGAAACGGTAGGGCGACGCCCGAACTTCCTAAGCCTTTTCTCCGTTTCCGCTCACGTTTGCCTGCCGGTCTTATCGGATGAACGGGGGATGTCCAACGGGTCCCGACTCATACCATTTAGGGTGCAAACTCATGCCGACAGGCGATTGTCTTTCCGCAATGGAACGCTTAAAAAGGTGGCACAGGCGCTCTTGCCTGTGCTGACTGTGGCGCAGGAAGGACCACAGCCAAGAGTGGCTGTGGCACAGGCATTCCGGCCTGTGCTTTCTTCGGAACCTGAAACGAGTATGAAAGGCTATTGCCTATGCGTGACGCACAACGGTTTGAGATTCGGTGCCCTGTCACCGTCCAAGTTTCGAATGGACCGAACCACAAGGTGAAGGTGCAAGGGGTGCTTTACGACATTGGCGTCGATGGGGCCCGCGTGGCACTGAAGCAACCCGTGCCCCCGGGCACAAAGATCACTCTGTTTGCCCATTTTAGGGCCCCGGAGGAGCAGGTCACCACGGTTCGCTTTGAAGGTATTGTTCAGCGTCTCCACGAGGAGCCACGGTTCGAAATTGCGGTCAACTTCCAGGGCACGGGCCGGTTCGTGCAGACCCAAGTCGTTGACCTTGAGACCGTCAAAGCCGCCAGCGGCGAAAAAGAAGGTTGAAGCAGAATCGAAGTGCGACCGGCGGCGAACTTTCGCCCGCGAGGGTTTAACGCGGCGGGGCGTAAGGCAGCAGGCGATGTGCTCCGAATTGGGGCCGACCAGGTTTTAGTAGCAATTCAGTTTGGGGATGGCTCCTGGGAGTCAAATGGCGGAGCTTTATGTTGACGGGCGACAATAATCCGGTTGGGGGCGGCGGACGATCGACAGAGGACTGGCTGGCGATCCACACCCGCTACCAGCACGAGAGCCTGGCGGCCCGTTCGTTAGACTACAAGGGCTTCGAGGTGTTTCTGCCCCAGTACACCGTAGTGCGTAGGTGGAGTGATCGCTCCAAGGAACTTTCCGCTCCGCTGTTTCCCGGTTACGTGTTCTTACGGGGCCCCCTTGAGCAGCAACTCAAGATCCTAACCACGCCCGGTGTGTTGGGTCTGGTGGGATTCGCCGGCGTCCCGGCAATCATCCCCAACGCAGAAATCGATGCCGTACGCCGAACCGTCGAGCATCGCGTGCAGGTTCAGCCTTATCCGTTCTTGAAATGTGGAGACTGGGTTCGCGTCAAACAGGGTCCGCTCGAAGGCATTGAGGGAATTCTAGTGCGGAACAAGAAGCAGTTCCGGCTGGTGTTGTCGGTGCAACTTCTTCAGCAGTCCGTCGCAGTGGAAGTGGACGCGTGGATCGTGGAGCGCGCCACACGGCACGAAAGGCTCAGCGCACCGAACTCCTTCGCGCTTAGCCCCTGCGCATCGGGAGTTTAGAGAAAAGATTAACCACAGAGGCACGGAGTGCACACAGACAGCCTTTTCTAACGGTTCGAATAGAAGCGCGTCATTCGCTAATCGCCTGTTCGTTGCTCTTCTCCGTGATCTCCGTGCCTCCGTGGTGAAGCTTTTCTGTCCGGCGCTCAAACAGGAGTCCTGAAATGATGAACTGGGCTGGGTTGGCCCCAAGCTCTGGGAAAGGGTTCAAGGGCGGTGCGCTGGTGGCCGCTTGCTCGTTCGTCCTGGCTTGCTGTGCCTCCCTTGCCGCCCAGACGACTCCGCGCATCGGCGATCAAGCCATTCTTGTATCGGCCAATATCTCGCACTCGGCTTTCTCTCCGGCCATCCCGGACTGCGTCATAAGTCCAGACGATGTCCTGACCGTCAGCGTCTTCGACGCTCCTGATGTCAGCGGGGATTACCGTGTCGGCCCCACCGGCCAAATTGTAATTCCCCTGCTCTCGGCTCCCGTCACGGCTGCGGGACTGACACCCACGCAACTTTCCGAGCTGATCGGCGAGACCTACAGCAAGGCGCAGATTTACACTCACCCCCGCGTGACTGTGGCCATCAAGGAATCCCGGGTCCACGCCATCAGCATCGCCGGAGCCGTTAAGAAGCCGCAGATCTATCCCGTCTTCGGAGAGACCACTCTACTTGACCTCTTGTCGCAAGCAGAGGGCCTCGCGGATGACGCAGGAAGCCTGGCGATCGTAACCCGGGGGGACATCGCCCTCGAGGTGTTGAAGTCGAGCGGGGCCTGTGAGGCCGCCAGCAAGCCTCCCTCTTGCGAGACCACCGTTAGCGTAAATCTTAGCCGGCTGCTCGAGGTTGGCGACCCGCTTCTCAACGTCGACCTCTATCCCGGGGACAGAGTGACGGTTCAACGCGCGGGGATCGTTTATGTCGTCGGCGCCGTCAACAAGCCGGGAGGGTTCCCCTTGAAGGCAGGGCAGGAAAAAATGACAGTACTTCAGGCATTGGCCCTAGCGGAGGATATAAAGCCCACCGCAGCCCAGAAGCGCGCCATGATCATTCGCAAGAATCCGGCGGCTGCGGACGGACGAGACGAAATCGCTGTGAACTTGTCGAAGGTGCTGGCGGGCCACGAGCACGACGCTCAACTCCAAGCAAACGACATCCTGTTTATTCCCGACAGCACCGGGAAAAGAGCTTTGCGCCGCGGCGCCGAGGCCGCCGTCACCGCTGCCACCTGGGGCTTTATCTATCATTAGTGAGAATGCACTATGCCATCTAACTCTCGCCGCCGATCGCCCGTTCCTGGGGTGAAGTTCATGCCTGAAAACCAAGCTCTGTCGCCGCGCGGACCCGCTCTGCCGCAATTGACGCACTCCCCCTCCGATAAGGTCCTCGATATCGAAGCGCAAGAGTTCGACAGCTTCAGCTATCTGCGGATTTATTGGAACATCATCAGCAAGCGCCGGTGGACCATCGCCAGCGCCGCGTTCATTGTGACCCTGCTGGTGGCGATTGCCTCCTTTAAGATGACGCCCATCTATGAAGCCACCGTGCGCCTGGACATCGAGGCGGACACCCTGCAGATTCAATCGCTGAACGATTTCTTTCGCCAGGTTCCCACCGACGAGGCCTTCATCGGTACGCAGATCCAGGTGCTCGAAGGCGTGACCCTGGCGGAGCGGACCATTGAGCAGGTAGGGCTACTTAAGGAACCCCGATTGGTCGCCGCCATCCAGCACGGCAGCGGACTATTTTCATCAGGCCCCGCCTCCACACCCGACGACCTGCTCAAGCCCTTCCGGCGTTGTCTGCACGTCCAGAAAGTGCGCGACAGCCACGTGGTGAATGTCAGCTTCGAGAGCTCGGACGCCGCTCTCTCCGCGAGGGTCGCGAACTCCCTGGCGGATAACTACATTGAAAACAACTTTAGGCAGAAGTATGACGCCACTCGGCAGGCGTCCGGATGGATGGAACAGCAACTCGACGAATTGAAGGCGAAGGTAGAAAAATCCCAGCAGGCGCTGGTCGATTACGAGCGGCAAAACGCCATCGTCAATATCAGCGACAAGGAGAGCGTCGTCGAGCAAAGAATGGCCGACCTGAGCCGCGATCTGACGAACGCCCAAAGCGATCGGCTGCAAAAACAGTCCGTTTATGAGCTTGTGCGCACCGACGAATCCCAAGTTGCTTCCGTCGCACAAAACGACCTCTTGCAGCATCTGGAAGAAAAGTACGCCGACCTGAAGTCGCAGTACGTGGATGCCCTGGAGCAATCCGGTCCCAAACACCCCAAGGTGCAGCGGCTACAGAGTCAGGTGGAGGAGATTCAATCCCTCATCGCGAGAGAGCGGCGGCGGATCGTCGAGGGAATGCGGAATGATTACATGGCCGCATTGGGCCGGGAGAGGCTTTTGCAGGCTGCTGTCGCCAAAGAGAAGGTCGAGGTCGGCGCGCTCAACCAACTTCTGATCGAACATAACCTCTTGAAGCGCGAGTCGGACACGAATCAACAGCTGTATGACAACCTGTTGCAGCGACTGAAGGACGCGACGGTTTCGGCGGGCCTGCGCGCGACGAACATCCACGTAATTGACCCCGCTAAGGCTCCCAGGACGGCAGTCCGCCCGCAGAAGCTCCTCAATATTTTGATCGGCCTGATGGTGGGAATTGTCCTCGGTCTGGCGCTGGCTTTCGTAAGAGAAGCTGTCGACACTTCCATCAAAAGCGTCGATGAGGCGGAGAGATTGGCCAACGCTCCGGCGCTGGCAGTTGTTCCGCTCGCGCGCGGCGCGCATCGACGGCCAAGTGCGGCGCTGGCCGGAAAAAATGGCCAGCCCGCAGCGACTCAGGGATTGGCGCTCTTGAGCCATCCCACCTCCGCCGTGGCAGAATCCTTTCGGACCTTGCTGACCTCGGTCGTGCTCTCGACCGCCCCGCGGCCGCCCCAGGTGTTGCTGATGACCAGCTCGACGGCGGGCGAGGGAAAGACGGTCACTTCCCTTAACCTGGCGATTGCTCTGGCTCAGCGCGGGGAGCCAACCCTGCTGATCGACGCCGACCTTCGCCATCCCAGTATCGGCAAGTCACTCAACCTGGTGAATGGAACAGGGCTCGCGACTTTTCTGACCGGCGCGCACGGCATTGACGCAGCGCTGCGCGAGTTTCCCCCCGTGCCGACGCTTTGGGCGATGCCCGCCGGTCCCACGCCGCCGAATCCGGCGCAACTGCTTTCCTCCGCCGCCATGGAAACGTTGTTGCGGGACCTGCGCAAGCGGTTCAAGTTCGTGGTCATCGATTCCCCTCCCGTGCTGCCCGTCACGGACGCGATGATCCTCTCAACTTTGGTGGACGGAGTGGTCTTCGTGGTTGAGAGTGGAGCCACCGTCCGAGGCGCGGTGACGCGGGCGCGCAAGATCCTGCACAATGTCGGCGCCAACGTTTTGGGCATCGTCCTTAATAAGGTTGACGTCCGCCACGACGGGTATTACGCCGACTATGGAAGTTACTACTATCAGTCGGCTGACCCGGAACGGGCGGCAAATTCCGAAGTGGCCAGTCCATGCCTTCCCCAGTAGCAGCTTTGCGCTCACATTATTTTGAGTTTTCGCTGAACTCCCGATGGCGTTCAGGATTGTTTCTTTGCGTTGCGGCCCTCATAGCTCTCGTGGGATGCATGCAGGCAATTAGAATTGCCGCGGTCACGACTCTCGAAACATCGGCACAGCTCGCGGATGTTCAGAAGGCCGTAGCATTGGATCCCGGTAACCCCATCGTACATGGCCGGCTTGCTTTTCTCTATGGGGACTCGCTGGATCCGTCAAGCCTCGCTGACGCTGTGCGCGAGGCGCAGCGAGCAAGCGCCCTCGATCCCAACAACCCAGACTTGTGGCTGACCCTCGCCTCCGCGTGTGAAGCAGTTCGTGACCACGCTTGTGCGGACAATGCGGTTCGGCGCGCACTCGATCTTTCCCCCATGGTTCCGCAGGTTTGGTGGACCGCCGCCAACCACTACTTGCGCGCCGACCAGACTGGGCAGGCGCTCTCCTGCTTCCACCGCCTGCTCGAGCTTAGCCCGGACTACGCCGCGCCAACGTTCGCTCTTGCCCTTCGCGCTTATGGCGACCCCGCGATGATTCTGGAAAAGGTCATGGACGATGGGCGAGATCCACGCCTGGAATTGGCCTTCGCAGACTTCATGAGCGCGAACGAGGAGTTCGACGCTGCGCATCAAGCTTGGGCGCGGATTGCCGGGGCGAATTCGGTTTTCCCCTTTGCGTCCGTGCAGCCCTACATCGAGCGCTTGTTGGCTCACGGGCGGTATCAAGAAGCTCAAGGCGTGTGGTCGAATCTCGAAGGGCATGGCATAGTGGCGAAACCTCCCGATGGCGGCCAGGGCAATTTAGTGTTCAACGGCGGCTTTGAACAACTGCCCATCGGCGCGGGATTCGATTGGCGCTCGCAGCCGTCATCGTATGTCTCCGTGGATTTCGCCGACCCGTCGCCCTACGAAGGCACGCACTGCCTGCGCGTCGACTTCCCTGTTGGCCTGAACGATACGTTCGAGCCGGTCTACCAAATCATCCCGGTGTCCGCGGACCAGTCCTATACGCTCACGGCTTACGTCCGCAGCAGCGACATCACTTCTGACAGCGGCCCCCGCCTGCGAGTGACCGATGCGGACTGCCCGGGCTGCCTCGACACTGCGACCGAAACGACTATCGGCTCCACACCATGGCACAAGGTTGCATTGAAGTTCTCCACCTGGCCGAAAACACAGGCGGTGAAAGTTTCCGTCTGGCGCCCGCGCAGCCGGGTTTACCCCATGGAGATTTCCGGAACCTTTTGGCTCGACCGGGTCTCTATTCACCGGGATTAACGGCAACGCAAAGAACCCGATTCGCCAGCAATACCGGCAGCATGCCGAAGCCAATTCGCCAGCAATAATGGCAACGCGCCGAAGGCGCCAAAGCCCCAGCCCACCGGGCCTTGTTTATGGGTTCTTGAATTTTGAATCTTGAGTCTTGAATCTTGAATCTTGAATCTCGAATTTGGATCTTGAATTTTGAATCCTGAGTTTGAATGTTGAATGTTGAATTTTGAATTTTGAATGTTGAATGTTGAATCTTGAATTTTGAATGTTGAATGTTGAATCTTGAATTCCCCTCCCCCCATGGCATCGCAACTCGCCGTAGACTCCGCAGTCTTCCCTCGCTACTCATCGCGTGCTGAAAGCCGCGCGCCGCAAGCGCCGTCATTCGCACTGGTGCGCACTTCGCTGGCGGCCGCGCTGCTGACAGCGCCACTGGCCTTTGGCGCGGTACAGCCGTGGGCGTGGGGAGCATTGGCGGCGACCGCGTTTCTGCTGCTCTTCGCGTGGTCAATCGCGAGCGTGCGGCAAGGCTGTTTGAAGATTCTCTGGTCGCCGCTCTACGTGCCCGCCGGGTTCATCTTCATCTTGGGGACGATCCAATTCGCCGGCCACTTCACAATGGACTCGATCGGCACGCGGGAAGCGTTGCTGAAGCTCTCGACCGACCTGATTCTTTTCTTCCTCGCGGGCCAATTTTTTTGCGAATCGGATTCCACCTTTGGTCCGGTCCTGAAATGTCCCGGACGAGGTGGGGCAGGGCGGGTAGCTGAGACAGAAAGCGACATTCTGTCCGCTCCGGCCTTGCGCTGGGGCCTCGTGATCTACACATTCCTGCTCTCACTTTTTGCCATCTTTCAATTCTTCTCGAGCGGGGGGCTGATTTACTGGGCGGTGAGGAGTCCCGGATGGACATTTGGTCCCTACGTCAACCATAACCATTACGCCGGCCTGATGGAGATGCTGATTCCACTTTCCGTCGCAGGCGCTTTGCCGATGCTGCGGCACCGTCGTTCGGCGGCGGTGGTTGGCTGCCTTATTCTGATTCCCGTCGCTTCCCTGCTGCTTTCAGGTTCTCGCGGCGGTTTTATTTCGCTGCTGGCGGAAGCGTTTGTGGCCGCGGTGCTGGTTTTCTGGTTCGGTCCCCGGCGCGCGCGCGGTCTCACGGGCGTTGTTGGGGGCGCCGCCGTCATCGCCGCCGCGCTGTTGTTCCTCTGGATGGCGCCGCGTCACATTGCCGAGCGTCTGGGGCGGATCGGCAGCGGCACGCATCCGTCGGACGTGGAGATGGGCAACCGGCTGGTGGCCGCGCGCGACTCGCTGGGGATTTTGCGCGACCACCCATGGCTCGGCGTGGGCCTGGGCAGTTTTGCCGAGGCCTTTCCCCGCTATCAAAGCTTCCCCAGCGAATTCCTGTGGGACCACGCCCACAACGACTACGCGGAAGCCCTTGCGGAAACAGGGTTTACCGGCGGTGGGTGCATCCTGGCAGCCATGGGGCTCTTCTTTTGGCTAGCCTTCCGGAACCTCAAAGCAAAGCTCCGCCACTCCGCCGGAAGGATGCAGTTCGCCGCCGCTCTGGGCTGCTGTGGAGTCCTGGTCCACAGCTTTGCCGACTTCAATCTTCATATCCCGGCCAACGCCGCGTGGTTCGCAGTCTGCGCTGCCATCGCCACAGCAAGCATGGACATTAAGTCCAATGTTCGCTCGCTCGGCCCAACCAGAAATCGGCAGCAGCCCAAAACGGGGCCATGAATGTCCCAAAGCGCTGACCATTACCAAGAGATTTACCAGCGGTCATTAGAAGTCGAAGCCCGGTGGCTTCGCTTCGGAGCCAGGCCTAAAGCCAACTCCATTCAAGCTCTGGTTGGCGGCTTAGGTCCCCCACTGGAATCGCTATGTGAATTGGGATGCGGCACGGGAGGTGTGCTGAGCGAGTGCATGCGCCGCCGCCTCGCCAAGCGCTACTTCGCCATCGACGGCTCCCAGGTGGCTTTAGAGTACGTGCGTAAGCGAAACGGCAGCGAAGTGGTTCTTGCGTGCCACGACCTTGAAACAGGTGCTCCGGATCTGGGTGTCACCTTCGACCTCGTCGTCGTTTCGCACGTCATTGAGCACCTTCGAAATCCTGAACCGCTTCTGCGAGGCCTTTTAGGAAAATGCAAATATTTGGTGGCCGAGGTGCCTCTCGAGAACCAGGCGGTTCCCTGGGCTACGTCGTGGCTGAAGTCAAATCTGTTGGGAAGAAAGCGAGAGGAGAATCTCTCGGGCCACGTTCAGTTCTTCTCCAAGGGAACATTCAAAAGCCTGATTGAGAGCACCGGCTGGAGAATCCACCGCGAGCATCGATACTCGCCTTACAACAGACAAGCAATTGTTTTCAATTACACGCGAAACCATTTACCGGTTTGGAGGGGTCTCGCTCCTTACTGGCTGTCCAGGCTTGCAGGCGGATGGCTGTCATCGCGCCTCTTGAACGCCCACTTTGCCGTCCTGGCGGCGAATGAAAGTATGGGGCCTGCTCGCCCGTAGGGGCACCCCTTCCGAGGCCTGCCCCTACGCCGCGATCAGCCGGCAGCGCCAACGGCTCGCCGGATGATGCACTTACACCCATGCCAGAATCCGCCGTCTCAATTTCGCCCTCCACAGCCCATGAGCCCGCGGCGCGGACCGATGTGGGCCGCCGTTACGCCGCCGCGGCGGTACAGACGGGCATTGGCGGCATTGTGAGCCGGGCGCTGCAAGGTTTTGCCCCCATCATCCTGGCCCGCTACCTGGGTCCCAAGGATTACGGGGTTTACGTCCTCATGCTCTCGCTGGTGGGAATTGTGGCGGGAGCTTCACCTCTGGGCCAGGACACGGCGCTGGAAAAGTTCTTGCCCGAATACTCCATCAAGAACCCCGCGCGCGGTGGCGCCATCCTGGCCAACACGGTGGTTCTGTTTTCGGGGGTGCTGGCAATTCTGTGCGCGGCATTTTTCTTTGCCGCGCACTGGCTTGCCTCCGGCGTATACCACGACGCGTCACTCACGCGCGTCTTTCAGTTCTCGGCGCTTCTGGTTCTGGCGCTCAGCCTGTTCAATTTGGCCTATAGCGTTTCCGCCGGTCTTCAGGACTTCAGGAATTACAGCCGGGCGATGATTGTGCGCAGCGGGGCGCTCACCCTTTTTGGGTGGTTGGGCGTTTTGTTCCTTGGTTTGTACGGAGCGCTTCTCGGCCAGTTGGCCGCGAGCCTGCTGGGCCTCAGTCTGTTAACGATCACCGCCGTCAAACTGAGCCGGCGCCGGTTTCCCGATTCGCTCCGGCCCATTTTCTCGCAGGACATTCTCCGCGAGGTTTTTTCCTTTGCGTTTGCGGCGTTCCTCACCACTCTGGTGGGGGCGCCCGTGTATTGGTGGGTCAACACCATGCTGGCAAGACACCAAGGATTTGCCCAAGTGGGACTCTTCGGTGTAGCCCTGACCTTGGCGCAAGTCGTGCTGTTGCTCCCCGTAAGCCTTTCCTTCCCCGGCGTGAGCTTTATGTCGGAACTTCATGCCACCGCTGACCGTTCAGTTTTTGGAAGCTTCCTGGTAACCCATTTGCGGCTGGCCTGGGCATTGACCCTTCCCCTGGCACTGGGTCTGGGGCTCTTCTCCCCGCTGCTGGTCAGGATTCTATTTGGTTCGGCATTTGCCGGGGCCTCGCTGGCCGGAACGATGATGAGTGGGGCCGCGCTTTTAATGGTGGTGAACGCTTTTATAAATATTCCCATCGCGGCATCCGGCAGAATGTGGCAGGCCTTTGGCATGACGCTCGGTTGGGCGCTGCTCTTTATTCTCTTCGGGCTCCTCTTCATACCTGCCTGGGGTGCAGTGGGAGCAGCAACAACCTTCTTGTTCTCTTACCTTGCGTTCCTGGCGATTGAGTTCACGTATTGCTGGCACGCCTTTGGCACTTCGTTCAAAAACTTCGCGCGGCTTGCGGTAATCTCCGCCGGCGGGTTCCTTATCACGATTGGCATCGCGGTTCGTCTGAGCGGTTTCATTTACTGCGCGATAGCGCTCCTGGTATTTGCAGGTACCGTGACTCTGGACTGGATGTGGGCTACCGATCCCTCTACGCGCCGCATGGTGCGGGGCGGCATCGTTCAGATGCTGGAAGCAATTGGGGACATGTTGCGCCTCAAAGCTTCCCCATTCTTGCATGTGGATGAGGTCACCGCGGGTTCCAAATGATGTTTGACGTAGCGCGTTCGATAAATGACCGGCCCACCATGGGGTTAGCCGCAACGGGGTGGCTGCACTTCCTTGCAGCCGCAATTATATTGACTGCTTCATATTTGATCAGCACCCAACAATGGGGGGGACTGGTCGTCCTACTCGCGGCCTGTAGTCTAATGGCCCTGTCTTCTCGGCCGTTTTTGATATTGGCCATCCTGTTCGCGTTTCTTCCGTTTCAGAGCCTTCTGACTGACACTTTTATCTCGCAAACGAAATGGGTTGCAATCTGTAAGGACATTCTGGCGGTTTGGACGCTGGTCGTAGTCTTATTGCGCTTTCTGGCGGGCCGTCCTAGGAGGCACTCGGAGGGGATTGCTGCATGCCTGGCCGTGATCGCCAGCTTGGCAGCCGTCTATGTCCTGATCGCTCCCGACCTTCTGCGCGCAAGCTTGGCTTTCCGGGGCGTAGCTCTCTACCCCGCAATCGCCATCGCCGTCACGTATTGTTTGGATGGCCCCAAGGAACTGCGTAATCTCCTTCGCGTTGTTGCCATAGCCGGCGCGCTGACAGTTGTCTACGGTGTTTTCCAGCACTACTATGACTTTGATCAGACCATTCGAAGTTCTTGGTCCGACCTTTCCTTAAGACAGCTCCGTTTCGGAACCTACGGGCTTACCTCCACATTTCCCGGACGCCCGGATTTCGCTGGTTATCTCGTCGCATTGTCACTATTGGTTTGGCAAGTTCGCCTTTGGAAAATGTCTCTTACCGGTATTCTGCTCAGGGTACTGTTTCTGGCCGGCACCCTCACCTGCCTGTTCTGGACTTATAGCCGGACGAACTGGATTGCCCTTTTCGTGGGAGTCTGCGTGGCGCTTTTGCTAAGGAACAAGGTAAAGGCCGCCGTTGGTGTGTTGGTTCTTGGGATGTTGATCGGATGGTTTTACTCCGCACGAATTTCGCAAACCTCGACGGCCACACAAGATGCCACTACAGATTACGGACCCGCTGTCGAACGCCTCAAGCTCTGGGAAGAGGCATCGCAGCTTGTGCTTTCGCACCCTCTCGGATACGGACTGGGAACCGTGGGGGGGGCTCTGATCACTGAATCCCCTAGTCAGGAAAAGCCCGAGCAAAACGTGATGCTATTCATCGACAATGCATACTTGAAACTGCTCTTGCAGGGTGGACTGCCGCTTTGCGCTGCTTTTCTGGTCCTTTTCGCCCTCATCATTCGTTTGATCGTTATAGTTCCGAGGACGCTTCATGACCCTTGGTTAAAGGACGTCGCTGCATGGGCCTCCGCCAGCTTTGTGGCGCTGCTGGCAATCCTGCCGGCAGTCGATTACATGGAGTCGACGACCTCCATCGCCATTTACTGGCTTGCCGCCGGTATCCTGGGGTGGCTGATTTCCTTAAGCCATCCCCGCCAGAATCTCCAACTGCTTCGGTCCATGAAACCAGGGGCGTCATAGTGGATGAAACATCAGTACCATTTCTTTGCGCCGGCACGATTAATCACGCTGCAGCCGAGGTTTGGAGGAGAACACCTTGCCGCCCCGCAGTTTCTGCTTTGTAGAAAGTGCCCCAGTCGAACGTAGAGACGGCAAGTATATCACCTACACCTGGGCAAAGCAGCTCATTCAAGACACCATCCGATGGTTTCCGCAATCTACCGTGGTTTGTCCATCCGCGCGGAACCTTGCTGCAGGTGGAATGGAGTTCGCCGCCATCGATTCAACAGCGCTTGAGGTGGTCAGCCTGCCGATGCCCCGGCGAAAGGCCTTGAGGTACTTGGCACACCTTCCGCCTCTCTGGCGGGCAATTGGAAATTCCGATCTCGTCTGTGTGGACATGCCCACCGAGGCCGGCGTCCTCGCGGCGCTCGTGTGCAAGCTCAGGAGCAAACCCCTCGTCACACAAATCATTGGGGACTGGGAAGCGGCGATCAGGTACGGTAAGCCGCCTGGAATTTCAACCTGGGTGAAATCAAAGTTCGCCAAACTGATGAGCATGGCGACGGTCCGATGCTCGCAACTGGTGTTTACCCAGGGTGAGACTCTCTACATCCAATACCGTGACATCAACGCCCGCGCGCTCGCAGCCTCCATGGTTCATAGCACGCTCACTGACGACGTCTTCTTCCAGAGGCACCTCAAGGAGTTTCACTCTCCGGTCAGGATACTTTCCGTGATGGGCCTCCTTCCCCTGAAGCGGCCCGGCGCCGTGCTTGAGGCGGTTCAGGATTTGTGCTCCCGTGGGTACTCCGTTGAATGGTGGTGCGTGGGCGACGGTCCCGAGCGCAGCCACCTGGAAAAGACGGTTCAGCAGGAAGGTTTGAGTGCCGTCGTCCGGTTCCTGGGATACCGAGCCCTGGGACCTTCATTGTTGTCGCTTTATCGTGAGGCTGATATTTTCGTCCACTCGTCCATGACCGAGGGTGTTCCCCACTGCCTTCTTGAAGCTATGGCCAATTCTTTGCCGATTGTGACGACCTCCGCCGGCGGGATTCCTGGGGTCGTCACAAATGGTCGGAACGCCGTTGTCGTGCCGCCCGGCAACGCAGGTGCGCTTGCCGATGGGGTGCTCCGTCTCCTAAGCGATCTGCCAATGGCCAAACGTCTGAGCGAGTCAGCGTACCACCGAGCCCAGGATTTTCATTCAGCAGTCCTTGCGGAGCGGCGCAGGCAACTGATCGAGAAAGCCTTCGGAGCGATCTCAGAGTCGGTGCTAGCGGTGCCTTCTGGCGACGTTGATCCATCTCCGGCGGTGGCGCTGAGCCTGCCGGACTGACGAGTACGCCACATTCCAATGAACAGCATCGTCCGTTCCCGAGGATCAATGTGAAGTGCCCTAATCGCCGGACGGTCCACGGCGGGATGGAGATCTCGAAGGCATGAAACTGAAGCCGCAAATTCGTTGCGTCGCAATACTGGACCACGGAAAGAAACAATCTCACGCCAAGACGCCAAGGCGCAAAAACGGCGGAGAATAGTGGCTCCACGAACCTACCAACTGCTGGCGCGGTACTACGACCAGTTTTTTACCTTTCACTTGCCATGGTACCGCCACGCTCGGCGCCGTTTGCTGCATCGGATTCTTCCGCAGGTGCGCGCGGCGTGCGACCTTGCTTGCGGCACAGGGACAACGGCGATCGAGTTGGCGCGGGGTGGAAGAAAGGTCTATGGGGTCGATCTCTCGCCAACGATGTGCCGCCTGGCCGGCGCCAAGGCGCGCCGCGCCGGCTCGAACGTCACCATCCTCCGCGGCGATATGAGAACGTTTCGGCTTCCCGAACCTGTCGATCTCATCACCTGCGAGTTCGACGCCGTGAATCACGTGCCACAGAAGTCCGATCTCGCGAAGGTGGCCAAGGCCGTCGCGCGCGCTTTGCGCCCGGGCGGATACTTTTATTTCGATGTGAACAACCGGCTCGCTTTCCAGAAGATTTGGCCCGGTACGTCGCTGTTCGAAAACCGCGGCGCGGTGATGGTGATGCAGGGTGGTTATGACCCCGCCCGCGATAGGGGTTGGACACAGATCGAGTGGTTCATTCGTCAGCAAGGCGGCTGGCGCCGCTCGCGCGAGCGGGTCGAGCAAGTCGCTTGGACGCGCGCGGAAGTTCTTGAGGCCTTCCGGACGGCAGGCTTCCGCCACGTCCGGGCCACCGACGCGGCCGCCCTCTTTCGTGGCAACCCTGGGGTTCGGCCCGGATGCCGGACGTTTTATGTGGCCCAAAAGCATGCCGCCAAAAGCTGAACGTGTACACCTCCGTCTGCCTCTCGTACCGCGAGCGTCCCGCCCGCGCTACTTCGGCGCTGCATAGGAGTGATGGGTTGAAGTTCGTCGTTGAAGCCGCGGGGCTGACGGTTGCGGGTGGCAAGGAACTCGCGCTCGATTTAATGGCGCACCTTGCCGGCCACACCGAACACAACTTCACATTCCTCGTGCCCGATCTGGAGGCCTACAAGGCCATTTCCGACGGCAATATCCGCACCATCGTTTGCAGGAAAGGGTCCGGCCTGTGGCGCCGGGCACGGCTGCTCAACCAGGAAGTCCCCAGAATCTGCCGCGAGGAAAAAGCGGACGCTCTTCTCTGCTTGGGGAACTTTGTGCCCAATAAGCATGTGTGCCCTACGGCTGTGCTCCTACAGAATGCCTGGATCGTCTACGACGATCCCGTCGCCGAATCGCGCCGGACGCCCCGCGAGCACTTGATCACGGCCTACGGCCGCCACGCGTATCGCCATCTTCCGGGCGACATCGCCGTCATCACTCAAACTCCGGTGATGAAGGACCATCTGTGCAGGCGGTACGGCATCGCCCCCGGGCGGGTAGCGATTATCCCCAATACGCTTTCCCTGCCGAAGGTGGCAGGGAGCCCCGAGTGCGGCCCATCCGGTGAGAACGAGCCCTTTACTTTTCTCTGCCTCGCTCACTGCTATGCGCACAAGAATATCGATATCCTGCTCGACGCCGCGCAAAGACTGCCGAATTACACCGGCAAGCCGGCAAAGTGCGTTATCACCGTCGCTCCCGGACAACACCCCCGTGCCCGGCGGCTGCTGGAGCGGTTGGGCAAAGACGGACTAACGGGAAAGATTGAGAACATCGGTCCCGTGCCGAGCCAGATGCTCTCGCAGGTCTATCGCCGCGCCGATGCCCTGATTTTTCCCACGCTGCTGGAATCATTCTCGCGCACCTACTCGGAAGCCATGTATTTCGGTTTGCCAATTCTCACCAGCGACCGGGACTTTGCCCGCCATCTTTGCCAGAACGCGGCGACCTACTTCGACCCCTTGGATGCCGATAGCGTCGCGCAGTCCATGGCTAGGGTCATGCAAGACGGCGGCCTCCGCGCGCGGCTCGTGGAAAATGGCCGCCGCCTGCTGGCCCAAGCTCCCACTTGGGACGAGATCGCCAGGAGCTTCGTTGAACTGCTGGAACGCACGGCACGAAATGAGCCCCCCCTGGATATCGAGCCGCGATCATGGCATACCGTGCGAAGCTTTAGAGTGCGGCAGCTTGCTACCGCTTTTTCTCCAGCCAGCTTGCTGGCGGCGAATCCTGCATCCAATCGAGATTTCCGCAACCAAACTCGCGGGGAGGAAAGCGGCAGCAAGCTGCCGCACTCTAAAGCTCCGCACTCAAGCCTCACCGGCGTTGGCCACGGGGTCTTGAGCCCGCGAGCCACTGGCCCCTTGGACACAAGCACGGCGAACGACGTTCGCACCCTCTTCAACCAGAAGGCGCGCGACTGGCGGAGTAAGTACGGTCCCGATGGCAAGCTCAACTCTCGCGTGGAACAATTCAAGGCGCGACTCGCCGAGCTGTGCCCTCCTCCCGCCCGCGTCCTCGACCTTGGCTGCGGCACAGGCGAAATCAGCGCCGCGATTGACCAAATGGGTTACCACGTCACCGCATGCGACTTCGCGGAAGATATGTTGCACGTCGCCCGCCGCAGTCACTCTGGGACTGCGGTGAACTGGGTTTGCCTCGAGCCATCGTGGGAACTTCTCCCCTTCGAGGACGCCAGCTTCGACGCCATCATTGCCTCCAGCGTCTTTGAATACCTCGATGACGTTCCGCGGGTGGCGAAGGAGCTTTCACGGGTCCTTCGGCCCGACGGCGTCCTGCTGCTCACCGTTCCCAATCCCTGGAATTCTGTGCGCAAGATCGAGGCCCGGCTACAGTCGAGCCCCTTCGCCGCACGCCTTTCGCTGGTGCTTCGTCGCTTCCGGCAGATCGACTCGTATGCCGCCTATCTGCGGCTCTCGCGGAACCGCTATGATGCCGAGGAATGGCAATCCCTCCTGGGCGCTGCACACTTCGCCGCCTTGGACGAAAACGATTCTTCCCCAAAAGCTTGGCAGCAACAGGCTCGCGCGCCGCTGGTTCTGCTGGCGGTGAAAAAGTTGGCCACGGGCTATGGCCGGGATTTCGAAGCTGAGGCGGCGTTGTGCCGCCCGGTCGCAGGGTAAACCCGCCGCCGCGCCAAGGCGAGGCGACCTCGTCACTCCGCTCAGAATGACGAAATCATGAAGACAACGAACGAGTCATGGGATTGGTTGCGAAGCTTTAGAGTGCGGCAGCTCGCTGCCGCTTTTCCCCCAGCCAGCTTGCTGGTGGCGAATTCTGCATCCGATCGAAATTTCCGCGAGCAAACTCACAGAGAGGAAAGCGGCAGCGAGCTGCCGCACTCTAAAGCTCCGCAACCCGGCGTTTCCCGCCACGTCGGCTTAAAACCACCGACCGCGGCCACCTACTTGCGGACACTGCGCCATCTCCGCTGGTCGCAACTTGGCTACCTGGCGCTGCGGCGAGTGCTGCCGCGATCGCTTTCGCCCGCTAAAATCAAGGCTCCCGTGCGCCTCCGCGAAGTTTCAGGCCGGTGGCGGTTCATGGATTGGCAGCCGGAGGCCGCGCGCAAAATGGTGGCGGCGCGCGAATTCACGTTGCTCCATCAAACGATTACGGGCGGCGGCGCCATTCCGTGGAACGACCGCGGACATGAGAAACTGTGGCTCTACCATCTCAACTACTTTGATTTCCTAAATGCCGGATTCACTCTGCCCGAGGAAAAGCCGACACTGATTGTGGCGTTCGAAATCGCCCTCGACTGGTGCGCCCAAAATACGCTGGGCACCGAGGTCGGGTGGGAGCCCTACGCGCTGTCCGTGCGGATCGTCAATTGGCTGAAGTTTCTGGCCAGGTACGGACGCTCGCTGGAGCTTTGGGACGGCGAAAGACTGAACACCCTGGTCGAGAGCCTGGGCGTCCAAGTGGCTACGCTGGAGCGGCGGCTGGAAAAGGATTTGCTGGCAAATCATCTTTTGAAAAACACCAAGGCGCTGCTGTTTGCCGGAGCGCTGCTCGAAACTTCGTCTAGTGCCCGATGGTGGGCAAAGGGCGAAAGGTTGCTGGAGCAGGAACTGAATGAGCAGATTCTGCCGGACGGCGGCCACTTCGAACGATCACCGATGTACCATGCGCAGATCCTCGAGGACTTGGCCGACATCACCAGTTTGTGCCGGGCGACGGGAAAAGACCTGGCGTGCTCCCGCCTGCTCAGGGAAAAGATGCGGCTCATGGCGCGATTCTTGAAGGGAATTCTTCACCCCGATGGGGAACTCCCCCTCTTTAACGACTCGGTGCTGGGGACTGCTCCCCCGCCCGCTGAGCTCCTGGCCAGGACCGATTCGCGTGATGTCAAGGGCTCGGAAAGTGAGCTCAACGTCACGGTGTTTGCGAATTCCGGATACGGCGTGATCCGCAATCAGGAGTCCCGCAGCGCCCTGATTTTCGATTGCGGGCCGCTCGGGCCGGACTACCAGCCGGGCCACGGCCATTGCGACGTGCTCAGTTACGAGCTCTCACTGCACGGGCAGCGCGTGGTGGTTGATACCGGCGCGAGCACCTATGAGCTGGGACCCGAGCGTTCCCACGAGCGGTGCACCGCCGCGCACAACACCCTGCGCATCGACGGCGAGGAGCAGGCTGAAACCTGGGCGAGCTTTCGGGTCGGCCGCCGGCCGGAAGTGAGGCAGATGCGCGGAGGCAGCGACGGGGACTTGCGTTTTCTGCGCGGCGAGCATGATGCCTATCGGCGCCTGGGCGTGGTGCATTCGCGCACCATACTGATGCACCCCCCGGATACGTGGATTGTCGCGGACATCCTCACGGGCGGCGGTTCACACCTGGTCGAGTCGTTTGTGCATTTCCACCCTCGCGTTCGCGTCGCGGCGATCGCGGTCGCCGCCGATGCGGGCCCGCCAATTCGCCGCTGGAGCCTGGGTTTTGGCGGCGAGCGCTATCAACTCGCGGCGTATGGCGCGGGGGAGTTCGACCTTCTCAGGAGCTGGTATTCGGAGCAATTCGGCGAACGCGCGCCTTCTACCGCCCTACGTTGGCTATGGCGCGGGCCGGCTCCCGCCGGCATGATCCATGTTATCGCCCCTCTGGCCGATTCCCTGCCCCGCGTCGCGGCGGACTGGCCGGGAAAGTCAATCACTGTCGAGGGTCACAAGATTCCGCTCGGCTAAGAACGATGCTTCGCCCGATGCAGGTCCTTTACATTTCGCAATACTTTCCACCGGAAGCCTGCGCTCCCGCGACCCGGGTAAACTGCTTTACCCGCGAGTGGGCAAGGAATGGCGCGGACGTCCGGGTTCTGACGGGGTTCCCCAATCATCCCGAGGGCGTCATTCACGCGGAGTATCGGAAGGCATGGCGGCGCGGTTTCGCGCGGGAGGAGCGCGAGGGCGTAAAAGTTTACCGCACATGGCTCTACCCGTCCGCCAATCGAAAGTTGTGGGGCCGCGGCGCCAATTTCGCTTCCTTTGCCGCCTCTGCGGCGGTCGCGGGCACTTGCGTGGCTCCGCGTAACGGCGTAGTGATCGCCACCTCGCCCCAGATTCTGGTGGGATTATCGGGATGGGCCGCCGGGACTTTGCGATTCCGGCCGTGGGTGTTCGAAGTGCGGGACCTGTGGCCGGAGTCGCTCGTTGGAGTAGGCCAGGCCTCTGCCAATTCCCTGCTCTATCGACGCATCGGGCGCCTCGCCGGGTTCCTCTATCGGCACTCGGCACACATCGTCGTGGACGGCGAATGGAAGCGCCGGCACTTGATCCATCAAGGCGTGGAAGAGAGAAAAATCTCGGTCATCCGCAACGGGATTGAGGAAGGTTTCTGTTTGCCGCTCGACTCCGCCGACGCCCGGACGGCCCGCCTGGACATACGCAAAGAGTTGGGCCTCGGAGATGAATTCGTTCTCCTCTACGCCGGAACGCTCGGCATGGCCCATGGTCTGGAAACCGTGCTCCAAGCCGCCGACCGGCTGAGAGACTGCCGCGAGATAGTGTTTCTCCTGATGGGCGCGGGCGCCGAACGGGGCCAACTCCGCGAGGCCGTCGAGGCGTTGCGACTTCCGAACGTCCGCCTTCTGGAGAAGCAGCCTCGGGAGAAAATCCCCGCCTACCTTTCGGCGGTGGATGCCTGCCTGGTCCCGCTGCGGAACCAGGAAGTCTTCAAAAGTGCGATTCCTTCGAAAATGTTCGAGGCCATGGCGGCAGGCAAGCCAGTGATTCTCGGCGTCGAGGGCGAGGCGAAGGAGATCCTTCTCGCGAGCCAAGCCGGATTGCCGGTGCGGCCGGAGGACCCCGAGGCGTTGGTGGCGGCAATTATCAAGCTGCGCGACGATCCTTCGCTCTGCCGGATCCTCGGCGGGAACGGAAGGCAGTCGGTCATGGAAAAATACCTGCGCCGGACCGAAGCCGCCAAGTACTTCGGCCTGCTGGGCGAATTGCGCGCAAGCCATAAGCTGGTCGCCGCAACACAGCAACTTGCCGTCCCGGAATAGCTCGTCCGCCATTGGAACAACCATGAAGCAACTCATGCAGGATTTGCGCACGCACGAAATCGCCGTGGAGGAGGTTCCCGCCCCTGGTTGCGCGCCGGGCGGGGTGTTGGTGAGGACGGTTGCCTCGCTGATCAGTTCGGGGACGGAGCGCGCGGCCGTCAAACTGGGCAGCATGAGCCTTGTGGGCAAGGCGCTCGAACGCCCCGACTTGGTCAAAAGCCTCGTCGCGCGCGTCCGAACCGCCGGGCTGGCAAGCGCCGTTGCGACCGTGCGCGCCAGGCTCGACAGGACTATCTCTTTGGGCTACAGTGCTGCTGGAGAAGTTCTGGAGGTGGCCCGGGGGGCGCAGGAGTTCCGAGCCGGCCAGCGCGTGGCATGCGCCGGCGCGGGCTACGCCAGCCACGCCGAACGCATTTGGGTTCCCACCAACTTGTGCGTGCCGATTCCGCAGAATGTTGACTACGACTCCGCCGCCTTCGTGGCGCTGGGATCGATCGCGCTTCAGGGCGTGCGCGTTGCGGAAGTGAAGGTGGGCGAACACGTGGCGATACTGGGACTGGGATTGGTAGGCCTGGTGACGGCACAAATCCTTCAGGCGGCGGGGTGTACGGTTTGGGGAGTCGATCCCGATCCCGACCGCGTGGCGCTGGCGCGGGAATTGGGCGTAGACTTTGCCACCACAAACTTCGATTTCGCAACCGACGGCGATCTCCCGCGAGCGGGGGGCGCCGACGCCGTCATCATTACCGCCGCGACGAAATCCAACCAGCCCATTGACCTCGCCGGACGGATCGCTCGCGACCGGGGAATCGTCGTGGTTGTTGGCGACGTGCGAGTTGATGTGGCCCGCGAGAATTACTACCGGAAGGAACTGCAGTTGCGGTACTCGCGGTCGTACGGACCTGGCAGGTACGACCCGGCCTATGAGGAGAAAGGGATCGATTACCCGCAGGGTTACGTCCGCTGGACCGAGAAGCGGAACATGCATGCCTTCCTGGAGCTTGTTGCAGCCGGGAAGATTAACTTGGCACGCTTGGTGACCCACCGTTTCGACATTGCCCGGGCCCCCGAAGCATACGATCTGCTCACCCAAAAGCGTCCGGGAAAACACTTGGCCATTTTGATTGAGTATTCAGAACCCGGCGCCTCTTCTCGACGGTTGGAGCTTCGCGCGCCCCGCCCGGAGAGGACCGTATCGAGGCCCAGAGCGGGAAAGATCAGAATCGGGTGGATTGGAGCGGGCAGCTTCAGCCGCGCCAAACTGCTTCCGGTCTTGCGCAAGTTCGACAATGTTGAGATGGTGGGCCTGGCCAATGCCACCGGCCTCTCCGCCAGCCGTGCCGGAAAAAGCTTCGGGTTTCAATATTGCACGACCGATGCCAGAGAGGTATTGGACGATCCGAATATTGATGCCGTGTTCATCGGTACGCGGCACCACCTGCACGGGCCAATGGTTTTGGCGGCGCTCACAAGCGGCAAGCACGTCTTCGTCGAGAAGCCTCTGTGCGTGAACGAGCAAGAGTTGGAAGCCATCGCGAGAGGTTACGCGCGGTCGGATCGTATTCTGTGCGCGGGCTTTAATCGCCGGTTTTCTCCCTTTGCGCGGCAATGCAAGGATTTCTTCCGCACCGGCCGCGGGCCGCTCTCATTCCTATACAGGATCAACGCGGGGCGCCTGCCGGAGGGACACTGGGCGCAGGACCCGGAGCAGGGCCACGGGCGCGTGATTGGCGAGGTCTGCCACTTCGTGGATTTCTTCAGTTTCATCACCGAGGCATTGCCCACCCAGGTGGAAGCATGGGCGATGGGTAACGACGAAAGCAATCTGCACATCCAGGTGTCTTTGGCCGACAGCTCGAAGGGCGAAATTCTATACGTGGATTGCGGCGACGCGAGCGTTCCGAAGGAGCGATTGGAGGTCTTCGGGCGCGGCCGCACCGCCATTTGTGAAGACTATCGAAAGTCGTGGTTCCATCAATCCAACAAGTGCCATACCAAATTTCTCTTCCAGCAGGATAAGGGGCACGTAGAGGAAATGCGGCACTTCGTCAACGCCATCGCCGGCAAAGGACCAACCCCGATACCTTTCGAGGGCCTCTGGGCAACGACACTGGCGACATTCCGGATTCGCGAGTCGTTGTTCGGCGGGGGCCCTCGCCCCGTGGCGATGACTCACGAAGGGAGTGAAGCACATTGAGAGCTAAGGTAAAACACTAATGCGCATTCTCACCGTGGTCGGAACTCGTCCGAATTTCGTCAAGATTGCACCTTTGCTGGACGAGATGAGCCGATATCGCGACATCGAAACCATTCTGGTCCACACCGGCCAGCACTACGACTATGAGATGTCGCGGGCTTTATTCGAAGACTTGGATATCCCCAAGCCTCGCGTGAATCTCGAGGTCGGCTCCGGCACAACGGTGCGGCAAACAGCCGAGATCATGCTCCGACTCGAGAGAGTAATGGAGGATGAACAGCCCGACGTGGTGGTCGTGGTGGGTGACGTGAATTCCACCTTGTCGGCCGCCCTCACAGCCGCAAAAATGGGCTTGCCGCTCGCACACGTGGAAGCAGGATTGAGAAGCTTTGACCGCACCATGCCGGAAGAGGTCAACCGCGTGCTGACCGATGCTTTAGCAGATCTTTTGTTCGTCACGGAGCCTAGCGGCGTCGTAAACCTAATAAGAGAGGGCCGACCGAGGGAGAGTATCTACCTGGTTGGAAACGTCATGATTGACGCTCTACGGCGATCCCTTCCCCGAGCGCAGCGCCATTTCATGTCACACGAACGCCAAGCCTGGGGCGAAAACCGTATGGACTTGACGGGTCCATATGGCTTAGTAACCCTGCATCGCCCTGCAACTGTGGACAACACTGCGACGCTCTGCATGCTTTGGACGGCATTGGAGGAGATTGCGAAAGAGGTTCCTCTTATATTTCCGGTCCACCCGCGGACGCGCAGCAGAGTGAACGCCTGCGGGCTCCGCGACTCGGCCGGGCGAGATAATTCCGACGGAGTGTGTATGGTTCCACCGATGAGCTACCTTCCTTTTCTGAGACTTCAGAGCAAAGCCACGTTCGTGATCACAGACTCCGGGGGCGTCCAGGAAGAAACCACAGCGCTGGGAATTCCCTGCCTGACCGTCCGCAGCAACACCGAACGCCCAATTACTCTGAGCGAGGGCACGAACTTGTTAGTTGGACTGGATGGCAGCCGTTTGGTCGAGGAAGCGCGGAAGGTCCTGCGGGGTGAAGGGAAAAAGGGGCATATCCCTAAACTGTGGGATGGCCACGCCTCAGCCCGGATCGTCCGGATCCTCATGGAGCAGATTTGTCCGGCGTACCCATCAAGACCATTCGGGACGCAACCTCTCGCTGAGACGATCGAGAAGGTCGGCCAGTTGCCAATTTAAGACCAGATCTCTCAGCCCATTTGCGAAGGCCCCACATAATCTAAAATCGCTCATGTACCAAAATAAATGAGCCTTGCGGCTTCGTCGCTCCGCTACGCGGAAGGGCTCAGCCCTTCCGGGCCACGAACGCCCTTCTTCCCTTGATTCTCACCGCGCCGGAGACTGAGCCTCCGGCGCCTGGAGTTTCTACATTTTTCACGCGTCCGCGGCGTGGGTGAGGGCGCGGTCGGTGAGTTGGAAGCCCAGAGATTGGGGGCATTCGGGGTGGTCGACCCTTTCTTGGCGCAGGAGGGTGACGAGGTCGAGGCAGGAAGGGCGGTGGGCCTTGCGACGCCACTTGGGCAGGGCCTGATAGGCTGATGTTGGCTCGGTGCCGAAAGCTTGCAGAGCGGCCAGGAGCAGAGCGCTGTAGGCGGCGACGACCAAGGCGGGCTGCTTGGGCACGGCGTCGACGTTCCACAACTGGGCTTGTCCTACGCCCAGGGTATCCTTCTCGTCGCGGTGGTTGACTTCGATCTGCCAGCGGTCGAAGTAGATTTGCAGCAGTTGGGGGGCGGAGTGGCGCAGGTCGGTGGAGAGCAGAAAGGCGGGTTGGCGGTAGTAAAGCTTGGAGCTTTTCCGTTTGCGATAGGGGGTGGGAGCGATGACGAAGAGGCGCAGGGGGATCTGGCCGGCGCCGCGGCGCCAGTAGACTTGCGTCACCTCTTTATAGCGGATGCGGCGGCGCTTGCCTCCGTAGAAAAGCTGGGTCTGTTTCCAGGAGTGTGCCGCATCTTCGCGGACCTGTTCGGGAGTGAAGGTGGACAGAGCGTAAAAGCGGCGGGAAGGCTGGGGAGCGCGGAAACAGAGGCGTGCATCCTTGCGGGTGCGGGCGATCAACTCCGTGCGGTCGCGGGGAGCGCGGAAGCAAGTGCGGTTGCAGAAGCTGCCGTCGAGAGCCAGCACCAGCAGCTTGGCCGTTCCTCCGGCGGCATCCAGTGCCTGGCGCAAGGGGGCCACGCTCTGGACCAAACGCTGCGAGAGGTTATGGAGCTTGCGCATCTTCTTATATTCTTGCCAGGCTTCCTCTCCCGCCTTGCGGGAGGGCTTTTTCACCGGCGCGGCCTCTTCAAAGCGCACGGGCAGAGCACGGCAACTGGCATTGCCCCGCCGATGCAGGGGCAGCAACAGAGAAGCTTGCAGAAAGCGCAGGCCGTACATCAGGTTGACATGAAAGGGAGGCGAGAGAGGATCGCGATGATAGCGTGCCTGAGGAATGGCGCGGCCGGTCTTGCGCAGGCGGGTGTCGTCGACGGCGACGCCCACCAGGCGGCCCGGACAATAGGGCAAGGCGCGACGCCATACGCCGGCGAACAAGGTCTGGGGTTGCCAACGGCAACGCGAGTGGAGAAAGTACTCGCTCGACCAACTGCGCTGCTGGCGGCCCTGGGTCCAGATAATGCGCGAAAGACAGCGCCGGCCCACGCAGACCAAGGCGCCCAAGGCTTGACGGGTGGCGCGACGGAAGGTGCGCGACTGGGGGAAGCTGGGAGCCCAGTCGGCGACGATCTCCGACCAGGCGGCGAAGAGGGTCATCGGACCTCCGGGCGTAAGGCGAAGGTGTTCTTGGCGGTGCGCAGGAAACGATCGCCGCGGGCAACTTTCTTGCTGAGGGAAGAGACCAGGCTCTCGCGATCGACGGTGAGGTGGAAGGCGGCGTGGATGCGCTCCAGGATGGCGGAAACGTGCAAGGGAGTGCCGGCCTTCTTGAGTATGTCAAAAGCCATACCCACTTGGGACAGACTTGCGCGGGAGCGCGGCGTGGCGGGGGCGGGAGAATCCGCACGGAGACGGCGAACAGCCCGCAACTGCGCATCGAGAGAAGCTTCGAATATGGAAAGAACGGAATCCTTGAGATCGTCGGGCAAATGCACCTCCAGAGCCAGCGCTCAGGAGGAAGGTAGCCAATGCAGGTCGGTCTGTCAATATAAATATTACTTTGCCAGACCTAAATGTAGAAACTCCAGGCGCCGGAGACTGAGCCTCCGGCGCGGCCGAGGATGAGGGTGGATGTTAGGACAGCGTTCCTGGCAGGCGCAGAAGGTGTGAATTAATTGAGAAAGCCGCGTTTTTCGGCCCGCAAGTAGTTGAAAGCACGCGGGCGAAAAATCGAAGAAACAATTAATTCACAGCTTCGCAGCCAGCCCGCAGAGCAAGCGGCAGAGCCGGAATCCCCAGTGGATGCGAAACTTTTGTTTCGGACACGAGTGATCTAAACTCGCCAATTTCCCAAGAACCATGGCTACCATCACCAGCGGGCTCGGCAAGTTCGTTATGCCGGCACCAGTGTCTGTTGCTGACTGCCCCTCTCTTTACATGCGCGGGGGGAAGCGTCTCTTCGACATCGTCGCATCCCTTGCCTGCTTGGTGATCTCAAGTCCTCTCCTTATTCTTTGTGCGCTGCTTGTCCGCCTTACCTCCCGCGGACCCGCCCTATTCCGTCAGACTCGCGTCGGGTATCTCGGGCGGCCGTTTACGTTGATCAAACTTCGAACGATGGTGCAGGGGGCCGAAGTGCTGGGCTCATCGGTAGTGGTCGACCGTGATCCACGTCTGACCCTCGTGGGCGCCTTTCTGCGCGGCACCAAGCTGGACGAATTCCCGCAGTTTTTCAATGTCCTGCGGGGGGAGATGAGTTTTGTCGGGCCGCGGCCCCGCGTGGCGAGTGAAATCGACCTGAACGATCCAAGGGAAAGAATCCTGCTCAGGGTCCGGCCGGGGGTGACTTCGTACGCTTCCATCCATCATCGCCGTGAGGCTGACTACTGTGCGCGCCAAGCCAATCCCCAGGCCGTCTATCGCACGAACCTCCTACCCCAAAAACGCTCTCTGGATTGTGAGTACATCCGGAATCTCACCTTGCGGCTGGACCTCAAACTACTCTTGATGACCTTGGTCTTGGTCTATGCGCCGGAAAGGTCCCTGGCGAGAGGGCTTAGCAAGTGCGGGCTGGAAGCGCAGCCCTACAGTCGTGGTGCGCAAATGTTGCTCGACCTGGCAGTCTACATGGGTGCGGCGCTGTTAGCTTACACTTTCCGGTATGAAGCTGGGTTTCTGGATTTCTATCGCCGGCAGATGTGGTTGTATATGGCCTTTATTCCTCCGCTGCGGGTGATGGTAAACCGCTGCTTGGGAATTTACGACATGATGTGGCGTTACGTCACCCTCGAAGACGCTTTTTTTTTGACGGTGGCATTTGCTCCGATCACGCTCGTCCTCTACGCGCTTCGCCTGGGATTGCCCACAAGTTCGTGGCAGGCGGTCATGTTCCTGGTCCCGTTGAGCATCATCACTCTGGAGTACTTGCTCGCCCTGAGCGCCAGCCTGGGACTGCGCTGCTTGCGCCGGATGCTTTATGTGCTGCACCATCATTACCAGCCGCTTCCAGAAGGGGCGCGCCGCGTCCTGATTCTCGGCGCCGGCCTGCGAGGCTTGTCGGCCGCCCAGGACATCCGTCAGTACCCTCATATGAGCCTGGTGGGTTTTCTGGACGACGATCCGGCCAAAAACCAGAGGCTTATCGCGGGGTACCGGGTTTTGGGGAATACGGCAGGACTCCAAAGCCTTTGTTCGCGCTACAAGGTGACTGACGTGATCGTTTGCGCCAAGTTGATTGAGCCTGACCGGTTGGGCGAAATCTACCGGCACTGCAAAATCCTCGGAGTGATGCTCCACCTGCTCCCCAGCCTGGACCAGATCCTGCGGGAGGAGAGCTTGATGCCCTCCGCTGCGCCTCCGGCCTTTTCCCCTGCCCTTCACCGGGGGTAGCAGCCGAGATCGACTGCCGGGTTAACCCTTGTGTAAATGATTCAGGACCAGACACGCAAAATTGAAACAGGTTCGACGGAGGAGATCATGCGGACACTTCCCTTGCGGCTGACTCTTTTTGGATTCATGCTGTTCACCGGATTCGCGGCTCTCGCTCTCGCGGCGGGTCGAGTACCGGAGGTCGTCGGCAAGGTGGTGACCTCGTCCAATGCCACAGTCGAGGGCAGCAGGTTGTTGTCAAACGGCACGGTTCTTTCTGGAGACGCCGTAAATGTTGGCGAGGGCGGGTCGGTGCTCCTGAGTTTCTCGTCTACGGGCCGGGCCTCACTCGCGGGGTCAACCCAGGTACGCTTCAGTGGCGGTGAGGGCAGTATTGTGGCGCAACTTCTGTCGGGAACACTAGCCGTCCGGGGAGAGAATCGAGAGGCTTTTGTGGTAAAGACGGCAACGTATCGAGTCGAGCCCAAAAGCCAAGGGATGGTCGAATTCAGCGTGGCCCTCTTACCCGATAGAAGGACAGTCGTCGAGGCCCAATTGGGAAAGGTCGCAATCACGGAGACCCATTCGGGTGAGAGCTACACGCTTGCGGAAGGGCTTCAGGCCCACATACCTGCACCTGGAACGAAGCCCCCAGCACCGGCAGACGAGCAAGGCGAGGTGATCGGAAAAGTCATTACCGCTGCGGAAGCGACCCGGAATGGAAAACCCCTTGCCACCGATGGGTGGGTTTATGACGGCGACGCGGTGGTGACGGCGGCAGCCGGCCACGCGGTAATTCAACTATGGCCGGCAAACCAAGTCATTCTCGACGAAAACACCACGGCAAGCTTCACCCGGCCCGTCGATCGGGTCTGGTTGCACCTTCAGAACGGAACCCTGGTGGCTGAGAGCTCAGGGGAAAGCACTCCCCTGGTGGCGACGACGAGATTTCACATCGAGCCCACGTCGACAGCCCCCGCGAAGATCACCGTGGGAGTTATGGCGGACAGCACCACCTCGATCGAGTCTGCGTTCGGTGATTTCAGAGTCGGGGATATCCAGACAGGCCAATCGTATCTCTTGCCGACGGGAAGCAAGGTGCTGGTCGCAGCGAACGCAACGGGAATCCCAGGTTTGCAGCCCTTGCGCGCCACGCCCGGCCAAACGCAAACACCCAGCGTGCCGCCCAGCAACCCTCCGCATCCTACCACGTCGTCAGGATCACATTCCCATACGACTCTCATCATCGTGGCAATTGCGGCGGGGGGCGGTATTGCGGGGGCCGCGGCTGCCCTATCCGGCGGAGGGCATGGCGGGAGTACTCCCGTGAGCCCCTCCGCGCCGTAGTATCTCTCCTAATTGGGGGGTTGATGAACTCCCACTGCCTCGATGACCCAGGCAGGTGCGGTCCAGGCAGCTCCATCCGGCGTCGTCCCACTGGTTAGCTGGTAGTAGAGAAGCCCCGTCGTGTCGAGCATCGGGGTGGAAGCAAGTCCCGTCAATCCACTGGCCCCCGTGAAGTAAGTGTTGGAATAAGTCATCACGGTGACGGCCTTTCCGCCAAAAAGGGTGCTGCAAGGCGCCATGGCAAAAGCGCCCGTTTTATTGTCGGACCCAGACGCCTGCAAGGTTTGGAACGTCCCTAAAAGGTTCTGCGGCCTTAGGAAGACATTGCTCGCGGCCAGGGTTGAGCCCGCTTGGAGGCTGCCGAACACTGCCACTTTCTGCCCCAAGCCGATCGTCTGAGGGCCGAAAGTGAAACCCTGGCGGTTCGCCCCCTGCTCGTTGGTGAAGTAGGCGACCGTACCCGACAGAGTTACATTGAGCGTGGAGTACAGTGGGACCACACTGCTGAGATCAGGGACCTCATCATCGACGAGCAAGGTGAAGCCCGTGGCGTTGCCGGCACCAACGCGGGTGACGTTGATAATCCTTCCCAGAAATGCCGATTGCTGGTTGGCTGTAGAGGTCTGCTCTTCGGCATCAACCTCCTGCGCTACGATCTGACCGTTGGAGTTGACGGTTGCCGAAGCTTCGACAAAGGTGTTCGCCGTGAGATTCGCGAAGCTTGTGACTCCGTCGCCCTGAAAATTCGTGTCGCTATTGGTCAGGACGGTCACTGTCTGCCCCGTCCCGTCGCCCAAGGCGAAAACGAAGCTACCGGTATAGCCAGAAGGAAGGCCGCTGGTACTCACGCTTTGGACAGTTCCATAAAGCGCATCGGCAGCGCCTACCGCCAAGCCTGGGGCGGAGTTGGACGAGATGGTCATTTCGGGATCGACGGTTCCCGTGACTTGTCCATTGGAATCAACTGCCAGCGATTTGAACAGGTTAAAATCCACGTTGAGCGCACTGGTGACGCCGCTGGAAACGACCAGAGCCGGGCTAATGGTAAAGGTGGAGGACGTGCCCGTCAGGGTCACAGGCACCGATTGCGGGGTGGCTGGGCTTGTCGAGGTATTGACGACAATTAATTGGGGGTTTGAAAGCGTTACTTGCAAACTACTGTACGTGCCCGCGGGGACCGTGCTCGCGAAGCTCAGTATGTTGGTGAAATCCACAAGATGGGAGAAGTCCACGGTCGCCGGCGCCGTTGACGAAATCAGCGATACTGGACTGCCGCCACTTTGAGGCACGAGGCTCGCGGATGTGATGGTTACGACAAAGGATTCAACGTCGCAAATGGGTGCATCGGTCCCAAACGTGACGACGGACCCCGTGGGTGTGGGCGTGGGCGTAATCGGATCCTGCCCGCCACCCGTCCCGCCTAATGATCCGCACCCCACCATCAGCGCCACGGCCGAGACGACGGCCAGACACGACATGAGTGCCACAATCCTCTTGCTCATACGTCCTCCTAACTTATCTATAATACTTACACATTCCAGGTAATTTATAAATGGTACATTGGTACTGTAGATCAAAATGACCACAATTTTGTGGAAGGATGAAAGGCGTTTTCTGCCACGCTCAGCGCCTTCCGGATATCGGCAGGCTCGAAGTCAAAAAGCCACGCCCTCAGCAACTTACTGAGACCGGGGCCAACTCAGCACGCGAATTACTTCGCATTTCCGACCTTCTCAAATTGCATTATGGTTCGGTCATCCGAGTAACGCAAGCGCGCAATACTGGCGAACTGCGCGACAATTAAATGAAGAACACGTGATTTTCTGGGCTGCAATCATCGGGATCCTAGCCGAGGGACAGCCCGCACCCCAGGCTGAGCCGCCCGGTGCGGTCGGATCGCCCACGCACCGAGGGCCGGTCTACCGCCACGGGTTGCTGTTAGGTCATTATCCGACTGGCAATTGCGCGGCGAGGGCGTCAGAGGTATGTTAGCGGCAGGGGAAGGTCAAGAATCGACATAAATGCACACCCGGCTGATTACTTCGGTTGCGGACTTACAAAGCTTCGGGCGCGAACTTCGCCCGCGTGGCAGGTCACTGGGGCTCGTCCCCACCATGGGAGCGCTGCACGAAGGTCACCTCAGCTTGATCCGCCGGGCCAAACAGCAGTGCGATGCCGTGCTCGTTTCCATCTTCGTGAATCCCATCCAGTTCAATTCCGGCGAGGATTTGGCGCGGTACCCCCGCAACCTTGAGAAGGATGTTGAAACCCTCCGCGCTCTCAACGTCGATGCGATTTTCGCTCCTCGGGAGGAGGATATCTTCCCTGCTGAGTTTGACACGTTTGTCGAGCCGGGCAAGCTCACCGCTTCATTCGAGGGCGCCGCCCGGCCCGGTCATTTTCGTGGTGTCGCTACCATAGTTCTGAAATTGTCCAATCTGGTACAGCCCGACCTCGCCTACTTTGGTCAGAAGGACTTTCAACAGGTTCAGATTATTCGCCGGATGGTCGATGACCTTAACCTCCCCGTGCGGTTGGTCATCTGCCCCATTGTGCGAGAGGCCGACGGCCTGGCGCTGAGTTCCCGTAACGTTCTGCTCAGCCCTGAGGACCGCCCCGCCGCCGCGGTCCTGCATCGTTGCCTGAGCCACGCCGATTCGCTGGTTCAGGCAGGGGAGGTTCGTGCCGAGCGCTTGCTTGAAGCCATGCGCGAAATGGTGCGAACAGAGCCCCGGGTGACGCTCGACTACCTGGCGTTGGTCAACCCCTTGCGGTTTGAGCCTGAGGAGCGCGTGACCGCCGGCACCGTGGCTCTTGTTGCCGCCCACTTGGGCCCGGTGCGGCTGATTGACAATCTGATCCTTGGCCCTCCCGGGGCAAGCCAGGAATTTCTGCTGCAACTGGCCTTTGCTTCACGGCCGGTCGTCGACCCCAGCGCGCGTATCCCCGGACTCGAGGTCGAGACCTTGTGCCAGCGAATCGCTGCCTGCCGCGACTGCGCGGCGATGTCCTCAGTAATGATCCCTCCCCGCGAATACCTGGCCAAATACTTGAAGCGAGATTACCCAGACTTGAACCGTGTGCGAGTGCTCGTTATCGGTCGGGACGCGCCCATGAACCCCGACCATTTTTTCTACAAACATCCGGAGCATCCCGACCGCTTCGACAAAGCACTCTACGCAATGTTGGGGGTGGAAAAATTCGAGGACTTCAAGCAAGCGTTTGTGTTGACGGACGCCTTGCGCTGCCATGTTCAATCCCCTCAAATCCCCGAGAAGGCCCTTACTTTCTGCGCGCGCCATTTGCGCGAAGAATTGAAACAATTTCCTAACTTACATACGGTCGTGATCTTGGGGAAGGATGCCTACCACCAGTTCCAGAAAGAGGTTCTGGGACGCCACGGGACTGAGATCAAACCCTATGAGACCATCCTGGATAGAAACGGATGGGCCGAGGAACGAGTCGCCATCCCTCAGGTGTTGGCCGGAACCCTTCACTTGATTTACGCCTACCACCCCACACGGAACCAAAAGCAAAGCCCGTCGCTCGCCACAGCGCTCTCCCCGGGTGCCTAACCAGCCTTAAAACCCTACCCCTCGCTACCCTCCCTCTATCGTAGACTGGTCTGAAAAACCTTCCTACTGCCCCGCCTGAGGCGCGATGCTCGTTGGCGCCGCGTTCCAACCCGCGATTTCCAGCCCCACCTCTTTCCCGCTAACCGAAGGTAGTTCATAGCTGCCGGTGATCTCCCGGGTTTCTCCCGGTAGCAAGGAGAAATAGTTATCTTCCCAAAGCACGGGGGTAATGTCGTTGCCATCTTTCGAGTCCGTGAGCCGCGCCCGAACCATGAACGCCAGATTTTTGCTGGGGTTTTGTACCTCCACGTGAACGATGCCGGTGTCGCCATGGCTCTCCAGTCTGGCGTGGGAAACCAATTGCACTGCGGGGAGGCTGTTGAGGCCGGTCAAATCGCCATAAGAAGCTTGCGGCGTGTAGGCGGTTCCGCGACGCTTTGCGTCATCCATCACATCGGGTTTCGTGGACAACCAATAGAAGTTGTCGCTCACCAGCTTGCCGGAGGCATCGTGCAGCCAAAGCCGCAGGAAATAAGCCATCGTGAGATCGTTCACTTTCGGCAGATCGAAGGCTTTGGTGCTGCTGTCTGGAGGCAGATCCAACACCGTTTCATGGGCGGATTTTTCGCTGGCGTCCAGGTTGTAGATCTTGGCGGTCACCTTCATTCCCGCGAGACGGCGGTCGAAGCCGTTGACGACGGCGACCGAGTCGTCGTCATACGAATACTGCACGTGGACCATCTCACACGCCCGCTTGGTGCCGAAGTACCCGCCTCCTGGTATGAGATAGTAGTCATAGAGATGCCAGATCAGCGAGGGCCAGGCATTGTTGAGCATCCACTGAATGACGCCCGTCGAAGAGTACTTGTTGCGCCCGTAGGCCTCGAACATGGCCCGCTCGCCCTCGTAGGCCATGGCCTGCGCTTTCCGCTCGTAGTCTTCGAGACTCTGGGCCTTGCCGTAGCGCTGATCCATCCCGTTGGTGAACAGGTTGACATTCCGGAAGCGCCCACCGCCCGCGTGAAAGTCCCAGTATTCGTCGATGGGCCAGAGGTGATCGGCGGGCAGGAAGCGCTTCAGACCTTCGAGAGTGGGGATTGCCGGCCCCGGGCTTGTTTCGGTATTGTAGCCATAAGCGCCGCCGGCTTTGGTGTCGGTCAGCCAGTAGTTCGGCGGCTCATAATCGTACGGCCCGGTCATCTTCACACCCGAGGCTCCGGTCACCGTCGTCGGGTCAGCGGCGGCGGAAGAAATAGAGGGATTCGGCCAGCGGTTGTCGTGCAAGACTCCCAGATACATCTTCTCGACGTCGGCGGGCGGAGGTCCATCGCTGCCGTAGAGCCAAACAAAAACGCTGGGGTGGGTACGCAGGCGGCGCACCTGGTCCGCGAGGGAAGCGGCTGCAACCTTGTAGTTCTCCGGCGCCCACTCTTTCCACCGTTCCCAGATGCTGCAACAGCACCAGCCCGGCATCACCAGGATTCCCATGCGGTCGGTCGCGTCAAAGAACTCGTCCCGCTCCATCTGGCCCTCGAGGCGGATGGTGTTGAGGCCCATGTCGCGGGTATAACGCAGTCCCGCGTCCATTCGTTCCGGGGAGACGCGCTGAAGCATGTCCGCCGACCAGGCGCCGCCGCGCACCAGGATCTTCCGGCCGTTGATTTTGAAAAGGCGATGGCCTTGCGCAGTGAACTCCGAAGTTACTTCCCGCACGCCGAATTGCAGCGTGGCCGAGTCGGAAACACGCCCGCCCACTTCAAACTCCAGCTTGGCCGTGTACAATTCAGGCTTGCCCATCTGGTAGGGCCACCACAGCCGCGGCTGCGTCAGCTTGAGCTGGGGGTTCTGCTCAGGCGCGAGGCGGATCGTCTTGGATTCGGCCGCGCCAAGTTCAAGCGGCTGCTCCAAGTGAATATTCTCAATCTCGACCCGAAGCACGCCCTTGACCGGATGATCTGAGACGTTCTGAAGGTCGGCGCTAATGTCGAGCGTCGCCTCCCTATTGTCGGGAGACAGTTTCGTGCTCACAAAGGGGTTTCGCAAAGAAACCTCGCCACTGGGTGTGATGAAGACGTCTTTCCACAAACCCATATTCTTGTCCGGCGGCATCGGATTCCAGTCCACCCAGTTGATGGTGAGGTCGTCTTTCTCGGGAGCGAAGATTTCGACCGCAAGCGCATTGGGCTTCCCTGCCTGAATCCATGGAGTGACGTTAAATTCGAAAACCCGGAACGCGCCGGCAACGTCGGCGGCATCGGCGATTTTCTTTCCATTCATCCAGACGTTGGCGCGGTAGTTGATGCCGTCGAAGTGCAGCCACACATCCCTATTCTGATAGCTCTCGGGCAAGGTGAACTCCGTGCGGAACCACCAAGCGCAGCGGAAGGGACTGTCGTCCGGCATGGCCTGGTCGATGAAGAGACGCCGCGAGGCAAAATTCGTCCCTGGGAGGGAACGCATGTTCATCCCGAAGTAGGGGTCCGGATAGGTCTTGTCCGCCACCAAGGCTCCCACCACGGTCGTCGGCACCTGCGTTTTATGCCAGCCCGAGGCATCGAAGCCCGCCTTGGAAATCTCGTCCCCGGAAGCCTTGATCCGGCACCCGGATTCCAGCGCCCAATTGTCTCGCAGGGGGATTCTCGGTTCTTGCCCCGAAGCCGTAGCGAGATCCGCAAATGCGGAGAGCAGGATCGTCCCAATCATCAGGGAAATAGGAATTCTTCGTGTATACAGCATGAGGCTCCTTGCATCACCAAATTTAATCTGGGGTATCGACAAATTCAAAATCGGCGCCGGCATTGTCTTCGAACAATTTGCAACGCTCGATTATGCTCTTAAATTCGGCGAATGCGGCCGGATTTTCGATGTAGGCTGAAGGTCCCGTCAAGTCGATCTGCTGGGATATGCTCGGGTGCTATAGCAGTTCAGCGGAGTGGGCCACAAAATCTGGGGCAGTTTTTCGCCGGACGGCCGTTCGAGATTTCCGTAGATTGGCGTTACTCAATTCGACCGCAGGGCCACCATGGGATCGATTCGCGAGGCGCGCCAGGCGGGAATGTATCCGGCGACTGCCGCAACCACCATCAGCAATGCACCCCCGCCCACGTAGGTGACCGGATCACCCGAGGTCACGCCGAACAGCAGGCTTCCAAGCGTGTACGACAACGCTCGCGACGACGCCATGCCCAACGCCAGCCCTACGGCAGCCAATCCGAATGTGCGCAGAAGGATGCGGCGTTGCAACTCGGCCGGCGACGCTCCCAGCGCCATACGAATGCCAATTTCCTGCACGCGCTGGCTGACCGAGTAGGAAATCACGGCATAGATTCCGAGCGACGCGAGGACCAACGCGAAAGCTGCGAATCCGGCCAGCAAGAGCACCAGAAACCGCCGCGGTGAAACAGCTTTTTCGACGAGGTCCTGGAACGTCACAAACTCGCGCACCGGCAGATTCGGGTCGATCGGCCGCAGCGCGGCTCGAATCCCCGCCGCCAGACTGTCGGGCGGAAGCGCGGTTCGAACGACCAGTTGCATCGCTGAGTAGTCCGCGGTTTGCCTCATGGGCAGATACATTTCGGAGCCCCCCGCCTTTTCCAGAGCGGCGTGCCGGACGTCGGCGACGACGCCCACCACCGTTCGGCCTCCATCCGTCGTGATCACCTGTCCCAGCGAGCTCTGGCCCGGCCACAACGTTCGGGCCAGCGTCTCATTGATCACCACCACGCGTTCGCTGGAGGCGCGATCCGTCTCCGCGAATTCTCTACCCAACCGCAACGGAACTCCCGCCGCCTCGAAATACCCGTCGGTCACAACGCGAATGAAGGCCTCGGGTCGGCGGCCCCCCGCGTAAACCTGTCCGCGAGCACCAACCGCCCACGCCCGGTCGTCGCGCAGTGGCAGAACGTCGGTAATTCCAGCCGCCAGAATGCCGGGGACCGACCGGGCTCGGCGCAGCGCGTCGTCGATAAAGGAGTTCTGCTGGGGGAAATTCGATATCCGAAAACTCGGATCAATCCGCAGCGCCGCCGCTCGCTCCGGTTGAAATCCCAGACGGACGTCGAGGACGCGGACAAAGCTCCGAATCAGCAGCCCCGCGCCGACGAGCAGGACGCAGGTGAAGGCAACTTCGGAAACCACCAATCCATCGCGGAGCCAGGCGTGCCGCTTGCCGCCGCTCGAACTGCGGCTGCCATCTTGCATGCCTTCGCGAAGAGAGAGCACCGCGACCCGCAATGCCGGCAGCAGGCCAAACAGTACTCCGGTAGCGACCGCCGCCAGCAAGGTGAAAAGGAGCGCACTTCCATCGATCTGGACGCTTTCGAGTAAAGGCAGGTTGAAGGCATGGAGGTGCGCCAATTCGCGTGTACCGACCACGGCGACGACCAGTCCCAACACCGCGCCGCAACATGAGAGCGCCACGCTCTCCGTCAGCATCTGCCGCAGGAGCCGCGAACGGCCCGCTCCCAGCGCTGCCCGCATCGCCATTTCCTTTTGCCGCCTGCCTAACTTCGCCAATTGCAGATTGGAAAGGTTCGCGCACACGATCAGCATCACCACGCCGACCGCGCACGCCAGCACGAACAGGGCCGGACTTACAGGCCCACTCACGTGCTGCTCCAGCGGGACAAGCTTCGGAGAGATAGGGTTCCGTTCCGGATGCTGGCTCTCTAGTTGTTTTCCCAATATCGTGAACTCCGCCTGCGCGCCCGGCACCGTCGCGCCGGGCTTGAGCCTCCCGATAATCCTCATCGTATTCCCGTGCGGCTTGGTATCGTCCGCGAGCGGCCAGGGAACAAAAATATCGATCGCGGTGCCGGGGGCAAAGATGCTCCCGAAGTCGAAGGAGGCGGGCAGCACGCCCACCACGTTCACCGGCTGATTGTTCAATGTCAGCTTGCGGCCTACCACGCTCGGGTCGGAGGCAAACCTCCGTCGCCAAAAGGAGTAGCTCAAGAGCATGGCGGGCGGGGCGGCAAACCTCCCCTGGCATTCTTCCGTGGTGAACGATCTTCCGATGGCCGGCTGCACACCCAGCACGGCGAAGAAGTTTCCCGTCACGGGAACGCTGGTGAGACGCTCGGGCTCACCGGTTCCGGTGAGCTCTCGATCGCCCACACCATAACCGGCGTATGCCGCGAGGTCGGAGAACGATTGGTTCAATTGCCGGAGGTCCGAATAGTGCTCGGTTTGAGTGGCGTAGTCGGTGCCGTTGGCAATCCAAATCAGCCGTCCCGGGTCGCGAAACGGCAGCGCGCGCAGGAGCAGCGCATTGACCACACTGAAGACCGTGGAACTGGCGCCGATGCCAAGCCCGGCGATGAGAATCGCAAACGCCGTGAATCCGGCATCGCGCCGCATCCCGCGAAACGAGTAGTGCAGGTCCTGCGCCAAGTCGCTCCACCAACGAACCCACCAAACGCCGCCGGATTCTTCCGATTTTTGCGTCATAGTACCGAAATCTCTCCTTGCTCCTGCGCGCAGTGGCTTCAGCCTTGCCCTGGGCGGCGAGGTCTTGAACATAAGACGCCGAATTTCTGGATTAGTTAGGAGCAATCGCGACTATCTGGATTCAGGTAGCGCCCGTAGCGCGCCTGTTAACGAGGTTCACGGCCCGTCCGAAATCCACGGCTGCTGTGGTTCTTACAGTTTTGCCTTTTGATTTTTGTGTCTTGACTTTTAACTTGTAGTGCTGCGTGGAGTTTGGTTTAGAAGGCGAACAACTCGAGTCTCAATGTCGCGTTTCCCGTGTGCCGATTCCCGCGCCCCGTCCCTAAGGCCGAATCATCACTTCCTGCGGTCCCGAGGGTAGGCGGAAGTTGGAGCCGCGTTCCTCGTTCAACTTCAGCGTGGCGGGCATATCGAGATTAGCAATCTGGATCTGTCGGGTCCACGTACCGCTGGCGTAATAATCCACCTTGGCGAACAACGTGCCGCCGATAATCGTGTACCTCTTCACCTCTTCTTGATGCCCGTCGCGAAACACCAGCACCGCAGCAGGGATTACGCGAGGGGATTCGGCCGCGACTCCGCCGCTCACGACACCGGCGTGCGGCTGCGCGCCCTCGCCGGTTTTCGCCGCTTCGGACTGCATCGCTGCGGGGGTTTCAACGTAACCGGTGACCTTCACCCACTGATCGCCCTGTCTCTCGATCACCATGGGCTGGATCACTCGCTCCGGTTGCGGCGGCCCGACAAACCGCGGATCGTTCGCCCATGGCGGCGCTGCCATTCCTGGTCCGTTATCGGCATAGTCCGGGTTCGGACCGTAGTCCAGGTCCGGGCCATAGTCCCAGTAGGGCGAGTATGCCCAACCTGATCCCCAGCCGGCTCCCCACCCCAGGCCCAATCCGTAACCCCGTCCTCTGCCCCGGAACATGGGGCGCATCGCGTGGGCCGGGCGAAATCCTCCCCCGCCACCCGTTCCGAACGAGCCCCTCGATCCTCCATGGCCCGCGGGACCCGGCTTGGCGCCAATGCCCCTTTGTGCGACCGCGGGCAAGACGAAAACCAATCCAGCCAGAATGACGATGGGAACGGCGATTGTGATCCGACGTTTCATGCGCTGACCCTCACCCGCCTGCTAAGGCGTACGCACTCTAAGTGGTAAGCTAAACCTAGTTCCAAATGGACACAAAGTCAAGCGAGATGGCGGCCGTAGCGCGCTACGGCAGATGGGTTGCCGGACGCGGTGATACCTGAGATACTTCTTCCTGACACACACCTCAATGAAAAGGGCACGGGATGAACATCAACGATACGATTCCATCTGCACCTGTCCAACAAATTCTTTCGGCGGCGATGTTTGCCGCGCAAAAACATGCGTCCCAGAGGCGGAAGGGCGCGGCGGCCGAGCCTTACGTCAATCACTTGATCGAAGTGGCGCAGTTGATCGCCGGCAGCAGCGAGGAATTGGATACCAACCTGGTGATGGCGGGCCTGCTTCATGACACCATCGAGGACACAGGCACGTCGGCGGAAGAACTCGAAAAGGCGTTTGGGAGCGACATCGCCGGGCTGGTCGTCGAGCTAACGGACGACAAGTCCCTGCCCAAAGACGTCCGCAAAACCCTGCAAGTGGAGAACGCCCCGCGTAAGTCGGTTCGCGCCCAGGTGATCAAACTGGCGGACAAGATTTCAAACCTGCGATCCCTGCTGGCAAGCCCGCCGGCAACTTGGAGCCCCGAGCGCAAGCATGAATACTTCGAATGGGCCCGGCGAGTGGTGGACGGCCTCAGCGCGCCTAACCCTATCTTGAAGGCTGAATTCGACAGAACCTACGCGATGTTCAAAGCCTGAGAAGCGCGTTAACAGCAAGCGGCAACCACGGCTCAAGGGTCCTCACCAGTCCCAGACTAATTCCCTTCCCTTCGCGCCAGGCCACTGGATGTAGCCCGTGACATGCCCAAAAGGAAATTTGGGAATTTCCGGGGGCGTGTCCGTGAGAGTCAAGTCGGCGCCATTGGCCAGATGGATGGTGGCCGAGTAATAGCATGTCTTCCAGCCCACAGGACTTGTTTCGCAGTAATAACCACCGGGATGCGCCTTGTCGGGAGTGACTGTGATACGGGAGTCGCGCAGCCAGAGCCGCGTGCTTTCCTCGAGGGGGAAGCGCGAAGCCTTGGCCAGATCATCCACGTTGAGTTGCAGAGGATGCTTGACTCCGGAGGCCGCGAACAGGGGTAGGATTCTCTCGATCGCGCTGCCCGATTGACCGAAGAGGTCCACCATCTGCCAGCAGGCGCGAATCACGAATGCAGACAATACCGCAAGGGAAAAACTGAGCAGAATTGCCGTCATGGCCAACGGCAGAAGACTTCGGATAAGAACCCGACTTCTGTCCAGGACGTGGGAGCGGTAGAGCCGGTAACTTTGGATGGAGGCGAGAAGCAGCACCGTCGCCAATGTTAGGGTCAGAAGTGGGGGCTCTGCTCCGTACGCCCAGCGTGAGCGTCTGTAGAACGGCCAAAGTTCTGATGCGGTGATGGCAAGCCGGAGATTTGTGATAGGACCAAACTTCGCCAGGATGAAATGTACGAATCCAGACGCAAGAAATTCACCAAAGTATGTGGTGCAGCCAATGGCGAGAATCGCCGGGAGTACCCACACGACGGCGCCTACTGTTCCATTGACGGCGCACGCGCACCAGAATGCGGCAAAGGTCAGGCCCAACACTACCAAAGGCAATCGCATTCCCAAGTGGACATCAACAAGAACGTGGGAGGACCCAATAAACCTGCGCGCGATCAATAGCGGCAGAAGCCCCGCGCCAACGAGACCTGCCAGTAATGCCATGCACAGCTTGATGAGCCACTGGCGAAAGGCCGATACCGGCAGGGTCAAGTGCCAGGAATGCGTCCCCGACGTTCTCTCCTCGCCCAGCGACATGCTTCCGGCGAGGATCGCGATCATTAACGTACTGACCACGCCCATACCAATCAGCGTGGTTTCGAAGTTGCGGGAATATCCTCGCTCGTAAAGCACGCCGAACAGGGTCAGGCAGGCCCAGCCCGCGGCTGCCATCAAGCTGATCAGCCACACCGGGCGCAGCAAACGAAGTTCCTTGCGGATCAAGTTCAGAACCGCGCCGGAGGGCCGGCAGCGCAGCCAACCGACTACCACTCCCGGCGCCACATCCCAACCGGCCAAGAGCAAATCATCGCCCGCCATGCCTCCCGTCGCCTGAAACCGCGTCAGCAGCCGCCCGCCCAGCCACAGCATCAATCCGGCGTAACCGATTATGCCGGCGGCCGGCACAGCAATGACATTCGAGGGCGTAAGGTATCCGCGGGCGCGAAGTCCGTCGGCCAAGGTCGCCCAGGGGATGGCCAGAGCGATGAAGGCGTGGACGCCAAAGTTCAGGGCAAGACCTCCAATCGCCGATCTTGTAAAGAGCGTCCAAAACGTTGCGGAAGCAGTGATGGCGACGATCCACGCTGTGGCAAAGAGCAATTCCTGCCGCCCGGGATGAAATGACGTCGCGCGCAAGGCGAGGGAGAAAATCAGGACCGCCGACGCGATGGCAACGACGCTGACACTCAGCTTCTCGCCCCAGATCCGCATCCGGCCAACGGGTTGAGAAAGCAGCAGCGAAAACGTTCGGTCCTGGAATTCGTTGCCCAGCGATAGGGTCGCAAGCACCGGGACGGCAAGGAGCCCGACCAGATAGATCGGCGCAATCCAATCGAGCGGGTAGACGAGCGGTAGCGCGCCTGCCAGTGCCGCGGCGCACCAAAGCCACAGCAGTGGGCGTGCTTCTTTAAGGATTCGCGTGGCGTTCATTGTGTCTCCTACAATTCGAACGGCGCAAGCGAATGGCCTTAGCGCGGACTGGCCGTAGCGCGGGCGTCTCGCCCGCTGGGGCGTGGGCATCCTGCCCGCGCTACGATTTCAACGTCGCGACGAAAATCTCTTCAAGCGTCAGCGACTCGGTTGAAAGCTCCTCGGGATTGTGCTGCCGCAGGCGCGCCATCAATTCCGCTCCTCCGCCATTCGCGATCAATTCCAGTTCGCGGCCGTCGCGCCGGACGCGCAGGGCCGCGGTAAGGTCGACCTCCGGCAACGCTTGGGAAAAGCGCGCGCGGATTTTCTGATAACGCTCACGGGCGTGGTCGGCATCCAGCGTCAGCACCGCGCGGCCGTGATCGATAATCGTGAATTCGTCGATCAATCCCTCGAATTCGGAAATGAGGTGGGTGGAAACCAGAATCGTGCGCCTGCCCGCAATCCCTTCCTGGTAGGCGCCGATCACCGCCTCAATGAACTCGCGGCGCACAATCGGGTCAAGGCCCGAGGTGGGCTCGTCGAGCACCAACAAATCCGTCTCCGGGCACACCGCAGCGATCAACGCCACCTGGGTCCTCTGCCCCTTGGAGAGGCCGGCGGTGCGCTGCGCCGGGTCTAGCCCGAACCGCTCCAGCAAATCCTGCTCGACCTTCCGGTTCCAATTCGCGCGAAATGATGCGAGATAATCTAGGGTCTCGCGAACGCTCATCCATGGGTAAAAAGCAACCTGGTCCGGCACGTAAGAGAGCAGGCGCTTCACCGCCACTTCGTTCTTCGCCGGATCGAGGCCGAACACCCGCACCTGCCCTCGCTGCGGGCGGAGCAGGTTCAGCAGGCACTTCATGGTGGTGGTCTTGCCTGCGCCATTGCGCCCGAAGAGTCCATAGCAGCGGCCGGGCTGAACGGTCAGGCTCAGGTCATGCACCGCCTCCGCCCGCCCGTAGGCGTAAGCGAGATTCTCGATTTGGATAGCCGGAGTGGGTGTATTCATGGCCCTCAATCCTCCTTCGTATCGCCTTCATGGGCACGCCGCTTGTCGTCGAGCGCATCCAGCCGCTGATGGATCAATTCGAGGAATTCATCGCGGGGGACCTGCAAATGGTGCGCTTGCACGATGGCCCGGTCGATCTCCCCGGTCAAAAGCTCGCGCCGGACGCCCTTGCGCAAAGCCGAATGGTTTTCTTTGAGGAAGCAGCCTCGCCCCGGCATAGTCTCAATCACGCCCAAACTCTCGAGCTCCGTGTAGGCCTTGGCCACTGTGTTGCGATTGACGCGCAGTTCCTCGGCGAGCGGACGGATGGAGGGCAGCGACTCACCGGCTCGCAGCGCGCCGGACGCCGCAGCGGCCTTCACCTGCTCCACAATCTGGAGGTAGATCGGTGTGCCGGATTTGAAGCTGATCAGAAATAACATCGTCGGCCTACTGTCATAGGACTATAGGACAGTCGGCCGGTCATGTCAAGGGAATTTTTCTGGGGGATCGGAGGTCGTAGCGCGGACCTGTTTTGTAGGTCCGCGGCCTTTCGCCCACTTTCAATTGCCGATTGCCGATCGAACCTCGGGGATCGGCAATCAGTCTCTGCTAGCTTGGGGAATGCCGCGGACCTACAAAACAGGTCCGCGCTAAGAACTTGGCCGAAACAGAAGCAAATCCAGGCTAAGCGTCACCCGCATGGCTTCGGCGGGTTGCGACCGGATCGGCCGGTAAATGGAGTGCAGGAGATCTTGAACGGCGGAAGCGTCGAGATCGGCGGTGGTCGAGACGCGACGTTGCTCGGCGAGGGTGAAGTCGCGCGCGAAGGTTTCAATCGTTCTCGGGACGCGGTCGCGGCCTTTGCCGCGAATTTCAATCAGGTCATCGGGCGCGGGGATGGCAACCAGAAGGCGTCCGTCGGGGCGCAGGACGCGCTTGAATTCTGGCGCATTCATCCGGCCCGTAATCGAAAGGACGGCCGTAAACGAGTGGTCGGCGTGGGGGACTACGCGATCGGCGTTGGCCACCACCCACTCGCATTCGGGGTAGCGTCGTGCAGCAACTTCGATCGCGGGAATTGAGATGTCCACGCCATGCGCGTCGAAACCGGTCTCGCGAGCAAGGCTGCCAAGATAAAAGCCGTCTCCGCAGCCGGCATCGAGAACAACATCGTGGGACGATGGGGCCAAAGTCTCCGCAATACCGCGCAACAGCGGGGCGGTCACGCCGAGGTCGTGCAGCCGACGCCGTCCGGCGAGGGCAGCCGCGGTGTCTCCCGGTTGCTTGGACCGCCGGTCTTGCGGCTGAAGTAAATTGATGTACCCGCTTCGCGCAACGTCGAACGAATGGCCGTGCGCACAATAGAATCGTCGCGCCTCGCGCTCGAGCGGAAGGTGGCAGTGGCGGACGGGGCATTGAAGCATGTGCTCAGTATAGCGGCAATGAATCCGCGGGAAAACTTCACCACAGAGACACGGAGATCACGGAGAAAAGACGCAGAGAACGACAACGACTAAAAAATATGGATGACAGCATTATGTGCCGGTACCTCTTGAAGTGCTTCTCTCCGTGATCTCCGCGTCTCTGTGGTGACGTCTTTCGCTGCGGCCCAACGCAGCAGCAGGTCAGCGTTTCTGCTCCGTCGGCGGAAACAGGCCATACACATCCAACTCCCCTTTAGCGCCCACATAGACGTGCCCGTTGACCACCAAGGGAATGTTGAAGCGCAGCCCGGTGGCAGCGCGGTCGCGCGTGGTATTCATCTCGCTGCTATAGAGTTCGTGATTGAGGTTGGAGGCATCGAAGGCGAAGAGCCTGGCGGGTTCTCCATCGGGGTCGGCCCAGTGTCTTGAGGTGAGCGCCCACACAATCGCGTCTTTCGTGCCGTTGGCGGACACGGTGGGAGTCGAGCCGGGGTCCGGAAATGTTCTGCTGCCGCGCAGGGGCGTTAGCGAAAGCTGGCCATTCACCACAGGAAAATCCTTGGGCACGTCGCTGCCGAAAATGGTGAACACGTGTCCATTCCAGTAGGCCGACGCTCCGAAGTTCTCGTCCGGGCCGCCGTGGAAGGACTGCACGATTTGGTCGTCGCTGCCCGACTGGTTCTTGCCCAAATGGTCGCGGTCGAGCACATAAACGGTACCGCCTTTGCCGGAAATCACCAGCAGATGCGGGTGCGGCCCCGGTTGGTCAGGCAGCAGCAGCGGCCCTCCCGAGCCCAGATCCTGGTCCTTGGCATCCAGTTCGGCTTGATTGAATGGCGTGAAGTAGTCGCGCACGAGAAGTTGGCGGTCGACCAATGAAAGCTTCACCACGCTGTCGCCGTAGTCCCGCCCGCCCGACGTGACATTGAATTTTCCGTTGCCCGTCGCGAAAAATACGCTGCCCTCAGCATCCGCTCCGGGGCCCGTATCCCCTGCCCAAATCCCGCTGTCGCCGGTATCGGGCGAGGTGTTAAACACCGCCACCTGCGCCAGAGTGTGTGCGTCATAGGCGATCACCCAACCGTGGTAGGGTCCAGCGTCGCACGACGAAGCCCAGGTGAGGTAGACGTTGCCATTCACGAGCAGCAGCGAACTGCGAGGGTTCTCGCGCAGCGGATCGAAGTCGAGCTGTCCATGGGAACTGCCGTCCCCATTGCCCTTGACGGAGGCCCGAATCTCCACCGGCCCGCCGAATTTCTCCACGCCGGTCGTGATCGCCAGGGCGTGCAGGCGCTGCACATGCCGCTTGCCGAGCAGTCTGGATTTTTCTTTCGTTCGCGCCAGCAGGTATAGCGTCCCGCTTTGGAGATCAATGACGGGCGTGGAGGTGATTCCGATCTCGGGCGAAATGAAAGGGCAACCAACATCACCGACGGGGACCGGCGTCACGCCTTTATTTGCATCGAGAAAATTGACTTTCCAAAGCGGCTCCTGCGGAGCGCCGTCCGCGTCAAAGGCATAAACGCTATCGTGCTCGGTGGCGACGAAAACCACGTTGTGCCTGCCCTTGCCCGGGATCTCGAGCGCGGGAATGTAAAGCGGTTCAGCGTAAATCGCGCCGTCAACGCGCAGCGAAAACAGCTTGCCAAATTGATTGGGGTTGACGTTTTGCGGGGTCAGCAGGGTCTCATTCAGATTGCAGCCCGTGCGCAAATTGTCGTATTGCGAAGTCAGGACCTGCGCGCGCGCCGGTTGTTCCCAAGGGCCCGCCACCAGCAAGAATAGAGAGGCCAGCGCGAACCGCGCGAGCCAACTTGGACAGAAATCCATTATGGCCTCCCGGGTTGAGCTGCCGGCTCATTCCCCGAACCCGAATATACCATAGCGACGTGGCGCGGGCATCTTGCCCCTCTTTGCGGCATCGTCCCGCTCCCGCCGGTGGCGCGGCCCGATTCGTACCGAGCTGTGGTACTCTCGGAAATTCAACAAGGGACGATTTTCCTCAGTTCCCTCAGGGGCGACGGTCCAACCCAATGGTATTTAGCTCGATCATCTTTCTGTTTGCCTATCTGCCGCTGGTCTTATTGGTGTATCACTTGATCTTTCTGCCTGTATGGCGAGGATCCACACGAACAATCTGGCGGCACTCGGGCAACGCTTTTCTGCTGGTGATGAGCCTGCTCTTCTACTTTTGGGGGGAGAAGAACCGTGTGTGGATCTTCATCGCGACCGTGGCACTTGATTACTTCTGCGCTCTGCTGATTGCTGGGGCGGTTGGGAACGAGCATTACGCTCAGCTTACTCCGGGCAGCCCGCGCACCCGCTTCCAGAAATCGACATTGGCGGTTTCGGTTTGTTCCAACTTGGCGTTGCTGGGGTTTTTCAAGTATTTCTCCCTGGGAGTGGATAGCTATAACGCGATCGTCTGGAAGTTGGGAATTCCATCCGCGTCGTGGGACTCTGCTCCAAACGTGCTCCTTCCTCTCGGAATCAGCTTTTTTGTTTTCCACTCGATGAGCTACACCATCGACGTGTATCGCGGGTACGTGAAAGCGACCCGAAATCTGGTCGATTATGCCTGCTACGTCTTGATGTTTCCGCAGCTCGTCGCTGGGCCCATTGTTCGATATTCGCTGGTGGCGCGTCAGTTGATCGAAAGGCGCATGTCCAGCGAAATCTTCGCGAGCGGTGTCGGGCGGTTTGTTACCGGACTGAGCAAGAAAGTTTTGATTGCAAACAATGTGTCGAGCGTGGCGGACAGAATTTTTTCTGCTCCGTTGAATGTTCTGGACTTCAACACGGCCTGGATCGGAGTCTTCGCCTATACCCTCCAGATTTATTTTGATTTTTCCGGCTATTCCGATATGGCCGTCGGACTGGGAAGGATGTTCGGGTTCGACTTGCCGATGAATTTCAACTATCCCTACGCGGCAATTTCAGTCCGGGACTTCTGGAGGCGGTGGCACATTTCGCTGTCCACTTGGTTTCGAGATTATCTTTACGTTCCGATGGGGGGAAACCGTAAGCCCGGTTCACGCACCTATACGAACCTCCTGACAGTGTTTTTCCTCTGCGGATTGTGGCACGGAGCAAAATGGACCTTTGTTGCCTGGGGGCTCTACCACGGATCTTTTCTCATCATTGAGCGTCTGGGCCTCGGAGACCGGATTGAGCGCGTGAGATACCTTCGGCACGCCTACTCGCTGCTGGTCGTCATGCTGGGTTGGGTTTTGTTTCGTTCGGACAGCTTGGATCAAATGCTGGCTTTCATGCGGGCCATGGCCGGCATGGCGCATGTCACGACCGCATATCCCGTTCAATGGTTCCTGACTCCAGATTTTGTGCTGGCCGCGATAGCGGGGGTCATCTTTTCCGCTCCTGCGGCGCCTGTACTGTTGCGATTCGTCGAGAACCACGTACGGAACGCGGAGCGCCCGCGGTTGTACGGCGTCATTTTTTCCACGCTTCGCGTCGCGGGTGCAGGTGCGGCGATGTTTGCGTGCGCTGCCGCCCTTGCATCGGGAACGCACAACCCTTTCATCTATTTCCGGTTTTGATGGGTATGCTACAGGATAGAATTCGAGCTGGATCCACTGCCGCCGGTTCTGAAGCGCAAGCCTGCCGCGAGGTAAGCTGCGCCAATTGGGCGCGAGCGGGGTTACCGTGATACAAACCAAAGGCCAGGAGACGCGCGCGTGAGTCGCTTAAAAGAGGAGGCCGAGGAGGCGAACCTCATGCTGCCAGACCGAGGGTTATCGCCGCCGGCGGCGCCGGCATGGGTGACGCCCTTCTCAGACAAAGTCCTGTCGCTGGTATTTGTGGCTTTCCTGGTCAGTCCGCCGCTGGTTTGGTGGCTGGGGAAAAACGATCAGACCTCGTTGCGCGAAAATCGAAATCCAGCACCCGCTCCGGTGTTCGGCGTTGACCCACCTGCTTCCCTGCCGGAAAAAATCGCCGATTATTACAAAGATAGATTCGGTTATCGCGAGCCGCTGATCCGGTTCTACAGTACAGTTCTTTACAAGTATCTAAAGGCTTCCAACGCTGATGTCGTGATCGGAAAGGATCGATGGATATTCTACGCCCGGGAAAACATCTTCGAAGATTTCTTCGGAATGAGTCAATTTTCGCCTCGCGACCTAAGGCTCTGGAAGGAGTACTTTGAAAATCGCCGCGCCCTGCTTGCTCGCCATGGTTCCCGATACCTGTTCGTGATCGCGCCGGACAAGAATACGATTTATCCCGAAATGCTCCCCGATTTCATCCGAGAACACCGGGGACGTTCACGGTTGCAGCAACTCCAGGAATATCTTCGCGCGACGAACTCACAGGAAAACATCCTGGACCTCCACGCTGCACTGCTGTCGGCAAAATCTCAGGGCACATTGTATTTTGCCCAAGATACCCACTGGAATGGCCGCGGAGCTTTCGTTGCCTACCAAGCCATGTGCGAAGCGCTCGGCCGTTGGTTCCCACAAATCACGCCGCAGGTCCTGGGGCGCGACTACGCCATCCGCCCGTCACCTTTCGGGGGCGGTGAGTGGAGTCTGTTGGGACTGCCGGAAGAGAATTTCAGCTATCGTTCCGAGTTCCTGTTTCCCCTTGGAACGCAGAAGGCGCAGAAGGCGGATGCACCTTTTCCTGCCGACGTCCGAATCCTACCTGAATCCTGGAATGCCCCTTTGTATTGGAAGGGCAATGGGCAACATTCGCTCCTGGTGCTCCATGACTCCTTTATGCGTAACGGCCCTCTGGACCCAGACCACGTTCCATTGGCCGAAGATTTTTCCCGAACGCTCTTGGTAGGGGGAATGCGCTCGGACTGGGACCTGGAGACTATCGCGAATGCATTTCATCCTGACATCGTTATCGAAGAGCGGGCCGAACGTTACCTCCAGTGGGTTCCCGCAGGACCTATCTCGCTCCGTCCGCCCGACCCCTGACACCCATTAGACTCACTTCGAAGGATGCAATCGTGAGCTTAACTGTTCCAGCTCGCGACGCACCGCATCAGTCATTGCCTGCGTCGGTGTGGCGTCAGCCCCCTCGATGTCGGTGGCTAACTCACTCAACGTGCCGTTCAGATGGGCAAACTGGTCGGCGGCCGCGTCGCCATGCTGTTTTGCCGCCTGGTAAGCCTGGTAACTGTCGCGCATTCCGGCCATGAGTTTCTGCTCCAGCGACAATTGAGCGGCGAAAGCAGATGCGGGCGTGCTCGCGCGCGGGTCTCGTACGACCGTCAGGGGCTGGGTGTAGGTCTGGCCCGCCACGGTCAGCTTGACGACGTATTTGTTCGGAACGACGAGCGGTCCTTCCGGGCCGGCTGGAGTCGCGTGCGGGATCGAGGACATGGGGTAAGAGTGTTCTACCGACGGCGGCGGCGAATAGCGGAGATCCCAGACAAAACGGTTCATTCCGACATGGGTGGGCAACGGTTGCGGATTCGCCATCCAGTAGTCGGCAATGGTCGACCACTTCTCCGGTCTTCTGACGTCTTCCGGAATCGGCGCACTGCTGAAGTGGCGCACCAAATTCCCCTTTGCGTCATAAATCGCCAGCTCGATCGGCTGGGACGGCACGTCTCGCAATGTATAGTCCACGATGGCGCCTGCGGGTGGATTGGTTCCGGCAGGAATTTCCGGCGGCAAGGGGGTGTCGGAGTTGGCGTCTCTGCGCACTCGAACCGCTTCCGCCGGCGCGAAGAGGTGAGCAGGGGCGGCGGCGACCTGGGCGTTGAGTTGACGGAGCGGGCTCAGGTCGTCCAAAACCCAGAACGCCCGGCCAAACGTTGCCGCCACCAAGTCTCCATCCCGTGTCGCTAAATCGCGCACCGAAGCGGTGGGCAGATTGAGTTGCAGCGACTGCCACTCCTCACCGTCATTGAAGGACACAAACACGCCATTTTCTGTGCCGGCGTAGAGCAGCCCCTGCTGTTTCGGGTCGGCTCGAACCACCCGAACAAAGCTGCCGTCAGGAATGCCGGCCGTGATCGAGGTCCAAGTGCGGCCGTAGTTGTCAGTCCGGTACATGTAGGGACGAAAATCGCCCCAATCGTGCCGGTCCATTACCACATAAGCCGACGCGGGGTTGAAAGGCGAGGCTTCGACGATGCTGATGGTATCCAGCGGCCGCAATTCCGGGATCGTGGCTCGCTGCCAACTCTTGCCGCCGTCGCGCGTAACCTGCACGAGACCGTCGTCGGTGCCCACCCAGATCAGGCCGGCATTCAGCGGCGAGGGACCAATCGCCGAGATTGCCGCCCAATCGCGGCTGGTCTTGCCGTCTGGAAGGGGACGTTCTGGCAGATCGGGTCGCACCGTAAGGTCGGGACTGATGCGCTGCCAATTGAGCCCACCGTCGGAAGTTTCCAGGAGAAATTGCGCGCCGTCATACAAGATGTTGCCGTTTACCGGCGAGAATACGAACGGGGGCTGTACCGAGCCCCACCACGGACCCATGAAGTAACGGTACGGCCCTTCGGCGCCGATATAGGGCGTTACGTCGAGGGTTAGCCAGGTGTCTCGATCTCTGCGATGGATTGCGGGGCCATCGTCGCTCGAAAATATCCACTGGGGGTGCGCTGGATCGGGCTCAACATACCCGTATTCGTAAGCGCCCATCGAGGGCCGCCAGTCCAGGAAGCTGATAGCACCGAATGCTCCCCGGCTGCTCACCTCGACCGAGCCGTTGTCCTGTTGGGGGCCGTAAATATTGAAGGGAAACTGACTGTCCGTTGACAGGTGGTACATCTGCCCGGTCGGTTGGTTGTACCAACTGCTCCAAGTTTGGCCTGCGTTCAGGCTTACGCTCGCGCCCTGGTCAGCGCCCAAGATCATTTCGCTGCTGACACAGCCCTTGCCGTCGGCGATGGGCACACAGGGGCTTTTGCGATTTATCCAGAGGTTGTGGTAGTCATCGCCGCCCGGCGACCCCTTCAAGACCTCGAACGTCTCTCCGCCATCAATCGAGCGATAGAAGGAGGTGTGAACCACATAGACCACATTGCGATTTTGTGGATCCATCCAGACATTGTCGAAATAGCCGGAGCGCCCTCCGGGCTCTAACCGCGGATCTTGCGCGATGCTCCGCCAAGTTGCTCCACCATCATCGGAGCGAAGAAACGCGCCTTGAAGGTGGTCCATGTGTCCCTGGGCCCTGGAAATAATTGCGAAGACGCGCCCGTTGTCTGCTGCCAGCCCGATGCGCCCCATAGGCCAGGTGGGAAGTCCGGGGCCGGATAAAGCTTGCCAGGTCTGGCCTCCGTCGGTGGACTTGTAGATGGCCCCACCGGCTTGGTCGATATCCGCCGGCGCAGGCGGAAGAGCGGATTGATGGTGCCAGAGGGCCGCATACACCACCCCGGGGAGAGCGGCGTCGTAAGCCAGCGACATCGCGCCCGTCGTGTCATCTTTGTAGAGAGTCTTCGTCCAGGTTTGGCCGCCGTCGCGGGTCAAATAGACGCCGCGATGAGGATCAGGCGCGTAGGCGTTCCCGAGCGCCGCCACAAGCGCTATGTCGGGATTGTTCGGGTCCACAAGTATCGCCCCGATGTGCGCGGTCTCGGAAAGGCCAATATGGCGCCAGGTGTCCCCGCCGTCATCCGAGCGCCAGACTCCGTCTCCCAGGTTCACCGCCCCCCAGGCGGTGCTGGCAATGCCAAAATCGCCGGTACCGATATAGATGATCTTGCCATTCGACGGCGCAACTGCGAGCGCACCGATCGAGGCCACAGGCACCTGGTTGGAGATCGGCTGCCAAACCTCCCCTGCGTCCGTGGTTTTCCAAACGCCACCCCCGGGAGTCGCCATGTAGTAGGTGCCTGGCTCCCCGGTCACCCCGGCCACCGCGGAAACGCGACCCCCGCGAAAGGAACCTACCAGCCGCCATTGCATGTCGGCGTATAAAGCGGAGTCGAACTGGGCCGCTTTCAGGGGAGCCATGGTAACTAGCGCCACGAGGAAAACAAGGATTACGGCATTAGCGAAGTTGGGTTTAATTTTGAACAAGTCGTCCCCCGTCAGATGCTGAGTCCGTATCGGACGTCAGAAGGTAGCAAATATCGTGTTAGTAGGCTCCGCTGGATCGCGGGCCTGCCACGGCTCGGCCCTATCATCCTTCGAGCCATTCATGATGACCTCACTCGATTTGATGTCTTGGCGCGATCAAGAATCGGCTACTCCCTCGGCCTGAGCTTCACGCAGGGTAGCTTAGCACGTCGGAATGGGGCGGCAAAGTGAAGAGATTCCCATCGTGAGGTCCGTGGTGATGGTCGCTGCAAAGCTCCCTTGTAGAAACCAGATGAGCAAAGGGTTCCTGGGGAGAGTAAAGGCTACCTGAAACCATTTCCAGACCTGATGTTTCGTGATCTGGAACCATTTCCTGACCCGTTTCCTGAAAAGCCGCCTGCACACTAAGTGGGCGAGACCGAGACGGATTTCCGTTTACTCGAGGAGGTAGTACGCTTGGGCCCCCGAAGTCACTTTCGAGAAAGTTTGGAATGTTACATGAGCTACGGCTGTCACCCGTGCAACGCCTTATTTTAACGCCGATTCCCCTGACACCTGAGCTTCCGCAGGTTTAAGCTTCTTTCCAGAAACCCGATAGGCAAAAGTGGCGGCCCACTTGCTCAAAGTAGGAGTGCGGGCCCTTGAGGGTTCACTGTGGATTTCGCCATGACGCCGGGGGGGTTACTCGTTCATTCGTGCGACGACTGGCCGTGTGCGGTCTGCCGGCCGAGCCAAATTTCAGAAAGCCGCGCCTATTGCCTCTGCTTGAATTGCGCTTATGCCATTGTGGCCGCAGCCAGCGCGGGCGAGCAGGGCGCGCGCGCTCTGCTCGACGAAATATCCGACGCCTTGAGCATGCTTGAGGCCCAACAATCGGTCCCGCGCGTGCCCGCCAACTAAACCTTGGCGAGTTTACTCATTGGGAACTAGAAAATATTTCGCCGCAAAGGTAATATCTGCCCAGCAAGGGTCTGTGCGCCCTCGGAGGATCTGATTGATGACGGAATATCATACCCGGCGCAGTTGCCGGGTGGCGATGTCGGTTCCAGTTCGTGTTTACGGAACGGATTATCGTGGCGTCGATTTTACCGAAGATGCCCTCACGCTCATCGTGAATTTGCACGGGGCCAAAATCCGCCTGACCCATCAACTGCTGCCGGATTCGGAGATCCGCCTGTTGAGCCAGCCGACGGGGCGCGATTCAGTCTTTCGCGTCGTCTCCAAATTGGCAAGCTCGGAACTTCGCTTTACGTACTGGGGTGTCGAGAATCTGCACCCGGAGAAAAACATCTGGGGTGTGGACATCCCGCCGCTGCGGCCGCGGGACCAGGTGAAAGTGAGGGTGACTCTCGAGTGCCCAAACTGTTCCGCGCACGAATCCCTGCGCGGAGATGAAGAACTGCTGGCGGGACTTTTGGAAAAAGGTGGAGTCGAGCGGACCTGCAGGGCCTGTCATACCGCGGGAGTTTGGAAGCTTCAGCCCTTCCACGAGTCGTAGAAACGCGACGACCGGCAGTCCCCGGGCCGTTTATTGCTCGCGGTAACCCAGAATCTCCGCCACAACCCCCCTGAGTACTCGGCCCTTTTCCGGCGCATTCCTGTCGATGCGCGAAGCGTACTCAATGCGCTGAATCATCAACCGGTACTTTTGGAATTCGCATTCCTCGGGCAGAGTCAGGTTGTCGCTGCCATTAATCTCGCCAAAATGAATTTCGTGCGCGTCCTGGCGAATCTCCGGGTCGAGGACGCGAGCCACGACCTTGCCCTCCTGATAGATCGCGTCGGGTTCGTAGTTGACCTTCTGGCCGGCCGGGGCGGCTACAGTGGTTGTTGATTTGGTTTCTTCGCTCACGGTGTTCTCGTTGTTCCTCCCGAAGACAATTTCTCAAATGTTGAGGTTGCCGTCAAGGTACTGGTGTTCTTCCTCCGCTGAAAATGGAAAGTTCTCCCGTTAAGATAGCTAGACCGGAGAGGACTCATGAGCAACGAGCGTAAACATCACACGCCCGAGAAAAATGTCGCCATTCGACGCCGGCACTCGGACGAAGCGGAAGAAGAAGGACGAGGTACTGACCGAGCCGAGGGAAGAGCGCGTGACCCCAAAAAAGGTCTTGCGGAGATCTGAAGAACCAATGCGTCCCCACGACACACGAGACCAAGAGGAAAGGTTACCTGAACCGTTTCCCCTCCTCAGTCATATAACCAGCGGTAGACGTAAGCGTCCTGTAACGGAACTCCCTCCAGGATCACTCTCTCCCCCGAGGCAGACATTTGGCTGACGCCCTCGATTGTTCTACGTAGGTCCCGGAACGCCGATCTCTGGGGACTCAAGACGACAATATCATCCATGGACAAAGACGCTAAGCTTAGTCCTGCCATGCCCTGCTGAATTCGCATGTAGGCTTCGAGCGGCCCAGGCTCATGCGCTGCCTCTGAGACAATGTAGAGGTTCCACGCGTCGCGCTCGGGCGAGTCATACCAAAAGGCCGCAGTTATCGGGAAGTGCCGCCGGTCCAACTCCTGCAGGAGTTTTTCTCCGTCCTCAACGAGTTCCTTTACCAGTATTGTCTTATACATTGCAAAACTCCATTTTGAGGGTCGGATACGGCATTCAGCATTAGTTCGGCAAGCGGTTGATCGACGGAACGATCATAGCGGCTTTCTTCCGACCACCAGTTCACAATCTCCCAATTATTCTTGAAGCTCTGGTTGGCGTTCGAAAGCTGCGCGATGGCCACTTCCACCCGCGCCGTCGCCGCCAGTTTCTTCAAATCGTGTATGTAGACCGCACTCGTCGAATTCTTGATTGGGAAGTCCTCGGCCTTGGTGAGCTTCGCGATGCATGCCTTCAGCGCGCATTCCACGGCGTACCCTGCGAGGTAGTAAGCGGCGCCAAATCTTCCGTTCGCCAGGAGAACTCCCGCGTCCTTTAATCGATCCTCCGCCAGTGATTGCAGGTCCGTCCTGTTCATCTGCTAGATAAGCATACACCGCTGATGGGGTCCCGTCCACCGCGGGGAGGCGGGCTTTTCAGAGGTTCGTGGCTCCTCTAACCAAACAAGGCACGTTAGCTGCCTACTATTTTTCATCGGTCGAAAAACTTGAGAACCGAATTTTGGGGAAACGCCGGCTGGCGCAGACGCCCGTGTTTTGGCGTCTGCGATCTCCCGTGTAACCATATTTCTTGACGTCACTCGGCGCCCACGCCGAGTTTGCCGTACCCGCATCGCGTGTGCTAGCATCCGCGCGGTAATTAAGGCGCAACCATGCGTATGCATAAATTGTCCGCTTCTCTCTCGACTCTGCTTGCGGTTTTGTTTGTTTCCGTCCAGACCGCGCCATCCCAGATGGATACCGCGACCGACAAGCAAATTGCCCTCGAGATGTGGGATGCCGTGGCGTCGGTGGTTGAGATGCGCTACTACGATCCCCAATTTCACGGGATCGATTGGAAGGGCACGATTCGCCAGACCCGTGACAAGATCAAGTCCGCTCCCTCGCTGGATGTGGGGATGGCGTACATCGAGCAGGCGCTGCTTTCCTTGAACGATTCGCACACGATCTTCGTGCCTCCCGGGCAGCGCGCTGTCCATGACTATGGCTACCAAATGGAAGTGATTGGGGACCGGTGTTATGTCACTCGAGTTCGACCGGGCAGCGATGCGGAAGCCAAGGGCCTGAAGGCGGGCGACGAATTGCTAGTGATAGATGACCTACACCCCGTGCGTAAAAACTTCTGGGTTATCGATTACCGGTTCAACGCACTGAGAGTCGACCGCGCCCAGGAGATTACGGTGCGTGATGTGGAGGGAAACACTCGCCAGCTTGAGGTCATGACCAGCTTCAAACAGTTTCGGAGCGCTTCTGACGTGGAGCGTGCGGCTGAAGATCAAAAACAGCGCTGGCTGCCCCGTTGGGCCAGGGTAGGGAACGATGTTTGTGCTTTGAAGCTTTCGACATTCTTCCTGGATTCGGCGGAAATCAACGCCCTGATCGACAAAGCGCGCCATTGCCCGGCGCTCATTGTTGACTTGCGCGGCAACGGAGGCGGAGCTTTGGAGACCCTGCAACATCTGCTGGGTGGCATGTTTGAGAAGGAGGTTAAGATTGCCAACGTCGTCGGGCGCAAAGGGTCAAAGCTTCAGGTAGCCAAATCCGCTAAGCGAGGCGCCTTTACCGGCAAGTTAGTCCTCCTACTCGACAGCCGGTCAGCTTCGGCATCGGAGTTGTTTGCACGAGTGGTGCAGATCGAGAAGCGCGGACAAGTGGTGGGTGATCGCTCCGCTGGGGCGGTGATGGAGGCAGTGCGTTATCCCTTCGGGCTGAAGAGCCTCAGATTCAGCATCGTTACCTACGGCGTAGAAGTCACAGAAGCTGACCTGATCATGAGCGACGGCAAGAGCTTGGAGCACTCCGGAGTCACACCCGATGAGTTGGTGCTGCCAACGCCTGCGGACCTGGCCGCTGGCCGCGACCCCGCCCTCGCCCGCGCCGCAGCCCTGCTGGGTGCCACGCTCACCGCGGAGGACGCAGGGAAAACGTTTCCCTACACGTGGGCGATCAAGCCTTAGTGCCGGCATCCTGCTCGCGCGTTCTTGGCGGGAGCGGGACGCTCCCGGGCCAGCGGGCAAGATGCCCGCACTACATTTGTCTTAACGCCCAAACGTCCCCATCAATTCCGCCTGCGCAAGGATGTGGCCTTTCATGGCCAAATCCACTTCCTGCCGGTGAACGGCGGCGGGCAGTGGGAGGGTTGTGTCCAGGGCGTACAAGCGGAAATAATAGTGGTGGCGCTTTCCGGGCGGGGGACACGGGCCGCCATAGCCATTCTTGGGGAAATCATTGCTGCCCTGCTCGCCGCCGCCCGCAACCATCTGGCCCGCGGGCACGTGCTCGGGCAATTGCCGCGCCGCCCCCGGCAAGTTGTAAACCACCCAGTGAACCCAAGTTCCGCCCGGGGCGTCGGGGTCATCCACAATCAAAACAAAACTCTTGGTGCCGGACGGGGGTTGAGTCCAGGAGAGAAACGGCGATTCGTTTTCGCCGCTACAGGTGAACTGCGCGGGAATCGTACCGCCCACGTGGAACGCCGTGGTCATCAACTCCAGCTTGCCGGGGGAATCCTTGGCTAGGCACGTGGCTGCTGCGAGAAAAACGAATGCGGAGATTGCCGCCCCGATGCGCCGGGCTTGCTTCCCGAAAAAAGCCTGTCTGCTCCCCGCGGCGATGCGGCGTCCCGGGAGCAGAGTGCGGCACGAAGGTGGAGTCGTGCATTCAGCCATGGGGCGCTCCCCGTCCTTGGGAGATGTGCGACAGGCATCGGGGCTAGCGTGCGGAGAAGAGAAAGGACTCCAGCATGTCGGCCCGCGCCTTTTCATCGGAAGCGATCACCCGCAGCAGGTCCTGAACGGAAATCATGCCGTGGTAGGTTTCGCTTTCGTCCACGACCGGCAGGTGGTAAATGCCGTGCTTCTCCATTAGCCGCACACATTCGTCCAGATGCGTCGCCGGCGGCACGGTGACGGGATGAGGGGTCATGATCTCGGAAACCCGCATCCAGGACGGGCACTTGTTCTCAGCGGCCACTTTGTCCGAGATGTCGCTTTGCGAAACAACCCCAACGAGCGTCCCACCAGACCTGAGTACACCCACCGCACGCACCTGACGCTCGCGCAGGTACCGGGCCACGTCGTGAACCGAAACGTCTTCAGTTACGGAATAAACTTCGCTTCGAGAGTGGATGAGATCTTCAACCTTCATGTGAGCCCCCCCACATGCCAATATCCGAGTCTAGGGCCATCTTAAGCCCGAAACCTTGGGATCGCAATATGATTTTTGGTAGAAATCTCGGTACAAATGTCGCTTCCGGGGTCGACGGGAGTTCCACCCAGTGCTGGGGGTTTGCGATTTATCCATAATGAAATTCTGGCTACTTCAGGAAGACAATATTTGCAGGTGTGCCGATCGGTGTGTACTGTCCGGTGAAAGTCAGCACTCCGGTTTTGCGATTGACTCGGAAAGTGGTGATGGCGTCGGCGCGCTGATTGCACGAGTAGAGGAAACTTCCCGTGGGATCAATGTTGAAGCTACGCGGATAATCACCGCGGGTCCATTCTTCTCCGCCGAAAGAGAGCGTGCCCGTAGCGCTGATGGGGAACCACGCAATGCTGTCGTGCAACCGATTCGCGGCGTAGAGGAACTTGCCATCGGCGGAGATCATGACTTCGGAAGTGAAGTTCGTTCCGACAAACCCCTTGGGCAAACTGGAGAGCGTCTGCTTCTCCGTGAGCCTGCCATGGTCCGAATCGTAGTCATAAGCCACAAGCGTCGAGCCCTCTTCCTGCAACGAATAAAACCAATGGCCGCGTGGATGAAACACAAAGTGACGCGGGCCGTCTCCCGGCGGCAACGAGACAGAGTCGGGATCGTTGGGCGTCAGCTTGCCATTCTCGGCATCGAACCTGTAAATAAAAATCCGATCCAGCGCGAGATCGCTGGCAAACACAAAGCGCCCCGAGGGATCGGCCTGAATCATGTGCGCGTGCGGCTTGTCGTGACCACTGATGGCAAAGCTGCCCACCGGCGCACTCTGCGCGTGCTCGGGACCCAAGGTGCCGTGATCGTGAACCACGTCCGATGCGGCGCCGAGTTCTCCAGCGGCGCCGATCGGCAGCACCGCCACGGTTCCTCCCGCATAATTGGCCACCAGAACGAATTTGCCAGACGGGTGCACGCTCAAATGCGCCGGTCCGGCCCCTTCGGAGCTAACAGTGTTGAGTAAGGTCAAGTGCCCGGTGGTGTGGTCAATGGCATACGCGCTAACTGAGCCGGTACCGCCGCCCGAATAGTTCGAAATCTCATTCGCCGAATACAAATGGGCGCCCGACGGAGCCAGCGCCAAACATGCAGGGTTCGAGTCATTGGAAATAAGTTCGCGTTGGGTCAGCGCGCCACTGGCCGGATTTATCTCCATCACGTAAATGCCCTGCCCCCGCCCCTTCGCTCCTTCCGGTCCTTGCGGCGAGCTGTAGGAGCCAACGCAGGCGAGAATGCGCCTTGAGTTTGACTCAGGCGATCGCTGTTCCGCCTGGGCAAGGCCCGCGGGAACGGCCGCGGCACCGGCAGCCGCCTGCAAAAAGACTCTACGCGTGGTTTGGCCCCAAGGCTGACTCGAGGATTCCAGCTTATCGGGTGACATATGAAATCTCCTTGAGCATGAACCGCACAAGCCCGTCCCCCTCCCCGCGCAGTTTGGCCACCGGAGCCGCGTCCACCATGATTTCGTCGGGGAAGATATACGATGAAGTAGGGGACTAACCATCCGTAGCAGTGATGGGAGCAGGATTAGGGCTTCTTCTCTTCGTCAGGCTTCTTCTCATCTTTCTTGTCGGAAGACCCTTCCATCCCACCCCGCATGGCGTCCTTGAACTCGCGAATACCTTTTCCTAAACCCTTGCCGAGCTCGGGCAATTTACCGGGCCCGAAAAGAATCAAGACAATCACCAAAATGATGATCAGATGAGTCGGTGATAGCAAACCTTCCATTCGTTACTCTCCTCCAGGCTTGGCGCAACACTCGGAATACTTATTTCTTATCGGAAGATCCATCCATTCCGCCGCGCATGGCGTCCTTGAACTCTTTTATGCCTTTTCCTAAACCTTTGCCCAAGTCTGGCAATTTGCCGGGTCCGAACAGGATCAAGACGATCACCAGAATGATAATCAGATGAGTGGGTGATAACAAACCTTCCATAATTATGTTCCTCCAAGGTCCGTCGGCTGACGGGCATATCTGTCAAGCGCATTATAGCCCATGCTGGGGCAGAACCCAATCACGATTCGCGCGAAGGGAAAATCATGTTCCCGACTGGTTGGTGCTCAGTTTGGCAGTGTTTCCGGTAAAGCGCTGCGTAGCTGTCCGTGATGTACTGCCGTCGCGAGTACTCAAGTTGGCGGGCCACAACGTCGATCCAGCGCTGCGGGCCTTCGAGTTCCAGGTAATCGCCGATGGGCGTCTCGTCCAGAACCACGTTGGGCGCCCCGGCTCCAGCACTCTTGCCCGGCGGGGCGTAAACGGTCCGAAACTTGTCGTAGCGGAAAACCTCGCCCAAGCCCAACTGGAGCAAGAATTCGCGCAGGCGGTCTCCGTCTTCCACATGCGTTTCGATCTCCGGCCGAATCTTGTAATCACGGGATCGCTTAGGCGTGCCCTTATAGGTCAGCAACCATTGGTCCCGGGTAAATCGCAGGCGAACAAGACGGCGTGATTTGCGTAACCGCTGGTCGGGAAAATCAAAGAGATAATTGCTCTCGAAGTGGCGTGCGCGAACCAGCCGAAAGCCCAGCTCCGCGAAGCGCCGGCGGATTTCCCTGGCGTCCTTGACTTCCAGTTTGATCTCGGTTTCGGGGCGATGTTTCATGCCGGAAGGTGCGCGCGATCTTAGGATTCACGTTCGAGAATAAAATCCGGCAGAGAGTGCAATGCATCCTTGTAGGTCGAATTAGGAAAGCCCTCGAGGAAACCTCGCGCCTTGTCGGAAAAATCCTGGGCTTTTTCCCGCGCCGCTTGCAGTGTCCCGTAATGGTCGATGAGGTCGAGAATCTCCACGAACTGCGCCGATTGAAATCCCCCGTCTTCCAGAACCTGGGAGACCTTGCGAGCTTCCTCCGGAGTGCACCGTTGCAGGAGGTAGATCAAGGGTAGAGTCATCTTGCCTTCGCGAACGTCGTTGCCGATGGGCTTGCCCAGAACTTCCTCGGAAGAGGTGAAGTCCAGCACGTCATCAATCAGTTGAAAAGCGAGGCCCAGGTTAATCCCGTAGAGGCCTAGTCGCGTTTCCTCTTCTTCGTTCTTACCCCCCAGCAGGGCGCCCAACCGAAGGCAAGCGGAAAACAAGCAGGCGGTCTTGCGATAGGCCAGTTCCAAATACTCTTCCTCGGAGACTGTGGGCCTGCGCAGGCAAGTTAGTTGGAGCAACTCGCCCTCTACCATGACCTGCGTGAGCCGGATCAGAACGTCCAAAATGCGGAAATTCCTCTCGTTCAGCGCGATGTTGAAGGCCTGCATGTAAAGCCAGTCACCCGCTAACACGCTCATGGGATTTCCCCAGCGCGAATTCGTGGAGGGCCTTCCCCGGCGCGTATCAGCCTGATCGATCACGTCGTCATGAACGAGGGTTGCGGTATGGATCATCTCCACCACAGCGCCCATGCGGATGCCAGCCGCCCCTTCGTAACCACACATCTTCGCAGCCAGCAACACCAGCGCCGGACGGAGCCTTTTTCCCCCACCCTCCTGCAAGTACTGGCCGATTTCAGTAATCGGACGGACGTCCGTGGTGGTCTGGACGCCGAACTCCTCCTCCACGCGGACGAGGTCGGGGCGGACCAGTTCGAGGACTTCTTTGAATGTCAAATTCTTGACGGGCGCCAAGCTCCGCTTCTCCCTCGCCCCGTCTGTAAGCCTTGCCAAATCAGTTCTGGAGGACAGACCGGAGGGCGATCCCACAACTTATGATAGTCCCATAAAAACCCCAGCAAGGGAAGTGGCAAGTGAGCCCTGGGCGTGAGCCCTGATGCCCACCTGCGCGCAGAAATGCTCGATTGTCCCGCATGAAACCTGCATTCGCGCCGGGGCACATGGAAGACGCCCCATAAGAGTTAGCGCTTACGCGGCGCTTTCGGCAGTGCCCTAGGAATTGGGAACAGCGCGAAAAATCTAACTTAAGTATCGGCTTCATTTGGCCGATATCAAAGGCTTGGGAACGGTCATGCCCCCTCTTGGGCAGGAGGCGAGCAGTAGTGCGGTCAATGCCTTGGAAGCAGTTGTTGATCTCGCTTGGGGTCGCCGGGGTCACCGTCAGGCGCGTTCCGTTCGCGGGATTGCGAGAGGCGTATCGCAACCTGGAAATGGGAAGTCTGTTCTTGGCGTTCTTCTGTTTACTTGTTCTGCATTTCCTGCGTGCCAACAAGTGGCACTGTTTGATGGCCGCCACCGGCAAAACCCATCTACGCCAGTCATTGCGCTCCCTCTTTGGAGGCTTTGCCCTGGGATTGATGACGCCTGGGCGTCTTGGTGAACTTGGGCGCTGTGCATTTGTTCGCACCGAGGAACGCGCTCAAGTTGCGGTCCTGACGGTGTTCGACCGGTTGTTGGATTTCTGGGCGTTGCTGACAGCGACGAGCGGCAGTCTGTTCTTCCTCGCACCCCGACCTGCCGCAATCTTTGGAGTCGCGGTGTGGCTGGCCTCGCTTCCGGTGGTGATGGGTTTCTCCGCCTTGATTTCGCACCTTTCGACGCTCGCGAAAAAATCGCGCCGTTTCCGTGGACACTTTGGGGAAGCGGTGGGAATGCCACTGGTCGAGATGCCGCGTTTTGCCCTCTTCGCAGCCGGCGCGATGTGGGCGGAAATGGCTTCGTTCTATTTCCTCCTCCGCGCGTTCTTCCCAACCGAATTCAGCACGACCCTCGCAACGTACCCGTACATTGTCTTGGCCGGAGATTTACCCTTGTCGTTCAGTGGCGTTGGCGTGCGCGAAGGCGCCGCTGCTCTGCTCTTGGCCCCTTACGCGGTGCCCACAACTGCCGCCGTCGACGCTTCCCTGATGTGGTTTGTCTTCGGCGTACTGTTGCCCGCAATTTTGGGAGTTTGCTGGCTGGTGGCTGATCGTCTGAAGTCACGGGCGCAAAGGTGGCACAGCGGCACGGCGGGGACCCCCACGACTTGGGCGCCCGTGGCCGTTTCTTCACCGGAAAATTCTCTCAGCCCTGAAATCGCCGCCCCTCAATAGCGGCTGGGACACGTCTGTTTTAACTATCTCTCAACTGATCGTAGCTGTCCTTGTCTATGACCAAAAGTCAATTTATACCTTGTGTTTGGACGGCGATGCTTGAGGGACCACTTGCACTCTTCATTTGCGCCTGGGGTAATGTACCGACGCTACCGGGTCGGCCAAACCTGCGGCTTGGCCGGTTAGACGGGCCGCTTACTTCCCCAGCGCTTCGAGCAATTCCCTTTCGATGGCGCGAAACTTCTCCGGGTCGCGGACGTAGTCGGTCAGCCCGGCGACGGCTTCCTTGGCAAGCCGGTTTGACGCGGCGGGGTTCTTCGCTTTCAGCGCCATCAGCATTTCGTAATCCTCGGTGCCTTGCAGCATAGTTTCGAGGCGAATGGAGGAATACACCGACTTCCGCTCGCGGTCGGGATAGACGATATACGCATCCCCGGACGGCAGTAGTTCGGTATTGGCGTCGATCACCGGCTGGGTGTCGAGCACGGGGTCGGGCGTCCAGTAGCTCCAGCCCCAGTGCAGGAAGCCGGTAAACCCGTAGCGGAAATCGAGCCATTCCAGCAGGCGCGCCTTGATCAGGGGGTAATCCATGAGCCGATTCATGTAGCGTCCATTGGGAAACAGGCACACATAGAACCAGACTTCGTGTCCCCCCGCGATGCGTTGCTGAAGCAAATCCATCTGCGCGTCGAAGCGGCCGAGCTGGGGCACCCAGATATCGCAATTCTTCTGCAGCTCGTCGGGCATTTGCGCCGCATCGACGGCGTCCATGGTGGGAACCCCGGGCAAGTAGCGGTGCACCAATGCCGCAAAGCGCGCGTAGTAAGGTGGCTCAGCGCCGTGGGCCTCGTCCAGAATGTGTTGATAATAAATGGACTTCCAGCCCTTCTCTTCCAGGTGGGAATTGAGCGCGGCAAGGAATCCGGCGATAAATGGCTCCACTCGAGGGTCGTCCGGGGGCAGGGTTTCCTTCGCCACCTTGCCGTTTTCGATTTGAAACGTGTGCACAACGAGGCCGGCATCGTAGCTCCCGGCGCGATCGAGCAAGTGGGAGCCTTCGATGTAGCCGATAGCTCCGGCGCTCTTAAAGGTTTCCACCCAACGGTCGAAATTTCCGAAGTCGTAGGCCAGGTGGTCGCCCTCGACGCTCGGCGCGATGAGTTCCATCAGCGGCGTGATGACGACATTCTGCCGATGCTCAGCCATGACGGCGCCGAGATTCGCCATGAGCGTCCACCAGCCGGGAGAGAATTGCCCGACCTTATAGAACTGCTGCGAGGCCGCTTCGTCGAATCCGAACCAGTTGGTGACTTTGAGCGTGCGCGCCCTGGGCACCGTCGCCGGGAGTATCATGACGCGGAATTCCCGCTTCGCGAGTAGCCGGTCGCCGGCGCGCACGACTACCGCGCCCCGATAGCTCCCCGGCCGGGCGTCGGCGGGGACGGCTACATTAATCCACAAGGGTTCGGTGCGGTTCGCTTCAAGCTTGACGGGAAAATCCCACAGGGGGTCAGGAAACCACCCGGGAGTTTCACCCACCCGTTCGTCCTCTGGCGTATTGCGGCTGTGCGAGCCCACAACGACGTAACCCTCGGGGCGCACGGTGACCCCGTCCAGCGTCGCTCCGGCGGAGTCTTTGAAGGGACCCACCTCCGCCGTCACGCCCTCGATAGCCCGCGGCGAGCGTACGGCGAGTTGCAAGCTTACATGCTGGCCGCGAGCCGCCAAGAGTTCTGGGAGGGACAGCGACGAGCGCACGCCGAGCTGCACATCCACATGCTGAACGTGCCCGGTCAACGTCTTTGTTGCGACGAGACGATGGGTTCCCACAGCGTCACCGGGAAAAATCTTGATGAGCGAATCCACAAACCAAACATGCGGGCCGGCCGCGTCCACCGCTCGCAGAGGTGTCAAAGCAAAAACAAAAACGGCCGTTAGAAACAATAAAGTGGAGCGTGTCATGATGAAGGTCCTCGCGAGTTTAAATCCGAATTTACCAGGCGGAGATATTCTCACCGAGCGGCGAGAAGAGCAAGAAAGAAGCAACCCTGGTGCCATCGATCGCGAGCACAGCCGCAGCGAGAGGCACGAGCAAAATGCAAAGCTTAAAGGGTAAAGGATAAGAGGTAAAACCGGCAGCGCCGCGCATATTCGCGGCAATTCTAGAACGACTTCACGACCCGGACAGAGCGCGGCAGAGCCGCGAGCAAAGCAGTGCCATGGCCATCCTGGCCATGCCCGAGCACGGGCAGGATGCCCGTGGCACAAAATATCTGCCCGTTGCGCAGAAGCTCGGGAATAGTAGTTTGGAGTGCGCTAGCAGCAGCTACCGCCTTCCGATCTCGGTTCATACGGCAAGTGGGCAAGGCCGAAGTCAGAAAAGCGGTAGCTGCTGCTAGCGCACTCCAAGATGTTCTCGGCAGCAGTGGTGGGTGAGCCAAGTAAGTCATTCCCCAAATTAGGACCCTCGTCCGGCTTCTCGCTGCATCGCGGAGGGACCCGCGAGGATGGGCCAAGGGCCAAACGAAGCGGGCGCCCCTTTCAATTGACCCTGGTTACGTGCAACAGCCAATCCTTGTAGTCCCGATTCTCGGGATAATCCTCAGGGGCGTGGAACGCGCGGATGTCGCCGCCATTCACCGTGCCTCTTGCTGCTTCTTTTGAGTTGACGAGGTCGATCCATTGGTATTGGAACGGGTCAGAGGCGGAAGAGGAGCGCAAGTCGAGCTTCAACCGGCCTCCGTACCGCGCGTAGACCAAGTATTCCTGCCCGGGAATTGCCGAAGCGAGCGGCTGCGGGTACTCTGAGACCAACTCCGGATGCGGCTCAAACTTCCACCAGTCGATGCCCTTCAGAAACTTCGCCAGGTAGCCCATCGATACCGCGCCCGGAAAATCCAGCGTGGTCACGGTTTGCGGCGCCCTCGGCCAGATGTCGCCGTTCAAGCCAGGATCGGGAATATCGGCCCACCACTGGTGCCCTCCTCCATAGGTGTGGCCGGCCGCGCCGGAGAGCATGGCAGACCACGCGGCAAAGCGCACATCCATCGCGGGTGCGCTGCCTTCCGCGAATTCGTACCACGTCTCGGTAATCAGCGTGGGCTTGGCGGGAACACGCGCGTAGTCGGCGGAAATGACCTGGGGAATGAGCTCGTTCCTCCACTTGCCATGGCCTACTTGGCTGTCGTTGAAGTCCAGCCAGGGCTCGTGGTGCAGAACCGGCCCGGTGGACCACTGCGCGGAGTCGCCCATTTCGCCTGCCGCCCACCCCGGAGGGGTATTGTGGGCGCCAATCGCGTGTCCGTACGGGTCTTCCCGGCGGATCATGGCTCCCATGTCCTTCCAGAACGGCAGGCCCAGGCCGCCGTAATCGTACATGTTGTATTCACCGGCGAGGTTCCATATCACGTTGTAGGCGGCCAGGCGCTGGACCGTGTAGCGCCACCAGCGGCGAATCTTCTCGGGCCCGACTTGCTTATCGAAATCCTCCTGCTCCCACCACGCCTGGATCCAGAGGGTGATTCCCCGGCTGTTGGCATAGGCGATGAACCGCTCGGCATCGTGAATCGCATCCAGATCGGGGGTCTGATAATCCCTTCCTGCCAGGTGCGTGGCGCTATTGGCACTGAACATCAGTTGGCCGAGGGTGAAGCCCTTCGAGGAGCGGTCGTCGATAACCTGCTGGGCACGTTCGAAGGGAATACCCTTCCTCGCCCAGGGCCACCAGGTGTCGCCAATCCACAGGAACGGCGTTCCGTCCGCATACTGAAAGTATCTCCCGGCGCGGGGGCCGCTCATCGCTACGCGCACGAACCCGCGGCGAGCGGGATTGGCAGCTTTTTCGGCATCGCTCCAGGCCGCGCACCGAAATGTTCCCTTGATACCCTGCAAGCCCACATCGGCCGAGGAACTCGAGTAAGACCATGTGCCCGGCGCAGGCGGTGCAAACCGGGCTTTCCAAATCTTGCCTCCATCCCAAAAGCCGGCGACGGTATAGCTCAGACCCTGAGCCTCTCCGCCGGTGCCCCTGAAGGTGACCTGCACATAGGGCTTGCCGTCGTCCGGCATGGCCTCCATATAGGCATTGGCAAATGTCGCGTTGGCGGTCATGGCCACTTCGAACGGCTCCCATTGCCCGACCACCTTCCCACCTTGGGGGGCAGCAACCAGGCGGACAGCAAAGGTGATCGTTGTCAGAAGCAGCATGACCTTGATTATTCTCTTCATCACTTGATTTCACTCCAAGTTTGAGTTCCCTCGGAAAAGCCCGAGGCAGGCTGAAGCACCCGCCCTGCCACGGGGTTCTGCGGGTGGCGCCAGTCTGCCGCGGCGGGCATTTTACGCCGGCGACCCTCAAGAAGCCAGAGCAAGCAGAGGATGGGTGGGCGGTAATAGAGAACGGTGATTAATAGAAATCCGCAAGCGGTGAAAAAGCGCTCACGAACAGATCGGGAGGTGCCGCACAGCGCGGCGGAACTTGGAGGGAAGAGCCGCAAGGCCGGAGAGCGGGCCTTGCGCTACGTCACACACCGAGCGGCCTGCGGCCGCGGCAATCACCAGCTCGGCGCGGTTAAGGCATCCCCGTGACGGAACTCTTCTTCTCCTTGGCGCGATTCAACGTCATCTCCGACTGGCCCCAGGGACCTTCGACCTTCAACTGGATCGTGTCGCCGGAGGCGGTTCCATTGTGCTTCACTTCGTTGTTGCCAATGTGGGTTGTGAACGAGATGTGGTCGCCATACACCTTTCCTTCCTCGATAGGGATCTCCCCGTTGGGCGACTCCACCGTGCCGGTCAGCTTGGCGCCGTCGACTTTGAAGTTGAATTGAATTTGCATGTCTCCGTTCGGGCCGTTAATGCTGCCTTCCCAGCGACCGTTGATGTCCGCGGCGTAACTGACGGTCGCGAACAGTGCACTCAGGATCGCTGCAATCCACACGCGACGAACCATATTTTCCTCCTGACGACGCTTACCCCTCTCTAGAGTGCTCCGAGACTAACTCCGCCTGCGTGTCCAGTCAAGGAAACCTGAGTACATCGTGCCGCCGATGCCCGGTGCGCAGCTTTAGAGTGCGGCAGCTTGCTGCCGCTTTCGCTCGGTGCTGCGAATTCCAAATCGGCCTACAACTCGTTGGCAGCGAGGGGCTGCGGAAAAGCGACAGCAAGCTGCCGCACTCTAAAGCTGCGCACCCTCCTCACAACAGCGGCACTTAGCCCCAGCGCTCGAATCCGACCCAAAATTAAAAAGACAGCAACCCTTCTTGGAGTATGATGGCTGCCCGAAGCGGCAGGCTCTGGAGTTGCGCTTGCCTCATATCTCGCATCCTTCCACTTGCGCCGCAATTGGAGAAGCACGCTCCTGCCGGCAAACCTTGGAGCAAGCAATAGGGAAGGGGAGACATGCCGGGCCAAAAGGCCCATTCATCAGAGAGGAATCGTCATGCGCGCCATACTCACGACTATCATCATCACTTTCATAATTGCTGCCGCAGTGTTTTCTTCGGCGGCCTATGCCGATCAGGGCGCCAATACGGATCAGGCTGCGGAGCTGGCCGCGCTTACCGGGCAGCTTCGCATCGGGACGGAATTCTTCCTGAACCGGATCGAAACCAAGGAGACCGTCGAGCGCCACTTCCGCCTGATGCATGAAACGGGCCTCACGCTGGTCCGCATTTTCATTATCTGGGACGACATCGAGCGCACTCCCAACAACTGGAACTTCGAGGGCTATGACTGGATTTACGATGCCGCGGCGGAAAACGGCATCAAGATTGTCGCCACGCTGTGTGCCGAGGATCCACCAGGATGGGTAAGGAAGACGCCCTTTTACCACAATCGGACGAACCTCAATAATCCAGAAATCAAGGCCCACGCCGCAGTGTACATTCAGAAGGTTGTCGAGCGGTACAGGAATCACCCCGCGCAAGGGGTGTGGCTGCTGGCCAACGAACCCACCAAGTACGACGTTGAGCCCGCCACCTTCGCGGCCTTTGGCGAGTGGCTCAAGGCGAAGTACGGAACGGTGGAGGAGTTAAACAAGCATTGGTTCGAGCCGCTCGATAACTTCGCCGATGTCCAAATCCGCCCGGACCAGCTCAACGAGTACTGGACTGATTATCACCGCGTGGTCGATTGGCGCGAGTTCAACACCGATAACCTCATCAATGTGCTTCTCTGGATCAAGGCCCAGATCGAGGCGCTCGATACTAAGCACCCAACGCACATCAATGTGACCGAACCTACCGGCGGCCCGTACGGCCAGGACGTATTCGAGGAAAAACGCATCGTGGACATCCTCGGCGCCTCGATCCATCCCGCCTGGATCTTTCCTAAAACCTCGCCCACCACGGAATATGGCGAGCGGTTCGCTTACCGGCTGGATGTGATCGGCGGGCCGGCGGGTGATCAACCCTGGTGGGTAACGGAACTGCAAAGCGGTCCGACGATTTTTACCGGCGGCTTCCCGCTGAACCCCACGCCGGACGATATGAGTCGATGGCTTTGGGACGCGTTTGGCGCCGGAGCGCGGGGCGTCATCTTTTGGCTGTGGCATCCACGGGTGGGCGGCTCGGAAGCGGGCGAGTGGGAGTTGGTCAGCCTCGACGGAACGCCCTCGAATCGCGTGCCTGCAGTCAAAGCCGTAGTGGAAGCTCTGAAACGGAACTCCTATCTGGCCGAGACTCGACCCCAACCGCCGAAAGTTGCGATCCTGTATAACCGCGAGGCCTCGATTGTCCACAGCCTCGACGACCGCACGCAGAAGCGCGGCGACGAGGTGGAGGAATCCTTGATGGGTTGCTACATGGCGCTCCGCCGCGCGCACATTCCCATCCGGTTTGTCGATATCGACCAACTCCGGGCGGGAGCGCTCGGCAACTACGCGGTTTTGTACATTCCCTATTCGTACGCGATGGATGACCAGGCCGTAGCTGGCCTGCGTGAATACGTGCGCAACGGAGGCACGCTCTGGGCGGATGGCCTGACGACCTGGAAGAACGAAACCGGAGAGATCCGTCCCACCATTCCGGGAGGCTTGACCGACGTCTTCGGGATTCAAGCGTCCGACATCTATCCCGTTAAGGTTGACGAGCCCTATTCCGTCACCAGCCAGAATGAGCGCGGCGGCGAACTGTGGAAACTGCCCCTGGAATTAAAGGGCGCGGAAGTGGTGATGCGCGATCGCCAAGGCAAGCCTTTTGCCACCAAACATCAATTTGGCAAAGGCCAGGCCCTCTACTTCGAGGCAGCGGTCGCGCTTGGATATTTCCAGCGCAACAACCCGGTGGTGCAACAATGGATCATCGAGCCCGCGGCGAAGGTCCAGGTCAATACTTTAGTCCAGGTCAAGAAAGGTTCCGCAACGGTCGGCTTTCGCGGGCTCGAATCCAGGTCCGGGGCCGTAGCGATCCTGACCAACTGGGGCGGAACGGAGAGCGTGACCGTGAGTTTCCGCGGCAATTACGCCGTCACTGACGCCCTCACCAATGCGCCAGTAGAAGTAGCGCACGAGCAAGGCGCCACTCTTGCCACGGTACGGCTGCCGACCGGGGCGGTAAGCGTGCTGAGGGCAACGGGGAAGCCGGCGCAGCGCCACTGAGGTCACGGAGAGAAGGCGCGGTGAAAGACGGCGTAACGTGGTCTCGCCCGCGGGCGCGTGGGCGTCTCGCGCCCGCCAGAATTGCGCGACGCCCCTGCGGGCGGGACGTCCGCGCTACGAACTTCTCGTCTGAGTTGCCTTCAGCGGACGTACTCGACTCCGTAGAATCGGCCGGCTTTGCCCTCCGCCGACCAGATGACTTTTCCCAGCGTTTCCATGGGAGCCTGATTGTTCGCGTACGGCAGAATAATGTAGATGTCATCTCCGGGAGAAAAGCGCTGGCTGCTGACGAAGCAAAGGCCGGCCTTGGATACGTTGCGCGTCTGGGCGATGTCGACGACACCCCAGGGGTTGCGCACACGGAGGTGCATGGTAAGGTTCAGGCGGCGCGTACGGCGAACCTTTTGCGCTCCCCTGTTTACGGTCGCCGACCGGACCAGCATTTCCGCAGTTACAACCTGGGAACTGGGCTTCCAGCGGGTGGTTTCGTTGCAGCGCTCGCAGTGGCGCGAGATCATTCCGGTGGCCAGCAGGACATCATATTCGATGCTGGAAACGACGCTTTGCGCGGCCGTCTTGCAAGCGCCGCATTCAATCAGCACCTTGGGCTGGGAACTGTCCGCGGTCGGAGTAAACTCCATGCCCCAGATGCCGCTATTCGGATTCAGCGCTTCCACGCCCCATTCGCGGCGGCTGCCGAAGACCTGCTGGAAAGCGCCGACGACGCGGAACTCGTCCTCGATGTCATTCTCGATGTTACGGAGCAGGATGACATCATCGGGCAACAAGGAGTGGACCAGGCTGATGCGCGCGCCTTGCTGGTTGAAACTGATGGTGACGGTCTCTTCCGCAAACGAGACTCCCTGCGCGTCATTCCCGATAGCGCGAATCCGAATCGGCGCCAGGATTCGCTCTGTGCGGCGTCGCCCTAGAATTTCCATGAACTCACTACTGGCATCAGGCGTTAGTCGATTGGGGTTACACTTCCGCGGCTGTGGGGCCGGCCTGCTTCTTGCTCTTTGCTTCGCGCTTGGCGGGACCGGGAGCAACTCCGTCCGCCATTTTTTGCTGGTTCAGTAAAGCCAGGGCTGCGGCCTCGTTGGGGGCCAGCACAAAGAATTGCGTCAGGTTGACGTCGTCCAATATCTTGCGCACATGGGGATTGATGCCGGACAGGACAATGCCCGCACCGGCGTTTTGCGCCGTCACCCGAGCGCCCGCAAGAAACCCCAGGCCCGTCGAGTCGATATAGGGAACCTCGACGAAATCGATGATGAGCTTCCGGGTTCCCGCGTCCATCAAGTCCTTGACCTTCTGCCGCAGGTAGGGGCCATCACTGCCCGCCAGGAATTTCCCGCTCAAGCTCAACATCGCGACATCATCCTTGAAATGCATCGAAATGATCACAATTTCACCTCACCGCTTCCATCCAACCTCGTACCTCGCGTTTTCTCTCTGCCTGATTGTGGATATCCCGCAAATCGTGGACACATTCCGCAAATGGTCAGCATGGGGGCCACTTAGAATGCTACGGGAGGGGCGAAGTCGTGTCAAGTGGGACAACCGCAAGGAAGGCAGCGTGGTCATTCCACGGGCCTTAAGTGCTAAAGAAATCAACGCCATTTTGCCCGAACCAGGTGAAACTTGTCGCTTTCCCTCCCAGCCTCCAATGCTGGGGCGAGGTGGTCTCCATCCAATCGAGCGGTTCGGCTTCCGGCTGGACTTGCGCGGCGGTGTGGAGGGCTTCCTTGAGCAAAACCTTCTCTTCCGGGCTCGTTTCAAGAGGATTGGCGGAAATGAACAGCGCGGCGCCGCTTCGGGCCACCAGATCGAGCCACTGGCGCGTCATAGCCAGCGGGACGGTCTTTGACATCGGGGCGCAGTCGGGGTCCATCAGGAAGAATGCGCGGTGTTGTGGCATTCGGAACCCCATGGTGTTCACCCCCATCTTGCGGGTGCGGTTCCAATCGCGGCCGCTGGTGTCGTCGCCGGTACGCTGCGATTCAAAAATGCCCGCGCCGAGGTGGCCCACGGTGTTGCAGCCAAGCAGGATGTTGTCACCCACGGCCTCACGGAGGGCGCGATAGAAATGCAGCACAATTTCCGCCGTGGTCTTACTGCGGTCGGCAAAGTGCCAGCCGCCGGACGTCAGCGCCGCTCCCATTTCCGGCCCCCAGCGGCCCAGGATGTCAAACGTGGAATAGTCGTGCTTGACCAGCTCGTAGCCCCACCCGGTTAGCCTTCGCAATCCGTCCTGAATGTAGGCCAGCACCTCAGGCATACTGGGATCGATGACAAACGGGAATTCCGCGGGCGCCGGCTTCCCCGCCCCGGCAAGCGCCCAGCCCTTCGCCGCGGGGTCGACGGTCAGCAGCGGACGCACCCAGATTCCCGGCCGCGCGCCGCGCTTCTTCATTTCGGCAGGCAGGCCGGGCGTTTCTGCGATGCGCAGGTGGTCCTCGGTCCAGGGGCCTTCCCCCTCCCGCCCCTTCGCCCATCCCATATCGATGACCATGTAAGGAGCGTTCTCGTGGACCGGAGATAGCTCAGCCAATTGATCGACGTCGGCCAGAACGATCTCCGCCGTCATGTTTTCGCCGTAAAGGTAATACCAATTGTTGGAGCCGTAGAGGGGCTTGGCGGGCAAGCGCGCGGGCCCGGCGAGGGCTCGGCAAAGTTTACAGGCGGCGTGATAGGGAGATTCGCCGGGGCTACCCCGCAGCGCCGCCACCTCGGCCGCCGCGAGGCTACGGTCGCCCAGCCGCACACCGCTGCCGCCGTTGCGAACGTCGAGCCAGAGGGAAATTCCTTCGGCATCCGCTTGCCAGAAGCAAAAGGCGCCGGCGCCAGTCACCACTCCGTAGCCGTGAGTTCCCCGCCCCGTGGCGGCCAGGAAGTACCAGGGCATCACGCGGTCGGCATCGAACCCGCGCCATTCCAGATCACCGTAAGAACGCTCCCACTGATCGCCGAGGAAGCGCGAGCCCTCCGGCAGGCGGCCCCACCAGCGCAGTTCCAGGCGCTCCAAAGGGCTGCTGGGAGAGGCTATGGAAATGGCCAACGTCCTTGATTCGCCCTGCCCCTTGGCCTCGGCGGAGACTTCGATGTCCTCAGACTGCCAGCGGGTACCCGATTTCGCCAGCGTTTTGCGTCCGGCGCCGTCCACATAAGAGGCGACGTAATCGGGCGGACGGATGATGTCGACAAAGGTCTCGTTCGCGTCGGCCGCGAGACCTCGGGTGGCGCCGGCCGCCGCCGCTGCAGCCACCCCGGTTCGCAAGAACGCCCGGCGAGAGGGGTTAGCAGAGTTGCACTTCAATGCGATTCACCACCGTCTTCAAAGCTTTAATGCGCGCAAACCATTTCCAGTTTCCCTCGACAATGGTCCAGGGAGCGTAATCCGTGTCGGTCTTCTCGAACATCTCTTCCAAGGCTTCGATGTAAGCATCCCACTTTTCGCGATTGCGCCAATCTTCGTCGGTGAGCTTCCAGTTTTTCCAGGGATCCTTCTCGCGCTTCTTGAAGCGGTCGAGCTGTTCCTTCTTGGAAATGTGAATCCAGAATTTGACCAGCACCAAGCCATCATCGGTCAGAGTTTTCTCAAATTCGTTGATCTCGTGATAAGCGCGCTGCCATTCTTCTTTCTTGGCGAATTTCTCCACGCGTTCCACCAGCACCCGCCCGTACCAGGTGCGATCGAAGATGCTGATCCGGCCGCGGGCGGGCAGGCGCAGCCAGAATCGCCGCAAGTAATGCGCGGATTTCTCCGCCGGGGTCGGCGCGCCGATCGCGTGCACCTCGTAGCCGCGGGGGTCGAGCGATTCGGTCACGCGCTTGATGTTCCCCCCCTTACCCGCCGCGTCGCAGCCTTCGAAAGCGATGGCGACGCCAATTCCCTTCTCAATAATCTTGCGCTGCAACTTCAGCAGCCGGAACTGATACTCCTCCAGCAGCTCTTCGTATTCTTTCTTCGATTCCAACTTCTGGTCGAGATCGAGTTTATCGAGGTACCCCATGGATCAGCCTCCTGAAGGTCAAAGCGTCTGTTGCCCGAAAGTCTGAGCGGCGCGCCGCAGGGCGCCCGAGGGCATTTGTGCGCATGACTTAACCTTGGCTTAACAGGAACGTCATCTCGGCGCGGATTCTACCAGAACCCCTCGCCGGGCCGCAAACGGTTTTCCCTGAACTGTTTCGACCGGGTAGACCCAACGTCGCATTGCCGTTCTGTCGCACGGACCCCGTTTTGTAGGTTTGCGGCCTTTTTCTGCCGTGAGTTTTTCCTGCCCGTGGCGAAGCGAATGTTCCGTGTTTGCCTTCTTCCCCCAAATGATTGCTCCCGCAAGGCTCGGAAACCGTCCATAATGTCGTCAAGACCGCTCCAATTTGATCAAAAAAGTGTGATTTCTCGACGGACATTCTGTCGCTCGACCGTGTGTTTTCATAGATATAGTCGGATCATCCTGCATTTTTAACATCTTTTCGCAGCGAACCGCTGATCCGCGGCTCTTTAACTCATTGATTTTCAGCGACTTGGCTTTGCCCTGCTTTTTCACAAACTTCTCGTAACTGCTTGTATTTTCATAAACATAGTCGCTTTGGGAGCGGTTTCGCTAAAAAAGCATCCGTAACCACTGCGCTACGAGTAACTTACTTTTTTTCAATAACTTGGAGTTTTGCGTTCCCCCTGGTTTTGCCCCCGGCTCTACTCGTAACAGTATGTCTTTTCATGAGCATAGTCGCTTCCGGAGAGGAACAATCGGCACGTCGCGCGCGGCAAGGAGTCAGCCAGCGATTTCCGGCCTAGAAGCCAGTACTGGACAGCCGGCGCCATGCCAGCCAAGTTCACTCTGCGATCTGCTCTGCGTCCGCAGACTGTGTTGTCGAACTGAGCAATTTCGCCCAAAGACAACTTCCCGCCCCCTACTCCAGCAATTTGATTGCCATAGGCTACAGACATTTTGACCCTGATTCCTCCGGCGGTGATTCCCACCCCTGGCCCTCCGCCGAGCCCATTCGCGTTCGCGGAGCTTTGGACTGCGGCAGCTTGCTGCCGCTTTCCTCCCCGCGACGTTGTTCGCGGGATTTCGACACTTTGCCCGTTGCCCTCCGGAAGGCGGGATTTGAGTCGACTGGCCGCCAGCAAGCTGGCTTGATAGAAAGCGGCAGCAAGCTGCCGCACTCTAAAGCTGCGCGAACCGACCGGCGCAGAAGCCGGTTTCGTGTCCCAGCCCGGCTTAATCGGAGCAGCCGCTTTCGAGCCCATTCGCGCTCGCGGAGCTTTGGACTGCGGCAGCTTGCTGCCGCTTTCCTCCCCGCGAGCTTGCTCGCGGGATTTCGACACTTTGCCCGTTGCCCTCCGGAAGGCGGGATTTGAGTCGAGCGGCCGCCAGCAAGCTGGCTCGATAGAAAGCGGCAGCAAGCTGCCGCACTCTAAAGCTGCGCGAACCGGCCGGCGCAGAAGCCGGTTTCGTGTCCCAGCCCGGCTTAATCGGAGCAGCCGCTTTCGAGCCTGGAGCTGAGCGGGGGCCAGCGGTTGCGGCAAAACCACCCTTGCCGCTCGCGCGTCGGCCCCCTGGGCGGCGCGCTCGGGTAAAGGATGACGGATGCAAATTCCTTTCCGGCTTGGATGATAATTTACTGCCGTTTTCTCCAGGGGAATCCGATATATAGTTGGGCCTGGCATTGTAGAATCGCGGTGTAGGGAAACGGTATGGTGATCAGCATCGAAAATCCGGAAACGGAACGGCTGGCTCTCCAGGTGGCGCAGGAGACCGGTGAGCCGGTGGAGTTGGCGATTCAACGTTCGCTGCAAAGGCGGCTGGACCAACTTCCGCAGCGGCGCCGTGCCGGCCTGGTAAAAGAGAAGCTGGAAGAAATCCTGCGCCGGGTTGATGCCCTGCCGACCCTTGATGATCGACCGGAAGATTCAATTGGCGCATCGGTGCTTGATTTAAACTGATTTACGGGCCATCATAGAGGCGATATGAACGCCATTGAAAGAACCGGGATTGTGGATGCTGAGCATCAGTTGCGGCTGGACGAACCTCTGCCCATTCCGGGGCAAAGTCGCGTTCGCGTGATCGTGTTGGTGCCGGAGGCAGAGGACATTTCGGAGGAGGCCTGGTCAAAAGCCGCGGCGGCCAGCCCGGCGTTCGATTTCCTTAAAGACGCGGCTGAGGACGTTTACACCGCTGCCGATGGCAAGCCCTTCCATGACCAAGGGTAAAATCGTTCTCGTTCCGTTCCCGTTTGATGATCTGACCGCCGAGAAAGTCCGGCCCGCCCTTTGTTTGACCGACCCCCTCGGACCTCATCGCCATCTGATAGTGGCCTTCATCAGCAGCCAGGTGCCAACCTCCGTCTCTGCCACGGACATCGTGCTCGATTCACGCCAGAAGGATTTTGCGGCAACAGGATTGCGCGTTCCCTCGGTTCTTCGGTTGCATCGGCTGGTCACGTTGACGAGCGCCTCGGTGGTCACTTCAAAACCGGCCATACGTGGGCGGGTCAAAACCGGCCAACAGAACTCATCCGGGACTAAACTGTTTTACCTACCTTTTGGTGTTCAGGCAACCGCTTTTAGAACGGCTTCACCAGATCGTTCCAGTTCTATCTCGCGCAACCTTTTGACGAAGCGATCAATCCCCGCCGGTTCAGCTCCGAAATTCAATTCTGCTTTTCCAGGCGGGTACCGGCCGTCATCATCGTCGACGACAATCACAATGAGCACGTGGCCTGCTTGATCGACACATTGGAAACGCAGCTTGCAACATCCCCCGGCCATAGAGGGATCAGGACTTCCGAACTCGTAGGTCCTCTCATCTTGGACGTTCGCAGGAAAGCCGCTGATCTGATTTGCGAACTCACTCAATTCATCCCGTCCCGCGTAAATTCGAGCCGTCCCTGCAAACCTTTTGTTCGCTGCTTGGATATCGATCCCAAGGCAGTCATCGTCCGGATCTACGACCTTGATGCTCAGACCTTGAGGCTGCCATTGCTCGGTCATCGTTCTAACCTCCGTGCGCCATGCCCATCTACCACCGCAACTGGACTACATGCACAACAACCCTGTAACGCGGGGCCTGGTGAATTCCCCCGAGGACTGGCCGTGGTCAAGTTGGAGGTTCTATTATTTGGAGGATGCGTCAATTCTCCACATGGACCGTATGGGCTGAGTTCAACTTCTGAGCAATCCCTGCGGGAGATCGCAGACTCCCAACGGCAGGAGTCTGCGCCAGCCTGCGATTGCATTGGGGGGCGGCCGTGTGTATATTCTTGATCGGGTCGGAGTCCAAAATGGAAATTCCGGCTGAACGGAGAACGATCGAATGGAAGGCCACTGGAAGTCCGTCATTACGAACGAAGGACTCTCGCGCATACAGGCAGTGGCCCGAGGCAGTGTTGTCCAGAACGCAGCAACGGGGCTTGCAGTTTGGGGTGTCGTCAATGTTGGCGCGTGGTTTTTCTCGGAACACAGTACCCCGAGTTCGTCAACGGACACTCCGGTGAACAAACTGTCGGCATTTACCTGTTGCTTTATGGTAGCCTCGTTTTGGGCGCGGTAATGTTTGTGTTTGGTGCGGTTGGTTTCGTCACCCACGCATCATCCACCATCGTCCTCGATGGGCTATCGATGATAACCGTCGGGGTATGGAACATCATTCATGACATAGTCGCCGAGGAGACGTTAAAGGCTCACGGGTATAACGGGCTCGGTGCCGACAACATCTCAACCGGGATCTGGGGGCTACTTGGAATATGTCAGATCGTTTGGGGGGGCCGGCAGTTGTCCAGATTTTGGCGAATGGCCAGTTGGACTCCTGCACCTTTGACCCGCCCGGTAGGTAATGCCACCGGGTGCCTTTCGACAGGTGATTGTCCTTACGGACCCATACTCATGAACCCGATCAACCCTCATATCAAGAGAGCCGCAGAAGCTTTGCTGCCAGCGTGGCTGTTTGTAACGATTCAGTCCATCCGTTCCCGGAATCATCAGAAGCAACTGCACAGAGAATGGGGAGTTGAGCAAGCTACAAATGAAATGATCAATGAGTATGGCCTTCGCGTACTGCATGGCCCGTTTCGAGGAATGCGTTATCCCAAATCTTCTCTGGCCAGTCGCGATGGGATCCCAATCCTGTTCGCGACCTACGAACTTGAGCTTCACCCCGTCATTGAGGAGGTCGCATCAAAACGGTACGACAGAATCATCGACGTGGGTTGCGCAGAAGGCTACTATGCAGTGGGACTTGCCATCAGAACTAACACTCCCGTGTACGCATTTGACTGCGAGCCACGCGAGAGGTCTTACCTGCGCCAGATGGCACGCCTGAATCAGGTAGCCAATCGTATTCATACGAAATCATGGTGCAATGCGCGAATTCTGGAAAGACTAACACGCGGGCGCTGCTGCTTAGTGATCAGCGATTGTGAGGGTTATGAATTAAACCTATTCCAAGGGAGGGCGTTATCGGCCCTAAAGAATTGCGATCTAGTCATTGAGCTTCACGAGACCGCCCCCGGCAGGGACGTAAAGCGCATTTTGCTGGAGCGTTTTAAGCGTTCGCATATCGCTAATATCGTTACTTTCGACCAGCTCAATACTGGTTCAGTTGTGCCCGAGAAATGGCGAAAGTTTGCTCGAGAGTTCAGGCCCCCAGGTCAACAATGGCTCTATCTGGTCCCAACTTAATCGGATCGGTTGTCTGTAGTTTGATCTGGATTTGTGATTGAGACGCCTGCTGACAAAAAGTAAATCGCACTTTCTTCTGGACGCCTGAGGGTTCGTTCCTGACGTTGTAATCCCAAGCGAAGTAGGTGCCTAGATTCCTTCAGGAGGTGCGACCCTCTAGGGAAATGGCCACATATTCGTTGCGAGATGGCTGCTGTGAGCTTCACCGCTGTGCCCGTAACTGCCTATATCTTACATTGGAACCGACCGTGGGAGTGTCTCCAAGCTGTCGAGGCATTTCTCGCTCAAGATTTACCGACACAAATTACGGTTATTGACAACGGCTCAAAGCCCGAACTGGTGAGAATCTTGAGCGATGGCCTCCCCCCTCACGTCGATCTGGTCCGTCTAAAGGAGAATCGAGGTTGGGGCGGAGGGTTCAATGTGCTGCTCGCCAAGTGGCTGAGGACGAAGGAAGGCCAATACTGTTTTGTGAGCGCCCATGACGCGTTGCCGCAAACGAAGTGCCTCAGCAAGGTGCTTGAAAGCATGGTCGGGGATTCCAACAAAATCGGGATCGCGTGCGCGGAATATGGCGTATCACAGATGGCGAAGTATTCTCCCATTTTGGGCCCGCGATTGCGGGGGGGAGGAAGGGTGTCAGGTACCCTTTTCAGGGAAGAAGCTTTCGTGTATTATTCGTTCATGGGAAGAGTCAGGCGGGTGGATGTGGGCGGCATGGTTTACCACGCTCTTAACCGGGCGAATTTTCGTTCTCGTCTTTTCAAGAAGGAAGAGCATTATCGGGATTTTCTGATCCTGGTGGAGGAGAGCTTAGAATTCGTGCCCATGCGCATCCTGGCTTACTGCCTGATGCCCAACCATTGGCATATGGTGCTTTATCCGCGCGCCGACGGCGACCTGTCGAGATTCCTGCAAAGAATCACCCTGACTCACACGCAACGTTATCACGCCAAAACGCGGACCGTCGGATACGGCCACATTTACCAAGGCCGGTATAAGTCGCTGCCCGTTGAAGAGGACGGCCATTTCCTGACCTTGGTTCGCTACGTGGAAAGAAACGCCCAGCGAGCGGGCTTGGTCAAAAGGGCGGAGGAGTGGCGATGGTCGAGCGTTGACGCCCGCCTGCACGGAAACGACGGCAAAAGGGGCTGCTCAGTCCGTGGCCCGTCCCAGAGCCGGAGGAATATCTGGAGTGGCTTAACCGCTCGCAGCCCAAGGAAGAGGTTGAAAAGATCCGACATGCGATAAAAAGAAGCAAGCCGTATGGGTCGGAGGGATGGGTAGCAAGGCGGTTGCGCAGTTCGGGTTGGAAAACACGGTGAGGAACCCCTGGCGCCCGGGGAAAAACTCCCCTTCTCCCCCAACACGCAGAAAGGGTACCTGACCTTCTCCCCCCTTCTCGCCTTAGGGAAGACGGGATTGTTGCATCAGGAGAATTTTATGCCCGAGGTTTGCGCAAGCTGCGTTTTGCTCGTGGACAATGATCTTTTCATGCGGGAGGTTATTTCAAGCCACTTGGAGGACTGGGGTCTTCAAGCAATTCACGCTGAAGACGGAATCGACGCAATCGTCAAACTGCGTGACACGCTGCCCAAGGTCATCATCTCCGACCTGGAGATGCCCCGTATGTCAGGAATCGAGTTTGTAGGGATAGTGCGTCGCCGCTTCCCTAACATTCCAGTAGTCGCCCTCTCGGGTTACATCGCCGGTAAGTTTCCGACGAATATTAAGCCTGACTGCTGGTTTGAAAAGAGTATGCTTTGGTTTCCCGAACTCTCGCAGACAGTCAGCCATCTGGCTCGAAGAGAGTCTAATCGTGTTGATCTCCCGCAGGCAATCAGTTTCCCTGTTCGGCCAGGACCGGGCGGTGACGGTTATTTCGCGCTGACCTGCACGGAGTGCCTGCGATCATTCGAGGTAACGGGCACGCCTGGGCATACGAAGTCGGAGCCAACAGATGTCTGTACCCATTGCCAAGCGTGTGTGCCGTTCTTCATTGAAAACTCACAGCCTGAATGACCATCAGGAGACCGACAAATGGCAAGCCCAAAACCTCATTGGACCTGCTGAGCGAGTACAACCTCTCTCCCGTCTGGCAACCATAAGTTTAAGGGAGGAAAGGGGGAGGGGGGAAAAGGGGGTCATCCATGATAGGTACAGGGGAGGAAAGGGGGAGAGGAAAGGGGGTCAGGAGAGGAAAGGGGGTCAGGTACCCTTTTCTTTCGCGAGGAAACCGGGGACATCCATGATAGGTACAAGTCAAGGGGAAACGGAGATTCCCCTTCACTCGAGGGAGCGGGTTCCCCAAGCGCGGCAAGGTTCTAGTTTTGCGGCGGCCTTTGATCGCTTGGCGCGGCCAACGGTAGAGCGAGCGTAGCCAGACATCCATTTGCGGGAACAACCCGGACGGCGGGTTGTCCACGAAGATTGAGTTAGGGTTAGCCGGCTGGCCTCGAAACAGACGGAAGGGTGCATCGGGAGCATGAACTCCTCTGCACAGTCCCTGGTACGCGAGGACCGGCCGGCGGATCGCTGGCCGATCAAACTTAAGCTGGTTGCAATACCTCCGGCGGACGCGCGGCCTTCTCTTCCTCCCTTGTGGGCAAGGCCGTTGCCAGCGCTGGCGCGTTGTGCAGTTGGAACGGCTTGCCGCTCTTGTCCACTGCCATCAAATAGGCTACCAGTTTCCGCGCCACTTGCAGCGTGGCGCGGTTGCGGTGTCCGCGCTTGAGTTCGCGCTCGTGCACGGCCGCCAACAGCGGATTCCAGCGTGGAGCGAGCTTGGCGGCTTCGATCAGCGTCGTCTGCAGCCAGGCATTGCGCTGCTTGGAAAGCGGACCCCGTTGTTCCTTGTCCGCCGAAGAGCGGAATGCGCTGGTCAGCCCACAGTAGCTCTCGGCCTCCCCGATGGAGGGAAAGCGCTTCGGGTCGACGATTTCCAGCGCCCAGGTGAGCGCTGTGATCGGGCCCACGCCGGGAATCGTCATCAGCCGTTCGACGCGCGCTTGCAAGGCCGGTGCGGCGAGCAAGCGCTTGATCAGTTGTTTCTGGCTGGCCTCGAACAACTCCATGGCGCCTCGGCTCAGGCGCAGCAGATCCTTCACCGACTCCGGCACTTCCTGCAAGGTCGCTAACAGTTGGTGAAAGTATTTCTTGCCGTGCAATTTGGCTTTGACGAAGGGCGCTCCCGTCTCCATCAGTAGGCCCGCCATCTTGTTCTGCATGCGCACCGATTGGGCCACCACGAGCTGGCGGTAGCGGAGCAGGCGGCGCAAATCGCGCATCTCCGGCGACAGCACGTAGCAGGTGGGCAACAGGTTGCAGCGCAACAGATCGGCCACGGTGCGCGCATCCAGGCGATCGCTCTTCTTCTTCCCGGCGGTGATGGCTTTCATGCGCGCCGGGTGCCCCATGTCGAGCTGCTGAGCATAGGGCCGCAACGTGTCGTAAATCCAGGCGCTGAAGAGTGTCGCCTCCATCGCTCCCCGCCAGGGTTGCGGTTGCGCTGCCGCCCACTGCCGCAACACCTCGCGCCGCGCCGCCAGCTCTCCTTCCTTGATAATCTCGCCACTGGCCGTCTTCGCGCAATAACTTACACTTTTCTTGTGCACATCGAAGCCGATATAGTAGGTGTCGTTCACGGGGTTCTCCTCTCTGTCGTTTCTGAGCCGACCGCTTACCGCCGCCGGTCTCAGCTATTTTAACCATGGGAGAACCCCTCCTCTTCACACCTATACATTCAAACAGACGGGACGTTATACTAGCTTCAGGGGAAAAGGGGTCAGGTACCCTTTTTTCTTCGGGGGCGAAGCGGTAGAATGCCGTCATGGGCAGAGTCCGGCGAGTGGATGTTGGCGGCATGATCTACCACGCGCTGAACCGGGCGAACTTTCGTTCCCGCCTTTTCAAGAAAGCAGCGCATTACCAGGATTTTCTCGCCATCCTGGAAGAAAGCTTGCATTTCGTGCCCATGCGCATTTTGGCTTACTGCCTGATGCCGAATCATTGGCACCTGGTGCTCTATCCCCGGGGGGACGGAGACCTCTCGAAATTCCTGCAACGAATCACCCTGACCCATACGCAGCGTTATCACTCGAAAACCCGGACGGCCGGATACGGCCATGTCTACCAGGGCCGATATAAGTCGCTTCCGGTAGAGTCCGACCGTCACTTCCTGACGCTGGTCCGCTATGTGGAGAGAAACGCCCAGCGAGCCGCCCTGGTGAAAAAGGCGGAGGACTGGCCGTGGTCGAGCGTTTACGCCCGCCGGTGCGGAAACGAAAAGCAAAAGAAGCTGCTAAGCCCGTGGCCGATGGCCGAGCCGCGGGCATTACCTGGAGTGGCTCAACGCATCGCAAGGCAAGGAAGAAATTGAGAATATCCGCTATGCGATAAAGAAAAGCCGGCCGTATGGTTCGGAGAAATGGGTGGCAAAAGCCGTTGGGAAATTCGGACTGGAAAACACGATGCGAAACCCGTGGCGCCCGGGGAAAGACTCCCCTTCTCCCCCAACACGCAGAAAGGGTACCTGACCCCCTTTCTCCCCACAATAACAATGATGCAGCACCCCTGGTTTCAGCTTGCAGCGGAGGACGACTGCAAACGCTGCGCGGGCGTCCCTTCCCAGACCGTCCACTCGCCGGCTGGCGCAGACACCCGATGTTTGGTGTCTGCGATCTCCCGAAGGGACCTTTTCTTCTGACTGCGCTCCGTCGCGAGTATACTCTCCTGCGCCATGCCCATCCACCACCGCAACTGGACTACATGCACAACACCCCTGTAACGCGGGGCCTGTTGATTTTCCCCGAGGACTGGCCGTGGTCAAGTTGGAGATTCTATTATTTGGAGGAGGCGTCAATTCTCCGCACGGACCGTGTGGGCTGAGTTCAACTTCTGAGAAGTCCCTGCGGGAGATCGCAGACTCCCAACGGCAGGAGTCTGCGCCAGCCTGCGCGCCATTTCCTGTTGGTGGCACAGGCACTCTTGCCTGTGCTTTCCGGACACAGCCAGGAGTGGCCGTGTCACCCCCCGGCATGGATCGGATGGGCTGGGTTCGACTTCTGAGAAGTCCCTGCGGGTGATCGCAGGCGCCAAAAGTCGGGCGTCGGCGCCAGCCGGCGGGCAAAAGGTAGCGCAAGGCTCGCACTCCAACCTTGCGGCTTTTCCCGCGCGAGGCGGCGTTCCGTCCTGCGCCCACCGGGGTTTCCATGTGAGTCGCGCCAAGACTCCCGCAGGCCCGAAAGTGCCGCAGGACCGGAGAGCGGGTCCTGCGCTACATTCCCGGTGCCATGGCCCTCCTGGCATAGTTCTGCGCGCGCCTGGGCGCCCGCAGAACCTGGGGAACCTGGGGGTCCCGCTTTTTCCCGTCGCGGTGCGGGCGTGAGCCATCGCTCCAGGAACGAAACGGTCACTTGCCGTTGGCCGTCGCGCGCAGATTCCGGCTGAAGAACGGCATGACGTAATTCTGAAACCGCACGGCGAGGGCGCTGGTGTGGGTGCCGTGATAAATCTCAAAGCTGTTGGCGATACCATACTTGTCGAGCACGTCGTGCAGCTTGCCGGCATCGACGCGTAACCCGTCCTGGTCCCCCACATCCATGGCAATGGCGCGATACTGGCGCAAATTCCCGATGTACTGATCCACGAATGCCAAAGGCGCATTGGCCGCCCATTTGGCAAGGATATCCGGCTGCTCCGCCGTGCCCTCTGTGGGCAAGCGAAAAAAGAGCGGGGGATTAGTCGGGTCGGGCGACCACGCCGCCGCCGAGGCGAGCCGCGCCTTCGCGAAGAACGACAGGCCGGCCACGTCGGCAGGGGTCTTGACCGACTCCACTTCCTTCTCCGCCGATTCCATCGCCTTCTGCCTCTCGGGATTTGACGACTTGGAGCCCATGGGCGAGAGGCAGCACGGACTCATGATGTAGAGGCTGCTGAACACGTCAGGGTGCTTCATGCCAATGCGCGCGGTGCCGTAGCCGCCCATGGAGTGGCCGGCGAGGCCCCGGCTCAAGCGGTCGGGAATCGTGCGATAGTGGGCGTCGATATACGCCACCACGTCGTGGGCGATAAACCTCTCGTAATCGCCCGTCGTGACGGAGCTCGAATACATCGACCCGCCGTAAACGGTGTACGCGTCGGGCAGCACGACAATCATTTCCTGGCTGCCTTGGGCCCAGGCTCCCTCCAGCGTTTGGGGCGCACGAATGTCGTGGGTGAACCACTCCGCCTTGTCGGTAAAACCGTGCAGAGCATAGACGACCGGGTAGCGGCGGTGCTTCTGCTGGTTATAGCTGGGCGGCAAAAACACGAACGAGTCGCGATCGACGGGGTCCCCTTCCAGATTGCCTTCGAGCGCCGTGCCGTGAATCTTGATGTGCTCAACCGCGGCAGGCTTCGCGCCCGGCACCACGGGCGGAACTTCCCTTGCGTCCTGGGACATACCCACCTGAGCGGCTAGGCTCAGGATGATGGCGATCCCGGCAATTCTCCATTGGGCTTGGCCCCCTCTCGTGAGAACAGATTCCTTCATGTGTACCCCCAGTTTCTCCTGCGTCTCTTCAGATCGCCCTTAGCAGGGTAGCGCGGAGTTGCGTGCCTTTCAACGCTACTCCGCGGTCCTACACATGGAGACATCAACCATCAAATTAGCATCCAATGTCAAAATGCCATGGGGGACGAAGAGCCGCAGACAAACGCAAAAGACGCGTATGTCTGCGCTACCCCGCTACCCCGCTACCCCGCTAGTACAACAAACTGCGCGGGAAAGATAGCCCGTTTCTTCCGAACCTGCACTACAAAAACTGCTAATCGTCGCTAGTTGTGACAATTTCTGGTAGTGGTGTCATTTGGATGTGCCACGGGCGTCCCGCCCGTGAACGGTCACGGCCAAGATGGCCGTGCCACACCAAATGACACCAAGACCCAATTTCTGTCTCCGGCTTCTGATTCTGGAAGACACATGTGGGCTTCTGCCGTTCTTGCCCCTGAAGGGGAGATCTTCCACAAAATGAATGTGCTGAATATCGTGGACTGGCTGGATATGGGCGGGGGAACGGTGCAGAAATCTCTTGTCAGGAGGGACCGATGCGCCTTGCGTCGGAGTCGTTACGGGTAACCCCGCTTCTTGCTACAGCGGCTTCCCGCTGGAGTGCACACTTCTTCCGTCGGTATCTCGGCGGGGTTATGTCCGAGGCCTGTTTAGCCGGGAAGAACAGCGGGCGCCGCGAGTTCCGCGCCTCGGTCGGTGATGACCTCCGGACACGCGCGACACGCCTCATCTCCGGACTGCAGGTGCCAGCGGCATTGCGGGCGTATGGAGCACTCGGGGAGCACAAAGGGTTGGTGCTGGCCCGGGTGCTGTTCCTCGTGCTCCCGGATGATGACTTCGGGAATGCTGCACTTGCCATCCGTCCACTGGATGCATGCCGCCCGCTTACACGTGCTGCTGAACCGAAACCGTTTTTCCGGCGGACGGCCTTGCTGGGCTGCCTCGACGAAGGTAGCGTCGACCACGATCCGGTCTTTCGAGAAGGCGACGGTACCATTCGGCAACACAATTCCGATCAGACTCGCACCCGCCTCGCAACGCCAACTCGGGCAAAGAATCATTGATTCTGACATGTTATATATCCTGAATCTGCATAGGGATGACGTGCCCGAACCAGAGGCGGGGCGTGAATGCCGCGACGCTCGCGGGGAAACTTCACACCTCGCCTGGCCGGTTTCCAGACCTTAATTCCTTATTCGCGAGGGCAGAAAGTTATGTCGCCGTCTTGGCAGTCACGCCGAGCACAGTGTTCGCAAGGCCCTGGGCCTCAAGAACACCACCTATATCACCGCCGTACCAGGTTCTTGGGCGAAACAGGCAGTCGGGAGTTCTCGGAGGGGCAACGTCGAGTTGGGCGAGCTCTGCCAAGACCGCTCCTTGAATTGCACCGGCGATCTTCTGTTCTTGCTCGGCTGTCAGTTTCACGGACGAAATGCGGAAGATAAAATCGGACATGATACGCCTCCTTCCTCGGCTCATCGAGAAGTGACGATTCACCCTTGCGAAGCCAACGCATGTTGGCAGGCGCACAGAAACGCTCCCTCGAGAGTTCTTACTCCTGGTTTTTTGGATTCGAGCTTGGTCCCACCACGAACGATAAATCAGAGGAGCATAACCGCGCAAGGAAATATTAATTTTATATTCATAATGTATCCAATACATGGTATTAACAATCGGATCGGCACTATCTGTGGGAGTGGCCCGAATTTCCCGAGTGAAAGCCTACCCGTTGGCTGGCGCGGACTCCCGCCTTTTGGAGTCTGCGATTCCGAAAGAACGTTCTTTTGCGGCTTGGGCACGTCGAGAG